>NZ_LK053000.1:723540-1667625 GCF_000723845.1 Haloferax prahovense | reverse complement strand
GTCCGCGCCGGCGTCGGCGTCCGCAGCGGCGTCGGCGCCGGCGTTGGCGTCGTCGACCTCGGCCTGCGTCTCCGCGTCCGGAGCCGTCTCGATGGCGGCGTCCTCGCTGTCGGAGACGCCGGGCTGCGGGTTCGCCGGTTCGAACCCCGCGGCCGCGGTCTCGACTTCGCCCTCCGTCATCCCGACCTCCTCGGGCGTTCGGATGGCCGTGACCTCCTTGTTCTCGCTCATTACCTGTTCGTGTCCGCACCGCGAACAGACCTGTATCTCCCGAATCGAGACGACCACCTCGTCGCCGCGTTCCTCTCGCTCCCGTTCCGTCTCGGGGTCTCCGTAGGAGTGCCCGAGAAGACGGCAAGTAAGTCCCATTACGCGAGGATTCCGGGGTTCGGAAACAAAAAGGTACCCCCTGCCTGTCGGACGTCCGTCAGACGGGCGGTACAAGTAAACAGGAGGCGAACGATGTACCCGCTATGAGAGCGAGGCGGGAGTTCCGGAACCGCCGCGACATCGAGGTCGCGGTGCTCGACGCGCTCGTCGACCGCCACGACGAGGGGATGACGGTGTTCGAACTCCGTGCCGCCGTGGACGCCGACATCGACACCATCGAAGAGGCGCTGTCGGCGCTGAAAGACGAGGGCCTCATCGTGGTCGAGGAGGCCGACACGGGGGTGCTCATCCACGCCGACGAGCGCGTCGTTCCGGACCCGAGCGAAGCCGTCGAAGAGGACGCGTCGTTGTTCGAGAGACTCCGCGAGCGGTTCGGGCTCTGAGCGAGCCAGCGCGGAGAACGGACTCGTTTTGACTGTCCGGTCCGCCCGCGGCCGTCGCCGGCGGACCGCCGACCGAAAGCCGGGCGAGTCGTCCGGGAGTGGGAGGGTTTTACGCGCCGAAGGCGAAACGGGGGGTAATGACACTCGTCGCCGACATCCACGAGGCACACGGTGCGACGTTCGAGACGCGCGGCGGAATCGAGGTCGTGAGCCACTACGGCCGCCCCGAGCGGACCCACCGCGCCGTCAGAAACGGCGTCGGCGTCATCGAACACGGCTACGGCGTCGTCGTCGTCGAGGGCGAAGACCGGGTCGATTACGTCGACAACGCGGTGACCAACACCGTCCCGGACGAGGACGGCGAGGGCGTCTACGCCCTACTTTTAGACCCCGACGGCCGCATCGAGACGGAGATGTACGTCTACAACGCGGGCGAGCGACTGCTGATTTTCACCCCGCGGGACCGCGCCGAACCGCTCGTCGAGGAGTGGCGCTCGAAGACGTTCCTCCAGCGCGTCAAACTCCGCGACGCGTCCGACGAGTTCGGCGTCTTCGGCGTCCACGGCCCGCAGTCCACCGAGAAGGTGGCGAGCATCCTCTCGGGGGCGGGCGCGCCCGAACCGGAGCTCTCCTTCGTCCGCGGCTCTATCGGCGGCGAACTCGGCGTCACGGTCGTCGCCTCCGACAACCCGACCGGTGAGGAGGGCTACGACGTCATCTGCCGCGCGAAGGACGCCGAAGACGTGCTCGACGCGCTGCTGTTCTACGGCAACCCCTCGGTCCCCGTCGGCTACCAGACGTGGGACAGCCTCACCGCCGAGGCCGGCACGCCGCTCTTCGAGTCGGAACTCCGCGGCAACCTCCCGAACGTCGTCGGCGTCCGCAACGCGCTCGACTTCGACAAGGGCTGTTTCGTCGGCCAAGAGGTCGTCTCGAAGGTCGAAAACCGCGGGCGGCCCTCGCGCCGACTCGTCGGCTTCCGCGCCGACGACCTCCCCGACGCGGGCGCCGAGGTCTCCGCGGACGGCGACCCGGTCGGGACCGTCACCCGCGCCGTCGAGAGCCCGATGCTCGAATCACCCATCGGTTTCGCGCTCGTGGACTACGGCCTCGACGCCGACGACCTCGAAGTCGCGGTCGGTGACGACCGCGTCGGCGCGACCCGCGAGTCGCTCCCGTTCGTCGAGGGGAGCGCGGTGTCGGCGCGGCTCCCGACGTATCCGGGCGAGAAATAGGAGCGGAGCGTTTCGGCGCTCCCGGCCCTTTCAGAGCAGTTTCTTCAGGTGTTCGCGCGAGAAGAACGAGCTCGGCTTGTCCATGTGGACGCCGATTTCCCCCGACAGCGACCGGAGACCGACCCGCTGGAGCCACTCGGGGAAAGAGTAACACCGGCGCACGAGGTGGCCCAGCCGAATCTCCCGGGAGAGTTCGTCGCGCCACGCGTCCTCGTAGGCCGACAGCGTCTCGGGGTCGTCGGGGTCGATGGTCGCGGCGGCGATGTCGGCCGCGGTCATCCCGTAGAGGATGCCGCCGCCGGTGAACGGCTTGGTCTGGGCGGCCGCGTCCCCGACGAGGAACGCCCGACGAGTGGTCGTCCGGTCCGGCGGGCCGATGGGGATGGCACCCGAACAGAAGTGCTCCGTCTCCACGTCGTAGGTGTTCGTGAGCGCGTCGAACATTTCGTTGACCTCAGCGCCCGGCGGGGCCGCGAGGCCGTACTCGACGCCGGCGTCGCCGCGGGGGATGCGCCACGCGAAAAAGCGCGGGACCGTGAGGTGCACGTCGACGAAGTCGCCGTCGTCCGGGTCAGGGTCGAACGCGAGGACGCCGTGGAGCGTCTCCGACGGTTCGGGGAGGTCGAGCGCTCGGCGGACCCGCGAGGTCGGGCCGTCGCACCCGGCGACCATCTTCGCCTCGAACCGGACGGTACCGGCCTCACCGGCCACGCTCACGGTCAGTCGGACCCGGTCGTCGAGTTCCTCGACGGCGGTGACGGTGTGGCCCTCGCGCACGTCAGCGCCGGCGTCGCGGGCGCAGTCGGCGAGGGTGCGGTCGAGTTCGACGCGGTCGATGACGTTCGAGACCTCGCTTTGCTTGTAGAACGGGTATGCCTTGGAGTTCGGGCCGCCGACGCGGAAGTTCGCCCCGTAGATGCGGTTCTGAAACAGGCGGTCGCGCGCCTCGTCGGGGACGTACTCCCAGATGTCGGTGCTGACGTGCCCGGAGCACGCGAGGGGCGTCCCGACCTCGCCTTTCTCCAGCGCGAGCACGTCGTAGCCCGCGTCGGCCGCGCGGCGGGCGAACCGCGCGCCGGCGGGACCGACGCCGACGACGGCGAAATCGTACATGCTTGGCCGTTGCCGCGCCGACCCATGAATCTTCTCGCTTCGGACGAGGGGACGTCTCGGAGGAAAAACCGCCCGGCTACTCGACGACCGCCAGCCCCGCCGCAGTCCGTCGTGTCCCGTCCCACGGAACCTCGATTCGGTCCCACGAGTCGCCGAAGTCGGTCGTCCGGTAGAGGCCGCGGTCGTTCGCGGCGTAGCACTCGCCGCCGGACAGACCGGCGGCAAGAATCCCTCGCGTCGCGCCCGGCCCGGTCGGCAGTCCGGTCTCGTCGAGGCGTTCCCACGACTCACCACCGCCCTCCGACGAGTCCGCCCGGCGGTAGAGGTACGCCTCCGCCGACTCGACCCGGTGGGCGCGCATCGGCCCGGAGGCGGCCGTCAGAAGCACCGAGTCCGGGTCCGCGGGGTCGACGACGACGCTCCAGCAGTAGCCGTGGCCCAGCCCCGCGGTCGGCGTCGTCCACGTCTCGCCCGCGTCGTCGGTCTCGGCGTAGCCGTCGCCCGCGGCGACCCGGACGCGACCCGGTCGGTCGGGGTGCGTCGCCATCGAGTGCGTGTCTCGCTTGCTCGACGGCACGCGGTCTTGCCACGTCTCCCCGCCGTCGAGCGAGCGGACGAGCGCCCCGGCCTCGACCGCGACGAACAGCCGGTCGGGGTCGGTCGGGTCCGGTTCTATCCAGCGGACGTGGTGGGTGTGCGGGCGGGGCGGAAACGCCCACGACGACGCCGAATCGAGGTCCGAAAGCGACGCGAGTTCGGCCCACGTGTCGCCGCCGTCGGGAGAACGGAAGACTGCCGAGGGCTCGGTACCGGCGTAGACCACGTCCGGGTCGGCCGGCGAGACGGCGAGGCTCGTCACCGACTCGGGGAGCGCGTCGGTGCCGACCGCGTGCCACGACGCCCCGCCGTCGGTCGTTCGGAAGACGCCGGCGTCGAAGGTCCCGCAGAACGCCCGGTCCGGCGCGCGCGGGTCGGCCGCGACGCACTCGATGCGGTGGTCGGCGAGTCTCCGACGGGCGGTCGAGTCGTCGGGCGACCCCGAGACCGAGAGGACCGCGCCGTTCGCGGCGGCGTAGAGGTGCATGGGGGACAGAGGGGCTCGACGGTGAAAAAGCGGGCGCGGGGCGTGGCTCGCGCCGGTCGCGCGGGCCGCGGGTGACCGAGAGCAGAACGACGATTACGACAGGTCGCGACGCTCGAACACCTCGGCCGCGAGGACGACGAGGACGCACGTCACGGCGACGAGCACGGCGATGCCACCCCAGTCCACGTCGCCGGCGACGAGGAGTTCGCCGGGGTCGAGGTAGCGCGTGAGCGACAGGGCTCCGAGGAACTCGTAGTCGGTGTCGACGGTCAGGGAGTCGAGGAGGAACGTCCCGAAGACGACGCCGATGGCCGCGCCCTGCGCCCGGCGGACGCGCCCGAAGAACGCCGACGCGAGGAGGCCGACCGCGACGCAGGCGACGAGGTAGAGGCCGCCGACGGCGTGGACCGCGAGGAGGCGGGTAAGGTGAATCTCCTCGTCGATGAGGCCCGCGCCGACGACGACGGCCGCGAGGAGTGCGAGGTCGACGACGGCGACCGCCGGGAGCATCGCGAGGAACTTACCGACGACGAACCGGGTGCGCGAGACGGGCCGAACGAGGACGAGTTCGACCGACTGTCGGTCGACCTCGCCGGCGACGAGCGACCCCGCGGCGTAGGCGAAGTAACTCCCGACGATGAGGAGCCAGACGAGTTGGTAGAGTTCGACCACGAGGTAGCCTTCGAGCGACGAGAAGTCGGTGACGCTCCCGACGAAGGCCGCCTGAAACTCCTCGGGGTACGACTCCAGCAGTTCGGCGAAGTCGATGTCGGACTCGCCGAACGACGGGAAGACGGCGATGGTGAGCCCCGCGGTCGCTACGAGGAGCACGCAGACGATGACGAGCCCGCGCCGTCGCCGGGCGAATTCGAAGGACGCGATGTCGAGTTCACGCATTCGCGGACTCCTCGGCGTCGGCGGGCGACGGGTCCTCGGCGTCGCCCCCGTCGTCGGTGGCGGCGCTGTCGCCGACGTCAACGCCGTCTTCTCCGCCGTCACCCTCGTCGTAGAAGTGCATGAACACGTCCTCGATGGCCGTCTCGCGGACTTCGAGGTCGTCGATTCGGTAGCCGTCGAGGGCGTCCACGAGCGCGTCGTAGTTGCCCGAGGTGACGAGTCGGAGGGAGCCGTCGGGCTCGATGCGGGCGTCGATGGTCTCCGGAAAGTCGAAGTCGGCGAGGTCGATGGAGTCGGGCGACTGGACCGTGACGACCTTCCCGCTCCGGGCGAGCAGGTCGTCGATGTCCTCGACGGCGACGAGCCGACCGTTTCGGATGATGGCGACGCGGTCGCAGACCTCGCGGACCTCCCCGAGGATGTGCGTCGAGAAGAACACCGTCACCCCGCGGGCGCGCTCCTCGCGGAGGAACTCGTAGAACTCCTGTTGGACGAGCGGGTCCAACCCCGAGGTCGGCTCGTCCATCACGACCACCCGCGGGTCGTGCATGAACGCCTGCACGATGGCGAGTTTCTGCCGGTTGCCGCGGGAGTAGGCCCGGACCGGCCGGTCAAGCGGCACCGGAAAGCGGCCGAGGAGTTCGTCGCGGCGGGCGTCGCCGGAGAGTCCGGCGAAGTAGTCGAGGGTCTTGCGGCCGGTCACGTCGTCGTAGAACCGCGGGTCGCCGGGGATGTGGCCGACGCGCGAGAGCACGTCGAGGAAGGCCGCGCGGTCGTCCACCGGAACCCCGAGGATGCTCGCCGTGCCGTCGGTCGGTTTGAGCAGGCCGAGAAGCAGGCGAATCGTCGTTGACTTCCCCGCGCCGTTGGGGCCGAGGAAGCCGAACAGCTCGCCCTCCGAGACGGAAATCGAGAGCTCCTCGACCCCGCGAACGTCCCCGTAGAACTTGGTGAGGCCGTCGATGTCGATGGCGGGGACGGACATGCCCACACGTAGGCGCGCTCCGGACGTATCCCTTGCGTGACGTTACCACCGATTGAGAGCCGAGCGTGTTGTTAAGCTTACATGCCGCGTATCTAGCGCGACTGAAGCGGGCTCGCCCGCCGGTCCCTTCACCATGACTCGTCGTACCCGGCGGGCGAGCGCGGCGCTCCTCGCCACGCTACTGGTCCTGTCCGCCCTCGCCGGCGCAACCGGGAGCGCCGCGGCCGCCAGCCGAGTGACCGGAAGTCCCGACCTCTCGATTATCGCGCCGGAGAACCGACTCGTCGCCGGTACCGAGGCCGCGGTCGAGGTGTTCGTCGTCAACAGCGGGACGGTCACCAACGACGGCCCCGAGGAGTACGAGGCGCTCGTCCAGACGGCCCGCGCGCTGACCATCCGCGGCGAGTCGAACGGCCCCATCACCGTCGTCAGCGGTGAGATTCCCGTCGGGACCGTCCCCGAGGGCGTCTCCGGGCCGGCGTCGCTCCGCCTCCGCGTCGCCGAGGGCGCGCGGCCCGGTACCTACGAACTCCCCGTCACGTTCACCTACGACTACACCGCCTCGGTGTACGTGGACGGCGAGACGGTCCGGACGACCCACCGGAGTCGGACCATCAAGCGGGACCTCGAAGTGGTCGTCGAGCGCAGACCCGCGTTCGCGGTCCGGACGGTCGACGCCGCCCTCGCGGTCGGTGACAGCGGGACCGTCGCGGTCGACATCGAGAACGTCGGGCCCGTCGGGGCCGCGGACGCGACGGTGACCGTCACCTCGACCGACCCGGAGATAACGTTCGGAAGCGGCGTCGCCTCCGCGGAGACGTTCGTCGGCGAGTGGGAGGAAGGCGCGACAGAGCGCGTGAGCTTCCGCGCCCGCGTCGCCGACGACGCCATCGTCCGCAACTACTCGGTCGACCTGACCGTGACCTACCGAGACGAGGACGGTCAAACGCGGACTTCGCGGTCGTTCGTCGCCGGGGTGCGCCCGACCCGCGGGGCCGACTTCGAACTCGCGGACGTGGACGCCGCGGTCGCCGTCGGCGACACCGGCACGCTGACGCTCGAACTCGTGAACGTCGGCGACGCGACCGCCTCGGCGACGACCGTCGGCGTGGCGTCCGCCGACTCCGAGGTGACGTTCGGGGCCGGCGCGCCCGCCGCGGAGGCCTACGTCGGCGCGTGGGAACCCGGCGAGACGAGGCGCGTGAGCTTCCGCGCCCGCGTCGCCGACGACGCGCTCGACCGGCCCTACTCGCTCGACGTGGCCGTCTCGTTCCGCAACCCCGGCGGCGACCGGAAGGTCCAGTCACTGGTCGCCGGTCTCGACCCCGGAGCCGGCCCGGCGTTCGCCGTGACGGTCGAAGAGAGCACGCTCAGAGTCGGCGGTGTCGGCCGCGTCGTCGGCACCGTCGAGAACGTCGGCGAGGGCGAGGCCCGAGACGTGGTGCTCCGCCTCGAATCCGACGACCCGGCGCTGACGCCGACGGACCTCGACGTGACCGTCGGCACGCTCGCGCCCGGCGAGGTCGCCGAGTTCGAGTACGCCATCGGCCTCGCCGCGGGCACGACGCCGGGGACGCGTCGACTCCCGTTCGTCGTCGAGTACCGGCCGCCGGGCGACGAACTGCGCGCGGCCGACCGGACCGACGTGCTCGCGGCGGTGAGCACCGGCGACCCCGCCGTCGCGGTCGAACCGCGGAACGCGACGTTCGAGGTGGATTCGACCGGCCGGCTCGTCCTCGCGGTGACGAACACCGAGGCGACGCAGCAGACCGACGTGACGGTCAGGCTCGTCGCCGAGGAGCCGCTTTCGAGCGAGGACGCCGTCGCGTTCGTCCCGCGACTCGACGCCGGCGAGACGCGCCTCGTCGTCTTCGACCTCGAAGTGAGCGGCGACGCCGTCCCGAAGACGCAGGTCGTCGGCGTCGACGTGAGCTACGAGGACGACGCCGGCAGACAGCTCTCGACGGGCACCCAGCGGGTCGCCGTCGAGGTGGTCGAACCGGCGACGACGTTCCCCTTCTTCCCGGCGCTCGTCATGGTCCTCGCGCTCGCGGGCGTCGGCTACTGGTGGTATCAGCGTCGCTGAGAGCACCGTCGGCGCTGAAGAAAAGTCGGCGCGCGTTCAGTCGTCGTTCGCCACTTTCGCGGGGTTGCGGCGGTCCGAGCGCGGCCCCTCCTCGTCCACGTCGGGGAGGTAGTCGCGGAGGTACCGACCCGTGTGGGAGTCGGGGTTCTCGGCGACCTCCTCGGGGGTGCCGCTGGCAACGACCGTGCCGCCGCCCGCGCCGCCCTCGGGGCCGAGGTCGACGATGTGGTCGGCGTTCTTCACGAGGTCGAGTTCGTGTTCGACCACGAGGACGGTGTTGCCGTTGTCGACGAGGCGCTGGAGCACCTCGATGAGCTTCCGCTCGTCTTCCTTGTGGAGACCGGTCGTCGGCTCGTCGAGCAGGTAGAGCGTGTCGCCGGTCTGCTTCTTGCCGAGTTCCTCGGCGAGTTTGACGCGCTGTGCCTCGCCGCCGGAGAGCGTGGTCGACGGCTGGCCGAGTTGCATGTAGCCGAGGCCCACGTCGTGGAGCAGTTGGAGGCGGCGGCGAATCTGCGAGTTCGCCTCGAAAAAGTCGAGCGCCTCGTCGACCTCCATGTCGAGCACGTCGGCGATGGTCTTGTCCTTGTACGTCACGTCGAGCGTCTCGGCGTTGTAGCGCGCGCCGTTACACTCCTCGCAGGGCACGTACACGTCGGAGAGGAAGTTCATCTCGATTTTGACGTTGCCCTGTCCCTTGCAGGCCTCACAGCGGCCGCCCTTGACGTTGAAGGAGAACCGGCCCTTCTCGTAGCCGCGCTGTTTCGAGAGCTTCGTCTCGGCGAACAGTTCGCGGACGTAGTCGAAGACGCCGGTGTACGTCGCCGGGTTCGACCGCGGGGTGCGACCGATGGGCGACTGGTCGATGAGCCGGACGGTCTCGATTTCGTCGTAGCCCTCGATGGCGTCGTGCTCGCCGGGGTCGACGGAGGTGTTGTCGTTCATCCGCCGGGCGAGTCCCTTGTAGAGAATCTCGTGCATCAGGGTGGACTTACCCGACCCCGAGACGCCGGTGATGGCGGTGAACGTCCCGAGGGGAAGCGGCACGTCGAGGTCGTCGAGGTTGTGTTGGCGCGCGCCGCGGACGACGAGTTCGCCGTCGCCCTCGCGCCGCGCGTCGGGCACGTCGATGTCCTTGCGGCCCGAGAGGTAGTCGGCCGTGATGGAGTCGTCGGCCGCGACGATATCGTCGAAATCGCCCTGCGCGACGACCTCGCCGCCGCGCTTGCCCGGGCCGGGCCCCATGTCGATGATTTCGTCGGCCCGGCGCATCGTCTCCTCGTCGTGTTCGACGACGATGAGCGTGTTACCGAGGTCGCGGAGGCCTTCGAGCGTGTTGAGCAGTTTGTCGTTGTCGCGCTGGTGGAGGCCGATAGACGGCTCGTCGAGGACGTAGAGAACGCCCACGAGGCCGGAGCCGACCTGCGTGGCGAGGCGGATACGCTGGGACTCGCCGCCCGAGAGCGTGGCGGCCTCGCGGTCCAAGGTGAGGTATTCGAGGCCGACCTCGGTCATGAAGCCGAGGCGGGCGCGAATCTCCTTGAGAATCTCCTGTGCGATGGTGCGGTCGCGCTCCGAGAGGTCGGCTTCGAGGCCCTCGAAGTGTTCGAGCGCGCCCGCGATGGTCATGCGGTTGACCTCGGGGAGCGTCGTGCCGCCGACGCGGACGTGGCGGGATTGCTCTTTGAGCCGCGAGCCGTCGCAGTCGGGGCAGGTCGTGACGGCCATGAACTCCTCGATGTGGTCCCGCGTCCGGTCGGAGTCGGTCTCGACGTGGCGGCGTTCGAGGTTGCCGACGACGCCCTCGAAGGGGTGTTCCTTGTGGCGCGTGCCGTTTTTCGTCGTCCACTCGAACACCACGTCCTCGGTGGTGCCGAACAGGAAGGCGTCCTGCACCTCGTCCGAAAGCTCCTCGAACGGGGTGTCCACGCTGACGCCGAAGTGGTCGGCGACGTTGTCGAGCTGGCGGCGGTAGTACGTCCGGTTGTAGCTCCACGGCTCGAAGACGTGCTTGAGCGGCTTCGACGGCTCGGTGACGACGAGGTCGGGGTCGACCTCCTTCGCCTTGCCGAGGCCCTCGCACTCCGGGCAGGCCCCGTGGGGGCTGTTGAACGAGAACGACCGCGTCTCGATTTCCGAAAAACGGAACGACGAGTTCGGGTTACCGAGTTCCTCGGAGAACTCGACGACGAGGCGGTCGTCGCCCTCGCCCGCGAGCGACCCGGTCGAACGGGTGTTGGAGGCGAAGGGGAGGTCCTCGGGCGGGTCGGGGACGATGAGTTTGAGGACGCCGCCGGCCTCGTCGAGCGCGGTCTCGACGGAGTCGGCGATGCGCGAGCGCGCCTCGGGCGCGACCTTCACGCGGTCGACGACCACGTCGATGGTGTGGTCGTAGTTCTTGTCGAGTTCGGGCGTCTCGAACGAGAGGTCGAACTCCTCGCCGTCGACCTCGACGCGGGCGTAGCCCTCGGAGACGAGGTCCGAAAACAGGTCCTTGAACTCGCCTTTCTGGTCGCGGACGACCGGCGCGACGACCTTCGCTCGGGTGCCCTCGGGGAGTTCGAGAATCTGGTCGACCATGTCCTGTGCGGACTGCTCGCCGACCTCCTCGCCCGTGATGGGGTCGTACTGGGTGCCGACGCGGGCGTACAGGAGGCGGAGGTAGTCGTGGAGTTCGGTGACGGTCCCGACGGTCGACCGGGGGTTGTTGGCCCCGTTCTTCTGGTCGATGGAGATGGCGGGCGAGAGGCCCTCGACGGCCTCGACTTTCGGCTTGTCCATCTGGCCGAGGAAGTTCCGCGCGTAGGCCGAAAGCGACTCGATGTACCGCCGCTGACCCTCCGCGTAGACGGTGTCGAACGCGAGGGAGGACTTGCCTGACCCCGACAGGCCGGTGACGACGGTAAACGTCTCGCGGGGGATGCGAACGTCGAGGTTCTTGAGGTTGTGCTCTTCGGCACCGCGAACCTCGATGTAGTCCTTGCTCATTCGGACGACTCTAGGAACGAGAGGACCGAATAGGCATCGGTTCGGGCCGTTCGAGCCGCATCGCTCGCGTCGGCGACTCGGGAGAAATCGGAGCGTGCGCGGTGTCGTCCGCCGGCGTCAGCCGTTGAGCTTCTGCCGCGAGATGGAGATGCCCGTCGGCGTGATGACGATTTGGTCGTCGCCCTTCTGGACGATGTCGCCGTCTACCTCGCGCGCGACCTGCCGGAGGTCGTCGATGATGTGTTCCATCGTGTTGTCGGAGGTCGTGTGGCGGGTGATGTCCGCGATGACCAGATTGCCGTCGTAGACGGCGTCTTTGATGGCGATAACGTCCTGCTGGCCGCCGATTTCGGCGATGTGAACCGAGAGGCCGGCGTCGCCGCGAGCGGTGTCGAAGTCGTCGAGGTCGAGTTCGACGTAGTCCTCGGTCGTTCGGGAACCACCACCACCGAGAATCTTACTCATGATACCCATAGGACGTAGAGAGGCCACAACGGGGTTAGTTCTTACGTCAGACGATTGTCTCTCTTCAGACATGTCTGAGCGCTGAGGCGGGACGAATCGACGGCAGTACGGCCACAGGAGGGTGGTGCCGCGGGAGGCGACGACGCCGGCGGACGTCCGACGCGCGCGCCGTCCGCGTCGTTTCGCCGGGTGTTTTTACCTCGCGGCGCGCGGGAGCAGACGAACACGATGACCTTCAGCATCTGCGTCCGCGAGTCGTACGTCGACGACGGCGGCGACGACCAGCACCGCTTCGGCGTCGCCGTGACGACCCGCCTGCCGGGCGTCGGGGCCCTCTGTCCGTTTGCAAGTGAACACGGCGCGGTCGCGACACAGGCGCTGACGAACGTCGAACTCGGGGAGAAGGGCATGGACTACCTCGAAGACGGCCTCGCCGTCGACGACGCCCTACAGGCGCTGTTGAACGCCGACGACGGCCGGTCGGAGCGACAGCTCCACGGCGTCGGCTCCGAGGGGACGTTCGCCTTCACCGGCGACGACTGTCTCGGCTGGGCGGGCCACCGCGAAGGCGACGACTACACCGTCGCTGGCAACCTGCTCACGGGCGCGGAAGTCGTCGAAGCCGCCGCCGACGCCCACGAGCGAAGCGTCGACGGCGACGAGCCGCTCGCGAAGCGACTCATCGACGCGCTCGGCGCGGGACACGCCGCGGGCGGCGACAAGCGCGACGACCTCGACGTCCAGAGCGCGGCCGTCGTCGTGACCACGACCGAGGACCGCGAGATGGAGCCGTACTACAACGACCTCCGGGTCGACGCGACGGAGACGCCGCTTCGCGACCTTCGGGAGACGTTTTCGATGGCGCGAGAGGGATACGAGGCGGCGCTGGAGAAGTACGCCGAAGAGTAGCCGACGTGGCCGAGAGCCGCGCGCGCCGGGGCAAAGAAACAGTCGGCTCAGACGGAGAACTCGAAGAGGTCGTCGCCGACGTGGTGGATTGACTCGACGACCTTGCCGGAGTCGCCGACGAGGTCCGCCCCGTCTTCGAGCGCGCGACCCACGGCGAGCACCTTGCCGTGGGTCTCCTCGGCGATGACGACGAGGTCGCCAGCCTCGATGGTGTCGTCCGCCTCGGTGATGCCGGGGCGCATCACGTCGGCCCCGCTGGAGACGAACGAGACCGCGCCCGCGTCGACCGTGACGACGTTCGTCGTCGGCGGGAACTGGTTCGCGCCCTTGACCGTGAGAAACGGCTGGTCGTCGACGTACATGACCGCCGGCTCGCCGTCGACGAGGACGACCTCGTAGTCGGCGTCGGCGAACTCGACCGCCTCGAACGCGTCGCCGTCGAGGGCGACGCCGAGGGACGATTCGATGGAATCACACAGGGCGTCGATTTCGTCGCTTCGGAGGTGGTGGCGAGACTTGACCTTCATACCGGGTCGTGGACGCTCACGGCCGATAAATCGACCGCTCCGCATCGAGTGGTCGGCGACGACCCCGGCGGCCGGTCGAACGCGAGTCGACCCGAGCTAACCCAAAACCAACCCGAAGCAATCCGAAGCAACCCGAACCACGTCGGCGTCTGACGCGCGTCAGACTGTGACAGGATAAACTGCTAAGTACGATTGGGTCCACTCCAACGATATGTGGCGCTCCCGGACGAACCGGGACCGGAAACGTGTCGTGTGCATCGCATGCGGTGACGCGGTCCTCCGGTCGGCGGCGCGCGAGTACGACAAAGAGGGGAACCGCTGGGAACGGCACGGCAAGCGGTTCGAACACCTCTGTAAGTCCTGTTATCGAGGGCTCTGTCACCAGCCCCGCGGGGAGCTCGAAGGCCTCCTCATCGACATCGAAGAACACGGCATCACCAACGAGGAGTTCCTGCTTCGCTACTTCGACGCGGTCAAAGAGCGGTACGAATCCCCCGGCGAGCGCGGTCGCTGAGGTCGCTTTCCTTGGCCCGCCGCCGGGGCGCGCGCGAGCGTGCTCACGAGCGACGTCGTTTCCCTCTCGTCGCGGCCCGTGCCCGACACTCATTTCTCCCTGCCCCGTCTAGTCGGGGCTATGTCAGACGACGCGCAGGCGTACGCCGGGACCGCCGAAGGGCAAGGACCGGTGGAGATAGACGCCGAACTCGCGCGACACCTCCAGAACAAGCGCGAGGACCTGTTCGAGGAGTTCGAGATTCGAGACAAGTTCCCGCCGGAAGTCCTCTCGGAGGCGCGTGCGCGCACCGACGGCGTCCACGAGGAGATCGAAGACGAGCTCGAACACCGCAAGGACCTCCGAGACCTCACGACGTGGACGACAGACCCCGTCGACGCCCAGGACTTCGACGACGCCCTGAGCATCCGCGAGAACGAGGAGACGTACACGCTGTGGGTCCACATCGCCGACGTGACCCACTACGTCCACCCCGGTTCGGAGATGTGGGCCGAGGCCGTCAAGCGCGGGAACACCGTCTACCTCCCCGCCTACACCATCCACATGCTCCCGCCGGCGCTGGCCGAGACGGTCTGTTCTCTCGTCCCCGAGGAGGACCGCCTCGCCCACACCGTCGAGATGGAGATCAAGAAGGACACGCTCTCGTTCGAGTCTATCGACATCTACAAGTCCGTTATCCACTCCAACGAACGGCTCACCTACACGCAGTGTGAAAACCGGCTGGAAGACCCCGACCTCCCCCTCCACGACGAGAACGCGCTGGTCTTCGACCTCGCGGACCAACTCCACGAACAGCGCAAGGAAGACGGCTCGCTCGTTCTCAACCCGAGCCGCGACCGCGCCCACACCATCATCGAGGAGTGCATGCTGAAGGCGAACAAGGCCGTCACGCACGAACTCATGTGGAACCGCGGCGTCGAGGCGATGTACCGCGTCCACCCGCAGCCGACTCCCGACCAGTGGGACAAGGCGCTCCGCGAAATCACCGAACTCGACGGCGTGAGCATCAAGTCCACGTCGTGGGACGAGCCGCGGAAGGCCGTCAACGACGCCTTAGAGAGCGCGAACTCCCGCACGCTCAACAAGATTCAGCGCGCCGTGCTGAAGGTCATGCCCCGCGCGAAGTACATGAACGACCCCTTCGGCGGCCACTACGCGCTCAACTTCGACATCTACGGCCACTTCACCTCGCCCATCCGGCGGCTGTCGGACCTCATCAACCACTGGATCGTCCACGAAAACGACGTGCCCGAAGACCTCGTCGAGCTCTGCGACCGCGCCTCCGACCGTCAGAAGGACGCCGAGACGGCCGAGCGGCTCTACAAGCAGTTCCTCCAAGAAGTCGGCTTGGACCCCTACGCGGTCAACAACCGCGGCATCGTTACCGTCGACGACGACGGCGAGGTCATCGACGAAAACGGCCTCCCGCCGCGCGAATAACCGGGCGGGCGACCCCGCCGCCCGCGGCCGGCGAGGCGAACGCGAGACCATAGGCTCAGTCAGTGATGTGCCGAAGCGACCGAAAGGCGCTCACCGCCGCCGGCTGCGTTACTCCTCTTGTTTGTGCGTGAACAGGAGCACGTCGCCGTCGTGCTGAGTCACACAGAGGTCGAGCATCATGCTCAGTTCGAGACTGTTGTAGTCGTTTTCGCAGACGACCAAGTCGTCGAACGGTTTCTCACAGGCCGGACAGGCGATAGAGACGGTGTTCTGGTAGGTGGTGACGCCGCCGCTCGACTCGTAGGGCGTGAGCGACGACCGGAGTTCGTCGAGTTCCTCGTCGTTCATGGACGTGTTGTGCGCGCGGCGTGCGTATAATTCTTCACGGTCGGACACCGGTCACGGTCGGACGCGACGCACGAGTGGTGGCTCATCTTCCTCCGGCGTCGTCCAACCCGCAGGCCCACCGGAAGTGCGGGTGGACCCACGACAGCCCCGCGGCGTTAGCCTCGACCCACGACGACGGGTCACTCAGTCGACGCGACAGCACCGCCGCGCGCTCCTCGTGAGTCCCCTCACGGTCGAAGGGAACCAGTTCGAGCGTCCGCGACGCGGGGTTGAAAAAGACCGCCCGCTCGGTGTCCTCGTCGAGTCCGACCAGCCGCGAGCCGTTGGCGTCCTTCTGAAGGAGCGCCTGCGCCATCCGATGCTGGTGGACTCCGCGGCGCGTCTCGCGGAGTTTCGAGACGATTGCTCGAAAGAGGGCCGTCGGGTCCGACGGGGGGTCGCCTCGTCGTGTTTCCATACCGACGCCCTCGGAGCGAGACGATAAGAGGGTCCGCCATGAGCGGAGTGAAAGTGTCGGGTTCGGCGGAAGTGAACGTTCGGTAGTCGATAGCTACGGAGAGTACCGCTTGAACAGCGGGACGAACGGTTTGAGGAGGACAAGTCCGACTCCGAGAAAGACGTACAGCGTCGTTTCATCCGGGAGCCCGAGCTGACGAATCCCCAGCGTAACCCCGAGTGCGATGAGAACGTAGGCCCAGAAGAGTGCGACGACCGGACCATACCCCTGTACCGACGCCGGTGTCTCGAACATTGGTCGCTTTTGACGCGTAGTTAGTGAAACTCTTGTGTCAGAGCGGACGGGGAGTCGGTTCGGGGGGTTCGGCCTCGTAGCTGTATTACGAGGGGTATCATGCCGGGATTCCCTCCCGAAAATCGCCCGACGTGAACGGGGTGGATTCGGAGTGAGTAGGAACTCTCGATGAAACCGGTGTTTTGTGCGGCCGCTGGCCGATGAACGTTACAGCGTGAGACCGCAAGAGAGGCGTCTTGCGGGCCTTAGAAACGTTGTGAAAACGTGGATGGACTCGCGGGGATTTGAACCCCGGGCCTCTTCCTTGCGAAGGAAGCGATCTGCCACTGATCTACGAGCCCTCATTCCCACGGAGTCGTGGGATACACTTATACCCTATGTTTTGTCCGCGGCCGGGCATGCGATAGCATCCCGTTCCGTCGGGTGATTCTACGGGCGTCTGCTCGCGTGTCGAACGGAAGTGAGATGACACGCGCCTTAGCGCTGAAAGTCAGCTCGGAGGCAGAGTCCTCCGGACGCGCGCCTCGACAGCCGCGAGTGTGACGGGCGGGCCGTCACGAACGGGCGGTCCGGAAGTCCGGACAGCGCCGTCGTTAGTCTTCGAGGACGATCTCGATGCTGACGTCGTTCGGAACCTGAACGCGCATCAGCTGGCGCAGAGCGCGTTCGTCAGCGTCGAGGTCGATGAGACGCTTGTGGACGCGCATCTCCCAGTGCTCCCACGTTGCCGTCCCCTCGCCGTCAGGCGATTTGCGGGCGGGGACTTCGAGCGTCTTCGTGGGCAGCGGGATCGGCCCGCTGAGGTTGACGCCCGTCTTGTTCGCGATCTCGCGGACGTCGTCGCAGATATCGTCGAGGTCTTCCGGACTCGTGCCGGCGAGCCGAACGCGTGCCTGTTGCATCGTTATCGCTCGTTGACTTCGAGCACTTTGCCGGCCGCGATGGTCTGACCCATGTCACGGACAGCGAAGCTGCCGAGCTCCGGAATCTCGGAGGACGGCTCGATGCTGAGCGGCTTCTGCGGACGGACGGTCACGATGGCGGCGTCGCCGGACTTGATGAAGTCCGGGTTCTCCTCAGCAACCTCGCCCGACGCGGGGTCGAGCTTCTGGTCGATCGACTCGATGGTACACGCGACCTGCGCCGTGTGGGCGTGGAAGACCGGCGTGTAGCCAGCGGTGATGACCGAGGGGTGCTGCATGACGACGACCTGCGCCTTGAACGTCTCGGCGACCTTCGGCGGGTCGTCAGCCGGGCCACAGACGTCGCCGCGGCGGATGTCGTCCTTGCCGACGCCACGAACGTTGAAACCAACGTTGTCGCCAGGTCCGGCCTGGTCGACTTCCTCGTGGTGCATCTCGACGGTCTTGACCTCGCCGCCGACGTCAGAGGGCTGGAAGCTCACGTTGTCGCCGGGGTTGAGGGTACCCGTCTCGATACGGCCGACCGGGACCGTACCGATGCCGGAGATGGTGTAGACGTCCTGGATGGGCAGGCGCAGCGGCGCGTCCGTCGGCGGCTGCGGTGCCGGCAGGTTGTTGAGCGCTTCGAGGAGGATGTCGCCGTCGTACCACGACGTGTTGTCGGAGCGCTCGGCGATGTTGTCGCCCTCGAAGGCCGAAATCGGGACGTAGGTCGCGTCGTCGGAGTTGAAGCGGACCTGCTTGAGGAGCTTGTTGACCTGCTCCTTGACGTCCTTGTACTTGTCTTCGCTGTAGTCGACGACGTCCATCTTGTTGACCGCGATGATGAGTTCGCCGATGCCCAGGGTGCGGGCGAGGAAGACGTGCTCGCGGGTCTGAGGCGCGACACCGTCGTCGGCGGCGACGACGAGGACCGCGTTGTCAGCCTGCGAGGCACCGGTGATCATGTTCTTGACGAAGTCGCGGTGGCCAGGACAGTCGACGATGGTGAAGTAGAACTCGTCCGTGTCGAACTCCTGGTGGGCGATGTCGATGGTGACACCGCGCTCGCGCTCTTCGGCGAGGTTGTCCATGACGTAGGCGAATTCGAATCCGCCCTTGCCCTTCTCCTCGGCTTCCTCTCGGTGCTGCTCGATGACGTGCTCCGGGACGGAGCCGGTCTCGAACAGGAGTCGGCCGACGAGCGTACTCTTACCGTGGTCGACGTGGCCGATGATGGCCAGATTCTGGTGGGGTTTGTCGCTCATTGGTGTGTTCACGCGCTAAGGCGCTCTGTGGGGAATGTTTTTGCTGAAACCCCTAAAACGATTTCGATACGCGCTACGAGCCGTCTAACCGCCGTACTGCGATTTGCGGAACCATACCACGGTCCCGGAAACGGCGTGTCCGGTAGATACCGACAGTCGAAAGAAACAGGGATAGGGGCCGCCTGTGCCGCTATTCGAGGCGTGAAACGTCGGACAGGACGGCGGTCGCCGTTTCCGGACCGCCCGCCCCGCGGCCGCTGATATTCAGTTGGCCCGCGTGTTTGGTCTCCAACTGGACGATATTCTGCGTGCCCGTGACCGACAGCGCGGAGCCTTGCGGAATCAGCCGCGGGGCGACGCGGACCCCGTCGGCGGTCGCCTCGCCGATGAGGCGGACTGTCCGACCGTCCTCGGCGGCGAGGTCGAGCGCCGTCCCCGGAACGTTGCGGATGCCCTCGACCTCGGCGTCGTCGAGCGCGTACTCGGTCTCGCCGTCGGAGAGGACGTTCGCGAGGATGACGAACTTCAGCGCGGCGTCGATGCCGTCGACGTCGAACGTCGGGTCCGCCTCGGCGACGCCGAGGTCCTGGGCCTCCGCGAGCACGTGCTCGTAGTCGAGTCCCTCGGCGGCCATCCGCGAGAGGATGAAGTTCGCCGTCCCGTTCAGCACGCCGCGAGCGGCGGTCACGTGGGGCGCGCCGAGGTCCGAGATGGTCGAGAGGACGGGAATCGCGCCGCCGACGGCGGCCTCGAACTGGACGGTCCCCTCGCTTTCGGCTTCGAGCGCGCGCAGGTCGGCGTACCGTTCAGCCACGGGCCCTTTGTTCGCGAGCACGACGTGCCGGTCGTCGGCCAGCGCCCGCTCGACGTGCGAGAACCCGGGCTCGGCGTCGCCGAGCGTCGTCGGCGTCGCCTCCACCAACACGTCGTAGTCGGCGTCGAACACCGCACCGGGGTCCGCTTCCCCGACCACGCCGTCGCGTTCCTTGCGGTCGTGGACCGCGCTCGGGTCGAGTCCGGCGGGGTCGACCGCGGAGGAAGACGAGTCCGCGAACGCGACGACGTCGTGGCCGTAGTCGCCCGCGAGGTCGAGAACCGAGCCACCGACCGCGCCCGCACCGAGCACGGCGAGTCTGAGGCTCATTGGGACCCCTCCGCGAGCGGCTCGACGACGTGCAGTCCCTTCTCGGCGGCGAGGTCGCGAACGACCGACAGCGTCTCGTCGACGCGGCCGGAGCGGACCGCGAGCCGGAGTCGTGCGCTCGACGCCTCGTTAGTCCCCTCGCGGGCGGACAGCGACAGGTCCTGTAACGTCGCGTCCGCCGAGGACTCGATGCGGTGGAGCGTGTCCGAGAGGTCGGAATCGACGATGTCGCCGACGAGGATGACCATTACCTCCTCGCCGAAGTGCTCCGCGCCGGCGCGGATGACGTTGACGCCGGCGTCGCGGAGCGCCTCGACGATTCGCTCGAAGCGGTCGGGCGGGCACTCGAGGTCGACCTCCACGGGGATGTGCCCCCGAGGAGTCAGGCTCCCGCGCTCGTGGAAGATGGAAAGCAGGTTACCGCCGTTGTCGGAGATGGGCTTGAGCGCGGCCAAAAGCTGTCCGGGCTCGTCGACGAGTTCGAGCCGAATCGTGTGCGGTTTCGGCATCTCGCCGCTCCCGTCGGTCTCGGCGTCGCTCCCGCCGTCGAGGTCCTGTGCGCTCATCGCCCCACCCCCGTGGGCCGTCCCGACGCTGTTGTCCGCGACGCGCGGTTCGGTCGTGGTTTCGCGTCGTCGCGCCAGGAGTCGAGAGACGTACCCTTACGCATACGTATCCGTGATTCGGCCACGTGGTATAAGCCTTCGCAGCCGACACGGTTTGCCGACGTCGACAGCGTGCTGGCATGTGTCACGGGGAGGTCGACCGCGACAGAGCGCTCGGAGACGGTCTCGGCCACCGGAGGACGACGCGGGAAGGCCGTCGGGCGCGGCACGGCGGCGGGCCGACGGACCGGGGCCATCGCTGCCCGGGTGAAAAAACGAAAGAAGGCGCGAAGGCTCGCGCTTAGATGTAGTCGATAGCCTGCGAGAGCTCGAGCTTCATGCCCTTGCGCTCGCGGATCTCCATGATCTTCTCGCGCTGGAGGTTGTCCGAGAGCACCCGGAAGCCGGCGTTCTCCGTGTTCCAGGAGGCGCGACCTTCCGTGGCCGAACGGATGTCCGACGAGAAGCCGATCATCTCTTCGACGGGCGCGATGCCCTCGATGACCATGAGGTCACCTTCCTGGTACATGTCGTCGACGCGGCCGCGGCGACCCTGAATCTCGCCGGAGGCCGAGCCCATGTATTCGGAGGCGACGTCGATGCGGACGTTCTGGATGGGTTCGAGGAGCTTCACCTGACCCGCGATGAGCGAGCGGTGGACCGCGTCACGCGTCGCAGGGATGACCTGGGCGGGACCGCGGTGGATGGTGTCCTCGTGGAGTCGCGCGTCGTGGAGGCGTAGGAGCGTTCCCTGAACGGGCTCCGCGGCGAGCGGACCGTCGTCGAGCGCCTCTTCGAGACCCTCGATGACGAGTTCCATCGTCTCGTTGAGGTGCTGGATACCCTTCGTGTCGTCGATGAGGATGTTCGTCCCGTGGATGTGTTCGACGTTCTGGGACGTGTCCTTGTCCATGCCGGCTTCCTGGAGGGCCTCGCGGCGCTCCAGTTCGGGCATGTCCATCGAGATTTCGCCGAGCTTGATGGAGTCGACGATGTCCTGCGAGAGGGGTTCCGCCGTGATGTAGAACTTGTTGTGGCGGTTCGGGGAGACGCCCTCGACCTCGTGGGACTTGCCCTGGACCTGCTCGCGGTAGACGACAATCGGCTCACCGGTGCGGACCGGGATGCCCTGGTTGTCGCGGATGCGCTGGGTGATGACTTCGAGGTGGAGTTCGCCCTGACCGGAGATGAGGTGCTCGCCCGTGTCCTCGTTAATCTCGATGCGGATGGTCGGGTCTTCCTTCGCGACCTGCTGGAGCGTCTGGATGAGCTTCGGCAGGTCGTCCATGCGCTCTGCCTCGACGGACTTCGTGATGACAGGCTCGGAGATGTGCTCGATGGACTCGAACGGCGTCATCTCGACGGAGGAGACGGTGGAACCGGCGATGGCGTCACGGAGACCCGTGACGGCCGCGATGTTCCCTGCGGGGACACCGCGGTCGAGTTCCTCGCGCTCGCCGCCCATGAAGACACCGACGGACTGGACGCGGTTCTTGCCCGCGGTCCCGGAGACGTAGAGCTCCTGACCCTTGCGGATGGTACCGGAGAAGAGGCGACCCGTCGCGATTTCGCCCGCGTGGGGGTCCATCGAGATGTCGGTCGCCATGAAGACGACTTCGCCGTCGTCGTCGACTTCGCGCATCTGGCGCGCGAGGTCGGACTCGGAGTCACCGCGCCAGACCGTCGGGATACGACGGGGCTGGGCGTCGAGGGGGTCGGGGAAGTGCTCCGCGACCATGTCGAGAACGACGTCCGAAAGCGGCGTGCGCTCGTGGAGTTCCTGACGGTCGCCACCGCGCTCGAGTTCCATGATGTCGCCGAAGGAGATACCGGTCTCCTCCATCGACGGCATGGAGACACCCCACTTGTAGAGGGCGGACCCGAAGGCGACAGTCCCGTCTTCGACGGAGACCGTCCAGTCGTAGTCCTTCTCCTCGGTCATCCCGCGGATGAGCTCGTTGACGTCAGAGATGACGTCGACGAGGCGCTTCTGCATCTCCTCGGGACCTTCCTGCAGCTCGTTGATGAGGCGGTCGACCTTGTTGATGAAAAGCGCCGGCTTGACGCCCTCGCGGAGCGCCTGACGCAGGACCGTCTCGGTCTGCGGCATGGCACCCTCGACGGCGTCGACGACGACGAGCGCACCGTCGACGGCGCGCATCGCGCGCGTCACGTCGCCACCGAAGTCGACGTGGCCCGGCGTGTCGATGAGGTTGATGAGGTGGTTCTCGCCTTCCCATTCGTGGGTCATCGAGACGTTTGCGGCGTCGATGGTGATGCCGCGTTCCTGTTCGTCTTCCTTCGTGTCCATCGCGAGCTGCTGGCCGGCAGTCTCGTCAGAGATCATGCCCGCACCCGCGAGGAGGTTGTCGGAGAGGGTCGTCTTACCGTGGTCGACGTGAGCGGCGATGGCGATGTTCCGGATCTGCTCCGGCTTGTCCATCAGTTTCTCACATTCCTGGACGATCTTCTTTCGTCGGCCCATTATACAGGGGTCTACCGGCAGGAGGGTCAAAAGAGTAGTGTTTTTGCCGAGCGGATTTCCCATTTTCAGCCGCCCTACCGCCGGGGTATGAGCATTTTTGTCACGATAGGCGAGACTGTCCGCCGGACGCGGATCTCGTCGCCCACTCGGCGTAAGAGTCATGTTGATTGATAACATTTCTCAAGTCGAATGGACCTCCGAGTCGTCGGGGGCGCACCGGCAGACCCGTTCTTGAGCGCCGCCGACCTGTTCGAAACCGAGTTCGAGCTTTCGTACCCCGTGTACGTGCGCGTTCGCGATGATCCCGACTCCCGCACGTGGGCCGGCCACTATCAGGACCACCACGTCCTCAACATCTCCCGGCAGGCCGCCACCAGCGCGATGGCCCGCGAACTCGCGCTCCACGAGCTCTCACACATGGCCCGAAACGAAGAGGGCCACGTCTCGCACTACCAGTCCACGCGCGAGGCGGTCTTTCTCGCGCTCGCGGGGCGCACCGTCGAGCGCCGAAAGCTCGCGCACTGCTATCAAATCGCTAACCACTGCAAGGACATCTACGCCGACGACCTGACGCTGTCTGTCGCGCCCGCGGACAAGCTCGTCCAGTTCCTCGAGTCGCAACTGGCGGCGGCGCTCGCCGACCGACCGCAGGCGTCCGGCCGCCCCGGCTCCCGACTCGTCACCGCGGGTTCGGACCCCGAAATCACGGCCGTGAACGCCGGGTTCGCCCTCGCGCTCGTGGAGCGACACGACCTCGTCGAGTCCGACCACCGGCTGTACGACCTCGCCCACGCCGCGGGCGACGACGCGCCGTCGGTGTCTCTCGAGACGTTCAAAGAGCACTTCCGAACGCTCGCCGACGACCCCTCGAAAAGCGAGTACCGCCGGACGCTCGTCGACGTGGTGAAACACTACGTCGTCAACCCGGGGATGGCCGCCGACTGAGCGCTACGTACCGGCCGCGAGGCGTCAGACGGACGGCGTGGGTCCCACCGGCCCGACCGGACGGCGTCGTCACTCGGCGCGGTGAAAAACGAAAGAGAGTGGAGAGATTACCGGGCTGCTTCGGCGACGCGCTCTTTCTCCTCTTTCTGGGAGATAGCGTACGTCTGGACGTCGTAGTCGGCCGCACCGACGAGCTGCTGTGCGAGCGCCTCGGCGGCGGTGGTCGTCGTCTTGTAGGAGCCGCTGAGCGTGCCCTGCGCGATGAACTTCAGCGCCTCGTCGACGCGGCGCTGCGGGGCGACGTCGACGGCCTGCGGGACCGAGATACCGCCGTACTTGAGTCGGACGGTCTCCTCGCGGGGGCCGGCGTTCTCGACCGCGCGGATGAGCACCTGCACGGGGTTCTCCTCGGTGCGCTCGTTGACGATTTCGAACGCTTCCTTGACGATTTTACTCGTCTTCTGTTTGTGTCCCGTGTTGTCCTCGGTCTGCATCAGGCGGTTGATGAGCCGCTCGACGATGCTGATTTCGGACTTCTGGAACTGCTTCGAGGCGTGACGACCCATCGTGTGGGCGATGGGCGTCGCCTTGATGTACCGGCTCATGCTGGGGTCGGTGTACTCCATTTCGGAGACGTCCCAGACGCCGAACAGAAGCGCGTTCTCCTTTGCTTCCTCGCTGCTCGCGGGGGACTCGGGCTCGGGTGCGTCGCTTTCCGACATGGTTAGCGCACCGGCTTTTCAGCGTTCCCGCGGACGAGTTCGATCATCGAGACGCCGTTGACCTTCTCGACCTTGTAGTTGACACCCGAAAGGTCGCCCATCGCGCGACCCTTCGCGCCGCCGATACCGGCGATGGTGACTTCGTCGTGTTCGTCGATGAACGAAATCGCGCCGTCACCGGGACAGAAGGCGGTGACCTGCTTTCCGTTCTTGATGAGCTGAACACGGACGCATTTCCGAATCGCCGAGTTCGGCTGCTTCGCTTCGATACCGACCTTCTCGAGGACGATGCCGCGACCCTGCGGAGCACCCTCGAGCGGGTCGGACTTCTTGCCGAGACCGCGCTCACGGCGCGCGTACTCAGAGTCGGACCAGCGGCGCTTCTGCCGGTCCTGCTTGAGCTTGCGCGCGGCGTATTTGCCGTTCGCCATAGTGAACAACAGTTCCAGATGGAGCTACTTAAGCCTCCCTTTTCGAATCCGGTGAGACGGCTTCAGGAGCGATTAGCGACCCCTAAGGAGGAATCTGAGGTCGTTTCTCCGATTCGAACGACGCCCCCTCCGCGGCGAAGAGGGACTAAACCGCCCGGAGATGGTGTCGTTTCGTCCACCCATGCGAACGACACGCACGCGGGGTGACGCGCCCGTCTGACCGGGTCACTCGCCGCCGCGCTCCCCGACGAGGTCCACGTCGAGGCGGCCGCTGACCTCCCGGACCGACGCCGGCCCCAGCGTCAGCCCCTCCTCGTCGAACCGCCGCTTGACTCGACGCCGGTACTGCGAGCGAACGTCGACGAGGCTCACGTCCATCGGCGATTCGACCCAGAACTCCGCCTGCAGACCGATCGAACTCCCGGCGAACTCGAGGATGCGCGCGGTCGGCTCCGGGTCGTCGAGCACGCGGTCGTCCTCCCGCGCGGTCTCGACGAGTTCGCGGAGCGCCAACTCCGTGTCGTCGGCGTACGCGACGTCGACGCGCTCGGTGATGCGGTACCGCTCTCGGCCGTACGGGCGGGTGAGCGCGTTCGTCGTGAGTTCCGTGTTCGGCACGGAGATGGTCTCGTTGTTGACCGTCCGCACGCGCGTGACCCGGAAGTCGACCGCCTCGACGACGCCCTCGCCGCCGGGCCACGATATCCAGTCGCCGACGTTGAAGTCCGGGTCGGCCACGAGAAAGAGGCCGCTGATGAGCGCGCCGATGACCTCCTGCCCGGCGACGCCGACGACGAGCGTCAGCGCCGCGACGATGAGCGCGGTGTCGGTCAGCACCGACGCGTAGCCCGCGCCGACGACGCCCGCGAGCGTTGCGAGCGCGATGACGAACGCGTGCGCGTAGGTCTCCGTCGCCGACTGCAACGTCGGGTTGTTCCGGTTCCGGGCGCTGACGAGCCTCGTCACGCCCGGGACGACGAGAAGCCGACCGACCAGATAGACCACGACCGCCGCGGCGGCGAACCCCACGGTCGCGCTCGCGAGCTCCTCGTACTCGGCGAATCCCGTCGGGTCGAGTTGTCCGACCGCGAGCCCGACCGACTGTCGTATCGGCGACATGCGTAGCTCGCCGTTCGGTGAGGACAAAAACGTGTGGTCGAGTCGACCGCCGCCCTACGTCAACTGGATGTCGTCGATGTCGTAGTGACGACGCGCCAGCTCGCGCGCGGTGTCGATGGTCTTTCCGCTCGCGCCGATGGCGACGCCGCGGTCGGCTTCGGCGACCTCGACGTACGCGACGGTGTCGTTCTGCCGCGAGAGAGTCACGTGTCGGACGGCCGCCGGCGCGAGCGCGCTCGCGACGAACGCCTCCGGCGTGTCGGCGTCCTCGACCAGCTCGACCGACCGACCGAGTTGCCGCTCGACCGACTGGACGGTCCGCCCGCCGGGGCCGATGGCCGTCGCCATGTCGCCCGCGGCGACGAGGAAGACGACCCGGTCCTCGAACACGAGGCAGTCGTGGGCGGTCGCCTCCGTCTCCTCCTCGAAGAGGGCGATGAAGCGCCGGGCCGTATCCGACAGCGTAACTTTCATCGTCAGTCGTCAGACGGTTCGGGTGCCGCGTTGGCGTCCGCGTCCTCGACGTCGAGCGAGCCCATGCGGAGGTCCACGTCGCCGGTGCCGATCGCAATCGGCTTGCCGACGATGACGTTCTCGATGACGCCGTCGAGGTCGTCTTCCTCGCCGTGGATGGCGGCGTCGAGCAGGTGGTTGACCGTGACCTCGAACGCGGCGCGGGCGAGGACGGAGTCCTTCGACCCGGAGATACCGTGACGGCCGATGGACTCGATGGTCCCGTCGTTCGTCATGATGTCCGCGACGAGCATCAGGTGGCGGATGTTCACGTCGTCGAGACCCTGCTCGCGGAGCGTGTTCATCGTCTCGTCGATGATGGCCTCGCGGGCGGCCTCGATGCCGAGCTGCTTGTGCACCTCGTGGATGTTGTTCGAGGTGCTCCGGGAGGCGTCGACGCCCTCGATGGCGAGTGCGTCGCCGAACGCCGAACCCTCGGTGTAGAGGACGAACTCCTCTTCGTCGGTGTCCTCGTTGTTCTCCTTGCGGATGACGACGCGGGAGACCTCCTCGATGCCCTTGAACACGATGTCGCGCAGTTCCTCGACGAGTTGGAGGAGCCGGCGGTAGCTCGGGCTCTCGGGGCCGAACTCGATGAGCGTCCCCTCGCGGCGAGTCTTGATACCGAGCGCGTCCTCGATGGTCTCCGCGATTTCGCTCGCGACGACGCCCTCGTCGTCGTAGGTCGGCCAGCGTTCGAGAAGCGTCTCGTCGTTGAGGTTGATCTGGACGACCATGTCGGCGACGTTCGTCGAGATGTCGCCGAGCGCCAGAATCTTCGTGGACTCGATGTTCCAGACGACCTGGTGGGCGAGTTCGCGGTTGTTCGCGTACTCGTCTTCGAGGTACACGGTCATCATCGGCGTGTCGGGGGTCTTCCGCGCGTCCACCAGTTCGATGAGGCGCGGCAGTCCCTGCGTGACGTCGATTTCGGCGACGCCCGCGTAGTGGAACGTGTTCATCGTCATCTGCGTCCCCGGCTCACCGATGGACTGCGCCGAGACCGTCCCGACGGGGTCGAGGGGGTCGACGCGGGTGTCGAGGTAGCGCGCCTCGACGGCCTGCGCGATTTCGCCGGCCTGTTCGAACGAGACGCCCTCGCGCTCTTCGATGGTCTGGTAGATTCGGTCCTTCAGGCGTCGAGACAGCTCTTTGGACTCGACGACGTCGACGATGGCGTCGTCGACGAACTCGTAGTCGGCGGTTGCGTCGTGTTCAGTCATCGGATTCGACCCCCGCACGGGCGTCGACACGCGGTTCGGCGTGCTCGGAGAGGTTGGTCGGCGGTTCGCGCTCGCCGAGGAAGCGTTCCTTCTCCTCGGCGGAGCTGAACTCCGAGGTGAGGATGCGGTCGGCGATGTTCTCGACGTCGATCGGCGTCTCGTCGTCGGACGAGACCTTCACCGGGCTCGTGCCGTCTTCGCCGAACTCGAACTGAACGATGGTCCCCGACGTGTCGCGGACGGAGCCGTCGTACTGCGCTTCGAGTTCGGAGAGGGCGTTGATGAGCCGACGCTGCAGGTAGCCGGACTTCGAGGTCCGGACTGCCGTGTCGACCAGCCCTTCGCGGCCACCCATCGCGTGGAAGAAGAACTCACGCGGCGTGAGGCCGGCGCGGTAGGAGTTCTCGACGAAGCCGTGGGCCTCGGCCGAGAGGTCGCCTTTCTGGTAGTGGCTCAGGGTGCGACCCTCGTAGCCGCGGTTGATGCGCTCGCCCCGAACCGCCTGCTGGCCGACACAGCCGGCCATCTGGGTCAGGTTGAGCATGGACGCACGCGCGCCGGACTTCGACATCACGACCGCGGGGTTGTCCTCCTCGAAGTGGTCCTCCGCGATTTCACCGGCGGAGTCACGCGCCTTGCCGAGGCGCTGCATGATCTTCATCTCCAGCGTCTCGTCGACGGAGCGGCCCGGCAGGGACTCGAGCTCGCCCGCCTCGTAGATTTCGATGAGTTCCTGAATCTTGTCGTAGGCGGCGTCGATGGCCTCGTCGACCTGCGCCGTCGCCTCGTCCGGGATGGACTCGTCGTCGATACCGATAGACAGCCCGAAGTGCATGATGGCGCGCATCGCGAGCGAGGCAATCTCGTTGATGAAGATACGCGAGCGTGTCTTCGAGTAGTCCTTGGCGAGGGCGTCGACGATTTCGCCACCGAACGCGCCGACGGCGTCCTCGTCGATGGTACCCTGAGTGAGCTGGCCGTCCTCGATGGTGACCGTGTCGCCGACCTTCGAGGTGAACTCCATGTTCAGGTCGTCGGGCAGGAGTTCGGAGAAGATCTGCTGGCCGGTCCAGTAGGGCTGGCCGTCCTCGTTTTCGCCCGCGGGCTCGGGCAGGGTGTCCACGCGCGTCGCGCGGAGCAGGTCGAGCGCCTGCGTCTCGACGAACTCGGGGTTGTCGTGGGTGAGCAGGTAGGTGCCCGAGATGTGGTCCTGAATCGCGCCGATGATGTTCTCACCGAAGCGCGGCGAGAGAATCTGCTCTTGGACGCGCATGAGGACGCGCGCCTCGGCACGGGCCTCCTCGTTCTGGAGGGCGTGCATGTTCATCTCGTCGCCGTCGAAGTCGGCGTTGTACGGCGGACAGACGACGGTGTTCAGGCGGAACGTCTTGTACGGCATCACGACGACTTCGTGCGCCATGATGGACATCCGGTGCAGCGACGGCTGTCGGTTGAAGATGACGATGTCGCCGTCGACGAGGTGGCGGTTGACCTCCCAGCCGAGTTCGACCTTCTCCGCGAGTTCCTCGCAGTTCTTTTCGGTTACCTTCAGGCGGCGGCCGTCCGGACGGCGGACGTAGTTCGCGCCGGGGTGGCTCTCGGGTCCGTTACGGACGTACTGGCGAGCCTCGTCGATGTTGCGCTCGGTGACGTTCATCGTCTGGGTCATCTCGGACGCGACGCGGTCCGGGACGCCGACCTCGTTGAGCGACAGGGTCGGGTCCGGCGAGATGACGGTACGGGCCGAGAAGTTGACGCGCTTGCCGGACAGGGAGCCGCGGAAGCGACCCTCCTTGCCCTTCAGGCGCTGGCTGAGCGTCTTCAGCGGGCGGCCGGAGCGGTGCCGCGCCGGCGGCGTGCCCGAAATCTCGTTGTCGATGAACGTGGTGACGTGGTACTGAAGCAGCTCCCACAGGTCCTCGATAATCAGCTGCGGGGCACCCGCCTCGCGGTTCTCCATGAACCGCTGGTTGATGCGGATGATGTCCACGAGCTTGTGGGTCAGGTCGTCCTCGGAGCGCTGGCCGTTGTCCAGCGTGATGGAGGGACGCGCCGTGACCGGCGGGACGGGGAGGACGGTCAGAATCATCCACTCGGGGCGCGACCGGTCGGGGTCGATGCCGAGCGTGATGAGGTCCTCGTCCGGGATGTCCTCGAACCAGTCGCGGATGTCCGAGGGCATCAGCTTGTTCATGTCCTCTTCCGTGAGGTCGAGGTCGAGCGCCTTTTCGAGCGCTTTGCGGTCGTCGCCGACCGGGCGGAACTCGCCGGCGAGCACCTGGTTGACGCGCTCGGCGTCGAGGCCGGTCTCGTTAGCGAGGGTGACGGGGTCGACGCCCTCGTCGTCCTCGTCGTCGGGGTCGGGCTGCATCGCTTCGGCGATGCGCTCGGAGTAGTCCCCGGCGAGCACGTTCTGGACTTCGTAGTAGGTCGTCGGCTTCTCGTGTTTGATGTCGTGCTGCGGCGAGCCGCAGTGGGGACAGCGGTGGGCCTTGCGGGCCTGCCGAACCGCCGACTTCATCACGTCGCTCCAGTCGTCGCCGAGTTCCTTCGTGCGACCGAGCTTGTCGCGGTACTCGTCGGCCTCCTCCTGCGTGAGCGAGAGGCGACCGCACTCGCGACACGTCGAGCGGAGCAGGCGGCGGATGAGCTTCGTGAAGCCGACGTGGATGACGGGCGCGGCCAGTTCGATGTGGCCGAAGTGCCCGTTACACGACCCGGAGTGCTGGCCGCAGGTGCGGCACTGCAGCCCGGGGTCGATGACGCCCAGCCGCGGGTCCATGAGACCCATGTCGATTGGGTAGCCGTCGTCGTCGTAGGTGTCCGCGGTAATGACCTTCGTCGCGGACATGTCTCGGTACGTCTCCGGGTCCATCAACCCGAACTGGATGCTGCCGATTTCTTTGGGTGTCTGCATTGACATGAGTGGTTAGACCGCGTCCTTGAGCTCGATTCGCGGGCGAACGCCGAGTGCGACCATCTCGTCTAAGAGCAGCTTGAACGCGTAGCTGATGTCGATTTCGTGGATGTTGTCCTCGTCACCGGTGACGGGGTCGTAGATACGACGCTGGTCGCGGTCTTCGACGGCGACCATGCCGGTGTCGGCGGAGATGTAGACCTGCTCCTTGTCGGAGGAGTCGAGCAGGCGCTCCTGGAGCACCATCGCGGCACCGTGGCCGATGACGGTGTCGCGCTCCATCTCCCCGAGACGGAGGCCACCCTCGCGGGCGCGCCCCTCCGTCGGCTGGCGGGTGAGTACCTGCACGGGACCGCGCGAGCGGGCGTGCAGCTTGTTGCTCACCATGTGGTACAGCTTGTGGTAGAAGATGATGCCGACGAAGATTTCGGCCTCGATCTTCTCGCCGGTGACGCCGGAGTACATGACCTCCTTGCCGGAGGACATGAAGCCGCGCTCTTCGAGCGCCGAGCGGAGCTCCTCTTCGTTTTCGCCCTGGAAGGCGGTACCGTCGACGCGGCGGCCTTCGAGCGCACCGACCTTGCCGCCGAGCATCTCCAGCACGTGGCCGACCGTCATGCGCGACGGCAGGGCGTGCGGGTTAAGGACGAGGTCGGGAACGACGCCGTCGGCGGTGAACGGCATGTCCTCCTGGGGTGCCAGGTGGCCCACGACGCCCTTCTGTCCGTGACGGGACGCGAACTTGTCGCCGAGTTCCGGAACGCGCTGGTCGCGGACGGACACCTTGGCGAGCTTCGAGCCGTCTTCGCCCTCCATGAGCGTGACCGTGTCCACGACGCCGGATTCGCCCGAGCGCATCGTGACGGAGGTCTCGCGGCGCTTCTGCGGCGAGAGACCCGCCATGTCGTCGGGTTCCTCGAGGAACCGCGGCGGCGAGGTCTTGCCGAGCAGCACGGAGTTCTCGTCGACGACCGTCTCGGGGTTGACGAGGCCGTCCTCGTCGAGGTGCGAGTACGCGTCTTCACCGCGCGCGCCGCGCACGTCCTGCGACGGAATCTCGAAGCGGTCTTCCTGACCGCCGGGGTAGCGGCGCTCTTCGCCCTCGTAGGTGCGGAAGAAGTGCGAGCGGGCGAGGGCGCGTTCGACGGAGCCCTTGTTCATGACGAGCGCGTCCTCGATGTTGAAGCCCTCGTAGGACATGACGGCCACGACGAAGTTCTGGGCCGCGGGTCGCTCGTCGAACCCGATCTGCTCCGTGGTCTGCGTTTTGACCATCGAGAGCTGCGGGTAGTGCATGAGGTGCTGACGGGTGTCCGGGCGGATGCGGTAGTTCGCCGCGGGCAGCCCGAGCGACTGCTTCATCATCCCTGCACCCATCGTAATGCGGGGCGAAGCGTTGTGTTCCGGGTACGGAATCATCCCGGCACCAATGCCGAAGATGAGCTGCGGGTCGATTTCGAGGTGCGTGTGGTCCTCGTTGAGTTCGTCCTCGTCGACCGCGACGTAGATGTCTTCTTCCTCCTCGGCGTCGATGAACTCGACGAGTCCGCGCTCGACGAGGTCGTCGAAGTCGAGGTCGTTGTTGTCGAGCGCCTCGACGTGGTCGTCGTCGAGGAGCGGCTCGCCGTCTTCGACGACGATGAGCGGACGGCGGGCGCGGCCCGCGTCGGCGTTGATGATGACTTCGCGGGTGCGCTCTTTGACGGAGACGTTCACCATCTGGCTCACGTCGCCGCGGCGGCGCGCCTCTCGAATCTGTGCCGCGAGTTGGTTGGGGTCCGGGTGGGTCCCGACGAGACTACCGTTGACGTATACTTTCGCTTCTCGCTGTGCCTGAGCCATGTTAGTCGTCCGCGGGTGTGGCGTCGACGCTGTCGATGCCGGGGATACCCTCGACACCCATCGACGCGAGTTCTCGTTTCAGCGACTGTTCATCTTCGACGTTCTGGGAGAGCTCCATCGCCTGCGCGAAGTTCTTCACCAGTCCACAGTTCGGTCCCTCGGGAGTCTCGGAGGGACAGATGCGACCCCACTGGGTCGCGTGCAGGTCGCGCGCCTCGAAGTGCGGCTGCGACCGCGACAGCGGACTGCGGAGGCGGCGAAGGTGCGACAGCACACCCATGTAGTCGGTGCGGTCGACGAGCTGGGAGACGCCGGAGCGGCCGCCGACCCAGTTACCCGTCGCGATGGGGTGTTCGAGCCGCTCTGTGAGCACGTCGGACCGGACGACGGTGTTGACCGTCAGGTTCCGGTTCCGCATGTTAGCGCGCTCGAGCTGGTACTTCACGTCGCGTGCCAGCTTGTTGAGCGCCGTCCGGAAGAGGTCCTTCATGAGGTCGCCGGAGACCTTCAGGCGCTTGTTGGCGTAGTGGTCCTTGTCGTCGGAGTCGCGGCGCTGCAGCGCGAGTTCGAAACACGCCTCGGCCATGCGACAGAGGTAGTACGCCTTGTTCATGCGCACTTCCTCTTCTTCCGCGCCCTCCTCGTGGAGGTGCGGGAGCAGGTAGCGGTCGATGACGTAGTTGGCGCGCTTGAGCTGGTAGTTCTTGCCCTGGCCGCCGGCGACGCGCTTGCCGAGCGCCTCGATGGCCTGCTCTTGGGTCTGCACTTCGGCCTCCTCGAGGTTCTCGAGCATGAACTTCACAATCTCCGGGTCGTCGGAGACGCGGTGGACGATCTCCTCGTCGGATTCGAGGCCGAGCGCGCGGACGAGCGTGACGAAGTTGACGCTCCCGGAGACGGACGGGAACGACACTTCGAGGAGCCCCTCGCGGTTGCGCTCGCAGAGCACGAGCGCGCGGTAACCGCGGCGCTGGCTGAACGTCTTTGCGACCTGAATCTCGTCGCCGTACTTCGTGTCGTACTCGGCGAGAATCTTGTTCGGCGCCAGGTCCTCCGAGGTCATGAGCACGCGCTCGGAGCCGTTGACGATGAAGTAGCCACCGGGGTCGACGGGGTCCTCGCCGATTTCGACGAGGTCCTCGTCGGAGAGTTCCGCGATGTTACACTTCGAGGAGCCGACCATGATGGGCATCCGGCCGACCTTCGTCTCGGCGGTGTCGACGACGACCTCCTCTTCTTCTTCGCCGCCGCGGACGATGGACATCTCCATGAACACGGGGGCGGAGTAGGTGATGTTGCGCAGGCGGGCTTCCTGCGGGAAGAGCAGTTCCTCGGAGCCGTCGGCCTCGCGGACGCGGGGCGTCTCCACGCGGACGCCACCGAGTTCGACGTAGACGGGTTCCTCGCCCTCCTTGTCGCCGATGTCGGTCTCGATGGTCGCCTTCTCTTCGACGACGTCCATCATGCCGCGTTCGAGGAACGCGTTGAACGAGCGGAAGTGGTGTTCAGCGAGCCGTTCTTCGGAGAAGTACTTGCGAGAGACCTCGCGTCGCGCTTGTCGGTTCATTCGATCACCAGTCGGTATACGACTGCTTTGTCTGTCGTTCGAGAGTTCCGAACGATCTTGATGACGTCGCCGGGCTCTGCGTCCTCGGGGAGCGCCGGGTCCTTCAGCTTGATCTTCGGGAGGTTCGTCTTCTCGACGTTATACTCCTGTAACACGTCCTCGACGGCCTCGTCGTCGAGTTTCGTGTGTTCCGGAACCAGTTTGTGTTGGCTTACGTCTACCATGTATGGTGCTGCTGGGTGCTGGAAGAAGCTGTCACGGGATACTACGGCTGATTTTGGGACGCACCCATTTAACACTTGCCAACTGCGTCGAAGAAAGGCAACGCTATCGGAGGTCACGCACCGGAGATGCGCGAATCGTCACGTGTTGGCATGGGGTATCGCGATATAAATGTCTTCGGGGCAAGAATCGCGGTACCGCGGGCCAAGGGCAACCCAGATGGTAAGTCTTATCTATAAACCTCGGCTACGGATGAGTGCAGACGGAGGGCCCGGGTGGTGTAGTGGCCCATCATACGACCCTGTCACGGTCGTGACGCGGGTTCAAATCCCGCCTCGGGCGCTCTCCGTACCGCAAACTCACTTCAGTAAGCCCGGGTGGTGTAGTGGCCCATCATACGACCCTGTCACGGTCGTGACGCGGGTTCAAATCCCGCCTCGGGCGTACTTTTCGATGAATTACTCGCTGAGCGCCGAGTCTCGTCTCGGCGCGGCCGTGATTCTCGTGAATACCCCAAAAGGGATTGAACCCGACGACGAGCGAGTGAAACGAGCGACGTCGGTACGGTTCAAATCCCACCTCGGGCGCTTCTCTGATTTCAACTCCTCCAGCGAGGTGTCTCGTCGCCGAGCGACAGCGAGTGAAATCTGTAAGCGACGACAGGCGTGCTTTTCGACGAATTACTCGCCGAGCGCCGTGAGGGACGTCACTACCGCCATATTCTCGCGTGACGTCTGTACAGTATCGTGAACAGCACAACCGACGGGCGGGTCGTCGTCGTGACCGGCGCGAACGAAGGTATCGGCTACCACACGCTGAGGGCGCTCCTGAAGAAGGGCTATCGGGTCGCCGGGGTCGATATCAACGTGGACAGCCTTCGCCCGCTTCGGGAGACGTACCCCGACCGCATCCGCGTCTACGAGTGCGACGTGACGAACGACGACGACGTGGAGGCGGCGGTGGCTGGACTCCTGGACGAGTGGGGACACATCGACATCCTCCTCAACAACGCAGCGATATTCAACTTCGGCTTGTTCGACGACCGAACACTCGACGACACGCGCGAGGAGTTCGAGGTGAACTACTTCGGCTACCTTCGAATGATACGGGCCGTCCTGCCCCACATGCGGGCCCGAAACTCGGGGCACATCCACAACGTGAGCTCCGGCGTCGGGCTCGTCGGCACGCCGGGACTATCTGGGTACGCGTCGACGAAGGGCGCAATCGAGGCGTTCACCCGTTCGCTTCGGATGGAACTGCAACGCGAGAACGTCTCCTGTTCGGTGATGCACCCGCCTTACACCGCCACCCGGTCGGCGGCCCGACTCGGGCTCCCGTCGTCGATGATGAGTGACCCCGAAGACGTGGGGCGGAAGTTCGCCGACAAAATCGAATCTACCCGTCTCGTCATCACCGCCGACCTGACGACCAGAATCGGGCTGTACCTCGCCCGCCGCTTCCCGTTCATCGTCAAGCGGGGTACCAAACAGTTCCTCGACGAGCGCGAGGCGGCCGTCGAATCGGGCGAGCGGTGACGTGCGGTGAGCGCCGGACTCACCCGACCATCCCGCCCACAGCCCCGCCAATTGCCACGCCGACCAACGCCGCCACGAGCGTCCCGAACGCATACCGAGCCGCCGTGTCGTACTCACCCGCGTCAACGAGTTCGGCGACGCCGACCGCGAACGACGAGAAGGTCGTGAAGGCCCCGCAGAATCCGGTTCCGGCGAGCGTCACCGCCGCATCGCCGACGGGCGCGGAGACGAGAAACCCCAGCGCGACGCTTCCGAGGACGTTGACGGTGACGGTGCTCCACTTGCCGACGATTCGCTGGTCGACGGTGTGCCGAGAGACCGCGCCGGCCATCCCACCGACGCCGACGAGGACCGCCGGGAGAAGCGAGAGACTCATCGTCGTCCTCCGAACGCGAGTCCGAGTGCTGCGGCGGCGAAACCGAGCGCGTAGTTCGCGCCGACGTTGAGCGCGCCGCCCGCCGGCGACAGCGACGCGGTCTGGACGGCGAACGTGCTGTACGTCGTGAACGACGAGAGCAGCCCGGTCCCGAAGAACAACTGCGCCCGGCGAGAGGAGACCGACGTGATGAACGTCCCGAGGACGAAGCCCCCGAGGACGTTCACGGCGAGGGTGCCGCCCGCGCCGGGAATCACGACGGAGACGCCGTAGCGCAGTATCGCACCGGCGAATCCACCGAGGGCGACTAACGCCAGTTCCGAGCGGTCCATACGGCTCTTCTCCGGGCAGACTACTCCACGGTTTCGGAACCGTCACGCTCGGGAACCGCCCGCGGCGTCGCGCCCCCGTCCGGCGTCTCTCGGGGACGGACCCGCACGTCGTGGACCGTCTCCGCGGTGTCGTCGACGACGAGGGCGCAGCCGCGTTCCCGCGGGAGCCGAGCGCGGAGCGATTCGTCGAAGTACGTCGGGTCTGCGGCCGAAATCGCCGACACGTCGGGACCGGCGGTGAGTCGGTGGATGACCCGGAGGTCAGCCTGCGAGACGGCGACCTCGGGGAGCGCGGAGGGCCGCTGGGTCGCGAGAACGACGCCGACGCCGGGTGCTCGCCCGCGCGTGAGAAGTGTCCGAAGCGCGGAGTCTGCGAGCCCGCCGACGAACGCGTGGGCCTCGTCGAGAAGCATCCACGGGATGCGGGAGACAGCGTCCGCGACGCGGGCGTCGTAGAGGCCGCGGGCGACGACGCGGACGACGGCGCTCGCGGGAGTCTCGTCCAGTCCGGAGAGGTCGAGCACGTCGGGCGCGGGACCGCAGAGCGACCTCGGGTCGAGCCCGTCGGGGTGGAACACGTCCCACGAGTCGGCGAGCGCGAGGTGGTTCGCCGCGGCTCTGCGCGTCTCGGGCGCGGCGTCGGCGTCGTCGACCGCCCCGCGCATCGCCAACAGCGAGTCTTCCTCGGCCGCGAGTCGCCACACGAGCGACCCCGCGGGGGCGGTCGGGTCGAGACCGAGCAGGTCCGGCCACGCGCTCGGCGGGAGCGCGTCGGCCCGAACGCTCGGCGCGTCGTGGACCGTCCCGTCTATCGGTGACGCTTCGAGGCCGTCGAAGGCGCCCATCGGGTCGATGACGACCGGCGCGACGCCCGCGGCGCGCGCCAGGCCCTCGGCGACGACGCCGAGCGTGTGGGATTTCCCGCTTCCGCGCTTGCCGACGACGACCGCCGCGTGCGGGCGGTTCACGTCGAGGCCGACGGCCGCGCCGTCGCTCCCGTCGCGGGCGCGGTAGTTCCCGAACCGGCAGACAGGACCATCTTCGTCCGAGTCGCGGCCGATGGTGTGCATGGCGCGGACTGGTCCCGCGATGCGACTTGAACCTCCGGACGAGAGTTTATATACGAACCCGCGGCCAGACGGTCCATGCTCGATACGTTTCGGTCAGACACGCGCGCCATCGAAGGGCTCCCGGTCCGCCTCGTCGTCGCTCTCGTGGTCGGCGTCGCCAGCATGAGCGTCATGCTCAACATGCTCTCGGGAGTGCAGGGACTCGCCACCTCGGAGCTCGACGTAAAGCCGACGCCCGACGTGGTCGGTCCCGGCGCACAGACGCTCGATTTCACCGTCGTCGACCACGAGGGGGACCCCGTCGAGGGCGCGACGGTCATCGTCAAGTCCGGAACCGCGGAAATCGACGGCGTGGCGACGGCGAAAACGGGAGACGGGGGTTCAGCGACCGTTCGCGTCGACGCCGAACTCGGCGCGAACCGCGAGGACGGAACGCTCGTCGTGGACGTGAAACCGCCCGCGGGAGGCTCCTTCGTCGACCGCCGCGAGAACACGAACGTGCTGGTCGTCCAAGACTGAGGTGGACGGCTGCGAGCCGCGGGCTCAGCGTTCGGGGTGCGTCGCCGCGTCGAAGCCGCCGCGAACGAGCGGTTTGGCGATGTGTCGGCGGGCGCAGGGCGGCACCTCGTACCAGCCGAGTTCGAGGTCGCGGTCGACCGCCCGCTCGACTTTACCGGGCGCGTCGGTCCCGCAGTCGCGACACCGGTAGCCCTGATTCCGCCCGGCGCTTTTCATCGTCCGCCCGCAGTCGGGACAGACGGGCGTCGCGGGCTCCGTGTGCACGAGGTCGCGGACCGCGAACTTCTCCAGTTTGAGCGTCCCGTCTCCGACCTCGCCGCAGGCGGTGAGGGCGTCGCCGACGCGGAGCGCCCGCACCCGGTTCCGGAAGCGCTTCGTCGGTTCGAAGGCGGCGACGGGAACCGAAGCGCCGCCCGCTTCGAGGTCGAAAAAGACGTGGCCGCCGGCGCGCGTCTCCGGGTCGGAGGCGACGGTACCGGCGACCCGGTAGGCGCGGCCGTCGCGGAGGTCCGAGACGACGCCGTCGCGGAGGTGCGCGTCAGTCCCCTGATTCGTGAGGAACGTCGCCGAGCGGTCGACGGGCTCCGAGTCGATGGCGGCGGCGACCTCGCGGACGGTGTCGGCGTCGTCGCCCCGGATGCCGTGGAGAATCGGTCCCGGCGCGTTCGGCACGCAGACGGCCTCGCCCTCCTCGCGGTCCACGGTGTCCCACGCGTCGGGGTACGCCGCGTCCGCGGCGTCGAAGACGGAGTCGAAGTCGACCTCGCGGGGCGTCCCGCAGCGGTGGAACTCGCGGTAGGAGATGTGTTCGTAGGTCCACTCGTCGAAGGCGGCCCACGCGCCGACGGCCGCGAGCGCGCCGATGCGCCCCCGCCCGCCGTGCCAACCCTCGGTCAGAAACCCGGAGCGCTCGGCGAGGTTGACCGCGGCGTCGAGGTCGTGGAAGTCGCGGACGGCGTCGCGGGCGAAGTCGGCGACGGCGGTCGAAACCGTGTCGGGCGACCCCGGCGCGACGACGAGGCCCGGACTGGTTCGGTCGTCGTCGAGGACGGCCCAGCGGTCGAGCTCGTCGCGGGCGACGTCGAGCGCCGCGCCCGCGGGGAGGTCGGCGTGAAGCGCCAGCGCCGCGTTCCCGCGGGTCTTGTGCTCGACCGCCGGGTTCAGCCGGACGAGGAGTCGCCGCTCGACGGTCCCGCCGCGGGCCTCGACTGCCTCGGCGACGAGCGTCGCCAGGTAGGTCGTACACATCCCGAGGGTGCGGGAGTCGGTGTCGTCGAGGCCGATGACGGTCATCGGCGGAGATTGCCGGAGGGCGCAGTAACGCCTTTCGGGTCGGTCGCGGCTATATAAATGCGGCATCGAGAAGGGATACACGTCGGCGAGGGCGTCGATACCGGGGAAAACGCTTTATGGGCCGAATCGCTTATTGCCCCCTATGTCCCGGTCAGCGCTGGTTGGTAATGTCGCCGCGATGCTCCAAGACGCGGGCTTCGTCGTGAGCGACCGCATCGCCATCCGGCCGAAGAGCTTCGACCTCGCCGCCCGGAGAGGTGAGGACCTGTTGCTCCTCAAGATACTGGGGAACATCGACGCGTTCGACGGCGTCACCGGCTCCGAGATGCGACGCCTCGGCTCGTACCTCGACGCCACGCCGTTGGTCGTCGGGCTTCGGACCCGAGACGAGGACCTCAAACCCGGAGTCGTCTACTTCCGTCACGGCGTGCCGGTGTTGAACCCCGACACCGCCATGGACCTGTTCGTCGAAGAGGTCCCCCCGCTCATCTACGCCGCCCCCGGCGGTCTGTACGTGAGCCTCGACGGCGACGTGCTCGCCGAAGAGCGGCAAGAACGCGGGTGGAGCCTCGGACAGCTCGCGACCGAGCTCGGCGTTTCGCGGCGCACCGTCTCGAAGTACGAAAACGGCATGAACGCGAGCATCGAAGTGGCGATTCACCTCGAAGAGCTGTTCGATCGTCCCTTCTCGAGCCCGGTCGACGTGCTCACGGGCGCGGAGGACGTGCGCGACGCCGAGCCGACTCCCGAAGACCCCGACGTGGACCCCGACGACGAACACGTTCTGTCGGTGTTGACGCGCGCCGGCTTCACCGTCCACCCGACCGCCCGCGCACCGTTCAAGGCCGTCAGCGAGGACGCCGGACGAAAGAAGGAGACGAACGTTCTCACGGGCCACTCGTCGTTCACCAGAAGCGCCGAAAAGCGCGCCCAAATCATGTCTTCGCTCGGCGAAATCACGCGGACGCGCTCGGTCTACTTCGTCGAGGAACAACAGAAACGCGAGTCGGTCGACGGAACCGGCATCGTCAGCTGCGAGGAACTCGCCGCCATCGACGACCCCGACGAGATTCGCGACCTGATTCGAGAGCGGACCCGCGACCCCGCAGAGAGCTAACCGGCGGGGTCGGGTGCTCGCCTCCGAGCGACTACCGTTATTCTCCTCGACAGCGTAGCGACTGTGATGTCGAAATCGAAGAGGACAACCGAGGGTGCGGGGACGAGTGAGGAGTCGCCGGCCGCCGTCGAAACGCTCGCGGCCGCGGTGTGGCGCGAGGCCGCGTCGTGGCCGGCGGTCGAGCGGACGGCGCTTTTCGGCTGCCCGTCGTTTCGGGCGAACGGGACGCTCTTCGCCGTCGTCTCGGAGCAGGGGCTCTCGCTCACGTCGCTGTCGGCCGAGTCGCGAGCGGCGGTCGCGAAACGACACCGCGTCCTGCCGTTCGAGGCGAACGGTCGAATCGTCGGGTCGTGGGCGACGGTCGATATCGAGCCGAGCCGAATCGCCGAACTCTCGGACGCGCTCCGCGCGAGCTACGAGACCGCGTGCGGTCGAAAACGAGAACAGTAAGCGGGAGCCCGACGGCCGCCGCGAAAGGGGAGGGGGTTACGCCGCCGAGCCGTAGGTCTCTTCGAGGTAGTCGACGATATCGTCGCTCTCGGGCATCCCCTCGACGCCGTGTTCCTCGTCGACGAGGACGGGGACGCCGGTCTGCCCGCTTACCGCTTCGACTTCCGTGCGCTCGGCGTGGGCGCTGGGAACCATCCGCGACTCGTATTCGAGGTCGAGTTCGGCGAGCTTGTTCTTCACCTTCGCGCAGTACGGACAGCCCTGCAGTTCGTAGAGGACGAGTTGAGACATCGCTCGGAGGTATGGAGTCCGAGCGGAAAAACGCGGCGGTGGTGTGTGTCGCGGACGCATCGGAGAGAAACGCACGCCTGCGGGGGAATCGAGCGGTCGCGGATCGGCGTCTCAGACCTGCGCTTGCAGCATCCCGGAGGTACGGATGACGAAGTAGAGGACGAACGCGGCTGCGAGCGTCCACTGCCCGACGCTGACCTCGTCGTACTCGCCGGCGGCGACCTTCACGAGCGGGTACGAGACGATACCCGCCGCGATGCCGTAGGCGATGGAGTACGTGAAGGGCATGACGAGGATGGTCATGCCGGCGGGGATGGTGAACGTGATGTCGTCCCACGCGATGTCGACGACGTTGCGGAGCATCACGACGCCGATGACGACGAGCGCGATGTGAGAGGCGTACTGCGGGATGGCCGTCGCGAGCGGGACGATGGCGAGCGAGCCGAGGAACAGGAGGGCGACGACGAGCGCGGTGAGGCCCGTGCGACCGCCCTCTTCGACGCCGGTGGCGGACTCGATGTAGGTCGTGACCGTCGAGGTCCCGAGCATCGCGCCAGCCGTGGTACCGACCGCGTCGGCCATGAGCGGCTTGTCGATGTCGGGGAGGTCGCCGTTGTCGTCGAGGAAGCCCCCGGCCTGCCCGACGCCGACGAGCGTGCCGGCGGTGTCGAAGAAGTCGACGAAGAAGAACGTGATGACGATAAGCGCGAAGCTGAACGCCTCGACGTTGCCGAAGCCGGAGATGAACGCGCCGGCGAGCGGCGTGATGTCGTAGGTTGCGGCACCTCCACCGGGCATAACGAGGTCAATAGCACCAAGGAGAGGGAGCGAAATCGTTGTCGTTGTTGTACCTGCGACCAGACCCGCATCAGGAGCAACGAATCCGAAGGCAGTAACAGCCCATCCGATAATCGCCGTGCCGGCGATGCCGATGATGATGGAACCGGGAACGTTCGCCGCGTAGAGCGCGAACGTCAAGAACAGGCCGACGATGGAGACGATGGCGACGGGGTTCGACGCGAGGTCACCCATCGTGATGAGCGTCGAGTTATCGTTGACGACGATGCCCATCGCCTGTAAGCCGATAATCGCCAAGAACAGTCCGATACCGGTCCCGACGGCCATCTTGACCGGTTCGGGGAACACCTTGATGATGGCTTCCCGCGCGCCGACGGCGGTGAGCGCGATGAAGATGATTCCCTCGACGAAGACGGCCGCGAGCGCCGTCTGCCACGGGACGCCTAACGCGCCGACGACGGTGAACGCGAAGAAGGCGTTCAGGCCGAGGCCCGGCGCTTGCGCGAAGGGTCGGTTGGCGTAGAACGCCATGACCGTGGTCGCGATGGCGGCCGCGAGGATGGTGACGACAGCGAGCATGGACTGGACCTCGCCCGGCGTGTACCCGGCGATGGCGATGCCGTCGACGCCCTCGATGTACGGTTGGTCTGTGAGAAGCGACGGGTTGACCACGACGATGTACGACATCGTGAGGAACGTCGTGATGCCCGCGAGAATCTCGGTCCTGACCGTGGACCCGTGTTTATGCACGTCGAAGTAGTTTGCGAGGGTTTCAGAGAGCCCCATGATGCACGACTAAGCATACCCACGATTGCACACATAAGCATTACCATCCTCCCGGGCAGAATTATCCACGAACGTGAGTTAAACAGCCCATTCAGCGTGAGAGAACGGCACATAAGTGCCTATTTTCCCACCATTTGTAAGTTGGCTAACGAGTTTAGAGCCGTTTATTCGAGCGGCCGCGGGGGAGCCTCAGTCGAAACTGCTCAGCGCGCCGACCGGGGCGTCGGTGAGTTCGCGGGCGCGGTTCGTCCCCTCGTCGCCGACGGCGATGAGCGCGAAGACGCCGGCGATGTCGGCGTCGGCCTGCAGCGCGATGTCCAAGAGGAGTTCCTGCGTCTCGCCCGAGCGGATGAGGTCGTCGACGACGAGGACGCGCTCGCCGTCGTCGATGGCGCTGGCGGGGAGGTAGTAGGTGAGTTCGATACCGGACGCGAGGCGCTGGCGCGACTCGATGAAGTCCTCGACGGCGGTCTCTTTCGACTTCTTCGCGTACGCGAGGCGCGCGCCGAAGTAGCTCGCCATCGCCGCGCCGAGGGTGATGCCGTCGGTCGCCGCGGTCAGAATCACGTCGGGGCGTTCGAGGTTCAGCGTGTTCGCCGCGACGGGCGCGACGAGGTCGAGGAACGACTGGTCGAAGACGACGCCGGAGTTGTCGACGTAGCCCTCGTCGTCGAATCGGACGCGGGCTTCGAGTTCGTCGGCGAGCGCGTCGCGGCCGACGCCCTCGACGACCTCCCGGGCGCGTTCGACTCCGGGCAGGACGTGCCCGTTGACGTAGCGGTTGAGGTCGCCGGCCGGCAGTCCCGTGAGTTCGGCCAGCTCGTCGTACGTCCGGGTCTCTTTGAGCATCCGGAGCACGGAGACAGCCTGCAACTGGAGTGCGGCCTTCTCTGCTCTGTTCATGCCTCCGCCTTCGTACTTGCACAAAAATGAATACTTCGATTGCCGATTCCGAGTGAATTAGTCACAAGCGTGTATTAGCGGTCGGCGTCAGCCAGCAGGTCCTCGGCGGTGAGAAGCGACTCCAGTTCGATGTCGTGTTCGGCTAACAGCTCCGCTGCGCCCTCCTGTCGGTCCACGACGACGATGACGCGGTCGACGACCGCGCCGGCCTCGCGGAGCGCCTCCACGGCGTCGACGGCGCTCTGGCCGGTCGTCGCGATGTCTTCGAGGACGACGACCTCCTCGCCCTCGTCGAGCGCGCCCTCGATGCGCTTGGCCGTCCCGTACTCCTTCGCCTTCTTGCGGGCGATGACGTACGGCTTGTTCGTCTCGACCGCGGTCGCGGCCACGAGCGGGACCGCACCGAGCGCGACGCCAGCCAGTTTGTCGTCGTCCGCGACGCGCTCCGCGAACGCCTCGGCGATGAGATTCAGACACCGGGGGTCGGTCTCGAAGAGGTACTTGTCCACGTAGTAGCTCGACGTGCCGCCGTGGGAGAGTTCGAACTCGCCGAACTGGACCGCGTCGGCGGCTCGAAGCGCCTCGATGAGTGCTGCGTTCGCCATCTTGTTTCGAGAGGGTTCAGGGAAGCGCTTAAGCGGGACGGTTCGGGGCGGTTCGGTCGCGCCGACCCACGCTACCGCGGCAATCGAGGCGAACCCCTACTTCCCGGTCTTCTTCGTCACGCGGAAGTCGCGGGGCGGGTCGAGGATTCCCGCGACCGTCCCCATCGAGTGGACGACGGTGACGACCGGCGCGAGCGGGACCGCGAGCGCCCACGAGAACTTGTCGCGGCCGTAGTAGACCACACCCCGGAGGTACCAGAACGCCGTGAGCGCGCCGAGCGCGAGCGACGCGAGCGCGAACAGGCCGCTGGCGACGAGGCCGACGCCGAGGACCGACAGGGGGACGGCGACGACCGTGACCACCGGCGAGAGCGCCCACGCGTAGTTGCGGACGCGAGTGAGAAGCTGGTAGTGAACCGGGAGCGCCGTCGCGGCGTCGAGATTGCCGGCGGCCCAGCGGCGGCGCTGTTGGAGAATCTCGGTGAGCGACGGCGGGGCCTCGTTGGCGCAGGTCGCCGTCGCGAGGTCGAAGGTGAAGTCGTCGAGTTCCTGTGCGGCCGCCCAGACGAACGCGGTGTCCTCGACGAGCGTCTCGCGGTCCCACGTGACCGCCTCTTCGACCTCTCGGCGGACGGCGATACCGCCGCCCCACGCGAACAGCGGAATCGAGAGGCGCGCGAAGGCGCGCTGTTCTATCTGGACGCCCATCCGGTAGACGTCGGCGAGGTAGGAGAACAGCGAGTCGGTCCGACGCGGCCGTTCGCGCAGTTGGACCACGTCGGAGCCGGGAAGCCCGTCGAACGACTCCAGCAGGCTGTCCTCGTCCAGGTAGAGGACGTACTCGCGGTCGGTTTCGAGGTTCCGCCGCGCCCACTCGATTGCGCGACCCTTCCGGACGGCGTCGCAGTCGAACTCGTCGGGGACGGCGTGGACCGCTGCGCCCGCGACGTCGATGTCGGTCTCGGCGACGACGTGGACCTCGTCGAATGACGCCGGAAGCGAGTCGACGGTCGATTGGACGATCGACTCGGCGTCGACGGTGAGGATGCGGACCTGAATCTCGTCGGGGCCGTACTCCGGGGCCGGGGGCTCGTAGCCCGCGCCGACGACGTAGGTGAGGACGACCCAGACGAGGGCCGTGAGAGTGAAAAGCGCCGTCGTTCCGACGACCAGCAGTTCGCCCGCGGCGGTCCAGTCGACCCCGCCGGGTGCGAGCCACGGCGCGGCCGTCCCGACGGCCGCGAGGACGGCCACGAGTCCACCGACGATGAGTGAGATGCGTTCTGTCTTCATCTGGCCGAGTCGCAACCGTCGGAGAGACTTGAACTGCGGCGTCCGTCCAGCGCAGTACGGGACGTTTGACTCGAATTATGCCGAGTTAATCGCGGTGTCTCGCGGTGATATCGGCTTCGTAACAGGAACGAGCGGGGACCGAAGGGACGGCGGCGCGAGCGACCGAGGGACCGGCCTCGTCGCCTTGCGCGCGTCGGTCGGCGACCCGTCGCGCGGACGCTCGACCGCCTACCACGGCTCGTTTTTCAGCCCGAGCAGGTACGCGCCGACGTTGGTGACGACGTGGAGCACGGGCGTCATCACGAGCACGACCGCGAGCACGGGCAGGGTGAACGTCGCCGAGAACCAGCCGGGTGCAGCGACGAGCGCGAGGACGAGCGCGCCGACGACGAAGTCGAGCTGGTCGAGACCGGGGAAGGCGGCACCGCGCTCCCGGCCCGACCGACGCTTGAGGAACGACGCGCCGATGTCGCCGAGCATCGCGCCGAGCGCGAGGCCGAACCCGGCGGCGAGCGGGAACGTCGGGAGCGAGACGCCGAGCGCGCCCGAGACCGCGGGCGCGGCGGCGTTGAGGACGACGGCGAGGAGCGTCCCGGCCAGCGTCCCGGCGGCGGTGCCGCGCCACGTCTTTCCGTCCCCGAGGACGCGCCGACCGCCCCACGTGCGCCCGCCGTCGATGGGGCGGCCACCGCCCGCGAGGACGGCGGCGTTGTTCGGCACGTACGCGGGCAACATCGCCCAGAAGGCGGTGGCGACGAGAGAGACGACCATACCGACCCGTCGGCGGCGAAGAATGTAAGTTCCGACGGTTCGTCGCCGTTCGAAGCGCCGGAGTCGTTCGATTTCGCGTCCGAACCGATGATAACCCTCAATAGCTGAGGGTCGTAATCGTTCGTTATGATTCCGCCCATCGCGAGCAGGTTCGTCGCGGGGGAGTCCGCGGCGGGAGCGCTCGACCACGCCCGACGGATGAACGACGACGGCGTGGCGGTCATCCTCAACCTCCTCGGGGAGCACTACGCGGAGCGCGGCCCCGCGGACGAGGACGCGGCGGCGTACGTCAGCCTCGTCGAGGACATCGCCTCGGCCGGCATCGACGCCTGCGTGTCGGTCAAGCCCTCCCAAATCGGTCTCGACGCGGGCGACCACGTGTTCGAAGAGAACTACCGGCGCATCGCCGAGGCGGCGGACGAACACGGCGTCTTCCTGTGGTGCGACATGGAGGACCACGAGACGACAGACGTGACCCTCGACGCCTTCGAGGAACTCGCCCGCGAGTTCGACGGCGGGATGGGGCTGTGCGTGCAGGCGAACCTCAAGCGCACCCCCGAAGACCTCGAACGCCTCGCCGACGTGCCGGGGAAGATTCGCCTCGTCAAGGGCGCGTACGACGAACCCGCCGCGGTCGCCCACAAGCAGAAATCGGCGGTCAACGAGGCGTACAAGGAGCTCCTCGCGTACCTGTTTCGGGAGTACGACGGCGGCATCGCGGTCGGCAGCCACGACCCCGAGATGATAGCCTACGCCCGGGACCTCGGCGCGGAGTACGACCGCGACTACGAGGTGCAGATGCTCATGGGCGTGCGCGAGGACGCCCAGCGCGAACTCGCCGCCGAGGGCGTCGAAGTATGGCAGTACGCGCCCTACGGCGACAAGTGGGTCTCGTACTTCTACCGCCGGGTCCGCGAGCGCAAGGAAAACGCCCTGTTCGCACTCCGGGCGGTCGTCGGCGTCTGAGAGAGCGATGGGGTGCGGGTACGCCCCCGTCCCGCACTAGAAATCCCCTTATGCCCGCGGGTTCACGTACCCGATATCAATGTCCTCGTGGAGACGCGACTTCGCCAGCGGCCTCGTGGTCCTCGTTCCGCTCATCGTCATCCTGTACGTCCTCTCCATTCTGTACGGCGCAATCGTCCGCATACCGGGAGTTGACCGCCTGTTGGAGTTTCCGGAGCCGTACACCTACCTCTCGGAGGTGTTCGGGTTCTTCGTCGCCATCATCATCTTCCTGTTGTTGGTCCTCTCAGTCGGCTACCTGATGCGGACGACGGCCGGTCGCCTGCTCGAATCCGGCCTCGACGCCGCCATGAACAAGGTCCCGCTCGTTCGCGTTATCTACAACGCTTCTAAGCTCGCGGTCGAAACCGCCCTCACTGGTACCGAAGACCTCCAGAAGCCGGTCCGTCTCGAAACGTGGCCGGGCATCCGCATGACCGCGTTCAAGACCGGGAAGACGACCAAAGACGGCAAGGAGATCGTCTTCATGCCGACCGCGCCGAACATCACCACCGGGTTCGTGATGGAAGTCGACCCCGAAGACATCGAAGAGACCGGCGAGAAGGTCGAAGAGGCCCTCACGCGCGTCCTCTCGGCCGGGTTCGCAGAACAGGACCACGTGGACGAGTTCAACATCGAAGTGACCGAAGAGTCCGGCGACGGGCGAGTCCCCAGCAACGAGTAAGGATTCGGCGGCGGCGGTCGTCGCTATCGGGCCGTGGCGGTACAGTGACGTGAAAAGGGAGCTCGTTTTCGCGGGCGTCTACTGCTCGTCGACGTAGGTGAACCACTCTTCGTGGTCGTCGGTGCGGCGCTCCACGAGGTCGAAGAAGGCGGACTGCAGCTCCTCCGTGACCGGGCCGCGAGTGCCCTCGCCGATGACGACGTTGTCGACCTTGCGGATGGGAGTCACTTCGGCGGCGCTGCCGGTGAAGAACAGCTCGTCGGCCGTGTTGAGTTCGCCGCGGCTGATGGTCGCGCTGTCGTCGACCTCGTAGCCGCGCTCGCGGGCGAGCGTGATGACGGTGTCGCGGGTGATGCCGTCGAGGATGCTCTGGGAGAGCCCGGGGGTGTAGAGCTTCCCGTCGCGGACCATGAAGATGTTCTCGCCGGGACCCTCTGCGACGTTGCCCTCCTTGTTCAGGACGATGGCTTCGACGTAGCCGTTGCGGCGGGCTTCCTCGCCCGCGAGCATGGAGTTCACGTAGAGCCCGGTCGTCTTCGCGTTCGTCGGAATCTGGCTGGAGGCGTGCTTGCGCCACGACGAGACCATCACGTCGACGCCGTTTTCGAGCGCGTCCTCGCCGAGGTAGGTCCCCCACGGCCACGCCGCGATGGCGACCTCAGTCGGGTTGTCCTTGGGGCTGACGCCGAGCGAGTCGTAGCCGTAGAAGGCGATGGGGCGGATGTATCCGCCGTCGAGGTCGTTGCGGCGGATGACCTCCAGCGTCGCCTCGGTGAGTTCCTCGCGCGTGTACGGAATCTCCATGTCGTAGGGCTTCGCGGACTGATAGAGCCGTTCGAGGTGTTCCTCCCAACGGAAGATGGCCGGGCCGCGGTCGGTGTCGTAGGCGCGAACGCCCTCGAAGACGCCCGTCCCGTAGTGGAGTCCGTGGGTGAGGACGTGCACCGTCGCGTCCTCCCAGTCCTTGTACTCTCCACTCTGCCAAATCGTCGAGACATCCATCTCGTCAAATCCCATGTAGTGGCCTTCGGTGGCCCCCCTCTAAAATCATGACGACCCGACCACCGCGTCCCCCGCGGTTTTGTCCGCGGGCCGTCATGACGGGGTATGAGCCTCGAATCCGTCGCCGTCACGGGCGGGACCGGAAACCTCGGGCCGACCGTCGTCGCCCACCTCCGCGCGAGCGGCTACACCGTCACGAACTGCTCGCGGCACAGCGAGTCGTCGCTCGCGGACCACGACTACCGCGTGAGCGCGCTCGACCCGGGCGACCTCACCGCGGCGCTCAGCGACGTCGACGCCGACGCAGTCGTCCATCTCGGAACCATCTCGACGCCGACGAACGACCCCGGCCACCGCGTCTTCGAGAGCAACGTCCAGTCGACCTACGTCGTCCTCGAAGTCGCCGCCGCGCTCGGCATCGACCGCGTGGTCGCCGCCTCCAGCATGAGCGCCATCGGCGGGAGCTTCGAACCCGACCCCGCTCGAATCGACTTCCTCCCGGTCGACGAGACCCACCGCGCGACGCCCTCGAACCCCTACGGCCTCGGGAAGTACGTCGCCGAGCAGACCGCCGCGGGGGTCGTCCGCCGCGACGACGCACCCGAGACGGTCGCCAGCCTCCGATTCCCGTGGATGCCGAGTGAAGAAGAGGCCCGCCGGACCTTCGCCGAGGCCGACCGCTCGCTGTCGGGACTGCGGGACGCCGGGCACTTCCACACCGCGCGCAACACGCTCTTTTCGTACCTCGGCAGAGAGGACGCCGCGCGGCTCGTCCGCCGGGCGCTCGAAGCCGACTTCGCGGGCCACGAGGTGTTCTGGGCCGCGGCCGCCGACACCTCGACGACCGTCGAGTCAGAGACAGTCGCCCGCGAGGTCTACCCCGGCGCGGAGGTCAGAGCGCCGCTTTCGGACCACGAGGCGCTCGTTTCGACCGAGAAGGCAAAGCGACTGCTCGGCTGGGAACCGACGTGGTCGTGGCGCGACGGGCGCGCGTGAGAAGGTAAATCGGGGCGGACCCCGCTCTCGCGACCCGCCACGAACCACGTCGAGGGCGCGCGTGAGAAGGTAAATCGGGGCGGACCCCCCCGATCGCTCAGACGAGTTCGTCGATGAGGCCGTCGCCGTCGACGAAGGCGAAGCCGTGTCGGTCGGCGTAGTCGCGGGCGGCGTCCTTCGAGAGGGCCGCGCCGGTCTCGTCGTCGAGCATCTCGCAGACGACGACCGCCGGCGGGATACCCGCCTCGTCGGCCATCGCGAGGCCGAGTTCAGTGTGGCCCTGCCGGTCAGAAAGCAGGTTCGGCGCGCCGCGGAGCAGGTGGACGTGGCCGGGCGCACGGAACTCGCCGCCGAAGTCGTCGGCGTCGTACTCGCCGGCGCGGGCGGCCTCGGCGACGGGTGCGAGTCGAGAGATGGTCATCGCGCGGTCGCGGTCGGTGATGCCCGTAAACGAGTCGCGGTGGTTCACCGTGAACGAAAACGACGACCGAGAGTCGTAGGCGAGGTCGTGAGACGACGCGGCCGGGTGGTCGAGCACGTCGTCCATGAACGGGAGGCCGAGGGATTCTGACACGTCGTTCGGGAGGGCGACGCAGACGAGGCCGCCGGCGTCGTTGCGCATCCGGGCCACGTCGGCCGGACGGACCGCGCCCGCGGGGTAGACGAGGTCGGTCTCCCCCTCGCGGTCGTCGAAGTCGTGGACGAGCACCGGTTCGCCGGCGCGGAAGGCGTCGAGAACGCGCGAGACGGCGTCGAAGTCGCCGGTCGACTCGGCGGTGCGGCTCATTCGTAATCCGCCTCCTCGACGCGGACCGTGACCTCGTCGTCGTCGTCGAGGTCGAGTTCGTCGCGGAGCTTATCGGGCGCGATTATCTCCAGTTGCGACTCGTCGTGGTGGGTTCGCTCGGGGACGATGATGTGGACCGGTTCGTAGGACTCGTCGCCGACCGCGACGGAGGCGGCGTAACACGTCGCCGGGCCGAAGGTGCGTTCGTCGTCTTCCCAGCCGTCTATCGGGACCGCGTCGAGGGCGGTCATGCCGGCGCGAGCGCGGACCGCGTCGTCGTCGAGGCGGACGTTCAGCGTGCCGGGGAACGGCTCGTAGCCGAGCCGGTCTCTGAACTGCTCCATGTAGCCCGAAAGCGAGATGTAGTGGCGACCCTCGCCCATCCCGCCGGTGACCTCGCCGTCGAGGACGACAACCGAGGGCGTCTCGAAGATGCGTCGGTAGTCGGCGTACTCCTGTCTGAGCGCGGACTCCCCCGCGTCGGTGATGGTTATCCACTGGCCGTCGGCGACGACCTCGCGGTCGACGAAGTCGGCTTCTTCGAGGCGCTGGAGGCGACGAGAGGCCGTCTGGTTCGACACGTCGAGTCGGTTCGCGACGCCGGAACAGGAGAGCTTGACCGGGCCGGAGCGCCCGCCGTCGAGCGCGACGAGTTTGAGCGTGGCCAACTCGTCGTACCCGACCGCCGCGGCGACTGCCGATTCTGACATACCTCTCGCTTCGAACGCGCTCCCCATAAGCGTATCGTAAGTGAGATGCGTTCCAATAGTGAGATAGTCAGAGAAGGAACGACCGGTGGACGCGACCGCCGTGGATACGCGACAGTTCCAATCGCGAACGGGTAAGTCCGTCGGTCAGTCTACCGCGTCGAGAAGGGCGTGTTCGGCGGGCGCGCGGTCAAGTCTCTCGGTTCGACGAGAGCGGCACCGGCCGCTGGGTCGGTGTGACGGTGTGGGTGTGTGGTGGTGGAGAGTGTGGGTGTGATGGGGAGTGGCGGTGAGTGTGCGATGCCACGCGTTCCGCGCCGTCGGGCCAGCGACCGAATCGCGTCCTCAGGGAGACGACGCTCGCCGCTCGGTGCTGACCTGTGAGATACCCGCGTTCGCCGAGCAACTGGGACACGCGTACACGTTGCCGTCCTCGTCGCCGAAGACGCGGACGAAGTTGTTCGACACGAACGCATCGCAGTGGTTGCATTGACTCATGGGTGGGGTGGTGAGAGCGGCGGGTCGCCGCCCGTGATTTGAATGTCGTCCGCTTACGATATACCACTATTACCTAACTGGTAAGGTATCAGAGCGAGCGGCGGGAAGACTACCCCGTCAACCGGGGAAACGAGCGTCACCGTTCGATGCGGCGCGCGGTCGCTCGAACGGTTCGGAAAGGCCTTTAGCCGCCTATCGAGAATCCGCGTACATGTTCAGACAGTTCCGTGAGGAGGTCGAGACGGCGCTCTCTGCGGCGCTCTCGTCGCTCGACCTTCCCACCGACGACCTCGGGGTCGAGGAACCGCCGGAGGACGTACCCGCGACGCTCGCCTCCAGCGTCGCCTTCAGACTCGCCGGGGTCGTCGGCGCGCCGCCGCCGAAGATCGCCGTCGACATCGCAGACGAACTCTCCGTCGAGGGCTACGACTACCTCGCCGCGGTCGACACGCAGGGCCCGTACGTCAACTTCCACGTCTCCGACGCCTACTACGACGACACCCTCGAAGCCGCCGCGGCCGACGAGGAGTACGGTCGCCTGCCCGCGACCGGCGACAGCGTCGTCGTCGAGCACACGAGCGCGAACCCGACCGGCCCGGTCCACGTCGGTCGCACCCGTAACCCGGTCATCGGCGACGCCGTCGCCAACCTGCTCGACTTCGCCGGCAACGACGTCGACCGCCACTACTACGTGAACGACGCCGGCCGCCAGATGGCCGTCTTCACGTGGGCCTACGAGACGTTCGACGAAGCGGAGCTCGACAGCGAACCCGCGCGCGAGCGCGTCGAGTACGACCTCGTTCGCTACTACCGCAAGGGCAACGCGTTCCTCGAAGAGGCCGACCCCGAGGAAGTCGAGCAGGCGGAAGCGGAAATCACCGAGATTCTCCAGGGCATCGAGGAGGGCGACGAGGAGACCTACGCCCGCGTCGAGACCGTGGTCGACCAGGTGCTCGGCGGCATGCGCGAGTGTCTCGAACGCCTCCCCGCGGAGTTCGACGAGTTCGTCAAGGAGACGCGGTTCATGTTCGACGGGAGCACCCGCGACCTCGCCGAGCGCCTCAAGGAGACCGACCACGCCGTCTACGAGGAAGACGCGTGGCAACTCGAACTCGAGGACTACGGCTTCGAGAAGAACCTCGTGTTCCTCCGGTCGGACGACACCTCGCTGTACACGACGCGTGACCTCGCCCACCACGAGTGGAAGTTCGACAACTACGACCGCGCCGTGACCGTCCTCGGCGAGGACCACAAGCTCCAGTCCGGACAGCTCCGCGCCGCGCTGGACATCCTCGGCAACGACGTGGACAAACTGGAGAACGTCATCTACTCGTGGGTCAACCTCCCCGGCGGCGAGACGATGTCCACCCGCAAGGGGACGGGCGTCATGCTCGACGACCTCCTCGACGAGGCCATCGACCGCGCCCGCGACGAGGTCGAGACCCGCCTCGAAGGCCGCACTCGCGACGACGACCTCGGCGAGGCCGACATCGACCGCATCGCCCGGCAGGTCGGCATCGGCGCGGTCCGCTACGACATCGTCTCCAAACAGCCCACGAAGACCATCACCTTCGAGTGGGACCAGGCGCTCAACTTCGAGGCGCAGTCCGCGCCGTACATCCAGTACGTCCACGCGCGCTGTTGCGGCATCGCCGACGAGGCGGCCGCCGCCGGCCTCGACGCGAGCGAGGTCGACCCGACCGTGCTGACGACCGACGCCGAGCGCGACCTGCTGGCGACCATCGCGCGGTTCCCCGCCGTCGTCGAGGCCGCGGCCGACGACCTCGAACCCCACACCGTGGCGACGTTCGCCCGCGAGCTCGCCGAGGTGTTCAACACCTTCTACCGCGAGTGCCCCGTGCTCGACGCCGACGAGGAGGTCGGCGCGGCCCGCCTCGCGCTCGTTGAGGCCTCGCGGAACGCGGTGGCGAACGCACTCGCTATCGTGGGCGTGGAAGCGCCCGAGTCGATGTGACCGCGGGCTGAGCGAGTTCTTCGGAGACGGCTTTTTCCGGCGGTTCAGAAGAAAAGCGGGAGTACCGCGGCCCCCGAGATGAGCGACCCGCCGACCGAGAAGACGACGGCGGCACCGCTGCCGAGCGCGAGGACGAGAAACAGGACTATCCACCAGAAGGGAACGGACTCAGAGTCTGCCATAGAGGGCTTTCCGCAGACGCGAGTAAAAGGCCTTCCCGTTTAGCCGAGGAAACGACTGAAGAATCCCTTTTTCTTCTCGTCGCGCTCGTCGTCGTCGAACGACTCGACCTCCTCGACGAGCGAAGTGGTGTAGACGCCCTCCTCGTCGCCGCCGGCTTCGGGCGATTCGTCGGCGTCGGCGTCGGCGTCGGCGTCGGCGTCAGCACCAGTGTCGGCGGTGCTCGGCTCAGCCTCGGCAACGAGGGGTTCGTCCGCGCCGTGCGCGTCCGTCTCCTCGGCGTCGGGGTCGAAATCCGTAGGGACGGACTCCGCGGATTCGGAATCCTCAGATTCGGAACCCTCAGTCACCGGGTCAGCATCGTCCGCCGGCGTCTCGGGAACCTCGGCGGGGTCGTCGGACGGTGAACCGGGCGACAGGTCGCCGACCGACTCTGCTTCGACGGTCCCTTCAGCGAGCGGGTCCGTGCCCGTCGCACCGGCGTCGGCGTCGACATCCAGGGCGGCCTCATGGTCGGCGGTCGAGGTGCCGCGAGTGACCGCTTCGAGGTCCGCCGCCAGCGGGTCACTCTCCGGTTCCTCGTCGCCGACCGGTTCGGGGTCTGCGACCATCGAGTCGTCGGACGCGTCGGCCGCCAGCGGGTCGGCCGGCGCGTCGTCATCACCGGCTTCGACGGCGGCCGCACCAACGTCTGGGGCTTCGACGACACCGTCGGGTTCGGCGGAGTCGTCACCATCCATCGGGTCGGCGACTGCATCCGTTTCGACCGCCGGTTCGCCCGCGTCCTCGGCGGGGTCCGCGTCGGGTTCGGCGGAGTCGTCCGACGCTCCAGCGGAGCCACCGGAGAATGGAATCGACGCCGCGAGGTCGTCGTCCGGTTCGGGGTCGGCGTCAGTGTCCTCGACCGCCGGCTCTGGGCCCATGTCAGTGGTCTCGGCTTCGACGTCGGGTTCCGATTCCGGGTCGGACTCCGCTGCGGGGTCCGCGTCGACCTGAACGACCGACGTGTGCTCACTCGCCTCCGGCGTGGCTGCTTCGCCGTCGACCGCGTCGTCGTCGCTGGCCGCGTCGGAAGCGGATTCCGCGGTGACCGCCGCTTCGGGTTCCGTGTCCGACTCGTCCGCCGCGGCCTCGGAGTCGGCCGAGTCGACCGCGTCGTCCGGAATCGGCACCGGCTTGCCGGTGAGCGCTTCGGCGAGGGCGCGGTAGCCCGCGGCCGCGATGCTGTCGGGCGAGCGGGCGACGACCGGAATCTGCGTGCTGAGCGCCTCGCGGATGGCCGGGTCCTCGGGGACGACGGCGATGACGCCGGCGTCGAGGAGCGAGGCGACCACGTCGGCGTTCGGGTTCGACTGGTTGACGCGCGTGAGGACGACGCCGACCACGTCGGCGCCGATGCGCTCTGCGAGCTGTCGGGTCTTTTCAGTGTCGCCGAGCGACTCGCGCTCGGTCGTCGAGACCAAGACGACCTCGTCGGCGAGCTTCAACGGGACGAAGGTGTCGTCGCTCAGCCCCGCGCCGGTGTCGATGATGACGATATCGTAGCTCGCTTCGAGCGCCGAGACGACCGGTTCGAGTTCCTTCGCGTTCGCCGTCGCGAACGCTTCGAGGGCGTTCGAGCCGGGGAGCACCGAGAGTCCCGCCGGTCCCTCGTAGACGGCCGCCTCGACCGCCGCCTCGCCTGTCAATACGTCGTGAAGCGTCGCCCCGTCCGGGTCGACGCCGAGCGCGCCGGCGAGGTTCGGCATCCCGAGGTCACCGTCGACGACGACGACGTCGTGACCGGCCATCGCGAGCGTCGTCCCGAGGTTGGCCGTGGTCGTCGTCTTTCCAACCCCGCCTTTCGCGCTGGCAACTGCGTACACCCGGGCCATAATTCCAACGTCGAAGTCCACCCGTGACAGCCACATAAATGTTCTCCGACCGCGCTCGTCTCGAAGTCGGGTCGTAGGGCGGCTCGTGCGGCAAGATACCGTGGAACGTGACCAGTCAAAGGTTACTTAGCCGCTGGAGGGACTAGGTGGAGTGATGAGTAGCGACGCCGAGGAGGCGAGCGAGGACCGCCGAAAGTACGAATTCAAGAAGGTCATCGAGGACCTGCGAGAGTACGAAGGGTCAGGAACGCAGCTCGTCACCATCTACATCCCCGAAGACAAGCAGATTTCCGACGTGGTCGAACACGTCATCACGGAGCACAGCGAAGCGTCTAACATCAAATCGAAGCAGACGCGAACGAACGTCCAAGACGCCCTGACGAGCATCAAGGACCGACTCCGGTACTACGACACCTTCCCACCGGACCGCGGTATCGTCATGTTCTCCGGAGCGGTCAACTCCGGCGGCGGCCAGACGGACATGGTCACGAAGGTGCTGGAGAGCCCGCCGGAGCCGATTCAGTCGTTCCGGTACCACTGCGACTCGAACTTCCTCACCGGGCCGCTCGAGGACATGCTCATGGACAAGGGCCTGTTCGGGCTCATCGTCCTCGACCGCCGCGAGGCCAACGTCGGCTGGCTCAAGGGCAAGCGCGTCGAGCCGGTCAAGAGCGCCTCGTCGCTCGTCCCCGGTAAGCAGCGCAAAGGTGGTCAGTCCGCCCAGCGTTTCGCCCGCCTCCGCCTCGAAGCCATCGACAACTTCTATCAGGAGGTCGCCGGCATGGCCAACGACCTGTTCGTCCCCAAGCGACACGAGATGGACGGCATCCTCGTGGGCGGCCCCTCGCCGACGAAAGACGAGTTCCTCGACGGCGACTACCTCCACCACGAACTGCAGGACCTCGTCGTCGGGAAGTTCGACGTAGCCTACACCGACGAGTCCGGCCTCTACGACCTCGTCGACGCCGGCCAGGACGCGCTGGCCGACCAGGAGGTCATGAAGGACAAAAGGCAGATGGAGGAGTTCTTCGAGAAGCTCCACCGCGGCAACGAGTCCACATACGGGTTCGAGGCGACCCGGAAGAACCTCGTGATGGGCTCTGTCGACCGTCTCCTCATCTCCGAGGACCTTCGGAAGGACATCGCCATCTACGACTGCGACGGCCAAGAGGAGTACGAACTCGTCGACCACCGTCACAACACGCCGACCCACGAGTGCGAAGGCGGCTCGGAAGCCGAGCTGAAAGAGCGCGAGGACGTCATCGAGTGGCTCATGGACCTCGCCGACCAGCGCGGCACCGAGACGAAGTTCATCAGCACGGACTTCGAGAAAGGCGAACAGCTCTACGACGCGTTCGGCGGTATCGCCGGCATTCTCCGGTACTCCACCGGCGTCTAAGCGACTCCTCCTCGGCGTCTTCGCGCGCCACGCTGTCAGACAGCACGGAGCGGCGGCGCTCAGAGGAACGCGTCCAACTGCGCCTGCCGACGGGCGACGTCGAAGTGAGGGTCGGTCGCCTCCCGCTGGAGTCGGTCGAGCGTGAGATGCACGTCGATGCCAGACCGTTCGGCGAACTCGACGCAGTCGACGATGCCGGCGCGGTTGAGCGCCAGCGAGTCGAGCATGCCGACGAGGAGCGCGACCGAAGCGCCCGCGTCACCCTCGGGGAGCACGTCCGCGAGCGGGCGCGAGTCGCCGCCGGTCGGCGCCGTCTCCGCCGGGTGAAGTCGGAGGCAACCGGCACACAACCCGACGGTCAGCGCCGCTTCGGGCGCGTGAGACTCGAGCGGTTCGGGCACTGCGAAGACGGCGATTTCACCGTCGCAGTCGGGACAGGACATAGCAGTCTCTACGCGCCGAGATGGTGAAAAACGGTCGGAGACCCGACCGAGAGAGAACTGGAGAGAGAACGGTCGCGCGCGGTCGGCCTCAGTCGGCCGCGGTCGCCGCTTCCGCTTCGGCGGCGGCTTCCTTGGCGGCGCGTTCTTCCTTCTCTTCTTCTTCCTTCTTCGCCTTGATCTTCTTCAGGCGGAAGATCTCCTCGCGTTCCTGTTCTTCGAGCTTCTGCTCGATGTACTCCTGGTTCTCGTAGAGTTCCGGCAGGAGTTTGAACTCGAGCGCGTTGACGCGGCGCTTCGTCGTCTCGATTTCCTCGAGCATCTTCCTCATCGCCGTCTCGACCTCCGCGGCGAGGATGATGGATTCGAGGAGTTCCTCGTAGGCGTCGGCGGCCTCGTCGATGCGGGCCGAGGAGCCGAGCAGCCCGTAGCCGCGCTGATCGAGGCTCTTTTTCACACGCGAGGACTCGATCTGCGGAACGACGACGCCCATGATGTTCTTGGACTGCGTCGTGATTTCGGGGTACTCCTTCAGCGCGGCGGCCGCGCCGCGGACGGCCACGTCGCCCTCCATGGCGCGGGCCATGTTGATTTTGTTCTGCGCGCGCTCGTAGTCCTGATTGAGGTTGGCCCGCACGTCCTGGGCCTGGTCGAGGATATCCATGAACTCCATGATGAGCCCGTCACGCTTCTGTTCGAGCGTGTCGTGGCCCCGCTCGGAGAGTTCGATGCGATCTTCGATCGCCATCAAGTTCTTGCGGGTCGGCTTGACGTCTTCGGCCATCGTTGGCGGGGGTTGTTCGCCTGGGGTGTTAATCTTTTACTGTCTGGCCGGCCGGACCGCCCGAACTCCGTCGTGACGGGGAGACGTCACGTCTGTGGGTCGAGACCGCGATTCAGTTCGTGGGTCGTCACGGGTGCTGATGTCGGGGTACCGAGGCCGGTAGACATCGAGCGGCTATCGAAACGCCGGATATCCCCGCTAGTACGGTTCTCCATCGAAAAACCGAGAGATGAGTTTTCGCTCCGCCGCGTGCAGGTGCTGGTGAAACGTCGCCCGCGAGACACCCATCGTCTCCGCGAGTTCGTCGCCGGTGACGGCGTGCGGCCACTCGAAATACCCGCCGAGGTAGGCGAGTTGGAGGGCCGACTGCTGGCGGTCGGTCAGGTCGTCGTTGACGCTCGCGACGAACTCGCGGCGCGCCTCCGGCGGTTCGGACCGGTTCGTCACGGATCGGAGTTCGGCGTTCGCCGCGACCGACTTGAAGTCGTCGAGGAGCGCCCGCCCCGCCACGCGGTCGGGGACGACGACCGTAAGCCGACAGCCGAGGCGGTCTACTTCGAGGTCGACGAGTCGCCCGCCCGCGTCGGCGACGAGGTGGACGAGCGACCCGTCGGCGAAGGTGAGTTCGTAGAGTTCGGCGTCGTCACCGCGAGGGAGGACGTCGACGCTCCGAAGGCCGTCGAGCGCGGTGTCGACCTCGTCGAACTCCGTCGCGGGGTCCGTCGAGACGAACAGACTCACGGTCCCGTCGTCGTGTTGGGCCGAACCGCGGTACGAGAGTTTGCAGTCCCCCGCGGCGGCGAGTCGGACCAGCGGTTGCGTCTCGTCGCGCACCTCGATTTCGAGTTCGAGCCGCTCGTCGGACAGCAGGGACCGCCGGCTCTCGAAAGCGTCGATGGCCGCGCCGACCGCCCGACCGAGCGTCCCGAAGACCACCCGAACCTGGTCGTCGAGTTCCGCGGCGTCGGTGTAGACGGTCAAGACGCCGTAGAGCGTCCCGCGGTGGGCCAACGGAACCGCGATGACCGAGTCGAACGGGACGAGCGTCTCCGCGGAGACGCTCCCGTCACCGACAGTCGCCGACTGGACGGTCCGCGTCTCCGCGGCGCGAGCGGTGGGGTCGTCGGGGTTGGACCGGTCGATTTCGAGGCCGTCGAGGAATTCGGTGTCGGCTCCGGCCCGCTCGTTCGGGACGATGACCGCCGGTGCGAGGTCGCAGTGGCCGACCCACGCGCAGGTGAACGACCCGGCGGCGGTGACTCGGTCGCAGACGGCGGCTTCGAGTTCCTGTCTGCTCTCCGCGCGGACGAGCGCGCTCGTCACGTCCGCCAACAAGCCCTCGATGTGCTCGACGAGCGTCTGGAGACGCTCGCGCTCTTCGTCGACTCTCTCGGCGTACCGCTCGGCGGCCGTCTCCGCGCGCACGCGCTCCGTGATGTCGGTCTGGAAGCCGACGTAGTGGGTCACCTCGCCATCCGGCCCGCTCAACGGCGCGACGTCGACCCGGTTCCAGAACGTCTCGCCGTTCGCGCGGTAGTTCAGCAGTTCGACCGACGCCGACTCTTCGGCCTCGATGGCGCGGCGGAGTTCGGCGACCCGCTCGGGGTCGGTGTTCGGTCCCTGAAGGTATCGGCAGTTCCGCCCCAGCGCCGCGTCGGCCGAGTAGCCGGTCATCGCCTCAAACGCCTCGTTGACGTAGACGAGCGGTCGGTCGGGAAGCGAGCAGTCGGCGACGGTGATGCCGACCGGTGCCTCGTCTATCGCCTGTTCCTTCAGGTCCTCGGTTATCTTGCTCGCGGCCGTCGCGCCGCGGCGACGCCACGCGACGACGCTTTCGACCCGTTCGGGAAGCCGCTCGAAGAGGTTCGAGTCGACGACCGGTACCACGTCGGCCGCGCCGGCGTCGCGGGCGGCCGCCGCCGAGAGGTCGCCGTCGGTCGGGACGACGACGACCAGCGGGACCGCGAGCGCGCCGTGGACCGCTTCAACGTCCGCGAGTCGGTCGGTCGCAAGCACGACGCAGTCGACCCGTTCGTCCTCGGCGCGCCGGCCCACCGCATCGACGGACGCGGCGAGCGACACCGAAAGCGGCGAGAGCGCGTCTAAGAGTCGCCCCCGGTCGATGGCGGAGCCGACGACCGCGAGGACGTGCGCGCGAGACGAAGTGGCGTCCATACGGGGGTGTGGTCGCCGAGCCATAAGGAAGTTCTCGCGGCGGGCGTGCGGTCGCACGGCTCGGGGCGCGAATAGAAGAGGAGAATCGAACCGAGGGACGAACGCGGCGTTCGTCGCGGTCTAGGCTTCCGCTTCGACCGACTCGGCGTCTTCGTGGTAGTAGTCCTCGATGAGCTCCTCGTCGATACGGTTGAGCTCGGACTTCGGGAGCATCGACAGGAGGTCCCAGCCGATGTCGAGGGTTTCCTCGATGGACCGGTCCGTGTCGAAGCCCTGGTTGACGAACTCGGCTTCGAAGCGCTCGGCGAAGTCGAGGTACTTGTTGTCGCGCTCGGACAGCGCCTCGCGACCGACGATGTTCACGAGGTCGCGCAGGTCTTCACCCTCCGCGTACGCCGCGTACATCTGGTCGGACACGTCGGCGTGGTCCTCGCGGGTGAGGCCCTCACCGATACCGTCGTCCATGAGACGCGACAGGGACGGAAGCGGGTTGATCGGCGGGCGGATGCCCTGCGAGTTGAGGTCGCGGTCGATGTAGATCTGACCCTCGGTGATGTAGCCGGTCAGGTCCGGAATCGGGTGCGTGTCGTCGTCACCCGGCATCGTGAGGATGGGAATCTGCGTGACAGAGCCGTCGCGACCCTGGATGCGACCTGCACGCTCGTAGAGCTGTGCAAGGTCGGTGTACATGTAACCCGGGTAGCCACGGCGACCGGGGACCTCTTCGCGAGCCGCACCGATCTCGCGGAGCGCCTCGCAGTAGTTGGTCATGTCGGTCAGGATGACGAGGACGTGGTAGTCCTTGTCGAACGCGAGGTACTCGGCGGTCGTCAGCGCGAGACGCGGCGTGACCGTCCGCTCGACTGCGGGGTCGTCCGCGAGGTTCGTGAAGACGACGGAGCGCTCGAGTGCGCCCGTGCGCTCGAAGTCCTCCATGAACTCGTTCGCCTCTTCCTGCGTGATACCCATCGCGCCGAAGACCACTGCGAACTCGGACTCTTCGCCGCTTTCTTCGTCCTCGGGCACCGTCGCCTGACGGGCGATCTGGAGCGCGAGGTTGTTGTGGGGAAGCCCCGACGCGGAGAAGATCGGGAGCTTCTGACCGCGGACGAGGGTGTTCATGCCGTCGATGGCGGAGACGCCGGTCTGGATGAACTCCTCGGGGTACTCGCGGGAGTAGGGGTTGATTGCCGCGCCGACGATGTCCCGACGCTCGTCGGGAACGATTTCGGGGCCACCGTCGATTGGCTGGCCGGACCCGTCGAGCACGCGCCCGAGGAGGTCCTCGGTCACGGGCATCTTGAGGGTCTCGCCGAGGAACCTGACGGACGCGTTCCTGTCGATACCGCTCGTGCCTTCGAACACCTGAATCGCGACGAGGCCCTCGGAGGATTCGAGAACCTGTCCGCGCTTGGTTTCGCCTTGGGGCGTCTCGATTTCGACGATTTCGTCGTAACCGATCGGCTCGTCGACCTCGGCGAACACCAGCGGGCCGCTGATTTCGGTGATAGTCTGGTATTCCTTCATGGTCTCAGTACAGCTCGCGGAGCTGCTCGGTGATTTCTGCTTTGAGGTCCTCGATGTACGCCTCCCAGTCTTCCTGCACACCGATGCGGTTCAGCCGGGGAGCCGCCTCGATGGCCTGAATCTCTTCGACGGGGACGCCGGCTTCGAGCGCCTTGAACGCCTCGTCGTTGAACGCGTGGATGGCGGTGAGGATACCGTACGTCTTCTCGGGGGAACAGTACGTGTCCGTCGGGTGGAACGCGTTCTGCTGGAGGTACGCCTCGCGGAGGTAGCGAGCGATTTCGAGGGTCAGCTGCTGGTCCTCCGGCAGGGCGTCCTTACCGACGAGCTGAACGATTTCCTGCAGTTCGTTCTCCTCGTCGAGTACGTCGACGGCCCACTGGCGCTCTTCGGCCCAGTCGTCCTCGACGTTCTCGACGAACCACGGGTCGAGCTGCTCTTGGTAGAGCGAGTACGACTCGTTCCAGTTAATCGCCGGGAAGTGACGGCGCTCTGCGAGGTCCGCGTCGAGCGCCCAGAACGTCTTCACGATACGCAGGGTGTTCTGCGTGACCGGCTCGGAGAAGTCGCCGCCCGGCGGCGAAACCGCGCCGATGACGGAGACGGAACCTTCCTCGCCGTTGACGGTCGTGAAGTAGCCGGCGCGCTCGTAGAACTCGGAGAGACGCGCGGCGAGGTACGCGGGGTACCCCTCTTCGCCGGGCATCTCCTCGAGACGCGAGGAGATCTCGCGCATGGCCTCGGCCCACCGGGAGGTGGAGTCGGCCATCAGCGCGACGTCGTATCCCATGTCGCGGTAGTACTCCGCGATGGTGATGCCGGTGTAGATACAGGACTCGCGGGCCGCCACGGGCATGTTGGACGTGTTCGCGATGAGGCACGTCCGAGCCATGAGCGGGTTGCCGGTCTTCGGGTCGTCGAGTTCCGGGAAGTCCTCGATAACCTCGGTCATCTCGTTACCGCGCTCGCCGCAGCCGACATAGACGACGATGTCCGCGTCGGCCCACTTGGCGAGCTGGTGCTGGGTGACCGTCTTCCCGGACCCGAACGGACCCGGAATCGCGGCCGTTCCGCCCTTCGCGATGGGGAACAGGCCGTCGAGGATGCGCTGCCCCGAGACGAGCGGTTCGCGCGGGGTCTTCTTCTCCGCGGCGGGACGCGCCTGACGCACCGGCCACTCCTGGTGCATCGTAATCTCTTCGCCGTTGTCGAGTTCGGCGACCGTCTCGGTGACGGAGAACTCGCCTTCCTCGATGGCGACGACTTCGCCGCCCTCGAAGTCCGGCGGGACCATGACCTTGTGTTCGATGGTCACGGTCTCGGGGACCGTCCCCACGACGTCGCCGGAGGCGACCTCGTCGCCCTCGGAGACGGTGGGTTCGAACTCCCACTTCTTTTCGAGGTCGATACCCGGCGCGTCGACACCGCGGTCGAGGAACGCCGAGTTCATCTTCGACTCCAGCACGTCCAGAGGACGCTGCACGCCGTCGTAGATGGCGTCCATCATCCCCGGACCGAGGTCGACGGTCAGCGGTTCGCCCGTACTCTCGACGGGTTCGCTGGGACCGACACCGGAGGTCTCTTCGTACACCTGAATAGTCGTGAGGTCGCCCTCGATTTCGATGACCTCGCCCATTAGGCCTTCGTCGCCGACGTAGACGACGTCGTTCATGCGGGCGTCGAGGCCACGGGCGGTCACGACCGGACCACTCACGCTTGCGATGACACCGTCCTCGCGAACGGAATCTTGTGTTGCCTGACTCATGTTTGGTTATTCGTCCATCAGATCGATACCGATTGCTCTCTTGATCTGGTCACGGAGGCCGCTCGCGCCGCCGGAACCGCCGAGCGTCACGAGCGTCGGCTCGATGCTGCGCTCGACCGACTGCCGGGCGTTACGCGAGAGGTGGTCGAGGTCGTCTTCGTGCATCACGATGATGCCGACGTCCTCGTCCTCCAGCGTTCGCGTCACGGCTTCGTCGAGTTCGTCGTCCTTCGCTTCGTCCGGGACGTTCTCGAACTTGCGGACGCCCGCAAGCCGAAAGCCCGTGGTGAAGTCCGGACTGCCGATAACTGCGATTTCCTGGCTCATAGGATGACCAGCTCCTCTTCTATTGCATCGGGGTCCAGCCCGGCCTCGCGGCCGCGGGCGATGGCCCGGATGTTGTCGACCTCGCGCTCCTTGGCGAGGATGTACGAGACGATTGGCGTGACAGAAAGCGGGAACACGTAACCGAGCGTGTCCGCGTACTCCAAGAGCGCCGCGTCGAGGGCGCGCTCGAAGCCGATGAGGCTGTCGGCCTCCTCGAGGTCCGAAAGGGCCGTCGAGAGGCGGTCGCCGTACCGGCTGTCACGAATCTTCGACACCAGCTCGTCCGGGCTGGTCGCCAGCGACGCGAGCTCCGACGCGCGGAACAGCGTGCCGCCCTCGATGAAGTAGTCGACGGGGTCGAGGTCGGCACCGCTGCGAGCGATGCGGAGCGCGTTGCGGGCGTTTCGGAAGTCGATTTCGGCTTCGAGGAACTCGCGGTACTTCTTCGCCTCTTCGCCGACGACCAGACCCTCGAGCAGCTGCTCGTAGAAGGCGCGGTCGACCGCGTTCTCCAGGGGGACGAGGACGCCGACTTCCTCGAACTCCTCGTAGGCGGCCGCGAGGCCGTCTCCGAAGATAGTGCCGGAGAGGAGGTTGACGATCTCCTCTATCTCGTCTGCGTCGAGCAGTCGCGAGAGGAGGCGGTCGTCGAACTCGCCGGCGCGAATGAGGTCGGATTCGACCTCGTCGCGGGACGCGCCGGAGTAGATGCCGCGGATGATCGTCTTCACGTTCCACGCGTCGAACTTACGGAGGTACCGCGCGATGAGGTCGTAGAGGCGGCCGTCTGCCCAGTCGAGGATATCGTTGAACTGCTTCGCCAGATTCTGGTTCAGCGCGTACTCGATGAGGTCGACGCCCGAAAAACGGCTGCCGAGCGCGTTGACCTCGGTTTCGTACTCCGATTCCTCCATGAACCGAGCGATTTCGGCCGGCCCCATGCGGACCAGTTTGCGGTACTCCTCGTCGCCGAACAGGGCACTACGTCGCGCTCGAACGCGAGCGATGACGTATTCGGGATTCGAGCCGCCTGTAGTGCTCATTGGTCGTCGAACAGTCGCGCACTCACTTCCTTCAGATTGTCCTCCCAGACTGTGTCGAGGACCGAGTCGAAGGTGTTGTTCACCCGGACGCGCGAGTTCGAGCCCTCGACCACGACGCCACCGAGGCAGTCGCGCTCGCCGGCGAACTCGTAGCCGTCGTAGTCTTCGAGGATGCTCGAAAGCAGGTCCTCGTCGTCGGCGCGGCCGTAGACGGAGACTTCGTCTTCGTCTTCGAACTCGACCGACGCCGCGTCGAGCAGCGAGCGGGTGAGCTCTTCGCGACGGTCGCCTTCCAGCTCGGCGAGCTCGCTTTCGACCTGCTCGCGGACGCGCTGGAGCACGTCACGACGGGCGCTGAGTCGAGCCTGCTTGGCTTCGAGCTTCGCGCTGGAGAGCGCCTGTTCGCGCTCCCGTTCGAGTTGTTGCTCGACGTCCGCCTTCCGCGATTCGAGGAGTTCTTCGGCGTCGGCCTCGGCCTCGGCGACGATTTCGTCTGCCTGTTCCTGGCCGTCCTGCCTGATGTCCTCTGCGCGTGCGCGGGCTTCGTCTCGGATGTCCTCAACGACGTTGTCCAAACTCATAATGGGAAAGAGAGGGGGTGCTTAGGCCGCGAAGACAACGACCAGTGCGAGGATAACGAGGGTCTCGGGGAGAACCGTAAGGACCAGCCCGTTAACGAAGAGGTCCTCGTTTTCCGCGATGGCGCCCATCGCAGCGGAACCGATGCCACGCTCCGCATAGCCCGCGGCGAAGGCGGCGATACCGACGGAAAGGGCCGCCGCAGCGTCGGCGGTGATAGCGGGCGAGGAAGCGGTTTCATTCTGCAGTGCAGTCATGAGGGGTTCAATTGCTTCAATCATTGTGTGTTCCTGAGTACCGGATTGTCGTCTCCGAACGTCTGCATGTGGCGTCAGCCGTATCATAAAGGTTCCCAAAACGTCTGGAGCGGTCTGTCTACGACGGCGGAATCGTCGTCATTGCAAAAGCAGTCGCTCCCAGCGGACAAAACTCAAAAAAGAATCGTCGGTGAGAGTTAGTCTTCGGTCGTGAACTCGCGGTCGTACCCGAACGGGTTGTACTCGCGGCCGCCGCCCTCGAAGAATTTGTTGAAGAACTCGACGTACTCGAGACGCACGGCCTGCAGGCCGGCGCTCGTGACGCCGAGCGCGAGGACGACCAGGTGACCGACGACGAGGACGAGCAGTCCGCCCACGACGCCCGCGGCACCCGTGTGGAAGATGCCGCCGAACAGGACTTCGGTCACTTCGTAGCCGTGGTAACTCAGCGTTTCACCCGCGCCGAGCGCCGACACGGCGGCGGCGTCGGGCATCCCGCCGAGGCCGAAGTGCCAGCCGCCGTGGTCGTCGACGTACACGCCGAAGACGAGCAGGTTGACGGCGAACGCCATCGACGCCTTCGCGATGAGGACCGCGCCGAGACGCGTGTACGACAGGACGTTCGAAAGCGGGGCGGCGAACTCGACGAGTTCGGCCAGTTCGGCCATCCCGAGCAGCACCGCGCCGAGGATGTACATCCCGAAGCCGGCCCAGCCGACGATGAACGAGAAGCCGGAGAAGCCGAGCGGAATGAGCCCGTCAGCCGCGAACGTGGTGAACAGGAACTCCGGCGGCACGCCACCGAGCGCGTCGCTGAAGATCCAGATCCACAGGCCGTTCAGCATGAGGATCCACGAACCGCTTTCGAGGACTGCGTCCTTCGCGCCGTGGAGTTCGTAGTTCTCGAAGAAGTCGAGGATGTACCCCACGTTGACGTGGAAGATACCGACGGCGACGCTCACGGTGAGCCAACCGAGGGCCCACTCAGAGGTGGCCGGCGATAGTCCCTTCTCGATGGGCGGGTGCGACATCCCGAGCACGCCTTCCCAGAAGTACTCGGTGATGAGGTGGAAGCCGAATATCTCGCCGTAGAGGATGCCGAACAACGTCGTGAACAGCCCCGCGGCGATGGTGACGCCACCCATGCTCTTAATCGCGCCGTCATCGAACTTCGAGTAGAGGAAGAAGCCGATGGCGGTGTAGATGACACCGTACCCGAGGTCACCGATCATGAACCCGAAGAACGTCGGGAACGTCAGGAACAGGATGATGGTCGGGTCGAACTCGTAGTAGCTCGGGCGATTGACCGCCTGAACGAGGATTTCGAACGGCTTGACTGCGCCGCTGTTCTTCTGGACGACCGGCGGGTCGTCGCTGGACATCGAGACGGTCCCGCCGTCGGTGGCGGCGACCGTGCCACCACTCTCGGCGACATCCTCGCGCGCGTGGTCGTGCCCGTCACGCGAGAACTCGGCGCGTTCGAGCTCCTCGACGGCGACGTGCTCGCCGATCTCGTCTTTGAGCGTGCTCGCGAACGTGTTGTAGCGCTCGGTCGGAATCCAGCCCTCGGCGACGAAGGCGTTCTCCGTCGTCGCGAACGAAAGCGGCGCTTCCGTCTTCTGGACGTCGATTGCGAGGCGCTCTTCGGCGGCGAGGAGGAACTCTCCCTCCTCGACGGCGATGTCGTGAAGCTCGGACTCGACGGTTTCGAGCTTCGACTCGATTTCGCGCTTCTGCTGTTCGAGATTGCGGATGTGCTCTTCGGGGCTTCCCGAGGCATCCGGGACTTCGAGCGTGGCGAACTCGACGCCGACGAGCGCGTCGGCGAGCGCCATCTCGTCGGCACCGTCGACCGCGCGGCCGAAGATGGCGTGCGTTCGCTCGCCCGAGAAGATCTCGTACGCGTTGATGTCGTCGGCGTCGACGACGGCGCGCTCGACGGGTTCGACCTTCCCCTGTCCGACGACGACCTGCAGCGTCTCGTACCCCGAAAGCAGGTCGAGGTCGAGCCCGAGGTCGACGAACGGCTCCATCGCGTCGATTTCTTCGTCCACCGCGCGGAGCTCGTTTTCGAGCTCTGAGCGGCGGTCGTCCAGTTCGTTGACCTCGGCTCGAATCTCTTCGAGGGGCTCGCCGAGCGCGTCGTCGGGGACGATGCGCTGCCGGCCGGTGTCGGTGTCTTCGACCCCGAGGATGCTCTTGAGCGAGCGGACGGTGACGAGCTTGTCGGACGCGCTCTCGGCGCCTTCGATGGGCGACCCCGTCTCGAATCCGAACTCCTCCTGCCACGAGCCGTCGTATTCGGTGACGTGCAGCAGTCGGAGGTCGTGGACAGCCTCGATGACCTCGGGCATGACGCCCTTGGAACCGGTCACCGAGACCTTGCTCATCTGCTCAGGTCTGAGCATCAACCGCCTCCTCGAATTGGCCGATGGCGAATTCGACCGCGTCGTCGATGTGGTCTTCCGCCTCGGCAACCAGTTCGTCGCGGGCGTCCTCGCCTTCTTCGAGGATGCGTTCCCGCTCCGACTCTATGTCCGCGCGTCCCTCCTGTAGACGCTCGGATTCGAGCTCTGCGGCCTCTTCTTCGGCCTCGGAGCGAATCTCATCGGCTTCGCGACGCGCCTCCGCGACGAGCTCCTCACGTTTGGCCTCGGCCTCTTCAACGATGTCGTCGGCCTCCTGCTCGGCCGTTTTGATTCGTTCGAGAACCTCTTGTCTCGGCATACTCGTATCACAGGAACGTTGCACAAGCGCTGTATAAGGTGTTTGCGGAAAGTCTGTGACAGACGCTCGGGGAACGCGGCGATTTACCCCCCGAGAACGCCGACCGGCGCGGCGAATCCGCACCGTTATCATCGGTGAGTCCTAATCCCTGCGCGATGGGAGTCCTCGAAAACAAAGCGCGGGCCCGCCTGTTCTACAAGTACCTCTCGAAGGTGTACGACCGGGTGAACCCGTTCATCTGGAACGAGGAGATGCGCGACGAGGCGCTGGAGATGCTCGACATCCAGCAGGGCGACCGCGTCCTCGACGTGGGCTGTGGCACCGGCTTCGGAACCGAGGGACTGCTCCGCTACACCGACGACGTCCACGGCCTCGACCAGAGTATCCACCAGATGCAGAAGGCGTGGGAGAAGTTCGGCAAGAACGACGAGGTCAGGTTCTATCGCGGGGACGCAGAGCGGCTCCCCTTCGCCGACGACTCCTTCGACGTCATCTGGTCGTCCGGCTCCATCGAGTACTGGCCGAACCCGGTCACCGCGCTCGAGGAGTTCCGACGCGTGGTGAAGCCGGGGAGCAAAGTCCTCGTCGTCGGTCCCGACGACCCGAAATCCGGCGTCTTCCAGAAGTTGGCGGACGCCATCATGCTGTTCTACGACGAGGAGGAGGCCGACCGAATGTTCGAGGCCGCGGGCTTCGTCGACATCGAACACCACATCCTCCAGCGCCAGCCCGGCAGTCCGCGGGCCATCGTGACCATCGCGCGCGCACCAGAGGAATAAACCGCGACCGCCGCGTTCGACTCGGACGCTCGTTTTCGTCACCGCCGACTCACGACGCGCTCGCTTCGAGCGCCGCGACCGGCGTCTCTCCGTCGAAGACGCGGACGGTTACCGTCGCGCCAGGTTCGATGTCCGGGTCGTTCGTCCCCGCGAGTTCGAGCGTCGCCGTCTCGCCCGCGGTCCACCGGGAGTCGGCCGCGGCGTTGAACGGACCGGTCGGTCCGGGACGGAACCCGCTGGCCGAGAAGAACGGCACGGGCGGTTGGTGGGCGAGCGGCTCTCCGCCCACGGAGATGCGAATCGCGAGTGACTTCACGTCGAGTGGCGCGCCACCCTCGTGGGTCAGCGACAGCGTGTCGCCCGAGACCGCGAGCGACAGCGCTGTCGGTCGGGTCGGTGTCGGCGAGGACTCGGCCGCGTCGAACGCCACCGCGCCGACGGCGGCCGCGACGACGACCACGAGACCGATGAGGAGCACGCTCCCGAGGAGCACGGACGAGCCGCGAGTCGAGCGGCGGAACTGACGAGACATCGAGACGGGGTGGCCCCGTCATGGGATAAGAAGCTCCGGTCAGATGACCGCCGGCGGACCGGGCGGTGCGCCCTCCGAACCGACCGACGCGGAACTCGTCGACTCGGTCGGCGTCGAGGTGATCATCGCGGCGCTGTCGTTCGCCTCCGCGGTCGTGTTCATGACGAGGTCGGGCATCGGCGTCGGTGAAGTGGTGAGCACGACCGCCGAGTTGCCCTTAATCACCGTAATGGTGTAGGGGGACGACGGCGAGACGGTCCAGAGCGTCCCGTCGGTGCCGGTGTGGCCGAGAAGCGTGCTCTCTTGGCTGGCTTCGAGTCCGATGGTGACGTTCGCGTCTACCGGGTCGTCGCTCCCGCTTTCGTTCAGCTGGATTCGGAGCGGCCCCCCGGGGTAGGTCCGGTCGACAGTGAGCGCGAGGCCGTCTTTGACCTCGGTCGCGACGGCCCCGGTCGCAATCGAACCGAGTGGGCGGGTCTGCGACTCCTTGAACACCCGCCCGCTCCCGGCGTCAACGTAGGCAGTCAACTGGCCGCGGTCGTAGTTGATTCGCACGCGGTGGCTGTCACCGGCGCTGATGACGTTGGTCCCGTTCTGCGCGGCGCGGCTCGAGTAGATGGTGGGGTAGCTCTCCGCGACGATGTCGAGCGCCTCCTCGTAGGAGACCGTGCTCTGGTCGCGGTTGCGAAGCCCGGCACGGTAGGCCTCGCGGACGTACTCTCCGTCGGCTACGACGCCGAGGACGACGCCCGTCTCGCTCGTTCGGACAGAGAACCGCGCGGTATCGGACTCCCCGGTCATGACCAAGACGGCGTACTTTCGGACGGGACCGGTGAACGTGTCGAGTTCGCGTTCGAGCGCCGCGAGCCGGCCGGAGTTGATAGAGAAGTCCGACGTCTCGGTGGCGAGTTCCCGGAGGGCGACGCGTCGCTCGTTGAGGCCGCGGGCCTCGGCGTCGATTCGCGCGAGTTCGACGAGGAGTTCGCGCGCGGTAAGCTCCCCCGCGTTGAACCGTTCGATTGCGGAGCGCTGTGCGCTTTGCAGCGCAATCGCGCGCTGCTCGATGCTGTTTATCTCGTCGAGAATGAGCTGTTGGCGGGTGCTGTCGTCACCCGCGGACTCGATACGCTCGATCGACGCGCGCGATTGAACCTCGCCGCTGGTATCGAGGCCGGCGAAGCCGAGGGACGGGCCGAGGTCGACATGGGCGGGCTCGACGGTCGCTCGAACCAGTTGCGACGACGGGATATCGAGGACGTGAATCGTCTCGTTGGACGGCGACTGGACCTGTGCGGGGGCCGGCTCGTCGAGAGCCGTCGCTTGGGCCGAGCCGTCCGCGGGACCGACCGCGCCGAGAACCGGCGACGCCACCAAGAGCATGACGACGACGAGCGGGAGGGCCTTCATCGCCGTGAGGGTACACGGTGCCGGTACTAAAATGACCCTCTTGGCGGCGTCGGCACGGCGAAGCCTCGAGAGCGCACGTCGGCGACGTATGACGCTGTTGAGTCGATGGAAAGCGTTTTCATCGCCGGATGAAACGGATTTACGTATGCGGAGCGCCGCCCTCATCGTTGCCCTCCTCACCATCGTCTCCGGCGTCGCAGTCCCGGCGGCGGCCACAGATATGACTGCGCTTGGCGCTCACGGCGTTGACGCGGCAGTCGACGATTCCGGAGTCGACGTTTTCGGTTCCGACTCTCGCTCGCAAGCGCCCACCGCCCTCGGCCGCGCACCGCTCGTCACCCAGCAGACGAGTCTCGAACGGTCGCCGCGGACGGAGATATCGATTCGAGTTCGCGACGACCGCTCGGCGGACTGGCGCATCGAGATGCGCTACGAGCTCGAGACGCGAAACGAGACCGCGGCGTTCGAAGAGTTCGCACAGGAGTACGAGCAGGGAACCACCGATGTCGGCCCCGACGCCGCCTTCTTTCAGCGTGTCAGCCAGACGGCCGCCGAGCAGACCGGTCGGTCGATGACCGTCCAGAACGCGACGACGACGGGGTACGTCGAAAACGGGACCGGCGTCCTCGTGTTGAGGTTCACCTGGACGAACTTCGCGGAACAGACCGACGAAGGGCTGCGCGTCGGTGACGCCTTCTCGGCCGGTGGCGGCGAGACGTGGGTCACCTCGCTGCAGTCGAACCAGAACCTCACGATTCAGACGCCCCCGGGCTACGCCGTCAGTGACACAGACATCCCGCTGGAGAACAACGCCGTCGTCGCCGAGGGGCCGCGGACGTTCGAGTCGACCGAGCAACTAAGCGTGAGTTACGTTTCCACAGGGTCTGACGGAGCCATTCCGTGGACGCTCGTCGGTGGCGGTGCCATCGTCTTCTTGGTGCTCGTGGCGGGAGTCGTCCTGTTCACCCGGCGGCGGCCGGGCGACGCGGCCACGGCCAAACCGTCGGCATCGACGCCCACGCGGCGTCAGGAGCCGACGCCGGAGCCGGCCGACGAACTCGGCACCGACGAAGAGGTTGACAACGACGGCGAAGCAGGCGAAGCGCCCGACGATATCGACCTCGACTTACTCTCGGACGAAGAGCGGGTCGAACTCCTCTTGGAACGGAGCGGCGGGCGGATGAAGCAGGCGAACATCGTCAAGGAGACCGGCTGGTCCGACGCCAAAGTCTCGCAGCTCCTGTCGGCGATGGCCGACGAGGAGCGCGTCGAGAAACTGCGCCTCGGCCGCGAGAACCTCATCTCGCTCCCCGACGAGGACGAAGACGAGGAGTAATCGGGGGACGGCGTCGCCGACGACCGCGGTGCGAAAACGTTTATTCTCCCCGGTCGGTAGTGAACGTTGATGAAAGTTCTCGTAACCGTCAAGGAGGTCGCCGAGGTCGAAGAGGACTTCGAGCTCGACGGGCTCCGCGTGGCGGACCAGTACCTCGACTACGACCTCAACGAGTGGGACGAGTACGCGGTCGAGGAAGCCGTCCAAATCGCCGAGGAGAGCGACGACGACGTGGAGGTCGTCGCCGTCACCATCGGCCCCGAGCGGTCCGAAGAGACCATCCGCATGGCGCTCGCCAAGGGTGTCGACCGCGCGGTCCGCGTGTGGGACGACGCGCTCGACGGCGTGGACCTGCTCGACGTGGGCGCGAAGACGCGCCTGCTCTCGGCGGTCGTCGAGGAGGAAGACCCCGACCTCGTCCTGACGGGCGTGCAGGCGAACGACGACAGCTTCGGCGCGACCGGCGTCTCGCTCGCCTCGGCGATCGACTTCGAGTGGGCCGCGGTCGTGAACGCGCTCGACCTCGACGCCGACGGCGGCGTGGCGAACGTCCGCCGCGAACTCGAAGGCGGCGTGGAGGAGCTCACCGAGGTCGACCTGCCCGCGGTCCTCACCATCCAGACCGGTATCAACGAGCCCCGCTACGCGAGCCTGCGCGGGATTCGGCAGGCCCAGTCGAAGGAGATCAAGCCGCTCGCGCTCTCCGACCTCGGCCTCGACGCCGCGGCGGTCGAGTCCGACCTCGTCCTGACCGACGTGTACGAGCCGGAGACCGAGTCCGACGCGACCTACTTCGAGGGTGACGCCGGAGAGCAGGCCGCCGACCTTGCGACCGTCCTCCGCGAGAAGGGGGTGGGCGCGCAATGAGCGACGTGCTCGCCGTCGTCGAGCACCGCCGCGGAAGCCTCCGCGACGTGTCGTTCGAACTCGTGACGGCCGGCGCCGACCTCGTCGGCGACACCGGCGGCGACCTCCACCTCGCGGTCATCGGCGGCGACGTGGACGCCTTCGCCGAGGCGCTCTCGCTCGCCGGCGTGGACGCGATTCACACCGTCGCCGAGGGCGACGAATTCAACCACGACGTGTACGTGCAGGCCGTCGAGGCCCTCTCCGAGGAGCTCGACCCCACGTACGTCCTCATGGGCAACACGGTCAACGGTCTCGACTACGCCCCCGCGGTCGCAGAACGCCTCGACCTCCCGCTCGTGACCGACGCCATCGGCCTACAGAACGACGGCGGCCTCGTCGTCACCCGCGAGATGTACGCCTCGAAGGTCGAATCGACCGTCGAGGTCGACGCCGACCGCGCCGCGGTCACCGTCCGCCCCGGCGAGTGGGACGCCGCCGAGGAGCCGGGCGAACCCACCGTCGAGGCCTTCTCGTTCGACCTTGACGAGTCTCGCGTGCGCTCGCGCGTGACCGGCTTCGAGGAAGTCGGCAGCGGCGACGTGGACATCACCGACGCCGACGTACTCGTCTCCGTCGGCCGCGGCATCGAAGAAGAAGAGAACATCGAACTCGTGCAGGAACTCGCCGACGCGCTCGGCGCGACGCTCTCGTCGTCGCGGCCCATCGTCGACAACGGCTGGCTCCCGAAGGACCGACAGGTCGGCCAGTCCGGGAAGGTCGTCACGCCGAAGTTCTACATCGCAATCGGCATCTCCGGCGCCGTCCAGCACGTCGCCGGGATGAAGGGTGCCGAGAACATCGTCGCCATCAACACCGACCCCGACGCGCCCATCTTCGACATCGCCGACTACGGCATCGTCGGCGACCTCTTCGAGGTAGTTCCGGAACTCATCGAACAGTTCGAGTAAACGTCATCCGTTTTTGGTCCAGATTTTTGCGGACGCGAACCGGTGAGCGTCCGGAAAAGGCTGTCGCACGTGGTTCCGGAACTCATCGAACAGTTCGGGCAGGCGTCTCCCAATCAGGTGTTCTCCGACTACCGCCGCACCCCAGTCGCGCGGTTTCTCCAAATCCGGTACGTACTTCCCTACCCAACCCTACGAACCGACAATGGAATACCTGGAGCGCCGGGTCACGATGGTAAACGACCGCCTCGAGGAGGTCGTCTCGGCGGTCGAGCCGTCGGAACTCGCCGACCAACTCGACCACGTCGCTCTCGCGGGGGGCAAGCGCGTCCGCCCCGCCGTGACCATCCTCGCCTGCGAGGCCGTCGGTGGCACCCCCGAGGACGCCGTCGACTTCGCGGTCGGCGTCGAACTCGTCCACAACGCCTCGCTCGTCGTCGACGACATCATCGACCGGTCCGACATCCGCCGCGGCACGCCCAGCGCGTGGGCCGAGTACGGCTACGGCCCGGCAATCATCGCCTCCGACGGCCTGCTCGGCGAGGCGTTCGCCCTCCTCTCGTCGTCCGACCGCGCCACCCGCATCGTCGCCGAATCGATGGTCGAACTCGGCGAGGGCGAGGCGACCGAACTCGTCGCGGTCCCGTCCAACGAAGCCGAGTACATGCAACTCGCCCACCGCAAGACGGGGGCGCTGTTCCGCGCCGCCGCCGAACTCGGCGCTGTCGCCGCCGGCGGCGACGCCCACGTCGTCGAGGCGTTCGGCGACTACGCGGCCCGCGTCGGCGTCGCCTTCCAGATTCGCGACGACGTGCTGGACGCCACGGCCGACGCCGAGGAACTCGGCAAGCCGACGGGACAGGACGCCGAGATGGGTCGGCCGTCGCTCGTACAGGTGACGGACCTGACCCCCGAGGAAGCGAACCGCCGGGCCCGACAGCAGGCCGACGAAGCGCTTTCGGCCCTCGACTCCTCGGGCGTCGAGGACTCTGAGCCGCTGGAGTATCTCCGCGACCTCGCGGAGTTCGTCATCGTCCGCGAGAGCTGACGAGGCGACTTCGAGTTCGGCACCGACGACGCTAAAAACCGACAGAAAGCGCCGAGCGGCGAGGCCGCCCGCGACTGATTACGCCGGTTGCTCGCCGTCGCCGTCCGAGCCGGTCGGATAGCGCGACTCCGCCACCGCGAACGTGAGCGTGCTCAGCACACCGAGGAGCGTGCCGACCGTGAGCGCGACGGCGAGGCCGGGGAGGTAGAACTTCTGGACACCGACGACGCCCTCGGGGAGGAAGAAGCCGGAGAGCGCGTAGAGCACGATGGCGATGGCGAACACGTAGAACGGCGCGTTGAGGTAGCGCCACTTGAACCGGTCGTGGAGGTACTCGTCTGTCACCTGCCCGAGGCTGCTCGTGATACCGGCGGCGGCGAACCACTCGACTGCGCCGTGGACGAGCGTCGCGAGGATGAGTCCCGGGGCGGGGTCGCCGCCGACGCTGTCGGAGACGGTTTCGAGGAGTTCGACCCCGCGGACGCCGCCGACGACGAGGAGCGCCGCGGCGGCGACGTAGGTGATGATGGTGACGCGACCGGCGTAGAGGACGTTTCGCGCCCGGTTGGCCGCCTCGTCGACGGCGGATTCGAGGCCGAGCCCGCGGAACAGCGTGTACAGGCCGAGGAGCGCCGAGATGAGGCCGAGAACGACCGCGCCGGGCACGTCGAAGAAGCTGGCGATGGTGACGAAGGGGTAGATGAGAAGCAGGATGCCGAGCGGGACGAGGATGGTCCCACGAGTCTCGGGGTCGGCGAGCACCTGCTTCATCGTGTAGTACATCGATTCGAGGTTCTGGGCCTGTCTGACGACGACCCGACGGACCCCGTCGATGGGGACGCGAGAGCGGATGACCGGCAGGACCGACTCGTCCTGTGCGCCGTCGGTGATGACGATGGCGTGGACGGGCTCGCCGGTCGAGAGGCTCGCGAGGACGGTGTCAATCTCGTCGCCGATGGCGCGGTTCGCTTTCACGTCGCTTCCTTCCAACCCGGTGACCGCCGCGACCTCGACCTCCTCGTCTTCCGATTCGAGGAGTTCGTCGTGGACCTGAATGCCCTGAAAGAGGACGTTCACGTCGGAGTCCTCCGGGTCCGCGGTGGCCAGCGCCACCGCGGCGTCCTCGACGCGCTGTCGGCCGACGACGGGCGTCGAGAGACCCGTCTTGCGGCCGAGGTCGTCGTCGAGGTCGACACAGAGGACCAAGAGCATCGTTGACTCCTATGCCACGGGGATATATCTGCTTTCGGGGGCGCGGCCGCGGTGGCGCGGTCGGTCGGTCTCGCGGAGCGGACGGGCGGTCGCCGGGGCGCGGTCGTCGTCCCCTTCGGTTCGCCCCGGTCAGTCGGTCGCGCCGGCCTCGCCGACGGGGTCGAAAAGCACCTCGAAGCGCGCCCCGGACCCGCCGTTGGCGACCCGAATTATCCAGCCGTGGGAGTCGACAATCTGCCGGACGATACCGAGTCCGAGGCCGTTTCCGTCGCCGTCTTTGGTGGAAAACCCAGAGTCGAAGACGTGGTCGCGAATCGACGCCGGGATGCCGGGCCCGTTGTCCTCGACGAAGAAGCCGCGGTGCGACGGGAGGGCACCGACGCGAATCACGAGCTCCGAGTCGTCGCTCGCGGTGGACGCGTCGTCACGGTCGCTTCGGCCGTGCTGGAGCGCGTTCCGAAACAGGTTCTCGAAGAGCCGCGTCGCCCGGCTCTCGTCGGCTTCGACCACCGGAAGTTCGCCGACCTCACAGCGCACGTGGCCGGCGTTCGGCGAGCACATCTCCCACGCGGTTGCCGCGGCGTCCGCCAGCGAGACTTCCTCCGCGTCGAGGACGGAACGCCCGTCGCGGGCGAGAGAGAGCACGTCTTCGACCACGTCGGTGATGCGCTGGTGGGCGCGCTCGACGTAGTCGAGGTGGCTGCCGTCGTCGAGTTCGCGAGCGAGTTCGAGCCGGCCCTGCGCGACCGACAACGGTCCGCGGATGTCGTGCGAGAGGACGCGGGCGAAGGCGTCGAGCCGGGCGATCTGCTGGGCGAGTTCGCGCTCGTGGCTGATGCGCTCCGTCAGGTCGGACATCACGCCGAGGATGTTTGTCACGTCGCCGTTCTCGTCGAGGAGCGGGACCGCGCGGGCGTTCGCCCAACGGATGGTTTCGCTCCCCTCGGGGATGAACCGGAACTCGAACTCGTACTGCTCGTCGACGGCACCGTCTCGGATGTCGACGAACATCTCGTCGATGGCTCGCCGCAGTTGGTCGCGGTCGTCGACGTGGACGAGTTCGAGGAACGAATGCGGGTTCTCGTAGAGGAGCGACACGTCTCGCCCCCAGACGCTCTCGAACTGGTCGTTGATGTAGACGACGTCGAGCTCGGTCGGCTCCGAGATGAACACCATGTCCGGGAGCGACGAGATGATCTGTCTGGTGAGGCGCTCGGAGCGCCTGAGGAGCCGTTCGGACTCCAGCCGGGCCGTGACGTCCATGGCGGTGCCGACGACGACCGGCTCACCGTCGACAGCCGCCCGCTGGCCGGTGATTTCCAGCGTGGTCAACTCGCCGGTGCGGTCGCTGACGCGGACGGTGTACGACATCGATTCGACGCTGCCGTGGTCTCTGTTTCTCAGGCTCTCGTCGACGATGGCGCGGTCCTCCTCGACGATGAAGTCGGTGATGGGACGACCGACCACCTCGTCGGTGTCGTAGCCGAGCAGGTTCGAGAGGTACTCGTTGACGAACTCGATTCGGCCGTCGCGTATCACGTACAGGCCGACGAGCGACTGCTCGGCGATGACCCGGAGCCACGCGTACAGCTCGTCGAGTTCGGCCGACTGGCGAGCCGCGACGACCGCGTTCGAGATACGGTGGGCGAGTACCGCGAGCTTCACGTCGGTCGATCGCTTGTCCACCACGTCGGCGACGCCGGCGGCGAACGCCTCGTGGACCACGTCCTCGGAGTCGAGTCGGGTGAACAGAATCACCGGCGGCGGGTTCGGCGACTCGCGGACGCGAAGGAGCGTGTCGAGACCGGCGGTGCCGTCGAACTCGAACTCGGTGACGATACAGTCGAACGGCGACTCGGCGTGCGCGTCGAGCGCCGCGGTCGGGTCGTCGACCGCCGCGACGTCGAGACTGTCGCATCCGTCGAGTACCGAAACCGTGTCTGCCGCGGTCTCGGGGTCGTCGTCGACGATGAGGACCCGGACCTGACCCTCAGCACGGACGACGGAACCGAGAGACATGCTGTATTGTCAGTCATATACAACAATAACCCTACCGGCGAGGGAGAAGGTTCCAGGGCAAAGTCGGACGCCTTTTGACGATGCGCCAAGTACGGTTCCGTAATCGAATGATCTCGAAGGGATGCGAACAGTGCGCCATGGGCGGTAAGATGGTGCTGTTCGTCTACGGGTACTGCGACCAGCGCGATTGTTTCTACTGCCCGCTCGGCGAGAATCGCAAGAACGTCACCGACGTGTATGCCAACGAGCGGAAAGTCGAGTCCGACGCGGACGTCATCGAGGAGGCGAAACGCATGGACGCGCTCGGCTCGTCCATCACCGGCGGCGAACCCCAGGAGGCGCTCGACAAGACCTGCCGCTACATCTCGCTTCTCAAAGACGAGTTCGGCGAGGACCACCACATCCACCTCTATACGGGTATCACGGGCGGCCGCGAGAACATGCGGCGCCTCGCCGAGGCCGGCCTCGATGAGATTCGCTTCCACCCGCCGCTCGAACTCTGGGGCGACATGCACGGCACCGAGTGGGAGGATATCCTCTACATCGCCCGCGAGGAGGGCCTCACCCCGGCGTTCGAGATTCCGGGCATCCGCGCGGAACGGGAGTTCCTCGACTTCCTCGACGAGGGGGCCGCGGAGTTCTGCAACATCAACGAGTTCGAGATGTCCGACGGTAACTACCGCCGGATGCAGGAGAAGGGCTACGAACTGCAGGACGGTCACATGTCGGCGGTCGACGGCTCGAAGGAGGCCATCCTCGACGAGATGGGCGACCACGAGCGCGTCTACTTCTGTACCTCCGTGTTCAAGGACGCCGCCCAGCACCGAAACCGCCTGAAGCGCATGGCCCGCAACCTCCGCCGGCCGTTCGACGAGGTGACGGACGACGGCACGCTCGTCTACGGCAAGACCTACACGCCCGCCGAGCGCTTCATCGAACTCGGCGTCCCCGACGAGTTCTACAGCATCAAGTCGAACCACGTCGAGGTCGCGTGGTGGCTCCTCGAAGAGATGATAGAAGACGGCGACGTGGACGACGGCGAAATCGTCGAGCAGTACCCGACCTACGACGGGACGGTCGTCGAGCGGACGCCGCTGGCCTGAGTGTCACCGTTTTTGGTCCAGATTTTTGCGGAGTGAGCGTGAGCGAACTCCGGAAAAAGGTGGGACTGGGACGGTCGTCGAGCGGACGCCGCTGGCCTGAGTGTCACCGTTTTTGGTCCAGATTTTTGCGGAGTGAGCGTGAGCGAACTCCGGAAAAAGGTGGGACTGGGACGGTCGTCGAGCGGACGCCACTGGCCTGAGTGTCACCGTTTTTGGTCCAGATTTTTGCGGAGTGAGCGTGAGCGAACTCCGGAAAAAGGTGGGACCGGGACGGTCGTCGAGCGGACGCCGCTGGCCTGAGTTTCCCTCTGTTTCCTCCGAACTGTCACGGTGCCATCACGACCGAAAGCGGTGGTGCCGCCGCGTCCGGGTTCTCGTGAGCGCGACGAACAGACTCGGCGTGAGCGCGAGCGCCGCGGCCGCGGCCGTCGTCGGTCCGAGCGGGAGACGCATCGCGACGCCGGCACCCGCGACCGATACGCCGACGAGCGCGCCTGAGGCGATACCGACGCGCTGTTGACGGTGCGTCGGCCGGAACCCGCGGGCGTCGGCATAGAGCGCTCCCGAAAGCCCGAGGACGAACCCGAGGAGCGCGCTCACCGTCCCGAGGCGGGGCGCGACCGCGAGGAACGCCGTGCCGACGACCGCACAACAGACGAGCGACTGGACCGGGGAAAGGGGGTTCACGTCCGCGCCGAACCGGACCGCGTAGGCGACGGGCGGAAGTGAGACCACCACCGCGGCGAACACGCCATCGAGCGGTTCGACCGTCGCCCGTTCGAGGACGGCCGTCGTCGCGGTCAACAGCCCGATGGCCGCGCCGAGGCCGAGGACGACTCGCGGAGGGAGCGCCTCGGAGGGGTCGTCAGACCGGAGGACGCCGAAGGCGGCGAAGGGGTAGCAGACGACGGCACCGAAGAGGAGCGGGCGAAACAGCGTCCCCGAGAGGACCGCCGCGGAGACGGTCGCAGACAGGCCGAGGAAGACGCCGATGAGGAGTGCGAACTCGGGGACGCGTTCTGCCATACCGCGGGGTTCGGGCGAGCGACGGAAAGCGTTTCGGCGGGCGGCGGGCTACCCGCAAGCGTTTAGAGTGCCCCTAGTGTACCTCCCCGCATGTCCGACTGTCCACTCGCGGACGACTGCCCGAGCTTCTCAGAACGAATCGCGGGCATGGGGTGCCAGTACTACGGCGACCGGGGCGGCGCGGAGTGGTGCGACCACTACGAGCGCCCCATCTACGAGCTCAAACAGCAGCCCGTCAAGCCGGGCGAGGAGGTCATCGTCACCGTCGAGGACATCCACGAGAGCGGTGCCGGAGTCGGTCGGACCGAAGACGGCTTCATCGTCTTCGTCGACGGACTGCTGCCGGATGCGCGCGCCATCGTCCGCATCGACCGGGTGAAGGGGAGCCACGCCCGCGCGAAGAAAATCGTTGAGCGCCTGCCGCTGGACCCCGAAGCCGAGGGGGACGAGGCGGGCGAGACGAGCGGGACAGCTGAGTCAACCGGTGCGGACGCCAAATCGAAGGGAAGCGGTCGCGACGGCCCGAAGCGCCCCGAGGCGCTCGGGAGCCGAGACAACTTCTGGGGCGAATAACGCCGACTCGTCGGCGGCGTCCCGTGGACAGTCAGCCTGCTGTATCTTTTTTCACCCCCGAGACCTACCCCGTGGTATGAGCGACGCCGGACGCGACGACGAGACGGTCCCCGACGTAGACGAACTCCTCGATAGAGCCGGGTTCGACCCGGAGACGAGCGTCCTCACCCGGAGGCAAGCGGAGGTGCTCGCGCTGCGCGAGCGGGACGTCCGCCAGTCGACTATCGCCGACTCCCTCGGCACCTCGCGGGCGAACGTCTCCAGTATCGAAGCCAGCGCCCGCGCCAACGTCGAGAAGGCCCGCGAGACGGTGACGTTCGTCGACGCGCTCACCGCGCCGGTCCGCGTGGAGGTCCCCGCCGGAAGCGACCTCTACGACGTGCCCAAGCAGGTGTACGACGCCTGCGACGAGGCGGGCGTGAAGGTGAACCAGACCGCGCCGGACCTGATGAAAATCGTCTCCGACGCGGCCGGCGACGCGGTCGAGGGGCGGGAAATCAAAGAACAGCTGTTCGTCGGGGTCACGAGCGACGGGCGCGTCCGGGTCCGTCGGCACGCTGACGGAATCTGACCGCGCGCCCGCGCTGGAATCGCTCTCACAGCCGGCGACCTCGGTTCACCCCACGACGTGCCGCGAGGCCCACGCTTTTGCTCGCGGCGGTCGTCAGCCCGCGCATGGAACTCGGACTCGACGGCGACACGGTCGTCGTCACGGCGAGTTCGGCCGGCCTCGGGCGCGCGAGCGCCGCGGCGCTGGCCGACGAAGGAGCGAACGTCGTCGTCTGCGGGCGCGACCCCGAGCGCCTCGCGGCGACCGAATCGGAACTGAGTGACCTCGACGGCGACGTGCTCGGCGTCGAGACCGACATCACGAGCAAACGGGAGGTCGAGTCGCTGGTCGAGGCGGCCGTCGAGGAGTTCGGCGGCGTCGACCACGTCGTCACCTCGGCCGGGGGCGTGCCCCCGGGCGGGTTCGCCGACCTGACCGAACAGGAGTGGTACGGCGCGTTCGACATGCTCGTCATGAGCGCCGTCTGGACCGTCCGGGCGGCCCGGCCGCACCTCGAAGCGAGCGACGCGGGGACGATTACCTGCATCACCTCCACGTCGGTCAGGGAGGTCATCGACGACCTCATCCTCTCGAACGCGGTCCGCCGCGGCGTCATCGGCCTCGTGAAGTCGCTGTCGCGCGAACTCGCGCCGGGCGTGCGGGTGAACGCGGTGCTGCCGGGCGCACACGAGACGAGTCGCATCGAGGAACTGGTCGAGGCGGCCGTCGAGCGCGGCGACCACGAGACCTACGAGGAGGGTCTCGACTCGTGGTCCGACGGGATTCCGCTGGGTCGCGTCGGCGACCCGCGCGAACTCGGCGACGTGGTCGCGTTCCTCGCCAGCGACCGCGCGAGCTTCGTCACCGGGGCGTGCGTGCCGGTCGACGGCGGGCGACTGCGGAGCGCCTGACGCGGCGCTCGACCCGTCTCAGAACGCGTCGCGGTCGCGGAGGATAGAGACCGCGTCGCGCACTTTCTGCGCTTGTTCTTTCGGCACGACGAGCACGCGGTCGCCCCACGCGACGACCGCGAGGTCGGAGACGCCGACGAGCGAGACGTTCGCGCCGTCGGTGGCGACGACGTTGTCCGCGGCATCGACGAACACCGGGTCGTCACCGAGCGCGACGTTGCCGTCTTCGTCGGCGTCGACGATTCGTTCGAGGGCGTCCCACGAGCCGAGGTCGTCCCACTCGAAGTGGACCGGCACGACCGCCGCGTCCGCGGCGCGTTCCATCACCGCGTAGTCGATGCTGACGCCCTCGACCGCCTCGAAGCCGGCGTCGGTGTCGCCGTCGTCGAGGGCGTCGAGGAGGGGCGCGAGCGGCGAGTCGCGGACGGCGGCAAACAGCGCGTCGGGCGTCCACGCGAACATCCCGGCGTTCCAGAGGTAGCCCTCGTCGACGTAGCGGGCGGCCGTCTCGGCGTCCGGTTTCTCGTGGAACGCGGCGAGGTCGCGGTAGTCGCCGCGGTCCGCGCCGGGTTCGATGTAGCCGTAGCCGGTGTCTGGACGGGTCGGGTCGACGCCGAAGGCGACGAGCGCACCGGTGTCGGCGGCGACGCGCGCGCCGCGGGTCATCGCCTCGGCGAAGCCGTCGCCGACGTGGTGGTCGCTCGGCAGGACGACGACGACCGGGTCGTCGTACAACTCGGCGATTCGGTGGGTCGCGTAGACGAGCGCCGGGCCGGTGTCCTTGGCCGCGGGCTCGACCACGACCTCGGCGTCGGGCGCGTGGTCGGGGATGTCGTCCGCGAACGCGGGCCGCGTCGAGACGACGACGTGGTCGGCGAAGTCGGCGCGGGCGACGGTCTCGGTGAGGAGGGAGCGGTCGCCGCCGAGCGGGAGGAACTGTTTGGGCCGGTCGCTCCGGCTCGCGGGGTACAGGCGGGTGCCGGTGCCGCCGGCGAGGACGAGCGCGACGAGTGGTCGGTCCATGTCGGAGGGTGGCGCTACAGCCTCAAAACCGTACCACGTCTCCAACCACGTCGCCTACCACGTCTCGACCATCCCCTCGCGAATGTCCTCGACACAGCCCTGACAGTCGGGGTGGTCGGGGTCGAAGCAGGCGGGACGACCCTTCGCGTCGACGGCGACGGCGCGGCGCTCGGCGTGGCGGCGGCAGACGATTTTCGCGCGACCCTCGGCGTCCCGCGGGAGGGAGTGCGTCGGAGACGGGTCCCGACCGTCTCGATAGGCGCGTTTGGCCTCTTCGTAGCGCTTGCCGGCGGTGCGGGCGGCGCTGCGGATGATGCTTTCGAGGCGGTCGTCCATGCTGTCGAGTGCGTGCCCCGAGGCTATCAATTCCTCGCTCGGTGCGGCGGTTCTGGCGCGCTCTCGGCCGCGACGTTCACTTTCACTGCGCCGTTTGCAACTTTTTATATGAGTACGCATCCAAGGTCAGTATGCCTCCCAATGGAAACCAAGGTGGAGGCGAGGTAGACCATGACTGATTTGCGAACCCATGCGGCTGAGATAGCCGACCAGTTCTCGGACCACCTAGACGTGTCCGCGGACGAAGTCGAAGAACGATTAGAGAGCCTCGTCACCGAGTACCGCGTCCCCGTCGACGAAGCGCGGCGGAGCGTCGTCAACAGTTACCTCGACGAGGCCGGTATCGAGCGCGACGAGCTCGCCGGCGGCTCCGGCGGAAACGAACAGACCCTGCTCAACGACATCGACGAAGACGAGCAGTGGGTCGACGTGCGCGCGAAGGTCGTCGAACTCTGGGAACCCCGGAGCGAGTCCATCGCGCAGGTCGGCCTGCTCGGCGACGACTCCGGGCGGATGAAGTTCGTCTCGTTCACCACGTCCGAACTCCCCGAACTCGAAGAAGGGAAATCGTACGCGCTCGGCAACGTCGTCACCGACGAGTACCAGGGCAACTTCTCCGTGAAGCTCAACCGGACGACGAGCATCACCGAACTCGACGAGGAGATCGAAGTCGGCGACGACTCGACCAGCGTCGAGGGCGCGCTCGTGGACATCCAGTCCGGGAGCGGCCTCATCAAGCGCTGTCCCGAGGAGGGCTGCACGCGCGTCCTCCAGAACGGGCGCTGTTCCGAACACGGCAGCGTCGAAGGCGAGTTCGACCTCCGCATCAAGGCCGTCGTCGACGACGGCGACGAGGTCCACGAAGTCATCTTCAACCGTGAGATGACCGAGGAGTTGACCGGTATCGAACTGGACGAGGCGAAGCAGATGGCCATGGACGCCCTCGACACCACCATCGTCGAAGAGGAGATGCGCGGTGACCTCGTGGGGTTCTACTACCGCGTCACCGGCCCGACGCTGGGTCGGTACGTGCTCGCCAACGAAGTCGAGCGGCTGAGCGAGCCAGCGGACGCAGAAGAACTGCTCATCAAAGCGAGGTCGATGTAAATGAGTTCCAACGAAATCCCCACCCGAGAGGTCGCCCGGCGCGTCTTCGCACAGGAGTTCAACGACGCCGGTTACACGTTCAAGGAGTCCGACGACGAGCGCGCGCCCGTCTACCTGCTGCTTCCGACGGGAGAGAGCGCGAACCGCGTCTTCCTCGTCGGCACGCTGACCGAGAAGGAAGACGTCGGCGAGGACAACGAGTACTGGCGGGGTCGCATCGTCGACCCGACGGGGACGTTCTTCGTCTACGCCGGCCAGTACCAGCCCGAGGCCGCCAGCGCGCTGCGCGACCTCGACGCGCCCGCCTACGTCGCGGTCGTCGGCAAGCCGCGGACGTACGAGACCGACGACGGCAGCATCAACGTCTCCGTCCGCCCCGAGTCCATCACCGAGGTCGACGCGGCCACGCGCGACCGCTGGGTGACCGAGACCGCGGACAAGACGCTCGACCGCATCGCGGCGTTCGACGACGAGGGCAACGAGTACGCGCGGATGGCCCGCGAGCACTACGACCTCGACCCCGAGGAGTACAAGCGCGCCGCCATCGCCGCGCTCGAAAGCCTCGAACAGGCCGACGAGCTGAGCGCGTAAGCGAACGCCCCGGCCGCGACCCGGCGCGTCAGCGGGACGCGCACCGGTCGCCGAACCCACCGAACGTATCCAACCCCGACTGACGGCCGATTTCCACCGTCACACGCCCCGTTTTGCGACGAATCGCGACGCCCGAGACCCCTCGTCTGACGAACCATTAAGTGGCCTCACCACGGACCGACGAATATCATGGGCAACAAGAACAAGACCATCTCGTTTCGCGTCAACGAAGACGCGTTCGAGACCCTTCGGGAGATAGCCGAAGAGCGGGACATCTCCCTGTCCGCCGTCTTCCGCGACTACGTGGACACGTTAGTTGCCCACGACGGTCAGGTGCAGGTCGTCCCCAAGCACGAACTGGAGAAGTTGCGCGAGGGCGAAGACGAGTCGTTCCCCCCGACCGTCGAGGTTCCCAAGAGCTTCATCCGCGAGCACGAGCGCCTCGAACTGGAGGCCGAACACCTCCGCGAGCAGCTCGAAGAGCACAAGGGCTACGTGAACTACCTGCGCGAGCAGGTCGAAAACGACCACGACGACGTCGAAGAGGTCATCCAACTGGAGGACCTCGACACGGGCGACGAGCCGTCGTTCCGCCTCGGCTAAGCCGGCCGACCGCCGGCGCTCTCTGCGCTGTTGTCGATTCGCGGTAGCGGGTCCGATTCAGCGAGGACCGACGAGGTCCTGCTTCGCCCGCCGCGCGTCGTCCTGCATCTCTCTGTCTCCTTCCACGTCCGCGAGCGCCTCGACCGATTCGAGCGTCCGGACCGCGTCGTCGAGGAACGAGAGCACGTCGCCGGGGTAGGCGTACACCATGTAGTCGTCGCTCATCACGTCCACGATGGCGTCGGGCCCGAGCCCCTGCGCGCGGAGTTCGAGCAGGTACTCGATGAACTGGCGTTCGGGGTAGCCGGTGTAGATGTCGTCCGAATTTTCGCAGTCGAGGAAGTCCTGCGCGAAGTCGAGCAGGCGGTCGCGGGTGGCGTCGTCCACCTTGGCGAGCCCCTCGCCGGAGTAGAGGATTTCGAGGGTCGCACCGCTGAAGACGCGCTTGGGGATGTTCGTATCCAGTTGCGAGACGATCTGGCGGTGATTTTTGAGATAGATCTTGTCCGTGATAGCCACTGCTACCCGCGACTTCGGGCCTCCGCGGCAAAAGCGTCCCGCTCGCCGGCGCGGCGTCGTCGACGTGGGTGAGCTCTGTTACGTACTGTCATTCCGGGACCGTAGCGTAACGTATTTTAGTCGTAGCGGATTAGGAAGGATTGCAGCGTGTCCGGGTTGGGGTAGTGGACTATCCTTCAGCCTTGTGGAGGCTGAGACGCGGGTTCAATTCTCGCACCTGGACCTCTTCTCTAAATTTCGACCGGTGAGCACCGCGTCGCGTGTGCGAGCCCGTCTCGAAATTTACGGTGAGGTATGGCTGCGAGATTGAACCAGTGAGCAACTTGTCGCGAACGAGGTTCAATTCTCGCACCTAGACCTTCTTCACATTCTCACTCTTTCGAGCGTGTGCTCGCGTCAGCGAGCACCGCGAGAACTCACGAGAATGTGCGAAGTCGAACCGAGAGAATTGAACCAGAGAGCGAAGTGAGCGAGAGCGAACGAAGCGACCGAGGTTCACGCGAGTGAAACGAGCGTGAATACGTGAGGTGGAGCCTCACGGCGTTCAATTCTCGCACCAAGACTGACAACACCCCCGATTGGGACTCCCACCAGACCCAAGTGTGTCATGAACAAACATACCACGTGGGATGAGAACCCAACTCCGCGCGGACAACTCGGTGTTCGACCGCATCCGCGACGCGATACTCAACCGCGGCGACCCGGAGGACAACGAAGCGCCCGTCGGCCCAACGGTACCGACGGGCTGACCAGCCGGTTCCGCAGGTCGCCGACGGTCCACCTCGCTTTTCCGCGCTCGAACTACCGAGCGCGAGCCGCCACGAACCGTCGATAGCGCGGCCGTCGCCGACAACCCGAAGGGAACGCCGGAAACGAGCACGTCTTTCTATCGGGGGTCCTACGACCCGGCCATGCAGGCCGCCATCCTCACCGTCGGCAACGAACTGCTCGCGGGGGACATCGAGAACACGAACGCGACGTGGTTGGCCCGGCGACTCACCGAGGGCGGGGCGACGGTGGCGCGGATTCAGACGGTCCCCGACGACCACGAGGTCATCGCCGAGACGGTCGCCGACTGGGCGGCCGCCTTCGACGCAGTCCTCGTCACCGGCGGCCTCGGCGGGACGCCGGACGACATCACGATGGAGGCCGTCGCCGCCGGCCTCGACCGGGCGTTCGTCGTCAACGACGAGGCCGAAACGCAGGTCGAATCGACCATCGCGGCGATTCTCGAACGCCGGCCGGACATCGACTTCGACCTCGAACCGGAGTGGTACGCGTCGATGCCCGCCGACGCCGAGGTGCTCCGGAACGAGGAGGGCCTCGCACCCGGCTGTCGAGCGGGGAACGTCTACGTCCTGCCGGGCATCCCCGACGAGATGAAGCCGATGTTCGAGGGCATCGCCGAGCGGTTCGCGGGCGACGTGGAGTCGCGGGAGTGCTACGCCGACGCGCCGGAGGGGGCCGTCGCCCGCGAACTCGGCGGCGTCGCCGAGCGCTTCGGCGTGGGCGTCGGAAGTTACCCCAACAGCGGCGGGCCGACCCGAATCAAACTCACCGGCGGCGACCCGGCGGTGCTCGACGAGGCCGTGGCGTGGTTCCGGGCGAACGCGACGGTCGACCTCTACGATAGCGAGGCGGCAGTGACGGCGGCGCGCGAGGAGAGAGCGGGGAGCGACGCTCCCGAGAACTGAGAGCCGGTCGGCGAATCAGCGGAGTTGGGCGAGTCCAGCGTCTGACCGGGGCATGGCGTCGAGCGAGCCGCGACTGCGGATGATGTTGAAGGCGGTGACGAGGTCCGACCGGGAGACGAGGCCGACGAGGTCACCCGTCTCGTCGACGACCGGGAGGCGACCCACGCCGCGTTCCTGCATGAGCGCGATGGCGTCCATCGCGTCGGCGTCGGGGGTGATGGTCGTTAGTTCGTCGCTCATGATGTCGTCGACGCGGAAGGCGTCGCGTTCGACCTCCTTGACGCCGCGGGCGTCGTCGAGGGTGACCATGCCGACGAGGTTGCCGTTTCTGAGGACCGGGTAGCCCGTGTGGCGCTCGACGAACATGCGTTCGAGGAGTTCCGCGACTGAGGTCCTCTCGTCGACCACGTCGAGGTTTTCGCGACTGGTCATGATGTCGCGGACGACCACGTCCTGGAACGTCGCCTTGAGGACGGTCTGTTGGGCCTCACCGGACGCGCCCATGTAGATGAAGAAGGCGAGCGCGACGAGAAACAGGTTGAAAAAGAGGCCGAACAGGCCGAGGAGGAACGCGAACACCTTGCCGACCTCGGCGGCCATCTGCGTCGCTTTCGCGTGCGGGCGGTTCCGCGCGAGGAGCGCCCGGAGGACGCGGCCGCCGTCCATCGGGAAGCCGGGGAGCATGTTGAACACGGCGAGCGAGACGTTCACCAGCGCGAGGTAGCCGAGGACGAACTGCGCGGGGGCCTGCGACTCGGGGAGCAAGAGGAAGCCGGCGTAGGAGACGACGCCGATGGCGACCGAGACGAGCGGGCCGGCGACGGCGATGGTGAACTCCTGTTTCCAGTCCTCGGGAATCTCCTTGAACCGGGCGACGCCGCCGAAGAGCCAGAGCGTGATGGACTCGATTTCGTAGCCGTAGCGCATGGCGACGAGCGAGTGGCCGAACTCGTGCAGCAGGACGCCGGCGAACAGCCCGATGGCGGCCGCGCTTCCGAGTATCCACTGCATCGACCCCGCGGAGATGGCCACGCCGTCGATGTTCGAGCCGAAGAGGTCGTTGACGACGAGCGCGAGATTCGTCACGTCCGAGCCGATGAGCCACGCGAAAAGCGGGAGAACGATGAGGAACGTGAGGTCCAGCTTTATCGGGATGCCGAAGGCGCTACCGATGCGGATTCCTCGCATACCCGTAGTAACCCCGGAGGGGCCTTAAGCAGTCAGGGCGAAGAGACGGGGAAATGCTTACGCAGGCGGGGAATCGACGGGGAGATATGAGTGATTCCCGACCGGAGCCGGTGGTCAAGCGGGGCGCGGACATCGAGTACGAGCGGGTCGGCGCGGCCGACGGGATGTCGAAGGGCGTCCTCGTCTCCGAGGCCGACGGCGCGCCGAACTTTGCAATCCGGCGGTTCGTCCTGGACCCCGGCGCGACGGTGCCGAAACACACCAACGAGGTCGAACACGAGCAGTACGTCCTCTCGGGTCGGTACGTCGTCGGCATCGGCGACGAGGAGTACGAGGTCGAAGCCGGCGACTCGCTTTTGATTCCCGCCGGCGTCGTCCACTGGTACCGAAACGAGTCCGACGGAGAGGGGTCGTTCCTCTGTGCGGTCCCCAACGGCGACGACGCCATCGAACTCGCCGACGACGCCGACGCCTGAGCGTGGACGGGGACGCGGCGGCCGCGGCGGCCAGAGTACGAAGCCGCATGCGGGTCGCTATCGAGCCTGAGCGTTCGCAGGCGAATCGCTGAAATACCACGTCGCCGTAGCAGGCACCGTGTCTAAACAGGTCACCCGCGTCGACACGCTCTTTCTCCACCAGACGGGAGACGACTACCTCGTCGTCGCCCGCCGGGACGGAAAGCGGGTGCTCCGCGGCAAGCTCGAACTCAAAGAGACGAACGCGGGGCCTCGACCCCTGCGCTTTCTGGTGACTCGGAAGGGAGACGACTCGCCGCGCGACCCGAGTCAGTTCGTCGAACTCGCCCGGTCGGCCGCCCGCATCCGCATCTCTCAGCAGACGCCGAAAGACGGCCGCGACGAGCTGAAAGAGATGCTCGACGGCTACCAGTTGGAGGCGCTGACGGTGCGGACCTGCCGCCGCTGCGCCGTCAACGGCCGGTACTCGCCCATCACCGACGACACGGCCATCAAGGCCGAACACGAGCACATCTGTCGCGACTGCGCCGTCCAAGAACTGGAGGGCGAACTCTCCTTCGCGGGCGGGCTCACGCAGGCCGCCCAAGAGCGCCTGGAGGAACTGCTCTACGAGACGGGCGACCTGACCCGCATCACGAACTTACTGCAGGGTGAGTTGGACCCCGACCTGACGAAGTTCGACACCATCAGCGCGACGACCGAGGACGTGGAGCTGGTCGAGACGGAGACGCTCGACCTCCACCCGAACCTGAAGTCGATGCTGACCGAGCGCTTCGACACCCTGCTTCCCGTCCAGAGCCTCGCCATCGACAACGGGCTGCTCGACGGCGACGACCAGCTCGTCGTGAGCGCGACGGCGACCGGGAAGACGCTCGTCGGCGAGCTCGCCGGCATCAACCGGATGCTGAACGACGACGGGAAGATGCTGTTTCTCGTCCCGCTGGTCGCGCTCGCGAACCAGAAGCACGAGGACTTCAAGGAGCGCTACGGCCACCTCGGCAAGGTGACCATCCGCGTCGGCGCGAGCCGAATCAACGACGACGGCAACCGATTCGACCCGAACGCCGACGTCATCGTCGGCACCTACGAGGGCATCGACCACGCGCTCCGGACGGGCAAGGACCTCGGCGACATCGGCACGGTCGTCATCGACGAGGTCCACACCCTGAAAGAAGAAGAGCGCGGCCACCGCCTCGACGGGATGATAGCCCGCCTGAAACACTACTGCGAGGCCCGCGCGAAGCGCCGCGAGAGCTACGGCGGCGCGCAGTGGATTTACCTCTCTGCGACCGTCGGCAACCCGAAGTGGCTCGCACAGACCCTCCGGGCCAACCTCGTCGAGTACGAGGACCGCCCCGTCCCCATCGAGCGCCACGTCACCTTCGCCGACGGGCAGGAAAAGCCGCGAATCGAAAACCGCCTCGTGCGGCAGGCGTTCGACTCGAAGTCCTCGAAGGGCTACCGCGGCCAGACCATCATCTTCACCAACTCGCGGCGGCGGTGCCACGAAATCGCCCGGAAGATGGACTACAACGCCGCGGCGTACCACGCCGGCTTGGACTACGGCCAGCGAAAGCGGGTGGAGCGACAGTTCGCCAATCAGGACCTCGCGGCCGTCGTGACGACCGCCGCGCTCGCCGCCGGGGTCGACTTCCCGGCGTCGCAGGTCATCTTCGACACGCTGGCGATGGGCATCGAGTGGCTCTCCGTCCAGGAGTTCAGCCAGATGCTCGGCCGCGCCGGCCGCCCCGACTACCACGACAAGGGCGTCGTCTACCTGCTCGTCGAACCCGACGCGAGCTATCACAACACGATGGAGATGACCGAAGACGAGGTCGCGTTCAAACTCCTCAAAGGCGAGATGGAGGAGGTCCGGACGGTGTACGACCAGTCCTCGGCGGTCGAAGAGACGCTGGCGAACATCGTCGTCGCCGGCAAGAAGGCGAAGGCGCTCAACAGCCGGATGCTCGGCGAGGTGCCGACGACCCACGCGGTGGGGAAGCTCTTGGAGTGGGGCTTCATCGACGGCCTCGACCCGACGCCGCTCGGGCTCGCCGTGACGCGGCAGTTCCTCTCGCCGAGAGAGGCCTTCGCCATCCTCGACGGTATCCGGAAGGGGTCGTCGCCGTACGAAATCGTCGCCGACCTCGAACTCGACGAGGAAGGCCGGTAGCGTCCGGACGCCTTCAGCGGGGGCGGATATTCCGAATCCCGCACGCTTTTTGGCCGCCGACGCGTCGGTGACCGCGTGGTAGCGATAACGCCGGACATCCTCGTCGTCTTCGCCGTCATCCTCGTCGCGCTGGCGTTTTTCGCGACCGAACCCGTGCCGGTCGACGTGACGGCAATCGGCGTGATGGTGTCGTTGATGCTGATTCAACCCGCCTCGGAGGCGCTCGCCTCGGCGGGGATGCTCGGCGCGCCCATCGTTCTCTTCGAATCCTACCCCGGCGACGCCCTCTCGGGGTTCGCCAACACGGCGACGCTGACCGTCCTCGCGATGTTCATCCTCAGCGAGGGCGTCCAGCGGACCGGCATCATTCAGCTACTGGGCGCGAAGATATCGACGTTCACCGGCGATAGCGAACTGCGACAACTCGGCGCGACGGTCGGCCTCGTCGGCCCCATCTCCGGGTTCATCAACAACACCGCCGCGGTCGCCATCCTGTTGCCGATGGTGACCGACCTCGCAGAACGCGGGCGGACCTCGCCCTCGAAGCTCCTCTTACCGCTGTCGTACGCCTCGATGTTCGGCGGCATGCTGACGCTCATCGGGACCTCGACCAACATCCTCGCCAGCGACGTCTACTCGCGCATCACGGGCGAAGCGCCCTTCACGATGTTCGAGTTCACCGCGCTCGGTGCGGTGGTCATGGTCGTCGGCGTCGTCTACCTCATGACAATCGGCCGGCGGCTCACGCCGGCGCGAATCGAGCCCCGGCGCGACCTGACAGAGGAGTTCGAGATGGCGGAGTACCTGACCGAGGTCGTCGTCCGCGAGGACTCCCCGCTCGTCGGCCAGCAGGTCCAGCGGGCGCTCGTCGAGACCGAGTTCGACGTGGACCTCCTCCAACTCATCCGCGGCGAGAGCGTCTTCCTCGAACCGCTCGGCCCGAAGGAGATTCAGCCGGGCGACGTGTTCACCCTCCGGACCGACCGCAACACGCTCGTCGAACTGCTCGACGTGGAGGGACTCGACCTCGTGCCGGCGACCGTCACCGAAGACGAACTCGAACTCGCCGACCGCGGCCAGAACCTCGTCGAGGTCGTCGTCGCACCGGGGTCGGCGCTGGTCGGCGAGTCGCTCGCCTCGGCGAGTTTCAGACAGCGGTACGACGCGACCGTGCTCGCGCTCCGTCGCGGCGGCGAACTCATCCGCCGGCGGATGGACAACCTCCCGCTCCGCGTCGGCGACACGCTGCTCGTGCAGGCGACCGTCGAGAGCATCGAACGTCTCGACAACAACCGCAACTTCATCGTCGCCCAGGAAATCGAGCGCCACGACTACCGCGAATCGAAGATTCCGGTCGCCGTCGGCATCGTCGCCGGCGTCGTCGCGCTCGCCGCGCTCGACTTTCTCCCCATCGTCGTCGCCGCGCTCCTCGGCGCGCTCGCCATGGTCGCCACGAAGTGTCTCCGGCCGACCGAGTTGTACGACGCCGTTCAGTGGGACGTTATCTTCCTCCTCGCGGGCGTCATCCCGCTCGGCATCGCGATGGAGAACTCCGGGGCCGCCGAACTCCTCGCCGAACTGGTCGTGATGACCGGCGACTACCTCCCCCTTATCGCGGTCCTCGGCGTGTTCTACTTCGTGACGGCGCTCCTGACGAACGTCATCTCGAACAACGCGAGCGTCGTGCTCATGATTCCCGTCGCCATCGAGGCCGCGACGACCCTCGGAGCCGACCCGTTCTCGTTCGTCCTCGCGGTCATGTTCGCGGCGTCGACGGCCTTCATGACCCCCGTCGGCTACCAGACGAACCTGTTCGTCTACGGCCCCGGCGGCTACAAGTTCACGGACTACATCCGCGTCGGCGGCCCGCTACAGTTGCTCCTCGGGGTCGTGACGACGCTCGGCGTCGCGTACTTCTTCCCCCTGACCTGACGGGGCGGAACGAAACCCTTTACTCCGCGACGGGGAGAGTCGTATGTGCGGGACCGTGGGTTAGCCTGGTATACTTCGGGCCTTGGGTGCCCGTGACCCCGGTTCAAATCCGGGCGGTCCCATACCCATTAAGGCTGAATCGGCCGTTCTTTCCGGTTCTAACGGCCGTTTGAGGTGGTCGGCATGATGCTACTCGAGTCCAAGAGCGACGCGAGTAGCTGTCGGTACTGCGGGTCACACGTCACCCGCGACTTCCGTCGTGTCTACGGCGATTCCGACAACCACGTTCACCGCTGTCGCGAGTGTGACACGCTCATTCGTCTGCAAGGCGGGTCGGCCGCTGGTCTCTCCGTCTCTGTTCCAGACCCACAGCAGGCGTGCGGTCGCCACGGCGGTAACCCGGAGCGGTGGCAATGACGGTTCGCTGTCCGTCCTGCAGTCGTGAGAGTGACTGTCTCTTCCGCTGTGAGTACTGCGGCCACGATCTCGCAGAGGAGGGCCAACGATGAGTTCCGTCGCGAGCGCGCCCCACGAGACGCGCGGTAATCTCCTCTACGGTGAGTACGGGTCATCTCCGTACTGGGCAGTCCGCCAACTGTACAATCACATCGACGGCGGTATCTCGAAGATCGAGATCGAGGTGCCCCGCCTCGAGGAGGACGGAACCGAGACGTGGGAAGTCTCGATGGGCTTCCACCAGTCGGGACTGTCTCCGCGCGAGGCAGACACGGTGAACTCGCTTCTCGAGTACGACATCAACGCGTACGGTGAGGGAGAGCGGAAGCTTCCGGTCTGCGTACAGCCACGTCTCGCGTGGTCCGACGAGAACCGGCCTGACAGCGTCCCTGCGACGCTCGGTCCCGCGACGAACGTGAAACTACAGAACGTGGTCAATCTCGAGTTAGACGAGATTCCGCACGTCTTCAAGTGGGTGATGCGCCGCGTCTGTGAGAAAGTCGGGTTCGACTGGTCTCGCAAGTACTTCGCCGAAGAGCCGCACAAGTTCTCGACGATAACTCAGCATGAGCGGTATCTGAGAATCGACCGCGATCAGGCGAAGAAGCTGGTTCGACGCGACGGCGTCTTCATGCGGTTGTTCATGCTCTCGGCCGACATCGAGGGTTCCCACGTCGTCTACGATTCGAACAACGAGGACGTGGTCGGCTACAACCACCAGCTCCGGCTCGATCGGTCGGCGATCACCGAACTCTTCCCGAACAGCCAGCACCGTCCTCGAGGACTGCAGCTGAAGCACTACCACCCGCAGTATGTTCGCGAGAGCGCTGACGGTGACCCGCTGTACCACCCGAAACTCGGTGCGCTGTACAAGAAGAACCTGAACCGTGATCAGGCGGTCGCGTGGGACGATCGGCACGATCTGGTTGGTGACCTGGAAGAGAAACTCCTGAACGTCCTGTCGTGGGCGGACATCCCGACTCGGCCGGGTATGTGGTTCATCGCTGACGACCACTTCAGCGCGGTCGCGTCCGGCCGGACCATCGCGCTGTGGGATGACCCGACACCGGAGATCGAAGCGTCTCAAGACTCGGTCATCATGCGCACGCTCTCGAGACTCGGTGATTCAGACAGAGACGTACTCAAGCACCTCGCAGTAACCGATGGGGGCACACCTGTTGGTGAACTCGAGGACGGGACCGGCTGGTCTTCCACGACGATCTACCGCGTCCTCCAGCGTCTCTCGGGACTTCTCGAGAACGACGGTGGAGTCGTGAAGTGGGTCTCCTCGAAGATCGCGCAGGAAGTGCGCGAGCTGGTGAGCATCGCGGACGACGTGGTAGACTCGGTGGCCGGTCGAATCGAGAACGTGCTGAACGTCGATCCCCGCGACCTGGAGCGGTCTGGTCGTGCGCTACAGAACTGGCTGAACCGCTACGGTGCAGAAGTCGTCGCCGGGATGGATGACCGCGACGACCGCGTGCGGATTCGTATCCGGACGGTTCTCACTCAGTCGAAGAACTCCGCGGCGACGGGCGAGTATCTGCCCGACGTGCTCGAGGAGGGCTACAGCGCGTGGTGTGACGCCGGACTCGACTCTCGGCGGTTCCTCAACGCGATCATCACCTACGACCGGGCGTACGGTCCCGTGCAGAACACGGTCGCTCAGAAGCACCTGTAGCCGGTGGCCGTCTGAGTGGCAACACTCTCGGTCGGTCTCTTCTTTTATATACTACACCGCTGTTTTCGTCCGAACCCTGTTTTCGGGTGGAGTCTCGATTCTCCGTGAGCGGCCGCGCTCGAGGAGATCGGGCGGGTGCTGTTTTCGTCCGGTGGGACAGCCCCCTTAGGGAGTGTGACTAACGTCACAACTGAGAAAAAATAACCCTCCGGTTGTGTACCTCGAGTTGACGCAGTCGAAATGCTGGAGGAGATATTGTTGAATAGTCAGTCGGCACCAGATCCGCTACAGAAGTTATTGAGGAACTCAACCAAACGCCAGATGTGCGCATTTGATTCCAATAGATCCGCCGTCTGAGTTGCTTTTGCACTTCCTTCTTCGGCGAGAGATCTGGAGATACTTACTCGATCCTCAGCACTAGTTCTATCGCTATAATCTCGAATACGTTTCATATGTGACTGATAGTCAGCGACGAGTTCTACCTCCTCTTGGCTTAGATAGTCGATTCTCGGTAGCTGTGAGTCGATAATTGGTGTTTCGAGGGCCTGGTGACCAAGAAAAGCTGTTTTGAATGTACCTACTGGCGTATTCCTGATCTCAGTAACAATCGCGATCCTAATTTTGTCTGCAATGATTTTCCGGCGAAGAGTAAACAGACCAAGCCCTGCAAAGATGGTAGCCAATATACCTAAGAGAAAGTCATTTAGTAACACTCTCTTCGGTTATGGTTGCGATCATATTAATTTCTGTGTGGACAAAACCCCGTTCAAATCCTCGGATAGAGAGTCCAGAAGTGAGATTCAACGGTTCTGCGTCTGTAGAAACACACAAGCCACAATGCTAGCCTCACCCGGCCAGGAAAAGTGAGGGCCCTAAACACCGGTCAACTGAAGACTCGACGCGGGTGAATTTTCACCTGCTCCGAGTCACGGTGGCCGCCTGCACCGTAGAACCGTAGCTGTAGGGAGGACGCTTGGATAGAACGAATATTCTGAATCCGAATGCCACCCCCACCAGACCCACCAGTAGCTGAGTAGAGAACAAACACGTACAGGCCATCTTCTCGTTGGAGTCGAGCGTGATAGTCTTCAAAAACCCTGAACCGACCGATCTTCCCACTCCTCCGAACCATCATCGCACTCTTCACTTCTACAGGCCGACCGTCCTCAGTCTCCGCATCCTGCCAAGACGAGTGCGCAGGTTCGAGACCGTACCTCTGTCGAGCAGCACGCTCAGTGAGTGCGCCGTAGTGAGCTGCTTTCTTACTTCGATTCCTCATGACCTTTGACCCACCACGTCTTCGCGCCGATCTCCTCGAGGACCGAGAGCAAAATTCTGGTTCAACCGGGGTCGGGCCACCACCGGGGGCAGCCAGCGGCGCATCAGTAGATAAGTAATTATACGCCGTCCGGGGGGTCGCTGGTGGTGGCGACTACTGGAAGTTACCGCCGTCACTCGAAATCGCCTTCCGGACTGCTCACGATATCTCGATGATCGCCACGTTTCCACTCGCGGACGCGATTCCCGACCCATGAATCTCCGAAGCTGACGAGTTCGGCCGCGTCAGGATAGCTCATTCCGTTTTCATCATCCCACGGCTTGCACGCTTTGATCACGGTCGCCACGGCAGACTCCCATCGAATCTGGTTCGGATCTGGTGAGTCGTCCTGGCCATCGTCTTCGTCGTCGAGCGTCACCGAGAAGTGAGACGCTTCGTGCTCATCGTACTTCTCACGCGTATCCGTGACGCCGGTGAACTCAGCGGCTTCCTCGAATGAGTCCGCACCACCCTCAGAATCGAGGAACACAACGCGGCCGGGGTCGTTCCGGGTCGGTTTGACGAACGCACCCGACGCGAGTCGACGAATCTCGGCGGCGGTGTCCTTTCTCGTATGTCCGATGAGCAGGACGGAGCCACGTTTCGCGTAGGTGTCGCCGTCCTCCTTCTTGCGGACGTACTTCAGCGATTTCACGAACTCGTCGGTGATCGCTGCCTCAGCTCCTCGAGACGTAAGCGACTGCCCCGCCTCGTCGATGAGCTGTAGCACTTGTCCATCGGTCGAGCCCATCGCGTCGAGCATCGAACCAGACGATGTCGTGACTCGGTCTGCACCGTCCCACGCGACGTTCGCGAGGACGGTACCGCCGGTGAGAGAACCGAAGACGCGCGCCACGTCGAGCGCGAATGCAGTCTTTCCCGCACCCGGTGGACCGAGAACGAGATAGATCGCACCTTCGTCGGCGAGTCGTTTCGCCGCCTCGACGATAGCCTCGGAGCCGTCCCGCTTCTGGTTAGTGAGCCCGACCATGCCCTGCAGTTGCGAGACGTTCCCCTCGCGGTACGCGCGGTCAGCCATCGACGTTGCGGCCGACCGGACGACGTGCCGACCGACGTGGGTCTCGAGAAAGTTCTTGCCGCGCTCCTCATAGATCGAGCAGTACCGATTCAGAAAGTCGAGCACGTCGGGGTCGTCGATCATCCCGGCGAACTCACGAATGTACTCGTTGCTCTTGTCACGGAGCGCACCCCGTAGGAACTCGCGTCCCTGTGCAGCTGCGTAAACAGCCGAGTCACCCTGCTTGCGTCCGCTCATCGGTTACCACCATCGTTAACGAGCGGGTCGGTGGGAACAGGTTCGAGCGCATCATCGGCGAGGTCGTCATCGAGAACCATCCCGAGACCATCGCCCCAGTCGCCCCGATTGTCGTCCTGGTCGCCCGCGGCCTCGAGGAGATCACGAAGGTCGCCGTTCTGCAGTCGGCCGGGACGAAGTTCTTCGGGGAGTTCGGACGTGATGATCTCGTCGACCGTCGGCTGGTCGGTGATCATCGGTGCCGATGGGTCGAGCGCGGCGTTCTGTGCCTCCATCGTATCGTGCTTCACTCTTCTCACGATAGCTGGGAGCGCCTGTCGGAGTTCCTGTCCTCTCCGCGCCGCCGGTTCGAGATCACCACGAAGCTCTCCAACTACGTCGAGAACGTCGTCCGTATCGTGCCGCCCCACGAGTGACGAACCGGGGAGGGAACGCCGCCACGTCCCTACTGCGACGTTCGAGGACGGATCATACGCGTAGCACTCGTACACATCGCCGTGAGCCTGCTCGTGTGGGTACAGCGGTCCCCACTCGACCTGCATCTCTGCGAACTTGTCCGGGGACAGAGACCAGCACGCCAACGGGTCGTCGCTGTTCGCATTCACCTGCACGAGACGCACCCGCGGTGGGTCGGGGAGGAGATCGTTGATTTTCCCCGTCGCGAACAACGCACCGATGCCAGCGATGACGAGACCGGACGCGGCGAGTGGTGCCCACTCGGGGAACTGATACCCACCGAAGTAGGCGAGGACAGCGCCGACAGCGCCGAGCTTCACCCAGTCGTTCACCATTCTCGTTCAACCTCCAGTTGCTTCTCGTCGCGCTTCTTGCGAACCCACAGGAAGGTGCCACCGGCTGCGGCGACCGCTGTCGATGCGAGGAGCGTCTGGACTGTTCCGTACTCGATGGGTGGGTTTCCAGTCTTGATCGCATCGGAGCGGATAGCAACGATTCCGTCTGCGTTCGACGAGGAGACGGTGATCGCCGACGCGTCGCCGACCGATTCGGCGCGGAACTTGACGACGGTCGTTCCGGGGGTCAAGGTCAGGCGTCGGACGCGGGCTTTTCCGGCGGCCGCGCCGTCTCCCTCGGAGAGAATCCGTGAGAGCTCACCCGCGTCGGTGATGGCTAGTCGAGTCGGGACTTCGGCGTTCACGCTCAGATAGAACGTGCCGTTTTCGAACCGCCAGTCTTCGATTGTCGTCGTTTGCGAGAGTTCGATAGTTCGGGTTGGTCCGTCTGTCGGCGTCGAGGCCACCGTTGAGTTGTTCGCGGCGGCGACGGTGCCAGCGAGAGCGGGCGATGCGACTGCGATGAGCATGATGAGCGTGATGATGATTCGGCGCATGTTCCGAAATACGGGGATAGAGTTGTGCGGTCAGTTCTCTCGTCCGACAAGGAAGACGACGATGGCGGCGAGTCCGATTAGAACCGAGTTCTCGCTGAAACCACCAAATCCAAGCCCTCCACCGCCACCAATCGCATCGTCTTTTTGAGCATCCAGTTCGTTCTGGAGTTCAAGCAGCGACTGGAGTTCTTCGAGGGTGAGAGAGGCGTTCTGAGTCTGTCGGTTGTAACTTTGTGTCGTCGTGTTTTCGACCGTCTCGCCGGTCTTGACGTTCGTCATCTGCGTGATGGTGAACGGTTGGTCTGCCGCGATGAGTCCCTGATTCGTGGCGAAGAATACCATTGAGTCAGTCGCGTTAGATGGGTAGTAGGTAACGCCAGTTTCCCATTCACCCTCGGTTGACTCCGGCTCCCAGTTCGTATAGAGGCTGCCGTTGTAGACGGTCCCGTCGGCCATCTCGAAGGCCATCGAGTGGTTCATGGACGTTCCCACGCCCATCAGCGCGAGGTCAGCACCAGCGAAGGCATAGTATCCTGTGGAGTTGTATTCTGTCGCGTACTCCTGTGAGAGGGTACTAGGGTCTGGAATATCGGAGATGTCGATGTCGCCGGACGAGTACGCATTCATCAAGTTTTCAACGTACAAGTCGGCGTTAGATTTCATCTGCGAGTTTGCCGTCTCAATGGCATCCAAGCGGTTCGCAGAGTGATTTATGTTGAGGACAGCGAGGTTCGGCTCAGAGCCGTACTCCGCGTAATCGTATCCCTCAATCATGAGCTTGCTTTTTCGAGACCCACCAGTTGCAAGCAGAGATGTTTCACTCCCACTGGCGAACTGGACCGTTGAGACATTGACCTCGGTTCCGTTCGCCGCGGTGTAGGTGGTACTGTTGAGACCGTCGTAGGAGTAATCGAATCCCGCCTTGAACACCCAAATCCCGGTGGATTCGTTCACGTTCCCTGTCTCAACATTCGAGGACAATTCTGAGTGGCCCTCGTAGGTTTCGTTTAGATAGTGGTATTTCCGCACCACGTCGTTGTACTGGCCGATATAATTCATCTGCATCGTGGTGTAGTAATCCTCAACCGCCGCTTTTGATGCGTTCTTGACCTCAGCTTGGGATTCTCCGCGGTTCAGAGCTTCAATAGCGGCGATTTTGGCTTTTGCCCACGCGATGTTTCGAGAGCCGTCTTCAACTTGGTTAGTCATGACGGCATCGGTGGTTTCCATGCCTGAGCGCATCGTTTTGCCGTGCTGATAGACATCGACGTGAGTCTGGTTAGCGTCGGCGTCGATGTACAACTGAGAGGTGTCGTCACCAGACAGATACTCCGACACGAGGTAGCCAGCACCGAACGAAACGGCAATACCAGCACCGGCCGCGAGACAGAGGCCACCACACGCGATTGCACGTGCGTCTCCAACGGGCCGGTAGTCGTCGACGGTCTGCTGTGCAGTCGGCCCCATTACCCCTGACCCTGCCGCTGCTGAGACGAGAGCGAGAGCGAACAATACGGCCGCAACAGAGCGTGCAGAGGGAACTATGAGATATGAGCCAATATTAGGCATGACCCTGACCACATCTCCGAGCGAGAGTCGGAGTACGACAAAGGCAACAGCGACCACAGCGAGAGCCACCGCGCCTAGGTAGTCACCGTGAATCCCAGCGAGGTAGGCCGCGCCGACGCCGAGACCAACGGCGGCGTAGGTCGATGCAATTCGGAGCATCAGACTCAGTCCTCCTTGAGCGCGAGATAGCCGCCAACTGCGAGGACCGCGATCGCGCCGATTCCGACGCCCCCGGACGAGCCACCGAAGAAGCCGCCGCCGGACGAGACTGCCGCGACCGTCCCCACGTCGAGAGCGGACGAGTCAATCGCCGATGCAGTCCCGAGTACTTCGACGCGGTAGGTCGAGACATTCGTCGGGTCGAGGGCGTCGAACTCGTAGAGTTCAGTTGTCTCGTCGGCTGCAGAGATCTGCACGCGGTCGACTTCGGTCTCGTTACCGTCACCATCGACCTCGTAGACTGCGACTTCGACGGGTTCGGAAGCTGTCGCGGTGTCATTGTCCAACTCGACGTAGAGGCTCCGCGTGTCGTTGGTCACGTCGATGGTCTGGTTTGCGAGCGTGTCGTTGCCGACGCTCGTGAAGTTGGCCGAGTCGGTCGTCACGGTCGCCGCGCCGAGACCGACGAAGGCGATTGCAGCGACGGCCACGACCAGGAGACCGACGAGCGCGAGGGTTGCGCGGCCGCGCCTCACGACTCGAACACCTCAACGAGTCCGAGCTTGTCCGCGATGACGACACCACCAGCCACGCCGATCGCGATAAGTCCAGTTTCGAGGCTTCCACCGAGGAGATCGGACAGGAGTGTGATGTCGGTCGCAGCCGACAGACCGGCGTCGAGCGATCCGACGCCCGCGCCGATGATTGCAACCGTTTCGAGGTCGAGGTCGTCGAGATCGAGGTTCATAGCATCCACCCGATCGCCATCTGCGCGGTGAGACTCACAGCGACGTAGCCGACGCCCCAGAGGTCCTGCGACTGCACGAACGAACTCACGTCACCGAAGAAGACCCAGCCGACCAACAGGCCGACCGAGGCGACGATGCTGTAGTAGTAGTAGTTGTCGAGATCCTTCGCCTGCTGGTGCAGGGTGGATAACTCGGCGTTGTCGTTCGTGAGGATGGTGACGCCGAGCGAGACCAACGTGAGGAGCGTCGCCAGCGTCACGTCGTTGCCCGCGAGTTGGAACGCCACGTCTGAGAGCGTCACGTCGAACAGCGACCACGATGCGATTCCTGCCATTGCCGTCGTCCCGATGAACGTCGCGACAAGCGCCGCGGCGTCCTCCGGATCGAATTCCATTATGGACATGATACGATGACGGCGGCCACCCGACACGTCGTATCATTCAGGGTTTTGGCTACGAGAGGGCCACAGAAGGAACATTTTTATCTAGGCGGGTGGCCCGCTCCGTGTACAATGTTCCGCAAACTGTGCGATCGAGAAGGTACCCCAACTGTATCGCTCGATAAGGACGAACTACGGATGGACGGTATTCTCGACGAAGATGGAGTAGTCCCAGACGACCAGGAGATGCACATTCAGCGGGTTGGAAAGCGCTCGTACCTCGTTCGCGCAGTCGATTCCGACGGCATTCCGGAACTCGACGAGGTGTTTCAAAGATGATAGGTGAATAGACTACGCTTAATTTCGCGGGATAGTATCTAATGACCGAAATATTGTTGGCATGATAGTACCTGTCAGACACATATATGATTGATGACGTGCGGAAGTCTCACATCTCAGATTTCAATAACTGGAATACTATTCGACAAAGTGCCGTTTCTCTAATTAGAACTAACCTATTAGTTTTTGCGGCGTTCATCCCCGGAGTCTCCATTTTCACGAGTAATGATTTGGCGGATTTGGCAGGAATATATCAGAACCCACTTGTGATTCTCGGTGTCGGCGCATCTCTGGTTGCTATTGGCTCGGCCGGATTCACTAACCTACTTGTACAAACAACATTCAGGAACCATTTTCTTGGAGATGAAGATATTAAAGAAGAAAAACAAATCGAGCAATACCGAGAATTAACGGACTACTTAGCGGTGAGCGAAGTCTTTACTGCGATCTCAGTACCCCTAGTATTTTTTGGATTAGTTAGACAGGCGTTTTCGATTCCATATGATACGGTCTTTTTAGCACTCATGCTTACTGTTGGTGGGTCAGTAGTTGTTCGATTAATCGCCTCAACCACAGTATCTCTGTTCACCTATGTAGGAGGCGTAGTAAACCAGTACAGAGAATTAATCTCAGATGCGTTTGACCCTTCTGAGCCAGATACTTGGAACACTCTGAACGTTTTCATTGCACTCTTCTTCATTTTCACCGCTCTTTTAGTAGTCTATCAGACATTCCCGCTCATCACCATTCCCAACCTCGAAGGAGTTGCCAGTACAGCAGTTCTGATCGTGAATCTCATCTTAGGATTTCTTCTTGGAAGCCTATTTTGGACATTCGAATTATTCGGATGGGTTTTGTTCCTGATGATGCTCAAAAGATTTGGAGTAGTAGATATTCCTGAAGAAGTACTTTCAAATGAAGAATAGAGGTCATACGGCAAAGAATATATCATACGACGGGTGGCCGTCCTTGTCGATGCCTCGCCCCAGCGAATATCTAAGCAGTAGTATCGTGCAGACCCCTTCTCAACTCCGCCCCCACGGGGTCAGGCGTGAATGTATACGGCATCCTCGATGTATGCACCTTCACCGCCGTCGACGGCGAGTACCGTGCATAGATTCAGACCGATTCAACCAGGTGCCCGACGCGGTCGCAGTCACGGGTTACCCAGAGTATAAGAAGAATCGACCCTCGTTCACTCGAGATTCACGCAAATCGACCCCCGGTGCATACGGTGACTCATAAATGACCAAGCGAACCAGCCTGAAGTTGACCGACGAACGGCAGCTGCTCTTCGACAAAGCGAGCGAGATCGTGGCGCGAGACGCATCGGACGACCCACCGCGGAGTGACGTAATCGACGCGGCGCTCACGCACTTGATTGAATCGAAAGCAAACATCGAGAAGGTACGGGGTGAAGTAGACCCAACCACGATTCAGCAAGTGGCGAATACATCGGTCCTCGGATTTCGATACCGGACGCGGGTAGAAGGCCGATGGCGGTAACCCCACGTAACCAGTTGTAGCTTCTTTTTCTGAGCTTATTCAAAGAGGTCTACAATAGACGAGTGCTTGGTGGAATCATATTCATGAGAGACGGGTTGGCTCTTAGATATACCGCCATCGATAGACTCTAACACTACTCGAAACTCACACACCACTTGAACACGTTCATTCGAGTCCAAATACTCCGTGACAGCAGAATCAGGAGTTTCAAAGAGCCATTCAGCCCTGTCATCAGGACGTAACGTGCTCGGATACAGGTCATCCTCATTCTGGGTTTCCCGAGTTGGGCGAACAGTCGTTATATCTGGGATTCGAGTAGAGCCGCCAGTATGTAGGCTGATTTCAAGGTGCCCGTTGATTCCGGTCCCAGGACCGCTATTCTGAACCCGATACTTCAATTTCCCTTGGACCACCTCTGGGCCAAAAGATTGGATATTAGGTTTATGTTGGGACTCTAGAATGGATTTCTGATACTCCATGATCTCTGTCTGTCTTTTGTCAAACTCTTTTTGAGTTTCGGTGACATTTGCCATGCCCAAGTATACACTAATCAAGATTAGGGATAGAGCACCACTAACATAGATATCTGCGAGATCTACGAACCCAACAGCTGGTGGATCGTAAAAATACCAACAGACAAGTGCACCAAGTGTGAGAATTACAGCAACTACTGACCGGCGATATGAGACAAAGACTTCACTAAGTTCAGTTAGTTGCTTCCAATTGTCACCCACCTCTTGATTCGAACTTTGCGAGTCAGAGTCGTCCAAATTATTCTTCATCGATTTATTTTCTTTGAGTGAACTGACAAGGTCAAATAACCGATCATGGAAAGCATAGCCTACTGCTAGGAAGACCATCAAAGTAATCGCAAGGAGGTTGACCGCCCAGTTTGGCCATCCCCTCTGAAACCCAACTACGACAAGCCCACCGAATGCACCCCCAATAACATCTCGAAATGCCATGAAAAAGGTAGTTTGACGGTCACTCATACGCTTCTACGCTGCGTGGCCTCCATGACGCGGTGGTTGGTGACGATGACTGCGCTTGCGTGTTAGCTCGGGTATCACGAATGGACTCATTGGTGATCAGTAGGGTTTAATCGCTTCAGTAAGGTCAGACATATCGTACAATCAATAATTCATTCAAAGTATATAATCTGTCCTCCAGACATTTTTTGGGCGACGCGGTTGGTGTTGACCTTACGGATTAGAAGTCGGACAATCCCTTTGAGTATTCGACTAGCTTCACACCAACGGTGCTAAGTTGGTATCGGTGTGCCGCGTTTCGCCATCCAATTGGAACATAATCTTCACCCTTCGTTACATCTGGAGAAGACTCAACAGCTTGAACGGCTGTATCGTACTTATCCATTCGCTCAACGCCATCATCTTCTCCAAGAATTGTGCTCTCAACTAAGCTCGGTGCAACACCAAGTGATTCTGCAACAACTTCTCGGACACTAGTCTGCCCTTCACTTCCCCCATCGGCTACAACTTCTCCTGGTGTACCAGGTCCCTGAGTATCCAAATCCTGGATGAGAAGTTCGATCTCTTGGTCGACGATTTTGATCACTTCCTCCGATGGACGGAATTCAAGCCCATCCAACCGATCACTAGCTATAAACGAGCGTCCGCTTAGTGGTGCATGAAGATTTACTGCATCCGTCTTTGCGACATTTTCTAGAGTCGTAGAAATCTCGGTGTCAAGAGTCAAATTGAGGTCTTCTTCAATCTCTTTCCTTCGGAGTTTGATATCTCGAGATTCAGTTACACCGCGCTCATAGAGCCAAATTGCGATTTTAATTTGACTTGGAACAGAAGTTCTGTTCCGATTTTCAGGGTGGTTCTTTATGTGGTTAGCGAGCCGTTCGTACTTTTCTGGGATATCGTCCATTTACTGTGAATGTGTCGCGATGTATCTCACCGACCCACAAGCTATTTGATGTCCCAAAGTACGAATACAGGTGTATTCTTCTGGGAGGGCTTGCTGTCGGGCGTGTCCGACCCCCGTTGCAGCGGGGATCGAGTCCTCCTGGGATACCTAGGGAAATCGTGTCAGGTCACAGTATTCTAGACAGGGCGTCCCATATATAACGGTTTCTCTGAATAATTGGGCACCTGTTTGGTTGAGTGATGTATTTTTGATTTGAATCTGGTATACAACCATAAGCTGCACTACAAGGCCTCTAGTGTGTGATGTCGACTTAGATCCACAGAATATTCTAGGTTAACCTAAATCGAATTTAGTTGTAATTCCCGTATTCTGACATACAAGTCGAGGTCTAGTTATATTGTATGGACATATAAACCAGAGACTACCCAATTCGCCACCGCCACTAGACAAACCCAGCCCAGTAATCGGGTCTAACTTTATCCGGCGGCCTAGGCCTCGGAATCGGCCGAATCAACCCAGCATTCACCTTCCCGTCGAGATACAACTGACCCCACATCGTAATCTCGAACATGTCGGCGCTCCGCTCGTCGATGAACGGCGACGCCAACCCAGCGTGACACAGTACACGACACCGCTCTCGAATCTGGTGAAGCGTCGTCTCACGGCCGATCTCCCAATGGATCGTCTCCGGGGAGCCCCAGCCGTGCTCGAGGAGATACTCGAGAATCCGGTCATCCCAGATAGTCATCCAGTCACCTGACTTCCGCATCTCAGATTTCGTCACGCGGACGCAGAGCCCTCTTCACCATTCTCACCGTTCAGTTCTTCAGCGCTGAGTTCGCCTTCGAGATAGCTTTCGCCGGTGGCCGTGATGACGTAGACACCATTCCCGAGGTGCTGGAGTAGCCCTTTCTCATTGAGCTTCGAGAGCCTCCGTGAGAGCGACGAACGAGATACCTGGAAGTACTCGGTGTCTTTCATCGCGGCGGCGCTCGCCGACTCGTGTTCTCGTGCCCACTCGAGGATTCGGTCGTCCCATATCGTCATCCACGATGCAGACTTTCTCATTACGTGTACGTATACGCTGGTTTGGTCTATTGCCGACGAATCGTGCTTTAGCAATCCAAACATCTGTTCTCAAACTAACGGTGCATTTATGCACAGTTAGTGTTATGGTAGACTCACGGAACCCTGAGAGACACCGTCGGCTGGAGATGATTTTTGTAGGCCCTGAGCGCGGTGGGTCCAGCACCGCACTCAGGAAGGGTCCGTCAATAGCCATGACGGAAACCAAAACCACGGGTGTTACCACCCGCATAGCGACCGATGCAGTACAGTTTGATAAGGGCGACGAGTCCACGTGTGAGATCTGTCTCCTCCGCCCGGCGGTCGGCGTCGATGCCGAAACTCGCCTGAGCGTCTGCCGGAAGTGCGCGGCGCTGGAGGTCAAGAGATGAGCCGCCCCGCGCACAGGCGGCCCTGCCGCGCGTGTGACAGACTCCGCGGTCTCGACGACGACGGTCATTGTTCTGAATGCCGCCGCATCGAACGTCAGCTCGTGACCGACGGCGGGCAAGCCGATTCTACTCGTCCTGCGTTCATCGATCCGCTGACCGAGTGGGTCGAGTGTCATTTCTGCGGGCGAGTTCTGGAGCCGACGGAGTGCGACGGCTTCGATCTCTCGACCGAAGACGAGTATTATCCGCGAATGGTTCCGGTCTGCCCCGAACACAGCGGAGGGTGCAGATGACGTACTACCCGACGTGTGCGGTCTGTCGGATGGAAGTCGACCCGTCTGAGGACTACGTCTCTGTCGAAGCGGAGTACAGATTCACAGCCGACCGGAACGATGTCGACGACTACTACCTGCACCAGCGATGCGCCATGTCCATCTTCGATGGATGGGGTGAGCCATGAACGGACCTTCGGAACTCAAGCCCCGTGAGGCCGTTCGTCGGTATCTTGACCGTCGCGGGACGGAACTCTCGGAGTCGAGCATCAAGACCTACAAGTATCGTCTGAAACTCTGGGTCGAATGGTGTGAAGACCGGAATATCGAGCGCGTCTCTGACCTGAACGGATGGACGTTCGAGCAGTTCGAGGCCTTTCGCGCAGGTCAGGGAATCGCCTCACCCACTCTCCACGGCGAGATGGAGACGCTACTCGGGTTCATCGAGTACCTCGAACGCATCGAGGCGGTCGAGGACGGTCTCTCGAAGAAGGTCCACGTACCGAGTGTCCCGATGTCGGAGCGGTCGCGAGACACGATGTTGGTTCCCGACGACGCGCTTCGATTGCTTCGGTACTACCGGTCACACAGTAGCGTCCGCGGGACTCGATTCCACGCGGTTCTCGAACTCGCGTGGCACACGGGCGCTCGTCTTGGTGCCCTTCGTGGGCTCGATCTGCGCGACTACTACCCCGATGAGCAGTACGTCGAGTTCGTCCACCGGCCGGAGTCCGAGACGCCGCTGAAGAATCAGATGAATGGCGAACGTACGGTTTCGCTCTTGCCGGAGGTCGTCGAGTCGCTGAACACCTACATCGAGAAGTTCCGGCCGGATGGCCACGACGACTTCGGTCGCTCTCCGCTGTTCGTGACGCATCACGGGACTCGTATCTCGAAGAACGGTTTTCGGGGATGGATGTATCAGGCGACCCAGCCGTGTGTCGCTGGTCCGTGCCCGCACGAGTACGAGAAAGATTCCTGCGAGTTCGCGGGGTCATACACTCAGGGTAGCAAGTGTCCGTCTTCTCGATCACCGCACCACATTCGGACGGGTTCGATTACGTGGCACAGAGATCGCGGGTTCCCTGCGGAGGTGACCGCGGAGCGCGTGAATGCGTCTCAGGAGGTTATTGAACAGCATTACGACAAAGCGTCCCAGCGCGAACGGATGGAGCTGCGCCGCCGTCCTCACCTGGACAAACTCCGGATTGAATGAGTCATGAGTAGGAATATCTCAGTTCGACCGATAGAGGTAGTGGAGAGTCGGCTACTGTTGGGTAAGGACAGCCCGGGCGGTCCCACTCTTTGTGCGAAGAACAACGTGATGAGCCAAAGAGTGACAACCGTCGGAGAATCGCAGGACGACGGCGAGAAGACTTTTGAGACGAGCGAGGAATCTCTCGACAGAGATGTCAATCCAGCCGCTCGATGTCCTCGGCGGGGTCATGTTCCTCGCCGGTCTCGCGGTCGTGACCGGCGTGGTCGCGTCCGCGGTCGCCCCGGGGCAGCGCCTCGGCGTCGGTGCCTCGCTCATGGTGCTCGGAACGGCCGCCGTCGCCGGGCCGCGTATGTATCAAAAAGCCCTCGAAACGACGAACTAACCGGCATCGACCCCCGGCCGACCCGTGTTTCAGGCCGTCGGGTCGAGTTTGCGGTCGCGGCCGCGGAGTTACCGTCGCTTCTTTCGGTACCAGAACCGACAGCCGACGGGCGACTCGCCGGCGTCGACATCGAGCCGGCGGAGAAACAGGTCGCGGACCGCGAGGGTGACGACCAGTTCGACTGAATCGTCTCCCTCGCGTCCGTTCCGGGCCGTGCGCGCGCGGACCACCCAGTGACCGTCGCGTTCGGCGACCGACTCGACGACGCCCTCGGTCCAGCGGTCGCGGTCGTGGGTCGGTTCCCTCGCGTGGATTCTGTCGTGAACCATCGCTTACGCCGCCCTCACGGCCGTACCGGTAACTGCACCCCGAGTGGTTGCGTTCCTGTCGGCCTCGCGTTGTTCGGTCTCGTTCGTCCGCTGGACGACGTAGCGCTGACCGACCATCGGGTCCAGGAGACTGTCGACGGGCGCGCGGTCGTCGGTGAGAAGCGGCACGTCGCCGGTAGGTTCGTCGTTCCGGTAGGACGTGAGTTCGGCCGCGAGGTCGATGCCGATGTCGCGGCGCTGGTTGCGCGCCTGTAGCTCCTCGGCCGTCACGAGCGTCTCGTCTTTCGTCGCCACGACCTCGATGTTCTGGACGACGACGCTCCCCGCGGTGGGGAAGCTGTACACCCGCGGGTAGACCGACCGCATCGTCTTGTACTCCGCGCGGTAGAACTGCGAAGCCGGGCCGCTCGGCGCGGAGATGACGTTGGCGAACAGGACGCCGTCCTCGTCGAGGCGGTCCGCGGTGAGCTGCATGAACTCCTGGGTCGTCAGTTGGAACGGGACCTTGTCCTTCCGGTAGGCGTCGAGGACGATGAGGTCGTACGTCCGGTTCGTCTCCCGGAGGTACTGCCGGCCGTCCATCGTGTGGACGTTGAGCCGCGGCGACTCCTCGACGCCGAAGTACTCCTCGGCGACGGAGACGACTTCGGGGTCGAGTTCGACCACGTCGACCGTCACGTTCGGGTACTTCTCCAAGAACACGCGCGGGCCGGTGAACCCGCCGCCGCCGACGAACAACACGCGGTCGATGTCGTCGGACAAGAGGAAGGGGACGTGGAAGTACGAGGTGTAGTCGAAGACGTGCCGCGTCGGGTCGTCGAGGTCCATCGCGCTGTGGGGCTGGCCGTCGAGGTAGAGCGTCCGCGTCCCGCCCGCGTCGGCGACGCGAAGCTCTTGGTAGGCGGTCTGGGTGTGGTAGACGGTGGCTCCGCGGGAGTCGAGGCCGATGCCGCCGGTCAGAGACGCGAGGACGAGGACGGCGGCGATACCGACGCTCCAGACCGCCTCGTCGCGGCCGATGTCGGGGCGGGCGAGCGCGAGCGCCGTCACGACCGAGATGAGTCCGAAGACGAGCCCGATGTTGGTGACGCTCAGAGAGGGGATGAGAAAGTACGTGGTAGCGAACGCGCCGATGATGCTGCCGACGGTGCCGACGGCGTAGACGTGGCCCGACGCCGCGCCCACGTCGGACCGCCCGGAGAGTTCGGCCGCGTAGGGGCTGATGAAGCCGAGGAAGTACGTCGGCGGCCCGAACAGGAGCGTAATCGCCGGGAGCGACGCGAATCGGCTCGGGAGAGGGAGGCTCGTCGTCGACTGGATGAACAGGTCGCCGAGGAGGATGACGCCCGCGATGTACGCCGCGGTACCGATGAAAACGCGGACGAGAGCGCCGTTCGAGGCCTCTGCGGCCCGCTGCCCGCCGCGGTGGTAGCCGAGACTCAGCGCCGCGAGGAAGACGCCGATGATGCTTCCCCACGTGTAGATGCTGCTGCCGAACTCGGGGGCGACCATCCGACCGGCGAGAATCTCCAAACCCATGCTCGTGACCCCGGAGACGAACACGGCGAGTTCGGGACGCGTCATCCGGAGCCACGAGCCGGCGGCGGTCGATGCCATGTCAGTATGCCAAGGGGCGCGGCCGTATTAATTCACGCACGGCGGCGAGCCGGACGACGCGTGCGGGTGTTCGGCCCCGCCGCCGCTGCGACGCGCTCGCGCGAACCTTCTTATCTGATAACGGAGCCAGCCCGTCCCGTGTCCTCCCTCGTCGCCGCGTCCGACCTCGCCCGCGCCGCGTACTGTCCGCGACAACTCTACTACGCCCGCCGCGACGACGACCGAGCGCCGCCGCCCGCGGTCCGCGAGGTTCGCTCGCTCGCCTTCGCGTACCCCGACCTGCTCGACGCTCCCGGCGACGAACTCGCGGCGCGCCCGATTTCGGTGTCGCCGGCGGCGTACCGCGAGAACCTCGCTCGACTCCGCGAGCGCGACGACTGGGGCGCCCTCACCGACCCCGTCGCCCGTGACGTGTTCCTCGCGGGGAAAGACTGCCGCGGCATCGCGCACAAACTCGTGCGGTCGCCCGGCGACGACCAGCCGCCCGTTCCTTCACTCGTCTCGCCGGGCGAACCGCCCGAGCGCGGCGTCTGGGAACCCCAGCGCGTCCGGGCCGTCGCGCTGGCGAAGGCGCTCGCGTGGGAGCGCGAAACATCGATACCGCGGGCGCTGGTCGAGTATCCGGCGGTCGGCGTCGTGCGGACGGTCAGGCTCACCACGGGGAACAAGGCGGCCTACCGCCGGGCGCTCGGCATCGCCCGCGGCCTCGACTTCGTCCCGTCGCGGTTGCGGAACTCCGCGAAGTGCGAGTCGTGCGCCTACCGGGAGCGGTGCGGCGTGAAAACGTGGTCGTTGGCGTCGCTACTCGGTCGGTGAGGTGGGGCTCAGCCGGTGAGGTTAGGCTCGTCGCCGCGGCGGCGACGCCGCCTGCTACGCGTCGCCTCGTTGGCACGCCCGTCGGGCTACGCGTCGGCGGCGTGTTCGTCTAACCACGCCTCGATGTCGTCGGCCATCGCGCCGCGGCGGTGGACGACGCCGCGGCCGGGGTCGACGACGGTGCTCTCGGTGCCGGGCGTCGTCCCGCCGTCGAGAACGACGGCGACCGCCTCCCGAATCTCGTCGGAGAGCTGCGAGGGGTGCGTGATGCTCCCGGTACCGGAGCGGTTGGCGCTGGTCGCGGTGACGGGCGTCCCGGACGCGCGAAAGAGGGCGAGCGCGAGTTCGTGGTCGGGGACGCGGACGCCGACGCGCTCTTTCCCGGCGACGAGTGCGTCCGGCAGACTGTCGCGTCGTTCCACGACGACCGTCACCGGCCCGGGGAGGAACCGGCGCATAAACGCCTCCTCGCGGTCGTCGGCGACGACGTGCTCCAGCGCGGCGTCCACGTCGGGGAAGCCGGCGGAAAGCGGTTTGTCTCGGTCGCGGCTCTTGATGTCGAAGACGCGTTCGACCGCGTCGGCGTTCGTCGCGTCCGCGCCCATGCCGTAGACCGTCTCGGTCGGGTAGACGACCGCCTCGCCGCGGCGGATGGAGGCGGCGGCACGCTGTACGTCGTCGTCGCTCATGGACGAACGGACGGGCAACGGGCGAAAAAGCGTGACGAAACGGCGATTCCGTGCGGGGCACGCGGGTCGGTACGGGCGGGGCCGAGGGCTCGGCCCGCGTGCGTCGCTTCGAGCGGCGGGACTTACAGGCCGGCGAGCGCGTCAGCGAGTTCCTCGTAGTCCGGGAAATCCGGCCACTCGGCGGCGACCCAGCGGTACTGGACCGTCCGCTCCTCGTCGAGGAGGAACACGGCGGGGCGGTGTTCGGTGACGCCGGCCATCCCGTCGAGGTCGTGTTCGAGGTCGTAGTCGGCCGCGACGTCGGCCGCGGGGTCAGAGAACAGTCGGGCGTCCACGTCGCGTTCTTCGAGGAACGCCTTGTGCTCGTAGGGCGACGAGATTGAGACGCCGACCGCCTGCACGTCCTCCGGGACGCCGCGGTCGCGGAGTTCGTTCCAGACGTACGTCGCCGGGAACGCGCCCGCCATCGTGTGGAACACGAGGAGGACGGGGCCGTCGTCGGTGAGGTCCGAGAGGGACGCGTCCTCCCAGAACTCGTCGTTGACGAGCGGGCGGGTGAAGTCCGGGGCGGTGTCGCCCGTCGCCGGCGCGTCGTGGTCGGGGAGGTCGACGACGTCGAAGTCGACCATCAGGCACCCTCCCCGTAGGTGTTTTCGAGGTACTCGACGATGTTCGCCGACTCGGACATCGTGACGCCGGTGTTGTCGTCCACGATGGCCGGGACCGAGCGCTTGCCCGAGACGCGCTTGACGACGTTCCGGTCGGAGTGCATCGGCTCGACGAACCGCGACTGGTAGGCGAGGCCCTGGTCGTCGAGCGTGCGGACGACCCGCTCGCAGTACGGGCACGCCTGCAGTCGGTACAGCGTAATCGCCGGTTGCTCGTCTGCCATGGGCGGCTGTTGGGAAGAGCGTCGCCTAAGCCCTTCGCTCGCGGGCATCCGCGCCGCAATATCGGTTCGCCGTCGGTTCGCCGACCGGACCAGCGAGGGCGGACGAGACGCCGACCGAGAGGGGATCGAGGGCAACTCTTAATTCCGGTCCCGCGCAAGACAGTGTAGTTACATGGGTTTGCCGCCGCTACAGTTACCACCAGCCACGACACTCGCGGCCGCACAGGTCTCGAACATTCCGCTGGACGACACGACGATAACGGTCCTCGGCGTGATCGGAATCATCGTCCTGATCGGCCTCTCGGCGTTCTTCTCCTCGTCCGAGATTGCGATGTTCTCGCTCGCAAAACACCGCGTCGACTCGATGGTCGAAGACGGTGTACCGGGCGCGGAGCGGGTGAAAGCGCTCAAGGACGACCCGCACCGGCTTCTCGTGACCATTCTGGTCGGAAACAACATCGCGAACATCGCGATGTCTTCGATATCGACCGGGCTGCTCGTCTTCGTCGGCTTCCAACAGGGAGAGGCGGTCGCAATCGCGACGTTCGGGATTACGGCAATCGTCCTGCTGTTCGGCGAGAGCGCGCCGAAGTCCTACGCGGTCGAAAACACCGAGTCGTGGTCCCTCCGCATCGCGCGGCCCCTGAAATACGCCGAGCTGCTGTTGCTCCCGCTCGTCGTCTTCTTCGACTACCTGACCCGCGTCATCAACAAGGTCACCGGCGGTCAGACCGCCATCGAGACGACCTACGTCACCCGCGACGAGATTCAGAACCTCATCGAGACGGGCGAGCGCGAGGGCGTCATCGAGGAGGAAGAACGCGAGATGCTCGACCGCATCTTCCGGTTCAATTCGACGATCGCGAAGGAGGTCATGACCCCGCGCCTCGACATGACCGCCGTCCCGAAGGACGCGACCATCGACGAGGCCATCGAGACGTGCGTGCAGGCCGACCACGAGCGAGTCCCCGTGTACGACGGTAACCTCGACAACATCATCGGTATCGTCAACATCCGGAACCTCGTCCGCGAGAAGTACTACGGCGAACGCGGCGTCGGCATCGCCGACATCGTCTCGCCGACGCTCCACGTGCCCGAGTCGAAGAACGTCGACGAACTCATGGCCGAGATGCAAGATACGCGGATGCAGATGGTCGTCGTCATCGACGAGTTCGGGACCACGGAGGGGCTCATCACCCTCGAAGACATGGTCGAGGAAATCGTCGGCGACATCCTCGAAGGCGACGAGGAAGAGCCGTTCGAGTCGGTCGACGAGAACACCTACCTCGTCCGCGGCGAGGTCAACATCGACGAGGTCAACGAGATGCTCGACATCGAACTCCCCGAGGGCGAGGAGTTCGAGACGCTCGCCGGCTTCATCTTCAACCGCGCCGGTCGTCTCGTCGAGGAAGGCGAGGAAATCAGCTACAACGACATCGTCATCCGCATCGAGCAGGTCGACAACACGCGCATCATGAAAGCGCGCATCCGAACCAACTCAGGCATCGAAGCCGCCGACGGCAACGGCGACGACGAGAACGGCGGCGACGAGGAAGCGGAAGTCGAGCCCGACACCTGACCGGTCCGACCCGACCGAGCCCAATTCGTCCCGACCTCGACCGAACTCGTTTTCGAACCGTCGTCGACGCGACTCACCCGAGCAGCGTAAACGAGAGAACCACGAGCGCCAGCGACGCCAACGCGAGGAACGCCAATCCGGTCACGTCGGCGGTGCCGTCGCCGAGGCGTCGCGCCCGCCCGCGGAAGCGAATCGCCAGCGCGAACGCGCCGAGTCCGACGGCTCCGAAGGCGAACCCGCGGAGCGAGATGCCGGTCACGACCGCCATCGCGACGTGGTAGACGCCGAAGACGGCCCAGAGGGCAGAAACGAGGGTGGCGAGCGCGACGCGGAATCCACGAACGTTCACAGACCGAGTACGCTCGACACGAGCGTAAAGACGCCGTAGCCCAGCCCGAACGCGAGCGCGAGCGAACCGACCCACGCGAGGACCGTGTACAGCATCTTCCGCCGGGAGACGCCCGACCCGCCGGCGGCGTAGCCGGAGCCGATGATGGCGCTGACGATGATCTCGTTGAACGACACGGGAACGCCGAGGGCGACGGCGGTCTGGGCGATAGCGAACGAGGGAATCATCGCCGCGATGGAGCGCCGCGGCCCGAGCGAGGAGTAGTCCTGCGCGAGCGCCTTAATCATGCGCGGCGCACCGGTCCACGACCCAGCGAGGAGACCCACTCCGCCGCCGACGAGGAGCGCCGGGAGCGGGACCGCGACCACGTCCAGCAGGGGAACGAGCGGCCCAATAGCGAGGCCGACCTGACTGCCGCCCGCCGAGAAGGCCACGAGGCCGCCGAGGACGAGCAGGAATCGCCGCTGACCGCGGGTCTTGTCGGTCGTCACCCAGCGACCGACGACCGCGGCCGCGACGAGCGCGACGAAAAGGGAGGCGGCGACGAACCAGACCGTCTCGCCGAGGCCGACGAGGCCGGCCGCCTCGACTGCAGCGGCCCGGGCGACCGAGGCCGAGCCCGCCGCGCCGCCCAGCCCCGCGAACTCCATGTTGGCGACGAGCAGCCCGACGATTCCGGCGAGCGCAGGGACGGTCCACTGCTCGGAGACGCCGTCGGCGCGGAGGAGTCGGGCGGTCGCGTACGACGCCCCACCGCCGACGAAGGGGGTGAGCACCCACAGCGAAACGATTTGCTGGTACTTCGCCCACGCGGGGTCGCCGCCCATTGCGAGGCCGACGCCGACGACCGCGCCGGTGACGGTGAAGGCGGTGGCGATTGGGTAGCCGGCGAAGACGCCGAGCGCGACGAGCACCGCCGCGGTGATGAGCGCGACGACCGCGGCCCCCGCGGTCAGCGTGACGCCGCCGATGAGTTCGGTACCGACGGCGTTGGTGACGTTGGCGCCCTGCAGGAACGCTCCGGCGAACCCGAGCAGCCCGACGATGAAGCCCGCGCGCATCACCGAGATGGCGTTGGCTCCGACCGCGGGCGCAAAGGGCGTCGAACCCGACGACCCCGCGCCGATGGCCCACGCCATGAACAGGCTGGCGAGGGCGGCGACGACGAACGTGGCGAGCGTCGCGGCGGCTACCACGGGGCGACACCTCGGCGGTCGTCGGCGTCGGCTGTTGTCCCGTCCATCAGCGGCGGCGCGCCTCGTCGTACCCCTCGCTCAGGCCGAGGAGCGTCCGACGGACGAGGAGATACCCGAAGAAGACGAAGAGCAACAACGCGACGAGCAGCCCGACGAACACGGGATCCCCCGCGAGAAAGTCGACGAGGCCGTCTACGACCAAAGGGTCGGTCATGTGGATGGGTTCGGCGGGCACGAGGTATAGCAATTTCGGCGACGGGTCGTGAAAGAATACGAACACTCATGGGAAAACGCGAGTAACGCCGATTTGATGGCCGACCTCATCCCCTCCAGCCCGGGCGACCCGGACGACAACCGGGACGACCGAGATCCCAAGGTTATCGGCCTCGACAGCGACGAGGCGGACGACCTGCTCGGAGCCATCTCCTCGTCGACCGCCCGGTCGGTCCTCGCGTCGCTCCACGAGTCGCCGGCGACGCCCTCCGACCTCGCCACCGAGGTCGACACGTCCCTCCAGAACGTCCAGTACCACCTCGGGAACCTCTCGGAAGCGGGCCTCATCGAGGTCGCGGACACGAGGTACTCCGAGAAGGGTCGCGAGATGAAGGTGTACACCCCCGCGGACCGGGCGCTCGTCGTCGTCGCCGGGCGCGAGGACGAGACGAAGGGACTGAAAGGCGCGCTCACGCGCCTCATCGGCGGAGTCGGCGTCCTCGGCATCGGCGCGGCCGTGGTAAATCGGCTCGCTCGAACCGGGTCGGTGCTCCCGTTCGGCTTCGGTACCTCGGCCGGCGGTGCGGACGGCGCTGGCGGTTCCGAAGCCGGCCAAAGCGGCGGGTCGGGAGGCGACCTCAACGCGACCTATCAGGCCGATTCTGCCACGACGACGACGGCGACCGAGGCGACCACGACAGCGGATTCGACGACGCAGACGGCGACTGAGACCGCGACGACGACCGACGGCGGCGGCGGGTTCAGCATCGCCGAGGCGACCACGACGGCGGATTCGACGACGCAGACCGCGGAGGCGACCCGGACCGCGGTCGAGACGACGCGGACGGCGACGGAAGCCACGCAGACCGCCGCGGAGACCGCGACCGCGACGCCGACGCCGACGGCGGTTCCGGACACGACGGCCGCACAGACGGTCACGGAGACCGCGGCGCAGTTCACGAGCGGGTCGGGGGGGCTCGCCGAGACTATCGGGTCGCTCTCGCCGGGGACGCTGTTCTTCCTCGGGGGGCTGACCGTGCTTCTCGCGTGGGTCGCGGTGGGCGTGCTGCGTGACTAAAACGGTTGTTTGAGCTTACGGTGCGTATTTGATACCGTCACCCGTAGGAGTGAGTACGAGGTCGCGCGTGGCCCCCCAACGGCGACGGGACTGCCATCCGTGCCCCTGCCCCTCACCCCGTCGTCTCGCGTGGCCTCGGACTGTCCCCAACAGGCTTCCCGGCCTGTTCCCGCTGATTCTTCCGGCCCTCCGCCGGACCCCACTGTATTACTCGTCAGGGACGATACGGAACGTCTCGAAGGTGTCGCCGTCGACGGTGACGAGTCGCCCGCGGAGCCCGCCGTCCGGCAGTTCCTCCAGTTCCGCGTGCGCCTTGCGGTTGCCTCGCGGTTGGGCGTGACTCCCCGGGTTGAGGAGCGGAATCGGCCCGGTGCCGTCGAAGCCCGGCCGGTGGCTGTGGCCGAAGATGACCGCGTCGGCCCCGCGCTCGCGGCCGAACATCGAAAGCGCGGTGTTCCCGCCGCGTCGGGTGTGAGTCACCGCGAACTCGACGCCGCCGTAGGTGACGTTCCGCGCGACTGGAATCCGGTCGCGAATCTCGGAGCCGTCGTTGTTGCCGTAGACCGCGAGGAAGGCGTCGGCCTCGTCGATGAACGCGTCGAGGACGGACTCGCGCATGAAGTCGCCCGCGTGGACGACGAGGTCCGCCTCGCGGACCGCGTCGAGGGTTCGGTTCGTCAGTCGATGGCCGTCCGTGCTGTGGGTGTCGGAGACGACAACGAGCATGCGCCGGGGTAAGCGCCGGAGGGATTGAAACCTACCGGCTGCGGCGTCGGTGTCGGCGTCGCCGCCGCGGTCGGCGAGCGGTGTCCCGGTTCCTCGTCGGTAGCTCTATCCGAGCGGGGGGAGTGGCCCACGATATGGCAGGCAGTACGTCCGTCGTCGTCGCCGCGCTCTTCGCGAACGGGGCGATTGCGATTCTCAAGTTCCTCGGCTATCTCGCGACCGGGAGTCCCTCCATGCTCTCCGAAACGTATCACTCCATCTCCGACACCGGTAACCAGGTGTTCCTCCTCATCGGCATCCGCGACAGCAAGCGCGACGAGACGCAGTCGCACCCCTTCGGCTACGGGAAATCACAGTTCTTCTACTCGTTTCTCGTCTCCGTGATGCTGTTCGGTATCGCCGGTTGGGAGTCGGCCAAGCACGGCTACGACGCCCTGATGCACCCCGGCCACGGCGGTGGCGGAGAGGCGCTCTTCTTGCTCGGCTTCGAAATCGAGCCCGTGTTGATCAACGTCGCCATCCTCCTCGGCGCAATCGCCTTCGAGAGCTACGCGTTCCTGAAGGCGAACGCCGAACTCCGCCGGCAGATGGAGGAGTACGAGTGGAGCGGTCTCGTGGAGGCGTTCCGGGAGACGAGCGACGTGACGACGCTCACGGCGTTCACGGAGGACACCGTCGCCCTCGTCGGCGCGATGCTCGCGCTCGTCGGCATCGGCCTCACCGAACTCACGGGTAACGAGCTGTTCGACGCCGGTGCGGCGCTCCTCATCGGGATACTGCTCATGGGCTTCGCAATCGCGCTCGCGTGGGAGAACAAGCGCCTCCTCATCGGCGAGAGCGTCCCCATGGACGAAGAACAGGCCCTCCGCAACATCGTTAAAAACGACCCGCGGGTCGTCCACATCGACCACTTCCGCGCGAGCTACGTCGGCCCCGAGAAACTCCTCGTCGCCCTCGACGTGAGCTTCGACCCCGAACTCGACACCGAGGAGATAGACGACCACATCAGCGAAATCGAGACCGAACTCAAGGCGGCCGACGAACGGGTCCACTTCGTCTACATCGAACCCGAACTGTAGATGGACCCCGCACAGGTCGTTCCCTCGGTCATGTTCGTCGCCGCCGGCGGCTACCTGTACAGGCGACCGATGTCCGCGAGGAGCCTGGTTTCGCCCCGGGAGTGGACGGAGGCACCAGCGAAGGCGGAGGTACTCCAACGGCGGCTGGGGAAGGCGATGGGTGTCGCACTTGCCCTCGGTGGCGTGCTGTGGTTCGTCGTCGCGCTCGCGACTGGCTGAGGCTCCTTATCGCGACTCGACCGCGTCGGCGACGAGTTCGACCGCCGTCTCCACGTCCTCCTGCGAGACGTTCAGGTTCGTCGTGAACCGGGTGTGATACTCGCCGAACGTGCCGCCGAGGATATCCACGCCCTCACACAGACTCACAAACTCCTCGGCCGTCAGCCCCGCGCCCGCGGAGTCGACGACGACGATGTTCGTATCGGGCGTCGGCACCGACAGGCCGGCGACGGCGTCGAGACCCTCGGCGAGGACGCGGGCGTTCTCGTGGTCGTCGGCGAGGCGGTCGATATTGTCGAGCGCGACGAGCCCCGGCGCGGCGATGAGACCGGCCTGTCGCATGCCGCCGCCGAACTGCTTTCTGACGCGGACGGCGTCCTCGATGAACGCCTCGGAACCGGCGAGCATCGAGCCAACGGGTGCACCGAGCCCCTTCGAGAGACAGAACATCACCGTATCGACGCCCTCGACCATCGCCTTCGGGTCCTCGTCGAGGGCGACGCAGGCGTTGAACAGGCGCGCGCCGTCGAGGTGAACCGGAATCCCGAGGTCGCGGGCGGCGTCGGCCGCGGCGTCGACGTCGGCTTTCGGAACCGCGACGCCGCCGCGGGCGTTGTGGGTGTTTTCGAGGCACAGGACGCCCGTGCCGGCGACGTGCAGCGACTCCTCGCGGGCGTGGTCGCGGACCTGCTCGGGCGTCGGCGCGGCGCGCTCGCCGGCGTCGTAGGCGCGGACCTGCAGCCCCGACAGTTGGGCGAAGCCGCCGACCTCCCACTTGTAGACGTGTGCCTTCGCGTCCACGAGCGCCTCCTGACCGGGGTCGGCGTGGACGCGGGCGGCGATTTGGTTGCCCATCGTCCCCGACGGCACGAACAGCGCGGCCTCCTTGCCGACCAACTCGGCGGCGCGCGCTTCGAGTTCGTTCACGGTCGGGTCGTCGCCGTACACGTCGTCGCCGACGTCGGCGTCCCGGGCGGCCTCGCGCATCTCGTCGGACGGGAGCGTGACGGTGTCGCTTCGGAGGTCTATCATGCGCGGAGAGACCGCGCCGACGGAGAAATAAACGGTGGTCCGCGTGGCGTTCCCCGTCCGCCGGCGCAATATTTGCGCTTCGAAAGGTGTTTGCCCCGGGGACACACACGACGCGGTATGGACCCGCGCATCCGCGAGCACGCACAGACCATCGTCGACCACTCCACGAGCGTCGAGGCCGGCGACAACGTCGTCATCTCCGCGCCCTCGGTGGCCGAGGACCTCGTCACGGCCGTCCACGAACTGCTCGGCGACCGCGGCGCGAACGTCGTCGCGATGGACGCGAACCCGCGCTTTACCCGCGCGTTCCTCCGCGCCGGCGACGACGACTACGAGACGCCCGAGCACGTGCTGGCGCTCTACGAGGAGACGGACGTCATCATCCGCGTCCGCGGCGAGACGAACGCCACCGAGCAGAGCGACGTGCCGCCGGAGACGAACGCCGCGTACAAGCGGGCGTACAAGCCCGTGCAAGGCGAGATGCTCTCGAAGCGCTGGTGTCTCACCCAGTACCCCGCGAAGGGGAGCGCCCAGCTTGCGGGCATGAGCACAGAGGCTTACGAGAACTTCGTCTACGACGCCGTCACCCTCGACTGGGACGCGCAGGGCGAACTCCAACAGCAGTTAGTCGACATCCTCAACGACGGCGACGAGGTCCGCATCAAGTCGGGCGACGAGACCGACGTGACGATGAGCATCGCCGGCAACACGGCCATCAACGACACGGCCGAGCACAACCTCCCCGGCGGCGAAGTGTTCACCGCGCCAGTGAAGGACTCCGTGAACGGCGAGGTCTACTTCGACCTGCCGCTGTACCGACAGGGCCGCGAGGTCTCCGGCGTCCGCGTCCGCTTCGAGGATGGCGAGGTCGTCGACTACTCCGCCGAGGGGAACGAGGAGGTCTTAGACGGCGTGTTCGACACCGACGAGGGCGCGCGCTACCTCGGCGAACTCGGTATCGGCATGAACCGCAGCATCGACCAGTTCACCTACAACATGCTGTTCGACGAGAAGATGGGCGACACCGTCCACATGGCCGTCGGCTCGGCGTACCCCGAGACGGTCGGCGCGGACAACGAACTCAACGAGAGCGCCGAGCACGTCGACATGATCGTCGACATGTCCGAGGAGTCGGTCATCGAGGTTGACGGCGAGGTCGTCCAGCGGAACGGCACGTTCGTCTTCGAAGACGAGTTCTGACCGGGTCGACCGCGCACCGTCCTGTTCGCGGACAACTCGCAACATTTCGTCTCCGGTTTATCGGCCGGAGAATCGCTCGTCGTCGTCGGATTTTCCAGTCGAAACGGGAGCCTTCGAACAGTCGCCGAAATCGGCACCGAGACGCGGGGACAGATTCGGTCTGTCTCGACCGAAGTCCGCGGGTTCTCCAGTCGAAGCGGTGCCCCTCCGTCTATAGACAGACGTGTGACAACAATACACAGACCCCAGTAGGTTTATTTCGAATAGTCGATGAACACGAACCGATGCCAGCGGTCCAGTGCCGAGAGTGTGGACGCGACGTGGCGGTCCACGAGATAGAGACCACGACGAAAACGACGCCCGACGGCTTCGACACGAGGTATCGGTGTCCCTACTGCAAGTCGGAGATGCGAGACGTGAAAACGCGAATCGTCTGACGGCGTTACTGGTCGAGGTCGAGTTCGAACTGCTCGTTTTCGGTGACGGCGTTGAGCACGACCGAGGTGTTGGACTCGCGGATGTCCGCGTCCGTGAGCAGTTTCTTGATCTGCGTGTTCATGCCGTCGGTGTCACGGAACTTGCCGATGGCGATGATGTCGTAGTCGCCGGTGACCTCGTACACCGAAATCATCTGTTTTTCGGCGCGGAGGCGCTCCGTGATTTCGGGGAGCGCAGAGCCCTCGACTTTGAGCTGAATGACGGCGGTTACGTCGTAGCCGAGCGCGTCGTAGTTGACGCGGGGGGTGTAGCCCTCGATGACGCCTTCGTCTTCGAGGTCTCGCAGGTGATTCGAGACGGTCGTGACCGACACGTCGAGTTCTTCGGCGAGGCTTCGCAGGCTCGCCCGGCCGTCGCCGAGGAGTGCGTTGATGAGCTTCGCGTCGAGGTTTTCGTACGTCATTACATCTACACACCGTCCCGGGGGATTAGAATTTTACGAATATCCAATTCTGTGGCGAGGTGCGGGGAATTGCATTAAGCGGAAAGGTCTTTATAGTGCGGGTGTTCGAATCGCGTGTTCAGGAAAATGACGGAAGACAACGCACTCACCGACGGCGGCCTGAGCGACGAGGCACAGGCAGTCATCGACGAGATCGAAGAGAAGAATGTCGACTTCCTCCGACTCCAGTTCACCGACATTCTCGGAACGGTCAAAAACGTCTCCATCCCGGCCTCGCAGGCCGAAAAGGCGTTCACCGAAGGCATCTATTTCGACGGTTCCTCCATCGACGGCTTCGTGCGCATCCAGGAGTCCGACATGCGCCTCGAACCCGACCCGTCCACGTTCGCCGTCCTCCCGTGGCGGAAGAAGGAAAACAGCGCCGCCGCGCGCCTCATCTGTGACGTCTTCAACACCTCCACCGGCGAGCCGTTCAGCGGCGACCCGCGTGGCGTCCTCAAGCGCGCTATCAAGCGCGCAGAAGAGATGGGCTACGACGTGAACGCTGCCCCCGAACCGGAGTTCTTCCTGTTCGAAGAAGACGAAGACGGCCGCGCGACGACCGTCACGAACGACGCCGGCGGCTACTTCGACCTCGCGCCGAAGGACCTCGCGTCCGACGTGCGCCGCGACATCATCTACGGACTCGAGAGCATGGGCTTCGACATCGAAGCCTCGCACCACGAGGTCGCCGAGGGCCAGCACGAGATCAACTTCACGTACGACGACGCCCTCTCGACGGCCGACAACGTCGCAACCTTCCGGTCCGTCGTTCGCGCCATCGCGGCCGAACACGACCTCCACGCGACGTTCATGCCCAAGCCCATCGCCCGCATCAACGGCTCGGGTATGCACACGCACATCTCGCTGTTCCAGGACGGCGAGAACGCGTTCCACGACGGCGACGACGAGTTCGACCTGAGCGAGACTGCGAAGCAGTTCACTGCGGGTATCCTCGACCACGCGCCTGCCGTGACGGCAGTGTGTGACCCGACGGTGAACTCCTACAAGCGCCTCGTCCCCGGCTACGAAGCGCCGGTCTACATCGCGTGGTCCGACCGCAACCGCTCGGCGCTCATCCGCAAGCCGGCCGCCCGCACGCCGGCCGCCTCGCGCATCGAGGCCCGCTTCCCCGACCCGTCCTGTAACCCGTACCTCGCGCTCGCCGCGCTCCTCCACGCCGGTCTCGATGGCATCGAGAAAGGTCTCGAGTGCCCCGACCCGGTCCGCGAGAACATCTACGAGTTCGACGAGGAAAAGCGCGAAGAATACGGCATCGAGACGCTCCCGAAGGACCTCGGTGCTGCCGTCGACGCCCTCGAAGAGGACGAAGTCATCCAGGAGGCCCTGGGCGACCACGTCTACGAGAAGTTCGTCGAAGCCAAGCGCTCCGAGTTCAAGGACTACCTCGTCTCGGTCTCCCAGTGGGAACTCGACCGGTACCTCGAGACGTTCTAACCGTCGCGCACGCCTCACACCGATTTTTCTTTTGCGACCGCTCGCCGGAGAGCGGCAGCGCCGCGCCGAGACCGAACGCGAGCCGTCGTTGCCGCGGTGGCCGAGCCGCGACCGGACTCGCGAAGCTCGTTGGGTTGTGAGCGGTCGCGGAACCGGTGCAGTCCGAAAAGGGAAGCGCCAGCCTCGCGTCGGCCGTCGGCGTCGCCCGAGTCAGTCGGCGCGCTGGGTCGCCCCGTCGCCGAGCCCGATTCGGCCCTGTAACTTCGGCGCGACGAGGATGAACGCGACCACCGCCCCGGTGGCGAACACCGTCACCGGGACCGAGGCGTCGGCCACGTCGACGCCGACCCAGAGGCCGCCCGCGCCGAGGAATGCGACGAGCGCCACCGGCGGCGACAGCGTCGGCAGCGACTCGTGGTCGGCGAGTCGCGCCCAGCCGACGAGGCCGCCGAGCGACCCGCCGAGGGCCGCCGCGGCGTTTTCCGTGTGTCCGGGGACGCCCGTGGCGAACACCACCGCGAGCGCGAGAACGCTCAGGCCGGCCGCGATAGCGAACAGCCGCGCCGGCTCGAGGTGGCCGGCCGCGTCGGGGTCGTCCGCGGCGGCGACCGAAAAGACCGTCTTCAGAAAGACCAGGCCGAGGAGGACGCCGACGACGATGTCGACGCCGTAGTGGACGCCGAGGAAAATCCGCGAGAGCGAGACGGTGGCGACGACGACCGCCGCGGCGACGAGCCGGCGGCGGCGGTCCCACACGTCGAGAAGCGAGACCGCGGCCCCGTAGACGACGGTCGTCCCGAGGGCGTGGCCGCTCGGGAAGCCGAAGCCGTCGTCGGTGGTAAACGACACGAACAGGTCCGAGAGCGGCGACGGCCACGCGGGGGCATCGGCGACGGCCGCGGTCGGCGGTCGCGGCAGGGCGAAGCCGACTTTCAGCGCGGTGACGAGCGCCAGCGACCCGAGCGCGAGGCCGACGAAGGCGGCCGCGGTTCGCCGTGGACGGGCCGTGATTCGTGGGCGACAGAGCCAGTACAGCGACGTGAACGCGACGAAGAAGAACCACTGGTCGCCGAGTTGGGTGACGAGACCGAACAGGAAGACGAGCGCATCCGGCGCGTCCGCGAGCGCTAGCTCGCCGAACCCGCGAGTCTGAAGCGCGAGTGCAGACCGGAGCATCTCAGCCGCGGCGTTCGCGGACCGCGTCGACGGCGCGGCCGGGGAGGCCGAGCGCGTTCAGGCCGATGCCGAAGATGACGAACAGGACGTAGAGCCCGAGCGTCGACAGGAAGATGATGAGCATGGCGACGACCGCGATGAGGTCCGACTGGAGGTAGTAGAACGCGCCGAGCGTGAGGACGACGCCGTAGCCGAGCACGAGGTAGGGTCCCCAACCGCGAGCCTTGCCGCGGCGCATCCGACGGCGGACGTAGCGCTTCAACTCGGCTTCGAGCTTGGGCTTTTCGACCGTCCGGTCCGTCACGTCGTCCTCGAACGCGTCGAGGTCGGCGCGGAGTTCCTCGACCTGCGATTCCAGCTCCTCGATGTCGGGAGCGCCGCGCGGGGAGACGGACGCGCCGGTCTCCGCGTCGCCGGCGTCCTCCGTCCGCGGCCCATCGGTGTCACCTCGGTCGTCGCTCATATCCGTACGAGCGTCATGTCGGCCTCCCGTATGTTGTACCTGCCGGTCCACTCCGGGCGGTCCCCCCGGCGGGTCACGCGGTTCCGCGGGCAGCGCGTCGCCGCCGACCCCCGCGAGGACCGCGTTGACGACCGCGCCCGAAAGCAGGATGAGCCCCGAGAAGTAGAACCACGTCACGAGCAACAGGAGCGTCCCGAGCGCGCCCGCGACCGACGCGCCGGCCACCGACGCGTACACCCCGAACCCGATTCCGAGAACGGTCCAGCCGACGGCCGCGAAGACGGTTCCCGGAACGACCTGCCGCGGCGAGAGGTCGGCGTCGGGGAAGACGTAGTACAGCGGGAAGAACGCCGCACAGAGCGTGAGTAGCAACAGGAGCGGCGAGAGCAGTTGGAGGAACGGCACGTCGAGGAGGCCGAGTAGCGCGGTCAGCACCGCGACGCCGATGGTGCCGACGCCGATGCTGGCGAGGGCGATGGTGCCGTCTCGAAGTTGGTCGAGGAGACCGCCGGCCTCGGAGCCGTAGATGCGCGAAAACGCGATGTCGAGGCCGCGAAAGAGCTTCAGCGCGCCCCAGACCGTCAGCGCGAGGCTCACCGCTCCGACGCTACCCTGTCCGGCTCGGTCCGTGAGGGCCTCCTCGACGAGGTCCTGCCCGGTCGGGACGAGGTACCGTTCGACGAGCGTCTGGAGCTGCGCCTGCAACTCCGCGCCGCCGACCGCGGTGGCGACGACGACGCCGAGCACGAGAAGCGGAATCAGCGAGACGAGCGCGTAGTACGAGATGCTGGCCGCGAGAAACGAGATTTCCTTCTCCCGAATCGTGTCGACGACGGCCCGCGCGACGGGAACGACGGTTCGAATCTTGGCGCTCACGTATCACCAAAACGACACGGGAGACAAAGAAGCTACCCGCCGACGCGGCGGCGTGAGCCGGTTACGAGCCCCCGTCGGTCAGGCTTCGGGGTCGAGCGCGGCGGTCGCCTCGCGTATCTCCGCGACCGTCGCGTCGGTCTTGAACGCGGTGCCGTGGTAGTGCGCGGGAGTGGCGTCGTAGCCGGCGTCGCGGAGCGTTTCGAGGAAGGTCTCCATCTTCGAGGCCGAGCGCCCCCAGAGCTTACAGAGGCGGTGCTGGTCGAAGTGAGTCGGCGTGTCGAGTTCGACCGCCAGCGTGTCGAGGAGTTTGCGGGCGCGTTTCGCGGTGCCGAGATCCTCCGTCACCTCGTCGCGGACGGCCTCGGCGAACGCCGGTTCGGAGACGGGGCCGAGCCAGATGGGGCCGGCTTCGAGAATGCGGGTGGAACCGCAGTTGGCGCACGCTTCGGGCGGGTGGGCGATGAGCGAGTGCTCGGCCTCGCGGTGGAGGCAGTCCTCGCAGTGGTAGACGAAGCCGGTCGATTCGAGGAGTTCGTCGGCCTTCGTCGCCCGCTCGTCGAGTTCGAGGTACGCCCGCGCGTAGTGGCGCGTCGCGTGCGAGAGAACCGGGACGGCGGCCTTGTCGTAGCGGGCGGCGGTGCGGACCATCGCGCCGAGGAGCGTCCGAAGGCCCATCTCGGGGTGGTAGTCGGTGTTCTGCGGGAGACAGCCGTACTTCCGGATGCCGCTTTTCTGGTGTGCGCCGCACAGCGGGGCGGTGTCCGTAGCGGTGACGCAGACGAGGTCGCGAGTGTTGGCGAAGGCGGGGTCGGCGAAGGGCATCGGCGTGCCGAAGGGGTCGAGGTCGACCACGTCGAAGACGGAGTCGTACATGAGGGCGTTGGCGTTTCGGTGGACCGCCTCGCCGCCGTTGCCGGCGCGGTCGAGGTTCGACTGGGCGAGTTCGACGGCGTCGGTGTCGAGGTCGGCGCAGGTCACGTCGTAACCCTCGGCGGCGGCGCGGACGCCCCGGATTCCCGAGGCGGCCATCGCGTCGAGGTAGCTCTCGGCGCGGGGTTCGCGCTCGCGGAAGGCGCGGAGGACGGCCGCGGTGATGTCCCGGTTCAACTCCTGTGTGGGGTTGTAGAAGACATCGTCGCCGGTTCCCGCTGACGCCCCGTCGCGGGCGTCGGGAACCTCGATTTCGACGCCTCCCTCGCTCACGTGCATACCCGCAGTCGCCCGCGCGGGCGGAAACCGGTTGCGATGCGATTGTGCGCCGCGGCTGTGGCGGGCGTCCTCCCCCGCGGCATCGAATGCGTTTTCACCGCCACCGACGAAATCGGGGGCGTGGATTCGGCCGACGACTGGCGAGCGGCCCTCGAAGCGGCCGGGCGGCTCTCGCCGCAGATCGTGCAGGCCATCGTCGACGCCCACGGCGACCGGGGCGTCACGGCCATCGAGGCCGTCTCCGAGCGACGGGTGAAGCGCTACCGCGACTTCGACGTGGTCGTCGGCTACGACGACGAGTACGTGGTCGAAGACCGCGGCTGTACCTGCAAGGACTCCCAGTACAACCTCGACCCCGACGAGGGCGAGCGCTGCTGGCACGTCCTCGCGGTCGACGTGGCCGAGGCGCTCGACGAACTCGACCACCACGACATGTGGTACTCCGACGTGCGGGAATTTCTGTAATCACACTTCTCGGCCGCGCGCCCGTCCGACCCGTCGCCGCGCCGCGGGAACGACCACAATCCTTTCCGAACCCCGCCGCGAACCTCGGGCCAACGGATGGCTGATTTCGACCTCTCTATCGACGAAAAGCGGGTGTACGCGGACAAGTCCGACAAGCAGACGGTGTACGTCGCCGCGGGCGTCGGGGTCGTGACCGTCGACGTGTCCGACGACCTCGTCGGCGGCTTCCGCGTCGACCGCCGGTGCGCCGCGCGGGACGCCGCCGGGTCGCCCGGGGAAGTCGCCGTCGCCACCGACGAGGACGTACTGCTCGTCCGGGGCGACGACTACCACGAACTCGGCTTCGGGCCCGCGACGGCCGTCGGCTTCCACCGGAATCGCGTCGTCGCCGCCGCCGACTCGGGTCGTGTCGCCCGCTTCGACGAGTCCGGGTGGACCGACCTCGGCGAAGTCGAATCGGTCCGCGCCCTCGACGGGAGCCTCGTCGCGGCCGAAGACGGCGTCTACCGCATCGGCGACGACGGTCTCTCGCACGTCGGCTTGGACGGCGTGAACGACGTGTCCGACCCCGCGGGCCGTCTCGGCGGCGACTCGGGAACCCCGCTCGCCGCGACCGACTCGGGGCTGTACGCGCTCGGCAACGGCTGGATGGACGCGCTCGACGGGGCGTTTTCGGCGGTCGCGTCGATGCCGGACGGCCGCGCCCACGCGGTCGGACCGGACGGCGTCGTCGCGCGAGACGACGAGTCGGACGAGTGGAACGCCGCCCCGATTCCGCTGGACGAGACGGTCGTCGCGCTCGCCCACGACGCCCGCGCCGCCTACGCCGTCACCGACGCGGGGGGCTTCTGCGTTCGGCTGACCGGGGGCGACTGGCGGACGCAAGTGCTCGGATTGGACACCGTCGGCGTCGCGGTTCGCTGACACGCGACGCGGCTGTACGCAACGAAAAGCGGTTTTACCCCCCACGAGAGACGAACGGGTATGCTCGTACCCGGCGCATCCTCCCAGGCACTCGCGGCCGCGCTCGCCGCCGAACTCGGCGAGTCGCTCGCGGCCGTCGAGTACGACCGCTTCCCCGACGGCGAGACGCTGGCCGCCGTTCCCGACTTCGACGCCGACGCCGCCACCATCGTCGCCAGCACCGCCAGCAACGACGCCTACGTCGAACTCCTCCAACTGCAGGACGCGGTCCGCGAGGCCGGCGCGTCCGAGGTCACGACGGTCATCCCGTACATGGGCTACGCCCGACAGGACAAGGCGTTCGAGGCCGGCCACCCGGTTTCGGCCCGCGCGGTCGCCCGCGCCGTCAGCACGACGGCCGACCGCGTCGTGCTCGTCAACCCCCACGAGGACGCCGTCTCGGAGTTCTTCGACGTGCCCGTCGACATCGTCGACGCCGCCGGGCGACTCGCCGAACCACTCCCCGCGCTCGACGACCCGCTGTTTCTGTCGCCCGATTCGGGGGCCATCGGCATCGCCGAGACCGTCCGCGACGCCTACGGCGAGGGCGAGACCGACTACTTCGAGAAGGTGCGCCACTCCGGGACCGACGTCGAAATCACGCCGAGCGACGCCGACTTCGAGGGCCGCGACGTGGTCATCACCGACGACATCATCGCCACCGGGTCGACCATGAGCGAGGCCGTCGCCGTCCTCGCAGACGGTGGCGCGAAGCGCGTCTTCTGTGCGACCGTCCACCCGCTTCTCGCCCGCAACGCCCGCACGAAACTCGCGCGCGCCGGTATCGAACGCGTCGTCGGCACCGACACCATCGAGCGCGACGTGAGCGAGGTATCTGTGGCCCCCGTTCTCGCCGACGAACTCGAACGGTAACATATCACACAGTCTCTCGAAACGGTTTTCCCAGTCCCCGTATCTCGGAATACTATGGGACGCTACGGAGACATCGACTACCCGCGGATGACCAAGACCGGCCTCGGACTGGGGCTCGCGCTGTTCCTGTTCGGCGCTGTCGGCGCGAAAGTCGCGCTCGCGATGAACGGCGGCGCACTTCCGGGCTGGGAGCGCACGCTGTTTTTCGACGCCGAGTGGCTCGGCATCGCACTGGTCCTGTTCTCGCCGATTATCTTCGGCATCGTGCTCCCCCTGACGGAGTAGATGGCCGACGCCGACCCGCGGTTCCCCGACGACGACGAGACGCTCGTCCTCGAGCCCGACTGCGACCGCTGTCCGGCGCTCGTCGAGTGCCGCAACCGCATCTCGTGGGGCGTCGGTCCCGACGACGCGACCGTGATGGTCGTGGGCGAAGCGCCGGGTGCGGGCAATCCCGACGCCGACCGCTGGCGGGGCGGCAACTGGACCGGGATGTCCTACACGGCCCGGCACTCGGGCCGCCGCATCCGCGAGACGATGGCCGCCGTCGGCTACGAGTCGGGCGTCTTCTACACGAACGCGGTCAAGTGCTTCCCCTCGGACGGCGAGGGGTCGAACCGCGCGCCCACGGCCGCGGAAAAGGAAAACTGCCGCGACCACCTCGTCGCCGAACTCGAAGCCGTCGACCCCGACGTGGTGGTTCCGACCGGCCGCCACGCGACCGAAAGCGTCCTCTCGCTCGACGACACCTCGCTGGACGGCTTTCTCGATACCGTCCTCGAACCCGTCGAGAGCGAGCGGTTCGGCTACACCGTACTCCCGCTTTTGCACCCCTCGTACCGCGACGTGTGGCTCTCCCGACTCGGCTACGAGTTAGACGAGTACCTAGCCGACTTGGAATCGCGTCTCCCCTGAGGCCGCCGCGTCGACGACGCCGACCGCACCGACCGCACCGACCGACACCCCGCATACTCATGACTGTGGAATGACATGGTTCGACCACACCGATGCTCGGCGACCTCATCGCTGACCTGATTCTCGAAATCGTCTTCCGCCCCGTCCTGAAGGCGATGGACCTGTTCGTCGCCAGCGTGAAGAAGCGACTGGCGCGGATTCGGGCGCGGTTCGGCGGTGACGGAGGTAACGGCGGTGACGGTGTCGGCGCGGCCACCGACAACGGGAACGCCGGAGTCGGCCGCGAATACGACGCCGCCGACCGCGAACGGTCCACCGAGCGGAACTGACGCGTCCCCGACCCCGAACCGGTGCGAACTTTCTTTTTCCCGCCAATCGACGTGCCACGTATGTCCGACTGCATCTTCTGCGCCATCGTCGACGGCGACATCCCCGGCCGAATCGTCCACGAGACCGAACACTCGCTGGCGTTCCTCGACGCCAACCCGCTCGCGCCCGGCCACACGCTCGTCGTCCCGAAGGAGCACCACGCCCGACTCGACGAGGTGCCGGCCGACGCGGCCGCCGACCTCTTCGCCGCCGTGAACGACCTCGTCCCGCGCGTCGAGGCGGCGGTCGACGCCGACGCGACGAACGTCGGCATCAACAACGGCCCCGCCGCCGGCCAGGAAGTCGACCACGTCCACGTCCACATCGTCCCGCGGTTCGAGGGCGACGGCGGCAGTCCCATCCACGCCGTCGCGGGCGAGCGGCCCGACCTCTCCGACGAGGAACTGGCCGACATCGAGGCGGCCATCTCGGGCTGACGGAACCGACCTCTCCTGCCGGCGCCGCGCTCACCAACAAATCGTGTCGATGTAAAAACACATAGGGCCGCCGTGAGTACCGGCAGACGTGACAGTCCTCCAATCGTTTCGAACGACCCTCCAAGTCGTCACCAAGACGCCCGTGCTCGTCGCGTTCGCCCTCACGTTCGGGCTTATGGGCGCGTTGAACAACGCCACCGGTCTCGTCAGTGTGGTCGGGGCGATCCTGGTACTGTTCGGCTCACCGGCGCTCATCGGCGCGTTCTACACCGTCATCGACGGCGCGCGACCCGGTTCCGACACCGACCTGCGTGCGTCTACCGCGGCACAGCGCTACTACGTCAGCCTGCTCGGTGCGAGCATCCTCTCCGGCCTCGTCATCATGATCGTCGCGCTGGTCGTGGGCGGCGGCGTCGTCGGCTACATCGGCTTCGATCGAATCGACGCGGTTCTGAACGGCTCTGCGAGCCTCACGCTCGTCGAACTCGCCGCCGCCGGAGCAGCTTTCGCGGCCCTCGCGGCCGTCGTCTACCTCTTCACGTTCTTCGACACCGCCGTCGTCTTCGACGGGAAGACCGCGGGCGGGTCGCTCAGCCGCAGCGTCGACTTCGTCTTCGGCAACCTCCGGCACGTCGTCGGCTACGCGGTCGTGGCGACCGTCGCAACCTCGGTCGTCGACCTGCCGGTCCTCTGGCTCGTCAGCCTCGACGGGGCGACCACCGTCGCCGGCGCGGTGACGGCGTTCCAAGCGCCGATGCCGGCGGTCGACATCGCCGTCCTAGCCGTCGCCTCGACGGTCACGACGCTCGTCGGGCGAACCTACAAGGTCTGTTTCTACCGGGCCTGTACGGACGCCGTGCCGGGTTCTGACCCTGACGCGGCCGACGACGAGTGGTCGGTCTAGCCCCACCGCCGGCCGTCAAAATCATCTTTGCGAGCTGAATAGTGTCCTCCGGCGACACCAATTCCGGCCGACCGAAGCTATTAATTCGAGAACCCGACCAGTCGCGGTATGCCGATTCCCCCCAGAACCACCGCGCTCGTCGGCGTCGCCGGCGGCGCAGGGACGACCCGACTGACGCTCGAACTCGCCGCGGCGCTCGCGACCGACGGCCGCGACGTTGCGGTCCTCGACGCGGCGTTCGCCACGCAGGGGCTCTCGGACTACGTCTCGGGAGCGCTCGACCCCGACGCGACGTCGCTCGTCACCGACGCGGCGGACGTGCCGCTGGAGTCGGGGCTGGTAGACTTCGAGACCGACACCGAGGGACGCGTCGCCGTCTGCCCCGCCGCGGCCCCGTTCGAGCGACTCGCGCGGGCGATGACCCCCGATGCCGCACGGGCGTTCGAGGGTCGCATCGCCGAGGCCGCAGACAGCTTCGACCACGTGCTCGTCGACGCGCCGCTCCTCGCGTCGAATCAGACCGTCGCCGCCGCCGCGGCCTGCGACAGCGTCGCGCTCGTCGCGCCCGCCACGGACCGCGGTGCCGACGCCATCGGTCGTCTCAGCGCCCGGGCCGCCGACATCGGCGCTGATATCGACGCGGTCGTCTCCACGCTCGGCGCGCTCGGCGACGCGGACGTGATTGTTCCCGAGACCGAGGCGAACGACATCGCCGACGCGCCGGCGTGCCGCGACGACGCCGACCTCGCGGCGGGCGTCGCCGCAGTCGCGGAGGTCCTCCTCGACGTGGAACTCGATTCGGTGACGGCCGCCGGCGGCGTGCTCACCTCGGTCGGCGAGTACGTCCGTCGCTGAATCGCGCGACGCGCCGAGCGAGTTTCGAGAGCACAGACGGACGGCTGGTGAGCGCCGCCGCTCGCGAGCGTGAAAACGGGAGGTGGGGAGGCGTGTCCCGCGTCAGAACTGCATGTCGGTGACCGAACTCATGGTCTCGGCCAGCGAGTCGCGCTTCGCGACGGCCGCGTCGGTGCGGTCGGTCAGCGCGCCCTCGACGGCTTCGACGAGGGGGTCGATGGGGTCGTGCGTCTCGACGTACGTCGCGAGTGCGAACTCCGACGGCTCCGCGCCGGTGAGCGCGAGCGCGTCGGCGCGCGAGATTCGTCCGTCGATCCAATCGCGGACGATGCGTCGCGCCTCGGGTGCGAGGGGAATCACGCCCGCTTCGCCGCAACGGTGCAAGACTTTCGCCGCCGTGACCGGAGCGACGCCTGCGTCGCTCGCGCTCTCGCCGACTGACGTGCCCGACCCGTGTGCTTCGACAACCCGCTCCGCGGCCGCAGGCGCACAGGGGAGCGCGTCTGCGTGCGCCTCGAAGCGCTCGCGGAGGGAAACACCGGTGTCGTCGACAGTCGGAACGCAGCGCGAGCGCTGTTCAGTCGTCGTCGTCTCTAACGCGGCGGCGATATCCGACAGTCCCATCGCTCGGTGGTCCGCACCTACCGAGTAAAAGCGTTCCTAATCAGTATCAAAATTGAGTCTGTAACCCACCGGTTATCGGTAGGCTCTAGCGGCAGCAATCGGGGTTATACCCCCGATTCAACCCGTGTTTAAATACCTGTTCGCGACCAATTTTCAATTGTGATGAGCGAAGCACGTTCCCCCCAGGGTTGCCCCGAATGCGACGGACACCTCGGTTTCGAAGCCGGCGAGACGGTCTGTACCGACTGCGGTCTCGTCGTCTCGGAGTACCGCATCGACCACGGCCCCGAGTGGCGCTCGTTCGCCGACGACGACCGGAACCCCGCCCGCACCGGCGCGCCGCTCACCCGCTCGCGCCACGACCGCGGCCTGTCGACCGAAATCGGTCGCTCGACGCGTATCAAGGGTCGCAAGCGCCGGCAGTTCGCCCGCATGCGCCGCCAGCACAACCGCGCTCGCATCTCGACCAAGCGCGAGCGCAATCAGGTGTACGCCTTCACCGAGATTCGCCGCGTGACGAGCGCGCTGTCGCTCCCGAACCACATCCGCGACCAGGCGTGTTCGCTGTTCGAGTCCGCCCAGAACGAGGACCTCTTGCGCGGGCGCTCGCTCGAAGGGTTCGCCGCGGCCTGCGTCTACGCCGCCTGCCGCGTCGCCGGCGTCTCCCGGAGCGTCGAGGAGGTCTGCGACGTGTCGAAGGCCACTGAGGCGGAACACCAAGCGGCCTACGGCGCGCTCAACCGCGACCTCGGCCTCCCCGTCGCGCCCGCCGACCCGACCGAGTACCTGCCGCGGTTCGCGACCAAGCTCGACCTCGACAGCGACACCGAGCGCCGGGCGCGCGAGTACGTCGCCGAAGCCCGCGAGGAGGGCGTCGTTGGCGGCAAGAACCCCTGCGGCGTCGCCGCGGCGTGTCTCTACACCGCGGCTCGCGACCGCGGCGAAGACTGCACGCAGGCCGAGGCCGCCGACGTGGCCGACGTGACGCCCGTAACGCTCCGCAAGACGTACGTGGCGCTCCGCGAGTGAGCCGACGCCGACAGGCGACGAGACTCGCTAACTGAGACGACGGCGAGGAAGACGCGAGAATCGAACTGCGTCCGCACGAACGGACCGAAGACGAGACGACGTTTCTACCGACCGCTTACGCGAACCGCGTCCGCGAGTTCTCGAACGCGACTACTGGGAAGGCTCTTCGGCGACGACGCGACGACCGGTTCGAACCGCTCGACCGCCTCGGCCAGTCGAGAGTCCGCGGGGACCGCCGTCGCCGGCGCGCCGAGCACGTCAGCGAAGGCGTCGAGCGGCACCTCGTCGACGACGCGGTTGACCGCGACGGCGGCGAGCCCGCAGTCGAGTTCGCGCGCGAGCTCGCGGGTCCGCACCGCGTCGGCCAGCGCGTACCCCTTGGGCGACGCGACCACGAGGCAGGCGTCGGCAATGGTGAGAGGAACGCCGGCGTCGGCGCGCATCCCCGCGGGGCAGTCCACGACCACGTCGCCGTAGGCCGCTTCGACCGCGTGAAGCGCGTCGGCGAGGAGGCGCACGTCGGCCGCCCGCGCACCGGCGAGCGTCCGACCGCACGGCAGAATCGAGACCGGGCCGCTCGAGCGGATGGCTTCGAGCGGGTCCGCGCGCCCCGCGAGCACGTCGTGGAGGTCTGGACCGGGCGCGTACGGGAGGTTTGCCATCCCGAGGTCGGCGTCGACGACGACCGCGCCCAGTTCCGCCGCGAGTTCGAACGACAGCGTCGACTTCCCGACGCCGCCCTTCCCGGAGACGACCGCGAGAATCACGCGAGCCTCCGGAGCGCGTCCACGTCGGGGTCGGCGTCGGCGGCGCGGTCCGCGAGCGCCGTCGCGCGCGCCGCTAGCCGGCGAAGGCGCTCCCGGTCAGAATCGAGCGATTCGAGCGCCTCGACGCCGGCGTCGGCCTCTGAGAGCGCCGCCGCGGCGGCCGCGACCGACGCGCCGTCCAGTCGCTCGGCGAGGTCGATGCGACGCTCGAACGCCGCGAGCGACTCCAGTGGCTCCGGCGGCTCCAGTGGCTCCGACCCGAGCGACTGCTCAGTCTCGCGGCCGCGTTCCTCGGAAGTCCCGACCGCCGCCGACACGTCGGCGTCCGTGGGCTGTTCGGACGGTTCGGGACGTTCGGAGTGGGTCTGTGATGCGGGACTCGGAAGGGGCTCGCGGCGCTCGCCATCTGACGCGTCGCTCGTCGTGCTGGGTGTCGGTTCGGGCGTCTCCGACTCCCGCGTCGTCGGCGGCAGGTCAGAAGAGACGGGAACTGCATCGGCCGGCGGTCGCGCCGAACCGAGCGTTCGAACCGCGTCTTCGGGGGTCGAACCGGTGGCCTGCTCCGACCCGTCGGCGCGGCCGAGTACGTCGATATCGACCGCGCACCCGGGTCGAGCGTCGAAGTCGGTGGCGGCGGCGTCGCGGTCGGCCGTCGACGACGGGGAGACGGCGTAGCCGAGCGCAACCGTCGAACTCGCGGGGACGACGCCTTCGAACCCGTCGTCGTCCCATCCGGCTTCGGGGACGCCGGCGCGACGCGGCGGGAGCACCGACCCGTCGAGTCGGTTGCGAAGCCTGACGCGCCGGTCGACCGGCGCGTCGTTGTGGACTCGGACCGAGACGAGGGCGACGCCGTCGTCTACGGTCACGTCGATATCGGAGTGCATGGCGGGGCTGGCCGCCGCTTCGTATATAAATCAACGCCCGGTGTGGCTCGCTCACCCGTCGTTCGGCCGGCATCTGATGACCGGCGCGTCGAGCCAGTTCGCCGCGGCCTCGGCGTCCGAAAACCGGCCGCACGAGATGACGACCGGGGCGGACAGGTCGGCGAGGCGGACGGCGGCGAGCGCGCGTGCGACGGGGTCCGATTCGAGGTCTGCCACCGAGGCGGGCGACTCCGCAGTCGCCATCAGCGGCGGAGTCGCCACGAGGCTCCGGAGCGCCGCCTCGAACGCATCGCCGAGTTCGGCCGCGAAGTACGCCCGCGCCTCCCGACGGCGGTTCTCGACCGCGTCTTCGAGTTTGAGTCGCGCCTCGCGGCTGTCTCGCTCGGTTCGGGCCGCCCGTTCGAGCGCCGAAAGCCGCTGTTCGGCCGCGACGCGTTCGGTTTCGACCTCGGAGAGTTCGGTCGCGACCTCCACGAGTTCCGATTGCGCTGTCTCAGTCGCCTCGTCGTCGCCGGCGTCTCGGTGAGCATTCACCCGACCGCGAAGGGTTGCGACGCGCTCTCTGAGTCGGGACTCGTCCTCGCCGGCGGCGGCGACGCGGCGGCGGGCCTCGCGGAGCGCGGCCGCGGACGTGTCGATGGATTCGCGTTCGTCCGCCTCCCCTTCGACCCCATCGTCGCGGCGCTCGGCGAGTTTCGCTTCGAGTCGGCCGAGGTCGTCGGCGACGGGAGAGCGAAGCCCGCGGGACCGACCGACCGCCGCGAGGAGCCAGCCGCGGGACGGTGTCGGCTTCGAGACGGGAATCCGACCGAGGCGGTCGTACCCGGGACCCGGCGGCGGACAGTCGATTCGGAGCGCGCCGGTCGCGTCGTCCCCGTCGTCCCCGTTGTCCCCCCGTATCGCGGCGACGACCTCGTCGGCACCGACGTCGAACGGTCCGTCGGCGAGGTCGATAGCCGGTCCTTCGCGGACGGTCCCGTCGGGAAGCCGAAGCCTCATAGCTCGCGGCGCTGCATCTCCGCGGCCGACGGGTAGTCGGTGCCCGAGGCGAACTTGCTGTACGGCGTCGCCGGGGACTCGCGGTCCTCGTAGGCGGCCGCGGCCTCGCGGACCGCGTCCGGGACCGCCGCGAACTCGTTGAACGGCTCGGTTCGCTCGATTTGCACGGCCTCGTCGTGTTTCTCCCGAAGCCGAAGCGCGAGGAAGGCGGCCAACTCCGTCTCGTCGAAGAGCGCGGCGCGACCCAGTCGACGGACCACGACCTCGTCGTGGGTCCGACAGATGTTCCGAAGCGTCGTCCGCGCCGCCTGCGAGTAAGTCACGACCAACAGCACGCACGCTCGGTCACGGAGTCGGGAGAAAAATCGTTCGACAGCGGCGCTCTCGCGTCAGTCGACTGTCACAGACAGGGGAGACGGCGGCGTCTCACCCGAGTTCGAATCTCCGCGCGACTCGTCTCGCCTCAGACGCGCTCGACCGAGAACGTCACGTCGTCGGCGTCGCCGGCCGCCTCGTCAAGGAGGTCTCTGACCCGCGTCCGCGCGTCGACCTCGTCGGCGGCGAGGACGACGAGCCCCTCCGCGCGGTCGTCGCCGACGGCCGTCCAGGCGTCGAGCGTCCCGTCGCCGGCGTCGTCTTCGAACTCCGTCGCGAACGTCCGGAGGACGGTCACGACGCGACGCTCGGTGCTGGCGAGGTCCGCGTCGCCCGATTCGAGGTCGCGGATGGCGTCTTCGATGTTGCGGATGGCGGAGATTCGGTCCATCGGTCGTCTGTCTCGTCGCCGCACGCTCCACTAAGTTCGTCGGTTCCGCGCGGGTCGGTCGCAGACGGTCGCGAGTCGAACGGCCGTCTCAGGAGCGTTCGTCCGGTAGCTCCTCGAAGAAGTCGGCGACGAACGTGAACTGCTCCGCCACGAGGTCGCAGTCCGCGAAGGCCTCTCGCGCCTCGCTTTCGAGGGCGGTCTGCTTTTCGGGGATGTCGTTGTCGCCCGCGGTCGCCGCCTCGTCGAGCACCTCGCTGGCCCGCGCCATCGCGTCGGTGAGACAGGCGAACTCCTCGGAGCGGGAGGCGATTGCCGCCACGGGGTCGCGTTCCGAAACCCGCGCGTTCACGTCCTCGAACGCGCTCATCGCCCGGAAGAACGACCCGGTGGCGTCGCCGTAGCTCTCGCCGAGGTACTCGTCGAACCCGTCCTGTAATCGTCGGGTCGCGTCGCGGAACGAGACGATGTCGTCAGCGAAGGCCTCGAGCTGACCGATCTCCCGCTCGAAAAAGTCGACCTTCCGCCCGTAGTCCGCCGGTTCGAGGGCGGTGAGTTCGTCGAGGGCGTCGGCCTCCGACTCCTTCCGTAAGCTGTTGAGCGTCTCTCGCGTCGGTTCGAGCGCCTCCGCTATCTGTCGGACCTGCGTGTCGATTCGGTTGAACTCCTCGCCGTACAGTCTGGAGACTGCGTTATTGGTGCGGTAGAACGCCTGATTGGCGTTCTCGTGGGTCTTACCCGTCCACCAGAGGAACCAGAAGGCGCGTCGGAGACGCCCGAGACGCGCCCGCTGAGCGTCGGTCTTGTCGAGTTGGTCGAGCGTGTTGAAGTGGCCGCGCGCGAGGTACAGCGACTCGGCGTCGTCCTCGAACGAGAACTGCGTCGTGGCGTTCAGGTCGTGGAAGCCGCCGTCTTCGCCCGCCACGGACGCGAAGTCCTCGACCGCAGCGTCGAGGTCTTCCACGGCGAGGCCGAGAATTCGGTCCACCCTGTCCGGCTCTTCCGTGGTCGTCTCGGTCGTCGGCTCCTCCGTCGTCGTCGTCGGCTCCTCAGTCGTGGTCGCAGTCGGAGTTTCCGTCGCCGTCGGCGTGGCAGTCGTCGTCGGCTCCTCCGTCGTCGTCTCCCCACCGTCCGCTGACGAACATCCCGCGAGAAAGAGTGCACCCGCGGTCGCCAGATACGCTCGACGATTCATGCGTACTACATGACTTTCAGATTACATAGGGGTGTTGGTGCAAATAAACGACACGCGTTCGAGACTGTCCGCTCGCCAAGATAGTGTGGAAGTCGGGACAGTACGGAGTTCGTGACAGTCGAGAAATCGAGGGCGGGCGCTCAGGTCGCGCGGTACACGTCGCCGCGGGGCTCGTAGATGTCGCCTTTCATCTTGAGCTTGTCCAGCTGGTCGTTGACCGTCTTCTCGTCCATGTTCAGCTCGCTGTTGGCGCGTTCGAGGACCTCCTCGTGGGGCGCTCCCTCCTCGTACTCTTCCTGCATGGTGCGGATGAGTTCGAGCAGGTTCTTGATGCGGTCGCGCTGGGTCTTCGAGCGGCCGGTCTCGACGATGTCGGCGTCGAACTCGCCGGTTTCCGGGTCCATGCCGATGTCGCGCAGGCAGGACTCGACGATGCCCGTGACGCGCTCTGCGTCCTCGCGGGTCACCTTGTCCGAGAGGCGGACGCGAGCGGACGCCTCGCCGAGCCGGACGAGCGCTTCGAGCTTCCGGGCGGTCACGGGGACGGGCGCGTCCTCGTCGGCACCGCGGGCGCGGAAGTCCACGTAGAAGTCGCGGATGACCTGCTTCGCCTCGTCGGTCATCGTCGGGTAGCAGGTGCGCTTCGCGTAGGCGATGTACTTGCGGAGGAGCTCCGCGTCGATGGTGGGCGCGACCTCGTCGGTGACGGCGTCGACCTGCTGTTCCGTGAACTCGGAGTTGGCGACGTTCGTCCGCTGGGTGTTCAGCTCGCCCGCGTAGTTGGTCTTGAGGATGTGGTCCGCGAGCTTGGAGTCCTCGTCGGGGTCGGGGTCGTCCGTGACCGTGAAGATGAGGTCGAACCGGGAGATGAGCGCGGGTTCGAGGTCGATCTGCTCGCCGATTGGCTCGTACTGGTCGAAGCGGCCGTACTTCGGGTTCGCCGCGCCGAGGAGCGAACACCGCGACTTCAGCGTCGCGTTGATGCCGGCCTTGGAGACCGAAATCTGCTGTTGTTCGAGCCCCTCGTGCATCGCGGAGCGGTCCTCGGGCCGCATCTTGTCCAGCTCGTCGACCGCCGCGATACCCTTGTCCGCGAGGACGAGCGCGCCGGCTTCGAGCGTCCACTGCTGGCCGTCGCCGAAGTCGTCGCGGACGGCGGCGGCGGTGAGACCCGCCGAGGACGAACCCTTACCGGACGTGTAGACCGAGCGGGGAGCAATATGCCGGATATATGATAACATCTGCGATTTGCCAGTTCCGGGGTCCCCTATCAGCAGCATGTGCAGGTCACCGCGAATCCGCGACCCGTCGGGCAGGTGTTTCGTGACGCCCGAGAACAGTTGGAGAATCATGGCCATCTTCTCCTGCTCGTAGCCGTAGATGGCGGGCGCGACGGACTCGACCATCTTCTCGTAGATGGCCGGGTCGTTCGAGAGTTCGACGATTTCGGCCACGTCCTCGTCGGATATCTCCATGTCCTCGAACTCCTCGTCCTCGATGGTGAGCGAGATGCCCTCCATGTAGTAGTCGAAGACGGGCGTCTTCTCGTTGCCCGAGGTCTGCTGTTCGATGTGGAGGATGCCGACCGCGGTGACGTGGTCGCCGGCGGTGACTTTGCCGGTCACGTCGTCCGAGAGGTTGATGTCGATGCTCTGCGGCGTCTCGCCCCCGCGCAGGCCCTCGGGGGACTCCTGGACGCGCAGCTTCTGGGAGTCGATGAAGTTCGACTGGTCGAAGTCGATGCGGAACGGCCCCTGACGCTCGCACCCCTGACACTCGTGTGGTTCCTGAAAGCCGCCGTCGCCCTGCGGGATGTAGCTCATCGTCCCGCAGCGCTGGCACTCGAAGGCGGCCTCCGTGATTTTCGGGCGCACGTCGGTCGCCTTGCGGACGATTCCCTGCACCGAGATGAGCGTCCCGATGTGGTCGTCGTTGACCCGGATGTTCCGGATATCGACCGTCTCGGGGAGGTTGCGCATCCGGACGTGCGCCTGACCGAGCTTCACGTCCGCGGGGAGGTCGAACAGGCGCAGGGCCTCCTCCGCGTACTCCTGGAACTGGCCGGGCTTCGTGATGTAGTCGTCGGCGAGCTCCGCGTCGAACCGATAGAGGTCGTCGTAATCGATGTACAGCGACCGCTTTTCCTTCGGATACTGCTGTGCGAGTTTTCCGATCTCCTCTCGATAGTAGTTGCGGTAGAACTCGATGAACCGCTCCGTCAGGTCTCGGTTCTGGGGGGCCTGCGCCATCGCACAAGGGTATGTCCCCAATCGGTTAAGAACCTTCGTCGTTCGGCCGACCCTCCGTCGTCCCGACGGGTCGGCCGCGCGCCGGGACTCGCGCGGCCCGAGGGGTCACAGCGGCCGCCGCTACAGCGACACGTCGGTCTCGATGTCCTCGGTCGCCTCGCGAAGTCCGTCGCGGCGGGCGTCCTCGGCCATCCGATTCGAGAGGTCGTCGTCGGTCAACAGCTCCGCGAAATCGTCGCGGAAGCGGTAGTTGGCCCGGCTCGAGCGGATGTCGGCCTCGGCGACGGGGCGGCACTCGGCGACGACTTCGACGGGCACGTCGAGCGTCTCGGCGATAGTCTCGTCGTCCGCGCCGTCGACGAGCAGGTTGTCGAAGCGGTCGGCGTCGAACGGGAACTCGCGGTCGGCGTCGCGGACGAGGTGGAGGTCGAACCGGGCGGTGCGGACCGCCTCGGGCGCCGCGTCGAGTTCGACCGCGAGGTCGGCGTCCGCGTCGCCGTCGAAGTAGCCGACGACGAGCGCGACGAGCGCGTCGTCGTCGAAGTCGGCGTCGAACGCGTAGCGCTCGCGCATCGTCGCCACGGTGTCGCGGACGCGCTCGCGGACCGCTTCGGGGTCGTCCACGTCGGCGAGCGACCCGCGCGACTCGGACTGCTGTTCGGTCACGGTGTCCGACCCAGTCGCCTCGATGAAGATGTCGCGAAGCTCGGCGGTCTTTTCGTCCATACCCGGAGAATGGCACGCCCAGCGTCTTTAATGATGCTGACCCGGGAGCCGCCAAGCGCCGGGAGACGACTCGAATCGGCCGACGAGACCGAGGGCCGACCCCGCCCACGCACTCTGTAAACCGATAAGTTAAACAGGGTTTACGAGACAGCGATGGACATGGCAACCGAACACGAGTCAGTCGAACTCGTCGGCGACGAACTCGTCGGCAACATCGCCCGCGCCGCCCTGTTCGCGGCGCTCATGGGCGCGGGCAGTTACGTTTCGTTCCCGAACCCCGTCTCGCCGATTCCGGTGACGATGCAGGTGCTCGTCGTCTTCCTCGCGGGCATCTTCCTCGGCCCCGTCTGGGGCGGCGGCTCCATCGCGCTCTACCTCGCGGCCGGCGGCCTCGGCGCGCCGGTGTTCGCCGGCGGCTCGGCCGGGCTCGCACCGCTCGTCGGCCCGACCGCGGGCTACCTCTGGGCGTACCCGGTCGCCGCGGTCATCGTCGGCCTCGTCGTCCACGGCGGCGTCGACATCGGCGACTACCGCGTGAGCACCGGTCGCCTCGTCGGCGCGATGGTCGCGGGCACCGTCGTCGTCTACGCCTTCGGGACGCTCGGCTTCGCGTACGTCCAGAGCGTCGGCCTCGAATCCGCCTTCTGGACGGCCTCCGCCGCGTTCATCCCCGCCGAGGCGTTCAAAATCGCCGCCGCGGTCGGCATCGTCCGCTCCGACGCCATCGCCGCCCAGTAGATGATTCGCGTCGACGGCCTCGTCCACCGGTACGGCGACACTATCGCGGTCGACGGGGTCGACCTCGCCATCGACGACGGAGAGTGCGTCATCGTCGCGGGCGCGAACGGCTCCGGCAAGACCACGCTCGTCCGGCACTTCAACGGTCTGCTCGACCCCGACGAGGGCGCGGTCTCGGTCAACGGCCGCTCCGTCTCGGACCACCTCGTCGCCGCCCGAACCGCGGTGGCGATGGTGTTCCAGCACCCCGAGGACCAACTCGTCGCCGCGACCGTCGGGGCTGACGTGGCGTTCGGCCCGGAGAACCTCGGGCTCGACCGCGACGAAATCGACCGTCGCGTCCGCGAGTCGCTCGCCGCGGTCAACCTCGACGGCCGAGAGGACGAGCGCGTCGACGCCCTCTCCGGCGGCGAGGTCGAACGCCTCGCCATCGCCGGCGCGCTGGCGATGCGACCCGACCACCTCGTCTTGGACGAACCGTTCACCGGCCTCGACGAACCCGCGCGGCGCTCCGTGCTCGCGCGCCTCCGCGACCTCCGCGCCGCGGGGACGAGCCTCGTCGTCGTCACCCACGACCTGCGCGACGTGGCCGAACTGGCCGACCGCGTGGTCGTTCTCGCCGACGGCGACGTCGCCCTCGACGCCGCGCCCGACGAGGCCGCAGACCGCCTCCCCGACCTCGACGTCCGCCCGCCGTGTTGACCTACGAACCGGGCGACAGCCTCGCCCACCGACTCGACCCGCGGACCAAGCTCGGGGTGCAGGTCGCCTTCGCGGCGGCCGGCTTCGCGCACACGACGCCCGTCGGGCTCGTCGCCCTCGGCGTCGTCGCCGCGGGCTGTCTCCGCGCCGCCGACACCTCGCCGGTGTCCGCCCTCAGCGACCTCCGCTACGCGATTCCGTTCCTCGCGCTCGGTCCGGTCGTCGAGGCCGCCCGCCTCGGCGCGCCGTGGTTCGACCCCGAGGCGGCCGTGGACCCGGCGCTCGCCAGCGTCCGCGTGCTGCTCGTCTTCTTCGTCGCGGCGGCGTACGTCAGGACGACGCCCGTGCGCGAGTCCCGCGCGGCGATTCAGCGGCTCGTCCCGGGTCGCGTCGGCGTCGCGCTCGGCGTCGGCGTCGCCCTCGTCTTCCGGTTTCTTCCCTTGGTCCGCCGCGACCTGCTCCGCGTCCGCGAGGCGCAGGCGGCCCGCCTCGGGAGCGAGCGACGGCTGGACGAGCGACTCTCGCTCGTCGCCGCCGGCGGCCTCCGGCGGTCGTTCGCGCGGGCCGACGCGCTCGCGCTCGCCCTCCGCGCGCGGTGTTTCGCCTGGAACCCGACGCTCCCGGAGATTCGGTTCGGCCGGCGCGACGCGCCCGGGCTCGTCCTCGCCGTCGCGCTCCTCGCCAGCCTTGCGCTCTGAGGTCCCCGGGGCGCTCGTAATCCGCCGACCGACACGCCTCGGGTGGCAAGATTTAACCCTCCGTTCTCCGGTGATTGATTATGGACTTTGCGGCACAGGCGGATGTTACGCGAGAGACGTTCTGGACGATTAGTCCGGTCGGCGAGGCGCTCTTCTACGGCCTCGCCGCCATCGCGTCGCTCGTCTTCCTCTACGGGGTGTACGAGCGGTTCGCTCGATACGCGCGGGGTGGTGAAGACCCGTTCGACCGGCTGTCCGACCTGCCGGGACGGACGGTCCGGGCGGCGAAAGTGGTGTTCTCCAACGAGAAGCAGTTCAAGCGCGACCGGTTCGCCGGCGTGATGCACGCCTTCATCATGTGGGGCTTCCTGACGCTCCTCATCGGGACGACCATCCTCGCCATCGACATCGACGTGTGGCGGCGGGTGACTGGCAGTTCCTTCTTCGTCGGCGACTTCTACCTCTCGTACTCGTTCGTCATGGACCTCATGGGCCTGTTGTTCGTCGTCGGCGTCGGGATGGCGCTGTGGCGGCGCTACGGGGTCCGACACCCGCGGCTGTGGGGCAAACACACCGGCTTCGAGGACGCCGCGTTCGTCTGGACGCTGTTTCTCCTCGGCGTCGGCGGCTACGTCCTCGAAGGCATCCGCATCGTCGGTACGGAGTTCCCCGAGTTCGAGACGGTGAGCTTCGTCGGCTACTTCGTCGCCCTCGTGTTCGACGCGGGGGGCATGAGCCAGGGCCTCGCACAGACGCTCTACTGGTTCGGCTGGTGGTCCCACGCGCTCCTCGCCTTGGCGTTCGTCGCCGCCGTCCCCTACGCCAAGCCCCTGCACATGCTCACCTCCTTCGCCAACATCGTCACCGCAGACGAGAAGGCGGGCACGCGCCTCCCGAAGGTGCCGGCCGACACGCCGCCGGACGAAATCGGCTACGTCTCCGAGGACGACTTCTCGTGGAAGGCGATGCTCGACATGGACGCCTGCACGAAGTGCGGCCGCTGTACCGACGCCTGCCCGGCGGAGGCCTCCGGCCGCAACCTCGACCCGCGGGACGTGATTCTCGACTTGAAGACCTACCGCGAGTCGGTCGACGCCGGCGGCGACTCCATCGACATCGTCGCGGACGGCGGCACCTCCGTCGTCGACGCCGAATCGATGGAGTCCTGCATGGCCTGCATGGCCTGCATGGACGCCTGTCCGGTCGATATCGAGCACCTGACGCACTTCACCGAGATGAACCGCCGGCTCACCGAGACGGGCCAACAGCAAGAGCCGGTACAGGAGGCGATGATGAACATCTTCCAGAACGGCAACGCCTTCGGCGACCCTCAGCGCAAGCGGCCCGACTGGACTGACGACCTCGACTTCGAGGTTCCCGACGCCCGCGACGAATCGGTCGAGTTCCTCTGGTACGTCGGCGACTACCCCTCCTACGACGAGCGCAACCGCGCCGTCGCCCGCTCGGTGGCCCGCATCTTCGAGGAAGCGGGCGTCTCCTACGGCATCCTCTACGAAGACGAACAGCACGACGGCAACGACGTGCGCCGCGTCGGCGAGGAGGGCCTCTACGAGATGCTCGTCGAGGACAACGTCGCCGCGATGGCCGACTGCGACTTCGACAAAATCGTCTGCACCGACCCGCACTCGTACAACACGTTCAAAAACGAGTACCCGGAGATGGACGACTCGTTCGACTACCCGGTGTACCACTACACCCAACTGGTCGAACGCCTCGTCGGCGACGACCGCCTCGACCTCGCGGGCGACGAACTCGCCGCCCAGACGGTGACGTACCACGACCCGTGTCACCTCGGACGCTACAACGGCGAGTACGAAGCGCCCCGCGAGGTCATCCGCGCGACCGGCGTCGAACTCGCCGAGATGCCGCGCAACCGTGACCAGTCGTTCTGCTGCGGCGGCGGCGGCGGCGGTCTCTGGATGGACCACGAAGAGGAGTCGAAGCCGTCCGAAGAGCGCCTGCGCGAGGCGCTCGACGACACGACCGGCGGCGTCGAGCGCTTCGTCGTCGCCTGCCCGATGTGCGCGACGATGTACGAAGACGGCCGCAAGACCGGGAGCTACGAGGACGATATCGACATCGTGGACATCTCCGAACTCGTCGTGGAGGCGCTCGACGCGAAGGCCGCCGCGACGGGGGCGAACGCGGACACGACGCCCGCGTCGGCCGACTGAGTCGGCGGCGCGGCTGTTCCGTTTGCTTCGCTTCTTTCGCTTCTATTCTACGTCCAAGCGGTCGATGGACTCGCGGATGACGCTCGCCGACTCCCGGAGCGCCGCCGTCTCGGCCGCAGAGAGGTCGAACTCGTGAACGTCGCGGACGCCGCCTTGGTTGACGGTACACGGGAGGCTCATGTAGACGTCGTCGATGCCGTGTTCGCCCGAGACGAGCGTCGAGACGGTGAGGATGGAGTTGTCGCCGCCGAGGATGCGCTCCGTGGTCGCGGCCACCGAGCGCGCGACGCCGTAGTTCGTCCGCTCCTTGCGCTCGATGATTTCGTAGGCGGCCTCGCGGACCTCCTCTTCGACGCGGGCTTTGAGCGCGTCGACGTCGCCGACGCCGTGACGGGTGGCGTACGACTCGAACGGGATGCCGCCGAGGTTCGCCGAACTCCAGACGAGAACCTCGCTGTCGCCGTGCTCGCCGACGACGTACGCGTGGACGTTCGCCGGGTCAAGGTCGAACTCGCGGCTGAGCGAGTGGCGGAACCGCGACGTGTCGAGGACGGTTCCGGAGCCGATGACGCGCTCGGCCGGCAGGTCCGACACCTTCCACGTGACGTACGAGAGCACGTCCACGGGGTTGGTGACGATGAGCATCACGGCGTCGTCGTTCAACCCCTCCGTAATCTGCGGAATCATGTCGGCGAAGATGTCGGCGTTCCGCTCCATCAGGTCGAGGCGGGTCTCGTCCGGTTTCTGGCTGGCACCGGCGGTGACGATGACCACGTCGGCGTCCCAGCAGTCCTCGTAGTCGCCCGTCCGGACGCGGACCGGCGACGTGAAGTACGAGCCGTGGTTGAGGTCCATCGCCTCGCCCTCGACGCGCTCTTTGGCGACGTCGACGAGGACGATTTCGCCGACGAGACTGCTCTCCATCAGCGCGAACGCCGTGCTCGACCCGACTGCGCCGGCACCCCCGACGATTGCGACCGTTCCCTTGCCGCGTTCAGTGCTCATACCCGTCGTTCGAGCGACCGGTGGATAAAAGCAAAGCCCCGTTTCGAAGAACTGGGAGTACTACTTTTGTAACAGATGATAATTTGTTAGATATCTCTCCGTTCCGGCGCGTTTTTTGAAATGAAGAACTTCGGAGTCGTAGGTTCCGCAGGCAGTACACCGAACGTCGCGAGCGCGGCCGGCCGCCGCGTGCGGGGTTACTCGCGGTCGTACTCTTTCTTGAAGCCGCGGAACTCGGTCCGGTGGGCCTCCTCGTCGGCGAGGATGGTCACGGCGAGGTCCTCGGTGACGGGGTCGTTGGCCTCCTCCGCCGCGTCGATGAGCGCGCGGTAGGTCTCGATTGCATCCTCCTCGGCGGTGAGGACGCCGTTGATGACGGCGAGCACGTCCGTGCTGTCCTCCGGCGGCTGGAGGTCGTGCTGGCGCGCCTCGAAGGTCGCCGAGCCCGGCGGCTGCTCGTCGAGTTGCTTCAGCCGGTTCCCGAGCTGCTCCGCGTGGGTGAGTTCCTCCTGAATGTCAGTCTGGAGGGACTCCTTTATCTCCTCCGCCCGGACGCCGTCGAGGACGATGGAGTTCGTCATGTAGTTCATCACGGTCTCGATCTCGTCCTGATAGGCGCGCTTCAACAGCGCGGTTACGTCCTCAGACATAGCGACTTCGTATTGACGCTCTGGCAACAAATACCTGTTCGCCGCGGCGAGCCCGTCGGGTGAGTGAAGCGTCGGCGTCGGCGAAAATCAGCGGCCGAGGCGAGTCGGTACCGCGGGTGAGTTCAGTCTTCGATGGAGACGATTTCGACGACGTAGCCGTCGGGGTCCTTCACGAACGCCGCGCGGGCGTTCACCGGGTCGATGTCCACCGGCGGTTTCACGATGTCGGGCGACTGCGCCTCGACGATGTCCTCGAAGGCGCGGTCGGCGTCCGCGACCTCGACGGCGACGTGGTCGATGCCGGCGGGTTCGACGCGCGCCGACGAGGTCGGGTCGTACTTGAACTGCAGTTCCATGTCGGTGTCGTCGCTGCCGACGTAGACGTTCCGGACGCCGTCGAGTTCGAACTCGTTGGTCTGTTCGAGACCGAGGTCGGCGTAGAAGTCGAGCGTGGCGTCGATGTCCGAGACGACGAGGGCGGTGTGGATGAGTCCCATGGCCGACGCGACGCGGCGGGGAGAGATAACGTCTGGTCTTCGTGTCAGGCCTGCCGCGAGGCGTCCACGTCGATGGCGTCGACGGGACAGATGTCGACACAGAGCATGCAGTCGATACACTGGTCTTCGTTCGTCGGTTCGACCTTCCGCTCGCTCACCGGGTGGTCGGGCGTGTCGACCCACGTGAACACGTCCACGGGGCAGTTTTCGAGGCACGCGCCGTCCGCGAGACAGATGTCGTAGTCGACGGCGACGTGGGTGCCGTGGATGCCGAGTTTCTCCGGCGGCTCGACGGGGCCCCAGACGGCGACGCCGTTTTCCTCGCCCGCTCGTTCCCGGTTCTGGTCGAAGTTCGAGTCGATAGCCATTGCCGGGCGTTGGCCGTACCGCGTACTAAAACGTCCGCATCGCCGACGCGAAAAATCGGGGACGGAGTCGAGGTCGAGGGTGGTTTCGGAGTCGGTGCTGAGCACCGGAGCGCGTCAGCGACGAACCGCGAGGAACGCGGCCGCGAGGAGCGCCACCACGGCGAGCACGGCGCTGAAACCGGGGATGCCGGTGTCGCTGGTACCGGTCGTCTCGGTCGTCGCCGAGGCCGACGCGTTCGTCGCCGTCGTCTCGGTCGTCTCGCCCGCCGTCGTGGTCGTCTCGGTGTCGGTTGATTCAGTCGTCGTCTCAGTCGTCTCGGTCGGCTCGGTCGTCGTCTCCGCCGCCTGGAGCGAGAGCGTCGCCGTGTCAGTCGAGTTGTTCGCCGGGCCGAGCGCGAGCGAGTAGTCGCCCGCGTCGAGCGTCGCCGGGAGCACCTCGGTCGTCTGCGTCGCGTTCACCGAGTCGTTGCCGGCGGCGGTGAGGTACGACGAGGCGTTCGCCTGTCCCGCCGTCGAGGTGTTCAGTTCGAGGGTGACGTTGCCGTCGCGGTTCTCGTCGACTACCGTCGCGTTGACGGCGAAGTTCACGTCCTCGCCGCCGATGCGGAGCGGGACGGTGTTGTTCTCGCCGGCCAGCGCCGCGGACGTGTTGTTCGCGTCCGACGCGCCGGAGAGCGTGATGGAGACCACCTCACCCTGTTCGGCCGTGTACGCGTCGTCTGTGAACTCGTAGTGGCCCGAGGCGGCGGCCGCGGGCATCACCGCCGCCGCGAGGACGGCGGCGACGAGGAGGGTCGTCGTCAGTAGCGCGGATCGGTTGGAGGATCGCATCGACCGCCTCTTTTCAGAGGCCGGATAAGTTATTTTCCATATCGTAATGTCAAACGATAATTGGTATCGCGCGGGACGGGAGGACGGTGAGACGCGAGCGCGGCCGCTCGGGGCCTCGGTGGAATCGAAAGGAAGTCAGCGGGCCGGACGTCCGTCGGGCGACTACGCCCGCGCGGCCTCGATGTGCTCGAGAACGCGCGAAATGTGGTGGTCGTCCCGAGCGGGCGCCTGTTTCCGATAGGTTCGGAGGGCGTCTACGAGATAGTCGAGTTCGGCGCTGTCGAAATCTTCGTCGCCGGCCTCGACCCGCGCGAGCAGGCTTGGGGCCGGCGTCGGCTCTTCGTCTGCATCGACCGCCCGCTCGATGGCGTCGAGCAAGGCGGCGTGGACGACCCACGTCTCTTCACGAGAGAGGTCGAGCGCCGTCGGACGGTCCTGGGCCGATGTGGTCATTGTGGGGCCTCTATCGTAACCTATGGGCGGGAAGATATAAATGTATGTGTACTGTTGTCATGAGTCACGCACAACAGCGAAAGCCACGGGGGCGTCCGCTCCCGAGCCCTAGTGGAATGCTTCGATTCCCGTCAGGTCCGCGCCGAGGACGAGCGTGTGGATGTCGTCGGTCCCCTCGTAGGTGTAGACGGTCTCGATGTTCTCCATGTGGCGCATCGGCGAGTAGTCGGTCGTGATGCCGTTGCCGCCGAGCATCTCGCGGGCGGTTCGGGTCACCTCGCGGGCGACGCGGACGTTGTGTCGCTTCGCCATCGACACCTGCTGGTGTCGCAGGTCGCCGCGCTCTTTGAGGTCGGCGAGGCGATGGGCCATCAACTGCGCGTTCGTGATTTGGGTCGCCATCTCGGCGAGTTTGCCCTGCTGGAGTTGGAACCGCGCGATTGGCCCGCCGAACTGGTCTCGGTCCTTCGCGTACTGGCGGGCGTCCTCGAAGGCGTCGCGGGCCGCGCCGACGACGCCCCACGCGATGCCGAACCGCGCCTGCGTGAGACACGAAAGCGGCCCCTTCATCCCCTCGACGCCGGGGAGCACGTCCTCCTCGGGAACGCGCACGTCGTCGAGGCCGATTTCGCCCGTGACCGACGCGCGCATCGAGAGTTTGCCCTCGATTTTGTTCGTCGTCACGCCGTCTCGGTCGGTCTCGACGAGGAACCCGCGGACCGGCGACCCCTCCGCCGACACGTCGCGCGCCCAGACGACCGCCACGTCCGCGATGGGCGAGTTCGTAATCCACGTCTTCGAGCCGTTGAGGACGTAGCCGTCGGCGTCGCGCTCGGCGCGGGTTTCCATCCCCGACGGGTCCGAGCCGTGTTGCGGTTCAGTCAGGCCGAAACAGCCGACCGCCTCGCCCGACCCGAGTTTCGGGAGCCACCGCTGTTTCTGCTCGTCGGAGCCGTAGGCGTGGATAGGGTAGATGACGAGCGAGCCCTGCACGCTCGCCATCGACCGGAGGCCGGAGTCGCCGGCTTCGAGCTCCTGCATCAGGAGGCCGTAGGCGCGCTCGCCGAGGCCGGGGAGACCGTAGCCGTCGAGGTTGGGCGCGTAGAAGCCGAGTTCGCCCATCTGCGGGATGAGTTCGGTCGGGAACGTCCCGGCCTCGTAGTGCTCGCCGATGTCGGGTTTGACCTGCTCGTCGACGAAGCGGCGGGCCTCGTCGCGGACGAGTTTCTCTTCGCCGGTCAGGTCGCCCTCCAATTCCAGATAATCGAGCATGATAGACCCTGCGCCCGGCGCGGTGAAAAGCGATTCGCTCGGTCGAGATTCGGGGAAGACGGACGACCGAAAAGTCGGTGACGAAAGCGGGGCGGCGCGGCTCGGCAGCGAGAGGGGCACGACTCGACGGCGGCTCGGATGCGACTCGAAAACGGCTCGCGGCTGGCGGAACGCTCAGGCCGCCGATTCGACCGAACCAGCGTTCGTCCGGTTGACGTAGGTGACGAAGTTGTCGAACAGGCGCTTGGCCTCGCAGGCGGCGGCGTAGTTTTCCGGCGTGATGCCGTCGATGACCGACCGAAGCCGCTCGTCGGGGAGGAAGTCTTTCTGCCTCGCGATGGCCTCGGCGGTGTCGGTGTCGTACTCAGGGTGGAACTGGACGCCGAAGGCGTGGCTCCGGCGGAACGCGTGGACGCCGAACTCGTTTTGCGCGAGGAGTTCCGCGCCCGGCGGGAGTTCGCTCACCCGGTCGCCGTGGGAGGTGAAGACGGTGAAGCGCTCGCCGATGCCGGTGAGGATGTCGTCCTCGTCGTCGGCGCGGGTGCGCTCGATTTCGTTGTAGCCGAGTTCGAACTCGCCCATGTCCTCGACGGTGCCGCCGAGGGCCGCCGCGACGACCTGGTGACCGAAACAGACGCCCAAGAGAGGGAGGCCGCGCTCGTCGGCGTCGGCGACCCACGACACGAGGTTCCGAATCCACGCCTCGTCCCAGTAGACCGACGACGACGAGCCGGTGATGACGACGCCGTCGTAGTCGAAGTGGTCGGGGAGGCGGCCGTCGGTCACGTCGAACTCGACGAGGTCGGCGTCGAGTTCGCGCCTGAAGTTTCGGAACGTGCTCGAATCGCCGTGGGAGGCGTCCAAGAACGCGAGTCGCGGGCGGGTCATCGTGGAGAGACAGTCGGTGCGGCTCTAAAGAAGTTGCGCCCGGAACGCTCTCTGCCGGCACCTGGGACGGGGCGCGTCGGCGACGAATCCGGAGCGAACGCGACGGAGCGTCGCTCAGTCGTCGTCGAGCGATTCGAGAAAGGAGACGAGCGCGTCGTTGACGAGCCGCGACCGCTCGACGGTGACGAGGTGGCGCGCGCCTGCGAACGACTCGAACTCGCCGCGCGGGAGTCCCTCGGCCAGCGCGCGGCCCCCCTCGACCGGCCAGACCGGGTCGTCGTCGCCGTGGAGAACGAGCGTCGGAACCGTCACCTCGTAGAGCGGACCGGCGTCGTAGTCGGCGACGGCGGCGGTCTGCGCGGCCCACGCCTCGGGGTCGGCGTCTTCCCGTTCGCGCCACGAGACGAGTTGGTCGACCACGTCCGGCTGTTCCGCCCGGAACTCCTCGGAGAGCGCCGGCGCGAGCGACTCGCGGAGCGCCGCTGGGACGTCGGGCGCGGCCGAGAGCGGTTCGGGGTCGATACCGTCTCCCGAGGCGGCGGTGCCGACGAGGACGAGGCTCCGAACGCGGTTCGTCGTCCGCGCGGCCTCCAGCGCGACCAACCCGCCGAGGCCGAACCCGACGAGGTGAGCCTTCCTGACGTTCGCGTCCGCGAGGACGGCGACGAGGTCGGAGACGAGCGTCTCGACCGAGTACGGCCCCGCGGGCGCGTCGGAGCGGCCGGCCCCGCGGAGGTCGGTCACGAGGCTCTCGTAGGGGCCGGCGACGGCGGCGTGCTGCCAGCCCCACTGCCACGCGCCGTAGCCCGCGTCGCCGACGAAGGCGACCGTCTCGCCGTCGCCCTCGCTGTCGTAGTACAGTTCGACCCCGTCCGCGACTGCCGTGGGCATACCGGGGGCTCGGCGGGCGAGCGACTTAGGGCGTCCGTCTCGCGGACGCGGGGTAAGCGGGAACGAAAGCGAACGCGAACTCGGGCCGGTCGCGCGACCGACTCAGGCGTTCAAAACCGCGCGGAGCACGTCGGGAGCCTCGTCGAGCGCGTCGTCAAGCGCGTCCACGTCGGGGCCGCCGCCCTGCGCGAAGTCCGCGGGGCCGCCGCCGCCGCCGCCGACCTTCCCGGCGAGTTGGCCGACGACCTGCCCGGCGTTGACACCGACGCCGTCGGGAACGCCGACGACGAACTGGGCGCTCCCGCCCGCGGCGGAGCCGAGGACGGCGACTTTGCCCTCCTCGACCAGCGCGTTCGCGGTCGCGCGGAGTTCGTCCGCGTCGCCGTCGAGGCGCTGGACGACGGCGGGCGTGCCGTCGATGTCGATTTCGTCGGCCCCCGCCGCGGCGCGCGCCTCGGCGAGTTCCGTCTTCAGGCGGTCGATGGTCTTGCCGCGCTCTTTCCACTCGGTGAAGAAGCGCTCTGCCGTCTCGGGCACGTCCGCGGGGTTCACGTCGAGCACGTCGGCCGCGCCGTACAGCGCGTCCTCGGTGCGCTGGGTGGCCTCGATGGCCGCGTCGCCCGCCGCGAAGACGACGCGCTCGACGCCGTCCTGAACGGGCTCCGTCGTCAGCACCTTGATGGCCCCGATGTCGCCGGTGCGCTTGACGTGGGTGCCGCCGCAGGCCTGCACGTCGGTGCCGACGTGGATGAGGCGAATCTGCTCGCCCGGCGGGATACCGCCCTGATAGAGGTCGAAACCGTACTTCTTCTCGGCGTCGCGGCGGTCCGGCCACTCCTGTTTGACCGGGATGTTCCGCATCACGAGTTCGTTGGCGACGCGCTCTATCTGCGTGACCTCCTCGCGGGTGATGCGCTCGTAGTGGGTCACGTCGAGCCGCGAGCGGTCGACGCCCTTCGACGCGCCGGCCTGCCGGATGTGGTCGCCGAGGACCGTCCGGATGGCGTGGCCGATGACGTGGGTCGCCGTGTGGTGGCGCATGAGCCGACGGCGGCGTTCGGCGTCGAGTTGGCCGCGGACGAACTCGCCCTTGCCGGGGTCGTCGTCGGTGCGGTGGAGCACCACATCGCCCGCTATCTGCACGTCGGTCACCTCGACCGTCGCGTCGTCGGTGGCGAGCGAGCCGTGGTCGGCGGGCTGGCCGCCGCCTTCGGGGTAGAACATCGTCTGGTCGAGGACCACGTCGTAGCCCTCCTCGCGCTCGAACACGTCGAGGACGACGGCCTCGAACTCGGTGCGCTCCTGGTCGTCGTAGTAGAGCTTGTCCGTCGCCGGCAGGTCGCCGAGGCGGTCGTCGCGCTCCACGGCCTCGTCCTCGCCGTCGACCTGCTCGTGGCGGTCGGCGACGAGCGAGTAGAAGTCGTCGGGGATGTCGACGGTCGCGCCGCGCTCCTCGGCGATTTCCTGCACCATGTCGGGCTGGATGCCGTGGGAGTCGTACAGCTCGATGAGTTCGTCGAGCGGTATCGGCTCGTCCTTGTCGGCGTACTCGTCGGCGAGCTGCTGGACCTTGCGGGAGCCGCGTTCGAGCGTCTTTCTGTACTTGCGCTCCTCGCTGCGGACGATGTCGCGGATGGTGTCGCGGTTCTGGTAGTCGAGGCGCTCGGCCTGCATGTCCACGAGTTCGTCGAGCGGGGCGTCCACGCCGAGGTTGTCCACGAGGCGCTTCGTGCGCCGGAGGACCATACGGGCGAGGTAGCCCGTCCCGACGTTCGAGGGGACGATGCCGTCGCCGAACATGTACGCGAGGGTGCGACAGTGGTCCGCGATGGCGTAGATGTCTTCGAGCGGTCGGAGCAGGGCCGTGAGTTCGGCCTCGTCGACGCCGAGTTCGCCCGCGACTCCGGCGCGCGCGGTTGCGAGGTCGTCGATTTCGTCGATGTCGAGGTGGCCCGAGAGCTTCGCCGCGCGGTGGATGAGTTCCTCCTCCTCGTCGGTGTGTTCGATGCCGACGTTGTCCTTCAGGAACTCAATCATGTCGGGGTAGACGGCCTCGTACACCGTCGGCGTCCCCTGGGACACCCACGTCCACCGTTCGAGCCCGTAGCCGGTGTCGACGATGTAGGTGTCCATCGGCGAGTAGGTGTTGCCGTCCTTGAGTTCGTACTCGCCGTCCGGGTCCTGCTTCATCGACATGAAGACGAGGGTGGCGAGTTCGGCGCCGCGGTAGAGGACTTCGAAGGCCGGTCCGGCGTTGCCGCCGCCGACCCACGGGTCCTCGATGTAGGTGATTTCGGAGATGTCCGCGCCGAGCGACTCGAAGAACTCGTCGCAGAGGCGGACCGTCTCGTCCTTCCAGTAGACTTCGCCCTCGTAGGCGTACTTGTCGCCGGCCTCCTCGCGGGCGTTGAACGCGTGGTGGGCCATCATCTCGAACGCCATCGTGTGGCGGCCGGTCTTGCCCACGTTGTCGATATCCTGCATCCGGATGCAGGGCTGGGAGACGGTCAACGGGTTGGCCGGCGGCGGCGTCTCGCCGGACGTGACGAGTGGCTGGAAGTCGTAGATAGATGCCTGCGTCAAGAGCACGTCGTCGCGCCAGCGGTTCGCGGCGACCGGGTAGGGGTCGATGCGCTCGTGGTCGTGTTCCTCGAAGAAAGAGAGGAACTTCTCGCGCATCTCTTCGAGAGTGTACTCCTCGTCGAAGCCGGGGTTGTCGATGAAGGTGTAGTCGTCGGCGGGCGGTTCACCGCAGGTCTCGCGGTCGGGGTCTCGTGTCCAGAAGTGGACGCCCGTCACGGGGCATTGCTTCCGGTAGAAGCCCTCCTCCTCGAAGTAGTCGAGGCGGTACTCCGCTTCGAGTTCGCTCATTGCCAAACTCTGGTCTACCGTCGGGTAAAACAGTTCCGGGAAATGGGCGCAGACGCCCGATTCCCCTCAATTTCGCCCGCACGGGCCGTGTCGTTCTTTTCCCTCCCGAACCAACGAGGAGTATGGAACTCGCCTCGCTCCGTCGGCGACCGGCGGTCGAACTGCTCGCGTGGGTGGTCCTCGCGCAACTCGCGGGCGCGGTAGGGAGCGTCTTCACCGCGACCGCCATCGGGTCGTGGTACGCGACGCTCGCCCGCCCGTGGTTCGCCCCGCCGAACTGGGTGTTCGGCCCGGTCTGGGTGACGCTGTTCGCCCTGATGGGCGTCGCCGCGTGGCTCGTCTCCCGGAGCGACCATCCCCGCCGCGAACGGGCACTCGTCGTCTTCGTCGGTCACCTCGTCGTCAACGTCGCGTGGTCCGCGGCGTTCTTCGGACTGCAGTCGCCCGCGCTCGGCCTCGCGGTCATCGCGGTCCTCATCCTCGCGATTCTGGCGACGATGCGCGAGTTCGACGCCGTCGACCGACGCGCCGCCGCGCTCCTCGTTCCCTATCTCCTGTGGACGTGCTTCGCCACCGTGCTCAACTACGGCTTCTGGTCGCTAAACTGAGCAGTCGACCGGGTGACTCCCGCCTCGACGCCGTGTATCGCCCACCTCGGCTCGTTCTTGGTGATTGGAAACATGCCGCAACGATTATATTTCTCGTTGTCGTTCGATAGGGAGACTGCCGTGCACGCGACGGAACCAACGGTTTTCGTGGACGACGACTTCGACGATATCGACCTCGGCGACGGGGTCACGGTGACGTCAACGAGTGACGAGAACGACCCGTCCGACGCCGCCTGCGCCGTCGTCACGGACCCCGACGCATCGGTTTCCGACGACGTGCCGACCATTCTGTACACCGACGTCCCGCCAGCGACTGTCGAGCGGCCCGAGCGGTTCGACGCCTACGTCAGCCGCGGCGACCGCTCCGGGCTCGAATCGCAGGTTCGATGGGTGCTCGCATCGACCGCCGACAGAGACGCCGAGGAGGTGGCGCTGGCCCGAAACGACGCCGAGTGGGACCGGCTCAAGCGGCTCTACGAGGGGACGACGGACCTCATCACGGCCGGGACGGTCGACGAACTCTACGAGCGCGCCATCGGCCTCACGGAGCACATCCTCGAGTTCGACAACACCTCGTTTTTCGTCCACGACGGGGACAGCTTCTACGTCGCCGCCAACAACGACGATATGGCCGGGACGGGGCCGATTCCCTCGGACACGGGCCTGCTCGGGGAGACGCACCGGACCAAACGCTCGTTTCTCGTGGACGACGTGCGCGACCACCCCGTGGCCGACCCCGACGACCCCGCGTACCGCTCGGCGGTGAGCGTCCCGCTGGGCGACGACGGCGTGTTTCAGGCCATCTCCAACGAGGTCGGCGCGTACGACGAGACCGACCTCACGCTGGCCGAACTCCTCGTGTCCTACGTCTCCGAGACGCGGAGCCGCATCGAGTCCGAGGCCGCGCTTCGACAGAGCCGCGAGCAGATAGAGCGGCTCCACCGGGGGGCCACCGAACTGGCCGCGGCGACGAGCCTCGACGAACTGTTCGAGCGGACCGTCGAAATCACGGACGACATCCTCGAGTTCGACATCAGCTACGTGGGCCTCGTCGAGGGCGACTACATCGTCCCGGCGGCCATCTCGTCCGACGCGCCGGCCGACGGCGCAGAGCGCGTCCCCCTCGACGACGGGGGCATCGCGGCCGAGGTGTACCTGTCGGGGGAGACGGACATCACCGACGACGTGCGCGACCACCCCGAGGCGCGGCCGGTCAAGCGGATGTACCGCGCGGTCCTGAGCGTCCCCATCGGGGACCTCGGCGTCTTTCAGGCGACGACGTTCACGCCCGGCGCGTTCGACGAGCGAGACGCCGAACTAACGGAACTCCTCATGGCGCACGTCGCGGTCACGGCCGAGCGCATCCGCGCGGAATCGCGGCTCCGGGAGGAACGCGACCGCTCGACTGCGCTGTTCGAGCACGTCTCCGACGCCGCCGTCGCCTACGACGTGGAAGCCGGCGCGGTCACCGTCCGCGACGTGAACCGGGCGTTCCAGTCGATTTTCGGCTACGACGCCGACGACGTGGTCGGAAGCGACCTGCTGGGGCGAATCGTCCCGCCGGAGCCCGACCCAGACCCGGTGCCCGAACCGAGGGCCGACGAAACCATCCCCGAACTCCTCGTCGCCGCCGGCGAGAGCTACCGCGGCGAGGTCCGCCGTCGGACCGAAGGCGGCGTCCGCGAGTTCATCCTGAACGTCGTCCCGCTGTCGCCCGGCGAAGAGCGTGGGTCGGGGTACGCCATCTACACCGACATCACGGAGCGGAAGACCCGCGAAAGCGAGTTAGAGCGACAGAACGAGCGATTGGAGGAGTTCGCGAACATCGTGAGCCACGACCTTCGGAACCCGCTTTCGGTCGCCCGCGGGAACCTCGACCTCGCCCGCGAGACCGGCGCGGAGTCGCGGTTCGATACGGCCAAGCGGGCGCTCGAACAGATGGAGGAACTCATCGACGACCTGCTGTCGCTCGCCCGCCGCGGTCAACTGGTCGACGAGACGGAGCGCGTGGACCTCGGGGCGGTCGCCCGGCAGGCGTGGGCGACCACCGAGACCGAAGACGCCGAGTTACTCACCTGCCAGTCGGTCGTCGTCGACGCCGACGAGGACCGCCTCGCCGAACTGCTCGCCAACCTGTTTCGGAACGCGGTCGAACACGCCGGAAGCGACGTTCGCGTCGAGGTCGGCGGCGTCGACGGCGGCTTCTACGTCGAAGACGACGGCCCCGGCATCGACCCCGAGCGCCGCGACGAGGTGTTCGAGCCCGGCGAGACGACCGGCGACGACGGCATCGGCTACGGGCTCGCAATCGTCGAATCCATCGCCGAGGCCCACGGCTGGTCGGCTATCGTGACGTCGGGGACGGCGGGCGGCGCGCGCTTCGAGTTCCGGGCGTGAGGCGAAAACGAGGAGAGACCGGGGAGTGCGGCGGCCGGCGCGGCCGAGTCGGCCCAGTTCAGTTCAGTTCTGCGAGAGCGCGAGCGACGCGAGGAGCGCCTCGAGTTGGACCTGCTCGTTCGCGCCCTCGGAGATGCGGTAGTCGGCCTCGCCGATGCGTTCCATGAGGCGGACGGCCTCGCGCTCGCCGAGGTCGAACTCCCAGACGGAGCGATGAAGCTGGTCGATGATGTCGCCGCCGGCCATCCCGGTGTCGACGATGAGCGTCTCTAACTGCTTGCGCGCGGTCGTGAACTCGCCGTCGATGGCGGCCCGAACCATCTCCTCGATGTCCTCGGGGCGGGCCGTCGAGGTAATCATGTAGACGGCCTCCTCGTCGACGACTTCGCCGGTCGTCGCGGCGGCCTGCAGGGAGTTGATGGCGCGGCGCATGTCGCCGCCGGCGGCGTAGACGAGCGCGTCGAGGCCGTCCTCGGTGACCTCGATGTCCTCGGCCGCGGCGATGTCGCGGACCTGTTCCGCGACGGCGTCGTCGCCGAGCGGGGAGAAACGGAACACCGCACAGCGCGACTGGATGGGGTCGATAATCTTCGAGGAGTAGTTACACGAGAGGATAAACCGGGTGTTGTCGGAGAACTGCTCCATCGTCCGGCGGAGCGCCGACTGCGCGTCGTTCGTCAGCGAGTCGGCCTCGTCGAGGAAGATGACGCGGTAGTCGTGGCCGCCGAACGACGAGCGCGCGAAGTTCTTGATGCGGTCGCGGACCACGTCGATGCCGCGCTCGTCGGAGGCGTTGAGTTCGAGGAAGTTGCCGCGCCAGTCGTCACCGTAGATGGCGCGGGCGATGGCCGTCGCGGAAGTGGTCTTACCGACGCCCGCCGGTCCCGCGAACAGGAGGTGCGGCAGGTCGTCGCGCTCGATGTAGCTCCGCAGGCGCTCGACGATGTCGTCCTGTCCGTAGACGTCGTCGAAGGTCTGCGGTCGGTACTTCTCGATCCAGATCTCACGACCCGCCGGGGCGTCGCCCGACTCCGCGGCCTCGCTCATATCCGTTCTACCGACCGCCCCGCACATAAACCGTGCGAGACGGAGAGCCGGTGTGGCACCGACCCGGCGGCAGGTCGAACGCCGGGTCGCGGGGCCGCCGCGACGCCGAGCCGACGGACTGAAACCCGCGCCCGACCCACGAGCGACCATGAACGTGACCGTCGAGGTCGTCGGCGAGGAGACCAGCGAGGTCGCCGTCGGCGACGGCGGGACCTACGCGGACCTCGTGCGGGCGGTGGACCTCAGCCCACACGAGGTGACCGTCCTCGTCGACGGCCGCCCCGTCCCCGAAGACCAGCCCGTCGAAGTCGACCGCGTGAAGGTGCTCCGCCTCATCAAAGGCGGGTAGTCGGCGGCATGGACGACACCGCTGGGGCCGACGACGACACCACCCGGAGCGACGACGGAGTCCGCGTCCGCGAGGGCGACCCCGGGGAACTGGTGGCCGTGATGCGCGTCCTCGACGCCGGACTGCTCGAAGCCGACGCGGGCGACATCCGCGACCGACTGGCGGCGGGCGACTGTCTCGTCGCCGAGGCGTCCGGCCGCGTCGTCGGCGCGCTGGCGCTCGACGGCGACTATGTCGAGGCCGTGGCAACCTCACCGAGTCGCCGCGGGCGGGGCGTCGGAACCGCGCTCGTCCGGGCGGCTGTCGACCGAAGCGGACGACTCGTCGCCGACTTCGACGAGGGCGTCCGACCGTTCTACGAGTCGCTCGGGTTCGACATCGAAGAGCGAGGTGGGGACGCGAGAGCGGTCGCAGACACGGGCGCGGGCGACGACCGATTTCGCGGCGTCCTCCGGGACGCGTAGCGGCTTCAGAGATTGATGGATGTTACCAACCGACACAGATTTAGCCGCCGGTCGTCAAGGGCTAGGAAGTCAAGCCCATGGCAAAGCGTGACCGGAGCGACCGTATCCTGACCGACTGGGACCGCGTGTTCGACGCGCTCTCCGACCCGTCGCGCCGCTACGTGTTGGAGTACCTCCACGACCGGACGGAGCCGACGTCGGTCTGGGACCTCGCGGTCGCCCTCGCGGTGCGGACGACCGACCTGCCGCCCGACGAGGTGGACGTGCAGGTCGTCCAGCAGGCCGAGGTCGGAATCGTCCACGTCCACCTGCCGAAGCTTCAGGCCGCGGACCTCGTCGAGGCCGCGGGAGACGGCGTCTCGTTGACCGAGCACGCGGAGACGCTCCCGCTTTTCACGCCGGCGTACCGCGGGGTCGTCAGACCCGTCGGCGACGAAGAAGAGACGAGAGAGCCCTGAAAACGGCCCGCTCAGACGAGCGGTTCGACGAGTTCGCGGCCGGCTTCGAGGAGCGACGAGACCGCGTCTTCGCTCCCGGCCTCGGCGTAGACGCGCATCTTCGGCTCCGTGCCCGAGGGGCGGACGAGGAGCCACGAGCCGTCTTCTAAGAGCAGTTTGAAGCCGTCGAGCGTGACGACCTTGGCGATGTCGCGGCCGGCGACCGTCTCGGGGAGCACGTCCTCGAGGTCGTCGATGACGCGCGCCTTCTCGGAGTCGGGGCAGGCGACGCTTATCTTGTCGGCGACGATTTCGCCGTGTTCGGCCTCGATGCGGTCGAGGCGGGCGTCGAAGTCCTCTTCGGCGGTCGCGGCCGCCGCGAGCAGGCCCATGAGAACGCCGTCCTTCTCGCGGACGTGCCCGCGGACGGAGAAGCCGCCGGACTCCTCGCCGCCCATGAGCGCGTCGTGCTCACGCATGCCGTCGGCGACCCACTTGAAGCCGACCGCGGTCTCGAACACCTCCTCGCCGTGGGCCTCGGCGATGCGGTCGATGAGGAACGTGGTCGAGACGGTCCGGATAGCCGGCCCGGAGTCGGATTCGAGCAGGTAGTCGTAGACGGCGGCGAAAAAGAGGTTCTCGTCGAGGACGCCGCGGTCGGGCGTGGCGATGCCGATGCGGTCGGCGTCGCCGTCGTTGGCGACCCCGAGGTCCGCGTCGTGTTCGGCCATCGCCTCGGCGAGACCTTCGAGGTTCTCCGCGGAGGGCTCCGGTGAGATGCCGCCGAAGTCGGCGTCGCGCTCGCAGCGTAGGCGGACGACCTCCGCGCCGGCGGCTTCGAGCAGCGCGTCGGTGACGCCGCGGCCGCTGCCGTGCATGGCGTCGTAGACGACCGTGAGGTCCGAGAGGTCGTCGCCGACGAGGTCCATGGCGTGGTCGGCGTGCGGGGAGACCACGTCGACGCGCTCGATGGTCCCGCGTTCGGACTCTGGCAGGAGGTCCGGTTCGGCGAGTCGCTCGGCGACCGCGTCGGTCACGTCGGGGAGCGCCGGCGCGCCGTCCGAGGGGATGAACTTCACGCCGTTGTACTCCGGCGGGTTGTGCGAGGCCGTGACCATGAGTGCCCCCGAGAGGCCGCGCTCGGCGATGGCGTAGGCGACGAGCGGGGTCGGGCAGTCCCGCTCGGGCAGGAGCACGTCGAAACCGTTGCCGGCGACGACCTCGGCGAGCGACTCCGCGAAGCCGGGCGAGGTCTCGCGGGCGTCGTAGCCGACGAGCACCGGGGCGGTGAAGCCCTCGTCGGCGAGGTAGTCGGCGACGGCCTGTCCGACGATGCGGACGCGGTCGTCGGTGAAGGTGTCCAGCGTGGCGCGCCACCCGTCGGTCCCGAATGAGATTTCGTCCATACGCGCACCACTCCGCGGCGGGGCAAAAAACTACGTTACGAGCCGACGGGGAGGGGACGCGCTCACGACTCGACGAGCCGCTGTTTCTCCCGGCGGCGGAGCTGTTTTATCTCGTACTCACGGGACATGGCCGCCGACTTCGAGTCGAACTCCTCGACGTGGACGAGTTCGACCGGCGTCCGGCCGCGGGTGTACTTCGCGCCCTCGCCGGCGTCGTGTTCCGCGACGCGTCGCTCCACGTCGGTCGTGTACCCGGTGTACAGCGAGCCGTCGCTGCACTCGATGACGTAGACGAAGTGCACGAGAGAATGGTTCAGGGGCGCGGGTATGAACCCACCGCCCGACCTCGTGCACGAGGTGTTGGCTTCGCGTGGTGGTCTTTTCTCGCTTCAGTGGTCATGCGGTGCGGGCACGCTGTCGAGCGACCTCCGCGATACCCGCGTTCGCCGAACAGTTGGGACAGGCGAGAACCTGACCGTCCTTGTCGGCGAACACGCGTGCGAAGCGCTCGGAGACGTGTGACCCGCAGTGGTCACAGACTGGCATTGTTGCGGTCCGGCAGCCACCAAGCCGGTGTATGACACACAGTACCCCACCCATATGAGGGCTTCGCGCGTGTGCGTACGCACGCGAAATCGCGCACGACCACGAGGTGGAGAATAACGTCCAGTCAGGCGTCGTCGCGGGCGTCCGAGACCGCGCGGGCGATGAGTCCGGCCTGCGCGCCGGCGATGTAGCCGGCGTCGACGTTCACCGCGGAGAGCACGGTACAGGACTGGAGCATCCCGAGGACGGCCGCCTCGCCGTCGCCGCCGTGGCCGTAGCCCGTCGAGACGGGCAGACCGATGACGGGCGTGTCGACGAGTCCGGCGACGACGGTCGGCAGCGCGCCCTCGCGGCCGGCGGCGACGACGACCACGTCGGCCTCGCGGAGCGTGTCGAGGTGGTCGAGCACGCGACCGAGGTGGGCGACCCCCACGTCCTCGATGCGTTCGACGTCCACGCCCATCTCGCGAAGGACCGCGGCCGCCTCTCCCGCGGCCTCGGCGTCGGAGGTGCCGCCGGTGGCGATAGCGACGGTCGCGTCGAGGTCGGGGCGCTCGAAGTCCGGCGCGGCCGCGACGACGGTCTTCGCCCGGGCGTCGCGGTCGATGTCGGCGTCCGGGAGGGCGTCGGCGACGGCCTCCGCGTGAGCGGTGTCGGCCCGGGTGACGAGCGCCCGACCGCTCGTTTCGACCGCCGCGACGGCCAGCGTCGCCGTCTCGTCGGGTGTCTTCCCCTCCGCGAGAATCGCTTCGGGGACGCCGCGCCGCGTCTCTCGGGCGGCGTCGAACCGTCCCGCGTCGGTCGTCGCGTAGCCGGAGAGTCGTACCTCCGCCTCGGCGGGCGAGAGCGAACCGTCCGCGACCGCCTCCAAGATGTCGCGCATATGGCCGCACGTTGGCCCGAGGCGTACTCATACCCGTCGTTCCGCCCTCGCGGGGATAAAGCATATATAAGTGGAGATTGTTCCCGATAAATCCGTCCTCATAGAAGCGCCATAACCCCCAAATCCGGCGGTATTAACGTCCAATATAGGAAAGTTTATTAAAGGAGAATTGGTAGGACATTCTGTATGGCAGACCTCATTGTCAAGGCAGCCGTCAAGGAAGCGCTCAAGGACAAGAACGTGGCCTCGGACTTCTACGACGCTCTCGACGAGGAAGTCAAGGAGCTTCTCGAAGACGCTGCTCGCCGCGCTGAGCAGAACGACCGTAAGACGGTCCAGCCCCGCGACCTGTAAACTCGGTCTTTAGACCTCTCGTTCTTTTATCGCCGGCCGGTGAGCGCCGGTTGTGTCCCGCGAAGTGAGTCGACTCATCCCGTGAGCCGCGCCGGTCGAAGGCGTCCGTTCGAGCGCCGGACCAACCGAGTCAGTATTCGGTGACTTCGACGCCGTCGTCGGTGCCGACGTAGACCGCGTCCGCGAGGCCGACGAAGATGCCGTGTTCGACCGCGCCGGGAAGCGACGCGAGGTCGGCCGCGAGCGACTCGGGGTCGGCGATAGCGCCGAACTCGCAGTCGAGGACGAGGTTCCCGTTGTCGGTGACGACGGGACCGTCCTTGCGCTCGGCGCGGCGGAGCGTCGCCTCGCCGCCGAGGTCGGAGACGCCCGCGGCGACGGTCGTCCGCGCCGACGGGAGCACCTCGATGGGGACGGGCCGCGAGAGCGTTTCCGCGGTCTTCGACGGGTCGGCGACGACGAGGAATCGGTCGGCGAAGGCGTCGACCACCTTCTCGCGGGCGTGGGCCGCGCCGCCGCCCTTGACGAGCGCACCGTCGGTCGTCGCCACCTGGTCGGCCCCGTCGATGGCGAGGTCGACCGCGTCGACTTCGTCGAGGTCGGCGAGAGGGATGCCGCACTCGCGGGCGAGTTCGCGGGACGCGAAGGAGGTCGGGACGCCCCGAACGTCGAGGCCGTCGGCGACGCGGTCGCCGATGGCGCGGATGGCGAAGGCGGTGGTGCTGCCGGTGCCGAGGCCGACGACGGTTCCGTCTTCGACCGCTTCGACCGCCGCCTCCGCAGCGCGGCGCTTCTGCGCGTCGGTTCCGCCGGTAGTCTTCATGGCTCAGCCGACTCGGCCGGCGAGTAAAAATGGTCCCGAAAGCGGCGGCGTCAGAGGCGGTCCAAGACCGCGTCCGCGTCGTAAGCCAGCGAGATGGCGCGGGTCCGGCCGCGCCCCTCGATTTCGGTGTAGCGCGCCTCGATGACGCCCAGTTGGTCCAGTTTGTTCACGAGTTCGGAGTAGCGCGTGTAGCCGAGGCCGGTCTCCTCGTTGAAGGCGTCGTACACCGCGCCGGCGCGCTCGCCGTCGTACTCGGCGACGACCCGGACGAGCTCGCGTTCGGGGTCCGAAAGTCCCTGCAAACACCGCGAGAGGTGGACGTACTTCGACTTGTCGTAGGCCGCCTCCACGTCCTCCATGTCGACCGTGCGGGAGGCGCGCATCTCGGCGTGGAGACCGGCGCGCCGAAGCAGGTCGATGCCGACTCGCAGGTCGCCGCTGTCGGCGGTGAACTCCGCGACCTGGTCGAGTTCGGGCGCGCCGATGACGTCCTCGTGGAAGCCGCGTTTCGACCGACCACGGAGGATATCGACGATTTCGTCCACGTCGTAGCGGGGGAAGAACACCTCCTCGGGCCGGAAGACGCTCTGGACGCGCCCGTCGAGTTCGTCGATGACGTCGAGCGAGAGGTCCGACGAGATGATGATGACGCCGATGCGCGCGCCGGAGTGCGCCTCGTGGGCGCGGAGCAACGAGTAGAGCGTGTCGGACGCCTCGTTCTCGTAGAACAGGTAGTTCACGTCGTCGAGCGCGACGACGAGCACCTCGTCGTCCTCGACGAGGCGGTCGGTTATCTGGCCGAACAGCTTCTTGAACGAGATGCCCGACGACGGGGGTTCGTACTCGAAGATGTGCTCGAAGACGCGCGAGAACACCGCGTAGCGCGTCGAGTCGACCTGGCAGTTCACCCGGACGGTCCGGACGCCCGACTGCGTGCCCAACTCGCCGAACAGTTTCTGGACCGCGGTGGTCTTGCCCGTCCCCGGCGGCCCACGCACCATCGTGTTCAGGGGGCGAGAGCCGCGGACCGCGGGCCGGAGCGCGTACTTCAGGCTCCGCAGTTGGCTCTCGCGGTGGTTGAACGTCTCCGGAACGTGGTCGATTTCGAAGACGTGTTCGTCGCGGAACACGGTCTCGTCCCACGACAGCATCCCCTCTTCGGGGTCCTCCCTCATCGAGTGAAGTACCACGCGCGGGGGACTTAATCGTTTACCGCGGCGGCGTCCGACGGGGGGCGGACGCGTGCGCGTCGTCGCCACGGTTCGGTGGGAAGTCGCGAGCCGATACGTCACTTACTGAAGGAGCCGGACGATTCGGTAGCCGATGGCGACGAACAGAATCAGTCCGACCGCGCCGACGCCGAGGACGACCGGCGTTCCGCCGGTCTGCGAGAGCGCACTAAGCGCCGGAAGTACGAAGACGAACAGCACGAGGAACCCGCCGAACACCAGAAATAACAGGTAGACCGCGGTCCCGAGCACGTCCCAGATGGCGTTCTTCGTGGCGTGGTAGACGAGGTCGTACTGCTGTCGTTCCTCGGGGGAGAGCGAATCGGAGGGCACGGGCGAAGTTGTCGGCAAGTCAATATAAATCGTGCGTCGACGCGGGCGACCGCGTCAGTCGAATGTCGCCACAGACGGTCGCGTCAGTCGAACTTCTCCAACAGTCGCCCGTAGAAGCTGGTCTCGCTCTCGTCGGCCAGTTTCTCCACGATGAGTTCCGGGGTCGACCGCGCGAGGTGGTCCTTCACGGGCGAGCGGTTGACGACGAGTTCGCCGCCTTCCAGCCCGACCGCCTCGATACCGTCCACAGCGACCGGCACGTCCGCGGCCTCGCGGATGCCGCCGGCGAGGTGCGAGACGAACACGGCCGCCGCGCCCTGTTCCGCGAGTTCTTCGAGGATGCCGGCGATGATTTTGGCCGACGCGCCGGGTTCGGTGATGCTCTCCAGTTCGTCCACGAGGACGAGTCGGTCGGCCGCGCCGTCGGTGAGCGCGGCGAAGTCGCGGAGCGTGCTCTCGAAGGCCCCGGCGTCGAGGGTTCCCTGCGACTTGGCGTAGTAGTGGAGTTCGGAAAAGCGCGAGAGCCGGACCGACTCGGCGGGCACGGGAAGTCCCATGTGCGCGAGGACGACGACGAGTCCCACGAGGTCGAGCGTCGAGGTCTTCCCACCGCTGTTGACGCCTGAGAGGAGCGTGACGCCCGACACCTCGTAGTCCACGGAGTCGACGTCCGCGAAGTCCACGTCGAGGAGGGGCGAGCGGCCGGCCTCGATGGCGAACGAGCCGGCTCCGTCGTCGCCGGCCGCGCCGGTGAACTCGGGGAAGACGCAGTCGAAGTCGCGGGCGAACCGCGAGACGGCGAGGCGCACGTCGAGTTCGAGCGCGTCGCGGACCAGCGTCTCGACGGGGTCGCGCAGGTCGCCGAGGTCGGCGGCGAGGTCGGCTTTCAGCTTCGCGGCGCGGCGGTCGCGGGCGGCCTTCAGTTCGGTCCGGAGCCGGCCGACCGCCTCCTCGTCGTGGCCGAGCGGGAACGACGGGTCCTCGGGGAAGACGCGCTCTGTCAAGTCGGCCTCGCCGGGGCGGAGCGACAGCGACTCCACGAGGTGGTCGCGGGCGGCCGAAAGCGCCTCGTCGAACTCGTCTTCGAGTTCGCGCGACAGCAGGGAATCGACGCGCGCGCCCTGCTCGACGAGCGAGAGGAAGTCGGTCCCCTCGATGGTCACGTCGCGCTCGCGAATCACGTCGCGGAGGCGGTCGTTGGCCACCGATTCGGCGGTCGAGACGGCCGTGTCGAGGTCGTCGACCGCGTTCGAGAGGCGTTCGAGTTCGTCGTCGCCGAGGACGGTCCCGTCGTCGGCCAATCGGGACAGGGCGTCGCGGAGGTCGGCGAGGTCACAGGGCGGAGAGAGTCCGGCGGCCTCGTGAACCGCGGCGGCGGCCGAAAGCGCCTCGCGGTTCGCGGCGAAGAAGGCGAGCAGTCGCTCGGGGACGACCTCGTCGGTCCGCTCGGCGGCGTCGGGGAGGACGCGCACGTCGCCGTCGACGTCGATGCCGGCGAACGACTCGTCGAGGACGACCACCGTCGAGTACGACCGCGCGAGTTCGGCGATGTCGCGGCCGTCCTCGACGACCTCGATTGAGAGTTCGGGGAACGCCTCCTTGGCGGCGGCGTAGCGCTCCGCGTCGGCGGTGGCGATACAGCGCTCGCGGACGCGACGCGGCTTCGGGTCCGCGAGGGGTTCGACGCCCGCCAGCGCCGCGAGCACGTCCGGGTCGGGGTCGAGGTCGGTCGCGTCGGCCGCGAACGTCCGGACCTCCTCGATACGCGAGGCCGACCCGGTGGGAAACAGCGTCTCCAGTCGCTTCTCGGCGTACGTCGTGACCGTCCGCGCCTGCAGGAGACCGAGCGCGTCGCGGTAGATTTCCGAGGCGCGGTCGGTGGCGAGAAAGCCGCCGGGGTCGTCGTGGTCGCGGCGAATCGCCCCGCGGGCGATGGCCGCCGCCCTGCCCTCCGTGAGCCCCGGTGCCCGCGCGAGCGCCGCCACGTCGCCGTCGGTGAGCGCTCGCTCGGCGTCGTCGAGTTCCGCGAGCGCGGCGGCGGTCTTCTCGCCGACGCCCGGGATGGTCTCGAAGTCCATTCGGCCGGACCTATCGCGGCATAGGACAAAAAGTCGCGGGGTGGTGACTCCGGGACGACGCGCCGGTCGCGCCGCCGCGGGAGCGCTCGTCTCGTCCGATTCGGGGGCGCGTGCGCCCTTCGCGGTCGTTCGCGCCGGGGACGAGGGGCTTTTGACCGTCGGCCGGGAAGAGAGGCCATGAGCGAGCGAGATACCGCGGCGAAGGCCGACGCAGTACGCGAGGCGCTCGCGGAGCGCGAGAGCGTCCTCATCGCCTTTTCGGGCGGCGTGGACTCCAGCGTGGTCGCCGCACTCGCCCACGACGCGCTCGGCGAGAACGCGGTCGCCTGCACCGCGAAAAGCGAGACCCTCCCGGACGCCGAGTTGGACGACGCGAAGCGCGTCGCCGAGGAAATCGGCATCGAACACCTGACCGTCGAGTTCTCCGAGTTGGACAACCCCGACTTCGTCGCCAACGACGACGACCGGTGTTACCACTGCCGGACGATGCGCCTCGGCCGGATGTACGAGGCCGCCCGCGACCGCGGCATCGAAGCCGTCTGCGACGGGACGAACGCCTCGGACCCCGGCGAGGGCCATCGCCCCGGCCTCCGCGCCGTCGAGGAGTTGGAGGTGCTATCGCCGCTTCTCGCCCACGACATCACGAAAGAGGAGGTCCGCGCCATCGCCGACGAGTACGACCTGTCGGTCGCCGACAAGCCCTCCATGGCCTGTCTCTCCTCGCGGATTCCGACCGGCCTCGAAGTCACCGAAGAGCGGCTCTCGCGGGTCGAACGCGCCGAGACGATTCTGCGCACGTGGGGCTTCGAGCAGTTCCGCGTCCGCGACCACGACGGCCTCGCCCGCATCGAGGTCGCGCCGGATGAACTCGACCGCGCCCTCGACGCCGACTTCGTCCGCGCCGCCCGCGACCACCTGAAGGACGCCGGCTTCGACCACGTCACGCTCGACCTCCACGGCTACCGGACGGGAAGCGTCAGCCCCGCGGCCGAGGCGGACGCCGACTCGGGCGACGACCTCCTCGTGGACGACGTGTTCGCGCAGGACTACCCGATGCGGAAGTAGCTGAGAGATAACAGTCAGAAACTCGGACCAGACCGCCGAACCGACCTACGTCGTCAGAAACCGCGTCTCGTTCTCGGCGACGACGTGGATGGGCGGTTCGTCACCGTCGTCGCTCAGTTCGACTTCGAACTCACACAGGCCACCGTTGTCGAGCGATTGCGACAGCATCGCCTCGACGATGTCGAGGCCCTTCACCTCACCGAGCGACAGCCGAATCGGCGCGCCGTGGCTGACGACGAGCACCGTCTCGTCGGCGTCGAGCGAGTCAGCGAGCCCCTCGTGGGCGTTGAGGACGCGTCGGCGGACCTCGACGAGGCTCTCACCGCTCGGCGGACGCTCGCGGGCGGCGGGCGTGCCGACCGCCGAGAGGGCGTACTGCGGGTAGCGGTCGGTGAGTTCGTCGAACTCCAGTCCCTGCAGCGAGCCCACGTCGCGCTCGCGCCACGCGGAGTCGAGGACGGGTTCGAGGCCGAGTTCGCGGGCGATGGGGCGGGCGGTCTCTTGGGCGCGTTCGATGTCGGAGGAGACGAGGCGGTCGACCTCGTAGGAGTCCGCGACGTGGCGCGCGAGGGCGTCGGCCTGCGCGCGGCCGCGCTCGGTGAGCGACACGGGGGCCCACCCCTGTACGCGCCCGGCGCGGTTCCACGTCGTCTCGCCGTGTCTGGCGAGAAGGAGGGTTGCCATACGTCCGTCTCTCTCCCCATCGGCAATGAACGTTCCGCGCGAGATTCACGGTCTCGGCGCGCCAACTGTTAGGTATGGCACACGAAATCGAGACGAGCATCGAGATAGACGCCCCACCTGAACGGGTGTGGGAAACCCTCGTCGACTTCGACCGCTACCCCGAGTGGAACCCGTTCATGCGAATCGCCGGGCGACCGAACGAGGGCGCGACGCTCACCGTCCACCTGCGGCCGCCGGGCGGCCGCGAGTCGGAGTTCGAACCCGACGTGGTCCGCTGCGAGAACCACCGCGAACTGCGCTGGCTCGGCCACCTCGTCTTCCCGGGGCTGTTCGACGGCGAACACCGGTTCCGCCTCGAACCGCTCGACGGCGGCGAGCGCACGCGCTTCGAGCACGCGGAGACGTTCTCCGGCGTCTTCGCCGGACTCCTGTTGCGGTTCGTCGGCGAGCAGACCCGGGCGGGGTTCGTCGCCATGAACGAGGGGCTGAAGACGCGCGTCGAGGGAGCGGTCGCGGCCGAGGAGCGAGAGGGTACGGAGTCCTCGAACGCGGCGTGATTCCTCGCGCTCTCCGGGATGTTCGACGCGTTACAGCGACTCGCCGCAGAAACGGCAGGTGTCCCGGTCGGCTTCCTCCAGCGAGTGGCAGTTCGGACAGGAGACGGTCTCGGTGCGGGCGGACGGGACGCCGTTCGGCGACCCCGAATGACCGGGCGTGCCGCGGCCCATCCCGGGTTCGTCGCGCCCGAGGTTGAGGTACAGCGCCAAGCCCAGAATCCCCCCGACGAACACCGAGAGGCCCCAGAGGAAGGCGTTGTGCGAACTGTGTCTGGTCGCGTCGATGCCGGCCCAGACGCTCACGACGAACCAGAGCGGGAGGGTGACCACCGACAGGGCGACGAGGTCGACCATCGTGTGTGTTTTCTAACCATTCTGAAATAGGTCTTCTGACCGGTCAGCGTTCGGCAGAAACGGAGAGAACTGGCGGAGGAACGAGGAAGGAACGAGGAAGGAACGAAGAAGGAACGAGGAAGAAACGAGGAAGAAACGAAGGGCAGACCGGTGTCAGTTTCCGGTCCAACGCAAGACCGCGAGCGTCCCCTCGAACAGGACAATCATCGTGGCGCCGATGATGATGGGTGCCATCCCCGTCGGGTCGGGGCTGACGAGGAACGCGAGGCCGAGGAACGCGCCCCAAAACAGCAGACGGCGGTCTTCGAGCCACTGCCGAGTGACGAGGTTCATCATGATGGCCAGTTCCACGAACAGCGGAATCTGGAAGACGACCGCCATGTAGCCCATCAGGATGAGGATGAGGTTGAACGTCTCTTTGAGGCCGAACGCGACGACCGCCGTCCCCTCGGTGTAGGAGGTGAAGTACGCGAAGATGGCCGGGAGCACCACGAAGTGCGCGAACAGGACGCCGACGAGCGCGAGGATGAGGCTCGTCGGCACGGCCGCGAGGTAGTACTTGCGCTCTTTCGGGTAGAGGCCGGGGCGCATGAACAGGTACGTCTCGTAGACGAACACGGGGAGGCCGATGACGGTGCCGGCGAGGCCGGCGACCTTCAGTTTGGTGAGGATGAGTTCGAGCGGACCGTAGAGCCGCGGCCGGCGGTCCACGATGGTGTCCGCGCCGGGGATGTGGGAGTTCCAGAGGAAGTTGATAACGTCGGTCGCGCTCGGGATGTGGATGCCGAAGGCGGCCTGCGTGTCGACGAGCGCGTTGAGGATGTCCGCGCCGGGGAAGAGCACGAGCGTAATCGCGCCGGCGACGCCGAGGACGACCGCCAACCGGCGAATCATCTCCTCGATGTGGGCGGTCAGCGGCATCTCCTGGTCGCTCTCGGGTGCCTCGCCGACGAGGCCACCAACGTCTTCGTCGTCGAAGTCGTCGCCCTCGAACTCAGGGTCGTCGAAGTCGGCGTCCTCGACGGAGACGGACGACGGAGCCACGCCGCCCACCTCGTCCTCGCCGGTCAGCGCCGGGCTCGCGCCGTCGGCCGCCGCGTCCGGTCCGGCGTCGTCGGACGACTCGTCGCTCGAATCGTCGTACGTCCCCTCGGGCACGTGCGAGGTGTGTTCGTCGTCGGCGAGGAGACGCGGTTCGTCGTCGGAGTTGTCGGCATCGTCGCTATCACCGGTACTTCCGGAAAAATCGGCATCAGCGTCGGAGTCCTCGACGCCGTCATCCGAATCGGAATCGTCCGCGTCCTCTTCGGAAGCAGAATCGTCCGCGTCCTCTTCGGGAGCCGCATCAGTGTCGGCGTCGCCGGCGTCGTCTTCCGTCTCGTCGGTATCGGCGTCGTCGGAAGCGTCGTCGGCAGACCCGTCGGTAACGGTCTCGTCTCGCGGGGTGACTCGACCGTAAACCGGACCGTCAGACGACGAAGACCCGTCGTCGTCAGACTCGTCGGACGAGCGCTGGTCGGCGTCGTCCGAGGCGTCCGTCTCGTCGTCGGCCGCAGAGAGCCCTGTGTCGCGCTCCTCGTCCGCCATTCAGGTGTCCTACGCTTCCGGCCAGTTATAGGTCTTTTCGCATCGCGCCGAGGAGGTGCGTCGAGGGAGCCGAAATCACGCCCGCGGTGAAAAAGATTGATAACCGCCAGACTGCTTTCGCCACGTACGTATGTCCAGCGCCCTCGACGAGGACACCCAACAGACCATCGCGGCGGGCCGCGAGACCGCCGGTGCGATGCTCCGAGCGGCGCAAAAAGACCTCCAGAAGGTCTTCATCGTCTTCCTCGTCGGGTTCCTCGGAACGTTCTACGCGCTCCGACTCTACGTCTGGGAGTTCTTCCGGGGCGTGACCAAGGCACAGATGGACGCCAGCATCGCCGGCGACGTCAGCATCATCGCCCAGACGCCGTTCGACGTCATTCTCCTGCAGGCGAAAATCGGACTCGTCGTGGGGGTTCTCTTCGCACTCCCGCCGTTCATCTACGTCTCGCGGGACGCGCTGAAAGCCCGCGGCGCGTGGCCGAAATCGCCCGTCGCGCCGTGGAAACTCGCGCTCATCGGGCTGACGATGGTCGTGCTGTTCGCCGCGGGCGTCGCCTACGGCTACTTCGTCTTCTTCCCGTTCACGTTCGCGTTCCTCGCGCAGAACGCGCTGTCGGCCGGCTTCACGCCGAGTTACTCCATCGTGAAGTGGGCGCAGTTTATCTTCCTGCTCACGCTCTCGTTCGGCCTCGCGAGCCAGCTTCCGCTCGCGATGACCGCGCTCTCCTACGCCGAAATCGTCCCTTACGAACTGTTCCGCGACAAGTGGCGGCACGCCGTCGTCGGCATCTTCGCGTTCGGCGCGCTGTTCACCCCGCCGGACCCGTTCACCCAAATCATGTGGGCGGTACCCGTCATCACGCTGTACGCCTTCAGCCTCTATCTCGCCCGCGTGGTCGTCACGGCCAAACGCGGCAGCGAGAAGATGGACGTCAAGGCGACGGCAACTCACCACTGGAACCTCCTCGCGGGCGTCGGCGTCGTCGGCGGCCTCCTCGTCTACGCCTTCTACGAGTACGGCGGCGTCGGTCTCGTCAACGACGGACTCGCCGCGGTCGGAAGCGACTACGTGTTCCTCGACCCCGGTTCGGGGCTCGTGCTGGGCGCGTTCGTCGTCGCCGGCGGCGTCGTCGGCCTGGCATTCGGCCTCGCCTACCTCGTCTACCGCGACATCGAGCGGCTCGAACGGACCGAAGTCGGCGTCGGCGACCCCTCGAAACTCGACCTCTCCGCGCTCGACGTGGCGGGCGTCCGCGCCGCGCCGCCCGAGGTCTTCGCCGACCGCGACGAAGACGAGATTATGAGCCTCGCGTCAGCCGCCATCGACGACGGCGACAAGGCCAAAGCGCAGGCCCTCATCGACCGGTTCGACGAGGCCGAAGCGGACCGCGAAGCCGAGGCGGCCGCGGCCGAAGACGAACCGGGCGAACTCGAAGACCGGACGACCCGCGCGGGCGGCGCGTTCTTCTCCGAACTGACCGGAGGCGAGACCGACGAGGACGACATCGGCGGCTACTACACCGACATCGCGTTCATCGTCGACTCCGTCACCTCGCGGGCGTTCTGGGTCGTCGGCTGGTTCATGCTCGTCCTCGCGTCGACGTTCGGCTGGCTCTACACGGGCGGCATCAGGGACGTCTACGAGGACTTCCTCGGCCGACTACCCGCCGCGGTGACGCCGGAAGAAGTCCTCAACGTCGTCGCGCTCCACCCGATGGAGGCGCTCATCTTCGAGGTGAAGTTCTCGACGATTCTGGCCGTGCTGGCGACCCTGCCGCTCGTCGCGTACTTCGCGTGGCCCGCGCTCCGGGAACGCAACATCATCCGCAAGCGCCGTCGGACCGTCTTCCTGTGGACCGGCGCGCTCGTCGGCGGCCTCCTCGGCGGCTTCGCGCTCGGCTACAGCTACGTCGCGCCGACGGTCATCACGTTCCTCGTCGAGGACGCCATCGCGGCGAACATGATAATCTCCTACCGCATCACCAACTTCTTCTGGCTCATCTTCTTCACCACCGCGGGTATCGGCCTCCTCGCCGACATCCCCATCCTGATGGTGCTTCTCAACACCGCCGGCATCAGCTACCGCATGATGCGGAAGCGCTGGCGCGAGGTCACGGTGTTCATCCTCGCCATCTCGGCGGTGTTCACCCCCGCGAGCATCACGACGATGTTCATGGTAACGCTCCCGCTGATGGCCGCCTACGGCGTCGGTCTCGGCATCCTGTTCGTGCTGACGGTCGGCGGCCGGCGCGATCTCTCGCCCGCCCGCGGCGCAGCGGAGTGAAGACCGGTACCACAGCGACCGGCGCGCCGACTCGCCGACCCGAAAAACGCGCCAAATATCGCCGTTGAGACCGTTGAAAAGGCGTTAAGTATTCTCGTGAGAATCGCAGAGTATGGCCAAGATAAGCGTCGAGATTCCCGACGAACTGCTCGCGGACTTGGACGAGCACGTCGGCGACGACAAGAAGTTCGTGAACCGGAGCGATGCGGTTCGGGCGTCCATCCGGAAGACGCTCGACATCCTCGACGAGATAGACGACCGACACAATCGCCTCGTCGAAGATGAGTGAGGGGCGGTCGGCCGTCGGGCAAGTCGCGCTCGTCGGCCTGTTCGTCACCGCGCTGACGACGGCGCAGTTGACGGCGTCGAAACTGCTCGCGATTCCCCTGCCGGCCGCAATCGGCGAACTCCCGTACGTCGGCGCGGCCATCCTGATGCCGGGGGCGGCGCTGGCGTACGCGCTCACCTTCTTCGCGTCCGACTGCTACTCCGAACTGTACGGTCGCCGGGCGGCGCAGGTCATGGTGAACGTCGGCTTCGTCATGAACTTCGTCCTCCTCGGACTCGTCTGGAGCACCATCGCCGCGCCCGCCGCGAACCCCGAGTTCGCCGGGCAGTTCGCCACGGTGCTGTCGTCGGGGACGAACGTCGTCGCCGGGAGCCTGCTGGCATACCTCGTGAGCCAGAACTGGGACGTCGTCGTCTTCCACGGCATCCGCGACATGACCGACGGCGCGTTCCTCTGGCTCCGCAACATCGTCTCGACGGCGACGAGTCAGGCCATCGACACGGTCATCTTCGTCGGCGTCGCGTTCTACGTCGCGCCGACGGTCCTCGGCATCGGCGACGTGCTTCCGTGGAACGTTCTCGTCGGCCTCGCCGTCGGTCAGTACCTCCTGAAACTCCTCATCGCAGTCGTGGACACCCCGTTCGTCTACGGGACCGTCGCACTCCTGCGCGACGACGACGAGTCCGCGGCCGACGGCTGGGTCGCGGACTGAGGCGTTCTCGGGACGACGGACGGCTTATCTCTTTTGGTAGCATACCACACGACGTATGGCCGACGAGCACCGCCACAGGCTCACCGAGCGGGACGGGATGGAGATGGGGGTTCGCTGTCCGAACTGCGGGACGTACACGTCGTTCGGCGACATCCTCGCCACCGGAGCCTGCCGCGGCGGCTGGAAGGGATGCCGGACGGGCCTCCGGCTCGACCTCGTGGTGTACGACTGAGAAAGACGGCGGGGCGACGAGACGCTGGGACGCGGGGCCGGCGAGAGCGATAGCGCGCGCTCAGGCCGCCGCGTCAGTGTCCGACGGGTCGTTCAGGTAGAGGTACGCCGCCGCGACGGCGAAAACGGTCTCGCCGCCCTTCGAGAGAATCGCCATGTCGCTGACCCGCCCGCTCATGGCGACCCAGGCGACGATTTGGGCGAGCGCGAACGCGATGGCGACGAGGTAGAACTCGCGCCGCCAGAACTTACTCAGGTAGACGGCGGTGCCCGCGAGGAAGCCGACGCCCGCGAGGACGAACAGCACCGCCTGCGTCTGGTCGAACTGGAGCAACATCGGGGCCATCGATAGGTGGACGTACGTCGAGGCCAGCGCCCCGACGAGAGCGACGTACGGGGCGATACCCGACGGGAGGCCGGTGAACAGCGGTCGTGACTCGGCGGTCGTGGTGTCTGCTGACATGGGGACTCACGAACAGAATTGTGTCAATGGATAATAATTTTTGCCCGAAGTGAGGCACAAATCGGACGGAACACGCGGAGCCGTCGATGCGGGGGCGCGCAGGCGCGATGAGCGTGAAATCGGCGCGCTCAGTCGTCTATCGGCTCGGCGAAGGCGAACCGCGGCTTCACGTCGGTGACGCGGACCGTCGGGGTGTCGCCCGCCTCCGTCCCGGAGACGAAGAGCGTGAAGTCCTCGACCTTGGCGATGCCGTCGCCCTCGCTGCCCACGTCGACGATTTCGACCTCGAGCTCGTCGCCCTTGCGGACCGGGGCGGTGAGGAAGTGCTTGCCGACGAGGTACTGCTCTGAGGAGCTGTCGCGGGAGGCGTCGGGCCGCATCGACCGGACGTACTGGAACTCCCGTTCCATGTCGGCGCGGAGGTCCGCGACGTCCGGGCCGTCGAACACCTTCACGGCGAGGTCGCCGCCGGTCGCCAGCAGTTCCTGTGCGACCTCGAACGCCTGCCGGGCGAGGTAGACGGAGCGAGCGTGGTCCAGCGAGTACTCGCCGGTCATGTTCGGCGCCATGTCGGAGACGACGGCGTCGGCCCCGCGCTCGCCGATGACGGCCGTCAGCTCCTCTTTCGTCTCGTCTTCGGTCATGTCGCCGCGAATCGTCTGAACGTTGTCGCGGTCGATGCCGCGGATTCGCTGGAGGTCGACGCCGACGACCTTGCCGTGGTCGCCGACCGCCTCGGAGGCGACCTGCAGCCACCCGCCCGGGGCGGCACCGAGGTCGACGACGGTGTTACCGGGGCCGAACAGCCCCGCGTCCCCGTCGAGTTGTTTCAGCTTGTAGGCCGAGCGGGCGCGGTAGCCCTCCTGTTTGGCCTTGTTGTAGTAGTGGTCCTTGCGCGCCATGGTCTTGGCAGCAGTAGCGTATCAGGCCGTATACCGGCTTCGGCTTGCGCCGTGAAGCGTGCGGAACAGTCCCACATGCGGCGGCGTCGGCGTCGAGGCGGTCGGGCTCAGTCGTCGCCGACGAGTTCGTCGAACAGCGCCGCAACGCGCCCCTCGATGTCGTCGCGAATCGCCCGGACCGCGTCGAGGTCCCGCCCGTCGGGGTCGTCGAGGGCCCAGTCGCGGGCGTCGCCGCGCCACGTCATCGGACAGATACCCTCGGCCGAACAGCCCATCGTGACGACGATGTCGACGCGCATAATCTCGTCCTGCTCGATTGCGCGGGGCGTCTCGTCGGCGAGGTCGAACCCCCGCTCGCCCATGACCTCGACGACCTCGTCGTGGACGTGGTCGGCGGGGTCGGTGCCACCGGTGACGACCTCGATTCGGTCGCCGACGCCGCGTTCGTCGCGCTCCCGGCGGGCGAAGGCCGTCGCCATCTGGCTCCGGCCGGCGTTCTGGACGCAGACGAAGGCGACGCGGGTGGAAGTCGCGTCGGCGTCGGCGGCGTCGCTCATCTCTCGGCACCTCGTCGGCGGGCGGCTGTCTTCGTCTCGTCGTTCGCCATAGCCGGGAGTTACACAATCAGCTATTTGAGTGCTTTGAAGCCCGAGACTCCAGAAATCGGTCGATTAGCTGCATAGCCGAACAGTGACAACAACACACATGGGGAGTCGACGGGAGCGATGGGGCACTCGCGGGAGCGCGCACGCGGGAGAGCGTGCGAACATCATATTGCGGTGAGTCCAAATCAGGAGTATTTTTAAGACCGCTGTCGTACGACGGCACATATGTTCAAGGCCATCGTGAGCGCCGCGACGCTCCGGGACGCGCTCGACTCCGTGAGCGTCCTCGTCGACGAGTGTAAGATTCGACTCAACGAGGAGAGTCTCTCCATCCGCGCCGTCGACCCCGCGAACGTCGGCATGGTGGACCTCACGCTCGACGCGGCGGCGTTCGAATCCTACGAAGCCGACGGCGGCGTCATCGGCGTCAACCTCTCTCGCCTCGAAGAGGTCGCCGGGATGGCGGGCTCGGGCGACCTCATCCACCTCACGCTCGACGAGGAGACGCGCAAGCTCAACATCCGCATCGACGGGCTGTCGTACACGCTCGCGCTCATCGACCCCGACTCGATTCGCCAGGAACCCGACATCCCGGACCTCGACCTCGCCGCGGACATCGTCCTCGAAGGGACGCACCTCGACCGCGGTATCAAGGCGGCCGACATGGTCTCCGACCACATCCGCCTCCGCGTCGACGCCGCGGAAGAGACGTTCCACATCGAGGCAGAAGGCGACACCGACGACGTGGATCTGTCGCTTCCCCCGGCGGACCTCATCAGCATCGAGGCCGGCGCGGCCGACTCACTGTTCTCGCTGGACTACCTGAAGGACATGAACAAGGCGATTCCGACCGACGCCGAGGTCACCGTCGAACTCGGCGAGGAGTTCCCGGTCAAGCTTCACTACCAGATTGCAGAAGGGATGGGCACCATCACGTACATGCTCGCCCCGCGCATCCAGAGCGACTGAGCGGACGTTTCGGCCACCGCGTCGTTCACCGACCACCCGAGCCGTCCCACTCGTTTCTGTCGATTCTCACCCGCCAGCGGCGGCGTCGTCCGCCTCGTCACGACACCAGTACGGCAGTCGAACCGTCGCCGTCGTGCCGGTGTCGCCGCGGCCCGCTGACTCGTCGGTCGCGTCTCCGGCTCCGCCGTCCGTCTCGTCTCGCCCGCCCCGAACGTCGAAAGTGAGGTCGCCGCCGAGCGCGTCGACCGTCCACCGGACCGCCCAGAGACCGAGGCCGCTGCCGTGTTGGAGCGGCGACTCGCCGCCGGTCTCGACCACGGAGCGCTCGTAGTCGGGGACGCCCGGGCCGTCGTCTTCGACGACGAGGACGAGGTCGGCGTCGGCGGCCCGGATCGACACGGAGACGGTCGGGTCGTCGCCGCCGTGTTCGAGCGCGTTCTCGACGAGTTCGCGGACGAGGAGCTTCGCCGCCGATTCGCTCCCGGAGACCGGCAGCGACTCGGGGGCGTCCACGTCGACCGAGCCGGCGTCGAACTCCGCGCGGACCTCGGCGACGCAGGTTCGGACCGTCGCGGCGACGTCGAAGCGGCTGCCGCCGTCGATGCCGGCCATGACCCGCTCGACGGTCCGGGCTTTCTCGCCGAGCGAGAGGAGCTTGTTCGACCGCGCTCGTATCGTGTCGGTGGGGTCGCGCTGGTCCGCCGGGAGCCGCTCTGCGAGCATGTCGGCGTAGCCGATGACGACCGTCATGTCGTTTCTGAGGTTGTGCCGGAGGACGCGGTTGAGGACTTCGAGGCGCTGGCGGCGGCGGACCCGCCCCGTCACGTCGGAGACGGTGACGGTCCGGCCGAGCCGGCGGCCGTGCTGGTCCGTCACCGGCGAGAGCGTCACCTCGTAGGTCCGGCGGCGGCGGTCGACCGTCACGTCCACGAGCTGTCGGTCCTCGTCGAGGTCGACGCCCGGAAGCACCGACGACAGCGGGTCGAACGCCGACGCCGGGTCGAGGTCGAGGAGCGACGAGGCGGTCTCGTTGGCGTCGACCACGCGGTGCTCGCGGTCGAGGACGAGAATGCCGACGGCCACGTCGTCGATGGCGGCGCGACGGCCGAGCCGACCGGTCGCCGGCGAGAGCCCGAACAGCTGGAACCGGTAGAGCGCGTGGCCGAACGTCGCGCCCGTCACCGCGAGGGCGATGGGCGTGAAGTTCACCATCTGAAGCGGGCCGATGCCGAAGGTGTGGGCGACGTGGGCGACCGTCGGCGCGGTCGAGCCGATGGCGAGGGTGACCGCCTGCTCGCGGTAGTGCGAGAGCCGTTCGACCAGCATCTCGATGATGAGGACGAGCCCGGAGCCGATGATGACGTAGCCGTACACCGCGTGGAGGTAGTACCAGAGGTTCGGGTCGAACCGCACCGTGGCCGCGCCGAACACCGGGTCGATGTGGTAGTTCGTCCACAGCAGGCCGTGACTCGGATTCGTCGCGAGCGCGACGACGGTGATAGCCGGGAACACGAGGAGGCCGGCGATGAGCCGCCGCGAGAGGAGTTCACCGCGGCCGGTGTACGAAAGTGAGAAGGCGAACCACGCGGGCGCGATGACGGCCTGTGCGACGTCGATGGGGAGTTGGAACCAAAACCGCAGCGCGGGGTCGAACACCGTGAGCGCGACGCCGTAGGAACCGGCCCAGAGCGCCGCCGAAAACAGGAGGACCGACAGCGACTTCGAACCGGGTTCGGTGCCCTCGCGCCAGGCGACGGCCGCGATGGAGACGGAGACGAGCGCCGCGACGAGGCAGAGGACGACCAGCGGCGAGACGGCGGCGACCGAAGGCACGGATAAACCTCAGACTCGGCGCTCGTAACACTTGCGGGCCGCGGCGAAATTCGAGCGGCGGTTTCCCCGTATCGCGGCCGCGACACTCAGGCACTCAGGGCGCTTCCGCCCGCGGCCGGCGCGCGACGGACGCGAGGACGTAGACCACGGGCACGATGAGCGCGGCCCCGACGACGAACGGCGACCAGTACGCGAGGACGTACAGCGCCGCCATCGACGGCGGGCCGAGCGTCCGGCCGAGGCTTCCCGCGCCCTGCGTGACCCCGAAGGCGTTGCCCTGCTGGTCGGCCGACGCCGACGTGGAGACGAGCGTCGACAGCGAGACGTTCAACATCCCGTTGCCGAACGACAGGAGCGCCCCGACGAGGAGGAGCGCCACGAGTTCGCGGGTGAGCCACGGCGGGCCGCCGACCGCGGGGAGCACCGCCCCGATGTCGGGCGAAAAGGGGAGCAACGCGAGCGAGATCAGGAGTCCGACCGCGCCGACGACCGCCAGTTTCGCCTCCGAGTACCGCCGGGCGAGTCGGCCGACGACGACCCCTTGATTCAGCGTGCCGAGCAGGCCGATGTAGGTCAGAAACAGCGCCGTCTCGGTCTCGCCGTAGCCGTACACGTCGGCCGCGAAGGGGATGAACATGACCTGAATCCCCGAGAAGGCGACCGAGACGACGAAAAAGGAGACGACGAGTCCCCGGAGGTCGTCGTCGGCGAGGGCGGTGCGGAACTGCGAGACGAGCGTCGTCGCGGGCGTGCCGGCCGGCGCGCGGGTGCGCTCGGGTTCGCGCAGGAAGACGAACGCGAAGCCGAGGCTAACGAGGCTCAACGCCGCCGCGGTGAAACTCGGCAGCGAGAACCGCGTCGCGGGCACGAACGACGGGAGCAGGTCGCGGGCGGTGGTGACGACCGGTTCGGAGGCCATCAGACCGCCGAGAGCCGGCCCGAAGATGAACCCGAGGCTGAACGACGCGCCGACGAGGCCGAGCGCGCCGGCCCGCCGCGCCGGGGGCGTGATGTCGGCGATGTACGCCTGCGCGGTGGCGATGTTGCCGCCCATCGCCCCCGCAAGCATCCGCGAGGCGAACAGCGTCGCCACCGCGAGCGTCGTGCCGAACAGCAGGCCGATTTCGCCGGCGACGCCGAAGACCGTCCACGCGAGGACGCTCCCGACGAGCGACAGCATGATGACCGGCCGGCGGCCCCGCTGGTCGGAGATGCGGCCGAGGACGGGCGCGAAGAGGAACTGCATGAGCGAGTACGACGCCGCCAAGAACCCGATGTACACGTCGCTGACGCCGAAGCTTCGGACGTAGAACGGGAGGATGGGAATGACGACGCCGAACCCGAGAAGGTCGATGAAGACGACGGCGATGACGACCGCGAGGGCGCGTCGCGTTCCCCGCGACTCCTCGGGGAACTCGGCGTCGGAAGAGACGGCGGACTCGGGGGCACTCACGACACCACAAACGCGCGAGAAACGCCTAACGGTTACGCCGGGTTAGCGGGAGAATCGAAGGGAACGTTGTGTCGAAGGGCGAACTGGGTCGGCGCTCAGGAACGGTATCTGTCGATGACGCGCTTGGCCGAGACGGCCTTTTCCTTCCAGCCGTAGCCCGCGTCGTAGACGTGGCGCTTCTTCTCGACGAGTTCGGCGGGCGTCGCCTCCTCGAAGCCGCCGCGGTCCCACGCGCCGGTGTCGCGGAGCCAGTTGACGACGTTTTCGCGCGTCTCGGGCCACGACAGGCCGACCATCTCGTACCACGCGATCATGGCGAAGACGGCGTTGTCGTGACAGCCGGGGACGCTCCCGTACTGGTGGAGCGTCCGCATCGGTTCCCGGGTCGGCTCGGACACCTCCTCTCTGAACTCCTCGGCGGTGAGAAGGCGGAGGACGCCCGAGTTCGCTTCCGACACCCGCTCGTCGCGCTTGAGTCGTCGGAGCGCGGCCTGCTGGAGCGGCCCCCACTCGCCCGGCGCTTCGCGGCGAAGCGTCTCCTCGTCGCACGGGCCGCCAGCGAGGACCGAGACGATGTCGACGTAGGCGCGCTCGACTTCGACCCACGGGGTCCCCTCGAAGCGGCAGTCGGCGTCGTGGAGACTGGTGGTGGCGCGGCAGTCCGGACACGGGTAGTCGAAGTGCGGCACGTGAGAGCCTGAGGAAGTGGTCGGTAATAGGTTGTGTGATGCGCCGTCGCCGGCGACACCCCGCCACGGGACTCGACTGCACGGCCCGCGCCCGCCACCACCGAATCCGTCGCGTTTATCGGTGGGCACCCGGAACGTGGCGGTATGCGGATGCGCCCGCTCCACGCCCGATACCCGTTCTTCGCCGCGGCCAGAGAGGCGGTCGAATCGGCCGACGTCGCCATCGCGACGCTCGTCGCCGAGGACGCCCCGGCCGTCGAGCGTGGCGTCGAGCGCGTCGAACGCGCCCTCATGGAGGGCACCGTCGAGCCCGACCCCGACGAGGCCTACGGGTGGGACACCCAGACGGAACTGCTTTCGTACCCCATCTCCCGCATCATCGTCTCGCTCGTCGAGACGCCCGCGGCGGTGGACAAGTACGCCCGCGCCGAGGCCGACACGGCCTACGAGCGCATGCTCGCCGACTTCGACGCCGGCGACGACGACGTCCACGGCGAGGCCCGCGCGAGCCTCGACGACTTCCTCCGCGAGTTCGACCTCGACGGCGCGGTGCGGGCCGGGTCGAACCGGAATCGGAACAGCCGACGCGCGCCCGACCACTACTGGGTCGACGTGGGACCGTACCTCACCTACTCCGACACCGACTGGGGCGCGGACTGGCGGCTCGTCAACCGCTCGCTGGCCGACGGCGCGGTCCGCGTCACCCGCGAGGAGCTCTCGGAACTGCTCCGCGAGGCGGTCCGCCGCCGGGTCGCAGAGGGGCTTCCCTTCGCCGTCCGCGGCAGCGACGCGGGCGACCGACTCGCCGACGCGCTCAAACCCCACGTCGAGCGCCTGCGGAACCTGCTTTCGGACCGCGGCGCGGTCAACGTCGTCTACGTCGACTCGGTCGACCCGGACCACTTCCCGCCCTGCGTCGGGGCGCTGTTGGCGCGGGCGCAGGACGGCGAGGACCTCCCGAACGAGGCGGCGTTCGCGCTCGCGGCGTTCCTCGTCGGCGTCGGCCTCGAACCCGAGGAAGTCGGTGGCGTCGTCGGCGACGCGAACGCCGAGGAACTCGAAAAGCGGGCGACGGTCCTCGCGGACTCGAGCGGGTCGCAGTACGCGCCACCGACCTGCGAGACGATGCAGGCGTACGACCTCTGTGTGAACCGCGACGACCGCTGTGACACCATCAAGCACCCGATGAAGTACTTCGAGACGGCGACGAACGACGCGGACGCGGTCGCCGCGGACGAAGCCGCCGACTGACGGAGTCCGTGCTGACGACGTACCCAACCCACGAGCGCCGCGGCTGCGCGTCGAGCGCTGGCGTGGCGACGACCGGGTCGCCGAAACCGACCGAGAGGATTAGGAAGAACGCGACAGCCAGACGCCGATACCAGCCATCACGAGCACGAACGCCGTGATGGCGCCGACGAGTGCGAACCCGCCGGTGGAGATGAGTCCACTCTGGTTGTAGGTCGCACCGATGCCGACGATGAGGGCGATGAACACCCCGACCGCGACGATGGAGACGGCAATCTTCCGCCGCATCTCCGCTTCGATAGCCATGCGACGACGTATCCGCGGCCGTTCTAAAAGGTCTTCGATGGGCGGATGTCCGACGAGAGCCACTCACGCGCCCGATTTTCCACGTGAAACGAGGGTTTAGGTCGTTCGAGAACCTATACACAGGTGACGGAAACTGACCCCGAACAGCCGCTGGTAGGGTCGGAATCCCGCACCACCATGACGCACATCGCACACACACCCGCGTCGACTCGCCGCCCGGTGCGCCGCAAGACCACGCTCCCGTCCGACGGACTGGCCGGTCGCGCCCGCCGCGCCCGCGTCGAACCGATGGCCGTCCGACCGCTCCGCGACGGTCGCTACGTCGTCGAGACCGACGGCGGCACCTACGTCGTCGACGTGGAAGCCCGCACCTGCACCTGCCCCGACAACGCCATCCGACACGCCCGCTGTAAGCACCTCCGCCGGGTCGCCATCGAAATCACCCGTGGCGAGGTCCCGCCGCCGGGGCGCCGGAGCGCCACCTGCGCCGTCTGCGGCGACGAGACGTTCGTCCCGGTGGACGCGACGGGGCCCCAACTCTGCCGCGACCACGAACACCGCGCCGGCGACCTCGTCCGCGACCGCGAGAGCGGCGGTCTCCTCGTCGTCACGCGGGCGCTCGGCACCCGAGCCGACGAGACGCCGACCGAGACGGGGAAACTCGTCGCCGCGTTCGAGAGCAACCGCGACTACGGCGACCACGAACCGACCTTCGAGGCCGTCTACCTCGACTCGCTGCCGGTGAACGCCGGCCTCTCGGACCTCGGCGGACTGCACGCCTATCGGTTCCCCGCCTCGCGGCTCAGTCGCGTCGAGCGCGGGTTCGTCGGCGCTCGCACGCTCGGTGAGCGACTCGCTCGGGCGTGAGCGAACGCGGAGGGTGAAGAGACTCGGGGCGCGACCTCAGTCGTCGCCGAGTTTGGTCTGTGTCGGCCCGCCGGTAAAGGACTCGAAGTCCTCGCCCTCCGCCAGCGCCGTCTCCTTTTTGACGCGGTAGTTCCCGCCGTCGGTCACGTAGAGGTCGCCGGGATGGAAGAAGTACCAGTCCTCGCGATCGAATCGGACGGCGATTCGGGCCTTCGCGCCGAAGTTCTGCGAGAAGTAGATGAGCGCTTCGACCTCCTCGCCGTCGAGGTAGATAGGGCGACCGCTGGAGGCCTTCGCCTCGATGGCGTAGAACACCTCGCCGTTGCCCGCGAGCACGTCGGGGAGTTCTCGCGTCGTCGCGCTCCCGGAGGCGGGCGCGCGCATGACCGCGAACCCGGCCTCGTCGAGACGGTTGACGAGTTCGCGCTCGCGTCGGTCTCCCTTTCTGTTCGAAGACATGGTCGGGAGTCGGCCGCGGGCGGTGATAAATGGGGCGAACGTCGTCCGAGAGCGCCACCGGAACGCCGGCGTCACTCGAAAAGCGGGACGGCGTCGGGCCACAGCGCTCGGAACTGGCGAGCGAACTCGTCGACGACTGCCGCGTCCGTCACCACGACGACGCCGAGGCGGTCGGCGGCGGACTGTGGGTGCGGAATGTCGACCGACGCGACCGTCCCGTCGACGACGTCGAACGAGACCGGCAGGCTTGGCAGGCACCGGACTCGAACCGTCTGCGGCTTCGACGCCACGAGTTCCCGAAACTCGTCGGGGAGCGAGTCGAGCACGGGGTCGCTGAGGAGCAGCGACACGTCGAGGTCGTCGCGAGCGCCCTCGAAGAACGCGTCGAACTCCGTGCGGAGCGTCTCCCACGAGGCCCGCTCGTACGGCGGGCCGACCGCGGCCGAGACGGACTCGGTCGCCGCCCGCACGTGCTCGTGCATCGCCGTCCGCATCTCGTCGCCGCCGAGGCGGCCGGGTCGACGGCGACGTATCGCGTCGGCTGGGTCGACTGCGCTCGGACCAACCGGCGCGCCCGAAGCCCGTTGAGCACGTCGTAAACCCGGCCGTTCGGGACGCCGCTCGCGTCCGAGACGGTCGCGGCTGTCGCGGCACCCGTGACGAGGAGCGTCCGGTACGCCTTCTCCTCGTAGTTCGACAGGCCGAGTTCCCCGAGTTCGGTCATGGGCGGGGCTCTCTCGCCCACACGTTAGTAGTTTGATATTTCTCGTTCGGCGGCGAGCAACGGAGCGCAAGTGGTGGGCGATTGCAGAACGCTCATTGGGGTCGTGTCGTGACCAACAGGCATGAACCCGTACGCGTTACTCGCCGGCGCAATCGCGTCGGAGCTGGTCGGAACGACCGCGCTCAAACTGTCCGCGGGCTTTTCCAAGCCCCTCCCGAGCCTCGGCGTGGTGGTCGGCTACGGACTCGCGTTCTACCTCGTCTCGCTGACGCTCGAAGAACTCCCCATCGGCGTGGTGTACGGGACGTGGGCCGCGCTGGGCATCGTCGGCGTCGCGGCCATCGGCGTCGTCGTGTTCGACGAACCGGTCGACTTGACTGGCGTCGTCGGCCTGCTTCTCATCCTCGCGGGCGTCTACTGCGTCAACGTCCTCTCGGGGATGGCCGCGCACTGAAGCCGGCGTCGAAGGAGACGCGCCACCAGAGCTATCCATCGGCTGACGGATACTGTCGTATGAACCGCGAGAACCGGCGCGCCGTCGTCCTCCTCGTTCTCGGGGTCGCCCTCCTCGCGAACCCGCTGTACCTCTATCCCGACGGCGTCTCCTCCGAGAAGACGTACACCTACGAGGCGTCGGCGGTGGACTACCTCCCGCACACCGCAGACGCGTTCTACCGGGTCAAATCGTGCGGGTGGAACCCCCTCCAGTCGGCCGAGTGCGCAAGCATCATCGACATGGCCCGCGGCGACCCGGTCGAACTCGAGTTGGACCCGGACCGCGACGTCCATCCCGAGTTCTGGTCGTTCGACTACGTCCGGACCGACGGCCGCTACTTCGAACCGAACGCGACCCTCGACGGGCGCACTCTCACGCTCTCGCTCCACCCGGTGTCGACCGAGACGGTGAGACGAAATCTCTCGGAGGACCTCGACGAGTCGCCGCGGTACGTCCGCGACGCCGTCCGAAACGGTAGTAGCACGGTGAGTGGGTCGGAGCTGTACGAGACGGAGACGCACTACGTCGAGTCCGAGGGGCGGTACTACGTCGTCGAGCCGGTCGAAAGCGAACGCGTCCCGACCGGCTGGGGGTGGAAAACGCCGTCCGACGCGGCTATCGAGGCGATGCGGCTCGCGGCGTGGATAGGCGGCGTCGCGTGCGTCTGGCGGGCCGGCGAGTGGACCGAGCGCGGTCGAGAACAGTAGAAAAACGGTCAGCGCGCGGGGTGTGGGGGAGCGAGTCGGATTACGTTCCGTGGGCCCAGCTACCCATGTACTCGCGCTGCTCGTCGGTCATCGAGTCGAACTCGATGCCCTCGGCTTCGAGCTTGATTTCGGCGACTTCGCGGTCCAGTTCGTCGGGCACGTCGTGGACACCCGCGTCGTAGGCGTCGCCGTTCTCGACGAGTTCGCGGACGACGACGGCCTGCACGCCGAACGACTGGTCCATGACCTCGACCGGGTGACCGAGCGCGATGGGCGACGCGAGGTTGACGAGGCGGCCCTCGGCGAGGACGTTCAGCCGGCGGCCGTCTTCGAGTTCGTAGGCGTCGACGCCGTCGCGGGCCTCGTACTCGTCGACCGCGAGGTCCGACAGCGCGTCGAGGTCGATTTCGATGTCGAAGTGACCGGCGTTCGCGAGGAGGACGCCGTCTTTCATGTTCTCGAAGTCCTCGCGGGTGATGACGTCGCGGTTGCCGGTGGTCGTGATGAACACGTCGCCGACCTTCGCGGCCTCCTCCATCGGCATCACGTCGTAGCCCTCCATGTGGGCTTCGAGCGCGCGGCGGGGGTCGACCTCGGTGACGATGACGTTCGCGTTCTGGCCGGACGCCTTCTTGGCGACGCCCTTGCCGCAGTAGCCGTAGCCGCCGACGACGACGTTCTTGCCGGCGTACGAGAGGTTCGTCGTCATGGCGATGGTCGCCAGCGACGACTCGCCCGTGCCGTGGACGTTGTCGAACAGGCGCTTCATCGGCGTGTCGTTGACGGCGAAGACGGGGTAGTTCAGTTCGCCGTCCTCGTCCATCGCGCGGAGTCGGTGGACGCCGGTCGTGGTCTCTTCGGCCCCGCCGACGATGGTCTCGATGAGTTCGGGGTACTCCTCGTGGATGGTGAAGACCATGTCCATGCCGTCGTCGACCGTGACGGTCGGTTCGTGGGCGATGACGGCGTCGATGGCCGCGTAGTAGCCCTCCTCGTCGACGCCGCGGACGGCGTAGGAGGTGATGTCGTCGTTGGCGTCGAGTGCCGCCGACACGTCGTCGTGGGTCGAAAGCGGATTGCAGCCGGTGATGGCGACTTCCGCGCCGCCGAGCGCCAGCAGTTCGACGAGGTTCGCCGTCTTCGCCTCGACGTGCATCGCCATGCCGACGACCTCGCCGTCGAGCGGCTGTTCCGACTCGAACTGCTCGCGGAGCTCCTGCAGGATGGGCATGTGCTGGAGCGCCCAGTCCATCTTGCGTCGTCCCTCGGTCCGGGCGGCCTCGACGTCGTCGAGGTGCTCGGAGACGGGAGCGTAGTGTTCGCTCATACCCGTGGGTTCGGAGAGGGGTCCGAAAACCCTACCGAAGGCGGTCGCCGCCCCCGAATCTACAAGTGTCAACGGGGAGATTGTATCGCCGAGGGCCGATGCTCGTCATAGATAACGGCAAGACGGTCGCCGAGCAGGAGCTGTTCGCCCTGATGAGCGCCCCCGCGGTTCCCGACCTCTTGCGCGTCGCCGACGAGCCGCTGACGGTCAAGGAGCTGAGCTGTCGGGCCGACGTGCCGCTGTCGACCGCCTACCGGGAGGTCAAGCGGCTCCACGAGGCGTCGCTGTTCGAGAAATCAATCATGGTCGACCACAGCGACGGCCGACACGTCGCGCAGTACCACCGGACGTTCGAGCGCATGGAGGTCAGCGTGACCGACGACGGACTGCGCATCGAGTTGGCCGGGTAGCGAGGTCGGAGGGCGGTGCGGCGGCGGACCGGACGGCGGCGATTCAGACGCGCTCGCGGAGCGACGCGACCGCCTCGCTGGCGCGGGCCATCACGGCGTCCTCGTCGAGCGTCAGCACCTCGCGGTCCCGCATCAGCACCCGGCCGTCGCAGACCGTGTGGCGAACGTCGGAGCCGCGGGCGGCGTACGCGAGGTGACTCACGAGGTCGTTGGCGGGCGTGAGGTGCGGTGCGTCGAGGTCGACGACGGCGAGGTCGGCCGCGCCGCCGACTTCGAGCGCGCCGCCGGGGAGGTCGATGGCGTCGGCCGAGCCGGCGGTCGCCATCCGCACCACGTCGCCGGCGGCGACGGCGCTCGCGTCGTCGGCGGCGAGTTTCCCGAGCATCGCGGCGTCGCGCATCTCGTCGAACATGTCGAGGTCGTTGTTCGAGGCCGCGCCGTCGGTTCCGAGACCAACCGTGACGCCCGCGTCGAGCAGTTTCTGGACGGGAGCCATGCCGGAGGCAAGTTTCATGTTCGACGCCGGGCAGTGGACGACGCCGGTGCCCGCGTCGGCGAGGAGGTCGATTTCCGCGTCGTCGACGTGGACGCCGTGGGCGAGGAAGTCGTCGGCGGTGAGCATGCCGAGTTCCTTCGCGTACGACAGCGGGCGCTCGCCGCGCTCGTCGACGATGGGGTCGACCTCGTCTGTCGTCTCGTTGGCGTGGTAGTGGACCGGGATGTCCTCGGCGTGCGCGTCGGCGACGAACTCGCGAAGGTAGTCCTCCGCGACCGTCGTCAGCGAGTGCGGCATCGCGGCGGTCCGAATCCGGCCGTCGGCCGCGCCGTCGAACTCGCGGGCCACGTCGAGGCTCTCGTCGATGTCGGCCCGCGCGTCCTCGTCGTCTTTCCCGAGCGTGACGACGCCATGGCCGAGGCGGGCGCGGAGGCCGGCCTCGTCGACCGCGGCGGCGACCTCGGGGACGTGGAAGTACATGTCCGCGAACGCGGTGGTCCCCGACTTAATCATCTCCACGAGGCCGAGTTCCGCGCCGACGCGCACGTCCTCGGGCGTGAGCGCGGCCTCGGCGGGCCAGATGTCCTCGCGGAGCCACGCGTCGAGCGGCTTGTCGTCGGCGTAGCCGCGCAGGAGCGTCATCGCCACGTGACAGTGAGCATTCACCAGACCGGGCGTGACGAGACAGCCCTCGGCGTCGAGCGTCTCGTCGGCGTCGAGGTCCGCGCCGATGTCGAGGATAGTCCCCTCGTCTCGGTCCACGAGTACGTCCGCGTCCTCGACCGTCGCGTCGGGGCGGAGCACCTGTCCGCCCGCGATTCGGAGCGTGTTCATGTCGCTCGTTCGGGCCGGCGGGGTGGTGAATCCACCGTCTCGCGGCCGCGAGAGGCGACCGTCGGTTTCGCCGGTGAGCGGCCCGAATACCGGCGGTAGTCCGATTCCCGAAAATCGAGAACGAGCACGCCCCCTTAGGTTCGGACCCCCAGTATGAGGGGATATGGAGCCCCCGTGGAACCTCGCGCTCGTTCCGGGGCACGTCCAAGCGGGCAGTCCGTGGATGACCGCGGTTGTCGTCCTCGCGGGAGTCTCGTCGGTGACGCTGGCCGCACTCGGCGTCGCCGTCTTCCTCCGGCGACGGACGCGGTCGCACCTGCTCGTCGCGCTGGCGCTCTTGGCGTTTGCGTCGCGGGCGGCCGTCGCGGCGCTGACGCTCGGCGGCGTCCTCTCCGAGTTCGACCACCACGTGGTCGAACACCTCTTGGACCTCGTGATGGCCGGACTCGTCCTCGCGGCCATCTACTACGCCCGGAGCATCGAGCGCGAGGCGGGGGTCAACGACCCATGAGTGAGACACGAACCCGCGTCGCCGACCACATCAAGCACAATCCGGGAGTCCACTTCAACGAGCTCGTTCGCGCGCTCGACCTCGCTCCCGGCCAGGTACAACACCACGTCCGCAGACTGCTCTCCGACGAGACGGTTCGACGCTCCGAGTTCTACGGGCGGACGCACTACTTCCCGCCGGAGTTCGACGCGTGGGAGCGCGGCGCGCTCGCGCTCGTCCGCCGGGAGACCGCCCGAGACATCCTCGGCCACCTCCTCGAACACGGCGACGCCCGCCCCGACGACGTGGCCGACGACATCGGCGTCGCCCGCAGCACGCTGGAGTGGCACCTCGACCACCTCGTCGAGCGCGACGTAGTCCGCAAGGAACGCGACCTGCACAACCGCGTGACGCTCGTCCTCACCCACCCCGAGCGGACGACCCGGCTCTTAGACGACGTGTCGCCGTCGCTTCCAGAACGGTTCGTCGACCGGTTCGACCGCCTGCTCGACCACCTCGTCGAAGGATAACTTCGGGTCCGCGGAGCGGCGTCTCTACGCCCCCGCCTCGCCCGCGCCGGAGCCGTCTCGGAGTCGCTCGATGCGCGACGCCAGCGACGGCTCGAACGAGAGGCGCGACCCCGCGCGGCCGGTGTCAGCCTCGTCCGCGGTCGCGTCGAGCGCGTCGGCGACGACCGCGCGGCCGACCCGTTCTGCCGCCGCCTCGTCAGCCCGGTAGATGAGCCGTTTGCTCGCGTACTCGCCGGTCACGAGTAGTATCACGCCGACACCGGCGAAGGCCAAGAACGACAGGGCGAACCCGAACGGCGACCGACCGACACCCCAGACGACGAGTCCGGCGACCGCAGTCACGGTGAACAGTCGGAGTTCGTAGACGAACCGGCCGAGACGCGCGGCATCGAGCGCCAAGAGCGCCGCGACCGTCTCGTCGTCGTAGCGGTCGAGAAGCGAGTCGGTGAGAAAGAGCGTCCGCCGACCGACCGGCCCGCGGGTGAGGTGGTCCGAGCGGTGACCGCCGCCGTCGAGGAGTCGAATCCGAGCGACCGAGAGACCGGCGCGGTCGCACAGGCGGTCGAGTCGCTCGCGCGTCGTGTCGTCGGGAACCGTCGTCGTCTGCGAGACGCCGACGAGCGGTGTCGAAAAGACGTATGCGGCCGTTCCGAGGGCGAAAAGCGTGAGTATGCCGTTAGTCTCCGCGTACCGAAGTTCGGCCTGAACAACGGTCACCACGCAGAAGACGAGCGCCGCGATGACGAGGTGATAGCGGAACATCTTCGCGGCGGCCGTCCCCGCGCCCATATCGACGCCCCGCACGCGCCTCGCCACGGGAAACGCGCCCAAGTACGAGACGGTCGCCACGACTGCGGCACCGACGGCGATGAGCGCCCAGCCGAGAACCGTCCACGGCCAGTCGGCCGGGAGACCGGCGGCGGTGAGGACCGCCCGGTCCGCGTTCGTCCACCAGACGACGCCGACGAACAGGACGGCGGCGTAGAGCCAGTTGCTTCGCACTCGCTGTCTGAACCGCTGGACAGACGCGTCTCGGCGTTCGAGGCGGCCGGCGCTGAGGCGCGACCAGCCGGCACCGAGGAGGGAGACGCCGACGAGCGCGCCGGCGAAGGTGACGGGAGCCATAGGTGACACTTCGTAGACGTGTCAAAAACCGTTCCGGCTTGCGAAAGTCAATTACCTCCGGGACGTGACGGAGAGGTATGCGAATCGCCGTGCCCAACAAGGGCCGCCTGCACGAACCGACGATAGAACTTCTGGAGCGTGCGGGGCTGCACCTCGACAACGGTGCCGAGCGCAAACTCTACGCCGGGACCGTCGACCCCGACGTGACCGTGCTGTTCGCCCGCGCCGCCGACATCCCCGAGTACGTCCGCGACGGGGCCGCCGAGGTCGGCATCACGGGACTCGACCAGGTCCGCGAGTCGGGCCACGAACTCGAAGACCTGCTCGATTTGGAGTACGGGAAGTGTCGGCTCGTCCTCGCCGCGCCCGAGGACGGCGACATCGAGACCGTCGCGGACGTGTCGGGCAAGGTCGTCGCCACCGAGTTCCCGCACATCGCGCGGACCTACTTCGAGGAGGAGGGCATCGACGCCGAGGTCGTCGAGGTCACGGGCGCGACCGAACTGACGCCGCACGTCGAGATGGCCGACGCCATCATCGATATCACCTCGACCGGGACGACCCTCCGGGTGAACCGCCTCGCAGTCATCGACGAGGTGCTGTCGTCGTCGGTCCGGCTGTTCGCCCGCCCCGACGTGGTCGACGACCCGAAGGTCCAGCAGTTGCTCATGGCGCTCGAATCCGTCCGCTCCGCGGAGGGCAAGCGCTATCTGATGATGAACGCGCCGCGCGAGAAACTCGACGAGGTGAAGGAGGTCATCCCCGGCCTCGGCGGCCCGACCGTGATGGACGTCGCCGGCGACTCGACGGTCGCCGTCCACGCCGTCGTGAACGAACGCGACGTGTTCGAGGTCGTCAGCGACCTGAAGAACGTCGGCGCGAGCGGCATCCTCGTCACCGAAATCGAGCGGTTAGTCGAGTAATCGACGCGCCCGTCGCGCCCGTTATTCCTTCCAGCGCAGGTCCGGCACCGTGACCGACGGCTCGAACCCGAGTTCGCCGCGGCGCGCCCGGACGTAGGCCGCGATACAGACCGCGCCGAGCAGTATCGCGCCGACGCCGAGCAGGCCGGCCTCTGGGCCGAACGCGCCGCCGGTGACGAGGTTCGGCCCTTGCTCAGTCGTCTCGACGAGCGACGTGCCGAAGTCGAGGCCGCTGACCGCGAAGCCGAAGACGCCGCCCTGGACGAAGTTCCACGAGATGTGGATGCCCGTCGGGATGGCGAGGTCGCCGGTGAGCGCGTAGCCGAGGCCGAGCATGACGCCCGCGAGCGTGATGCTGGTCGTGCTGGCGAACCCGGCGTTCGGGTTCGTGTAGTGGGCGACGCCGAACACCGCCGACGAAACCGCGAGGCCGCCGGCGACCGCCGCGTCCGGGCCGAATCGCCAGCGGAGGCCCTCGGCGACATCGGTGAGGACGACGCCCCGAAGCAGGAGTTCCTCGGCGATGCCGACGACGACGAAGAACGCGAGGAGCGAGCCGACGCCGAGCAGTCGGTCGACGCCGAGCGGGACGGAGGAGACCGCAATCCAGTCCGCCGCGACGCCGACGACGAAGACGGCGGTCATCAACCCCGTTCCGAGCGCGAGGCCGAACGCGAGGTCGACCGCCCACTCGCGGTCGAACCGGAGACCGAGGTCCGTGACGGTCCGCCGGTCGACGTACCGCGCGACGACGAGGGCGGCGAGACCGCTCGCCCCGACAGAGACGAGCGAGACGACGAGCGCGACGAGTCGACTGGATTCGGCGAGAGCGCCGAGGGCGGCCGAGAGCGAGAGGGCGACCACGAGCGAGACGAGGACGAAGACGACGGGCGTCGCGAGCAGTCGAAACGGGGCTCGCGGCCGGCGTTCCATGTCGTTCCAGAGGAGACGGCGGGGAGACACGACGGGAGATTCAGCGGCCGCGGGCAAGAAAGTACGGCGAGCGCGACCTCAGATGGGCGCGCTCGTCAGGATGACGGTGAGACCGAACAGGACGAGGCCGAGGAGCACCGAGACGACGAAGTGGATGGTCACCACGTACGCCGACAGGCGGTTCGACCGGCCGTAGAGGTACTTGACGAAGCCGAAGTCGAGCCCGATTGCGAGCGCGAGCGCGACGAAGGAGTTCCAGCCGAAGGTGGTGAAGACGACGGCGATGGCCGCGGGAACCGGTCCGACGGCGAACGCCTTCTTGAGTTCCACGTCGCCGAGGACGTTCCGCGCGGCGATGTGGGCGGTGAGAGAAAGGAACAGCGCGAACAGCGCGAACGTTCCGGCGACGGCCGTGACCGGCGCACCGGCGGCCGTCTGCAAGGTGAGCGCGTCCATACCGGTCCGAGGGACGCGACTGACTTAGGTTCGGTCGATTCGGGTCCCGGTTACGCGGCGCGGTCGCGGGACTCGGAGAGGTTAGAACGACCCGTTCAGGAGACCGAGTTCGGAGAGGCGCGAGATGATGACGTCGACCGCCGCTTCGGCGTCTTCCGGCTTCTTCCCACCCGTGATGACGAGCTTGCCCGACCCGAAGAGAAGCGCGACGACGCTCGGTTCGTCGAGGCGATAGACGAGTCCAGGGAACTGTTCGGGCTCGTACTCGATGTTTTCGAGACCGAGGCCGATGGCGATGGCGTTGAGGTTCAGGTTCTCGCCGAGGTCCGCGCTCGTGACGATGTTCTGGACGGTGATTTCGGGATCGTCGTCGACCGGTATCTGAAGCTCGCGGAGCTTGTCGAAGACGATTTCGAGGCTCTCGTGCACGTCGGCGGTCGACTTCGCGCCGGTGCAGACGATTTTTCCGGACCGGAAGATGAGCGCCGCGGACTTCGGATCTTGGGTGCGGTAGACGAGTCCCGGGAACTGCTCGGGGTCGTAGTCGGCGCCCTCGAGGTCCATCGCCACGCTCTGGAGGTCGAGCTCTTGGCCGATTCCCGTGGAGGCGACGACGTTTTCGATGTTGATTGTGTCCTTGGGGTCGGTCATACAACGATTTAAGTCACGTATTTAAGGTTTAAAAAGATTGGTGCAAGGAATTGACAGCTTACGCGCGGCGACGAATAATCCGGACGTTCCGAACGGTGACGACCGCACCGAGAAGTGTCAAGGAAATGGGAACTGCGAGCCGTGCGACGGCCGGTCTGAGCACCCAGTAGGCGGCGAAGAACAGGGCGACGGAGACGAGTTTTAACACCGCGAACGAGCCGGGTCCGGGGTCGCCGCCCGAGATGAGTCGCACGACTGGATTTCCTTCCTGGACGCCGGCCATCCTGACACCGAGGACGGTCGTGACGTAGTCGCCGAGGCCGTAGACGAGCGCCGCCGCGCCCCAGAGGATGGCGTCGAGAGAGGCCATGCGGGAGGATTCGGAGCGGCCAGTATAAGTCTCGCCGTCGCCGGATTGTCACGTTCGGCGGCGTCGCCATCGGTCGGAGTGCGCGTCACCGCGCTCGCGGGTGCGACGACGACCGATACCCTCATTTCCGCGGCCCGTCAGGTCCGAGCGTGTACGGATTGGAACTCGCCGGCGAGGAGGACGCCTTCGCCGCCCGCGAGGCCGAGTCGGCCGCGACGGGCGTGACGGTCGTCGCCCCCGGCCTCGCCACCGCCCGCGGCGTCGAACCGGAGCGCGCGAGGCGACTCGCCTACACCCGGCGCGTCGTCGAACTGGTCGGTCGCTGCGACCCCGACATCGACGCCGCGCGCGCCGTCGTCGCGGCCGCGAACATCGACCGCGAAGGAACCGTCGCCGTCCGCGCCCGCGACGTGCGAGGACTGACGGGCATCAGCACGACCGACGCCGAGCGCGAACTCGGGTCGGCGCTCGTCGACCGCGGCTTCGGCGTCGATTTGGACGACCCCGACCACGTGCTTCGGGTCTACTTCTCCGAGGACACCTGTCTCGTCGGCTGGACCACCGTCGAGACCGTCCGCGACTTCGCCGACCGGAAACCGACCGACCGACCGTTCTTCCAGCCGGGGAGCATGGCCCCCGTGGACGCCCGCGCCTTCGTCAACATGGCCGGCGCGGAGCCCGACGCCCGGATTCTGGACCCGATGTGCGGCACCGGCGGCGTCCTCCTCGAAGCGGGCCTCGTCGGCGCCGACGTGGTCGGCGTCGACGCCCAAGCGAAGATGGTCGGCGGCGCGCGTGAGAACCTGCGCCACTACGTCGGCGACGGCGACGTGGTCCGCGGCGACGCCACCGCGCTCCCCCTCCGCGACGACTCGATGGACGGCGCGGTGTTCGACGCCCCCTACGGCCGGCAGTCGAAAATCGCGCGCCACTCGCTTTCGGACCTCGTCGGCGGGGCGCTGGCGGAGGTCCGCCGGGTCGCCCCCGAGTGCGTGATGGTCGCCGACCGGTCGTGGACCGAGGAAGCGGAAGACGCCGGCTGGGAGGTCGAACGGGTGTTCGAACGGCGAGTTCACCGGTCGCTGGTGCGGTACGTGCATCTGCTCCATCGGTAGTCGGAATCGACGGCGGTGCCGGTGGTCGCAGGTCGCGGCCACAACCGCGGTCGTAGTCGCGGTCGACGACCCACTATTCAATCGCGCGACAGGACTATCGTCCGGCGCGTCGAAGCGAAGGCATGTCGCGCACGGTTCGAGAAACCCTCGCCGAGGCGTACGACCCCGACCCGCGAGCGATGGCTATCGTCGCGATGGGGTCGTCGTTCCTGCTGGTGTCGCTCCTGTCGAACCCGGACGTGTCGAACCCGTCCTACCTGTTCGGTCTCGTGGTGGCGGTCCTCTCGCTCGTCGTGTCGGTCGCGATGCTCGCCGTCGAGACGCTCCGGTAGTCGAGGCGACCGAGGCCGCTACAGCTCTTCCTTCTGGAGCGTGAGGTCGCCGTCCGAGCCGACACGCAACATCACGAACTCGTAGTCCTGAATCCGTTCGTCGTACGCCACCTCGCCGTCGACGAGGAGTGTCACGTCGCAGGTCTCGGCGTCGGTCTGTCGGGTGAGCGTCTCCGTCTCGCCCGGCGAGAGTTCCACGTCGTCCTCGCGGCACGCGGGCTTCAACACGACCTCGCCGGAGAAGCCGCCGCTGACCCGCACGCGAACGAGTTCCGACCCTTCGCAGAACTGCGGCCACCCGCACTCGTCCGTGGTGGTCGCGGCCTGCCCGGACTCGGTCGTCTCCGGGTTGGCGGTGGTCGTCGTTGCAGTCTTCGTCTCGGTCTTCGTTTCAGACGATGACTCGTCTGAGCCACCGACACACCCGGAGAGGAGGGCGAGCGAGCCGAGAGACGCGAGGACACCTCTGCGCTGCATAGATTGTCAAATAGTTGTTGTGTTAAGTGTCTTGTGTGGGGTGCGGTCCGGTCTGCCCGATGAGACCGGCGCGTCCGATTCCGTCGGCGTCGAGGTGCGGGAACGCGGACTCAGAAACTCGGCGACCCGGTGCGCTTGCCCCGTCGATACAAGTAGTACGACAGAAGCGGCACCGAGACGACGAACAGGGGCGAGAACACGCCCCCGACGAAGTGGATCAGTCCCGCGCCGACCCAGAGCCAACTCGGTCGCCACGACACACCCGACCCCCGTACTGCGTGCAGGTCGATACCGAGCAAAATCGTGACCAAGAGACCGACGAGAACGCCGATGAGGTCCACGATAACTACGATAGCGAAGAAACTGAGCATCATCGCTTCGGACCCGAGTCGGCCGAGAGGCACGAATCCCCAGGTAGCCAGGAACATGAGTGCGCCAAGCAGGACCGAAATCGGGAACAGGGCGACGCCGTACCACCACGGCGACGGCGTCCGTGCGGAGGGTTGGGACGGTTCGTGGACTGTGGAGGACATGCCGCCCGCAACACCGTCTGCGTGTTAATTTCTTGTCATTCAGGCGGGGGAAGTCGGTGCATCACTCCCGACGCGCCAACACCGTCTCGCCCGCCCGCACCGACTCGCCCTTCTCGACGATAACGTCCTCGGAGCCGTATTCCGGGGGTAACAGCACGTCCGCCCGGGAGCCGAAGTCGATGTGGCCGAGTTTCTGCCCGCGGACGAGTTCGTCGCCGGGTGCGACGTACGAGTGAATCCGCCGGGCGAACGCCCCGGCGATGAGAGACACCTCGTACTCGCCATCACGTTCGTCCGCAACCTCGATGTCGACGCGCTCGTTTCGGTCGGAGTCCTTCGAGAACGCCGGCTTGTGCGCGCCGGGGCGGTGGGTGACGGTTCGGACCGCGCCGGAGACGGGCGCGCGGTTGACGTGCACGTCGGTGACGTTCATGAACACGCCCACGCGGACGCGGCCGTCCTCGACGCGAATCACGGAGACGTGCCCGTCGGCGGGAGAGACGACGCCCGGTTCGTCGGGCGGCGAGCGTTCGGGGTCACGGAAGAACCAGAGGACGAACGCTCCCACGGCGAGGAGAACGGCCCCGAGCGGCGGGAAGACGAACGACGCGAGCGCCGCGCCGACGAAGGCGGGGAGCGCGAACCGTCGGTAGCCCGGTGCGAACTTCATTATGCCTCGCCGCGGACGTCCGCGCCCCAACTCGTGAGGAGGTGGGTGATGTGCAGTCGGTCGTCGATGCCCGTCGAGATGTCGAGGTCGACCTGCCCCGCGAGTTCGTGCAGGCGGGCGAGTTCGCCGTCGGCGAAGCGCTCGGGGGTCGAGTCAGCGACGCGGAGGATGTCAGCCAGGAGCTCCTGTCCCTCGTAGCCCTCGTCGTCGAGGAGCGTCGTGAGGGTCTTGCGGGCGTCTTTGATGTCCCCCTCCCGGGCGTTGATGAGGAGCGTCTTCAGTTCGTCGTCGAAGCCCACGTCGCCGAGGGCGGCGTGGACCGTGGACATGGTGACCTCGTCGGCCTCGGTGGCCGTCCGCTGGGCCGAGAGGATGGCTTTTCGGATGTTTCCGTTGGACGCGTCCACGAGGAACTGGAGGCCGCCGTCGTCGTAGTCGACGCCCTCCGCGTCGAGGATGTCCGCGAGGAGGGCTTCGAGCGTGTCGTCGTCGGGCGCGGGCATGGGAACCGGGAAACACCGAGAGCGAATCGGCGGGATGAGCTTCGAGGGCTGGCGGGTGGTGATGACGAACTGCGTGGTCCGGTGGTGCTGTTCCATCACGCGGCGGAGCGCCTGCTGGAAGTCCTCGCGGATGGATTCGGCGTTGTCGAGGACGATGGTCTTGTACTCGCCGGACATCGGGGCGTAGCTGGCGGACTCCTTGAGCACGCGGTTTATCATGTCGCGTTTCGCCATGCGACTGCGGCCGTCGAGGAACTGCTCGAACCGCGGGTCGGCGCGAATCTGCTTTTTCGTCCGATTGAAGAAGTCCGCGACGTTGAGTTCGATGAGGTCGTTTTCGGGGTCCGAATGCGCCTCGCGAGCCAGCGCGCGGACGGCGGCGGTCTTGCCGACGCCCGGCGGGCCCTGTACGACGAGGTTCATCGGTTCGTCCACGGCGCGTCGGAGGCGTTCGCGGACCTCCGGCTGTGGGAGGTCTTCGAGCCCCGGCGCGTGCGTCTCGGTCCACAGCGGCGCGTCCATTGGACTCCGGTAGCAGACGGTCGGGTAAGAATCGGTCGGTCCGGGCCGTCGGGCGGACTCGGGTTTCCCGCGGGCGAGCCCCGAGGCCGCGACCGATTCGACGCACGTTTAGTCCCGCCGCTATCATTGTGGTGCATGTCCATGCGCGCGACCTTCCTCGGGACCGGCGGGGCCGTCCCCACCACGGCGCGTGCGCCGAGCGCGTTCCTCGTGAACCGCGACGGCGAGCGCCTGTTGTTCGATTGCGGGGAGGGAACCCAACGCCAGATGATGCGCTACGGGACCGGATTCGGCGTCAGCCACCTGTTCGTCACCCACCTCCACGGCGACCACATCCTCGGCATCCCCGGCCTGATTCAGACGCTCGACTTCAACGACCGCGACGACTCGCTGGCCATCCACGGCCCGCCGGGGAGCAAGCGCCACCTCGAAAAGCTCGTCCACGCGGGCGGCTATCAACCCGGCTTCCACGTCTCCGTCCACGAGGTCCGCCCCGGCAACGTCGCCTACCGCGCCGACGACTACGAGGTCCGCGCGTTCGACACCGAACACCGGACCGCCTCCGTCGGCTACGCCCTCGTCGAAGACGACCGCCCCGGCCGGTTCGACCGCGAGAAGGCCGAGGAACTCGGCGTTCCCGTCGGTCCGGCGTTCGGTCGCCTTCACGCCGGCGAGGACGTGGAACTCGAAGACGGCACGGTCGTGCGCTCCGAGCAGGTCGTCGGCGACCCCCGACCCGGGCGAACCGTCGTCTACACCGGCGACACCCGCCCGCTCGATTCGACCGTCGAAGTCGCCCGCGACGCCGACCTGCTCGTCCACGACGCGACGTTCACCGACGAGGAGGCGGAGCGGGCGAAACAGACCGCGCACTCGACCGCCCGCGAGGCCGCCCGAATCGCCCGCGACGCCGACGTTCGGCGGTTCGCGCTGACGCACATCTCCGCCCGGTACGCCGCCGACCCGAGCCCGCTTCTCGAACAGGCCCGCGAGGTCTACGACGGCGAGGCGTTCGTCGCCGAGGACGGCCAGAAACTGGAGGTTCCGTACGCCGACAGCGACGGCGGCGGAGCCGAGACCGGGGAGTAGTTCGAGGGGCCACAGTACACTTTTCTCCCGCCCGGGCGCATCCGCCGGTGTGCCGCAGAACGCCTTCCACACCGTCGACGTGTTCGCCACGGCGAAGTACGCCGGGAACCAACTCGCCGTCTTCGAGGGGGCGGACGCGCTCGGTTCCGACCAGATGGCCGCGCTCGCCAACGAGATGAACTACTCGGAGACGACGTTCATCGAGGGCGGGTCGCCCGACGATGGCTACGACGTTCGTATCTTCACGCCGGATGGCGAGATTCCGTTCGCCGGACACCCGACGCTCGGGACGGCCGCCGTCCTCCGCGAACACTTCGGCGCGGGCGACGGGGTGACGCTGAACCTCGGCGTCGGTCCGATTTCGGTCGAGGTCCGGTCCGACGGAAGCGACAGCGAGCAGTACTGGATGACGCAGAACGCGCCGACGTTCGGCGCGGAACTCGACCGCGAGACGCTCGCCGAGGTGCTGTCGCTCGACGCGGCCGACTTCGACGCCGACTGGCCGATACAGGTCGTCTCGACCGGTCTCCCGGCGGTGATGATTCCGCTCTGCGACCGCGACGCGCTCGCTCGGAGCGAGGTGTTTACCCCGGCGTACCGGTCGTTCTTCGACGACGTGGGCGTCGAGAACCTCTTTCTGTTCTGTCCGGACCCCCGCGACGACGCGAACGACTTCGCGGCGCGGATGTACGCGCCCGGCCACGGCGTCGCCGAGGACCCCGCGACCGGGAGCGCGAACGGCTGTTTCGCGGGCTATCTCGCCCGCCATCGCTACTTCGGAGACGACGAAATCGAGACCACGGTCGAGCAGGGCTACGAGATGGGCCGGCCGTCGCACCTCCACCTCGAAGCCGAGGACCGCGGCGACGAGGTGGCGGTCCGCGTCGGCGGGCGCGTCGAGTTCGTCTCGACGGGCAGGCTCGTCTGAGCGGCCGCTGAACGGGCCGTCGAGCCAAAAAGCGAGGTTGGGTCAGTCGCGGTGGGCGTCGCAGACCGGGTTCTCGCCGTCGTCGAGGAGGACGACGGGGACCCCGAGGACGACCCACTCGCGGACGTAGCGCCGGCGCGCCGTCGCGGGCGACCCGCACTCGACGCAGGCGACGTCCGCGGACTCGACGGCCGACTCGATGATTCTCGTCCGCGGGCCGACGGCCGTCCGCGGATACGCCGGGCGCTTGGACAGGAGCGCCACGAGCGCCGCGACGACCGCGAGGCCGACGACCGGCAGGACGAACCGGCCGACACCGGAGCGGGCGAGGACGCCGACGATGACGAGTAACACGACCGCGGCGGCCAGTTCACGGAGGAGACGCATCGACGGCGTCAGTTGCTCGTCTCGTTTTCGGAGCCGGACGAGGTCGACGACCTCGACGACGCCGAGGTAGTGTCCGACGACGAACCGGCGGACGAACCCGACGAGGACGACCCGTCACTATCGAGCGACCGGACGAACTGCGGGTAGCCGCCGTCGCCGACCGGGATGTAGACGGTGTCCGTCTCGTCGAGTTTCTCGATGTACTTCTGGGCCAGCACCTCGTCGGACAGCGACTCCGCGAGGATGCGGTTGGCGTCCGCCTGCCCCTGCGCCTCGATGCGCTTGCGCTCGGCTTCGAGTTCCTCGACGGCGAGTTCGTCCTGCTTCTGCTGGCGGCGCTGTTCGGTGATTTCCTTCTGTTCGACCGCCTGCGCGTACTCGGCGGGGAGTTCGACGTTGCGGACCTGCACCGCTTCGAGGATGAGGCCGTCGTCGGCGAACTCCTCTGCGAGTTCCCGCTCGGCGGCGGCCTTCAACTGGGTCTGGCCCTCGCCGGTGTAGATGACGGTGACGGGCAGTCGACCCGCTTCGGTCCGGAGCACCGACCGAATCGACGGGCGAATCAGGCGCTCTTCGGCGGTGGCGAGCGTCCGGTAGTTGCGGTAGAACTCGACCGCCTGTCCGGCGTCGATGCGGTAGCGGACGGTCACGTCGATGTCCGTCCGGAGGCCGTCCTCGGTCAGGACGGTGATGGCGTCGTCGCCGCGCCTGTCGCCTTCGCTCGTCGACGACGACATCGTGTACGACTGCGGTCGCACCGACAGCGACGAGGTCGACTGCGAGACGGGGTTGACGAAGTGCGCGCCGGGTTCGAAGACGGTGCCGGTGGTCGCGCCCCACTTCTTGACCACCTTGACGTTCCCTTCCTCGACGGGTTCCCACGCGAGGAGCCCGGCGATTGGGGCGGCGATAAGGAGGAGGGCGACGACACCGATGAGGGCGATGCGCGTCAGCGACCGGGAGGTCACCGACGGCGGGTCGGGGATGTCAGAACTCATCACTCTACTTTCAAATAGCCGAAACTTGTTTGTTTCGTGTCAATCGCGGGTCGCGGCGGCGGTGTCGTCGGTGGCAATGGCGTCGTCGGCCGAGACGGGCAAACGCGACACCCGAGGCGAGTCGGCATCCGCAACCGGCGTGGAGTATATATTCGGCGCAACCCTAGTCGCCGTCGTGAACGACCGGACGAGTGCGCTCGACTCGGTCGTCTTCGGCGTCGACATCCAGAGCGGCGATATCCGCGGCGACTCGCCGTCGTACGCGCTGGTCGTGTTGGACACCCGAGACACCGAGTCAGACGAGGTCCGAATCGAACGAGACGTGGTCTCCTTCCGCAAGTTACGCCGCCTCATCGAGCGCGACGAACCGCGCGTCGTCGCCACGGACAACATGTACGAGTTGGCGACCGACAAGGACGATTTAGTCCGCTTCCTGCGGTGGCTCCCCCACGGGACGCAGTTGGTGCAAGTGACCGGCGCGGAGCGACCGGAACCGCTCTCGCGGGTCGCCTCGCGCCACGGCGTCCCCTACGGCAAAGACCCGATGAAGGAGGCCGAGGCCGCGGCCCGGCTCGCCCTCGCCAACGTCGGCTACGAGGTCGCCGCATTCGAGAACACGACGACCGTGAAGGTCTCTCGCGGCCGCTCGACCGGTAAGGGCGGGTGGAGTCAGGACCGCTACACGCGCCGCATCCACGGGTCGGTCAAACAGCAGTCCCGCGAGGTCGAGTCCTCGCTGAAGGAGGCCAACCTCGACTACGAACGGGACGTGACCGAGAAGTACGGCGGCTACTCGCAGGCGCTGTTTACCGTCGAAGCGCGGCCCGAGGACATCCCCGTGTCGACCCACCGCTCGGGCGACACCCGCGTCGAAATCGAGCGCGAGCGCCGCGACGGCATCGAGTTCGAACCGCTCGTGAAGCGCCGCGACCGCGTCATCGTCGGCATCGACCCCGGCACGACCACCGCCGTCGCCGTCGTCGGCCTCGACGGGCGCGTCCTCGACGTGCACTCGACGCGAACCGCCGATACCGCCGCCGTCATCGAGTGGCTCATCGAGCGCGGGCGACCGAGTCTCGTCGCCGCCGACGTGCAGCCGATGCCCGAGACGGTCGAGAAGTTCCGGCGAAGCTTCGACGCCGCCGGCTGGGCTCCCGCGAGCGACATCCCCGTCGACGAAAAACTCCACCGGACCCGCGACATCGACTACGACAACGACCACGAGCGCGACGCCCTCGCGGCGGCGCTGTTCGCCTTCGACGCCCACGAAGACCAGTTCGAGCGCATCTCCCGGAAGGTGCCCGCCGACGTGGACCGCGAGGAGGTCATCGCCCGCGTCCTCGCCAGCGAGGAGTCGGTCGAGGCCGTTCTCCGCGAGATGGCCGACGACGGCGACGGGGGCGACCCCGACGACGCCGACGAGGAGGCTCACGAGGAACCCGAACTCACGCCCGAAGAACGCGAGATTCGGGAGTTGCGGTCGCGGGTCGAGCGCCTCGAATCGCACGTCGAGGACCTGAAGTCGACCATCGAGGAGAAAGACGAGACCATCGAGGAGTACAAGGAGGAACTCTCCGACGCCCGCCGCGAGGAGCGTCGCGAGGCCCGCGAGCGCCGCGAAGTTACCCGACTGGAACGCGAGAACGGTCGGTTAGAGCGGAAAGTCGAATCGCTCGAATCCGACAAGGCGGAGCTCGCAGACAAGCTCGACCAGCTGAAGTCGCTGTGGAAGCTCGACCACTCGAACTTCGCGGACGTGAACACCGACGGAAGCCTCGTGCCCGTCAAAATCGTCGAGCAGTTCACCAACGGCGCGCTCGACCACACCGTCGAGGAGTACGGCATCGCCGCGGGCGACGTGGTCTACCTCCGCGACGCCAGCGGGGCCGGACGAACCACCGCCGAGCGACTCGCCGAGTTCGACCCCAAGGTCGTCCTCCGGTCGGGCAACCTCTCGGAGGTCGCGGACGAGGTGCTGTTCGAGGCCGATATTCCGGTCGCACCGGCCGACGGCGTGACGATTCAGGAGATAGACGAACTCGCCGTGGCGAAGGAGTCCGAGGTGGCCGCCGCCATCGACGACTGGAAGGAGCGCGCCGAAGAGCGACAGAAGGAACAGCGCGAGGAGATGGTTGACCAGATTATCTCCGAACACCGCGCCGAGAACCGGCGGTGACCGGCCGAAAGTGAGACGCGTGGGCGGACCTCATTCGCGGTTTCGCTCCCGCGGTCACGCTCGAACGAGCGAGACGACCAACAGGAAACCGATAGCCAACGCGGCGCCGCCCGAGACGAGACGGATGACGTTGTCGAGGTAGACACCGGACACACTCGAGGAGACGAGGTACGTGAGGAGAGCGAGAAACAGCGAGATGACCACGAGCCATCGACGAATCGGGTTCGCGTCGTCGGAGAGCATACCGACGGGATGCGCGGCTGTTCGTAAATCGGTTCTGGCACCACTGAAGACGGTGACGAGAGCCGCGGCCGCCGAGGGTCGTCACTCCGCGGTCGCGTCGTGGCCGACGACGACGGCGACCACGAAGTACAGCGCCGCGCCGACGAGCGGCACGAAGAAAGCCAAGGCGGCCCAGAACGTCGCGTTTCGCCCCTTGAACGTCGCGTCCTTGTGGACCCGATAAGGGAGGTAGATGTGGAACGCGAGGAAGTAGACCGCGAAGCCGAGGATGTACGGGAGGAGGTCACCGCCGCGGACCGACGCCCACATGGCCGCGAGCAGACCGAAGACGACGAGGATGAGCGCGGCGAAGATGATGACGGGCGCACGCGTCGTGTTTCCTGAGTCGGACATCACCCGGAGTTGGGACCGGTACGTGTTGTCCGTTTCGCCCGCGCGCGGCGTTTCAGAGGGAGTATCGTAGCCGGCCGGCCGATTTGCGACGCCGGGTGGCGAGGGGGCGGTTCTCACGAGGGACGCGACACGTTTCTGCGGTAATCCCTATCAGAAGTCATATCCCACATCCCCGACACCGAACAGGTATGGACGCATACGACCTGATCACTCGGAACGCCTCCGAAGTGGTCACGGAGGACGAAGTGCGCGCGCTGGCCGACGACCCCGAGGGCAAGCGAGCGTACGTGGGCTACGAGCCCTCCGGCGTCCTCCACATCGGTCACATGCTCACCGCCAACAAGCTCATCGACCTCCAAGAGGCGGGCTTCGAGGTAGTCGTGCTGCTGGCCGACGTACACGCCTACCTCAACGGCAAGGGCACCTTCGAGGAGATTCGCGAGACGGCCGAGCGGATGAAAGCGCAGTTCATCGCCTACGGCCTCGACGAGAGCCAGACGGAGTTCGTCCTCGGCTCGGAGTACCAGCTCGACGAGAGCTACGTCCTCGACCTGCACGCGCTCGAACTGGAGACGACTCTCTCGCGCGCCGAGCGCGCCATGGCCGAAATCAAAAGCGGCGACGGCGTCACCGTCGCGCAGGCGGTCTACCCCATCATGCAGGCGCTCGACATCGTCTACCTCGACGTGGACCTCGCCATCGGCGGGATGGAACAGCGCAAGGTCCACATGCTCGCCCGCGACACGCTCCCGAGCATCGGCGAGGAGTCGCCGACCTGCATGCACACGCCGCTCATCGCGGACCTCGGCACGGGCATCGGCAAGATGTCCTCCTCCGAGGGCGTCACCATCTCGATGGAGGACTCCACCGAGGACATCGAAGACAAGGTCAACGGCGCGTTCTGCCCGCCGACGGCCGACCCCGACCCGACCGAGGAGGGCGAGGAACGCGAGAACCCCGTCCTCCAAATCTTCGAGTACCACGTCTTCCCGCGCTTCCAGCGGGTCGTCGTCGAGCGCCCCGAGCAGTACGGCGGGAACCTCGAATACGACGACTACGAGACGCTGGAGGCCGACCTCGAATCCGGCGAACTCCACCCCGCCGACGCGAAGGGCGCGCTCGCGAACTACCTCGACGAACTCATCGAGCCGGGTCGCGCGAAGATAGCCGAGTAATCGCCGCGCCCCGCCGGTAGTTCACCCCTTCTCGACGACCCGCTACTCGCCGTCTCCCAAACCGATAGAAGCTGCCGACCCGACGACTCGGTATGCCCCGCCCTTCCGACGTTCTCGTTCATCGAAACCGAACCGTCGCAGACCGCGAGGAGCGCACGCTGACCGCGGACGTGTACTGCCCCGAATCGCCCGCAGCGACCGAGATAGCCGAAACGACAGCGTCGCCGGCGGCCGAGGCGTCCCGCCCGCTCGTCGTCTTCGTCTACGGCGGCGCGTGGGAGACCGGCTCGACCGGCCAGTTCGCCCGCTGGGCGCTCGACGCCGCCGACAAGGGGTTCGTCGCGGCCGAGGTGTCGTACCGACTGGGCCACGAAGCGCCGTTCCCCGCGCAAATCGAAGACGTGTGCGAGGGTATCGACTGGGTCGTCGACCGCGCCGACGAGTTCGGTATCGACCCGGACGCCGTCGCCGTCGTCGGCCACTCCGCGGGGGCGCACCTCGCGTTGCTGGCGGCGCTTTCGGACGGTGACGAGTTCGGGCGGCGGACCGGAATCGACGCCGCTGTCGGCGTCTCCGGCGTCTACGACCTCCGAGCCGACGACCACGAGCGCGCCGGGGAGTCGCTGCCGCTGTTCGATGGCCGACCGTCGGCCGCCGAGTTGCGTCGGTGTTCGCCGATTACCGATGTCGATGGCGACCCCGACTCAGGGGTCGCCCCCAACGCCGACGCGCCGCCGACGCTGTTGCTCCACGGGAGCGAGGATTCGGTCGTCGCGCCGGACCAGAGTGCACGACTGGCGGACGCGCTCGACGCGGTCGGGGCTACGGTCGAATACGACAGGGTCAGTGCGGCCGACCACGTCTTCCTCCACTCGTCGTACCACTATCCCGCAGTCAGAAAGCGAGTGTTCTCGTTCCTCCGCGAATCGCTGTGAGCAGAGTCGGGATTCGGCGGGTCGTCAGGCCATGCCGAACATCTTCATCACGCCCTCGGCGAGACCGCTGGCGACGAGACCGAGGCCGGCGACGACGAACGCGAGCCCCGCCGCGACGACGGGTGCCTGATAGGCGACGATACCGATACCCAAGAGCAGCGAGACGACGCCGGCGATACCCTTCGTGCCGAGTTTGTCGAGCATACCACGACGGCGTTTCGGGACCGCCCTAAACGCGTCGTTCCGTCCGACGCTTCCTACCGGTCGAACGTCGGCGGATTTAACCATGCTCACGTCGAACGCTCGCGCATGAGCGACGACGAGAACGAGAGCCGCCGAGACCTTCGAATGCCGAACGACGACGAAGTGTTCGCCGTCGTGACGAACATGCTCGGGGCCAATCGTATTCGCGTCCGCTGTGCCGACGGCGTCGAGCGGACCGCTCGCATTCCCGGACGGATGCAGAAGCGAATCTGGATTCGAGAAGACGACGTGGTGCTCGTCGAACCGTGGGACTGGCAGGACGAGAAGGCCGACGTGAGCTGGCGCTACGAGAAGTCCGAAGCCGACCAACTCCGCCGCGAAGGCCACATCCAGTAACGCGTTCGAGCGCGCCGATTGGTTAGCGAGCGACACCGAAACCGGAGCCTGTGCCCTTTTCATCTCGCCTCTCGTAGCCCTAGTCCAATGACTGACGAGTTCGGCATGGTCGAACCCCAAGAGGGCGAGGCGTTCGGCGACGAGTGGGAGGAGATAGACGTCTCCGACGACGAGGCGGACCGCATCGCGCGCCGCAAGGACCGCGACTTCGACGAGTTCCGGATACGGTTGAAGGACGCCGACCAGTTCAAAGTCGAACAGTCGGTGTTCGACGACGCGACCTTCGCCGCCATCTACAAACTCGTCCAAGACGGGTACATCGACGCGTTCGGCGGGCCGATTTCGACCGGGAAGGAGGCCAACGTCTTCGAGGCGCTCGGCGGCGACGACTCGGACGTGGCGGTCAAGATATACCGCATCAACGCCTCCGACTTCCGGCACATGCGCGACTATCTCGAAGGCGACCCGCGCTTCGAGAACATCGGCCACGACAAGGGGCAGGTCGTCCGCGCGTGGGTCAGAAAGGAGTTCGCCAACCTCGAACGCGCCCAGCGCGCCGGCGTGCGCGTGCCGAAGCCTATCGCAGTCCAGCGGAACGTCCTCGTCATGGAACTCGTCGGCGTCGTCGACGACCGAGCGCGCCGCCTCTCGGAGGTTCGCGTCGAGAACCCCCAGACCGCCTACGAGGTCGTCCGCGAGTACATGCGCCGACTCCACCGCGCCGGCCTCGTCCACGGCGACCTCTCGGAGTACAACCTCATCATCCACGAGGGCGAACTCGTCGTCATCGACCTCGGACAGGCGGTGACGGTCCACCACCCCAACGCCGAGGAGTTCCTCCGGCGGGACTGCCGCAACGTGGCCAACTTCTTCCGGCGGCAGGGTGCCGACGCCGACGGCGACTCGCTGTTCGAGTTCGTCACGGCCGACGAAGACGAGAGCGAGTAGAGACGCGAACCCGCCGCGAGGCGGGGTGTGCGACCGAGACACGCGGCGACCCGCCGAGCGAACGCTTAAACCACTCCGACGGGTATCGGGAGATATGCAGCACGTCAAGGTGCCGCAGGACCGTATCGGTGTTCTCATCGGCGAAGGTGGCTCGACGCTCCGAGAGATAGAGAGTCGCGCGGAAGTCCGACTCGACGTGGACTCGGAGAACGGAAGCGTCGCCATCGACAGCGTCGGCGACCCCGTACTCGGCATGGTCGCCCCCGACGTGGTTCGAGCGGTCGGCCGCGGCTTCGCCCCGGAGGACGCGATGGCGCTCCTCGACGACGACATGATGATGTTCGAACTCATCGAGATAGACCGGCACACCCGAAACAAAAACGACATGCGGCGGCAGAAGGGCCGCCTCATCGGCGAGAACGGCCGCACCCGCGAACTCATGGAAGAACTGACCGGCGCGGACGTGGTCATCTACGGCTCGACGCTCGGCATCATCGGCCAGCCCGAGGAGGTCGAAGTCGTCCGTCGGGCCGTCGAGATGATTCTCGACGGCGCGCCCCACGGCGCGGTGTACTCCTTCCTCGAACGGAAGCACAACGACCTGACCCAGGGTTTCAACGTCCGGCAGAACAACTGAGACGCCACCGCCGACGAGTCCACCGCCGACACGGCACTCGCCCGCATCGTCTTTTCACCGCACTCGCTTCGAGACTGACGAGACCGCCCACCGAGAACCACACATAAACCCGCGTAATCGTCCGCCGTCCCCGAGTCTCGACCACCCCACCGTGTTGCGTTTTGGCATACCAATAAACGAAGCTTTTTTATAGAATCACAAACAATCAGGCGATGACTATGAGCCAGCGAATGCAGCAGGGTCAGCCCATGATCATTCTGGGCGAGGACTCGCAGCGCACATCCGGTCAGGATGCGCAGTCGATGAACATCACGGCCGGGAAGGCCGTCGCAGAGGCCGTACGCACGACGCTCGGCCCCAAAGGGATGGACAAGATGCTCGTCGACTCCGGCGGGCAGGTCGTCGTCACGAACGACGGCGTCACCATCCTCAAGGAGATGGACATCGACCACCCCGCGGCCAACATGATCGTCGAAGTCTCCGAGACCCAGGAGGACGAGGTCGGAGACGGCACGACGACGGCCGTCATCATCGCCGGTGAACTCCTCGACCAGGCCGAGGAGCTCCTCGAATCGGACGTCCACGCGACGACCATCGCGCAGGGCTACCGCCAGGCCGCCGAGAAGGCCAAGGAAGTCCTCGAGGACAACGCCATCGAGGTCACGGAGGACGACCGCGAGACCCTCACGAAGATCGCCGCAACGGCGATGACCGGTAAGGGCGCGGAGTCCGCGAAGGACCTGCTCTCCGAACTCGTCGTCGACGCCGTGCTGGCCGTCAAGGACGACGACGGCATCGACACGAACAACGTCTCCATCGAGAAGGTCGTCGGCGGCACCATCGACAACTCCGAACTCGTCGAGGGCGTCATCGTCGACAAGGAACGCGTCGACGAGAACATGCCCTACGCCGTCGAGGACGCGAACATCGCCATCCTCGACGACGCGCTGGAAGTCCGCGAGACCGAAATCGACGCAGAAGTCAACGTCACGGACCCCGACCAGCTTCAGCAGTTCCTCGACCAGGAAGAAAAGCAGCTGAAAGAGATGGTCGACCAACTCGTCGAGGTCGGCGCTGACGCCGTCTTCGTCGGTGACGGCATCGACGACATGGCGCAGCACTACCTCGCGAAGGAGGGCATCCTCGCGGTCCGCCGTACGAAGTCCTCCGACCTCAAGCGTCTCGCCCGCGCGACGGGCGGCCGCGTCGTCAGCAGTCTCGACGACATCGAGGCCGACGACCTCGGCTTCGCCGGCTCCGTCGGTCAGAAGGACGTCGGCGGCGACGAGCGCATCTTCGTCGAGGACGTCGAGGACGCGAAATCCGTCACGCTCATCCTCCGCGGCGGCACGGAACACGTCGTCGACGAGCTCGAGCGCGCCATCGAGGACTCCCTCGGCGTCGTCCGCACGACGCTCGAAGACGGCAAGGTTCTCCCCGGCGGCGGCGCTCCCGAGACGGAGCTCTCCCTGCAGCTCCGCGAGTTCGCCGACTCCGTCGGCGGCCGCGAGCAGCTCGCCGTCGAGGCGTTCGCCGAGGCGCTGGACATCATCCCGCGCACCCTCGCCGAGAACGCCGGTCTCGACCCCATCGACTCCCTCGTCGACCTGCGCTCGCGCCACGACGGCGGCGAGTTCGCAGCCGGCCTCGACGCCTACACGGGCGAGGTCATCGACATGGAAGAAGAGGGCGTCGTGGAGCCCCTCCGCGTCAAGACCCAGGCTATCGAGTCCGCGACCGAAGCCGCCGTCATGATTCTCCGCATCGACGACGTCATCGCCGCTGGCGACCTCTCCGGTGGCCAGACCGGCGGCGACGACGACGAAGGCGGCGCGCCCGGCGGCATGGGCGGCGGCATGGGTGGCATGGGCGGTATGGGCGGCATGGGCGGCGCAATGTGAGCGCCCCAGTAGGCCACTACACACCCACACCCTGACCTTCGCATCGACTCGAATCGTCGGCCGAATTCACGCTGTTTTTTGCGGATTCACGTCCGTTAGCATCTGCTTTGTCCGCTCGCGCGGCGATTGGGACGCCGTTAATCGAGCGCCCGCATCGCATCGTCACCAGACACCGCGAAACGGTGGGTGTATCGGCAACCGATTCGTTGCTGAAGTTGACAAATATCTATAAAACGTCCGGAATAGTTCGTGAACCGCCGGTGTTCGTCTCTATACTTATCTCCCGCGACGGCATCTGTCAGGGTGTATGTCCCCTCCCGAGTCCTCGGCGGACGCCGCCGCCTCGGACGCGACCACACCCACGAATCGGCCGCCGTTTCTCGCCGTCGTCGCGCCTCGGCTCTCCGAGGCGGCGGCGCTCGCGACGACGCTCCTCCCCGGTGTCGGCTTAGTAGTCCGCGCGCCCCGTAGTGCCTCCCCGTCGAACCTCCGCGCTACCCTCGCCGCGATGCGGCGGGCCGACGCCCCGCTCGTCGTAGCGACCGATAGCGCGGCCGCCGTCCGCGACGCCGACCGCGTCCACGTCGCCGACGGCGGCGTCGTCGTGGAGTCTGGCGCGCCGGACGACCTCCTCGCGGTCCCCGGCGTCTACGCCCGGCGCTACGGTACCGAACTCGGCGCGAACTTCGCCGGCCCGGGAAAAGACGTCGACGACGAGTGACGGGCCGGCCGACGCTCGGTCCTCCGGTTCGCCCCAACGTTCACCACCGCTCCCGTGGTAGCGGTACGTATGGGAGACAGGGCGTGTTACCGCGAGTTCTGTCCGGACTGCGACGCGCCGGTGACTATCGTCGACGACGAGTGTCCCGAGTGCGGCCGGGAACTGTCGCTCGTCTGAGAGACGGCGACGGCGTCACTCGGACACTCGCGTGTCGATGTGGTGGACCGCGTGCGGAGAGAGATACCGGCCGCCCGGCACCTCGACCCAGCCGTTGACGAGCACGCGGACCGGTCCCTCGTGCAGCACGGACTCCATCTCGGCGTTGCCGTAGACGACCGCGCTGTCTATCGTCTGTTCGAACCGACCTCCGAACGGGGAGTCGGACGCGAAAACCATACAAGAGACAACTCGCCGTCACGTAATCAGAATAACGGCGAATCGCGGCGTTCACGACGACTCGGAAGCGTCTGCACCCGCACGACGAGCGAGGAAATCGACTAGCGCCGAGACCACGAGCAGAGCCGCGACGAGGTGGAGGCCGCGGGAGACGTCCAGTCCGAGCGACGCCGCGATGCCGAATCTGTCGATGACGTAGAGCGTCGCGGCGACGAGTCCCAGACTACCGAACAGGGGTCTCGCGAATCGGCCGTCGAGGCTCGTCGCGAAATTGTAGGCGGCGACGCCGAAGACGACCGCCGCGGCGACGATGCCGAGAACGTCCATGGGAAGTGTATCGTACCTCCCGACCAAGAAAATGTTGTCTTTCTAACTCGACTGGCCAACGACTACCCGGGAGCAGGCTCCGATAGTCGTCGAGAACAGAGACAGTTTAGGGCTGGAGAAGGCGAGACCGCCGACGCTGTCGCTCGGCGGACAGTCACAGCAAAAGAGCGCGACGACCAACCAAAAGAGCGCGACGACCAACCAAAAGAGCGCGACGACCAACCAAAAGAGCGCGACGGGATTCGAACCCGCGACCATCGGATTAGAAGTCCGACGCTCTGTCCGACTGAGCTACGCGCCCTCGATGCCCACAAACCGGCCCTGCAAGAAAAACGAATCGGGTTCTACCCGTCCCGACCTACCCGTCGAACCGGTACAGCGACGTGACCGCCGGGAGCCGGTTGAGCATCCAGATGCCGACCGGGAGGCCGATGATGGTGAGCGTGAACAGCACCGCCACGTTCGCCCAGACCCAACTCAGCCACCAGCCGACGAAGACGAAGTAGACGGCTCGAACGACGACCGACCGCTGGCCGCGGCCCGAGTCGGGGTCGAGTCGGGTTTTCGGCTCTTTCAACGAGAGCACCGTCGGAACGAGGTTGATGAGCGCGACGCCGAGCGGGATACCGATAACGGTCGCGTTCAGGAACCACGCGACGTTGACGACGGCCGGCGTCGCCCACCAGCCGACGAAGACGAACCAGATGGCGCGGACGACGAACGAGCGCTGAGACATACGCGTAGTACGCGGGCCGAGGCGAAAAGCGACGGGGTGCCGGGGTGCGCCGAGTCGGCGGCGAGAGAGCGGCGAAACCCGCCACCCGAAGCGACGTGAAGGGAGGCTTTAACAGCGCCAACGCGGTAACACCGGCTATGAGAGTCATCGGGACGGTCGGCCTGCCGGGAAGCGGCAAGGGCGAACTCGCCGAGGTGGCCCGCGAAGCGGGCGTGCCCGTGGTGACGATGGGCGACGTCATCCGCGAGGAGTGTCGCCGCCGCGGGCTCGACCCCGCGACGGACCACGGGAAGATAGCGACCGCGCTCCGCGAGGAAGACGGCGACGACGCCATCGCCGCGCGGTCCCTGCCGATGGTCGAAGAGCACCTCGAATCGAACGACGCGGTGCTCGTCGACGGGCTTCGATCGGGCGTCGAACTCGACCGCTTCCGCGAGGCGTTCGGCGACGACTTCGTCCTCGTGAGCGTCGAAGCGCCGTTCGAGACGCGCGCCGCGCGCCTGCTCGACCGCGACCGCGACGACAGCGACACCGACGTGGAGGCGCTGAAAAAGCGCGAGCGCCGCGAACTCGACTTCGGCATGGGCGACGCGATGGACCGCGCCGACGTGGTCATCCAGAACACCGGCACGCTGGCGGAATACCGCGAGACCATCACGAAACTGTTCGAAGAGGGGCCCGAGGCGGTCGCGGAGGCCGACGCGTGAGCATGATTTACAGCGTCGACGTCCGCATCGAGGTGCCCGTCCGCGACACCGAGGTCACCGACCGTGTCGGCGACGCCGTCGAGAACATCTTCCCCGGCGTCGAACTCGAACACGAACCCGGAACGCTCGTCGGAGAGACCCACGAACTGGAGCGGTTCTCCGAGCGCCTCCACGAGCAGGCCATCCTCGACACCGCCCGCCGCGAGTTCGCGAAGCGCCGCGACGACGACGGCTTTTCGTTCGCGCTGAAAAAGCAGGCCGCGTTCAAGGGCGTCGTCAACTTCTCCGTCGGCAACCCCGACGAACTCGGCGACATCGAGGTCCACGTGACCGTCCGCGACCCCTCGGTCGACGAGGTCATCGACTACATCGCGCCGCCGACCGAAGACGGGCGACCGGTCGACCCGAACGACCGCTGAATCGCAGACAACGTCTTCTCGGCCGCTCAGGCGACCAGCAGCGCCACCGCGACGGCGATGAAGACGATTTTTAGCCCCGTGTTGACGGCGATAACCTTCGACCCGAACTCGGGGCCCCAGATGCCGTACTGGAAGGGAATCGACCGCTTGAACGTCGAGACGGCGAAGGAGATGATGCCGCCGATGAGCATCGTCGCCACGGCCTGCTTCGGCGTGAACGTCTCGCCGATGGCCGGCGCGATGGTCGCCGCGCCCGTCGTCGTGTCGAACGCGAAGGCGACGACGACGGGAACCGCCGCGCCCGGCAGGCCGACGAGGTTCGTCAGCGGGCTGGCGAGCGCCGCGAACGATTCGAGGTCGGTCGTCCGCAGGAGGAGCGTGACGGCCACGTAGACGACGGCGAGTCGCGGGACGATGCGCCGCAGTTTCGTCCACGTGCTCCGCGCGGCGTCTTCGAGCATCTCTCGGAGGGAGTCGTCGGTGTCGTCCGCGCCGTCCGCGTCGGCTGAATCGGTCGTCTCGCCGTCCGAAGTGGCCGCCGCGTCGACCACGCCGCCCGAGCCGTCGGTCTCGGCGACGGCGACCGGGGTCGTATTGCGGTCAGAAAGGAGCACTGCGCCGGCGACGACGCCGGTCGCGGTGATGGCGAGCGCGATGGCCGCCCGCGCGCCGACGTACATGAAGCCGACCTCGCGGCCGAGGATGGGGATGAGCACCGGCCAGTAGAACGTGAAGATGTGCTGGACGAACCCGAAGAACGTGTTGATGGTGACGGCGACGAGGGTCGCCCGGTCGTCGAGGACGCCCGACTCGCGGAACTCCGCGAGCATGCCGTAGCCCGCCGTCGTCGAGGCGGCGGTGGTGACGATGGCCGTCCCGACCTCGTCCGGGAGGTTCGCGGGACTCGTCAGATACCGGGAGAGCCCGGCGATGCGCTCGACGAGGCCGAAGGCGACGACGAGGTTCGCGGCGAAGACGCCCACGGCGATGTAGGCGGCGATGCGCGCGACTCTCGGGAGCACCTCGAACAGCACCGGGAGGACGGCCGACGACTGCACGAGCGAGGGTCGGTTCCGAGCGAACTAATCGGCGTCGGTCGGCGGGAGGCGGTTCGAGCATCGGGGTCAGACGAGCACCTGCGCCACTCCGAACAGGACGAGAACGCCCAGCACGTCGCAGACGTTGGTGACGACGGGGATGACCACGTCGTCGGGGTCGAGGCCGAACCGGTAGGCGACGTAGGTCGCCGAAAACGTCACCAGAACCGCGAGGACCGCGAGCGAAATTCCGCTCGACAGGGCGACGATGACGACCGTCCGCAGGGCCAGCGACGTGTCGCCGGAGACGAGGAACGTGGCGGCCCACGCGCCCGCGCCGATGACGGGGAAGACCGTCACCGCGAGGGCGAGCGTGGCGACGGCGTTGCCCGCGAGTTCGTCGTCGCGGGGCGAAAACGAGAGCGTCCCGAGGTGGAACGACGTGGACAGCCGCGCCGCGAGGACGCTCCCGAGGTTCCCCGCGGTCCCGATGGTGACGGGGACGAGCACGAGAAGCGACGGGTAGCGGAGTAGCTGTGCCTCGAAGCTCCCGAGGACGAGGCCGCTGCCGAGTTCGACGAGCGTGAGCACGAGGAGCACCGGGAGCATCGCCCGCGTGATGGCGCGGACGGTCCACTCCGTCGGCACTCAGAACACCCCCGCGACGGCGAGGACGGTTCTGACGGCGATGAGCAAAAAGAGGATGCCGAACACGTCGCCGGTGGTCGTCACGACCGGACCGACGATGGTGTCGGGGTTGCGCCCGCGGCGATAACCCGCGAAGACGACGCTGACGACGACGACGGTCAGGACGATGCCGGAGAGCAACCCGGCGACGATGGCGACGCCGACGAGAATCGGGAGCGGCGCGACCCGACTGCCGAGAAACGTGAGGAGGAAGTACGCCACGACGGCGGCGAACGTGCTCGTGAGCACGCCGTTGGCGAGCGCGGCCGTCGCGGCCGCCCGGAGGCGCTCGTCGCCGCCGGTGACGCGGGGTTCGATGAGCCCCTGGTGGAGTGCGGTGGCGATGCGAGCGCCGAGCGAGCCGTAGACGTTCCCGCGGGTCGCCAAGAGCGCGGGGACGAGCACGAGAAGCCCCGGCACGGCCCGGAGTTCGGCCCGCATCCCGCCGAGGACGACACCGGCGATGAGGCCGCCGACGAGGCTGGCCGCGAGCGCGGGCAAGGCTTCCTTGTAGGCCTCAACCGCCACGTCTCGCACGGTCATTGTGGGGTGCGACGGCCCCGAGCGTTAAAAGTCGGCGGTATCACGGCGAGCCGCGAGAACCGCGCGGTCGCGGCGTCGTAGAATTAGAATCGCAGAAAACGGGGAATAGAACGGGAACTGCGAAGTTAGAACGGACCCATGCCGCCGAGACCGCCCATGCCGCCGCCGCCGTCCTGATTCTGGAGCTTCTTCATCATGCGCTGCATGTCGCCGTCGCCCATGTTCTGGAACTGCTTGATGGTCTGTTCCATCATGCGGTGCTGTTCGAGGAGTTCCTGAATCGTCTCCTCGTCCTGTCCCGACCCCTGCGCGATGCGCTTGACGCGGGAGGCACCGACCTTACGCGGGTTCTCCAGTTCCTCTTCGGTCATCGAGTCCATGACGACCTCGAACGCGCGCATCCGGTCTTTCGTCACGTCCATCGCGTCGTCCGGAAGCTGGTCTTTGATGCCGCCGCCGAAGCCCGGAATCATGTCGAGCACCTGGTCGAGCGGTCCCATCTTGTTCATCGCCTCCATCTGCTTTTGCATGTCCTTGAGGGTGAAGTTCCCCTTCATCATCTCCTCGGGGTCCCAGTCCTCGTCTTCGGCCTGGGTCTCGGACATGGCGCGTTCGACGCGCTCGGAGAGCTGTTTCAGGTCGCCCATGCCGAGCAGGCGGGAGATGAAGCCGTTCGGCTCGAAGCGCTCGATGTCCTGAACGGTCTCGCCCATGCCGAGGAAGGCGATAGACGAATCGGTCTCGTTGACGGCGGTCAGCGCGCCGCCACCCTTCGCCGTCCCGTCGAGCTTGGTGATGACGACGCCGCCGATACCGATGGACTCGTCGAACTGCTGGGCCTGTTCTTTCGCGCCCTGGCCGATTGCCGCGTCGAGGACGAGCAGGTTCAGGTCGGGCTGGACGACGCCCTCTATCTCCTCGATTTCGGCGATGAGGTCGTCTTCGAGCGCGTGGCGACCGGCCGTGTCGACGATGTGCACGTCGGCGTCCTCGGTCGCTTCGAGGCCGTCGCGGGCGATTTGGACCGGGTCGTCGCAGTCGGGGTCGCCGTAGAAGTCGACCTCGGCGCGTTCGCACATCTGCTTGGCCTGGTCGTACGCGCCGGGTCGGAAGGTGTCGGTCTGGATGACCGCGGGGCGGAGCCCCTTCTTCGAGAACCACCACGCCATCTTGGCGGAGGTGGTCGTCTTCCCCGACCCCTGGAGGCCGGCGAGCATAATCGTCTGCGATTCGAGCGGAATCTCCGTCGACTCGCCGATGAGGCCGACGAGTTCCTCGTAGACGATTTTCAGGACGTGGTCGCGCGCGCTCGTGCCGCCCGGCGGCTCTTCTTCCAGCGCGCGGGTCTTGATAGAGTCCGAGAGGTCCATGACGAGGCTGACGTCGACGTCGGCGGAGAGCAAGGAGCGCTGTATCTCCTTGACGATCTCCTGAACGTCGTCCTCGTCGAGGCGGGACTTCCCTCGCAGTTTATCGAGACTGCCGCGGAGGGAACTCCCGAGATTGTCGAGTACCATTGTCCCTTCCTACGCCGTCGCGTCGGTAAAGGCTTTATCCGTCGCGTTGAGCGCGAGCGGGCCGAAGACCTTTCGCGCGAGGCACCGACAACGCACTCGATGACCACGATTCTCGTCCTCGACCGCCCCACGCACGGAATCCCGGCGTCGGAGTACGCCGCGGCCCTCCGCGAGCGCCTGCCCGACGCGACCGTCCGCCACCCGAAGACGACAGCCGAGACGCTCGACGCCGCGCGCGACGCGACCGTCATCACCAGCACGTCGCTCCCCGACGACGTGCTCGCCGCCGCCGACGAACTCCGACTGTTCGCCGGCGCGGCCGCCGGCTACGACCACCTCCCGCTGGGGACACTCCGCGAGCGCGGCGTCCTCGTCACCAACGCCTCCGGCGTCCACGGCCCCAACATCGCCGAACACGTCCTCGGCTCCCTGCTCATGATTACCCGCCGACTCGACGAGGGCCTCCGTCGCCAGCGACGCCGCGAGTGGCGACACTTCCAGTCGCACGGCGAGTTGCGCGGCTCGACGGCCACCGTGGTCGGCCTCGGTGCCATCGGCCAAGCGGTCGTCGAGCGACTCGACGCGTTCGGCGTCGAGACCATCGGCGTCCGCTACACGCCGGAGAAGGGCGGCCCGGCCGACGAGGTACTCGGGTTCGACGACCTCGAGTCGGCGCTCGTCCGCACCGACTTCCTCGTGGTCGCGTGCCCGCTGACCGACGAGACGCGCGATCTCATCGACCGGCGGGCGCTGAGCGCGCTCCCCGAACACGCCATCCTCGTCAACGTCGCCCGCGGCGGTATCGTCGACACCGACGCCCTCGTCTCGCACCTCCGAAGCAACCGACTCCGCGCCGCCGCGCTCGACGTGACCGACCCGGAGCCGTTGCCCGAAGACCACCCGCTTTGGGGCTTCGAGAACGTCTACATCACCCCGCACGTCTCCGGCCACACGCCGCACTACTGGACGCGGGTCGCCGACATCCTCGCCGAGAACGTCGGGCGACTGGCGTCGGCGTCGGAAGGCAAAACACCAACGCTCCGCAATCAGGTGGTCCCGACACCGGAATCGAACGCAGACGCGGACGCGGACTCGGATTCGGACTCGACGTCGAACCCCGACGCGAACCCCTGAGCTACTTCCCGCGACGAATCGTAGGCCCGGGCGATGACGACGCTCGCGTTCGGCCTCGACGCCGCGACCTATCTCGCCTTCTGCGGCGCGGCGGTCGCGCTCATCCTCGCGCCCGGCCCCGACACGATGTACGTCCTCGCCCGCGGCCTCGACGGTCGCGGGCCGGGCGTCCGGTCGGCGCTCGGCATCGCCACGGGCGTCCTCTTTCACACGCTCCTCGCGACGGTCGGCGCGGCGGCGCTCTTTCGAACCGTCCCCGAGGCCGCCGCGGCGCTCAAGTACGTCGGCGCGGCGTATCTGGGCTACCTCGGCGTCACCGCCCTCCGGAACGACGAGTTCGACCCCTCGGTCGAGACCGACGCCGGGGCGAGTTTTCGGCGCGGCGTCCTCGTCAACGCGCTCAACCCGAAAGTCGCGCTGTTCTTCCTCGCGTTCCTCCCCGGCTTCGCCGGACAGGGCGCGGGAACCGGGATACGGATGGCGAGTCTCGGCGCGACCTACGCCGTCCTCACGGCCCTGTACCTCTCGGTCGTCGCGCTCGGCGCGAACCGACTCGGGTCGAGACTCGCGGAGACGCGGGTCGCGAGCGCGCTGAACTACGTCGGCGCGGGGACGATGCTGCTGCTCGGGGTCGTGCTCGTACTGGAGTGAGGCGTCCGCGAGAAAAGAACGACGGACCGATTACTCGTCTTCGCCGAGCAGGCGTTCGACCATCTGTTCGGGGTCGAACTTCTCGATGTGGTCGTAGCCCTGTCCCACGCCGAGGAACAGGATGGGCTTGCCCGTCACGTACGCGATGGAGATGGCCGCGCCGCCGTTGGAGTCGGCGTCGGCCTTCGTCAGAATCGCGCCGTCGATGGCGGCCGCGTCGTTGAACTGCCGGGCGCGTTCGACCGCGTCCTGCCCGGCGACCGCCTCGTCCACGAAGAGGGTGAGGTCGGGGCCGACGACGCGGTCTATCTTCTCCAACTGCGCCATCAGGTCGTTCGAGGTGTGGAGCCGACCCGCCGTGTCGCCGAGGACGATGTCGATGTCGTGGGCCTCGGCGTACTCGACGCCGTCGTAGATGACCGCCGCCGGGTCGCCGCCCTGCTCGTGGGCGATGAGCTTCTTGTCGAGCGCCTCCGCGTGCTCGCGAATCTGCTCGTTCGCGCCGGCGCGGTAGGTGTCGCCGTTGGCGAGCACCGTCGAGTAGCCCTGCTTTTCGAAGTAGCGGGCGAGTTTGGCGATGGTCGTCGTCTTGCCGACGCCGTTGATGCCGGTGAAGATGAGCGTGACCGGCTTGTCCGCCTCGGCGATGCGCTGGTCGAAGTCGAACTGCCCGACGCTGATGACCTCGTAGAGCGCGTCGTGAAGCGCCTCGGAGACGAGTTGCCCGGTGCTCTGGACCTGCTTTCGCGTCTCGCCGATGAGCTTCTCGCGGATGGTCTCGAGAATCTCCTCTGCGACCTGCATCTCGACGTCGCTCTGGAGGAGCGCCATCTCGAGTTCCCAGAGGGGGTCTTCGAGGTCTTCCTCCTCGATGACGACCTTCCCCGTGGCGAACGCGGCGGCGCGGCGGAGCCGACCCGGACCGGACGAATCGTCGTCCTCCTCGGTCAGCGCCGCCTTCGCGGCGTCGGAAGCGAGCGACTCGCGCTGCTCGGCCTCGTCAGGCGCCGGTTCGTCCGCGTCTGCCGCCGGTTCGTCGGCCATCTGCTGGTCGGCCGTCGCCGTCGCCGGTTCGGCGTCGGCTTCTCCCTCCGCGGTCGCCGCGGCCTGTTCGGGCGCGGAGTCCGCGTCGGTCGCCGGTTCGGCGTCCGCGGAGGCGTCCTCGACCGCGTCGGCTTCGGAATCGGCGTCCGCGTCGCCGACGGAGTCGGTGTCAGCGGGTTCGGACGCCTCGGGTTCGACCGCCGCGTCTGCTGGTGCTGATTCCGCTTCCGCGTCGGCCTCGGTCTCGGCCTCGTCGGCCGCCGCTTCGGCCTTCTCTTCGGCGGTCTCTTCAACGTCGTTACGGAAGCGGTTGAGTTTCTTCTTCAGTCCGTCGAACATCTGAATAGTAGGAGGTGGGGGTTACCTTACTCGTCGTCGCCGTCGCCGCCCTCGCCCTGCATCTGCTGCATCTGCTGCATCTGCTGTTGCTGCATCTGCTGTTGGGCCTGCATCGCCTGCTCTTCGATCTCGTCGCTCTCCTCTTCGAGCTCCTCGATCTGGCCGCGGATGCTCGCGATTTCCTCGTCGAGCGCGTCCTGCTTGCGTCGCAGGGTCTCGATGGCCGTACCCTGTTCCTGTTCGGCGGCGTAGCTCGCGCCGAGGGAGACGACGATTTCGTCGATGTCCTGGACTTCGGCGCGGAGATACGCGTCGCCGCCGAGGGGGACCTGTACCGTCGAGCCCGTCTCGAGCGTCTCGATGGCCTCGACGGCCTCGTCGATCTCGTCCTTCTCGTCGTTCAGGTCCGAAACCTCGCCTTCGAGGGATTCGATTTCCTCGTCGAGGGCCTGCAGTTCCTGGGAGAGCTGCTGAAGTTGCTGCTGACCGCCACCCATCATGCTGCGGACACCTCGTTGAGTTCGACCTTCGTACGCTTGATTCCGTGCTCGCTCCCGATGAGCGAAAAGGCGCGTTCCTGTGCGACGTTCTCGTTCGGTGCTTCCACAGTCTTCGTGAACTCGTGGACGACGCCACGGCTCGTGAAGCTGCCCGCGATAATGAACTGGCTCATGCACGTCGGTCGGGTGGCGAGCGGGAAAGGTCTTCCTACTCGGAGCGAAACTGAAGCGAGAAACGGGGGGACGCGAGGCCCTCAGTCGATGTAGTCGAGGGCGTCTTCGATGCGACCCAGTTCGGGGCCGGTCGTGTCCTCGCCGACGATGTAGCCCTCGTCGTTGGCGACGAGGCCGGAGCCGACGAGCGGACCGCCGTAGTTGATGGTGCCGATGTCGGCGCGAACGTCGAGGAGCGCTTCGAGCGCTTCGAGTTCGGGTTCGCGCGACTTCGGGTGGCAGAGGACGCCGCGGTTGTTGGCGACGGCCGCCATCCCGACGGTTCGAACGTCGGCGAGGTCGCCGCGTTCGACGGGGACCTCGAGGGCCTCCTCGACGGCCGAGACGGCCTCGTCGGAGAGTTCCGCGTGGACGTACGCGCCGTAGTCGTTCGCGAGAACGACGTTGCCGGCGGCGTTGATGCGACCGGGAAGCTCGTAGACCGGGAGGTCCACGGCGTCGGTGAGGGCCTCCTTCTCGCGGGACGTCGCGCGGCTCGACACGAGAAGTCCGTTCTCGTTACCCGTCGCTAACGCACCGACCGTTCCCGACCCGCCGACGGTCGTCTTGACCAGCGGCACGTCGAGTTCTTCGGCCATCTGCTCGGCGAGCGAGTCGTCGGCGTCCGGGCGGACCAACAGCGCGTCGTCGGTCGCGCGAGCGAAGACGCCGATGTAGGACGAACCGGCGAAGGAGGCGCGAAGCACCGTTTACTCGGCCGGTTCCGCTTCGACGACCGACTCGCCGTCCTCGTCGAAACGCGCGGCGCGGACGCGGAACTTGCTCGGCGGGCTCTGCCGACCGTGCGCCCAGATGTCCTCGTTGATCTGCGTGTCGAGACGCACGTTCTCGGCGTCGACCTTGAAGTGCTTCGCGAGGTGCTCGCGGATGAGCGTCATCGAGCGGCCCGCGCGTTCGTGTGCCGGAACCGCCTGCACGTCTCGGAGCGGGACGGTGACGACGCGCTCCTCGAAGTCGTTTGCGCTCATTGCTTACTCGTCCGTGTTGCTTCGCCGCCAGTTGCGACGCTTGGGGTTTCGCGTGACTTCCATGTCCGTCTTGAGCATGACCCACGCGGGGACACGACTGTTCTGGCGCTCGAGCTTCGCCAGACGCTTCTTCTTAGACTTCGACTTCTTACCCATAGTGGGCTGTACTTTCCATCCTCCGCATAAAATCTTGTTCCTTCGCGTTTCAGACGTGTGAGGGGCGTCCGCACGCCCGAATCGGCGAGAACCCGGTGTTCTCCCGGGCCGGCGGCACGGCTGCGGGGCGGCCGAACCGACTCATTCAGTACCGTCGGCGCGAAAGCCGACGCGAATGAGTCGGGCCAGAACCGCCGTCGCCTTCCTCGCGCTCTCCGCCGTCTGGGGGAGCGCCTTCCTCGCCACCGACATCGCCCTCCGGACCGTCCCGCCGGCGTTTCTCGGCGCGGTCCGCTTCGACGTGGCTGCGCTCCTGTTGTTCGCCGTCGCCGTCGCCCGCGGTGACCGGGTCCGCCCCGCCGCACGCGACGAGTGGCGACCGATTCTCGCCGGCGGGGTGTTCAGCATCGGGGCCCACCACGCGCTCCTGTTCTCTGGACAGGTGTACGTCCCCGGGTCCGTGGCCTCGGTCCTTCTCGGCATCATCCCGCTCGCGACGCCGACGCTCACCCGCCTGACGGCCACCCGTGAGCGGGTGTCTGCGCATCAGATTGTCGGGCTCGTCCTCGGCTTTCTGGGGCTCGTCGTCATCGCCAACCCGGACCCGGAGAACCTGCTGTCGTCGAATCTCGTCGGCGCGGCGCTCGTGTTCGGGTCGGCCATCGCCTTCGCCCTCGGCGCGGTACTGACCCACGACAGCGAGACGAAGATGTCGCTGCTCTCCGTGCAGGCGTGGATGATGCTCGTCGGCGCGGTCACGCTCCACGTCACGAGTGCTGCCCTCCCGTGGGAGTCCGCCGCCGACGCGGCGTGGACCCAGACGACGCTCGTCGCCACGGGTTACCTCGCCGTCGTCGCCGGCGCGGGCGGCTTCCTGCTCTACTTCTGGCTCCTCGACCGAGTCGGCCCAATCGAGGTGAGCCTCCTCGAATACGTCATCCCGCTTTTCGCCGCCCTCGCCGACTGGACCGTCCTCGGGCGCGTGCCGACGCGCGCCACCGTCGCCGGCTTCGCGCTCATCTTCGCCGGCTTCCTCCTGTTCAAACGCGAGGTAATTCGGGGCGAACTGCGGCGTATCGTGGACCGCCGTCGCGGGCGGCGGTCGACCGACGACTGACGCGCCTCACAGCGAGAACCGCGTCACCGTCTCGTACTCGGGACCGTCGGGACCGAGTTCGCTCTTCTTCAGTCGCACCTCGCGCACCCGAAACGTTCCGACCGTCGGCGACTCGTCCTCGACGACGCGCCGGACGAGGCCCTTCCCGCGGGCGTCGTCCATGCGGGCGAGCGTGACGTGCGGCGTGAAGTCGTGTTCTTCGGGGTCGAAACCGATTGCCGTCGTCTCGCGCTCGATAGCCTCGTGTAGTCGCGTCAGCTCGGCTGCGCCGTCGTCGACGCCGGCCCAGACGACTCGAATGTAGTCCAGCGAGGGAAAGACGCCGAGTCCGCCGACCGAGGCGTCGAAGGGGTCGACCCCGGCGGCGTCGACAGCCGATTCGACCGCGTCTTCCACCTCGCCGACGCGGTCCGACGACAGCTCTCCGAGGAATTTCAGGGTGACGTGCGCCCCCGCGGGGTCGGTGAATCGAAGCCCGTCCGCGTCCGAAAGCCGGTCTTGCACCGCGGCGACGCCCGCCGCGAGCGAGTCCGGAAGGTCGACGGCGAGAAAGCAACGCATGGCAGATGTTTGACCCGAATCGGACGTTAACGTTCCGCCGGGTCGCGGTCGGCGTCGCCCGCGCGGTCGTCCCCCTCGGGCGTCCACGTCCGGGCGATGCTGAACGCCTCGCCGTCGACGAACGTCACCTCGTACACGTCGGGCATCGTCAGGCCCGACCAGAACTCGCGGCCGTAGCGCGGGTCGTAGGCGTTGAACACGAGCGCCATGAGCGTCCCGTGGGTGCCGACGACGACGTGGCGGTCGGGGTAGGCCTCGACGAGTCGGTCCACGGCGGCGACGCCCCGCGCCTGCGCCTCGGCGTGGGACTCGCCGCCGGGGTGCGACGCGTTCGGGTTCGCCCAGAGGTGTTCGACCGCCTGCTCGAAGTCGTCGACGTGCGACCCCGCGAGTTCGCGCTCTCTGAGGTCTTCGTCGACGATGAGCGGGGCGTCCGCCGCGTCGGCGACGCCCTCAACCGTGGCGCGGGCGCGCTCGTACGGGCTGGTCGCGACCACGTCCGCGAGGTCGGCGAGGCGGGCCGTAACGCGGGCGGCGTCGCGGCGGCCGCGACGCGAGAGGCCGCGGGTGCGCTCGGCGTCGGGGACGTACGGTGCGTGGGCGTGCCGGACGAACGACACGACCGTCGTCGGGGGCGCGGGCATTCGGAGACGCTCGCCCGCGGGAGGCTAAAAAGCGGTCGGTGTCGTCCCGCTGACGTAGCGTTTAACCGCCGTGACGCCCAAGCGCGGCTATATGACCGACGACGGCAAGCGACCCCACCGCTTCTCGGAAGGGCAGGGGTTCGACGAGGACTACTCCGATTTCTCGCTCGACCCGCCCGAACTCTCGGTGGACCCGACGAAGGTCGACCCGGTCGACTCGCGCGTCCTGACCGACATCCTCGACCAGCGGAACATCGACCCCGAGAACGTCGACATCGAGAAACTGCTCGACGTGGCGCTCTCGTACATGCAGATAAACCGCTTCGAGGAGGCCACGGGGGCGTTCGAACGCGTCGCTCGGTACGCCGGCGACGACGACAACATCGCCCAGGAGGCGTGGGTCAACAAGGGCGCGGCGCACGGCCAACTCGAAGAGTGGGACGAGGCCATCGGCTCCTACCGAGAGGCGCTCAAACTCGACGACGACAGCGAGCACGCCGCGACGGCCCACACCAACCTCGCGTACGCGCTCTGGGAGGCCGGCCAGACGGCCGACGCGCTCGACCACGCGGAGCGCGCCGTCGAACTCGACCCGCGCTTCCCGCAGGCGTGGTACAACCGCGGCTTCTTCCTCCACGAGCGCGGCCTCAACGAGGACGCCGTCAACGCCTTCGACAACGCCATCCGCCTCGGGATGCGCACTCCGGGCGTCCACGAGGAGAAGGCGCGCGCGCTCGAAGAGCTCGGCCGCGACGAGGAAGCAGAACAGGCCCAGCAGCAGGCCGACGACCTCCGCGAGCAGGCAGAAGCGGAGCTCGTCGAGGAGTACTAGGATGCTCCTCCGCGAGCGGGAGACTCCCGAGGGGCTCCTCGTCTCGGTCTGCGACCCCGACTGCATCGGCGAGACCTACACCGACGACGGCGTCTCGCTGGACGTGACGGAGGACTTCTACGGCGGCGACGAGGCCGAGACCGCCGACGAAGACGCCGTCGTGGACAGCCTCACCCGCGCGACCGTCGCCAACATCGTCGGCGAGGAGTCCGTCTCGGTCGCCATCGACGCCGGCCTCGTGGACGAGGAGGCCGTCCTCGAAGTCGGCGGCACGCTCCACGCGCAACTGCTCTGGCTCCGCTGAGCCGCCGTCGAAAACCCAGTTTCTTCGGGGTTCCGGCCTGTTACGCCGGCCGCTCGACACCCGTAATCTCGAATCGAGCGCCGCCGCCCTCGGCCTCGGTGACGGCGACGTCCCAGTCGTGGGTGCGGACCGCCTGCGCGACGATTGACAGGCCGAGACCCGTCCCCTCCTCACCCGTGGAGTAACCGGCTTCGAACACCTCGTCGCGCGTCTCCGTGGGGATGCCGACGCCGTCGTCCTCGACGTAGAAGCCCGCTTCGGCCGCGTCGCCATCGAGGACGCCGACCGTCACGGTCAGGTCGTCGTCGCTCGCGCCGTGCTCGACCGAGTTCCGAAACAGGTTCTCGAACACGTGTCCCAGCAGGTTCGAGTCCGCCCGGAACTCGACGGAGTCGGCGACGACGAGCGTGGCCGTGCCGGTTTCGACGTGTTCCCACGCGGCCGCCGCGCGGGTTTCGAGGTCGACAGTCGACAGCCCTTCGACCGTGTCGTGGCGGGCCAACACCAGCGCGTCGGTGATGATGTCGTCCATCCGGTCGAGCGCGCCCGCGACGCGTTCGAGTCGGTCGGAGGCGGCCGTCTCGTCGAGGAGCGATTCGACGTACCCAGCCGCGACCGAAAGCGGGTTTCTGAGGTCGTGCGAGAGCATCCGGGCGAGGTTCTGGAGGCGTTCGGCCTTCTCTTCGGCCTCCAGTTCCGCGCGCTTTCGGTCGGTGATGTCGAGGTGCACAATCTGGACGTAGGTGTCGCCGTCGTCGACGAAGCGGGTCGCTCGCATCGTGAACCAGAGGCGCTCGTCGGGCGTTTCGCAGGGGTACTCGAAGGAGAACTCGTCTCTCTCGCCGTCGATGACGGCGCGGATACCCTGGCTGGCCGTCGTCGCGTCGTCGGTGGTGCTGAGGTCGCAGACCCCGAGGTAGTTCGTGCCGACCGAACTGCTGTCGCCCTGATAGTCGTGTTCGGTTCCGAACTCCCGCCACGCGCGGTTGGTGTAGAGGATGACGCCGTCCTCGTCCAGAATCGCGAGCTGCGTCGGAAGCGCGTCGAGGCTCGAAAACGCGAGCGAGGACGAGGTGGCGTTCGACATTGGTGGATGAACGGGCGTGAGCTACTTGATTCGTTTGGGCGAGTGAGCGACACGTCGCCACCGCATCGCGATTGCGTCACCGCCACCGGCCACAGTTGCCGGCTGACGAAACCGAAATCGGTTGCAGAGCCGCGTGCGGACCGAAGACGTGTTGTGCCTACGGCGGTAACTCACACCCAATGAGAGTGCAGGAGTCGTACCCCGTCGACGTCGACGCTATCCGCGCGGATTTCCCCATCCTCGAGCGGAAGGTCGGCGGCGACATCTCGACGCCGGGTGAACACGACGACGACGACACGCCGCTCGTCTATCTCGACAACGCCGCGACGAGCCACACGCCGGAGCAGGTCGTCGACGCCATCGTCGACTACTACCACGGCTACAACTCGAACGTCCACCGCGGCATCCACCACCTGAGTCAGGAGGCCTCCGTCGCCTACGAGAACGCCCACGACCGCGTCGCGGAGTTCATCGGCGCGTCCGGCGGCCGCGAGGAGGTCGTCTTCACGAAGAACACCACCGAGTCGATGAACCTCGTCGCCTACGCGTGGGGCCTCGACGAACTCGGGCCGGGCGACTCGGTCGTCATGACCGAGATGGAACACCACGCCTCGCTGGTCACGTGGCAGCAGATAGCCAAGAAGACCGGTGCCGAGGTGCGCTACATCCGCGTCGACGACGACGGCCGCCTCGACATGGAGCACGCGAAGGAACTCATCGACGACTCCACGAAGATGGTCTCGGTCGTCCACGTCTCGAACACCCTCGGAACCGTCAACCCGGTTTCCGAACTCGCGGACATGGCTCACGAGGTCGGTTCGTACATCTTCGTCGACGGTGCGCAGTCGGTCCCGACCCGCCCGGTCGACGTGGAGGACATCGACGCCGACTTCTTCGCCTTCTCGGGTCACAAGATGTGCGGCCCGACGGGCATCGGCGCGCTCTACGGCAAGCGCGACATCCTCGAGGAGATGCAGCCGTATCTCTACGGCGGCGAGATGATTCGGAGCGTCACCTACGAGGACTCCACGTGGGAGGACCTCCCGTGGAAGTTCGAGGCGGGCACGCCGCCCATCGCGCAGGGCGTCGGCTTCGCCGCGGCCGTGGACTACCTCGACGACATCGGCATGGAGAACGTCCAGGCCCACGAGGAACTGCTCGCGGAGTACGCCTACGACCAACTCAGCGAGTTCGACGATATCGAGATTTACGGCCCGCCGGGCGACGACCGCGGCGGCCTCGTCGCGTTCAACCTCGACAGCGTCCACGCCCACGACCTCTCGAGCATCCTCAACGAGCAGGGCGTCGCCATCCGCGCCGGAGACCACTGTACGCAGCCGCTCCACGACAAACTCGGGGTGGCGGCCTCGACGCGAGCGTCCTTCTACATCTATAACACGAGAGAGGAAGTCGACAAACTGGTCGACGCTATCGACGCCGCTCGCGAACTGTTCGCCTGAGTACCCGGTTTTTCGCGGTGTCGGAGCGCGACCGTCCCAATACATTTGTCCCGCTGACACGTCGTCGGAGCGTATGCTCCAATCGCTGACCGGCTTCCTCGTCGAGACGCTCCGCGAAACCGTCGCGGAGTTCGGGACCGCGGTGCAGGACGCCGCGCCGAAGGTGCTCACCGCGGTCGTCTTCCTCGCGCTCGCCTACGTCGGCATCAAGGCGATACTGTTCGTCGTCCGCGGCGTGCTCGACGGGCTGTACCCCGAAGAGCAGGACCTCGTGGTCGAACTCGGGGTCGCCGTCGCGGGCGTGTTCCTCTGGTTCGGCGCGGCGCTCGCGCTGTTGAACATCGTCGGGATGACGGAAATCGCGGCGAGCCTCGGTACCGCGACCGGCTTCATCGCGCTGGGCGTCTCCTACGCGCTGTCGAACATGATAGCCGACACGGTGGCGGGCGTCTACCTGCTTCGAGACCCCGATTTCAACCCCGGCGACCGCGTGAAATCGGACCCGGTGACGGGGACGGTCAGCTCCATCGAACTCCGCAAGACGCGCTTCGAGAACGACGAGGGCGACACCGTCGTCGTGGCGAATCGTGACGTCGAAAAGAAGTGGACGAAGTACGACGCGGAGGCGGCCGCGGACGCGTCGGCGGCGGGTCCGACGTAAGCGACGAATTCGGCCGATTCGCCGGCCCCGGAATCCTTTTACGGCGCTCGGGCGTAGCCCCGACGAACACCAATGGGCATTGGCTCAGACATGTATCGTCAGCAGATAATGGACCACTACAAGAACCCCCGGAACCACGGTCGGCTGGAGTCGCCGACGTTCACCCACACCGGGGAGAACCCCTCCTGCGGCGATACGATTACGATGGACGTGCAGCTCGCCGACGACGGCGAGACCATAGAGCGCGTCGCGTTCTCCGGCGATGGCTGCGCCATCAGTCAGGCGTCCGCGAGTATGCTCACCCAGCGACTGCCGGGCACGACGCTCTCGGAGCTGGAAGCGATGGACACCGACGACATCACCGAGATGCTCGGCGTCGACATCTCGCCGATGCGCATCAAGTGCGCCGTCCTCGCGCGACAGGTCGCACAGGACGGCGCGAAGATTCACGACGGCGAAATAGAAATCGAGCAGACGAAGACCGAAGGCGACGACGACTGAGCCGCCTCCCGCCAGCGGTGAATCGGCGACCCGCCGAACCGAGCGCGAGTCGAGCTATTCTTCGTCCGTCCCCGCGCCGAGCGCCGCCGCCAGCGCGACGAGGTAGCCGAGCCCCGCTTTGACCTCGGGGTCGCGGGTGGCCCGCAGAAGGCCGACCGCGCCCACGGGCGTCGCCTCCGCGTCCTCCGCGTCGCCGACGGCGCGAAGCAGGCGCTTCATTCCGGCGACGGTGTCGGGGTCGGAGGCGTCGTCGGCGACCTCGGCGAGGGAGGTCCCGGTCCGCGCGAGCGACCGCACCATCTCGTCGTCGAGCGCGCCGACGCCGAGTTCGAGCACGTCGATGAGGTCGTTGACGAGGCCGAGTCGCTCGACGAGGAGCGCGACCTCCTCCGGGTTGTTCTCGATGGCCCGCACGAGTTCGTCGGGCACCGTCTGTTCGGTCGCTGTGGTTGATTCGTGGTCCTGCATTGGTCTCACCTCAGAGCATCCCCCTGGCGGTCAGCCAGTACGATTCGTTGTACGCGTGTTTCGCCCAGTGGATGGGCTTCGACGGCTGGCGCATCGTCGCGGGCGTCTCGTAGTCGAACGAGACGGACGACGCCTCGTCGAGGCCGGTCTCGACGAAGCAGACGGTCTTGCCGTCGTACCGCTTCGTCGGCGTGCGACCCCGGACTTCCGCGGCGATTCGCTCCGCGACCGTGAACGCCTGGAAGTGCGCCGCACTCCCGGCTTTCGGGATGGGGAGCGCCGCCGTGTCGCCGATGGCGTACACGTCCTCGGCCGCGGTCGCGCGGAGGGTCCGCTGGTCGACGTCGACCCAGCCAGCGTCGCCGAGGCCGGAATCGATGATTAGCTCATCACCGCGGTGTGGCGGGATGCCGACGAGCAGGTCGTAGCCCACTTCCGCGCCGTTCTTCGCCGAGACGACCCGTGCGTCCGGGTCGACGGCGTCGACGACGAAGTCGGTCTCGACGCGGACGCCCCGCTCGGCCAGAATGGGGTCGGCCCACTCGGCGACCTCGGGCTTCCCGTGGCTCCGCGCCATCGGGTACGTGTAGACGAGGTCGGTGTCCTCGCGCAGTCCCCGGCTCCGGAGCCAGTCGTCCACGATGAACGTGAATTCGAGCGGCGCGGCCGGACACATGTGGGGCGTCCCGACGACGCTCAAGACGAGGCGGCCGCCGTCGAACTCGGCGAGGGCGTCGCGGAGCCGTTCGGCCCCCTCGGCGCTGTAGAAGTGGTGTGCGCCCTCCCGAAAGCCGGGGACTGCGTCCGGGTCGAGCTTCGCGCCGGTCGCGAGGACGAGCGTGTCGTAGTCGAGCACCTCGTCGCCGTCCTGACAGTAGAGGCGGTTTTCGTCGGTGTCGACCCGGCGAACGCGGTTGGTGACGATGTTCACCCGCTCGTCGACGAGGTCCCGCAGGTCGCGAACGCCGTCCTCCGGTTCCGCGGCTCCGAACGGGACGTACAAGAACACCGGCTTGTAGACGTGTTTCGTGTCGTCGGAGACGAGCGATACCTCCACGTCGCCGTCGTCTATCTCCGACGCGAGTTCCTCGGCGAGACGGTTCGAAACCACCGTCCCACCCGTGCCACCGCCAACGACTACGATTCGGTTCGTCATGGAGTTCACCTACCTAAACGGTGGGGCGCCGACGGGATAGTATTGCGAGCTGTTTCCAACATTGTGGGAACCGAGGGACGGCGCGGCCGCTCGGGGCGGTGAGGAGGCAGGAGAGTGTGGTGAAAACGGAGAGCGTGTGGGGAACGGGGTTCGTGGAGTCGTGTAACGTCGCCCGGCTAACTTCGCGGGCTAACGTCGGCTTACTCGGGCTTGAGACCGGCGTCCTGCACGCGCATGATGGCCTCGCCGTCGGCGAGGTTCGGCGCGTCCACGAGGCGGACGATACGCTTGTCGCCCTTGGACTTGCGGAGGTAGATACGGAACGTCGAGGTGTGACCGAGGATGTTGCCACCGATGGGCTGAGTCGGGTCGCCGAAGTAGGAGTCGGGGTTCGACGCGACCTGGTTGGTGACGAGAATGCCCGTGTTGAACAGGTCGCCGATGCGCATCAGGTCGTGGAGGTGCTTGTTGAGCTTCTGCTGGCGCTCCGCGAGTTCGCCGCGGCCGACGTACTCGGCGCGGAAGTGAGCGGTGAGCGAGTCGACACAGAGGAGGCGCACCGGCCACTCGGTGTCCTCGTGCTCGCCGGCGAGCTCCTTGGCCTTCTCGGCGAGGAGAATCTGGTGGTTGGAGTTGAACGCCTTCGCAACGTGAATCTTGTCGAGGAAGTCGTCGACGAGCGCCTTCATGGTCTCCTCGTCGTCGATGGAGCCCTCCATCTCGCGGTCCTCGAGCGTCGCTTCGAGCGCCTCGTCTTCGAGGCCGCGGACCATGTCGTCGATACGTTCGGGGCGGAACGTGTCCTCGGAGTCGATGAAGATACAGCCGCCACCGAGGCCGCCGAGTTCCGGCGGGAGCTGGACGTTGACCGCGAGCTGGTGGGTGATCTGGGACTTCCCGGCACCGAACTCGCCGTACACCTCGGTGATGGACTGCGTTTCGAGGCCGCCGCCGAGGAGTTCGTCCACCTCGTCGATCTGCCAGCTCAGCTTGCCGATCTGCTGGCGTCGTTCGAGGACCATCGAGCCGGTCTCGAAGCCGCCCACGTCGGCCGCGTCGCGGGCCGCGTTGATGATGTCGGAGGCCGTGCTGGAGCCGATATCGGCCTTGTTCGACAGTTCGCCGGGGCTGGCGACCGCGATGGACTGGTAGGTGTCGTAGCCGGTATCTGTGAGTTTGTCGGCCGTCGCGGGGCCGACGCCGGGGAGACTTTCGAGGTCGTCTTCTGCCATACCCAGTCGTTCCGCCTATACCCTCATAAACCCTCGTTAACAGCAGGGTGAAAGTGAAATCGAGGGGCGTGGTGGGGTCGGTAGTCGGGCGGTTGCGGAGGTTCAAGGGCGATGTCGCGGAGGCGGAGACGAACGGACGAGAGACTGGAAGGGTTCCGAAGTCGACTGAGAGTACGGGCTCGTACGGAGGTAGAACCAGAACCGAATCGAAAGAGTGGGTCGGGAGTGTGTCGGGAGCGAGTCAGGAGCGCGAGTTCGTGGTCACTCCCACGGGTGGCCGTTCCGCGTCGACGGCCACAGCGGGTACCAGTAGCTCTCGTCGTCCTCTATCGTCAGTTCGCCGTCGAGGACCGATTCGAGCTTGAACTCCAGACTCTGGTTCCGCGTCGAGGTGCCCTGCGGGGCGAAGGGGTAGTACGCCCCGCGGCGGAACGAGTAAATCCAGTAGGCCCGGTCGCCGTCGCGCTCGAAGCCGAACAGGGCGGCGAGCAGGCGCGACCCGTAGCCGCGCTCGATGAACTCGTCGGCGGCGAAGTGGACGCTCGTCACGAGGTCCTCGGGGTCGTCGTCGGCGAGGACGACCCAGTTGTAGCCGTGGCCGTCGGTGTGGCGGCGGAACTCGGTGCCGGTCTCTTCGCCCCCGGCGGTGAGGATGTCCTCCACGGCGTCGACGGTGTCGGCGAAGTCGGTGCTATCGACGGAAGAGAAACACAGCGCCGCCTCGTCGGCCGAGTCGAACCGGAGGTCCGCCTCCATCGTCAGGTAGGCGGTGCTCATCCCGAAGAGGTCCTCGGGGTCCGCTTTGGTGGTCGCATCGGACTCGGCGCTGATGCCGAGCATGGCGCGGAATGAATCGAACAGTCCCATCGGCGCTTAGACGGTCTCCATCTCGCGCTCCATGTCGCGGAGGCGCTCGACGCGGTTCTCGGTGGAGGGATGCGTGCTGAACAGGCGACCGATGAAGTCCGACTTGATGGGGATGATGAAGAACGCGTTCATCTCCGAGGTGTCGCGCATGTCGCGCTTCGGGACGCTGTCCATCCGGCCCGAAATCTTGAGCAGCGCGGACGCCAGCGCCGAGGGGCGGCCGGTGATGACGGCGGCCCCGCGGTCGGCGGCGTACTCGCGGTACCGCGAGAGCGCCCGAATCAGGAGGTACGAGATTATCCAGACGGCGAGCGACGCGAGGATGGCGACGATGACCGGGGCGTTCTGTCGGTTGTCGTCGCCGCCGAAGAACCAGCCCCAGCGGACGATGAGGAAGGCGATGCTGGAGAGGAACGACGCGATGGTCATGACCATCACGTCGCGGTTCTTCACGTGCGCGAGTTCGTGGGCGATGACGCCCTCTAACTCGTCGTCGTCGAGGGTGTCCATCAGGCCGGTCGTCACGCAGACGGCCGAGCTCTTCTGGGAGCGCCCCGTCGCGAAGGCGTTCGGGACGCGCGTGTCTGCGATGGCGACCTTCGGCTTCGGGAGGTCCGCCTGCTGAGAGAGGCGACCGACCATCGCGTGGAGCTTCCGCGCCTGCGGGCCGTCGTCCTCGTCGACGACGCTCGCGCCCATGCTGTACAGCGCGATTTTGTCGCTGAAGAAGAACTGCGCGAAGAGGAAGACGCCCATGAACCCGGCCATGACGGCGAGGTTCTGGAAGTAGGCGAACAACACCCCCGCGAAGACGATGTAGAGGGCGAACAGGAGGAACATCGTGAGCGCCATCCGCCCGCGAAGTCCCCAGTCCGGTTTCCAGTTCATACCACGTGATTAGTAATCCGGCTAATAAACGCTGTTGGAGTGCGAAGGTGTCGCACGCGAGCGCCCGGGTCGTGAAGAATCGGGACATATCGTTTTGCCGCGGGAGCGCGTAGTCCCGGGTGACATGTTCGCCGATAGGGAAGACGCGGGCCGCCGACTTGCGGACCTGCTCGACGAGCGAGAAGAGGCGGCTGACCTCGTGTTGGCCATCCCGCGGGGCGGGCTCCCCGTCGGCAGGGAGGTCGCAGACCGCCTCAGAGTGCCGCTCGACGTGGTGGTCGCGTCCAAGGTCGGCGCGCCCGACAACCCCGAACTCGCCGTGGGGGCGGTCGCAGGCGACGGGAGCGCGTGGTGGAACGACGACCTGCTCTCGTATCTCGACGTGGGCGACGACTACCTCGACCGCGAGCGCGAGCGCGAGGCCGGAGCGGCCAGAGAGAAGGTGTCGCTGTACCGCGGCGGCGACCCGCTTCCCGACGTGGCCAGAAAGCGCGTCGTCGTCGTCGACGACGGCGTCGCCACGGGCGCGACCGCCCGAGCGTGCCTGCGGCAGGTCGTCGCCGGCGGCGCGGAGCGCGTCGTCCTCGCGGTTCCGGTCGGGCCCCCGCACACCCTCTCGGACCTCGAAGCCGAGTGCGACGCGGTCGTCGCAGTCGAGTCGCCGGAGGCGTTCGGGGCCGTCGGCGCGTTCTACCGTGACTTCGCGCAGGTCTCCGACGAGGAGGCCGCGTCGTACCTCCGCGACGGGGCGGACGGGGACTGAGACGGCTCACGGCTGCCGAGGCACATATCGACGACAGCCGGGAGTCACCGGCGCGGCCGTGACGCCGAACTTAAGCGGTCGAACGGACTAGAGCCGTCAATGAGCGAATCCCGCGACTTCTGCCCTCGGTGCGGTGACCCGGTTCCGGAGCGACCGGAACCGCTCCCCGGGATGCCGCGCGAGCGCGACGACGTGCTCTGCGACTCGTGTTACTTCGAGGACTTCGACCTCGTGGACGCACCCGACGAGGTGCAGGTCCGCGTCTGCGCGCAGTGCGGCGCGATTCACCGGGGCAACCGGTGGGTCGACGTCGGCGCGCGAGACTACACCGACATCGCCATCGAGGAGGTGTCGAACTCGCTCGGCGTCCACCTCAACGCCGAGGAGGTCCGCTGGGGCGTCGAACCCGAGCAGATCGACGAGAACAACATCCGGATGCACTGCCACTTCTCGGGCGTCGTCCGCGGCACGCCGCTGGAGGAGTCCGTCGTCGTCCCGGTGAGCATCGCTCGCGAGACGTGCCAGCGCTGTGGCCGCATCGCCGGCGGCTACTTCGCCAGCCTCGTGCAGGTCCGCGCCGACGACCGCACGCCGACGACGGACGAGGCCGAGACGGCCATCGAAATCGCCGAGTCCTACATCGCGGAGCGCGAGGAGAAAGGCGACCGAGACGCGTTCATCTCGAGTATCAAACGGACGCCCAACGGCCCGAACATCAAGATTTCGACCAACAAGATGGGAAGCGGTGTCGCCAAGCAGATTCGCGAGCGCTTCGGCGGCACCATCGAGGAGCACCCGACGCTCGTCACGGAGGACGGCGACGGCAACGAGGTCTACCGCGTCACGTTCGTCGCCCGCCTGCCGCGGTTCACCGCCGGCGACGTCATCGACCCCGAAGACGGCGACGGGCCGGTCCTCGTGCGGAGCAACCGCGGTCGGCTCAAGGGGACGCGTCTCACCTCGGGCGACCCCTACGAGTCGGAGTTCGAGGAGGGCGAGCGGCCCGAAGCCGAGGACCTCGGCTCCGTCGAGGATGCGGCGGAGACCACCGTCGTCACCGTCGAGGACGAACACGCCGTGCAGGTGCTCGACCCCGAGACGTACGAGGCGAAGACTATCCCTCGGCCGGACTACTTCGACGCCGACGCCGCGATGGTGCCGGTCCTCAAGAGCCAGTCGGGACTGCACATCCTCCCGGACGAGGCCGTCGACGACGAGGACGAGGAGTAAGCAGACCGCAGCGAAGAGAGACGGAACGCGGTGGCGACGGCGTTTGCGTTTTTACGAATCGTCGGCGACCGGCAATTGAACACCAAAAGCGGTCGCTCAGGAACGGGAGATAATCGAACGACGGAGCAGAATCAGTCGGCGCTGGCCGGCCGGTCCGTCGAGAGGGACGCGGCCGGAGCGTCGTCTTCGTGCACGGGCACACCGTGGCGCTGGAGAGCGAGGAGCAGGTCGTCCTCGGAGTAGCCGGAGCGGGCGGCCGCCTGCGAGAGTGTGAGCGTCCCACTACGATACAGTGTCATCGCCGTGGCGAGTGCGTTGGTGTGCATGGCCGATACTCCATCATTCAATGGCATTGGTGTTAACTATTTCGTGAGAAAGCGTGTCAAAGACAAAGTTAGGAGAACTATAGCTTTACAAACTTCACCCTATCTCCGCATCTCGTTCGCCAAACGGCCAAACACATTAACAATCATTGAGGAAATGTGTCGGAGGCGGCGACTCTCTTGGACACTATGGCGATTTTTGCCGTTCGAACGGGACGAGATGACATGACACCGCCGAGATGGCGCAGTCTCGGGAGACGATGTTATCACTCGTGCGAACCGGTGCAGAAGCGTTAATTATCGGCCACCCAACCCACAGCCATGGACCGACAGCAGGTTATCGCGCTGACGCTCGTCGCGCTCATGATTGGGTCGGCGCTGCTCTCTGGGGCTAGCCTCTTCCTGTAATCACTCGCCCCACACGTCGGAAAGCGGGTGGTTGCTCCGGCCGCCGTCGTCCGAACCGCCGGACGAGCCACCGCTCTTGCGACCGCCGGAACCGCCGGACGACGTGCCGCCGGAACCGCCCGCTTGACTCCCCGAAGAACCCGACCCGCGAGTCGAACCGCCCCGCGAGCCAGCGCTACCACCTGACGCTCCGGACGACCGACTCGTCGAGCCGCCGAGATTCGCGGTCCCACCGAGCGCGTTGCCCGCGTTGCCCCCGCGGCCGCCCGCCGCGACGGGGTCGAACTCCGGGAGGTCGGGTTTCGTCATCCGGTCGACCTGCGCCGCGAACCAGTCGGGCATGTCGGTCCGCGTCTTGTCGAACAGTTGGAGCAGGCTGCTGTCGGCGACGTAGGTGTCGCCGTAGTCGTCGGGCGCGCGCACGACCCGGCCGCACGCCTGAATCACGGTCCGGAGGGCGGCGCGGCGGTACCACGCCCACTGGCCGTCTTCGAGGCGGCGGGCGACTCTGGAGTCGTTTGTGTTGAGGTAGGGCGCTTTGCAGAGCACCTGCCAGCGACAGAGGTCGCCTTTCAGGTCCAGCGCCTCCTCCATCTTCACGGAGAGGAACACCTCCGGTCGGTCGGTCGCCTTCCACGTCTCCAGTTCCACGTTTCGGTCGTCGCGGTCGTGGCCGCGGACGCGGTTGCCGAGGCCCATCTCGGCGAGGCGGCGGCGAAGCTCCGCCTGAATCGCGTAGGAGTGACAGTGAATCAGGCCCTTCTCGTCGGGGTGTTTCGCCATCAGGCGGACGGCGAGGCGAGCGATTTTCGGCAGCGTCTCGTCGCGGTGCTCGTAGGTCATCTTCCCCTGCGTCACGTCGTACAGCGGTCGGTTCTCGACGGGGAAGGTGTGTTCCACGTCCACGAGCGCGACCTTCGAGGGGTCGAGGCCGACAGAGCGGCAGAACGCCGCCTTGTTCAGGATGGTCGCCGACAGGAGCGCGAACTTATTCCCGCGGTCCCAGACGGTGTGCTGGAGGTACTTCGCGGGGTCGAGCGGCTTGATGGCGATGGGCGACCCCTCGCCGTCGTGCTGGTCGACGACCCACGTCGTCGGGCTCTGGGGGTCGCGGTAGTCCTCGACGAACCACTTCAGTTCGCCGATGAGTTCCTGTAGGCGGTCGCGGCGGGCGGCCTCCTCGGGCGTCAGTTCGGACTGCGTGAGCAGTTCGTCTTTCTCGCGCTTGCAGACGCCGACGAGCGTCTCCGCGAAGCGCGAGGCGCGCTCGACGGGGTCGCCCGCGGCCGCGACGTCCGGCACGCCGATGTCGTCCCACACCGGGACGGTCCGGGGTTTCAGGTCGATGGTCGCGTACATCTCGGCCCATTCGGCCAGCCCGTGGGCCTCGTCGACGACGACCACGTCGCGCTTTCTGAATACGTCGGAGCCGGCGGTCTGCATGAAGTACGCGAGCGTCATCGCCGCGATTTGGCGGTTCGAGGCGATGGCGCGGTCGGAGAAGTACGGACAGCGGTGCCGGACCGAGCAGTCGAAGCCGCGCTTGCGGGCGCAGGGAGCGCGGTCGACCGGGGTGTCTTCCTCGCCGCGGATGATGCAGTTGTAGTTGGACTTGCCGCGGATTATCTTGAGGTCCGAAAGCAGGTCGTCCTCGGCCACGTCGTCGAGTTGCGACACCTGCGGGGTCGTGTAGTAGGCGTCAGTCGCCTGCGCGGGCGAGGTCTCGTCCACGGTCGCCGCCGAGCCCGCGATGGCGCGGGCGAGCAGCGACTTGCCGCTCCCGGTCGGCGCGCGGACCAAGACCACGTCGTTGCCGTCGGCGAAGGCGTCCCGGATGTCGCGCAGGGCCTGCTCCTGCGCGCCGCGGAAACTGGGGGCCGGAAACGAGTCGATGATGCGCGACGGATCCACGGTTGGTGGAGTCTTCGGACGGGCCTAAATCCACCGCTCCGGGGTGCGGTCGTGGCGTCGATAAACCGGTAGAATTCGGGTCTAAAGCGCCGCGACGTCCTCAGCGGTCGGTTCGCGGTCGCCCGGCAGTCGCTCCATGCAGTCGAAACAGAGGAAGTGCTCGGAGCCGTCGACGAGTTCCAGCGTCATTCCCCCGGACGAGGAGGTGGGGAAGTTCCAGAGGTCGCCGATGCCGCCGGCGATGCGGACGCCCTTCCCGCAGGCGTCGCACGGTTCGGAGGTCATGGAAGAACCGAGGGCCCGAGGCGGCAAAAGCGCCCCGCCGCGACGCCGGGCGCGTAATCGGCCGACACGACCGACCCGCCGGGAGCTTCTTGTCGGCTGGCGTATAACTTTCGGGGCATGCGCGTCGACTGCGAAGGCTGTGCGGGCTGCTGTATCGACTGGCGACCGGTCGCGCCGGTCCCGCTCGACCACGAGCGCCGCGGGCCGCGCGCGCCGCTCGACGACACCTACAACCTCGTTCCGCTGACCCGCGACGAGATTCGGGACTTCGTCGAGGCCGGACTGGGCGACGTCCTCACCCCGCGGCTGTGGGAAGCGTCGCCGGGCGAGGGCGTCGAAATCGACGGCGTCGAAGTCGCCGCAATCGCCGGGAAGCCGGCGTTCTTCGTCGGCATGCGCAAGCCGCCGAAGCCCGTCGCGCCGTTCGGTCTGGAGCGGACGTGGCTCCGCGCCTGCGCGTTTCTCGACCCCGAGACCCTCCAGTGCCGCATCCACGACACCGAGCTCTATCCGGACGAGTGCGCCGAGTATCCGGGGCACAACCTCGTCCTCGGACAGGAGACCGAGTGCGAGCGCGTCGAGCGACACCACGGGGGCGAGCGTCTGCTCGACGACGCACCCCCGGACGACCTTCACGGCCTGCTCCTCGGCCCACACGCCCTCGGCGCGAAGGTGTTCGTCCACCCGGAGCCCGAGCGGTTGGCGGGAACCATCGAGCACCTCGAGACTCGCGACCTGACCCCGGAGGACCGCGCGGAGTTCGTCGGCGTCGCGGTCGGGTCGCACCCCGGGTCGACGGAGGTCGACGACGACCGCGCCTCGCGAGCGCGTGCGAAGACGCTCGAAAGCGAGTCGTGGGCGAACGAAGCCGTCGCGGCGTGGGATGCGGTCGCTGGTCGTCTCGGGAGCGCGGCCGACGAGGCACCCGACCCCGACGAGGTCGAAGTCGCTCGCGGCGCGCCGGAAACCCCCGGCTGGGACGCGGTTCGCCGCGACGACTGAACCGCGGGTGGCGAGCGACGGGGGCGGACGGACCGCGGTCGGGTCAACGAGCGATACGTTAACATCGTGAGCGGCGCTACCGTATATCATGAAAGTGCTCGTGACCGGTGCGACCGGGTTCGTCGGTCGGCACCTCGTTCCCCTCCTCCTCGACGCCGGCCACGACGTGGTCGTCTTCGTCCGTGACGCGGCGCGCTACGACGGTCCGCCGGGCGTGGACGTGGTCGAAGGCGACATCTTCGAACCGGCGACGGTCGCCCCCGCGATGGCTGGCGTCGACGCGGCGTACTACCTCATCCACTCGATGCACTCCGGCGGCGACTTCGAGGCGCGCGACCGGCTCGCCGCCCGCAACTTCGTCGACGCCGCCGAGTCCGCCGGAGTCGGACGAATCGTCTACCTCGGCGGTCTCGGCGAGGACCGCGACCAGCTCTCGCCGCACCTTCGGTCGCGCCGCGAGGTCGAACACATCCTCGCGTCGGGGTCGCCCGAACTGACGACCCTCCGGGCGGCCATCATCGTCGGCGCGGGGAGCGCGAGCTTCGAGATGGTGCGCCAACTCGCCAAGCGCCTCCCGGTCATGGTGACGCCGCAGTGGGTCGAAACGCGGTGTCAACCCATCGCCATCACCGACGTTGTCGCCTACCTCGCGGGCGTCCTCGACCATCCCGAGACGGCGGGCGAGACCTACGAAATCGGCGGCCCGGACGTGCTCACCTACCGGGAGATGCTCCAGCGCGTCGGCGCGCAGTTGGGCCACGCACCCCGAATCGTCGCCGTGCCCGTGTTGACGCCGCGGCTCTCGTCGTACTGGATCGGCCTCGTGACCGACGTGGACACGGGGGTCGCCCGACCGCTCATCGAGGGGCTGAAAAACCCCGTCGTCGTCGGCGACGACCGCATCCGCGACATCGTCGAGGTGGACGAGACGACGTTCGACGCCGCGGTCGAGCGGGCGCTCCGTGAGGAGCGCGAGCTGCGGGAGCGAGCCGCCGAACCGGCGTCGACGACCCCGACGTGAACGGGACTCGAACCGCCCGCCTGCGCGCCCCGAGCGCGGCAGCGATTGATATACCGCGGGGCCGTAGGGGCGGGATATGAACGACGCCCCGGAGTACGGCGAGACGTGGGTGTACGAGAGCATCGTCGGCGCGCTCCCGGGCGTGAGAATCGGCGAGGCGGGCGCTATCGCACTCCAAATCGCCGTCTTCGAGGTCGCCGTGCTCGTCTTCGCGTGGGTGTACGACCTGTGGGCCGCGGCGGTCGCGGGCACCGCGGCCATCGTCGTCGCGGCCGCGGGCAGCGTCGTGATGCTCCGCATGGGCGAGTGGACCCGCGCCGCGAGGGTGCCCGCGCCCTATCGACGCCTGCTTTTCGGGTCGAGCATCGAGGTCGTCCTCGGCGTGCTCGCGTTCGTCGCGCTCGTGACGCACCTGTTCGTCTTCGACCCGCAACAGCCGGGGACGGCGCTCATGACGACGCTGTTCGGCCCCGAACCGCCGGTCGTGGTCGTCTACCTGACGCTGCTCGTCCTCTGGGACCTCTGTTACCGAATCGGCACGTCGTGGTGGGCGGCCGTCGTCGGCCTCTGGGGGGCGGTCCGCTATCGGTTCGACGGTCCGACCGCCGGGACGGTCAGGCGGGTGAACCTCCTGAACGTCGGCTTCGCGGTCGCGCAGATGCTGTTGCTGCCGTTCGTCGCAGACCAGCCGGTGCTCCTGTTCGCGGTCGGCGGGCACGTCGTCGCCGTGACCGTCGTGTCGGTGACGGCCGCGGCGCTGACGAGGACGTGAGATACGCAGGAACAGAGAGGGTACGGGTCAGTCGTCGGACTTCATCCGCTTGAACTGTTCGAGCAGCGCATCGGTCGAGTCGCCGGAGTCGTACTCGACGCTCCCGCGGTAGGTCTTCCGGTCGTCGTCGGTCCCGGGTTCGACCTGGCTCGTCATCCGCTCGCGGCGTTCGTGTTCGGCTTCGTCGTATGCCCCCATTGACATGGTTCGACTTACCATGTGGGTGTGTGCCACATATAGCTATCGGAGAGATTCACAATCGTGATACTCGGGGATATCCGGAGGTAACCGAGGGCAGAAGGGGGAGGGAGTGGCCGAAAACAGGCCCCGCGGCAGGAAAGGGTAAAAACAATCGCCGAACTACACCGTGTGTGGCACGCCCGCTTCGCTTTCGTTACGCCCCCGGACGCTGGGACGACTCGCGCATCACCCGCGACATCTTCCAGCCGCTCGACGCCAACCTCGGCGCAGAGATGGGTGCACCGTGGTACGCACCGCCCGAGGGGTACGAGGCCCGTCGGTTCGACATGGACAACGGCGACACCGCGCTCTTCGCGTGGGCCGACGACCACGCCTACTGGATAGGCAACACCGAGACGCCGAGTTCGCTGTGGCGGACCGACAAGGAGGGCTTCGACGAAGCCCCCTTCGAGGTTTCTCGGTGGGCCCAGCGCGAACTCATCGCCGAGCTGTTCGACCAGTCGCCGTGGCTGAAGCCCTATCCGCACCTCTCGTGGTTCTTCCTCCCGGTGTTCCTCTCGAAGGACGGCCGCGAGACGACCCGCGAGTTCTTTTACGACCACGCGGCGGGCTTCCCGGACGCGACCCGTGAGGAGGCCCTGGAGTTCTACGAGTCGTTCTTCGCCACGGGCGTCCTCGACGAGTACCGCGAGGTCATGGCCGGAAAGCTCGGCACCTCGGAGTACTTCGACCCAATACGGATGGCCGCGGCGATGGGCGAGTTCGACGTGGCGTACCTCCTCGACGAGGCGGGGTACGACATCACGCCCGAAATCGCCGTGACGACCGGCCACTCCATCGACTTCCGCGCGGAGAACACCCCCGCGGGCGGCGCGCTCATCGAGGTGACGCGGCCGCTCCCGCCGAACCGACGCTCCGTGAGCAACCCAATCGCCGCGATTCGGGACACGGCACAGACCAAGACTAACGGCGAGGGCCAACTCGCCGAACACGGCGGCGGCGTGACCCTGTTCGTCGACTGCTCGTCGTTCCCCGACGACGACTGGTCCGCCATCATGGGCGAGAAGCCCGACGTGCGGCACCGACCCGCGGTGGTCTTCCGGCTCCGCCCGTCGGGACAGGTCGAAGGCTACTCGAAGGGGTCGGTCCCGGTGGACCTGCCGTGGCTCGCTGACTGACGTTCGTTCTGACCGGTTGTGGACCGAGCGCATCGCGGGCGCGCGGTCGAGTCGTCGAACCCGACCCCGAGCCGACGGCTCACGGGTCGCAGTCAGAAAGAAAAAATCGAGACGAGACGAGAGCCTGCCTCAGAACGAGACCATCTCGGGCCCGTTCTCACCGAGCGGGGACGGGTCGCGGTCGCTGTAGTATCGACGACCGATCGCCTCGTGACCGACGCCGGTGAAGAGGGCGTCCCGCACGTCCTGCGGGCACGTGTACGTCTCGTCGCCGAGACGGGCCAGGATCTGTGCGACAGTCTCCTGACCGTTCTGGAGCTCGATTACTTCGTCGCCGTGGCGTTGGGCGAAATCGGTCGAGCTAATCGGGTATTCGTGGCGATCGATGGCGTCGCCGAGTCCGTTCAGGCGCATTACACCCACAGCTGTGTCGTCATCATTCTTAATGATTTTCCATGTATTTGATTAGTGCCCTTGCAGTCCTTAATCGTCCTTAATGATATACTGGGCGCAACGTTTGTCCCTCCCTCGCCCCGACCACGTGGCATGGACGACAGCCCGCCGGTCGCGGACCTCCATCTCCACACGACCGCCTCGGACGGCCGGCTCACTATCGACGCGCTCCCCGACGCGGCCCGCGCGGGCGGGGTCGAGGTGGTGGCCGTGACGGACCACGACCGCTACCACCCGGACCTCGACGCCCCGGTTATCGAACGCGACGGCGTGACTATCGTTCGGGGCATCGAACTGCGCGTCGACGCCGGCGACCGTCGGGTCGACCTCCTCGGCTACGGGCTCAGAGAGCGACCCGCCCTCGTCGAGACGGTCGAGCGCCTCCAGCGGAACCGCGTGGAGCGCGCCAGCGACATCGTCGCGGCGGTCGAAGCCGAGATCGGAGTCAGCCTCGACATCGACATCCACGACGGCGTCGGTCGGCCGCACGTCGCCCGCGCTATCGACGCCAGCGACGCTCCCTACGACTACCAAGGGGCGTTCGACGAGCTCATCGGCGCGGACGGCCCCTGTTACGTCCCGCGCGAACTCCCGACGTTCGACGATGGCGTGGCGGCCCTCCGGGACGCCTGCGACGTGGTCGGCCTCGCGCACCCGTTCCGCTACCGCGACCCGGCGGGCGCGCTCGACCTCTGTGCCGACCTCGACGCCGTGGAACGCTACTACCCCTACGGCTTCGCAGTCGACCGCGACCTCGTTGACGAGGCCATCGAACGCTACGACCTGTTCGCCACGGGCGGGAGCGACGCCCACGACGAAACCCTCGGCCGCGCCGGACCGCCGGCGGCCGACTTCGCTCGGTTCGCCGCGGCGGTAGACGGTCTCTAACCGTGTTAGTCCGTGAATAACTCCGAATGTGCCGTGGGGCGTAGAGTTAAATCCTATCGGAACTGAAGGGGGGATATGCAGTGTCACTACTGCGACCGTGAGGCCGCATACGCCGCGGAGAAGGACCACATTAAGGTCGGTCTCTGCGAGCGACACTTCCGCAAGCGGGTCGAGGAACTCGCCGAATCCGAGGAACTCGCCGCCCTGAAGGAAAAACTCGACATTAATCGAACAAAGTAGCGGCCGGTCAGCAGGTGTCCCTCCACTAACGCCTTCCTACCCCGCGACGCCGAGCGTTGCCCGCGACGGAGAACCCGTCTACGCGAGGACCTGTCCGCCGAACACGTACAGCGCCGCGAGCGCGCTCTCGAACACGACGGTTCCGGCCGCCGAGAGGGCGACGAACCGCTTCGTCGACATATCCGAGAGACCGGCCGGAACGGTGAGCATCCCGCGCGTGAACAGCATCGCGTTGCTCAGCGGGACGACGACCGGCCCCCAGCGGTCGAACCAGCCGTCGAACCGGTCGAGCGAGTCCTCGCCGACGCGGAACCACGACCGCGAGAGGAGGTACTCGCGGCCGCCCCGTTTGGCGACCGAGAACAGCGCGACCTGACCGAGCGTCGCGCCCAGAACGGCGACGGCGAGAATCGGAATCAACAGTCGTTCGCCGACCAGCACCAGCGCCCCGGGCACGAGGAGTTCGCTCGGCGCGACGTAGAGGAGCATCGCACCCTCCAGCACGAACACGAAAAAGAGGGCGACGAGAGCGAGGTCGGAAGCGAGGAGCTCCCGAAGGACGTCGGGGAGTTGGGCGGTGAAGGCGCTCATGTCGTGTGCGCGGTTCGAACGGTACTGTGTTCATTATGGGGTGGATAATGCGGCGCGAAGCGACGGGAGCGACGGCATTTTGCCGCCGCCAGCCGAACCCGGTGTATGGAGTTCACCGACCGTCCCCGCAGGCTTCGAACCGACGGGATTCGCCCGCTCGTCTCGGAGACGACCCTCGACGCGACGGACCTCGTCGCGCCAGTCTTCGTGGACGCGACGACTGACGAGCGCGTCCCCATCGAGTCCATGCCGGGTCACGAGCGCGTGCCGGTCGACGAGGCCGCCGACCGCGTCGCCGAGGTCCGCGAGGCGGGCGTCGAGGCCGTCATCGTCTTCGGCATCCCCGAGTCGAAAGACGCAGAGGGTTCTCGCGCGTACGCGCGAGACGGAGTCGTACAGGAGGCAGTCCGAGCCATCACCGCCGAGACCGACGCCTACGTCATCACCGACGTGTGTCTCTGTGAGTACACCGACCACGGCCACTGCGGAGTGCTGGAGGACCACGCCGAGGACGACCCGACGTTAACGGTCGAAAACGGACCGACTCTCGACCTGCTCGCGGAGACGGCCGTCTCCCACGCCGAAGCGGGCGCTGACATGGTCGCCCCCTCGGCCTCGATGGACGGGATGGTCGGCGCGATTCGGGCCGCCCTCGACGACGCCGGCCGCGACGAGGTTCCCATCATGTCCTACGCCGCGAAGTACGAGAGCGCCTTCTACGGTCCCTTCCGCGACGCGGCCGACGGCGCGCCGGCCTTCGGCGACCGGCGGCACTACCAGATGGACCCCGCGAACGCCCGCGAGGCGCTCCGCGAGGTCGCGCTCGACGTGGAACAGGGCGCGGACGTGCTGATGGTCAAGCCGGGCCTGCCGTACCTCGACATCGTCCGCGCCATCCGCGAGGGCTACGACCACCCGGTCGCCGCCTACAACGTCTCCGGCGAGTACGCGATGCTCCACGCCGCCGCCGAGAAGGGCTGGTTGGACCTCGACGGGGTCGCTCACGAGTCGCTCCTGTCGATGAAGCGGGCGGGCGCGGACCTCATCATCACGTACTTCGCAGAGCGCGTGGCGCGGCAGCTCGACTGAGGCGTCGACGGCCGAGTCGAACGCCCCGAACCCGCCAATTCGAACTCCGAACTACGTGACACGATACCGCGGTGCGCACGGCCAAAACACACTTGTCAGGCAACATTTTCCTGAACGTTCGTCCACAGAAGACCCGAGAATCTCAAAATCCTTGGACGATATACAACCTTATATGCGTAATATTCTAGCCTATTTTGTGCAGTTGTGGTATTACGCCCCACTAAATTTGACAAAATCAACCCCACACTTTATGTACTAACTCACCATGAAGCCGAACCGTGATGAAGCACCAGAATCCACACGGATACGGAGCAAAAGTAGCTGAACGGTCACTCGTGGCCGCATGGGGTGGGCAGTCGTGATTCCACTACAGGTCGACCCGAGCGTTATCGCACAGGGGGTCAACTACGTCTGGATCCTCGTCGTCTCGTTCCTCATCTTCTTCATGCAGCCGGGCTTCGCGCTCTTAGAGGCAGGGCAGGTACGCGCGAAGAACGTGGGCAACGTACTGATGAAGAACATGACCGACTGGGCGCTCGGCGTGCTCGTCTACTTCCTCGTCGGCGCGGGGGTCGCGACAATCGTCGGCGGCCTCACGTCGCCCGGCGGCTTCGACGTCGCCGCCGCGTTCTCGTACATCGGCGACTCCGGCGCGTGGATTGACTGGCTCTTCGGAGCCGTCTTCGCCATGACCGCCGCCACCATCGTCTCCGGCGCGGTCGCAGAACGCATGGACTTCCGCGCGTACATCGTCTTCGCGGCCACCATCACCGGGCTCATCTACCCCGTCGTGCAGGGCATGACGTGGTCCGGTGGCCTCCTCTCGGGGAGCGGTTACATCGGTGCCGCCCTCGGCGTCGGCTACCTCGACTTCGCCGGCGCGACCGTCGTCCACATGTGCGGCGGCATCGCCGGCCTCGTCGGCGCGAAGATGGTCGGCCCGCGTAAGGGTCGCTTCGACGCCAACGGCGACAGCCAGCCCATCCCGGGCCACTCGATGCTGCTCGCCGTCCTCGGCACGCTCATCCTCGCGTTCGGCTGGTACGGCTTCAACGTCGGCACGCAGGCGACGGTCCTCGCGACCACCGAAAGCGGCGGTCTGGAGTTCATGGGTGCCGCGCTCGGTCGCGTCGCCCTCGTGACGACCCTCGGCATGGGCGCCGGCGCGGTCGCCGCGATGATCGTCTCGACGAGCTACCAGGGCAAGCCCGACCCCCTCTGGATGGCCAACGGCCTGCTCGCCGGTCTCGTCGCAGTCACCGGCGCCGTCCCCCACGTCACGTGGTGGGGCGGTCTCATCCTCGGCGCGCTCGGCGGCGCAATCGTCCTGCCGGCGTACCGCTGGACCGTCGACTCGCTCAAAATCGACGACGTGTGTGGCGTCTTCGCCGTCCACGGCGTCGCGGGCGCGGTCGGCACGGCACTCATTCCCGTCTTCGCGGTGAGCGGCTTCTCCGGAACCCAGCTCGCGATGCAGGTCATCGGCGTGGTCGTCATCGCCGCGTGGACCATCCTCGCCTCGGCGGTCGTCTTCGCCATCGCGGACGCCGCCTTCGGCCTCCGCGTCTCGGAAGAAGAGGAAGTCGAAGGCCTCGACGTCGGCGAACACGGCGTCTCGGTCTACCCCGAATTCGTCGGCGACGCCGGTCCCGACGGCGCACTCGGCTCGCCCACGGCGACCGACGGCGGCAGCGACGTGCGCACCGACGGCGGCGTCGAGGAAGACGAAGCTGTCGAAGCCAACGGAGGTGACAGCCAATGAGCGACGAAGAACAGGGAATCAAGATGGTGATGGCCATCATCCGCCCCGACAAGCTCTCCGACGTGAAGACCGCGCTCGCCGAGGCGGGCGCGCCGTCGCTGACCGTCACCAACGTCTCCGGCCGCGGCTCTCAGCCCGCGAAGAAGGGCCAGTGGCGCGGCGAGGAGTACACCGTCGACCTCCACCAGAAGGTCAAAGTCGAGTGCGTCGTCGCCGATATTCCCGTCGACGACGTGGTCGAGGCCATCGCTGAGTCCGCCCACACGGGCGAGAAAGGCGACGGAAAGGTGTTCGTCCTCCCCGTCGAGAGCGCCGTCCAAGTCCGCACCGGCAAGGAGGGTAACCCGGCAGTCTGAGCGCGCACCTGCGACCGAAACCGGCTCGACGTCTCTGTTTGCCACTCCCGCCGCGGCCCGCGTGAGTGCGCACCCGACTGGGGTTCGATGAACGCCCCCGAACTATTCCTATCACTAATCCTACACTACATTCGTCGGATTACGTGGCAACATTTGTTTACTGAGTGCTAGCCTTACGTCCTTATACAACACATACTTCATCCTATATCGGACATACGTCTCTCAGAACGCCTTTTTGTGGTCATTTGTCAACGCGAACCGTTATATGAACGTCTGTAGATAGCATCTCTCATGGTTCGCGAGACATTCGGTCGCGAATCGAGCACCAATATGAACGACTGTCCAACTTCACAGCTCGAACTGTTCGCCGGAGGAATCGTATGTTGACACCCCTGCAGGCCGACCTCGCTTCGGTCGTCGAGGGCGTGAACCTCGTGTGGGTCCTCACGGTCACGTTCCTCATCTTCTTCATGCACGCCGGCTTCGCCATGCTCGAAGCCGGGCAGGTCCGCGCGAAGAACGTCGCCAACCAACTGACCAAGAACCTGCTGACGTGGAGTATCGGCGTCATCGTGTTCTTCCTGCTCGGCGCGGCGGTGTCGTCCATCGTCGCCGCCTTCACCGGCGGTCCCGCGACGACGATTTCTGGGGCGTTCATGAGCCTCTACGCGCCCGACGCCTCGGCGACGACGGCGTGGGTTGACTGGCTGTTCGGAGCCGTCTTCGCCATGACCGCCGCCACCATCGTCTCCGGTGCCGTGGCGGGCCGCGCCCGGCTCCGGGCGTACCTCACGTACACCATCCTCATCGCGGGCGTCATCTACCCCGTCGTCGTCGGCTTCACCTGGGGCGGCGGCTTCCTCGACGCCCTCGGCTTCCACGACTTCGCGGGCGGCATGATCGTCCACGGCATGGGCGGTATCGCCGGCCTCACCGCGGCGTGGATTATCGGCCCACGCATGAACCGCTTCAAGCCCGACGGCACGGCGAACGTCATTCCCGGCCACTCCATCACGTTCGCCGTCCTCGGCACGCTCATCCTCGCGTTCGGCTGGTACGGCTTCAACGTCGGCACCGCCGCCGCGCCCCTCGCGTACGCCGACGGCGCGGTCACGCTCGGCTCCTTCGCCTACGTCGGCCGCGTCGCCCTCGTGACGACTCTCGGCATGGCCGCCGGCGCAATCGGCGCGGGCGGCGTCGCCATGTACAAGACCGGCAAGGTCGACACGCTCTACGTCGCAAACGGCCTCCTCGCCGGGCTCGTCGGCGTCACCGCCATCGCGGACGACATCGTCTGGCCGGGCGCGCTGGCCGTCGGCCTCCTCGCCGGCGCACAGCTCCCGGTTGTCTTCGAGTTCGTCGAAAAGCGCCTCCACATCGACGACGTGTGTGCCGTCTTCCCCGTCCACGGCTCCGCGGGCATCCTCGGTGCGCTCCTCTACCCCGTGTTCGCCGTCCCGCTGTGGCACGACGGCGCGTCCTTCGTCTCGCTCGCCGTCCCGCAGGTCATCGGCGTCGGCGTCATCGCCCTCTGGACGTTCGCCGCGACCGCAGTCGTCTTCGGCGGCTTCCGGGCCATCGGACAGGTCCGCGTCTCCTCGGACCACGAACGCGAGGGGCTCGACACCGCCGAACACGGCGTCGACACCTACCCCGAGTTCGGTTCGCCCGACGCCGACACCGGCATCCGCACCGACGGCTCCGGCGTCCCGAGCGGGGATGGATTCATGACGACGGGCCGGGAGGACTGAGTTATGAGTGATTCCGACCTTCCGAACGACGGCGACATCAAGCTCGTCATGGCCGTTATCCGCCCCGACAAGCTCTCCGACGTGAAGACCGCGCTCGCCGAAATCGGCGCGCCGTCGCTGACTGTCACTAACGTCTCCGGCCGCGGCTCTCAGCCCGCGAAAAAGAGCCAGTGGCGCGGCGAGGAGTACACCGTGGACCTCCACCAGAAGGTCAAAGTCGAGTGCGTCGTCGCCGACATCCCGGCCGACGACGTGGTCGACGCCATCGCCGACGCCGCCCACACGGGCGAGAAAGGCGACGGGAAGGTGTTCACCTTCCCCGTCGAGAGCGCCGTCCAAGTCCGCACCGGCAAGACCGGACGCGACGCGGTCTGAGCCGCTCGTTCTCTGTCGGCGGTCCTCGTACCGTCCCCACGCCCGTCGCTCCGACCGGCGACGGGGTTATATCGGTTCGGTCGAACGTACCGGTGGCCCCTCGCGGGGCGAGAGCCGAACCCACGCGAAACCGTTTTTCCGCTCCGCACCGAGCGTCGTGACGATGAGCGGTGGCTCCACGTGGTGACTGTCGCGGTCCTCGGCGGACTCGCGGTCGCGCTGTTCGGAATGGCAGTCGCCGGACTGCTCGCTGACCGGTACCTCTCCGAACCCGACGACCTCCGCGCCGACCTCCTCGTCAGCGACGCGAACAAGTGGGCCGTCTTCGCCCTCCTGTGCGGCTACGTCCTCGTCGTCGAGGGGCGACCGCTGTCCTCGATGACCGGCCGCTCGCTGGACCCCCTCGCGTTCGTCGCGGTGGTCGGCGGCGGCGTTTTCCTCCTGTTCGCCGCGAACGCGGTGACGACGCCCGTCTTCGACCGACTCGGCGTGGGCGGCCTCGACGAGGGGATGACCGGACTGGCCTCGCTGTCGGTCAGACACCGGCTCTTCGTGGCCGGGACCGCCGGCGTCACGGAGCAAGTGCTGTTCCACGGCTACGCCGTCGAGCGGCTCCTCGAACTCACCGGCAGCCCGCTTCTCGCGGGCGGCGTCTCGTTCGCCGCGTTCACCGCGAGCCACGCCGTCGGCTGGGAGCGCGGCGCGGTCGCCAGAATCGCCGTCCCCGCGCTCCTGACGACGGTCGTGTACCTCCTCGTGCGCGACGTGGTCGCGCTCGCCTGCATCCACGCGCTCAACGACGCGGTCGGACTGCTCCTGGCCGGGTCGGTGGAGAAGGCCGACGACGCCGACGGCGCTGAGGCCGCCGCCGACGGGACGGCGCGGTAGGTCTCGGTAGGTCGCCGCAGTCCCGACACCCGACAGTTCATGCCGGCCGTGTCGTCTACTGGTTCGCCGGTGGCAGGTGCGGCCGACCCAGTAAGGTCTTTCCCGCGAGCGGTCGAACCGGCGCGCATGAACCACGACGAGTCAAGGGCGCTGTACGACCGCGCGCTGTCCGTGCTCGCGGGCGGCGTGAACTCCTCGGTCCGGGCGACGCAACCGTACCCGTTCTTCGTCGAGCGCGGCGACGGCGCGCACGTCATCGACGCCGACGGGAACCGCTACATCGACTACGTGCTGGGCTACGGGCCGCTCCTCTACGGCCACGACGCCCCCGAACCCGTCCAGTCGGCGGTCCAGAAGCACGCCGCGGCCGGGCCGATGTACGGCGCGCCGACCGAAATCGAGGTCGAACACGCCGAGTTCGTCGCGCGACACGTCCCCTCCGTCGAGATGCTGCGGTTCGTCAACTCCGGCACGGAGGCGACCGTCTCGGCGGTCCGCCTCGCCCGCGGCGTCACCGGCCGCGACAAAATCGTCGTCATGCAGGGCGGCTACCACGGCGCACAGGAGTCCACGCTCGTCGAGGGCGGCCCCGGGAACGCGAAGCCCTCGACGCCCGGCATCCCCTCCTCGTTCGCCGAACACACCATCCCCGTCCCGTTCAACGACGAGGAGACGGTCCGCGAGGTGTTCGAGGAACACGGCGAGGACATCGCCGCGGTGCTGACCGAGCCGATTCTGGCGAACACGGGTATCGTCCACCCCGTCGACGGCTACCTCGAAGCCCTCCGCGACGTCACCGAAGAGCACGGCGCGCTCCTCATCTTCGACGAGGTCATCACCGGCTTCCGCGTCGGCGGCCTCCAGTGCGCCCAAGGCAAGTTCGGCGTCACGCCCGACCTCACGACGTTCGGAAAAATTATCGGCGGCGGCTTCCCCGTCGGCGCGGTCGGCGGGAAGGCCGAACTCGTCGAGCAGTTCACCCCCGGCGGCGACGTGTTCCAGTCGGGAACCTTCTCGGGCCATCCGGTCACGATGGCCGCGGGCCACGAGTACCTGAAGTACGCCGCGGAAAACGACGTGTACGGACACGTCGACCGCCTCGGCGAGAAGCTTCGGTCGGGCATCACGGACATCCTCGAAGACCAGGCCCCCGAGTACACCGTCGTCGGCACGGACTCGATGTTCAAGACGGTGTTCACGCGCCACGGGACGGCCGAGCGCGCCGACGCCTGCGCCGACGGCTGCGCGCAGGTCGAGTCGTGTCCCAACTACGACGTCTGCCCGAAGACCGGCGCGGACGTGTCGAAAGCGGAGACCGACCGCTGGGAGCGCGTCTTCTGGCAGGAGATGAAAGACCAGGGCGTGTTCCTCACGGCGAACCAGTTCGAGTCGCAGTTCGTCTCCTACGCCCACACCGACGAGGACATCGAGGAGACGCTGGAAGCGTACAAGCAAGCGCTGTAGGCGCGTCCCGCCCTGCGACCCGCCGAAGGAGCTTTTTTACGACGCGATCGCCCGAGAGAGCCCGAGGTACGCCGGGAGTCCGAAGACGGCGGCCAGTCCGACGGTGAGGAAAAGCGGGACGACCCCCGTCGGGTCCGGCGCGAAGATGAATCCGAGCGGGAGCGCGACGACGAACGCGACGCCGAAGGTGAGCGCGAGACGGACGGACCTGTTCACGTCGGAGGCGTCGCCGCGGAGGCGCATAACTGTTCGGCACTTCGACACGGACGCGATTCGGCCGTGCGAGCGAGAGTCACTCGCCGTGACTGCGACCCGGCGCGAACCCGGTCACTCGGCCCGCAGTCGCGCCTCGGCCGCCCGCCACAGCGGCGGATAGGTCAGGGCGACGCCGACGCCGAGACAGACCGCCCACGCGACGAGGATGCCGACCGGGTTCCCCTGGAGTTCGAAGAGGACCAACAGGGGAATCCAGACGGCGGTCACGACGAGGCCGATACCCCAGACGCGGGCGACGAGGCGGAGGCGGAGCGGGCGCGCGAGGAGGAGCGCGAGTGCGACGAGCGCGGCCGCGGCGAGGCCGGCGAACCACGGGGGTTCGACGCCGAGCGCCGAGAGGAGCAGGTCGAGGGGCGCGACGACTGAAGTCAGGCCGAACAGGAGGAGCGCGACGACGACGAGGTCGCCGACCTGCCGGACGACCGAATCGAGGGAGGGCATCGTCCGGGTCGTCGCACGGGGACTGTATCGGTCTTCCGTTCGGATTCGACCCGGCGCGCGGGAGCGAACTGGAGGGCTTTTCAACGCGGGGGCCGGACTGACGCGTATGACTACAACACTTCGCTTGGCGACGCGAGGGTCGGCGCTCGCTCGCGCGCAGGCCGCGAGCGTGCAGGGGGCGCTCGCGGGCCGCCGACTCGACGTCGAACTCGTCGAAGTCGAGACCACGGGCGACCGGATTCAGGACGAACTCATCCACCGACTGGGCAAGACCGGCGCGTTCGTCCGCGCGCTCGACGAGCGCGTCCTCGACGGCGAGGTCGACGCCGCGGTCCACTCGATGAAGGACATGCCGACCGAGAAGCCCGCCGACCTCGTCGTCGCGGGCGTTCCCGAGCGCGCGCCCGCCGGCGACGTGCTCGTCACGGCAGAGGGCCACGGCATCGACGACCTGCCGGAGGGAGCCGTCGTCGGCACGTCGTCGCTCCGCCGGCAGGCCCAACTGCTGAACTACCGCGACGACCTCGAAGTCGAACCGCTCCGGGGCAACGTCGACACCCGCATCGAGAAACTGCTGGCGACGCACCTCCAGCGCGAACACGAGGCCCGCGTCGAAAACGACAAAGAGCGGCAAGAGAAGAAGGGCAAGACCGACCACGAAGAGGCGTTCGACGAGACCGCAGACGAGTGGTTCGAGGGGCTCACCGAGCTCGAACGGCAGGCGCTCGGTCGGAAGGTCGAAACCGAGTACGACGCCATCGTCCTCGCAGAGGCGGGACTCAAGCGCAGCGGGCTCTCGGAGAAGGTGAACTACGAGCGCCTGCCGCGGACGACGTTCGTCCCCGCGCCCGGACAGGGGGCCATCGCCGTGACCGCCGCGGACTCGGAGGTCATCGACCTCATCCGCGACAAACTCGACCACCCGCGGACCCGCGTCGAGACGACCGTCGAGCGGACCATTCTCGCCGAACTCGGCGGCGGCTGTATCGCCCCGGTCGGGGTCCACGCCCTCCTGCAGGGCGAGCACGTCCACGTCGACGTGCAGGTGCTCGCGACGGACGGCTCGGAGTCCATCAAGACCTCTCGGGACCTCCCCGTCGGCAACCACGCTAACGCCGCCCGCGAGTTCGCGGCGGCCCTGCGCGACCGTGGTGCCGGCCAGTTAGTCGACGCCGCCCGCGAGGAGGCCGAGGAGTGAGATGACGGCCGACGACGCGGAACCCGGGACGGCGGAGGAACGGTCGACCGGCGACGCGACCGACGGCGACGGCGTCGGCACGGTCCACCTCGTCGGTAGCGGCCCGGGCGACCCGGAACTGCTGACGATGAAGGCCGCCCGCCTCATCGACGAGGCTGACGTGGTCCTCCACGACAAGCTTCCCGGCCCGGAGATTCTCGGGATGATTCCGGCCGACAAGCGCGAGGACGTGGGCAAGCGCGCCGGCGGCGAGTGGACCCCGCAGGAGTACACGAACAACCGACTGGTCGAACTCGCCCGCGAGGGCAAGGACGTGGTGCGCCTGAAGGGCGGCGACCCGTTCGTCTTCGGCCGCGGCGGCGAGGAGATGGAACACCTCGCCGACAACGGGATTCCCTTCGAAGTCGTGCCGGGCATCACCTCGGCGGTCGCCGGGGCCGGTGCGGCGGGTATCCCCGTCACCCATCGCGACCACGTCTCGTCGGTGTCGTTCGTCACCGGCCACGAGGACCCGACGAAAGACGAGTCAGCGGTCGATTGGGACGCGCTCGCCGCGACCGGCGGGACGCTCGTCGTGCTCATGGGCGTCGGCAAACTCCCGCTGTACACCGCCGAACTCCGCGAGGCGGGGATGGACGGCGACACGCCCGTCGCCCTCATCGAGCGGGCCACGTGGCCCGACATGCGCGTCGCCACCGGCACCCTCGACACCATCGTCGACGTGCGCGACGAGGCCGACATCGAACCGCCCGCAATCACCGTCATCGGCGAGGTCGCCGCGACTCGCGACCGCGTGAAGCAGTTCCTGCAGGGCGGCGGCGCGGACGCCATCGCCGAGACTGACGCGACCGCGGGAGGTTCGGGAGGAGACGAATGAGCCAGCAGGTCCGCGCGGCCGTCTTCCGCCCCGACGACGACCGCATCGAGCGCGCCGTCGAACTCCTCGACTCGCTCGGCGCGACCCCGGTCCCCGACCCGATGCTCGCAATCGAACCGACCGGCGCGACGCCCGAGGCCGGCGAGTTCGTCGTCCTAACGAGCAAGACCGGCGTCGAACTCCTCGCCGCCGACGGCTGGGAACCCGGCGACGCGGTGCTGTGCTGCATCGGCCCCGCGACCGCCGACGCCGCCCGCGACACGGGTTGGACGGTCGACCGCGTCCCCGACGAGTACACCTCGGCGGGACTGGTCGACCACCTCGCGCCCGACGTGGACGGCGCGACGGTCGAAGTCGCCCGGAGCGACCACGGCAGTCCCGTCCTCACCGACGGCCTGCGCGACGCGGGCGCGGACGTCCACGAAACGGTGCTCTACCGCCTCGTCCGCCCCGAGGGAGCGGGAAAGTCGGCCGAACTGGCCGCGGCCGGCGACCTCGAAGCCGCCCTCTTTACCTCGTCGCTCACGGTCGAACACTTCCTCGACGCCGCCGCGGAGCGGGGTATCCGAGAGGAGGCCATCGCCGGCCTGAACGACGCCGTCGTCGGCACAATCGGGCCGCCGACCCGCGACACCGCGGCGTCCCACGGCATCGACGTGACCGTCGTCCCCGACGAGGCGACGTTCGAGTCACTCGCGGTGGCCGCGGTCGAGACGGCCGCGCCGACGTATCACGAGTGACGTGACGGGAACCGAGGCGGGAGCCGAGACGAGAGACGGCTCGTGGCGCGCCGTCGGCTCGGTCGCCGGCTGGCAGACCGCCGCGAGCCTCTGTTACTACGCCATCTTCGCGGCGACCGGCTTCGTCCGCGAGGCGTTTTCGGTCTCCGAGTCGCTCGTCGGTCTCTTTCTGACCGCCGGCCTGCTCGGCTACACGGTGTTTCTCTTCCCCAGCGGCGCGGCCGTCGACGGCTACGGCGAAAAGCCCGTCATGGTCGTCGGCCTGCTGGCGCTCGCAGTCGCGCTGGTCGGCGTCACGTTCGCGCCGCCGTCGTACCTCCTGTTGTTGGTGACGGTGGCGCTCCTCGGGGCAGCGTACTCGACCGCGATGCCGGCGTCGAACCGCGGCATCGTCGCGGCCGCGCCCGCCGGGAGCAAGAACCTCGCCATGGGGCTGAAACAGGTCGGCGTCACCCTCGGTAGCGGAGCGTCGTCGCTCGTCGTCACCGGCGTCGCCGTCGTCGCGGCGTGGCAGGTGGGGTTCTGGGCAATCGGCGTCTTCGCCGCCGGCTACGCGCTCGTCTTCGCGACGCGCTACCGCGGGAACCCGGGAACCGGCCGGCTCGAACGACCCCGGCTCGCCGGCCTCGGCGACAACCGCGCCTACGTCGCGCTCGTCGCCGCCGGACTGTTCATCGGCGCGTCCATCTTCTCGATGCTCGGCTACACCGTCCTGTACGTGCAGGACGTGGTCGGAACCGGCCCCGCCCTCGCCGGGGGCGTCCTCGCGGTGACGCAGGTGACCGGAAGCGTCGGCCGCATCGGCGCGGGGAGCCTCGCGGACCGACTCGGCGGGGCCCGCGGCGCGGCCACCGTCGCGCTCGTCCAACTGGCCGGCGCGGTCGCGCTCTTTTCGCTCCTCGTCGGAACCGGCGGCTCGTTCGCGCTCACCATCGCTGTCTTCGTCGCGCTCGGCCTCACCATCCACGGCTCGACCGGCGTCTTCTACTCCTGTCTGAGCGGCGTCGTCGACGACGGCGACATCGGCGCGGCGACCGCCGGCGGCCAGACCGCGCTCAACGTCGGCGGCCTCGTCGCCCCGCCGCTTTTCGGCTTCGTCGTGGAATCGACGGGATACGGGGCCGGCTGGGCGCTGGTCGCCGGCTCGACGGTGCTCGCGACCGTCCTCCTGTTCGTCGTCAGACGGCGAATCTGACCGGCGTCGCGGTCGACCAATCCCCCGCCCCGCGGGCGAGGCTTCTTATACCGAACCGCGGCAACCACGACACATGTTCGCCGCCGAACTGGAGTGGAAACGAAGGGGTTCCGTGCCCGAACTACCAGCGTTTATGCCGGAGAGGGCGTGAGTACCACACCAATGGACGGACCCGTCCCCGAACTCGCCGAGCACGCGGCGGCCTGCGCGGCCCGCCTCCGCGACGCCGACCGGGTGCTCCTCGCCTCGCACATCGACGCCGACGGGTTGACGAGCGCCGGCATCGCCTCGACCGCGCTCGAACGCGCCGAAATCCCCTTCGAGACGGTGTTCTGCCGCCAACTCGACGAGGCCGCCGTCGCCGATATCGCGGCGACCGACTACGACACCGTGCTGTTCACGGACTTCGGGAGCGGCCAACTCGACATCGTCGCCGAGTACGAGGCGGCGGGCGACTTCCACCCCGTCATCGCCGACCACCACCAGCCCGCCGAGGGCGTCGAGACCGACCACCACCTCAACCCGCTCCGGTTCGGCCTCAACGGCGCGAGCGAACTCTCCGGCGCGGGCGCGAGCTACGTCCTCGCGCGGGCGCTCGAACCCGAGGGCGTCGACAACCGCGACCTCGCCGCCCTCGCCGTCGTCGGCGCGGTCGGCGACATGCAGGACACGAACGGCGAACTCCGCGGGGCCAACGCGGGCATCGTCGACGAGGGCGTCGAGGCCGGCGTCGTCGAGGAGGGCACCGACCTCCGTATCTACGGCCGCCAGACCCGCGCGCTCCCCAAACTCCTCCAGTACGCGACCGACGTTCGCATCCCCGGCATCTCGAACAACGAGGCCGGAGCCATCGAGTTCCTCACCGAACTCGACGTGGCCTGCCGCGACGACGACGGCGAGTGGAAGCGGTGGGTCGACCTCACCGGCGACGAGCGCCAGACGCTCGCCAGCGCCCTGATTCGCCGCGCCATCGCCAGCGGCGTGCCCGCGTCCCGCATCGACGACCTCGTGGGGACGACCTACGTGCTCTCTCGGGAGCAAGAGGGAACCGAACTCCGCGACGTGAGCGAGTTCTCGACGCTCCTGAACGCGACCGCGCGCTACGACCGCGCCGACGTGGGCCTCGCGGTCTGTCTCGGCGAGCGCGACGCGGCGCTCGACCGGGCGCGCAGGCTCCTTCGGAACCACCGAAAGAACCTCTCGAACGGCCTCCAGTGGGTGAAAGAACACGGCGTCCACGTCGAAGACAACCTCCAGTGGTTCGACGCGGGCGACGAGATACGCGAAACCATCGTCGGCATCGTCGCCGGGATGGCCGTCGGCACCGGCGCGACCCGAAACGGGATTCCGGTCCTCGCGTTCGCCGACACCGAGGAAGGCGAGGTGAAAGTCTCCTCGCGCGGGTCGTACGTGATGGTCCGAGACGGGTTGGACCTCTCGGCGGTCATGCGCGAGGCGTCTCGATCGGTCGGCGGCGACGGCGGCGGCCACGACGTGGCCGCGGGCGCGACGATTCCGAAGGGCGAAGTCGAGGCGTTCATCGCCGAGGCGGACCGCATCGTCGGCGAGCAGTTGGGAGACGCCGATAGCGACGACAGCGACGACTGAAACAAAATCTCCCACCGGCGACGGAAGACGGCGCTCAGTCGTCGACCGGATTCGACCCGAACCTCGCCGGAACCCAGTTTTGACTGTCGATTGGCGGGCGCTCGTGACCGGTGTCGTCCTGTCGGGACGGGAGTTCGATGGGGTCGGGCGTGAGGTCCTCGTAGTCGATTTGCTCCAGCAGGTGCGAGATGCAGTTGAGTCGCGCGTGGCGCTTCACGTCCGCGTTGACGACGTGCCACGGAGCGTCGTCGGTATCGGTGTGTTCGAACATCCGGTCTTTGGCCTCCGAGTAGTCGGCCCACCGCGAGCGCGCTTCGAGGTCCATCGGACTGAGCTTCCAGCGGCGCTTCGGGTCCTCGTTTCGCTTCTGGAACCGCCGTTCCTGTTCCTCGTCGCTGATGGAGAACCAGTACTTGACGAGGACGATGCCCGACCGGACGAGCATCCGCTCGAACTCGGGACAGGTTCGCAGGAACTCCTCGTACTCCTCGTCGGTACAGAAGCCCATCACCCGCTCGACGCCCGCGCGGTTGTACCAACTCCGGTCGAAAAGCACCATCTCGCCCTCGGTCGGAAGCTGTTCGACGTACCGCTGGAAGTACCACTGGCCGCGCTCTCGCTCCGTGGGTTTGCCGAGCGCGACGACCCGCGCCACCCGCGGGTTGAGCCGGCGGGTGATGCGCTTGATGACGCCACCTTTGCCCGCGGCGTCCCGCCCCTCGAAGACGACGCAGACCCTGAGGTCGTGTTCCTTTATCCAGTACTGGAGTTTCACCAGTTCTTCCTGCAGGCGGTTCAACTCGCGTTTGTACTGTTTCTTCTTCAGGACGCCCTCGTCGTTGTAGCGAGGTTTGTCGGTGGGCATAGGCGAACTGCGTGCGCTGTGAACAAATAGCAGTCGGGGAGATGGGGTCGGCGCGGCGGTTCAGAGGTCCGAACAGACCTGCTCGCCGCTCACGATTTCCGGGACGACGACTTCGTCGGCACCGGCGCGGCGCGCGAGCGCCTCGTCCATCTGGTCGCCCGCGCGGACGACGAGTTTGGCGTCGGGGGACAACCGGCTCGCCGCGATGGCGATTTGGATGTTCACCTTGGAGTCGTCGATCGCCCCGACGACCGTCGCGGCGCGTTCGACGCCCGCGTCGATGAGCCTGTCCTCGCGGCGGGCGTCGCCTTCGACCGCGAGCAGGTCCGCGTCGAGCGCGCGCTGGTACTGCGCCTCCTTGCTCTCGACGACGACCACGTCGCGCCCCATCTCGCGGAGCCGCGCCGCCACCGTCTTACCGAAGGTTCCGTAGCCGCAGACGACCACGTGCGATTCGAGTTCCGCTATCTCTCGTTGGAGTTTCATCTGGTCGAGTTCCTCGCGTATCTGCCCGCCGAAGGCCGCGGAGACGAACGTCTCGCCGGCCCACAGTCCGGTTCCAATGAGGCCGGTGAGAATCACGATGGCGTACGCCTTGACCAGCGTCGCCGGCCCCTCGTGCGTCTGGTAGTGGAGTTCGATGCTGGTCGGGTCGAGAAGCCAGAACGCCGCGTCGACGAGGGACGCGCCGGCGAGGGCGCTGAATCCGCCGACGCCGGCGACGACGAACGCCGCGACTGCGACGAGCGGCCGGACCATCCGCCGAAGCAACGGCCTGTGCGCCAGCGCGTCGATGAGAATGCGGCGGTCGTACGTCACGGGGGCGCGGACACCTCGTGGGAGCGCGACCGGTCTGGCTCGTGCGGCCCGCAATCGCGACGAATCGGGCGTCTCGACAGTGAAGAGTCACTAGTCTGTCCACGTTTGGAGAAGTTTGACTCGTGTTTGAGTGTATATTCGGCCATGTATCTAGTGTTCGACAACCGTTCGAGTATAAAACCGTTTGTCCTTAAACAACCCAATATTCTGGCTATGACTCCCTGATTCGCTCTCGAACACTATTCGATATAGCAGAATATGATTTATATTTCGAAATCGGAGAGTGACGAACCGACGCCAAACCGGATTCGCGTTCGGTTTCGGGCACGAAATCCACGAAATCCTCATATCGGATGCTTGTGTATGACATGGCACCGGCACGCATGCCGGAGTGGGGTGAACGATGGCGACTGCCAACTCAAACGAGGCCGAATACGACTACCCGGTCGGCTACGAACCGGAGGTACAGACAGAGATGGTCGAACTGGACCGTCGAACCGTCGAGCGACTCGACGCGCTGCGCGAGGACGACGAGTCGTACGACGAACTGATAACCGAGCTCGTGTCCATCTTCGCGGCGAGCGAACTCTCCGCCGCGCGCGTGGACAGCCCGCTCATCGAGTGACGCCCCGCGTCGCTCGATTTTCCGCATTTGAGACGCACAGAGAGCGGAATCGCTGTTCGAGAGACTACCCGTGATAAATCACACTCTGCTATATAGAATCTGAAACACCAGCGAACAACCGTCCGATTTTTTGCCGGGAGCGCGAAAACTCCGGGTATGACCGACTTCGACCCCGAGAAGTTCGAGGACAAGTACGCCAACTACTTCCCCGAACTCCAGCGCGCGTACAAGAACGCCTTCGAGACGATGAACGACGAGTTCGACTCGTCGCTCATCCACGGGGTCGACCAGCAGATTCTCAACGAATCCGAGCCGTTCTACGAGGACGGCGACTTCTCCGTGCGGCTCCCCGAGAACCCCGCCGAGCGACTGACGGCGGTCGAAATCGACGACGACGAACTCGACGCCGTCCTCGACCGCTACGTCGACGAGATAGAAGGCGAGCTTCGGCGGGTCTTCGGCGTCGAGGCGTAACCCCGAACCAAAGGCCTAAGCACGTTCACCTCGAAGCCGCGTGCATGAGCACGGAGACGCAGGACGGCGAGGACGACCTCAAAGAGCGTGTCGTGAACTTCCTCCGTCGGAACTTCCCGCAGATCCAGATGCACGGCGGCAGCGCGGCCATCCGCGACCTCAACCGCGAGACCGGCGAGGTCACCGTTCTCCTCGGTGGCGCTTGCTCCGGGTGCGGTATCTCCCCGATGACCATCCAGGCCATCAAGACCCGCATGGTCAAGGAGATTCCCGAGATCAACGAAGTCCACGCCGACACCGGCATGGGCGACGACGGCGGCATGGGCGGCGACAGCCGCGGCGGCAGTCCGTCGTTCCCCGGCGACACCAGCGACGACACGACCGACATCGAAGACGACCAGGGCCCGCAGGCCCCGTTCTAAGTCGGCGTTTCGGACGTTTTCGTCCCGTCGTCGGCCGAGAACAGGAGTTTTATCGGCGACTACTCCCCACCCTCGGGTATGACTGCCGAGTCGCCCGAGAACGTCCTCTTCGTCGTCATGGACACGGTCCGGAAGGACCACCTCACGCCGTACGGCTACGACCGCCCGACGACGCCGGGGCTCGACCGATTCGCCGACGAGGCGACCGTCTTCGAGCAGGCCGTCGCGCCCGCACCGTGGACGCTCCCGGTCCACGCCTCGCTTTTCACCGGGATGTACCCGAGCCAACACGGGGCCGACCAGGAGAACCCCTACCTCGAAGGCGCGACGACCCTCGCCGAGACGCTCTCGGCGGCCGGCTACGACACCGCCTGTTACTCCTCGAACGCGTGGATAACGCCGTACACGCATCTGACCGACGGCTTCGCCGACCAGGACAACTTCTTCGAAGTCATGCCCGGCGAGTTCCTGTCTGGCCCGCTGGCGAAGGCGTGGAAGACGATGAACGACAGCGACGCGCTCCGGACGCTCGCCGATAAGCTCGTCAGCCTCGGCAACACCGCCCACGAGTACCTCGCCGGCGGCGAGGGCGCGGACTCGAAGACGCCCGCGGTCATCGACCAGACCATCGACTTCATCGACGACTCCGAGGAGTTCTTCGCGTTCGTCAACCTCATGGACGCCCATCTGCCGTACCACCCGCCCGAGGAGTACAAAGAGCGCTTCGCGCCCGGCGTCGATTCGACCGAGGTCTGCCAGAACTCCAAGGAGTACAACGCCGGAGCCTACGAGATCGACGACGACGAGTGGGAGGACATCCGCGGGCTCTACGACGCCGAAATCGCCCACATCGACGACCAACTCACCCGGCTGTTCGACCACCTGAAAGAGACCGGCCGCTGGGACGACACCATGGTCGTCGTCTGCGCCGACCACGGCGAACTCCACGGCGAACACGGCCTCTACGGCCACGAGTTCTGCCTGTACGACCCGCTCATCAACGTCCCGCTCATGGTCAAACACCCCGACCTCGGCGCGGACCGACGCGACGACCAGGTCGAACTGGTCGACCTCTATCACACGGTCCTCGACTCGCTCGGCGTCGAGGGCGGCGAACCCGCGAGCCCCGGCGACGACGCGGTCGGCCTCGACCGTACGCGCTCGCTCCTGTCGGCCGACTACCGGGAGTTCGCGCGGGCGTCGAACGACGACCCCGGCCAGCGGCGAGACGGCGAGTACGCCTTCGTCGAGTACTCTCGTCCCGTGGTCGAACTCAAGCAGTTAGAGGAGAAGGCCGCGGGCGCCGGCATCGAACTCCCCGAGGACTCGCGGTTCTACTCGCGGATGCGGGCGGCGCGGCGGACCGACGCCAAGTACGTCCGAATCGACCGCATACCCGACGAGGCCTACCGAATCGACGTCGACCCCGAGGAGACCGAGAACGTCGCCGATTCGGACGACGAGGCGGTCGCCGAGACGGAGGCCGCCCTCGCGGAGTTCGAAGACGCCATCGGCGGCGCGTGGACCGACGCACTCGATACCGACGTATCGGACGATTCAGTGGACCAGATGGACGACGAGACGCAGGACCGCCTGCGCGACCTCGGCTACCTCGAATAGCGACCGACGCCGAGTCTACGTCTTAGCGTATCCCTTCTCCCCGCTCCCACGCCCGAAGGAGCGCCGCAAGCGTCCGGTTCGTCGGCACCTCGAAGCCGTGTCCGGCGGCGATATCGACGACCGCACCGTTGATGGCGTCGACCTCGGTCCGCTTTTCCGACTCGACATCCTGCAGCATCGACGAGCGGTTCGCGGCGGTCTTTTCGACCACCCGGTCGACCGCCTCGCGGGCGATCCGGTTCGGGAGCGACACGCGCTCTAATCGGGCGACGCGGGCCGTCTCGCGGGCAGCCCGGTGTGCGAGTTCGCCGGCGTCATCGCCCGCGAGCGCGCCGTTTTCGACCCGCGAGAGCGCGGTGACCGCGTTGATGCCGGCGTTGACCGCGAGTTTCTCCCAGCGCCGCCTCGGCATGTCTGTGGCGACGAGCGTGTCGAGCCCCGCGTCCCGGAACGCCTTGCCGACGCGCTCGGCCAGCGGGTCGGGACCGCCGTCGAGCGCGCCCAGGACGACCCGGCCGACCCCGGTGCACTCGACGCGACCCGGTTCGACGAGCCGCGCCCCGTAGGTCGCCGTCCCCGCGAGGACGGGCGCGTCGAGACGAGAGGCGAGCATCTCCTCGGTGAGCCCGTTTTGGAGCGATAGCACCGCACCCACGTCGCAGTCGGCGAGCGCGTCGGCCGCCGCCGCGGTGTCGAACGATTTGACGGTGACGAGTGCGAGATCCGCGCTGTGGCCCGTATCGGTCGTCGTCGCGGCCGGTGAGACGTGCGCCGACTCGGCACCGACGATGTCGAGACCGGCCGCCGACACCCGCGCTGCGTGCGGGTCGCGGGCGACGAGCGTCACGTCGTGGACCGACGCGAGGAGGCCGCCGACGAGCGTGCCCAGACTGCCCGCGCCGAAGACGAGAATTCGCATGGCTACCCGTACTCAGCGGACGACAAAAATGGCGAGTGTCGCGGCGCGGCGGTCGAATCGGGGGCGACCCCTCAGTCCTCAGTCCAGTAGTAGAGTTTCTCGCGCTCGGCACCGCAGTTCGGACAGGTGTCGGGCAGTCCGTCGAGGTCGCCCATCTCGCCGCAGTCGCTGCACCGCCACATCAACTCGGCCTCGCCGAACTCGCCGCCCGCGCGCTCGTGTTCGACGGACATCCCGGCGAGTCCGTCGCGGGTCGTCACGAAGAAGCCGTCGTCGTCGAAGCCACGGATGCTCCCGAGTTCGGTTCCGTCCTCCGCGTACACCGTCATTCCCACCGTCGGCTGTGTCTCGTCAGCCATACCAGACTATTCGTCGCGCGAGCGAATAAAAAGGAACGGCCGATTCGCCCTCAAGAATCCGCGGGATGCTCGGAGGGGTGTGGACCCAGCATAAATAATAAACTGAATATCGCGATATAGAATTCGAGGACGCGACAAGACACTTACCGAATCGGTGTCACGCTCGTAACATGTCCCGATTTCGGAGCCGTCGCCGGTTCCTCCAACTGCTCGGGGGTGCATCTCTCGGCGCCGCCGGCTGTCTCGGCCGCGACGGCGGGTCGCCGAGTCCGACGACGACTACGGAGACGACCACCACCACCGCTGAGCCAACCACGACCTCCGGTCCGACCTCCGGACCGGACGAACGCGTGACGGCCACGCCACCCGGTGACCCCGCGCTCTCGCCATCGGGGACGTGGCCGTAGTACCAGTTCGACGCGGGTAACACCGGCTACAATCCCGACGTCTCGGTCGCCCCGTCGTCGAGGAGTACTGGCGGCTGAACGCCGGCGGCTCGCCCGTCCTCGACGGGGAGCGCCTCTACAACCTTCACGGCCGCGGGCGCGACAAGAGCGCGCTCGTTCGACGCGACCCCTCGACGATGGCCGAGCGGAGCGCGACCACTCTCGTCCGCTACGGCATAAACTCGCCGCCCGTCGTCGCAGGCGACCGGGTCGTCGTCACGACGTTCATCGAGGCCTTCTGCCTCGCCGCCGACGGCGACGAGGTACTGTGGCGCGGGCCGGAGATGGACGGCATCCACGGCCCGCCCGCGGTGGGAGACGGCGTCGCCGTCGTCTCTGGCGGCGGGTTCGACGGCGTTCCAACCCACCTACGGGCGTTCGAACTCGGCGACGGGACCGAGCGCTGGCGCTACGACCTCGGAAGCGACGCGAAGGGCGCGCCGGCCGTCGCCGCTGGCGCGGTGTTCGTCGTCACCGACGACGCCGTCCACGCCGTCGACCTCGCGACCGGCGAGCGGCGCTTCCGCGTCGAATCCCGGGCGAGCGAGTGGACGACGCCGGTCGCGACGACAGAGGCGGCGTACCTGTCCACCCGCGACGACGAACTCCTCGTGCTCGCCCCGACCGACGGCACCGAGCTGTGGCGGGCGCCGGGGAGTGGCACGCCGGTCGTCGCCGACGACGTGCTCCACATCGCCGTCGGCGGAGAGACCGCGACGCTATTGCGCGACGACGGGAAGGAAGTGGCGGCGCGCTTCCACGGCGTTCCTCACGCGCGCGCACGAGAAACAATATTGTCCTCCGATGAACACGGACAGCTAGTTGCGTACGATTCTGTAGAAGAGCGTCGGCTATGGATACATCAGACACCAGAAGTGCAGGTGGCTGACGTGATATCGCAGGGCGTCGGCACGGCGGTCCCGCTCGACGGGGCGGTGTACGTCGTCGCTGCCGACGGCTTCCACGGATTGGGACCGGCGCGGAACTGAGACCCCCGCGACGTGGCCGCTCGGCTCGAAAACCTGGAGGAAAAACCCGCCCGAATCTTACATGAAGTCCGCGATGCCAGACTGCTTGTTCTCGTCCACTTTTTCTTCGCCGAGCGGCAAGGCCGCTCGGCTCGAAAACCTGGAGGAAAAACCCACCCGAATCTTACATGAAGTCCGCGATGCCAGACTGCTTGTTCTTGTCGTTCTCGAAGACTGACTCGAGGCTCTTTTCGAGCACTTCGAGCCGCTGTTTCGTGTAGTCGCGGCAGTCGAACTCCTCGGCCACCTGAATCGCGGTATCCATGTACTTGTTCACGGAGCCCTGGTGGACCGTGAGGTTCACCCGACCGCCGCACTCCCGGCAGTCGCCCGAAAGCGGCATCCGCCGGTACTTTTCGCCGCAGTCGAGACACCGCGTCTCCTGTCGCGAGAAGGCGCGGAGGTTCCCGATGAGGTCCGGCAGGAAGTGGTACTCGATGACGCGCTCTGCCACGTCCGTCTCGTCGACCGCCCGGAGCTTCCGTGCGAGGAACAACTGGGCGTCCATCTTGTCCATCATCGACCCGAGCGTCTTGTACGCGGAGAGGTCGGGGCCGGCGGCGATATCCGTGGTGTCGTGGGTGTGGTCGAATCCGGTGTACTCGCGGTCGGTGCCCAAGTACTCCTCGGCGATGGTGACCTCGTCCTCCCAGTCGTCGGGGTCTTCCATCCGCAAGGTCGCCTCGTAGAACTCGCGGGGGTACTGCCGCACGATGTCCATGTTGTGCGCCTCGTCGTCGATTTCCGACGGGTCGATGCGCGAGGACATGACGAGCGGCGCGTCCATCTGCCCGCCGCGCTTGTCGGGGAGGTATTCTTTCGAGAAGTTGAGAAGACCGTCCATGAGGAGCATGACGCAGTCCTCGTCACCGTCGCACTGCGCGACGTGGAGGTCGTTGGCGACCAGCGAGTTGGTGTCTTCGACGGTCAACGAGTAAGTGTGGTCGATATCGCTTTCGAGGTATTCGACCGAGACGACTTCGTCGAGCCACGTGTCCCCGCCGTCCGAGAAGAGACGCTGGCTTCGGATGTCCGTGTCGTCGAGAGCGCTCGCCAGCGCCTCGCTCTTTCGAGGGAGGTGGAAACCGACTTCCTCGGCGAATCGAACCACGTTCTCCGACGTGACTTTGAGGACCCACGAGTCGAACGTCGGGACCTCGTCTCCGTCGTAGAACTCCGCCACCGCACCTGTTTGTGGTGTTCGGCGCTCGGAGTAGGTTTTCGAGGCGATACCGAAGCGTTTGAGCGCGGCAACGAGGTCGCGCTTGAGGTCGTCGCTCACGGTGTGCGCGCGAATCTCGACACGGTCCGAAGACGCGCTTCCGTCGCCGGAGAAGTACGCAGACAGGAAGGATCGAAGAACCGGCTCGGGACCGGTGAGTATCGACTCCGGGACGCGTTTGTCCTCGGCACGCGACCCGCATCCGATGACGTCCGCAAACAGCGACTGAACGAGCCGACTCGAAATCGTGACTTTCCATTCGTTCTCCTCGAACGCGTCGACACCGAGCGCTTCGCTAACCGTGTCGAGGATGTGTTCGCGGGCGAGTTCGTCCGGGATACAGATCGTCGTCTGGTAGAAGTTTCCGGGCGACGCTCTCGTGAAGCCGTCCGCGGCGTAGTATCCCAGTACAGTTCCGAACGCCTCGTCGATATCGAGCACTCTCGAAACAGTCGCGGTATCGCGACGAACGCCAAGAGATAGCTCACGCGGAAGCACGTCGACGACCGTTTCGACGTCTCCGAGAACTGCCACGAATACCGATGCCGGAACACTGTCGCGAGCGACCCAGTTGTAAACCGTCGAATCGCTCCGTCCGAGTCGCTCAGCGACCGGTTTCAGGTAGCCGCTCGCTTCGGTATGCTCGTCGAAGAGCGACCGGATTCGGTCCGCGCCGAGCCCCCGAATCATCAGGTCTTCGGCCGGTATCGACTCGCCGTGCAGGAACTCCGCGAGCAGGTCGAGCTGCGCCGGGCCCGCGTCGATGTCGACGCGCTTGGGCGACGGAAGTGCGTCACCTTCGTCGAGTTCGTGCGCGGGAATCCGAGTGAAGCCGCCGTCGTCGGCTCGAATCACCGTGTGGTCCGGAGTGACCGTTAGTTCTCTTCCACCACGAGTCTCGATTCGTACGAGGTGGTCCTGTGCGACGTGCTTAGAGACGGCTTCGACCGGTTTCATCGTCTCTCGGCCGTCTCTGTCCAAAGACGGGACGTACACGTTCCCGTCCAGTTCCTGAACGAGCGTCCCGAAGTCGTCGGTCTCCGGGTCATCGAGCCGTTCCTCGACGAGCGATCGAACCTCGTCGTATCGCCACCGGTCGGACTCGTCTCGGAACCAGACCTTCGTCTCCGGATGGAAGCAGTTCCGACGTTTCGCAGCGTGGAAGTACGGATGAGCGTATCCGACTGCTGCTGTCGTGAACCCGACAACTCTGCCGACGACCGCGGCGGAGGTGTGGGGAGCCATCCCGAAGACGAGTTCGCCGATGAGGTCGTCGCGCTCTTCGATTTCGTAGAACCGGTCGAGGCCGTAGAACTGTTCGAGGAGGTCGTCGACGAAGTCGGCGGTCTGCATCATGTGCTGCGCCGCGCCGTTCGAGAGGACGATGTCCTGAACTTTGAGTTCGACCAGTTGGTCGTCGAACCGGAGGGGTTCGCCGTCGATGTCGGTCTCGTAGCCGAGTTCGCGGAAGTGGTCTGCCGTCACGTCGAGTTCCTCGGGGCGGACCGCGGTGACGGGCAGGTCGGTCATGTCGTAGCGGACGGTGCCGTCTTTGAACGACGATACGTCGTGTTTCGCCCGCAGGACGCCCTTCTCGATAGGTTCGGGCGTCTTGTTCGCCGAGGTGAGTCCCTTCACGCCCTTGAGAATCTGGAACGACGACTCGCGCTCGCCGACGCGTTCGAGGGCGTCGCGGTACTCGGTGTTGAGGTCGATTTCCTGCCACTCGGCGCTCTCGACGTCCCACTCGCAGCGCTCGCAGTAGACGCGTCCCGACTCGTCGGGTTCGATGACGGTTCCGCAGTCGTCGCACTCGTAGTGGGGTTCGGTGTGGCCGCCGCAGTCGGGGCACTTCGACTTGAAGCCGAACGCGCCGCAGTCGGGGCACTTGCGCCGACCGAGTCGGACCGAAATCTGCCCGCGCCTACCGGACTCGCCGCGGTGTCTGGCGGCGTCGCCCACGTCGCGTTGGCTCCCGCCGGCCTCGCCGATGGGAAACAGCGTGTGGACGGCCGGCGAGAGGTCGCGGCGCTCGGACTTCTCCGGGCGGCCCATCCGGTTGCCGATGCGGGTGGGCGCGCGCTCGCGGACGGTAAAGGGCGCGACCTCGTTGACGGCCTCGACGGCGTTGTCGCCGTCGTCCCACTCGCGGGCGCGCTCCGAGAGGTCTGCGAGTTCCCACGTCCGCTCGCGGTCGTCGGTGAGGCCGAGGCTCCGGGCGAGCGGTCGCCAAACGGGGACCCGGAGCGTCTCGTCAGTCTGGCGGTGGGCGACGAGCAGGTGTTCGAGCGCCTTCCGAATCTCGGGCGTGTTGTCGAGGACGAGCGTACCCTCAAGCCCGCGCTCGGGTTCGTTCTCGTGTTCGAGCGCACCGGCCGTGCCGCCGTCGGCTTCGGCGGCGACGACATCGCCCGCCGCGACGGCGTCGGCGAGTGTGTCGAACCGCTCGACGGAGATGTCGTGCCAGAGATAGGTGTACGTCGGGTGCAACGGGGCGTCGAACTCGGTCGCCCACGAGAGGGCCTGTTCGACCGACGGCTCTTCGAGGTCGACGGCGGGGTCGTCGCGGAGCGCCTGCACGTTGGCCTCGGTCGTCTCGAAGTCCTGAATCCACCACTCGAAGACGTACGAAGCGGGTGCGAGCGGGTGGTTGTTCTCGACGAACTCGCCGAAGTTGACGAGGTACTCGCCGAGGTCGAGAATCTTCTCGACGCCGTTCTGGAGTTCCTCCGCCTCCTCGGGGTCGTCGATGCGGCGCACGTCGCCGTTGGCGAGTCTCACCGTCGGTCCCTCGATAGAATCGACGGGGACGACGCCGCCGGCCTTGCCGGGACGCTCGGTCTTGATTTGGGTGCCGGTGGCGATGAAGTCGTCCACGATGTGCATCGTCGCGGGGTGGACGCCGGCGGTTGCGAAGCCGTGGTTGCGGGCGCGGCCGTACCGCAGGCGGAAACCGCCGCGTGCGGAAGGATGGCCGAACACCGGGCGGCCCGCGATGAGGTCGCGGAGGAACTTGGTCGCGGGTTCGACGCGGGTCGGCCCGTCCGGCGCGTCGCTCTCGGCGTCGTCGTCGGCCGGGTCTGCGTCGGCCTCGTCGGCGTCCGGGTCGTCACCCGCGTCGTCTGCCTTTTCGGCGTCTTCGTCGTCCTTGCCGATGGTACCGTCGATGAGGTCCTGAAGCCACGGCCAGTCGACCTCGTCGAGTTGGCGGGTGTAGCGCTGAATCTTCGGGGCCTTGAGGGCGATACCCTCGGCCGCGACGAGACACATACCGCCGCGGGCGGAGTTGGTATCGACGCGTTCGAGGTCGCGGTAGCCCGAGACCTCCTCGTCGCCGGTGGCCTCGCCGTCGAGCATGATGGGCATGTTCTCGGCGATAAAGCGCGACTCCTTGTCCTTCGGCGAGTACTGGAGGCCGGTCTCCTTGTCGTAGAGGTTAATCTCCTCGACGTAGCGCTCGACCTCGTCGGTTCGAGCCTTGTACTCGTCGATGTCGAGAAGCGACCGGGCGTAGTCGGCGACGAGCACGGAGAGGGCCTGCGCGGTGCCGCCCGCCGAGCGAATCGGGCCGGCGTAGTAGACGTTGACGAACTCCGTGCCGTCGTCGTTTTCGAGGATTTCGACGCGGTCGATGCCCTCGATGGGGGCGGCGACGACCCCCTCGGTGAGGAGGGCGACGGCGGTGCGGACCGCGCCCTCGATTTTGCCCTCGCGAGAGTCGTAGTCGCCGACGTTGCCGTCGACGAAGTCGGTCACGAGTTCGAGCGCGGCTTCCTCGCGGGACATCTCGCCTTCGAGTTCACGGACGCGCTCTGCGACGCCGTCGATGCCGAGGATGTTCTCCACGCGGTCGGCCATGTCCTTGGCGACCGGAATCTCGACTTCGGTCCTCGGGTCGTACCCCGTCGCCTTCGCGGCCTCCGCGAGGTCGAACGCCTCGTCGAGGCGAGCTTCGATGCGGCGGAAGTACCGGGAGTCCTCCTCGCGCACGGTTACAACCAGAGGTCGAGGTCGGTCACCGCGTCGTGGTCGCGTTCGAGCGGTTCCTCGAAGGCGCGGAGGTTCACTTCGCCGGCGAAGACGGTCGCCGAGTCGAGGTGGCCGGCGAGCGACTGCCCGCTGCGCCGAGAGAGAATCGCGTGCGTGTGTGCGAAGGGTTCGCCGTCGAGGAGCGCGACGTTACCCACGCAGGCGGCGACTTCGAGCGGCTCGTCGAACGTCACGGACTGGTACTCCTGGTCCGTCTGGTCGTAGAACCAGAGTTCGGCGTCTTGGACGGCACCCATGGCGTTGAACCACGCGGACTCGATGTCCTTGCGCGCGCAGAACTCCTCGATCTCCTCGCGCCAGTCCGCACCGTGTTCGAGGCGGGCGAGGTACTCCTCGCTCACCGTCACCGCTCGAGCGTTCATGCAGCGTACCACGAGCGAGTCGGACTAAAATGTGAATGGTCTGGCCGCCGGGCGTCCGGCGGCGGGCTTACGGGGCCGGAGCGATTATCGCCACTCGTCGAGCGCGAGCGCGTCGGCTACGTCAGCAGCGAGCCACGCGTCGTCGCGGGAGATGTCCGCGATAATAAGACGCTGGCCCGTCTGAGAGCGATCCACCGAGGCCATGACCTCGGCGCCCGAGTCGTCGACGGAAGCCGTCGCATCCGGCGTCATGTATGATACATAGTGACACCCCTATATAAGTGGACCGAAACGGCAGGGCGAGAGGGAGCCCGTTACCCGATTCTGTCGTTCCGAAAAGTGGTTTAAAATGTAAAACGAGTTCTGTGGGGATTCTCGTGGCAGTTTTCGCCGCTTATGTATGGTACTACATCCCTTCCACGCTACACTATATCAAACAAATCGAATACGGTAAGTTTATCCACGCGGCCCGGAAAGATTGGTTCGAATGCCAGACACTAACAAACTCTCGCGTCGCCGTTTCCTGAAGGCAACGGGTGGGGCCGCCACGGCCGCCGCCCTCGCCGGTTGTACCGGCGGTGACGGTGAAGAGACGACGACGACCGAATCCGGTGGCGACGAGACCACCACCGCGACGACGACCGAAGAGGACACGGGCACGGAGCTGTCCGGCTCGGTGTTCAACCGTATCCTCTCGGGCACCATCACGACGATGGACCCCGTCGCCGCGACCGACACGTCGTCGGGCATCATCATCCAGCAGGTCTTCGACTGCTTGATGTCGTACCCGAACGCCCTGCCGACGGTCGAAAACGAGCTCGCCGCGGACTACACGGTCTCGGACGACTTCACGACCTACACGTTCCAGCTCGCCGACGCGACCTACCACAACGGTGAGACGGTCACCGCGTCCGACTTCATCTACGCGTGGGAGCGCCTCGCGGCCTCCTCGAACAGCCGCCGCGCCTACTTCATCCTCGATTCCATCGGCGTGGAACACGAGACGGACGACGAAGGCAACTACGTGCCCGGTTCGCTCGGCGTCGAAGTCGGCGAGACCGAGACCGAACTCGTCGTCAACCTCTCCGAGCCGTTCCACGACACCCTCGAGATGTTCGCCTACACCTCGTTCGCCGCCCTCCCCGAGGGCGTCCTCGGCGACGTCGAGGGCTACGACGGCGAGATGGAGTACACCGAATTCGCCTCGAACAACCCCATCGGCGCGGGCCCGTTCGAGTTCGCCTTCTGGGAGCAGGGTACCGCCGCGGCCGTCTCCAAGTACGACGACTACTACGGACAGGTCGCGCAGGTCGACAACGTCCGCTGGCAGGTCATCGAGGACGACACGGCTCGCTACAACTACGCGATGAACGAGAACGCGGACTACTTCGGACTGCCCACCGCGCAGTACGACCCCGGTCTCGTTCAGGTGGAGTCGACCGACGAGTACGGTCGTGAAATCGGTAAGTACGGTCCCGTCCGCAACGGGAAGACGCTCAACTACGTCGGCGTCCCGACGCTGTCGATCTTCTACGTCGGCTTCAACATGGAGAAGGTCCCGAAGCCGGTCCGTCAGGCGTTCGCTTACGTCCTGAACCAGGGCCAGATGGTCTCGGAGGTCTTCAAGGGCCGCGGCTCCCCCGCACAGCTCTTCACGCCGCCGACTATCTTCCCCGGTGGCGCGCAGGCCGCAAACGACCTCATCGACTCCGAATACCCGTACAACGCGGACGAGACGGACATCCAGGCCGCCCGCGAGGTTATGGAGGAAGCTGGCTACGGTGAGGACAACCAGTTCGAGGTCCAGTGGACCCAGTACAACTCCAACACGTGGGAGGAGATGGCGAGTATCCTCCGCGACCAGCTCGCGTCCGCCCACATCAACATGCAGATTCAGAAGGCCGACTTCTCGACGCTCCTCGAGCGCGGCCGCAACGGCCAGCTCGAAGCGTACACCCTCGGCTGGATCGCCGACTGGCCGGCCCCGGACAACTTCCTGCAGCTCCTGAACCCGCCGCAGACAGACACCTCCAAGCAGGGCCCCATCTCGTACGTCAACTGGACGGCCGAAAACGGCGACGCCTACCAGCAGGCGACCGACGCCTACCAGCAGGTCGTCAACAACCCGGCCCCGACCGACGAGGCCCAGCAGATCCGCGACGAGGCCTACGTCGACATCGAGACGGCCAACTGGGAAGACGTCGCGATGCTGCCCATCTACAACCGCAAGGACGAGACGTTCTGGTACGACACCGTCAACATCGAACCGTTCGGTGGGATGGGTCCGAGCCGTCAGAAGCTCAACAACGTCACCCTCAACCGGTAAGACTGGGTAGCACGGGCGCACCCTCGCGTCCCGTCCCAATTGAAACGTCCGGTTATTTTTGACAAGCGTACAATTAGTCCCTACTATATAGTATAATCTGGCAGTAGAGTTGCTGAAACTGCGACATTAGGACTTCGAAGCGCAAGACATATCCATACCACTCATTAAACCAGTACAATAATGTCCGCTCGAACGGTCTGCGAGGTGATGCCATGAGTCGATGGCAGTACTTCCTCCGCAGGGTACTGATGTCGATTCCTGTCGTCATCTTCGGGACGACAATTACGTTTGCCCTCATCCGCCTGGGGCCACTCGACCCCGTTTCGGCGATTCTGGGGACGCAATACAACCCACAGGCGGCAGAACAGATTCGGACGAACCTCGGGTTGAACCAGCCGCTCTGGAGTCAGTACCTCGACTTCATGTATCGGTTGTTCACCTTCCAACTCGGCCAGTCGTGGGTCATCGCACCCGGGACGACCGCGTACGAACTCATCGAAATCTACGCGCCCCGGACGATTTGGCTCGGCTTCTGGTCGGTCATCATCGCGCTGTTCGTCGGGATTCCCCTCGGCTTCTACGCCGGGCTGAACCCGAACACGCCCTCCGACTACGCCGCCTCCTTCGGCGGAATCGTCTGGCGCGCGATGCCGAACTTCTGGCTGGCCATCATGCTCGTCACGGCCCTCTCGCAGCTCGGGACGTGGACCAACGGCCTGTTCACGTGGCAGACGTGGATCGTCAGGACGAACGTCGTGACGCCGCCGGCGCTCGGCTTCTTCCAGTCGCCGGTCGAACAGTTCCTCGAAGACCCCGGCGGGTGGACCGAGTCGTTCGTCCGGGCGACGAAGCAGATCGCCCCGGCCGCGCTGGTCCTCGGGTCGGCGTCGATGGGGAACGAGATGCGCATCGGCCGCACCGCCGTCCTCGAGACCATCAACTCGAACTACGTCGAGACCGCCCGCGCGAAGGGCGTCTCCGGGCGCTCGCTCGTCTGGAAGCACATCTTCCGGAACGCGCTCATCCCGCTCGTGCCCATCATCACGGGCGAGGCGTTCCTGCTTCTCGGCGGGTCCGTGTTCGTCGAGACGGTCTTCGCCATCAACGGCCTCGGCTGGCTGTTCTTCAACGCAGCCATCAACGGGGACCTGCCGCTCATCGGGACGCTGATGTTTATCTTCATCCTCATCCTGGTCGGCACGAACATCCTACAGGACTTCCTGTACACGATTATCGACCCGCGCGTCGGGTACGACGGGTGAACCACAGTGAGCACGACAACCGAAACCGAAATTCCGCTCCGACAACGAGTCGCTGAGAACCCCCAGCCCGCGCTGATTTGGGCCGCCATCGGTGCCGTCCTCATCGGCGCCGAGCTGGGCGCTATCCTCCAAGTCGTCGGTGCCGTCGCCGGCGTGGTCGTCAACCTCATCCCCGGTGACCCCGGCGCGTCGGCCGTCCAGTCGCTGCAGGCGGCGTTCGACGCGATTCCGACGCTCATCTCCCGCGACGTGATTCCGAACCAGGGCTACTGGAACGGGACCGGCTACGAGAACACGTTCCTCGGGCTCTCGCCCGCGGTCGCGTGGGCCATCCGCGTCGCGGTCGTCTACGCGTACGCCTTCGCGGTGCTGGCGTGGGCGTGGAACGGCTACAAGCGGTTCCGCCGCCACTACCGCCGCGTCGACTGGACGCCGCGGGACGACGTGGTCAACCGCTTCCGGGGCCACTCCTGGGGCAAGTTCGGGCTCATTATCGTCATCACGTTTGTGGTCATGGCGGTATTCGCGCCCACGCTCGGGCCGACCACGATGGAACAGAACATCCTCCAGCCGTACGACTACGAGGTCAGCTACTGGAGCGAAGACACCCAGAGCGTCGAGACCGTCCTCGTCGGCGAGGCCAATCTCGGCTCCGGGTCGCAGGGAGCGGGTGACGAGAACGTCGCGCCGCTGACGTACGACGACTTCGGCAGATTCCACCCGTTCGGCACGGCGACAAACGGGAAGGACTTGTTCACACAGGTGGTGTTCGGGGCCAGGATATCCCTGACCATCGCCGTCGTCGCCATGGGCATCGCCGGCCTCATCGGACTCGCCTTGGCCATGATAACGGCGTACTACAAGGGACTGGCAGACTTGGCAACGGTGTTAGTCTCCGACTCGATACAGGCGTTGCCGGTCATCATGGTCCTCATCTTGATGCTCGTCATCTTCCAGAACACCTGGGTGAGGGAGTTGTACGACGGCGCGGTGCTCATCATCCTCATCTTCAGTATCGTCTACTGGCCGTTCATCTGGCGGTCGATACGTGGGCCAGCGCTCCAGGTCTCCGAGCAGGACTGGATTGACGCCGCGAAATCGTTCGGCCAGACGCCGACGCAGGTCATGCGCAAGCACATGGCCCCCTACGTGTTCAGCTACATGCTCATCTACGCCTCGCTCAGTCTCGGTGGTATCATCATCAGCGTCGCCGGGCTCTCGTACCTCGGGCTCGGCATCACCGCGCCGACCCCCGAGTGGGGCCGGCTCATCGCGAACGGACAGCAGTACGTCGCGAGTCCCTCGTGGCACATCTCGCTCGTCCCCGGCCTCCTCATCACGCTCGTCGTGACCGGTCTGAACGCCTTCGGCGACGGCATCCGCGACGCCATCGACCCGCAGGCGGACACCGGTGACGAGGCCGCGGCCACGGGAGGTGGCGCATGAGCACCGAACAGGCGAGTTCGACCCGCACCGAGGGAGAGCCCCTGCTCTCAATCGAGAACCTCCGAACGTCGTTCTACACCGACAAGGAAGTCATCCGCGCGGTCGACGGCATCTCGTTCGACATCTTCCGCGGCGAGACCGTGGGTATCGTCGGCGAGTCCGGTTCGGGCAAGTCGGTCACGGCCCGCTCTATCATGCGGCTGGTCGAAAATCCCGGCCGCATCGAGAACGGCCGCATCATGTACGACGGCGAGGACCTCCTCGACAAGTCGCCGAAGCAGATGCGCTCCATCCGCGGCGGCAGCATCGCGATGGTGTTCCAGGACCCGCTGACGAGCCTGAACCCCGTCTACACCGTCGGCAACCAGATCAAGGAAGCGCTCCGACTCCACCGCGGACTGAGCGGGTCGAAGGCGACGAAAGAGGCCATCGAACTGCTCGAAGCGGTCGGGATTCCGGACGCGCACCGCCGCGTTCGCGAGTACCCCCACCAGTTCTCCGGCGGGATGCGCCAGCGCGCCGTCATCGCGATGGCGCTCGCGTGCGACCCCGAACTGCTCATCTGCGACGAGCCGACGACGGCGCTCGACGTGACCATCCAGGCGCAGATTCTGGAACTCCTCGAAGAGATCCAAGAGGAACGCGACCTCGGCATCATGTTCATCACCCACGACATGGGCGTCATCGCCGAAATCGCGGACCGCGTCAACGTGATGTACGCGGGCGAAATCGTCGAGAGCGCACCCGTCGTCGAACTGTTCGAGTCGCCGAAACACCCCTACACGCAGGGGCTTCTCAACTCCATTCCCGGACAGGGGCTCGACGAGGACGAGCGCCTCGCGACCATCGAGGGCGACGTGCCGACACCGAACGAGGACCCGACGTACTGTCGGTTCGCCCCCCGGTGCCCGAAGGCGTTCGCAGAGTGCGACACGGTACATCCGGTCCCCGTCGACGTGGGCGACAGCGCGGACGACCACCGAGCGTCGTGTCTGCTGTACCCCGAGGACCTCCCGTCCGAGGAGGCGGTCGCCGTCCACCGCGAGGGCGGACAGCGCGGAGGTGACACGCGATGAGTACGACATCCACCGAAGAAGAGCGAAGCACCGAGGCGCGCGGAGACACCATCCTCGAAGTCAACGACCTCAAAACCTACTACGAGGACGGCGGCTTCCTCGGCAGTAACCCCGTGAAAGCGGTCGACGGCGTCTCGTTCGACATCCAGCGCGGCGAGACGCTCGGACTCGTCGGTGAGTCCGGCTGCGGGAAGTCCACGCTCGGGCGCACGTTGATGCGCCTCGAAGAGGCCACCGCGGGCGAGGTCAAACTCAACGGCACGGACATCACCACGCTGTCCGGCTCGGACCTCAAGCAGTTCCGCAAGGACGTACAGATGGTGTTCCAGGACCCCGATTCGAGCCTCAACGAGCGGATGACCGTGGGCGAAATCGTCCGCGAGCCGCTCGACGTGCACGACTGGAAGACGCCGTCGGAGCGCCGCGAGCGCGTCCGCGAACTGCTCGAAACCGTCGGCCTGCAGGAACAACACTACTACCGCTACCCGCACCAGTTCTCCGGCGGCCAGCGCCAGCGCATCGGCATCGCCCGCGCGCTCGCGCTCGAACCGGAGTTCATCATCCTCGACGAGCCGGTGTCGGCGCTCGACGTGTCCGTGCAGGCGAAGATTCTCAACCTGCTCGAAGACCTGCAAAACGAGTTCGGGCTGACGTACCTGTTTATCGCCCACGACCTCGCGGTCGTCCGCCACATCTGCGACCGCGTCGCCGTGATGTACCTCGGCAACATGATGGAAATCGGACCGGCGGACGAGATGTTCGACCAACCGGCGAACCCGTACACGCACGCGCTGTTGTCGTCGATTCCGGAGCCGGACCCGACTATCGAGCGCGACCGAATCACCCTCCGCGGGACGCCGCCGAGCCCGCGGGACCCGCCGGCGGGCTGTCCGTTCTCGACGCGCTGTCCGGTGAAGATTCGCCCGGAGGCGTACAGAGACATGGACCCAGAGCTCTGGGAGCGCATCGAGGTCTTCCGCGAAGTTCTGCGGGAGCGCTCGCGCGCCGACCCCTCGTTGAGCGACCGCGTCCGGAAACTGCTCGGCCGCGAGAGCCACCGCGCCGGGATGGACGAAATCATCCCCGAACTGTTCGGCGAACTGGACGTGCCCTCGAGCGTGATGACCCACATCCGCGAGGCCGCCGATTACGCCGAAAACGACGACGAGGACGCCGCGCAGACCTACCTCCACGAGGAGTTCGGGAGCGTCTGTGACCACGAGCGACCCGACCAGCTCACGGTCGGCAACCGGGGGCGCTTGAGCCTCTGTCACCGTCACGAACCCGAGTACGAAGAGCCGGCGGCCGTCTTCGAGACGCTCGTTCAATAGCCATGGAGTTCGACCCACGCCGCTTCGGCGTCAAGACCATCGACGCCGTGGTCTACGCCGTCTCCCTCACCGGCGTGGTGTTCGTCGTGACCGCCCTCCTGAGCACGCTCGCCGGCAACGGACTGCCCGGCGCGAAGTGGCTCATGTTCTTTCTCGGGTTCGCCATGTTCGGCTACGCGTCGCTGAAGGTCCGCCCGAAGGCGGCCTGGAAGGGCGGCGACGAAAACAGCGACAACGACGGCGGCCTGTTTTCGGGGAGCGACGAGCCCGTCGGCGTCGAGAAACTCGTCGGGAACGCGCTCGACGCGATACTACCGCCGCGACTGCGACCCGCGAACAGCGACGAGCGGCCGTCGAGCGGGGTGAAACTCCTCCTCGCGTCGGTCTGTATCCTCGCGGCCTCGTACGCGATGGAGGTCGTCTTCGGCATCAACTACTGACCGCCTCGGACCCCCGTGGCCTTCGATGCCTTTTACCATATACGTCGTCCAGAACGGGTATGGCCGAACTCGGAGACGACGAGACGCCCGATGTCGAACGAATCGCCGGCGAGGCGGACCGCCGCCGCGAGGCGTGGGGCGCAACGCTCGACGACATGACAGCGATGGCCGACGAGTTCGAAGCCGACGGGTGGGAGACGGTCCGCATCCCGGCGGGCGACAGCGGCCCGTTCGGTCCCTCCAGCGGCAAGGGCGACGAGGGGGCGTTCGGCCTCGCGTACGTCATTCCCGGCGACAAGGCCGAGACGGTCGCCGACCTGTTCGAAGCGACGTCGTTCCCCGAGTACGAGGTGTACCGCGCGGAGAACGACGGCCGCGTCTACATGGTGACGGCGCTGTTCTCGCCGGACGCCGAGACCGCTATCTTCCTCGCGGGCGCGTGGGACCTCCGCGAGGCGCTCGAGTGTGCGACCGTCGCCGTCGAGGAAGGGCGGATGTACACCTACCTGCAGAAGCTCGACGGCACCGTCGTCGGCGTCGTCGAACACGACGACCCCGAGAAGTTCTTCCCCAACCTCGATGCGATTCGGCGGTACGCGCCGAACAGCGGCGACGACGAGGCCGAAGGCGACGCGAGCGACGACAACTGAGTCGGGGCCGTTCCGCTTTCGTTTTCGGAGGACTCACGACGCTCCCGCGAGCGACGGCGGACGCCTGTCAACGAGCCGAAAGCGTTCGCAGAGTACATTAGGCGGGGGGAAGAAAGCGGGTGTATGAAAGTAGCCGACGCGATGACCCGCGGTGAGGAGGTCGTGACGGTGTCCCTGCCGGGCACCCGCGACGACGTTCTGGAATACCTCCAAGAGCGTGGGTTCTCTTCTGTTCCTGTGGTAAAAGAGACCGACGAGGGGACGAAGTACCGAGGGCTCATCTCTCGAGAGGACCTCATCGAACACCCCGACGAGGACCAGCTGGCGGTGCTCGTCCGCGAGGTGCCGACCGCGAGCGCCGACGACGACCTCGAAGCGGTGGCCGCGACGATGGTCTCGGAGGGCGCGCGCCGAATCCCCGTCGTCGACGGCGACGCCATCGAGGGCATCCTCACCGTCACCGACGTGGTCCGGGCCATCGCCCGCGGCGACATCGACGGCGAGACCGAGGTCGGCGACCTCGCCGCCCGCGACGTGAACACGACGTACGTCGACGTCCCTCTGCACATCGTCGAGCGCGAGATATTCTACGCGAACGTTCCCTACGCGGTCGTCCTCGACGACGAGGCCTCGCTGGCCGGCATCGTGACCGAAGTCGACATCATCGAGGTCGCCCGCGTCGTCGAAGGCGAGGCCGGCACCGGCGACTCGGTCGCAAACCAGGACGACGAGTGGATGTGGGAGGGAATCAAGGCGGTCGGCAACCGTTACATCCCGACCCGGAACGTCGAGATTCCGGCCGAGCCGGTCTCGAAGTTCATGACCGACGACCTCGTGAGCGTCCCGACGCGCGCCACCGCCAAGGACGCCGCCCAGACGATGATTCGCGAGGACATCGAGCAGATTCCGCTCGTCTCCGGCGACGAACTCATCGGCATCGTCCGCGACATCAACCTGCTGGAGGCGCTGTATGAGTGAGGGCGACGAGTCCGCAGCGCTCACCGAACTCGCCAAGCGACGCGGCTTTTTCTTCGGCTCCTCGGAGGCCTACGGCGGCGTCGGCGGGTTCTACACCTACGGCCCGCAGGGCGCGGCCCTGAAGTCCAACGTCGAAGAGGCGTGGCGCGAGCGCTTCGCCGTCCAGGAGGGCAACCTCGAAATCGAAGCGCCGACCATCATGCCCGAGCCCGTCTTCGAGGCGTCGGGCCACCTCGACGGCTTCGACGACATGCTCGTCGAGTGCGCCGAGTGCGGCGAGTCCCACCGCGCGGACCACCTCATCGAGGACAACTCCGAACTGGAGGACGCGGAGACACTGTCGCCCGAGGAGGCGGCGGAGAAAATCGCCGACCTCGGCCTCGTCTGTCCGACCTGCGGCGCGGACCTCGCCGGCCAGTCGGTCGAGGACTTCAACCTCATGTTCGAGACGAACATCGGCCCCGGCTCCTCGACGCCCGGCTACCTCCGCCCCGAGACGGCGCAGGGCATCTTCGTGGAGTTCCCGCGCATCAAGGAGTACGCGCGCAACAGCCTCCCGTTCGGCGTGACGCAGGTCGGCCGCGCCTACCGCAACGAGATTTCGCCGCGGAAGAGCATCGTCCGCACCCGCGAGTTCACGCAGGCCGAACTGGAGCACTTCATCGACCCCGAGCGCGACGAGGCCGACCTCTCTGCGGTCGAGGACGTGGAGGTGCTTCTGTACCCCGCGACCGAGCAGGAGGCCGACGACGGCGACTACGTCGAGACGACCATCGGCGAGGCCGTCGAAGACGGCGTCATCGGCAACGCGTGGCTCGGCTACTTCCTCGGCATCGCCCAGGAGTGGTACGAGACGGTCGGCGTCGACATGGACCGCTTCCGCTTCCGCCAGCACCTCGCGGGCGAGCGCGCCCACTACTCCTCGGACTGCTGGGACGCCGAGAGCGAGGTCGACGGTGACTGGATAGAAATCGCGGGCTTCTCGTACCGCAGCGACTACGACCTCTCGAAGCACGGCGAGTACGGCGACGACGACTTCACCGTCTTCCAGCAGTACGACGAGCCGAAGACGGTCGAGCGCGCCGTCGTCGACCCCGACATGGCGACGCTCGGCCCCGAGTTCGGCGCGCAGGCCGCCGACGTGGCCGAGGCGCTGGAGACGCTCGCCGAGCGCGACCCCGACGCCTTCGACGCCGACGAGGTGACCCTCGACATCGACGGCGAGGAAATCACCGTCGACACCGACGTGGCGAACTTCTCGGTCGAGACGCAGACCGAGGCGGGCGAGCACATCACCCCGCACGTGGTCGAGCCCTCGTTCGGTATCGACCGCACGGTGTACACGCTCCTCGCGCACGCGTACGAGACCGACGAGGTCGACGGCGAGGCGCGGAGCTACCTCTCGCTTTCGCCGTCGGTCGCGCCGACGAACGTCGGCGTCTTCCCGCTCGTGAGCAACGTCGACGAACTGGTCGACCTCGCCGACGACGTGGCCGCCGAACTCCGCGCGGCCGGCTTCGCGGTCGTCTACGACGACTCGGGTAGCATCGGTCGGCGCTACCGCCGACAGGACGAGGTGGGCACGCCGTTCTGCATCACCATCGACCGCGACGGGCTCGAAGGCGACGGCGCGAACACCGTCACCATCCGCGAGCGCGACAGCGGAAAGCAAGTCCGACTGCCCGTCGACGACCTCGTCGGAACGCTCGTCGGCCTGCGCGCCGGCACCGCCTCGTTCGACGACGTGCTCGACGAGAACGAGGTCGTCGAGGCGTAACCCGCCGTGGGGCGACCGAGCACCGCCGAGGTGAAACGGCGACTGGTCCACGCGAGCGGCTCGGGGATGCCGCTTTTGTACCTCCTCGGGCTGGTCGAGTGGCGTACCCTCGGGTATCTGTTCGTCTTCCTCGCGGCGGTCGTCAGCGTCCTCGAACTGCTTCGACTGTTCGGCGGCCTCGAATGGGTCGTCTACGACGAACTCACCCGCGAGTACGAACAGGACAACGTCGCCGGCTACGCGCTGTACGTCTACAGCCAGACCGCCGTCGCGTTGGTGTTCGACCCGCACGTCGCGGTTCCGGGGATGTTCATGCTCACCATCGGCGACCCGATAAGCGGCCTCCTCGGCTCCGCCCCGGTCGGCGAACTGAAGTCGGCGCGGACGCTCGCGGCGATGTTCGCGGTCTGTTTCGTCCTCGCCGCCCCGTTCGTGATTCCCGTGTCGGGGGTCGTCGCGGGCGGCCTCGCCGCGGCCGCCGGAGCCGCGGGGGCGACGCTGGCCGACGGCGTGAAACCGGTTGTCGCCGGCTACGTCATCGACGACAACCTCTCGATTCCGCCGGTCGCCTGTACCGCCATCGCGGTGACGCTCTGGCTGGTCGCCTGAGCGGAACGCGGTCGGCGTTCGGGTGTCGGTCCGTGATGCGATTTTATTTCGGTCGGCGACGAACCGGACAGTCATGACTGTCTACGAGAGCGACCTTCCGGGCGTCGGGAAGAAACACGAGGTAGAACTCGGCGACGGCTCCCGACTCGTCATCGTGACGCACAACACCGGCAAACGGGAGGTGTTCCGGCGTCCGAGCGCCGACAGCGATTCCGAGAAGCTGTTCGAACTCACCGACAAACTCGCTCGGCAGGTGGGGACGCTCCTCGAAGGCGCGTACTTCCAGCCGATCCAGACGGAGAACATCGAGACGCTTCTTGGCGGGGACACGCTCATCGAGTGGGTGGAAGTCGGTACTGGTTCCGAGGTAGCGGGCAAGACCCTCGGCGAGTCCGACCTCCGGCAGGCGACCGGCGCGTCCGTCATCGCCATCGAGCGCGGCGACGAGGTCATCACGTCGCCCGGCGGCGACGCGGTGGTCGAAGCCGGCGACACGCTGGTCGTCATCGGTCCGAAGGCGGCCTGCCGCGACTTCACAGCGCTCGTCAAAGGGACCTGATGGCGGCGGCGCTGCTCGAATTCGGCTACCTGTTCGCAGTCCTCGCGGTCGTCGGAGCAGTCGCGCTCCGCCTCGGCCTGTCGGTGATTCCCCTCTACGTCGTCGGCGGCGTCGTCGCCGGACCGTACGTCGCCGGGCGGTTCGGCCTCCCGTACGTCCCGAACGGCGAAGTGGTGACGATTCTGGCGGAACTCGGTATCGTCCTCCTCCTGTTTTTCCTCGGGTTGGAGTTCAGCCTCGACCGACTCCGGTCGTCGGGAGCGAAAATCGGCCGCGCGGGCGTCATCGACCTCGCGGTGAACCTCCCCATCGGCATCGCCATCGGTCTCGTCCTCGGGTGGTCGCCGGTGGAGGCGCTGCTGCTCGGCGGCATCGTCTACATTTCGTCGTCGGCCATCGTGACGAAGACGCTCATCGACCTCGGATGGATTGCGGACCCCGAGTCGGAGCCGATTCTGGGGACGCTCGTCTTCGAGGACCTCGCCATCGCGGTCTACCTCGCGGTCGTCACCTCGCTCGTGCTCGGCGGCGACGGCGGCGTCGCGGCCATCGGTCGCTCGCTCGCCATCGCCTTCGGCTTCCTCGGCCTCCTGTTCGTGGCCGTCCAGTACGGGACGGTGCTTTTCGCCCGCGTCCTCGACGTGGAGAACGAGGAGGCGTTCGTCCTGCGGGCGCTCGCGGTCGTCGTTCCCATCTCGGGTGCGGCGCTCGCGCTCGGGGTGAGCGAGGCCGTCGCGGCGTTCTTCGTCGGGATGGGCTTTTCGACGAGCGGCCACCGGGAGCGACTCGAACACCTGCTCGTCTCGGTCCGCGACGTGTTCGCCGCGGTGTTCTTCTTCTGGATTGGCCTCGGCACCGACCCGACGCTGTTGGCGGCGGCGGCCGTCCCGCTCGCCATCGCGGTCGTCGTGTCGACGCCGTCGAAGATTCTCTCGGGCTATTTCGGCGGTCGGGCGTACGACCTCTCCGCACACCGGTCGCTCCGGGTCGGCGTCGGGCTGGTGCCGCGCGGCGAGTTCTCGCTTGTCATCGCGGCGCTGGCCGCCGCGGGGACGACGCCGGTGATGCGCGAAATCATCCCGGCGTTCGCGGTCGGCTACGTCTTCGTCATGAGCGCGCTCGGGACGGTGCTGATGCAGCGGTCTGACCTCGTGGAGCGACTCGTGTTCCGCGGCGGCGCGGCGGACGGAGATGCCTCGACCGAGAGCGCCTGACTCGCCCCGGCGCGGCGTTTTCGAGCCGTCGACGCCGACCGACCCGAACGGCCACAGAACACTTATCCGAGGAGTCGTCACGTTGCGGGTGCTATGACCCTTATCGAGTGGCTCGTCATCGCAGTCGTCGTGCTCGCGATTATTGCGCTCGTGGTCGCGCTCGTCGACAACGAACTACTGGTCGAACTCGCCGGGGAGTTGCTCGACTGAGGAAACGTTTGCGTCGCCGGAAGCGTTTAATAGGGAAGACGTCGTAGCGTTTCGCAACCATGGCGACTCGCAGCACCTTCGCCACTTTTGCCCCGCTGCGAGCCGCGGCTGTCCGACCCCGACGACGGGCCCTTTAGGGCCACAATCATCATCTCCTTCGGGACACGTCGAAATCGCTAATCACCTATTTTCGTGCCTATAGGCATCTCTACCACTTAATTTCAGAAATTGAATGCAAAGAATTTATCTGTATGTCCCCGCCACAGACGAGTACATGAAGAAAGTCGCACTCGCGTTCTCGGGCGGACTCGACACAACAGTCTGCGTCCCGATTCTCGAAGAGGAGTACGGATACGACGAAGTCGTCGGCGTCACCGTCGACGTCGGCCAGCCGGAAGAGGAGTTCGAGGAGGCCTACGAGACGGCCGAGGCCCTCGGGCTGGAACACTACGTCGTCGACGCGAAACAGGAGTTCGCACAGCTCTGTCTCGACTCGGTGTGCGCCAACGCGGACTATCAGGGCTATCCGCTCGGCACCGCGCTCGCGCGTCCGGTCATCGCCAAGGCCATCCTCGGACTCGCGGAGGAGAAGGACTGTGACGGCATCGCCCACGGCTGTACGGGCAAGGGCAACGACCAGCTTCGCTTCGAAGCGGTCTGGCGCGCCTCCGACCTCGAAGTCATCGCACCCGTCCGCGAGATGGGCATGACCCGCGAGTGGGAAATCGAGTACGCCGCCGAGAAGGACCTCCCGGTGCAGGGCGGCAACGAGGGCGTCTGGTCCATCGACACGAACCTCTGGAGCCGTTCCATCGAGGGCGGCAACCTCGAAGACCCCGGCTACGTCCCGCCGGAGGACATCTACGAGTGGACCGACCAGCCGTCCGACGAGACGGAACTCATCGAAATCGCGTTCGAAGACGGCTACCCGGTCGCCGTCGACGACGAGGAGATGGAACCCCTCGAACTCATCTCGTTCCTCAACGAGAAGGCCGGCAAGCACGGCGTCGGCCGCACCGACATGATGGAAGACCGCATGCTCGGCCTCAAGGTGCGCGAGAACTACGAGCACCCGGCCGCGACGACGCTCCTGAACGCCCACGAGGCGCTCGAAGGGCTCGTCCTCACGAAGGAGGAACGCGACTTCAAGGCCACCGTGGACAACGAGTGGTCCCAGAAGGCCTACGAGGGCCTCATCGACGCCCCGCTCGTGGGCGCGCTGAACGCCTTCCTCGAGAAGACCCAAGAGCGCGTCACGGGCACCGTGACCATCAAGTTCGAGGGCGGGCAGGCCCGCCCGGTCGGTCGCAAATCCGAGTACGCCGCGTACTCCGAGTCCGCCGCCTCCTTCAACACGGAGACGGTCGACGGCATCGAACAGGCCGACGCGACGGGCGTCGCCAAGTACCACGGCTTCCAGGCGCGCCTCGCCAACCAGAGCGCGAAAAAGCAGAAGCCCGAACTCGCCGCAGACGGCGGTAGCGACGAGTAAGATGGCAGGCGAGGACGGCGACTCCGAGGGCGTCATCCGCCGGGACCGCTTCAGCGGCGGCCCCGCCCGCGGGTTCATGTCGAGCCTCGCGGCCGACGAACGCATCTTCGAGGCCGACCTCGCCGTCGACCGGGCGCACGTCGTGATGCTCGCGTCGCAGGACATCATCGAGTCCGAGGTCGCGAGCGAGATTCTCGCCGCGCTGGACGAGGTCGAGGCCGCGGGCCACGACGCGCTTTCGGGCGGCGAAGACGTTCACGAGGCCATCGAGGCCGCCGTCATCGACATCGTCGGCCCCGACGGCGGGAAGATGCACACCGCCCGCTCGCGCAACGACGAGGTGGCGACCTGCATCCGCTACCGTCTGCGCGAGGACGTGCTTTCGGCCCTCGACGCCGCGCTCGCTCTGCGCGAGTCGTTACTCGAGACGGCCGCGGCACACACCGAGACGGTAATGCCCGGCTACACGCACCTCCAGCCCGCGCAACCGACGACGGTCGCGCACTTCCTTCTCTCGTACGAACGGGCGGTCGCCCGCGACTGCGCCCGCCTCATGTGCGCGTACGAGCGCATCAACCAGTCGCCGCTCGGGTCGGCGGCGTTCGCGGGCACGCCCTTCGACGTGAACCGCGAACTCGTGTCCGACCTGCTCGGCTTCGACCGCGTAATGGAGAACTCGATGGACGCCTCGGCGACCCGCGACTTCCTCGCGGAGACGCTGTCGGCGCTCACGACCCACGCGGTCACGCTCTCCGGCCTCGCCGAGGACCTCGTGATATTCTCGAACAAGGGCCTCGTCGAGCTGTCGGACGACTACTCGTCGACCTCCTCTATCATGCCGCAGAAGAAGAACCCCGACACGATGGAACTCGTCCGCGCCGTCGCGGGCGACGCCGTCGGGGAACTCACCGGCCTCCTGACGACGCTGAAGGGACTCCCGCGCGCGTACAACCGCGACCTACAGCGCGCCCACAAACACGCGTTCCGCACCGTCGACGACGTGGCCGAGGCGGCCGCGGTCGCCGCCGGCGCGGTCGGGTCGGCGACGTGGCCCGAGGACGAACTCGCCGCGGCCGCGGGCGACGGCTTTTCGACCGCGACCGGCGTGGCGGACCTGCTGGCGATGGCCGGCCTGCCGTTCCGTACGGCCCACGAGGTCGTCGCGGAGGCGGCCGCCCGCTCCGAGGGAACGCCCGACGTGGCAACACTTGACGCCGTCGCTACGGACGTATTAGGTGAGTCACTCTTTACGCACGTGACAGCCGAGGCCGTCGAAGCCGCGCTCGACCCGACCGAGAGCGTGGCGAGTCGCGATTCGGTCGGCGGGCCCGCACCCGCCGCCGTGGAGGCGACGCTCTCGACGGCCCGCGACGAGCTCTCGGACGACGCCGCCGCCGTCGCCGACGCGCGCGACTCGCTCGCCGCGGCGGCCGAGGGTCTCGAAGAGGAGGTCTCGAGCTATGTCTGAGTTCACGGACGCGACGCCCGCCGGTCTGCTCCGACGACCGCGAGCGACCGCGCCGCGACGACCGGCCGGGCTCCGGCGACCCCGACCGGAACCCCGACGACGACCACGCCCGACGCGGGAGACGGGTCGACCGGTCCGACGACCGGTCCCGTCTCCGGCGTCGAGTGAGCGTGGCACCCAAGCTCGACGCGTCGTTCGGCTGACCCGTATTGTCGGCCGATTCGACAGATAACACCCGCTAGAGACTTCTTTGCGTTTATTTTCGCCGTGTAATTTTCGACGGCTTTAATACCGTCCGTCGACCAGCCACGGATGTAATGAGCGACACCATCACCGCGGAAGACCCGCTGAGTGGAGAGGAAATCGAGCTGCCTGCCGACGTCGAAGTCGGCGAAATCATCGACAGCCCCGCCACGGGCGCAGAGCTTGAGGTCGTCTCCCTCGACCCCGTGACACTCGAAGAAGCGCCCGAACTCGAAGAGGACTGGGGAGAGTAAATTGCACGTTGGACTGCTCTATTCCCGGATTCGCCGCGACGAGAAGCTCCTGCTCAACGAGCTTCGCGACCGCGGCCACGAGGTGACGAAGATAGACGTTCGGAAAGAGCAGTTCGACCTCACGGAGCCGCCGGAATCGTTCGACGGACTCGACGTGGTGGTCGACCGCTGTCTGGCGACGAGCAGGAGCATCTACATCACGCGCTTCCTGCAGTCGTACGGAATCCCGGTCGTCAACTCCCACGAGACCGCCGACATCTGCGCCGACAAGGCGAAAAACAGCCTCGCGCTCGCTGACGCGGGCGTCCCCACGCCGAACACGAAAGTGGCCTTCACGGTCGACTCGGCCATGGAAATCGTCGAGGAGTTCGGCTACCCCTGCGTCCTCAAGCCGGTCGTCGGCTCGTGGGGTCGCCTGATGGCGAAAATCGACTCCGAGGCGGCCGCCGAGGCCATCCTCGAACACAAGTCGACGCTCGGGAACTACGAGCACAAGGTGTTCTACATCCAGGAGTTCGTCGAGAAGCCGGGCCGCGACATCCGCGTGCTCGCCACCGACGGCGAACCCGTGGCCGCGATGGTCCGCTCGTCGGACCACTGGCTCACGAACGCCGCGAAGGGCGCGAGCGTCGACGAGTTCGAACTCGACGACCGCGCGAAGGAACTCGTCAAGCAGGCGTCCGACGCGGTCGGCGGCGGCCTCCTCGGCGTCGACCTCATGGAGACCGGAGACGACTACACCGTCCACGAGGTCAACCACACCGTCGAGTTCAAGGCGCTCAACGACGCCGTCGAGGCGGACGTTCCCGCGACGGTCGTCGACTGGCTCGAAGCGAAGGCCGACGGCGAGCAGTCGCTGGCGGAGGTCTCGGCGTGAGCGAACAGCTCACCGCGGGCGTCGTCGGCGGCTCCGGCTTCACCGGCGGCGAACTGCTCCGCCTGCTCGACGGCCACCCGAACTTCGACGTCGAACAGGCGACGAGCCGCTCCTACGAGCGCAAGACCGTCGGTCACGTCCACCCGAACCTTCGTCACCTCGACCTCCGTTTCACCTCGCCCGAGGACCTCGAATCAGTCGACGTGCTGTTCACGGCGACGCCCCACGGCGTCTCGATGGAGCACATCGACGCCTTTCAGGACGCGGCGGACACCGTCGTCGACCTCTCTGCGGACTTCCGTCTCTCCGAGGCGGCGCAGTACGACGAGTGGTACGACGGCCACGTCTGCCCCGAATACCTCGAACAGTCGGAGTACGCGCTCCCCGAACTGAACCGCGAGAACCTCCCCGGCGCGGACCTCATCGCCGCGGGCGGCTGTAACGCGACTGCGACGATTCTCGGCCTCAAGCCGCTTTTCGACGCCGGCATCCTCTCCGGCGACGAGCAGGTCGTCGTGGACGTGAAAGTCGGCTCGTCGGAGGGCGGCGCGGGCGCGAGCAAGGCGTCGTCACACGCCGAGCGCTCGGGCATCGTCCGCCCCTACGCGCCGACCGGCCACCGCCACGAGGCCGAAATCGAGGAGTACCTCGGCCTCTCGGTCTCGTTTACCGTCCACGCGGTCGACATGGTCCGCGGCGCGGCGGCGACCTGTCACGTCTTCCCCGACGGCCCCGTCTCGAAGGGCGACATGTGGAAAGCGTTCCGCGGCTCCTACGGCGACGAACCGTTCATGCGCACCGTCGCCGGCGGCGGCGGCGTCTACCGCTACCCGGAACCGAAGTCGGTCGCCGGGACGAACTTCGGCGAGGTCGGCTTCGAAATCGACCCCGGAAACCGACGACTCGTCGTCTTCTCGGCCATCGACAACATGATGAAAGGCTCCGCGGGGCAGGCGGTCCACGCCGCCAACATCGCGCTCGGGCTGGAGGAGACCGCCGGACTCGACTTCACCGGCTTCCACCCCATCGGCTCGCCCTGACCGCACCGCCCCCGAACGCTCGTCCCGACCCACGATTTACGCACCATTTCGACTATGACAGGATACACACGCGAGGAACTGCTCGCGGCACACGAACAGCTCGTCGACAACGAAGCGAACCTACTCACGGATGGCGGTTCCGAGCCGCCGGTCGTCGTCAAAATCGGCGGCGCGAAGGCCGTCGACCCGAAGGGAGCCGTCTCCGACGTGGCCCACCTCGTCGCCAACGGCACCGACGTGGTCGTCGTCCACGGCGGCTCGACCGCCGTCGACGAGACGCTCGAAGAACTCGGCGAGGAGCCGACGTACGTCGAGTCGCCCTCGGGCGTCTCCGGCCGCTTCACCGACGAGCGCACCATGGAGGTCTTCTCGATGGTGATGCCCGGCAAGCTCAACACGGACCTGACCGCGCTGTTCCGCGAGGCCGGCGTCGATGCGCTCGGCCTCTCGGGCGTCGACGGCGGCCTCCTGACCGGCCCGCGCAAGTCGGCCGTCCGGGTCGTCGAAGACGGCAAGAAGAAAATCAAACGCGGCGACCACTCCGGGAAGATCACCTCGGTGAACGCGACGCTCCTCGAAACCCTCCTCGACGGTGGCTACACGCCCGTCGTGACCGTTCCGATGCTCGCCGACGACGGCGTGCCGGTCAACGCCGACGCCGACCGCGCCGCCGCTGCGGTCGCGGGCGCGCTCGGCGCGAAACTCGTCGTCCTCACCGACGTGAAAGGCGTCTACGCCGACCCCGACGACGAGTCAACGCTCATCGAGACGGCCGACACGCCCGAGGAGTTCTCGGCGCTCGAATCGGCCGCCGAGGGGTTCATGACGAAGAAGGTCATGGCCGCGAAGGAGGCGCTCGACGGCGGGGCCGCCGAGGTCATCGTCTCCGACGCGAACCTGAACGACCCCATCGTGACGGCGCTCAACGACGGCGGCACGCACGTGACGCCCGGCGCGCTGGTCGAAACTGAGGAGGCCGAACAATGAGCGGCTTCGTCTTCAACGAGAAACCCATCGCCATCGAGTCCGGCGAGGGGCCGTATCTCTACTCCGACGACGGCACCGAGTACCTCGACTTCGGCGCGAGCTACGCCGTCGCGGCGCTCGGCCACTCCCACCCCGCGGTCACCTCGGCGATTCAAGAGCAGGCCGCGAAGCTGACCTACGTGCAGGCGTCGTACCCCGTCGAGGTCCGCACCGAACTCTACGAGAAGCTGGCGACGCTCGCGCCCGGCGGTATCTCGAACGTCTGGCTCTGTAACTCCGGCACGGAGGCCAACGAGGCGGCGATGAAGTTCGCCCGCTCGGCGACCGGCCGCCAGAAGGTTATCGCCACGAAGCGCGCCTTCCACGGCCGCACCCTCGGGAGCCTCGCGCTCACGTGGAAACAGAAGTACAAGAAGCCCTACGAGCCGGTCGCCGGCGGCGTCGAGTTCGTCAGCTACGGCGACGAGGAGGAACTCGCCGAGGCCATCGACGACGAAACGGCCGCGGTCTTCTTGGAGCCGATTCAGGGCGAAGGCGGCATCAACCCCGCCGCGGCGGAGTACCTCCAGACCGCCCGCGACCTGACCGACGACGCCGGCGCGGCGCTCGTCTTCGACGAGATTCAGACCGGTATCGGTCGCACCGGGGCGCTGTGGGCCTGCGAGAACGCCGGCGTCGTCCCCGACATCCTCACGAGCGCGAAGGGCATCGCCAACGGCCTGCCGCTCGGCGCGACGCTCTGTGCCGACTGGATTGCGGACGGCGCGGCCTCTCACGGCTCGACGTTCTCCGGCGGTCCCGTAGTCTGTGCGGCGGCGAACGCCACCCTCGACACCATCGTCGAAGAGGACCTGCCCGGCCACGCGGCCGCGGTGGGCGACTACCTCACGACGGAGCTCGAAGCCGCCGTCGAGGAACACGACCTGCCGGTCCGCGAGGTCCGCGGCGACGGCCTCATGGTCGGCGTCGAGGTCAAACGCGGCGCGAACCGCACGCTGAAACACCTCGCGCTGTCCGAGCAGTTGCTCGCGCTCCCCGCGGGCCGGACGGTCGTCCGGTTCCTGCCGCCGCTCGTCATCGAGGAGGAACACGCCGACCGCGCGGTCGACGCCATGACGAACGTGTTATCATGAACGCCGAAATCGACCGCGAGGACGGCGAGGAGGCGAAAGCGGCGGCAGAAGCAGAAGCGGAGGCGACGGCGGAGACGACAGCCAACGCCGAAGCCGACGCCAGCGTGACCTCCGGCGCAGACGCCGACACCGACGCTCTCGACGAGGGCGAGTGGGTCGACGCGCGCCACCTCCTCTACGACATGGTCTCGACGCCCTCGGTGTCGGGCGACGAGGAGGCGGCCGCCGAGGTCCTGAAGGCGTTCTTCGAGGCGCACGACCGCGAGGTCTGGATAGACGAGGTCGGCAACGTCCGCGCGCCCGCCGACGACGCGGTGCTTCTCACCTCCCACGTCGACACCGTCCCCGGCGACGTGCCGGTGAAGATAGAAGACGGCGTCCTCTGGGGTCGCGGCAGCGTCGACGCGACGGGGCCGCTCTGCTCGATGGCCGCTGCGGCCGTCGAGACGGGCGTCTCGTTCGTCGGCGTCGTCGGCGAGGAGACCTCCTCGCGCGGCGCGTGGCACCTCGTGGAGGACCGCGAGGAGCCCGACGCGGTCGTCAACGGCGAGCCCTCGGGCTGGGACGGCGTCACGCTCGGCTACCGCGGGTTCCTCTCGGGAACGTACATCGCGACGAGCGAACTCGGCCACTCCTCGCGCCCCGAGGAGAACGCCATCCAGTCCGCGGTCGCGTGGTGGTCCCGCGTGGCCGACTTCTTCGACGAGGAGCGCGACGGCGTCTTCGACACGGTGACGACCAAGCCCGTGACGTTCGACGGCGGCCCGACCGACGACGGCCTCGCGGTCGAGGCGACGGTGGACGTGCAGTTCCGCGTCCCGCCGCGGCTCTCCATCGACGACGTGCGCGAGGTCGCGGAGGGCGAACTCACCCGCGGCGGCGTCCACTGGAACAAGCCCATCCCGCCGGTCATGATGAGCCCCCGCACCGACGTGGCGCGGGCGTTCCGCGTCGCCATCCGCAACGTCGGCGGCGTGAAACCCCGGCTCCTCCGGAAAACCGGGACCAGCGACATGAACATCTTCGCCGGCACGTGGGACTGCCCGATGGCGACCTACGGTCCCGGCGACTCGGACCTCGACCACGCCCCGAACGAACACCTCGACCTCGCCGAGTTCGACAGCGCCATCGACGTGCTCGTCGACGTGTGCGAGCGCCTCGCGGACGACTGAGGCGAGCGGCGAGGACGACCGACCGAGACGACGAACCGACACGGAGACACGACACACGACACAATGCTCGAAACCACCCACTTCACCGACATCGACGACATCAGCGCATCGGAGTTAGACCGCGTCCTCACCCGCGCCGCCGACATCAAGTCCGGCGACGACGAGACGCAGCTCACCCGAGCGACGCTGGCGATGCTCTTCGAGAAGCCGAGTACCCGGACGCGTGTCTCCTTCGAGACGGGGATGACCGAACTGGGCGGCCACGCGCTGTTCCTCGGCCCCGAGGACATCCAGCTCGGCCACGGCGAGCCGCTTTCGGACACCGCGCGCGTGCTGGGTCGCTACGGCGACGCCATCATGGTCCGCCTGTTCGACCACGAGGACCTGCTCGAAATCGCCGAACACTCCGACGCGCCGGTCATCAACGGTCTGACCGACGACGCCCATCCCTGCCAGACGCTCGCCGACCTGCTCACCATTCGCGAGCACGTCGGCGACTTCGACGAGGTGCAGGCCGCGTGGGTCGGCGACGGCAACAACGTCGGCCAGTCGTTCGTCCTCGGCTGCGCGATGGCCGGCATCGACCTCACCGTGGCGACGCCGCCGGCGTACGGCGTCGACGACGACGTGCTCGAGAAGGCGGCGGAACTCGGCTCGACGCCGACGATTACGACCGACCCCGAGGAGGCCGTCGCGGACGCGGACGTGGTCTACACCGACGTCTGGATTTCGATGGGTCAGGAGGACCAGCGCCACGAGAAACTGCAGGCGTTCGAGGGATTCCAACTCAACGAGGACCTGCTTTCGAGCACCGACGCGAAGGTCATGCACTGTCTGCCGGCCCACCGCGGCGAGGAGATTACCGGCGACGTGCTCGAAGGCGAGCGCTCGCTCGTCTGGGACCAGGCGGAGAACCGCCTGCACGCCCAGAAAGGGCTCATCGTCGAACTGCTCGAAGAATAGTCCGGGTCTGCAGCGGTCGCCGCTCTTTTCAGCTTCTCAGAAGACGCCGTCGAGCGCGGGGTACGACGCCCCGAGGACGGCCCCGTAGACGACGTGGCCGACGAGGCTCGTCGCGTTCACGTTCGGGAGCGGCGGGTTCGCGGGCGAGCCGACCGCACCGAGCCACACGGGCATTACCAAGACGGCGAGGACGACCCAGAGGACGACGCCGTAGCCGACGCCCGCTCCGAGCGACCTGAGCGAACCGTCGAGGTCGAAGTCGAGGGCGCTCACGAGGCCGGCGAACGCGACGCCGAGAATCGCGCCGTGGGCGACGTGGATGGTGAAGCCGGCGGCCCCGCCCGTCAAGCCGTACATCGAGGGAATGGCGACTTCGAGGACCGGCCGCATCTGGACGACCATCATCGCTCCCATGACGACGGCGGCGAGCGAGCCGGCGGCGACGCCGGTGCGCCAAGAGGTGGCCGTCGTCGATTCGAGTCGTGTCGTGGCTGTTTCAGAGGCCATGGTTAGCGTGCCAACGTCTGGCACGATAACGGTCACTCGGACGGGCGGCACCGCCGCACCGCAGGGGTACCATTATACCGGACCTGTCGAATCCGGCGGTGTCGAGGGGTCCGAGCCTTTTAATCGGATGGCGGCCGAGATTCTCCCGTGGCCCACGCCAACGGCGCACCCGACGACGGCGACGCGGACGGAGCGTGGCGGTTCTTCCCGTACGACGAGCCGTACCCCAATCAGGAGGCGGCGATGTCCGGCATCGCAGACGCCCTCGACGACGAGCGGAACGTCCTCCTCGAAGGGGCGACCGGGACCGGGAAGACCATCTCCGCGCTCGTGCCCGCGCTCTCGTACGCCCGCGAGCACGACAAGACGGTCGTCATCACGACGAACGTCCACCAGCAGATGCGCCAGTTCGTCGAGGACGCCCGCGCCATCACCAGAGAGGAGGCCATCCGCGCGGTGGTGTTCCGCGGGAAGTCCTCGATGTGCCACATCGACGTGGGCTTTCAGGAGTGCCAGACCCTCCGCGATACGACCCGGAGCATCGTCGAAAAGGAGTCCGACAAGGCCGAGCTCTCCGAGCAGGCGCAGTCGCTCCTCGACGGGATGCGCGAAGGCGAGTCCGGCGCGGCCGACGCGCGAAGCGCCGTCACGGACGAACTCGACAGCATCGACGACGAGCTAGAGGAGTTGAAGGAGGGCAACTACTGCGAGCACTACTACAACAATCTCGCGCGGAACACCGACGAGTTCTTCCAGTGGCTGTTCGACGACGTGCGGACGCCCGACGAGATTTTCGAGTACGCCGGGAAACAGAACCTCTGCGGCTACGAACTCCTCAAGGAGGGCATGGAGGGCATCGACCTCGTCGTCTGCAACTACCACCACCTGCTCGACCCGATGATACGCGAGCAGTTCTTCCGGTGGTTGGACCGCGACCCCGACGACGTGATTACGGTGTTCGACGAGGCGCACAACATCGAGAGCGCGGCCCGCGACCACGCGAGTCGCGCGCTCACCGAGAACACGCTCGAGAGCGCGATGAACGAGCTGGAAGACGAGGACGACTCGCGGGCCGAGAGCGCCCGCAACGTCATCGGGACGTTCCTCGACTCGCTTCGCGACAGCTACGAGGAAGCGTTCGGCTTCGGCGAGCGCGAGCAGGTCGGCGAGAACTGGTACGACCTCTCTATCGCCAATCAGGGCCGCCGCGACGACCTGACGATGGAGTTCCTGCAGTCCTACGAGGGCCGCGGCATCGACGTGGAAGTCGAACTCGCCCTCCAGTTGGGCAAGCAGTTAGACGAGCAGTACGAAGACGCGTACAAGAACGGCGAGGCGACGACGCGCAAGGAGTGCCAGACGCTACAGGCGGCGAACTTCATCGCCGACTGGACGGAGATGGGCGGCGAACTCGGCCGCCATCCGATGCTGTCGGTCCGGCGCGACGGCGGCACCGACGAGATTTACGGCCGCGCGGAGCTGTACACCTGTATCCCGCGCGAGGTCACGAAAGAACTGTTCGAGGAGGTCCACGCGAGCATCCTGATGTCGGCGACGCTCCGCCCGTTCGACGTGACGGAGGGGACTCTTGGCCTCAAAAACCCCGTCACGATGGCCTACGGCCTCGAATACCCCGAGGAGAACCGCCGGACATTTTCGGTGTCGCTGCCCGCGCTGTTCTCCTCCGAGCGCGACGAGCCGAGCACGCAGGAGACCATCGAGGGGATGCTGGCCGACGCGGCCACGTTCACGCCGGGCAACACGCTCGTGTTCTTCCCGTCGTACGCCGAGGCGGAGCGCTACCACGAGCGCCTACGGGCGAACCCAGACGTCGACGCGGAGCTGTTCTTGGACGAGCCGGGCGTCCGCGCCGAGGAGCTTCGCCGCGAGTTCGTCGGCAAGGACGGCGCGGTGCTTCTCACCTCGCTTTGGGGGACGCTCGCCGAGGGTGTGAGCTTCGACGGCGACGACGCCCGGACGGTCGTGGTCGTCGGCGTGCCCTACCCGCACCTCTCCGAGCGATTGGAGGCGGTACAGGACGCCTACGACCGCGCCTATCGCGGCAAGAAGGACGCCGGCTGGCGCTACGCCGTCGAGATTCCGACGATTCGAAAGACCAGACAGGCGCTCGGCCGGGTCATCCGCGCGCCCGACGACTTCGGCGTCCGCGTGCTGGCCGACAAGCGCTACACCCGCGAGAGCTCCTCGATGGGCAAGTACGGCGTCCGCGGGTCGTTCCCGGTCGAAGAGCGCGCCGAGATGGTCGACATCGCGCCGAACAAGCTCAAGTTCGCGATGCTGAACTTCTACAACGACCGCGACGCCTACGACGGCGACCCGCCGCGGCCCTGAGCGGGTCGCGGTCGGTACGGAAACGTCGGTCGCGACCGCCGTGCAATTCTTACCTGTTCGAACCAACACAGGGTGATGAGTGCGACCCCTCCCGGACCGAAGGGCCTCCCGTTGTTCGGCGCGAGCAGACAGTACGCCCGCGACCCGTTTACGTTCCTGACGGCTGTCGCGGACGCCTACGGCGACGTGGTCCACTTCGACCTCGGCCCGCTCGACACCTACATGCTCACGAATCCGGCGGACATCGAGACGGTGCTCGTGAGCGAGGCGTCGAAGTTCAGGAAGCCGCAGTTCCAGGACCGCGCCATCGGCGACCTGCTTGGCGACGGCCTGCTCATGAGCGAGGGTGCGACGTGGAAGAAACAGCGCCAACTCGCCCAGCCGGCGTTCGACGTGCGGCGCATCTCGACGATGGCCGGCATGATGACCGACCGGACGGAGTCGATGCTGTCGTCGTGGGGCGACGGCGACGTGGTCGACGTGCAACTGGAGATGGCGCGGCTGACCGTCGAGATAATCGTCGACGCCATGTTCGGCACCGATCTCGACGACGAGCGCATTCGGCGGGTACAGGAGAACCTCGAACCGCTCGGGGCGCGGTTCGAACCCGACCCGTTTCGGTTCCTGACGCCCGACTGGGCCCCGACGCGGGAGAACCGCCAGTACAAGGAGGCGCTGTCCGAACTCGAATCGCTCGTCTGGGACATCGTCGAGGAGCGCCGCGGGACCGAGTACGGCGAGACGCCGGCGTCGTCGGTGCCGGCCGACGCGACGAGCGACGACCGGCCGATGGACCTGCTTTCGATTCTGCTCCGCGCCCACGACGAGGGCGAGCAGACCGAAAAGAACCTCCGCGACGAGCTGATGACGATGCTCCTCGCGGGCCACGACACGACGGCGCTGACGCTGACGTACGCGTGGTACCTGCTCTCGCAACACCCCGAGGCGGAGGCGAAGCTCCACCGCGAACTGGACGAGGTGCTCGGCGGGCGGACGCCGACGTTCGAAGACGTGCGGAAGCTGGAGTACACCGAACGCGTGCTGAACGAGGCGATGCGGCTGTACCCGCCGGTGTACGTCATGTTCCGCGAGCCGAAGGTGGACGTTCGTCTGGGCGGCTACCGCGTCCCGGAAGGCTCGGCCATCATGCTCCCGCAGTGGGTCGTCCACCGGTCGGAGCGCTGGTGGGACGACCCGCTTTCGTTCGACCCGGACCGCTGGGCACCCGAGCGGGCCGGGGACCGCCCGCGCTTCGCGTACTTCCCGTTCGGCGGGGGGCCGCGCCACTGCATCGGTAAGCACCTCTCGCTGCTCGAAGGGCGGCTCATCCTCGGCACTGTCGCCCAGCGGTACGAACTCGACTACGTCCGCGACGAGCCGTTCTCGCTTCGCGGGTCGCTGACGATGCACCCCGAAGAGCCGATGGGGATGCGGCTCCGGGCGCGCGACTGACGGGGCGGGGCGACACACCGGCGGTCGTCGCTTCGCCGACGGCGACGCGGTCGAATCGCCGCCGTCAGGCCGGAAGCGAAATCGAGGCCGCGGTCTCGCGGAACGACGAGTCGTAGATGTCGAGCTGCGAGACGGTCCACTCGACGGGCTCGATGGACTGGCTCGCGACCGCGCGGGCGTCCGCGAGACTGCCGCCGCGGGCGAGCGTGACGTGCGGGACGTACTCGTCGCCCTCCAGTCCGTCGACAGCGCCGAACTCGTCAGTGAGCGCGCGGTGCAGGTCGGCGAGGCCGGGGCTCTCGACAGCGAGATAGACGACCGGCGCGGCTCCGCGCGGCGGCGCTTCGAAGAACCGGATGTCGGTCACGCGGGCTTCGAACGCCGGCTGACCGGCGAGCACGCGCCGCAACTGTTCGTGTAAGCGGTCGAACTCGGTGTCTTCGAACCGCTTGCAGACGAGCGTGTGCCGGTCGCGAACCCGGTCGAACGGGGCGAGGTACGGAAACAGGTCGGACGCGAGGCGGGCGACCCGCCCCGGAACCGGGACGTTCAGACTGTACACGCCCGTGACTCACGCGAGAGACACAAAGGCGTATCGTCGCCGCGGGGGGTCAGATTCGGTCGAGCAGCCAGAGGACGATGAGCGCCGCGACGACGAGTCCCAGAATCGGCTGGAGCGGGCCGAGCAACGCGCCGAACAGCCCGAGCACCTCGCCGATGATTTCGAGCACGAGCCAGACGAGGACGAGCAGGAGGATGATTTTCAGCAGGTCCTCCACGTCGATTCGGCCGCGGTTCGTTCGCATACGGGGCGGTCGGGCGTTCGCGGACAAATAGCTGGTGGCCGGGTAGCTTTATTCCGCTTCGGTGTCACTCTCCACCATGGACAGCCTGTTCTACCAACTCGGGAAGCTCTCGGCGTCCTCGTCGTCTTCGTCGTCGGGCGCGGGGCGGGTCGACAGCGAGCCCGGCCGAATCCCGCGTTGGCTTGGTCCCCTCGCCGTCGCGGTGATCGTCTTCGGCCTCGCCGTCGTCGTCTTCCCCGTCACGCCGCTGACGCTCGCGGGATACGTCGTCCTCGCGCTCGCCGTCGCCGCGGTGTACGACGCGGTCGAAATCGTGCAGGCGTACGAAAAGCGGACGCTGACCGTGTTCGGCGACTACAAGGGCATCCTCGAACCGGGGCTGAACGTCGTCCCGCCGTTCGTCTCGAAGACCTACCGCTTCGACATGCGAACCCAGACGCTCGACGTGCCCTCCCAAGAGGCCATCACGGAGGACAACTCCCCCGTGACGGCGGACGCCGTCGTCTACATCCGCGTGATGGACCCCGAACGCGCCTTCCTGCAGGTCGACAACTACCGCCGGGCCGTCTCGCTGCTCGCGCAGACGACGCTGCGGGCCGCCCTCGGCGACATGGAACTCGACGAGACGCTGGCGCGCCGGGACCACATCAACGCGCGCATCCGCCGGGAACTCGACGAGCCGACCGACGAGTGGGGCGTCCGCGTCGAATCCGTCGAGGTCCGCGAGGTGAAGCCCTCGAAGGACGTCGAGACTGCGATGGAACAACAGACCTCCGCCGAGCGCCGCCGCCGCGCCATGATTCTCGAAGCGCAGGGCGAACGTCGCTCCGCCGTCGAGAAGGCGCAGGGCGACAAGCAGTCGAACATCATCCGCTCGCAGGGGGAAAAGCAGTCACAGATTCTCGAAGCGCAGGGTGACGCCATCTCGACGGTTCTGCGGGCCCGCGCGGCGGAGTCGATGGGCGAGCGCGCCATCATCGACAAGGGCATGGAGACGCTGGGGAACATCGGAACCTCGCCGTCGACGACGTACATCCTCCCGCAGGAACTCACGTCGCTGCTCGGCCGCTACGGAAAGGGGTTGACCGGCTCCGATATACAGCAGGCAGCGGGCCTCGAAAGCAAGGCGTTCGACGAGGAGACCCGCGAACTCCTCGGCCTCGACGACATCAGTGAGATACTCGGTGAGTTGGACGGCATCGAGACGGCGGACATCTCCGCCGACGCGGTCGACATCGAAATCGAAGACGGCGGCGTCGAGGCTGAGCGGGTCGAGTGAGCCAAAAATCGAATACGCGAAGCAGTCGCGATTCCACCGACGCGCCGAGGGGCCGGTGCAGCGTCGTGTCCGGTCTGCGGGGCGACCGGCGCGAGCCCCGTCGTCCGGCCGTCGCGGTTCGGCGAGGCGCGGGACGGACGTGAAACGGGAGCCGCTCGGGTCGTCGGAGTCGGAATCGGCGACTGATTCCCCGTCGCTCGTCGCGGTCGAACGGGAGTCGGAACCCTCGGGAACGTTCCCTCGAACGCGGGCGAGAGACGGGCGTCGGCGTCCCACCACCGGTCTGCGGTTCGCGCAGACACCGTTCGATACGTAATAAACACTATTAATTGTCTAGGTTGTTGAAATGTGAGGCGCGTTTGTCGACAATCGACAACCCGAGCGATTAATCACCTTTATTTCTATTTTTCACCACGTAGAATAATTTAACCACGTCCGACTCCGACCGTGTGGTATGCAACAGCAGTCGTCGGTCGGCACGCGGTCGCTGTCGGCGTCCCGCGCCGAGATGAGCGAGATTTTGATGCCCAACGACACGAACAACCTCGGACGCGCCCTCGGGGGGCGGATTCTGGAGTGGATGGACGTTTGCGGGGCCATCGCCGGGCGACGCTTCGCCGAGCGGCAGGTAGTCACGGCGTCGATGGACCACGTGGACTTCCTCGCACCCATCGACGTGGGCGACGTGGTGACCGTCGAGGCGTACGTCTTCGACACCGGTCGCACCAGCATGGACATCAAGGTCGACGTGACCGCCGAGCGACCGAGCGAGGGCGACCGCCGCGAGACCATCACCTCCTTTTTCACCTTCGTCGCGCTCGACGACGACGAGAAACCGATTCCGGTTCCGGACCTCGTCTGCGACTCCCAAGAGGAGCGCGAACTGCGCGACGCGGCGCTTCAGAAGCGCCGCGAGCACCGCGCCGCGCTGGCAGAAGAGTTCGAGTAACGCGGACCGCGAGGGGTCGCGGCGCTTATTTTTCGTCCGCCGCGCGGACGGTCAACACCGGTGCGTCGGACTGGCGGACGACGCGCTCCGTGACGGAGCCGACGAGGTAGTGGTCGAGGCCGGTTCGACCGTGGGTCGCCATCACGACGAGGTCGACCTCGGCGTCGGCGGCGTAGTCGACGATAGTCGAGTGAGGCACGCCCTCCTCGACGATGCGTTCGGTCGCGACGCTGTCAGGGAGCGCCTCGACGGCGGCGTCGGCCGCCGACTCCGCGCGGTCGAGTTCGGACTTCTCCCACACGTCCGGCGCGATGCCGGCCGAGGGCGACTCGAAGCGGTTACGCGAGTCGGCCACGGACAGGACGTGGACCGTCGCGCCGTACGTTTCGGCGAGGGTCGCCGCGTGCTCGATGGTCGCATCGGTCGCGTCGCTACCGTCGGTCGGAAGCAGGATGTGGTCGTACATGGGTGAGGGTTCAGAATCGAGGACTGTGAAAGTGGTGCCGGTGAAAACGGTTCGAGTGGGTCGTTAGATGCCCAGCGCCATCATGAACAGCGCAATCGAGATGACGGCGAAGAGGACGCCGACGAAGTTCTTGATGACGTCGGTCTCCAGCGCGTTCGACACGTAGGGGGCGATTTGGCCGCCGAGGACCGTCGCGGGGACGGTGAAGACGACCATGTTCCACGGCGTCGTCGCGAGGCTCAACGAGTGACCGCCGACGATACCGCCGCCGAAGACGTGGACGAGCGACGCCAGGATGGCGGTCAGCGCGACCACGATGTGGTTCGTACCGATGGCGACGCGGACGGGGACTTTCGTGCTGAGCATCGAGATGATGCCGAGTTCGCCGACGCCGAAGCCGGCGAGGCCCTGGAACATCCCGCCGACGCTGTAGTTGGCGAAGCGGCGCAGGTAGCCGCCGCGGGTGTAGGTGTAGTCGTCGCCCTCGCGGTCGACGCGGGTGACGGTGCCGTCGTCGGCCGTGTGGACGCCCGCGGGGCCGAGCTTACCGGGGTCGTTGGGGAGGCTCGCGGAGACGGTGCCGCCGTCGGTGGCCGCGGCGTGGTCGGAGTCCGACGAGCCGGGTTCGTCGTGGCCGAGGTCGGCGTTGAACAGCAGGTAGGACGCGGCGAGCAGCGCGATTCCGAGCAGCGCGTGAAACACCACGTCGGGGATGACGAACGACAGGAGCGCGCCGCCGACGACGAACGGAATCGAGCCGCCGACGAGCGTCAGCGCCAGTCGCCGGTCGACGAGGCCGTACTGGATGAAAGCGACGGCCGAACTGGAGAGGCCGAACGCCTCGCTGATGAGGCCAACTTTCACCAGCGTCGACGAGTCGAGCGGGTGCGCGAAGATGGGGAAGATGAAGATGAGGAACGGGACGAAGAGCGCCGACCCGCTGATGCCGACCGTGTTCACGATGGTCGCGCCGGTGAGGAACACCGGGAACAGCCACCAGTACTGGAGCCAGTACTCCATGCCTGCACCCGACGGCGTCGGTGCCATGGTGAACACCGAGGCGAGGAACAGCAGGGGAGCGATGAACACGAGGATGTGTTGGTACTTCAGGAACGACTTCTGGACGTGACTGAGAGACTGAGAGCTCATGGTTCTCGTTGTTATCAGTACGCAGTAGCGTTCGCGTGCACTCGCGTGGAGTGGCACGTCGAAAACAGCCCGTTCGCCGAGTCATCAGCGGCACCGACCCGCGCGTGTTCACCGTCTCCCGAGGATGCGACCGCGTCGCACACCGGGGAGACCGGCGTGCGGTGGTCGCCCGAACTATCGAGCACTCCGTGCTCGAATCCGCGGACCATTCAGGTAATGCCTCCGTTGGGGTAGGCGTGGTGAACGGTGTGGGTTGCAGGCTCGTCCGCCGAGGTGCGGATCACGGTGAAACGGGCATAGCGAGGTCGGGCTAATAAGTCTTGATGTCGACCCCCCAATTTGGGTACGGTCCACACACCGACGCGCGTCGAAAAACCAGTAACATGTGTTTCTATCCAAAATCTGTGCTCAGTCGTTGGGTTCGAACGCCCGTCTGACCAGCGCCCGTTCGGTCTCGTAGGTGAGCCGTTCGAGCGCTGCGGCGGGGGTGGCCCACTGGCGCGCGTCGACCTCGCCGTCGGGTTCGAACGGGCGCTCGTCGGCGACGCGCATGTGCCAGACGAACACGCCCTTCGGGCCGCTCCGTGTCCCCGCGTCGTCGGGAACGCGGTACTCGTAGCGCCCGGCGAACCGGCCGCAGTCGACCTCGCATCTCGTCTCCTCGCGGACCTCTCTGACGGCGGTCTCGATCAGCGTCTCGCCCGGTTCGAGTTTCCCCTTCGGGAGCGACCAGTCGTCGTAGCGCGGCCGGTGGACGAGACAGAGTCGGCCGTCGTCGCGGCGGAGGAGTCCGCCGGCCGCGAACGTCAGGGTCGGTGGTGAGGACACGACCGGTCAGAACTCGTCCGGGGGCGTCAGGCCGTCGTCGGCCTCGCCGTCGTGTTCGTCGGGGTACTCGGGCGCAACGCCGTCTTCGAGCGCGTCCACGTCGAACTCGCGGCGGAGGTTCTGGATGCGGTCGCGGATGTCGGCGGCGAGTTCGAACTCGAGGTTGTCGGCGGCCTCCTGCATCCGGTCTTCGAGGAAGGCTATCTGTTCCACCGCCTCGTCGGCGTCGGCGGGTTCGTCGCCGGAGACGCCGCGGGTGTCGGTCTTGCTCCCCGGCAGGTTCGTCTCGCCGACCTCTTTTTCGATGGTCGTCGGCGTGTAGCCGTGTTCCTCGTTGAACTCCTGTTGGATGCGGCGGCGGCGCTGCGTCTCGGAAATGGCTGCCTCCATCGCGTCCGTCATCTCGTCGGCGTAGAGCACGACCTCGCCGTTGACGTTGCGGGCGGCGCGACCCATCGTCTGGACGAGCGTGGTCTCGGAGCGCAGGAAGCCCTGCTGGTCGGCGTCGAGGATGGCGACGAGCGAGACCTCCGGGATGTCGAGGCCCTCCCGGAGGAGGTTGATGCCGACGAGCACGTCGATGTCGCCGAGGCGGAGCGACCGGATGAGTTCGTGGCGTTCGAGCGTGTCGGTCTCGTCGTGCATGTAGGCCACGTCGACGCCGGCCTCTTCGAGGTACTCGGTGAGGTCTTCGGCCATCCGCTTCGTGAGCGTCGTGACGAGCACGCGCTCGTCGCGGTCGATGCGCTCGTCGATGCGGGCCATGAGGTCGTCGACCTGTCCGGTCGCCTCCGTCACCTCGACTTTCGGGTCCACGAGGTGGGTCGGCCGAACGATTTGCTCGACGATTTGGTTGGAGTGCTCGCGCTCGTAGTCGCCGGGGGTCGCGGAGACGAAAAGCGCCTGTCCGACGGTCTCTTCGAACTCCTCGAAGGTGAGCGGGCGGTTGTCGTAGGCCGTCGGCAGGCGGAAGCCGTTTTCGACGAGCGAGTCCTTTCGGGACTTGTCGCCGGCGTACTGGCCCTTAATCTGCGGGAGCGTGACGTGCGACTCGTCGATGACGGTGAGGAAGTCGTCGGGGAAGTAGTCGAGGAGCGTGTAGGGCGCGTCGCCCGGCTCGCGGTCAGAGAGGTGGACCGAGTAGTTCTCGATGCCGGAGCAGTGGCCCGTCTCGCGGAGCATCTCGATGTCGAAGGTGGTGCGCTCTTCGATGCGCTGGGCGGCCACGAGGTCGCCCTGTCGCTGGAAGTGCTTCACCCGCTGTTCCATCAGCTCCTCGATTTCCGAGATGGCTCCTTCGAGCTGCTCTTCGGGGATGGAGTAGTGCTCCGCCGGGTGGACGAGCACCGCCGGCTCCGACGACTTGACCTCGCCCTCCAGCGGGTCGAGCTTCAGCATCCGGTCGATTTCGTCGCCCCAGAACTCGATGCGGACGGCGTAGCGACCGTACATCGGGAACACCTCGACGGTGTCGCCGCGGACGCGGAACGTGCCCTGTCGGAAGTCCACGTCGTTTCGCTCGTAGTTGAGGTCGACGAGCGCGCCGAGCAGTTCGTCGCGGTCCATCTGCTGGCCGACCTCCAACCGGAGAGACATGTCGGTGTAGTTCGTCGGGTCGCCGAGGCCGTAGATGGCGGACACCGAGGCGACGACGATGACGTCGTCGCGGGTGAGAAGCGACCGGGTCGCGGAGTGGCGGAGCCGGTCGATTTCCTCGTTTATCGACATGTCCTTGTCGATGTAGGTGTCGGTCTGTTCGATGTACGCCTCGGGCTGGTAGTAGTCGTAGTAGGAGACGAAGTACTCGACCGCGTTGTCGGGAAAGAGACTCTTGAACTCCTCGTACAACTGGGCGGCGAGCGTCTTGTTGTGCGCGAGGACGAGCGTCGGCTTCTGAATCTCCTCGACCACCCACGAGACGGTGTTTGTCTTGCCGGAACCGGTGACACCGAGCAGGGTCTGCACGTCGGCACCCTCGCGGAAGCCGCGGGCCAGCGCCTCGATTGCCTCGGGCTGGTCGCCCGCGGGGTCGAAGGGGGCGTCGACGCGGAATTCGCGGTCTGCGTCGGGTCTGTCGGCGGACAGGGGACCGGACTCGCTCATTGCCCGTCCTTGGGTCGCGGCGTACTTGAGCGAGGCGGTGCTTGTCGCCGGAGGAACGGTTTTGGGTCGGGCTGTCGAACCGTTCAGTATGACGCGAGCCGAACTCGAACGCGCGAGCAACCTGCTCAAGGAAGCCGCCGAGGCGACCGAGGGCGACGTGCAGGAGCGACTCTACGAACAGTCCGACCAGCTCGCGAAGCTGGCGACGCGCGAGCAGGGACCGGACCACGGGCGACTCGCCCGCCACATGACGGTCCTCCACGAACTCGCCGAGGGCCTCGACGGCGACGTCGCCGAGACAGTCCGCGAGGCTCGAAGCGAAGTTCTCGAATACCGCAAGGGCGTCCCCGGCGTCTGACGACCGGCTGACAAACCCCCTCGTTTCTACTGGAACTCGCCCGTTACGCCGCGAGTCGGCGCTGTCAGCACTGGGCGAACGAAGATACAAGTTCCGAGCATAACGCACAGCGAGCCAGGCCGAAGTCGAGTCTCGCGGCTGTTTTCCCCACCGTGAGACGCGCTGCGTCTCACGAGCCGTCGTTCCGCTACCGTTCACGGAGACGGTTTACTCCGGGTGGGTCGCCAACGGCGACCCTCTGTGAGTGAAAAGGGGGCTTAGCAGACGTTCTTCGGCTTGACGCCCATGCCTTCCAGCGTCTCGACGTACTCGTCGTAGGCGGCTTCGACCACCGCGTCGGCGGCCTCGCGGGCGACGGCGTCGTCCTCGACGAGGCCGTCGATGGCGGCTTCGAGCGTGTCGAGTTGGTCGTTGAGGTCGGACTTGAGCGTGCGGAAGTCGTTGGCGGCCATCGGGTCCGCGTCGCCGACGAAGAAGCCGACCATCTGCTCGACGGTCTTCAGCGACACGAGCGCGCGGGCGAGCGCGCCGCCGAGGCGGCCGTCGGTCGTCTCGAACTCGGCGAGCACGTCGTAGACGTTCGGCTTCGAGCCGTCGGACTCCGCGCCGACGGTTTCGGCGTGCTCCCGGGCGGTGTCGGCGAGGTCCGAAAAGAGCGCGGCCGCCTCGTCGTTCGGTTCGTCGTCTGCCCACCAGTCGAACAGGTCGGCGGCGGCGGCGGCCTCGGCGGCGGCCGCGGCGCGGACCGCGTCGCCGTCCATCTCGCCGCCGGTGACGGCGTACAGCGCCTTCGAGGAGCCGAGTCGGGAAAGCGGCGTCTCGTGGTCGTCGCGGAGGGTGTCGAGGAGTTCGGACATACGCTCCCGTATGTCCGTCTCGGGTTTGTACCCATCGGCGGCGGCGAGTCCGGCGCGGGTCTGCGACGACCCGACCCGATCCCAGACGACGACCGGCGTGTCGGCCGGTTCGTGACATTCTACCGAATCGAACTAGCAGGAATATTAAACATTATATATTGTATTATCATGAGGTTATCCGGGCTATGACAAACGCTATCAGGCAGGCGGCGGAGCGCAGTTCGAAACTGGTCGAACAGTACCTCCCCGACGCGTTCCTGTTCGCCATCATCCTGACCGGAGTGGCGTTCGTGCTGGCGCTGGTGTCGGTCGCGCCGGCCGAGGGGGTCGGCGTGGTCGGACACGCCGGGAACCTCCTCATCGACGGCTGGTACGGCGGCTTCTGGAACCTGCTTTCGTTCGGGATGCAGATGACGCTCATCCTGATGACGGGCTACGCGCTCGCGCAGACGAAGCCCGTGGACTGGCTCCTGACGCGCCTCGCGGGCGTCCCGAACACGGAGCGAGGGGCGGCCGCGATGGTGCCGGTCGTCGCCGCCGCGGCGTCGTTCGTCCACTGGGGCCTCGGCCTCGTCGTCGGGGCGCTGTTCGCCCGGAAGATAGCGACCGAGATGCGCGGCATCGACTTCCCCATCGTCGTCGCCGGGGCGTACTCCGGGTTCGTCGTCTGGCACGGCGGTCTCGCGGGGTCGATTCCGCTCCTGTTGAACACCGAGGGGAACTTCCTCATCGAGGCGGGCATCCTCGACACGACGTTCGGCACCGGCGGGACCATCTTCACGGTCGCCAACCTCGTGTTGGTCGTCGCAGTCGGCTTCCTCTTCCTGCCGGCGCTGTTCGCGCTCATGTACCCGACCGACGACGCGAAGAAGACGCCCATCGACCCCGCGGCGTTCGAGACGGCGACCGACGGCGGCGAGCAGGCGACCGGCGGCGGCGAGCAGGCGACCGGCGGGTGGGCCTCCACGGCCGTCCCCGACGACGCCTCGCTCGCGACGCGCATCGAGCACTCGCTCGGCATCGGCGTGGCAATCGGCGTCGTCGGCCTGCTCGCGGTCGCCCTGTACTTCTGGGAGGGCGTCCAGAACGGGACGATGCCGTGGAACAATCTCAACCTGAACATCGTCAACTTCGGTTTCCTCTTTCTCGGCCTGCTGTTCCACGGGACGCCCAAGGCGTACATCGAGGCCGTCGTCGAGGCCGTCGAGAACGTCTGGGGAATCATCCTCCAGTTCCCCTTCTACGCGGGCATCATGGGCATCATGGCCTACGCGCCGGAGGGCTCCGTCAGCCTCGCCACGCAAATCGCACAGGGCATGGTCGCCGTCGCGCCCGACGGGACGCTCCCGGCCTTTGCCTTCTTCACCGCCGGCCTCGTGAACTTCTTCGTCCCCTCCGGCGGGGGCGAGTGGGCCGTCATCGGCGAGACGCTCGTCACGGCCGCGAAGGCGTCCGGCGAGTCCATCCCGCGGGTCGCCGTCGCCGCCTCGTGGGGCGACGCGTGGACCAACATGATTCAGCCCTTCTGGGCCATCCCGCTGCTCTCCATCAGCGGCCTGTCGGTCCGCGACATTATGGGCTACTGCGTGATGGTGCTTCTCGGCGCGGGCGTACTCGTCGCCGTCGGCATCAGCGTCCTGCCGATGTGAACCGCAAAAAGAACCGGTCGGTCGGTATCGAAACGAACTGAGGCCGAGGCGGCTCAGTTACCCTTCTCGACGGGCGCGCCGACGAGGTTGCCCCACTCCGTCCACGAGCCGTCGTAGTTGGTGACGTTCTCGTAGCCGAGGAGTTCGTGAAGGGCGAACCACGCGATGGACGAGCGCTCGCCGATGCGGCAGTAGGCGATGGTGGACTCGTCGCCTTCGATGCCCTGGTCCGCGTAGAGGTCGCGGAGTTCGTCGGCAGACTTGAAGGTGCCGTCGTCGTTGACGGTCGCGGCCCACGAGATGTTGCTCGCGCCGGGGATGTGGCCGCCGCGCTGGGCGGTCTCCTGCAGTCCCGGGGGCGCGAGAATCTCGCCGGAGAACTCTTCGGGCGAGCGAACGTCGACGAGGGGAAGACCCTTGTCGACCGCCTTCTCGACGTCGTCGCGGTACGCGCGGATGTCCTCGAAGGGACCCTTGGCGCTGTAGTCTTGCTCCGGGAAGGACGGGATTTCGTCGGTCGTCGGATAGTCGTTGTCGACCCAGTAGTCGCGGCCGCCGTTCATCAGGTGAACGTTCTCGTGGCCGTAGTACTTGAACTGCCAATAGGTGTAGGCGGCGAACCAGTTGGAGTTGTCGCCGTAGAGGACGACCGTAGAGTCCTCGGAGATGCCGTGGGAGCCGAGGAGGTCCTCGAAGTCCTCCTTGGTCAGCACGTCGCGGGTCGTCTGGTCCTGCAGCTGGGACTCCCAGTTGAACCCGATGGCACCGGGGGCGTGACTCTCGTCGTACGCCTCGGTGTCCACGTCCACTTCGACGAGTCGGTACGCCGGGTCGTCGCTCTGGAACTCGTCGAGGTGGCTCTCCACCCAGTCCGCAGAGACGAGCACGTCCTTCGCGTAATCGGAGTTTGACATCGCGTTTCACCGTACAACAGGAAGGCCCATAACTCTCACAGCGACGGCATGTACGGCCTGACCTCGGGTGATGCGGCAATATTGTCCCAGATAAGGCGGGGGAGACGGCGAAAGTGACTCGGAGAACGGCCGTCTCGGGGATTCTCAGCCCGGTATCCGACGAAACCAGCAACAACATCCGCTACCCCGGACACGTGGCGAGGGGTGCGAGGAGGGGCGGACCTAAATCCGCGGCCCGGAAACGTGGGGACATGGTAGACGTGGTCTCTTCGACGTGGCTCGCGGACCGACTCGGCGACGTTCGCGTGGTGGACGTACGGGACGGCTGGGAGTTCGACGGCATCGGGCACCTCCCCGGCGCGGTGTCGATACCCTTCGACGAGTTCCGAAGCGCCGACGGCGACGTGGGAATGCTCCCCGGCCGCGACGCGTGGTCCGACCTCCTTTCGGGCGCGGGCATCGCGGCCGACGACGACGTGGTCGCCTACGACGACACCCACGGCGTCTTCGCCGCCCGCTTTCTCGTGACCGCCCTCCTCTACGGACACGACCCCGAGAAACTCCACCTCCTCGACGGCGACTTCAGCGCGTGGAACCGCGAGCGCGAGACGACGACCGAGGCGACCGAGGTCGAGGGAACGGTCTACGAGATAACCGACCCGACCGAGACGCCGCTCGTGGACTTCGAGGCGGTCGAAGCCGCGCTCGACGACCCCGAGACCGTCATCGTGGACACCCGCGACCCCGCGGAGTACGACGAGGGCCACCTCCCCGGCGCGGTCAACCTCGACTGGCGCGAACTCGTCGACGACGAGACCCGCGGGCTGAAACCGCGGGACGAACTCGACTCGATTCTGGACGCCGCGGGCGCCGCCCCGGACCGTCGGGTCGTCCTCTACTGCAACACCGCCCGGCGCATCAGCCACACCTACGTCGTCCTCTCGCACCTCGGCTACGACGACGTGGCGTTCTACGAGGGCAGCCTCACCGAGTGGGAGGAACGCGACGGCGCGGTCGTCGAGGGCTGACGAGCGGCGCAGTCAGGGAGTCTCGACCGGGTCGTCGCCCGCGGCCTCCTCGCCTCCGCCGTCGTCGACGCGTAACTCCGCACCGAGCAGGTCAACGGACTCCGCGAGGAGCGCGACGACGAGCGGGCCGGCGATGATACCAACCGGACCGAGGCTGAGCAGGCCGCCGACGAAGCCGACGAAGTAGAGGCTCCCCGGCAGGTCGGCGGTCTCCTTGGCGAGTCGCGGGCGAATCAGGATATCCGGGAGCCACGCGACCGCGAATCCGCCGACGGCGACGACGAGCGCGGCGGCGACGAGGTCGCCGACCGCGACGTGGTAGACGGCCATCGCCGCGAGCAGGACGCTCGGGCCGACGATGGGGATGAACTGGAGGACGGCCGCGACCGTGGCGAGCGTGACGACGTAGTCGTAGCCGAGCGCCCAGAAGACGACGAGGCCGATGGCGAACGTGCCGACGGCGGTCGCCGCCTGCAGGACGTAGATGGCGAACAGTGTCTCGCGGGCCCGCTCGTTGAGGGCCGTCGCCGCATCCCGGTAGTCGGTGGGGACCAGCGCGAGGAGCGTCCGCCCGACGGCGTCGCCGCTGAGGAGCAGCGAGAACACGAGGAAGCCGAACAGCGTGAGTTTGATCAGGACCACGGGCGCGGCGGTGGCGGCGGCGCGGCCGAGCGACTGGAGCAGGTCGAGGCCGACCGCAACCACGTCGTCGAGCGTCACCGTCTCGACCATCCCGAGGAACTCGACGGTCACCACGTCGGGCAGGAGCACCGCGAACTCGAGGATGTCGCTCAGTCGGAGGAAGACGATGACGACGAGCGGCGCGAGCACGACGCCGACGCCGACCGCCGCGACGACGGTGGCGGCGAGGCTGGAGACCCATCGGGAGACCCCGCGCGCTTCGAGGCGTCGCCTGAGCGGCACGAGCAGGTAGGCGACCGTGATGGCGAAAAACACCGTCGCCAACACGTCCGCGAGCATGACCGCCGCGAGCAGCACGAAGAGGGCGAGCACACCGCCGAGGACGTACGGACGAGAAGCAGTCACCTCCGGTGATACTCCCGCCGAGGATAAAGTCGTTCTCCCGATACGGACCTCGAATCCGACAGATTCGGCCGTTTATTCGTCTCCGAGAACACCACGCCCGTTAAATACCACAGAGTGCAACAACCGAGTAATGAGACGACGTAGTTTCCTGAAGGCCGCCGGTGCGGGAGGCGTCTCCGCGCTCCTCGCCGGCTGCACCGGGACCGGCGGCGAGCAGACGACGACCGAGGCCTCGGGCGACACGACCGAGACGACCACGACGACGACCGAGGGGACGACCACAGGCGGCGAGTCGCCGACGCTCACCGTCGGCACCTACGGCTCGTTCGTCGACGCGCCGAGTTCGAGCCCCGGTCCGTGGCTGAAAGAGACGTTCGAGTCCGAGTTCGACGCGACGCTGGAGTGGCAGACGCCCGATTCGGGCGTGAACTACTACATCGAACGCGCCCTCCGCGGCGTCGAGTCCGGCGCGGACCTCTACGTCGGCCTCGACGCGCAGATGCTCGTCCGCATCGACCAGAACCTCGACGAGGCGCTGTTCTCGCCCGCCGAGGGACTGTCCCGACTGGGCGACGTGAACGAGCAACTGAACTTCGACCCGCAGGGCCGCGCGGTCCCCTACGACACGGGCTACATCTCGCTCGTCTACAACGAGACCTACGGCGACGGCGACTTCGTCGCCCCCGAAACGTTCGACGGCCTGCTGGAGTCCGAGTACGCGGGCGCGCTCCTCGCGCAGAACCCCACATCGTCGGCGACGGGACAGGCGTTCTTACTCCACACCATCGACGCCAAGGGCGAAGACGGCTACCTCGACTACTGGGCGAGCCTGAAGGAAAACGACGTCCGCGTCCTCGGCAACTGGGAGGACTCCTACAACGCCTACTCGAACGGGGAGGCCCCGATGGTCGTCTCGTACTCGACCGACCAGGTGTTCGCCGCCGAGGCCGGCGAGGACATGGCGAAACACCAGATTCGCTTCCTGAACGACGAGGGCTACGCCAACCCCGAGGGGATGGCCCACTTCGCCGACGCGTCGAACCCCGACCTCGCGGCCGAGTTCATGGACTTCATGCTCCGACCCGAGGTGCAGGCCGAAATCGCCGTCCGCAACGTCCAGTTCCCGGCCACGACCACCGCGGAGCTGCCCGAGGACTTCGCGCAGTACGCACAGGAGCCGCCGGAAGCCGTCACGTTCTCCTACGACCGGCTTCAGAACAACCTGAGTGACTGGACCGACGCCTGGGCCCGCGAGTTCGCCAGAAAGTGAGGTGAACCGGTGAGCCGCGTCTCGGTTCGCCGGGTCGTCCGCGTCCTCGAACAGCGACTGCTCACCCTCGTCGCGGCGCTCACCGCCGTCGTCCTCCTGGTCCTGTTTTACTACCCCGTCGCCACCGTCTTCGCCGACGCCGTCCTCGTGGACGGCCGACCCACGGTCGAACCCATCGCGGCGATTCTGACGAGCGAGTTCTACCTCGTCGACATCATCTGGTTCACGGCGAAACAGGCGTTCTACTCGACGCTCGCCAGCCTCGCGCTCGGCCTCCCCGCCGCGTGGCTGTTCTCGCGCTTCGAGTTCCGCGGCCGTGAGACGCTCCGTTCGCTTACCATTCTCCCGTTCGTCATGCCCTCCATCATGGTCGCCATCGGCTTCGTGGCGACGTTCGGCCGCAACGGGACGCTGAACCGCGCGCTCTCTGCCGTCGGCCTCCCGCCGGTCGAACTGCTGTTCACGCTCGAAGCCATCATCGTCGCCCACGCGTTCTACAACGCCCCGCTCGTCGCCCGCGTCGTCACCGCCGCGTGGGAGAGCGTGGACGCCCGGACCGTCGAGACTGCCCGCTCGCTCGGCGCGAACCCGCGGCGGGCCTTCCGCGACGTTGTCCTCCCACAGCTCCTGCCGTCCATCGGCGTCGGCGCGACCCTGACGTTCATCTTCACCTTCGCGTCGTTCCCCATCGTCCTCGCACTCGGCGGCTTCCAACTGGCGACCATCGAGGTGTTCGTCTACTCGCGGGTCCGAGACCTCGCGTACGCCGAGGCCGCCAGCCTCGCGGTCATCGAGACGGTCATCTCCATCACGCTGACCGCCGTCTATCTCCGGTACGAGGCCAGCCAGCGGTCGGCCGGCGGCGCGGCGAACCCGCTTCCTCGCCGGTCTGTCGTCCCGTCCGACTGGACGCCGAAATCGGCGCTCCGAACCGCCGGCATCGCCGGCTACGCCCTCATCGTCGGACTGGTGTTCGTCGTCCCCATCGCCAGCATGGTGCTGGCGAGCGTCACCGGCGGCGACGGCGGCTTCACGCTCGCCAACTACGCCTTCCTCGCCGAGCGACAGGCGACCGGCGCGAGCTTTCAGGTCAAACCCCTCCCCGCCATCCTGAACTCGCTGGCCTTCGCCGCGGGGACGCTCGTCGTGGCCGTCCCGATGGGCGTGGTGATGGCCGTCCTCACGACCCGCCGGTACCGCGGGCGCGGCCTCATCGACGTACTCGCGATGGCACCTTTCGCCGTCTCGGGCATCGTCGTCGGCCTCGGCCTGCTCCGCGGCCTCGTCTTCGGCGTCGACGTGCTGGGGACGCGAATCCGCGTCACCGGCGCGCTCGCTATCGTCGCGGCCCACGCCGTCGGCGCGTACCCCTTCGTCACCCGAAACGTCGCGCCGCTTTTCGCCCGACTCGACGGCCGGCTCGTGGAGTCCGCGCGGTCGCTCGGTGCGACCAGAACCCGCGCGCTCGTCGATATCGAACTGCCGCTCGTCTGGACCGGCGTCGTCGCGGGCGCGGCGTTCGCCGTCGCCATCAGCATCGGCGAGTTCGACTCGACAATCATCCTCGCGGAGGGCGCGGGGAGCTACACGATGCCCATCGCAGTCGAGCGGTTCCTCGGGCGACGTCTCGGCCCCGCGACGGCGATGGGCTGTCTCCTGCTTCTCGTCACGTCCGCCAGCTTCCTCGTCGTGGACCGCTTCGGCGGCCGGTGGGGCGAGCTATGAGTGAGCCCGGAGAACGAGACGAGGGCGAGCCGCGGGAAGTGAGAATTATGACCGTCCGCCGGCGAGGGGAGAACGTGACTTCGGAGGCGAACCCGTGAGACTCGAACTCGACGCGGTGTCCAAGCGCTACGGGTCGGCGACGGCGCTCGATTCCGTCTCGCTGTCGGTCGACGACGGCGAGTTTTTCACGCTCGTCGGCCCCTCTGGCTGCGGCAAGACGACCACGCTCCGCTGTATCGCCGGCTTCGAGTCCCCGACCGAGGGGACCGTGCGCTTCGACGGCGAGTCGATGGCCGGCGTCGCGCCCGAGTCTCGGGGCGTCGGCGTCGTGTTCCAGAACTACGCGCTGTTCCCGCACCTCAGCGTCGGCGAGAACGTCGCCTACGGCCTCCGCTTTACCGACCCGCCGGGCGGCGGCACCCGCGACGAGCGCATCGCGGAACTGCTGGACCTCGTCGACCTCGCGGGGTTCGAAGACCGCGACCCGGACTCTCTCTCGGGCGGGCAACAACAGCGGGTCGCGCTCGCCCGCGCCCTCGCGCCCGGCCCGAACCTGCTGCTCCTCGACGAGCCGATGTCGGCGCTCGACGCCCGACTCCGCGACCGCCTCCGCCGACAGGTAAAGCGAATCCAGTCGGAACTCGGCGTGACGACCGTCTACGTCACCCACGACCAGTCGGAGGCGCTGGCGGTGTCCGACCGGGTGGCCGTCCTCAACCGCGGCCGCGTCGAACAGGTCGGCCGGCCCCGCGAACTCTACCACCGACCGCGGACGCGGTTCGTCGCGGAGTTCCTCGGCGAGAACAACGTCCTCGACGCAGTCGTCGAGTCTCGACCGGAAACGGGGGGGATTCGCGTCGGCGTCGGCGACGCGGTGTTCACGCTGGCCGAGGGGCGGCGCGTCCTCGGCCAAGGTGGTTCGGCGTCCGGCAACCGCGCTGAAAGCGACGGGAGAGACGGCGGCCGACCCGCACGTCCTGCGCCCGGCGACGAACTCACCTTCTGCGTCCGACCCGAACAGCTCCGGGTCGGCGCGGAGACGAACCGGGTTCGCGGGACCGTCGTCGACACCGAGTTTCAGGGGGCGACGACGCGGGTGCGACTCGACTGGGGCGAGACGGAACTCGTCGTGGCGGTCGAAGACGGCGGCGAAGAATCAGCGGCCGGATTCGAGGTCGGGACGACGCTTGATATCGGATTCGCCCCGGCGTCGGCTCACATCGTCGAGTAGGTCGAAAGCGCGGGTCGGCGGTTCTGCGGTCCCGTTCCGCGTCAGGGCGCGACGCCGACGGTCAGGAGCGTGCCGAACGTCCGGTAGCGCTCGACCATCTCCTCGCGGGTCTCCCAATCGTCGGTCGGGAACTCGGCGGCCGCCGGGATGTCGATGTCGAGGTCGGCGATGGAGTCCTGTTCGGCGACGTGGAGGCCGGCGTCGCGGAACGCCTCGCGGTACTCCGCGTGGGACCACCGGGTCATGTCGATGGAGATGAGCTCCTGCCACTCGTGGGAGTGGACGTTCTCGTCGTAATAATTGACCGCGCAGTAGAACGTCCCGCCGGGCCTGAGGATACGGGCGATTTCTTCGAGGGTGTGGTGCGGGTCGGCGGCGTAGTAGAACGCCTCCATCGACCAGACGTGGTCGACGCTGTCGTCGTCGAACGGGAGGTCGTCGAAGTCGCCGACGAGAAACGAGAGGTCGTCGGTGTCGGTGTACTCGCGGGCGTTCTGGACCATCTCGGGCGAGCCGTCGAGGCCGAACCCGCGGCCGATGCCCTTCGTGTCGTGAAGCGCGCGCAGGGCGTAGCCGCTTCCGGTCCCGAGGTCGACGACGGTGTCGCCTTCCTCGACCGGCATCCGTGCGAGCGCGTGCTTCGCGGTGTGCCAGTGTCGGTCCTCCATGCCCTTGTCGCGGCCGTCGGCCGCCCAGGCGTCGAACTCGTCGCGGACGCTCATACCGAAGCCTCGCGCGCCGGGGTGAAAATGCGTTCGAACTGGTCCCGCGGGGGCGGCGAATCCGGCGGCGAATCAGCCGTGTCTCCCGTCGCGCCTTTTAATTGCCGCCGTCCCGACGACCGGTGTATGGTCGGAGTCCGCCGCCGGTTCGCGCTCGCCGACACCGCCCAGCAGGTCGTCGGCGGGTTCCTCCTCGCGGGGCCGTTCGTCGTCACCGAGGAGGTGTGGGTGCTCGCGCGGAGCATGTCGTTCGCGCAGGCGCTCCTCACGCTCTTTATCGTGCTCGCGGTCGGCTACGGCGCGCTCTACAAGGCCGACGACCGCGACCCCGACAGGGAGCGCGAGGTCGGCGGGATTCCCGTCCGGTTCATCTCGCTCATCACCGTCTCGTACCTCTCCGTGTTCATCCTCGCGCTCGCGTTCGACGCGCCGGGGACGTTCCTCTCGGACGTGTCGGGACAGGTCCTCGTCACCGTGCTGGGGTACGACCTCGACCTCGCGGTGCTCCGTATCACGCTCAAGGCGACGAGCGTCGGCGCGGTGTTCAGCGTCATCGGCGCCGCCACGGCCGACTCGCTGTTCTGACCGCCCAGCGCGAGGAGAGTGAACACACGACACGATTCGGGGACGCCGCGGCCCAAGCGGCATGAAGGATTAAGTCGGCAGGGTAACTGCTTGGGGTATGGATTACGAGCTCGCCATCGAAGACGCGCCCGCGACGATTCCGGGCGGCACAGGTATCTTGCTCCTTCATCCGAGCATCGGCGAGACCGACCGCATCGACACGGACTTCTTCAAAGTCGACACCGACCGCTTCCTCGTCATCTCGACGCGGACCACCGCGCGCGAGGTCGAACAGAAGCTGGAACACTACGAGGTCGACGAGTCCAGCGCCACCATCCTCGACACGCTCTCTATCGAGCGCGGCTACTCCCGACGCAGTTCGGACAACATCCACTACGTCGCGGCTCCCGACGACCTCGACGCCATCGTCGAGAAGACCCGACAGTTCCTCGAAAGCCACGATGGAAAGCTCCGGCTCAGCGTCGATTCAGTCACGGAGATGGCCTACTACGCCGACGAGGACCGCGCCTTCGAGGCGACGAAACAGATTCTCGAACTCCTCGACGAGTTCGACGCGGTAGGGCTGTTCCACCTCTCGAAGGAGGTCCACGACCAAGAGACGCTGGACCGATTCCGCGAACTGTTCGACGGCGTCGTCGACCTCGACGAGGACGGCACCGTCGAAACCGAGTTCTGAGGCGACGCGCGACGCGCTCGGGCGCGACCGACTACGCCGAGTCGGCGTCGTCGTCGGCCGAATCGTCGGTGGCCGCGCCGTCGACCGGTTCCGCGTCGTCGGCCGCGAGTTGCTCGAACGTCTTTTCCGCCCACTTGACCGCGTAGCTCGGCCCGTGGTCGCGGTACGCCGCGGTGTCCAGCGCCGAAAACGGCGCGGGGAGGTCGCGGCCGTGTTTGATGGCCGAACACGCGAACTCGGTCGCCTCGGCGAACGAGAGTCTGCCGAGCGCGACGAGCCGCGGGAGGTTCGCAAGTCGGTCGTCGAGTCGGCCGCCGGCATCGACCCACGCGTCGTGGAGGCGGTCGTGGCTCCCCTCCCACGACGCGAACGCCTCGCGGGTGTGGAGACCGACCCAGCCCTCGTAGAGGGCGGCGGCGACCTGATACGTCTCGCTCGGGCCGAGCGGCGTCGCCGCGGCGAGGTCGCGGTACCGCTCACCGAAGAAGGGGAGGAAGTGCTCCGGAATCTCGTCGTTTCCGGCCTGCACGAACGCCTCGGCGATGAGGAAGTCCAGAAAGTCGTCCGGCGTCCCCTTCGCGCGGTACTTCACCAGCACGACCGGCGGGACGGTCTGTCGGGACCACGTCACGGTGCCGTCGCCGGGCATCCCGATGGTGAAGTCCGACGACGCGTAGCGTCGGAGCTGTTGGGGCGAGTCGTCTGGTAGCCACTCCGCGGGGTACGCCGCCGGGGAGAGCGACTCGACCACCAACCCGAGGTTCTCCGCGGCCTCGGGTGGGATGGTGTCGAAGTCACCGGCCACGTCCAAGACGAGCGCGCCGGAGGCGTACTCGTCGCGGATCGATTCGAGGTCCGACGGCAGGGTGCGCGTCTCGAACATCCGCTCAGGCGATGCTCATCCCGACGAACACGACGGCCAGCAGGGCCGACACGCCGACGGTACCGAGCACGATTTTCGTCGCTTGGCTCATAGTGGCACGATTAGGGGCCCGCCGCTTAACTGTTACACTCTATCGTCGGCCGAATCTCCAGTCGAAACGGAGGGGTTCGGGGACGTGCCCCACGGTCGTCGGTCACACGGTTCGGTCGCGTCGCGGACGCGAGAGAAAACAGCAGGCTCGTCGGCGTCGCGGTCAGGGAACGAGCTGTTCGCCGTCGTCGTCGAGGATGCGGATGGCCTCGACGGGGCAGACGCGGGCGGCGAACTTCGCGTCGAACTCGGCGTCCTCGGGGACCTCGCGGACGAAGACGCCGTCGTCGGTCTCCTCGCCGTCGACGAGGTCGGCCTTGCCGTCGTCGACGTTCTTCTCGAAGCCCTCCCACTCGTCGACACACTGGAACATGCCGATGCAGGTGTCGCGGTCGTACTCGACTCTCATGCGCCATCGTACCGCCGGGCCGTACAAAGCCCTGCCGACGCGGGGACGTGGGTCGGCGACCGAACCGACCCGATGGCTTAAACCGGGGGACGGTCCAAGGGAGATGCAATGCGAACTGCGGACCTGACGGGCCTGCCGACGGGGATTCCCGAGGCCCTCCGCGACGAGGGTATCGAGGAGCTGTACCCGCCGCAGGCCGAGGCCGTCGAGGCCGGCCTGACGGACGGCGAGAGCCTCGTGGCCGCCGTCCCGACGGCGAGCGGAAAGACGCTCATCGCCGAACTGGCGATGCTGTCGAGCGTCGCGCGCGGCGGGAAGGCGCTGTACATCGTCCCGCTCCGGGCGCTCGCCTCCGAGAAGAAAGCCGAGTTCGAGCGCTGGGAGGAGTACGGCATCGACGTGGGCGTCTCGACCGGCAACTACGAGTCCGACGGCGAGTGGCTCTCCTCGCGCGACATCATCGTCGCCACCTCCGAGAAGGTCGACTCGCTCGTCCGGAACAACGCGGCGTGGATGGACCAACTCACCTGCGTCGTCGCCGACGAGGTCCACCTCGTCGACGACAGACACCGCGGGCCGACGCTGGAGGTCACGCTGGCGAAGCTCCGCCGGCTCAACCCGAACCTGCAGGTCGTCGCGCTCTCGGCGACCGTCGGCAACGCGGGCGTCGTCGCCGACTGGCTCGACGCGGAACTCGTCAAGTCCGACTGGCGACCCATCGACCTCAAGATGGGCGTCCACTACGGCAACGCCATCTCCTTCGCCGACGGGAGCCAACGCGAGGTGCCGGTCGGCCGCGGGGAACGGCAGACGCCCGCGCTCGTCGCCGACGCGTTGGAGGGCGACGGCGACGGCGACCAGGGCTCCTCGCTCGTCTTCGTGAACTCGCGGCGAAACGCCGAGTCCGCGGCCCGCCGCATGGCCGACGTGACGGAGCGGTACATCACCGGCGACGAGCGCGGCGACCTCGCGGAACTCGCCGCCGAGATACGCGACGTGTCCGACACCGAGACCTCCGAGGACCTCGCCGCGGCGGTCGCCAAGGGCGCGGCGTTCCACCACGCGGGGCTCGCCGCGGAGCACCGAACCCTCGTCGAGGACGCCTTCCGCGACCGACTCATCAAGTGCATCTGCGCCACGCCGACGCTCGCCGCCGGCGTCAACACCCCGAGCCGCCGCGTCGTCGTCCGTGACTGGCAGCGCTACGACGGCGACTACGGCGGAATGAAGCCGCTTGACGTGCTCGAAGTTCACCAGATGATGGGTCGCGCCGGTCGGCCCGGCCTCGACCCCTACGGCGAGGCGGTACTGCTCGCGAAGGACGCCGACGCCCGCGACGAACTGTTCGAGCGGTACATCTGGGCCGACGCAGAAGACGTGCGGTCGAAGCTCGCGGCCGAGCCCGCGCTGCGGACGCACCTGCTCGCCACCGTCGCCTCCGGCTTCGCCCACACCCGCGAGGGACTGCTCGAATTCCTCGACCAGACGCTCTATGCGACCCAGACCGACGACCCCGAGCGACTCGGACAGGTGACCGACCGCGTGCTCGACTACCTCGAAGTAAACGGGTTCGTCGAGTTCGAAGGAGAGACGATACGGGCGACGCCCGTCGGCCACACCGTCTCGCGGCTCTATCTCGACCCGATGAGCGCCGCCGAAATCATCGACGGCCTCGAATGGGCGGCGGACCACCGAACCGAGAAGCTCCGGGCGCTCGCGGGCGAGACGCCCGAGAAGCCGAAACAAGCGCGGGGCGAATCCGACGACGAACCCGGCGGCTTCCAGCGGGCCAGCGAGATGGTCGCGACAGAGAGCGGCGACGGGGGAGACGTTGACGCCGGTGGTTCCGGAGACGACGACGCCGACGAGTTCGAGACGGACCGGACGTATCCGACGCCGCTCGGCCTCTACCACCTCGTCTGCCGGACGCCGGACATGTATCAGCTCTACCTGAAGTCCGGCGACCGCGAGACCTACACCGAACTGTGCTACGAGCGCGAACCGGAGTTCCTCGGGCGCGTCCCCTCGGAGTACGAGGACGTGGCGTTCGAAGACTGGTTGTCGGCGCTGAAGACCGCGAAGCTCCTCGAAGACTGGGTCGGCGAGGTCGACGAGGACCGAATCACCGAGCGCTACGGCGTCGGCCCCGGCGACATCCGCGGGAAGGTCGAGACGGCCGAGTGGCTCCTCGGTGCGGCCGAGCGACTCGCCTCCGAACTCGACCTCGATTCCGTGTACGCGGTCCGCGAGGGGAAAAAGCGCGTCGAGTACGGCGTCCGCGAGGAACTGCTCGACCTCGCCGGCGTCCGCGGCGTCGGCCGAAAGCGCGCCCGACGGCTGTTCGAAGCCGGCGTCGAGAGTCGGGCCGACCTCCGCGAGACCGAGAAATCGCGCATCCTCGCCGCGCTCCGGGGTCGCAGGAAGACGGCTCAGAACATCCTCGAAGCCGCGGGTCGGAAGGACCCCTCGATGGACGAGGTGGACGAAGACGACGCGCCGGAAGACGCCGTCCCCGACGACACCGGCTTCGAGACGGCAAAAGACCGCGCCGACCAACAGGCGAGTCTGGGTGATTTCGAATGAGACTCGTCGAAGCCGAGGCGACCGTCTCGGACCTCGATTCGTTCATCGCGGTCGTCGGCGACGTGGCCGACGAGACGGGCGCGACGGTGCAGGCGTTCGACGCCCGGTACGTCGTGGACCGCGAGCACCTCGAACGGGCGACCGAACTCGCCGACCGGGCCATCGGCCGCGGCAACGAAATCGCCCGCGACCGGGCCGTCGAAATCCTCCTCTACGCCAGCGGCCGCCGGCAGATTAACCGCGCGTTCGAAATCGGCGTCTCGGAGGGGAGGGTCCCCGTCGTAATTCTCGTCGACGGCGGCGACGAAGAAGGCGCCGAGGCCGCGCTGTTCGACCGACTCGACCTCGAACCCGCGGAGACCCTCGGCGACTACGACGAAGCGCTCGTCCGCGAGGTGTTCGACGTGGGCGAGACGGAGTTGCGCGTCGCCGACGGCGACCTCCCCGCACTGGTCAAAGAGCGAGTCGCGCTGCTCGCGGTCGAACGCTAAGCGGTTTTCACGACCCGTATCGCCGGTATTCGGACGGTCTGAGAATCCGTCAGCAAAAACTCCACTCGAAACACACCCCTTGGGTTTCTGAAACCTACCCCTTCGTTTCAACTGGAGAACAGGGGACAGTGCGGCCTCAAAGAGCGTGAGAATCGGAGAAATAGTCCCACCAGGATTCGAACCTGGGTCGTTGCCCCCAGAAGGCAACAGGATTGGCCACTACCCCATGGGACTTCGCATCAATTCGTACTTCGCGGGTATTTGTAAACGTTGCGTGTCGATTCCGCCGTGCGATTTTATGGCACGGTGACGGACAGACGTGCATAAACCGCCAACTATTTGCCCCTATTCTATCCACTCTCGTGTATGTACGTCGGACGTTTCGTCGTCGTTGGCCCCGGAATCGGTGCGTATCGCGTCTCCTCTCGGTCCTTCCCGAACCGACAGGTCGTCGACCGGGACGGAGCCCTGACCGTCGGGCCGACGCCCGACGCCCCCGAGACCGATAACCCCTACATCGCCTACAACTGCGTCCGCGAGGGCGGCGACTACGTCGTCGTCGGCAACGGCTCGCAGGTCGACCCCATCGCGGAGAAACTCGACCTCGGCTACCCGCCGCGCGACGCCCTCGCCGAGATTCTGCTCGCGCTCGACTACGAGAAAGACGACTACGACACGCCCCGAATCGCGGGCGTCGTCGGCGACGACGAGGCGTTCATCGGCATCGTCCGAAAGGACGCGCTCGTGGTGGAAGCCGTCTCCGAACCCACGCTCGTGGCGACCTACGAGGAAGACGAACCGCGCGCGTTCGACCTCGACGCGGAGACCGCGGCCGACGCGGCCCGCGAACTCTACGACCACGAGTTCGAACACGCCGTCTGTGCCGCCGCCGCGACCGTCGGTGACTCGGTCGAGACCGCCTTCTACAACGGCGAGTAACGCGACTGTCGGCGTCCCGCCGGGTCAGGTGCGCTGTCGTACTCGACTCGCGACCGGCCCGGAACTTTTCAGCCGCGCACCCGTACACCGAGCCATGCGACTGGGCGTCATCTCGGACGTGCACGGGAACCTCCCGGCACTCGACGCGGTGCTCGAATCGATGCCGCCGGTCGACCGACTGGTCTGCGCCGGCGACGTGGTCGGCTACAACCCGTGGCCCGAGGAGTGCGTGTCCGAACTCGCCGACCGGGACGTGCCAACGGTCTCGGGGAACCACGACCGCGCAGTCACGTCGGGGACCGGCTTCCGCTTCAACAGCATGGCGGCCGCGGGCGTCGACTACGCCCGCGACGCGCTCTCCCCGGCGTCGATGGAGTGGCTATCGTCACTTCCGAAAACCCGACACGTCGCCGACGGCCGGGTCAAACTCGCCCACGGCCACCCCGACCACCCCGACCGCTACACCTACCCCGACGACTTCTCGCCGTCGCTCCTCGACGGCGAGGACCTGCTGGTGTTGGGTCACACCCACGTGCAGGGCCACCGAATCTACGACGACGGAATCGTCCTGAACCCCGGAAGCGTCGGCCAGCCCCGCGACGGCGACCCGCGGGCGGCCTACGCGGTCGCCGACCTCGACGCGATGGAAATCGAGGCGGAGCGCGTCAACTACGACATCGACCGCGTCGCCGAGCGCGTGCGCGAGGTCGGCCTGCCGGAGCGACTGGCGAGCCGGCTGTACGAGGGAAAATAGGGACGAAATCGAGTAGCTATCCTGAAGCCGTCAGTTCGACACCGGTTCGAGCCGCGCCGAGAAGTGCCGAAGCTCCTTCATCGGCGGCTCCTCGACGATTTCGAGACCGCCGTACTCGCCGGCGGAGTCCATCACCTTCGCGGCCGTCTCGGCGACGTGTTCGAGATGTTCGCGGCTGTAGGTGCGCCGCGGGAGCGCGAGGCGCACGAGGTCCGGCCGGTCGGTGCCGGGGAACGCGAAGCCGCCGAGTTCGACGCCGCGGACGCCGCCTTCGAGATAGAGCGCGCAGACGAGTTCCTGTCCGGGGAACTCGTCTTTCGGGATGTGCGGGAACACCTCGCCGGCGTCGAGATAGACCGCATGGCCGCCGGTCGGCTGGTAGACAGGGACGCCCGCCTCGACGAGGAGGTCGCCCAGTTCGGCCACCTGTTCGACGCGGTCGGACACGTAGGGCGGCGTGACGGCCTCGCGGAGGCCGACGGCCATCGCCTCGATGTCGCGGCCCGAGAGGCCGCCGTAGGTCGGAAAGCCCTCGTAGAGGATGGCGCGCTGCTTCGCGTGTTCGAACACCGTCTCGTCGCGCATCGCGGCGAAGCCGCCGATGTTGACGAGCGCGTCTTTCTTGCCGGACATCGTAATCGCGTCGGCGTGTTCGAACTGCGCGCGGGCGATTTCGGCGACTGAGCGGTTCTCGTAACCCGCCTCGTGGGTCTTGATGAAGTGGGCGTTCTCCGCGAACCGGCAGGCGTCGATGACGAACATGGCGTCGATGTCGCGGGCGAACTCGGCGGTGGCGCGAATGTTCGCCATCGAGACCGGCTGGCCGGCGACGGAGTTGTTCGTGATGGTGAGGACGACGACGGGAACCGCGTCGGCGCCGACCTCCTCGACGAGCGCGTAGCCCGCGTCGATGTCGAAGTTACCCTTGAACGACTCCGTGGAGTTCGGGTCGCGCGCGGCGGGCGACGGACAGTCGACCGGCTCCGCGCCCTGATTGACGATGTGGGCGCGGGTCGTATCGAAGTGCGAGTTGTTCGGAACCACGTCGCCGTCCTCCAAGAGGACGCCGTAGAGGACGTTCTCCGCCCCGCGACCCTGATGGGTCGGTACGACGTGCTCGAAGCCCATCACGTCGCGGACCGACTCCGCGAGTCGGGCGAACGACTCGCTGCCCGCGTAGGCCTCGTCGCCGCGAATCATCGCCGCCCACTGCTCTGCGGACATGGTTCCCGTCCCCGAGTCGGTCAAGAGGTCGATGTACACGTCGCGGGCGTCGAGGTTGAACGCGTTGTAGCCGGCCCGTTCGAGGGCGGCCTCGCGCTCCTCGCGCGAGGGGAGTTCGATGGGCTCGACCATCTTCGCCTTGTACGATTTCATGCCCGCAATAGACCCGCGAACGTGAAGTAATCGGCAGGCGGAAAATCGAGGGACGACGCCCGGTTTTCGGCGCTCGTGGACGGGACTGTGCATCGGTGTCGCCGGCTGTTCCGCTATCGCCACGAACCGCCCACGCCGACCGTCGGATGCTGCCGGCTGTTCGGCGTCGCTGGCGGAAACGACTGCGTAAAAACGGAATCGAGCCGAGGAGCGGGCTCAGAACTTGTCTTGGATGATGCCGAGCGTCTCCTCGCGGTCGTCCCACGCCACGAAGATTGCGACGGAGGTCGCGGAGGTGATGGCGTCGTGGATGTTGATGCCGGCGTCGGACAGCGGCTGAACGATGTCGAGGATGACGCCGGGGCGGTTCGGGAGTTCGCCGCCGGTGACGCGGACGACGGCGATGTCGTCTTCGACGGTGACGGAAGACAGCGCGTCGTCGGCGACGACGCGGTCGTGGAGGACGGCCTCGGCCCGGTCGGAGTCGTCTTCGAGGACGTAGAACGTGATAGAGTCCATCCCGGAGGCGACCGAGTCGACGTTGATGTCCTCTTCTCGGAGGGCTGCCGAGAGGTCCGCGAGGATTCCCGGTCGGTTGCGAATCGCTCGCCCGGCCACGGTGAGACACGCGAGGGGTTCTTCCTGCATGTCGATGAGGTTGTGGAACTCGCCTTCGATGAGCGTCCCGCCGGTGAGCAGGTCGCCGTGCTGGTAGTGGACGACCCGAACGTCGAGCCCCGCGTCCTTGTACGAGAGCGCAGACGGCGCGACGACCTCGGCCCCACGGAACGAGAGGTTCCGAAGCTCGTCGACGGTGATGCGGCCGACGTTGCGCGCGCCTTCGACCACGCGCGGGTCGCCGGTCATGACACCCTCCACGTCGGTGACGATGACGACCTCGTCGGCGTCCATGTAGTTACCGAGCATCACGGCGGAGGTGTCGGAGCCGCCGCGGCCGAGCGTCGTGATTTCGCCGTCGTGGTTCTGCGCGAGGAAGCCGGTGATGACCGGAACGACGCCGTCGAGTTCGGCGGCGAGCTTCGCGGCCCGCTCTCGGGTCGCCTCGACGTCGACCTCGCCGAGGTCGTTCGTGATGACCGGCCACTCGTCGGTGCCGGGTTCGACGAACAGGGCGTTGACGCCGCGGGCGGCCAGCGCCGCCTTGAGCATGCGCACGCTGGTCCGCTCGCCCATCGAGACGATTTCGGCGCGGTCGCGGTCGTCGGCCTCGAACTTGATTTCGTCGAGGAGGTCGTCGGTCGTCGAGCCCATCGCGGAGGCGACGACGGCGATTTCGTGGCCGTGTTCGACGGCCGCGGCGATGGAGTCCGCGGCGCGGTTGATTCGGTCACCGCTACCGAGCGAGGTGCCGCCGAACTTCGCGACTACGCGCATCGTCCCTCCGGTGCGTCGCGTCGCTTCGGGGCTTCGTTGGTAAACATGCGAGGGGCTAACGCGGGGGGACGTATAACTATGTCCTCCGATTCAACCGTTGCCGTCACCCTCGAATCCGGCGTCGAGACGGCCCGTACCGCCGCCTCGCGTGCGGAGATTTATCACCGAAGGCGCGGTACGTTCGGGTATGGATGTCAGAGACGCCGTGGACACCGACGCCGAGGCGCTCGCCGCCGTCGCCGACGCGCCGATACGGGCGATGCGGCGGCTGATACGCGACCGCACGGTCCGTCTCGCCACCGCCGACACGGGCTCCGACCCGAACGCCGACGCGCCGGCCGACGACGAACCGGTACTCGGGTTCGTCGGCTTCGACGTCCGCGACGGCGTCCTCCACGTCACTCGGCTCGGCGGGACCGAGCCGGCGGTACGGCGGCTGCTCGAAGAGCCGCTCCGCTTCGCCAGCGCCGAGAGCCTGCCGGTCGAGGTGCTCGTCCTCGAATCCGAGCGGCCGCTGTGTGACGCGGTCGAGCACGCCGGGTTCGACCGCGTCGGCCACGGCCCGCGGTTCGAGGGGTCGCCGACCGTCCGGTACGTCCTCGACGAGACGGGGTAGTCCAGCCCGCGGGGCGCGACCGCCCAGTTCGCTCCCGTCGCGCGCAACGAGGGCGCGGTCGGCGAGAACCGACGGTGGGAATACATACCTCCCTCTCGTTTGGTGGCCCATGACCGAACGACGCGCGAACCGGCGGCCGGGAGTGAGACGACTGTGACCACGGTCGAAGAGTTGTTCGTCTCGCTCGCCGGCTCGGACCCGGTGATGCAGGGCCTCCTCGGCGGCATCGTCATCGCCGGCATGAACATGGTGGGCGCGCTTCTCATTCTCGTCTGGCGCGACCCCTCGAAGCGCTCGCTCGACACGCTCCTCGGCTTCGCCGCCGGCGTCATGCTCGCCGCGAGTTTCACGAGTCTCATCCTCCCCGGCATCGAGGCGGCGGGCGGGAATCCGATTCCGGTCCTCGCCGGCTTCGTCATCGGCGTCGTCGTCCTCGACCAAGCGGACCTGTGGATTCCGCACGTCCACATCCTCGTGACCGGCAAGACCCGGACGGACGCCCCTGAGACGGAGAAGAAGATGGCCTCGGTCGTCCTCTTTATCGTCGCCATCACCATCCACAACATGCCCGAGGGCCTCGCCGTCGGGGTCGGCTTCGGCTCCGGCGACCTCGGGACGGCAATCCCGCTGATGCTCGCCATCGGCATCCAGAACATCCCCGAGGGGCTGGCGGTCTCCATCGCCGCCGTCAACGCCGGCCTCCGGAACACGACCTACGCGACGTTCACGGGCATCCGAGCCGGCCTCGTGGAGATTCCGCTCGCCGTCTTCGGCGCGTGGGCCATCCAGTACGCCTCGGCGCTGCTCCCCTACGCGATGGGCTTCGCCGCCGGCGCGATGCTGTTCGTCATCTCCGACGAAATCGTCCCCGAGACGCACTCGAACGGTCACGAGCGCGTGGCGACCTTCGGGACGATGGTCGGCGTCGTCGTGATGCTCTACCTCGACGTGACGCTCGGGTAGTCGAGTCGGGGTCGCGGAACCCGAAAACAGAACGCCCCGGAAAACGCCGCAAAAACGAGAGTTCGAGTGGAAGCGAAGGGGTTCGGTCGTCGGTCCGCCGTCAGGGGACTCGGCGTCGAGCGCGCGTCAGTCGTCCGCGGCCGGTGGGTCGGACGGAACCTCGTGGTTGGAGAGACCGGCGGTCGGCGCGAGGAACTTCGCCGGGTCGAAGGCGTCGAGGCCGTCGTCGGCGGCCACGCGCGCCGGCCAATCCGGATTGGCGAGCGCGCTCGTTCCCAGCGTGAACAGGTCCGCGCCGGCGTCGACGGCGGCCCCCGCCGCGTCGGGGTCACCGAGACCGCCGTTGGCGATGACGACCGTGTCGTCCGCGACGTGTTCGGCGGCCGCCTCGGCGAGCGAGGACCCGTCCGCGCCGAAGGTCGGACTCGTCGCGTCGGTCTCGGTCGTGTGGACGTAGTCGGCTCCGGCGGCCGAGAGCGCCTCGAAGAAGACCGCGGCCGCGTCCTCGCCTTCTGGCCACTCGTAGTCGCCGTCGGTCACTTTCTCTTGGGAGACGCGGATGCCGACGACGAACTCCTCGGGGACCGCGTCGGCGACCGCAGAAAGGACCTCGGCGGGGAACTTAACGCGAGACTCGGGGCCCCCGCCGTACTCGTCGTCGCGCTGGTTCGCGTCCGCCGCGAGGAACTCGTTGAGCAGATAGCCGTTCGCGCCGTGGAGTTCCACGCCGTCGAAGCCGGCTTCGACCGCGTTCCTCGCCGCCTGTACGAAGCCCTCACGAGCGGTTTCGAGGTCCACCTCGTCAGCCGCCTTCGGGACGGCGAACTCGCCGCTCCCGCCGTAGGCTTCCGCCTTCTGGCCGTCGGGCTGGACCGCGGAGGGCGCGAGCGTCCGGTCGCCGTCGAGGTGCGGGTTCCCCTGCGACTGCGCCCCGGCGTGCATTAACTGCGCGAAAATCGGCGTGTCGACCTCGTGGACGGCGTCCGTGACGTTCGTCCACGCCTCGACGTGGTCGTCGGTGACGAGCCCCGGCTGGTTCAGATAGCCTTGGCTGTACGCGTCGTCCGTGTAGACGCCCTCGGTGACGAGGAATCCGAACCCGCCGTCGGCGAACTTCCGGTAGTAGTGGGCCATCTCGTTCGTCGCCAACCCCTCGTCGGTGGCGCTGATACGCGTCATCGGTGCCAACCCGGCCCGGTTAGCGAGCGACAGGTCGTTCAGGATCGTCGCGTCGAACAGCGCGTCGTCAGTCATCACCGATTCTGCGCGCGTCGCGGATAAAAAGCGACGGCGGAATGGTCCCGACCCCCGCACATCCGGCGTGCTATCAGGGGGCACGCTGAGCAGGAGAACGGCCGCCGACTCAGGAGAACTTCCGAACCGTCATGTTCAGCGTGTCGAGGTCGACAATGGGGGCGTAGCCGGCGTCGGGGTCGATGTTGACGGACTTCTGGAAGTCGGTCTGGGCCTGCCAACAGCCGGAGTTGACCGCGAGGACGTTGTGGTACTTGCCCCAGCCGAGCTTGTGGACGTGGCCGGTGTGGAAGATGTCGGGCACGTCCTCCATGACGAGGTAGTCGAGTTCCTCGGGCGCGAGGCGGGTGTGGCCCCCGAACTGCGGCGCGACGTGGCGCTTTTTCAGGAGCTGATACATCGCCTTGTGCGGCTCGTCGTAGCTCGCCTTATCGGCCGGCAGCTCGGCGATGACCTCGTCGAGCGAGACGCCGTGGTACATGAGAACGTTGACCCCTTCGAGCGTGATCATCGAGGGATTGCTCGTGATTCGAGCGTCGTGGGCCGACATGATATCGCGGAGTTCGTCGTCGAAACCGGGTTGTGGCTCCGCGAGTCGGACCGCGTCGTGGTTGCCCGGAATCATCACGATGTCGAGGTCGCCGGGCACCGATTTGAGGTGCTCCGAGAACGCCTCGTACTGCTCGTAGATGTCGATGACGTCGAGTTCCTCGTCTTGATTCGGGTAGACGCCGACGCCCTCGACCATGTCGCCGGCGATGAGGAGGTACTCGATGCGCTCTGCCTCCTCGGTGTGGAGCCAGTCGGCGAAGCGATTCCACGCGCCGGCCATGAATTCCTGGCTGCCGACGTGCACGTCCGAGATGAGCGCCGCCTGCACGTCCCTGTCGGCGGTGTTGGGTCGGTGGCTCCGCGGCACGTCGGGGAAGTGCATCGAGTCGACGAAGAGGATGCCCGCGTCGCCCGAGAGCGTCCCCTGCACCGCGATGCACTCGTCCATGAGGAGTTCGTCGACGTAGCCCGCGATGTCCTTGTCCTTCATCACGAGACAGGGGAACGTCCCCGTCGTGTCTTCGAGTTCGATAATCCAGTGGCCGCTCTTGGTGGAGCGAACGTCGTCGACGAGGCCGATGAGTTCCGCGTCCTCGCCGCCGGACATGTTCGAGATGGCCTTCGCGGGACGGTGGTTGACGCGCCCGCGGAGCATCTTCGAGAGCTTCTCGTAGCGGTCGCGGAACACCTTCACGAAGTCGTCGTACTCGCCGGTTCCCGTCGACTGGCCGGTCATGTCGTTGGCGATTTCGAGGGACCGAAGCGCCGGGTCGACGTTCCGCCCGGTCGGCTCTCCCTCGGCTTCGGCTGGAGTCGATTGAGCGGTGTGGTCCGCGTTGTCGTGCGATGTTGCAGCGGAAACAGGGGGGTCTGACGCGGCGGTGGCAGACGCGTCGGCGTCCGTAACCTGCGCGGCGGCCGGGCCGGTCGATTCCGTTCCCGGCGGGTCCGCGGCGGGGGCGGACGCGAGCACCTCGCGGACGTGGTCGGCGGTGATGCGAAGCGCGTCGTCCGGGACGGCTTCGACGACGCGGGCGAGGGTGCGGCCGGGGTCGTCGGAGCCGGCGATGAGGGTCACGGCCTCGCGTTCCGCGTTGTAGCCGCGACCGACGAGCGCCCGGACGATGCGCGCCGGCGTCTCCAGTGGCACACCCGGAGTGTGCGACACGCGGCAAAAAGGATGCCGAAACCCAGAACGTTGAAACCCAGTCCGGGTAAACTGGGAGTGATGAGTGACGACGACGGTCGCCCGCCCTCCCCCGAACCGCGGCGCGGTCCCGCCTCCGACGAAGGCGTACTAACTCGACTCCGGACGGCAGAGGAGGGGCCGCTGCTGTTCGTCCGCGAAGTTCTGACGAGCGCGCTCGCCGTGTTGGCCGTCGGGTTGTTCCTGTTCGCGGTGAGCGGCGTGTGGCCACCGATGGTCGCCGTCGAAAGCGGGAGCATGGAACCGCACATGCACAAAGGCGACCTCGTGTTCATCACGGGACCGGACCGGTACGCCCCGGACGCGTCCGTCGAGGGAACCGCCGTCGTCACGGCCGAGACGGGCGCGGATGTCGACTATCGGAAGTTCGGCGGCCCCGGCAGCGTCATCGTCTACGACGACCCCGGGTCGGCAGGGCCACCGATTATCCACCGGGCGATGTTCTGGGTCGACGAAGGAGAGAACTGGTACGACCGGGCGAACCCCGAATATATGTCGGCCGACAACTGTCGAGAACTCGCCAACTGTCCCGCGGAGTACGCCGGCTTCATCACGAAAGGAGACAACAACCCGCGGTACGACCAGGTGAGCGGCATCGCCGACCCGGTCCGACCCGAGTGGGTCCAAGGCGTCGCGCGGGTCCGCATCCCGCTTCTCGGGTGGGTTCGCCTGACGCTCGCCAACTCGATGGCGACGACGACGCCGGTCCCACCCGTGTCCGTTGAGTCCGTCGAATCCGTCGACGTGGCGACCGAGGACGTGACCATGATTGAGGCGACAGCCACCAACATACCGACGACGGCACCGCTTCCGGTCGAGACGTCGAAGACAGCAGTGCACGGCGACGCGGTCGCGGCGTGATCCGGGTTCGGTAAGCAGGACTAAGCAGAGCGGAACTTCTACGACGGCACCAACCAGAGAGCGACGATTGTCGTTTAGTGATTGTCGTTTAGTTATCGAACCGCGCCTGCACGAACGGCTGTGCGCTCTCGATGTCGCCGAGTCGGGAGTCCGTCAGCAGGACGGCCTCGGTCTCGTCAATGGGGACAGAAAGGCTGATTTCCTTGGTTCGGCCGTAACGACCCTTCGAGACGACGACGGCGTTGACGATGCCGAGCATGTCGAGTTCCGAGATGAGGTCGGTGACGCGGCGTTGGGTGAGGACGTCGGCGTCGATCTCCTCGCAGAGGCGCTTGTAGATGTTGAACACCTCGCCGGTGTTGATGTTGCGGACGCCGTTTTTCTCCAGGAGGATGATGGCGAAGAGGACGATTTTCGACTGCGTGGGGAGGGTACGGACGACCTCGACCACCCGGTCGAGTTCGATTTTGTCCTGCGCCTGCCGGACGTGTGCCTCCTCGACAGTGTCGGCCTGCCCGCGCTCTGCGAGCTCGCCGGCCGTGCGGAGCAGGTCGAGTGCGCGCCGGGCGTCACCGTGTTCCTGCGCGGCGAAGGCGGCACACAACGGAATCACGTCGTCCGTGAGCGCGCCGGGCTTGAACGCCACGTCGGCGCGGTGCTGGAGGATGTCGCGGAGCTGATTCGCGTCGTACGGCGGGAAGACGATTTCCTCCTCGCCGAGGCTCGACTTGACCCGGGGGTCGAGGAAGTCGGTGAACTTCAGGTCGTTCGAGATACCCATGATGGAGATGCGGGAGTTGTCGAGTTCGGAGTTCATCCGCGAGAGGTTGTAGAGGGTATCGTCGCCCGACTTCTCCACCAGCTTGTCGATTTCGTCGAGCATGATGACGACCACGCGCTCCTTGTAGTCGACGGCGTCGAAGAACGTCGTGTAGACCCGGTCGGTCGGCCACCCGGTCATCGGCACCGTCTCCATCTCGTCGGCGTCGTCGTCGAGTTCCGCCGCGCGCTCGTCTATCTCGGCGATGGAGTCGTAGGGCGTGTCCGCGAGGGCGTTGGGGTCTTCCGTCGCCCGCGTGCGCATCTCGTCGAGTCGTTCCTGTTCGGCCTCGATGCGCTCGACGTTCTTCTCGATGAACTTGTTCGCCAACTGCGCGAGCACGCGGTACTGCGTGTCTGTCACCTCGCAGTTGATGTACTCGACCTCGCAGGGCACGTCGTACTTCTGGGAGGTGGATTCGAGTTCCTGACTGACGAACTTCGCGCTCGCGGTCTTGCCGGTCCCCGTCTTCCCGTAGATGAGGATGTTCGACGGCGTCTCCCCGCGCAGGGCGGAGACGAGAATCGTCGCCATCTGGTTTATCTGGTCGGTCCGGTGAGGGAGTTCGTGCGGGGTGTACGACGGCCGAAGGACTTCCTTGTTCTCGAAAATCGGCTCGCCGGCGAGGAGGTCGTCGAACAGCCCCTTCGAACCCTCGTCGTCGTTGAGGACGACCTTGTCGAGACCGACGTCGGGGTCTTTGTGCTGGTCGAGGTCCTCGTCGGGCGCGTCGGCGTCGGGGCCGATGCTCGCCTGAATGTCGATGTCTTCGGGGGAGACGTCGTCCTCGGCGGCGGATGTCGGTGCCCCGGAGGACGCATCGTCAGCGGACGCGTCGGTACTGGGTGCATCGCCAGAGTCGCCGTCGACGGCGCTGTCGTCCGACGTACTGTTCCCGACTTCTCCTCGTGCGCCGCCTCGCGGATTCTCTTCCTCGTCCATCGTGAATACCCCTTTGTTTCAAGTGGAATAGTCGCCCGCAGCGGCGCATACGGTGCGTGAGGCCGGTGGTAGCCGGCATCTGCGCGTCACGCCGAAGAAGGCGATTCCAGATGATGCAAAGGAACCAAACGAACAGTCGGTACAAAAATCTTACTTCTCCGACTCGTCTGCCGCCGTCCGACCGGAACTCGGCCGGACGGGACCGTTTCAACACGAGCGCTCGATTCGCTCGGAGGACGGAGACTCCTCGCGACCACTGTTCGGAAGCGCCGGTTGGAGTCGTCAATCGATTGAGGTCGTCAGTTGGAAGTCGGGAGTCAGTCGAGGGTCAACCGGGGGTCAGTCGATGGAGGTCGGCAGGTCGTATCGACACCGAGAGCGGAGCGTCTCGGAGTCGAAACCATGGCCGGGAGTCAGGGATGGGTGAGGAAGGGTTCGGATGAGGCGAGTAGTTCGAGTCGATTGGAGAACGTAGTCGACGTGGGGTCTGATAGAGTCGACCGGCTGGGACGGAGGGAATTGGGCACAGTGGCGTCGAGGTGAAACGGGTCGGTTCGAACAATCGCACTCTACCGAGTCGAACCGCGGGACGCGTCGAGACTCCAAGCGATAGTGGTAGATTTCGACGAACGGCAGTTGCACACCGGACATCCGGGCGGCACCACACCGGACTCCCGGTTGACGCGAAACCCACCGGTCCGCGCGGGTGGAGTGGAACTCGGAGTTGAGTGGGTGTCCGACGAGAAAAATTGGTCCCCGCAACCCCTCTGTTTCGTGTGGAAACGGGAAAAACACGCTTCCGGAGAAATCGAGGAACTGAGGAGTTCAGCGACTGTTCTAACCCCTTGGTTTCCTCTGCAATTAAGTGGGTGTTTTCCAGTTCGACGGGAAACCCTTGGGGCTCGGAGCCCCCACACCCCTTCGTTTCGGGTGGAGCCGTGAGAGAGTAGGGAGGGGGTCTCGGCGGTCTTTAGATACAGATAGTTTTATTAACTATATTATCATACCGTAACCGTACTGGGGCAAAAAGAGATATTATTGTACTCCCCTAGAATAGAATTAACGTCCCACCGCCGTCTAGCGGTCTCCCCCCACCCACCCCTTCGGGCCGTTCCACCCGAAACGAAGGGGTGGGGGTGTTACCCCTGCGACGAGTTCACGTCCGTGGAGTGGCCCGCCTCGACGAGAGAGCCACTACCGGTACGGGGCCGGACTTCCGGCACCGATATCGTTTCGGTCCCGTCCCCTCCTACTCACTTCGGCGGACGAAGTCGGTAGTAGCGGCGGTTGAGGTTGTACATGTACCCCTTGCGCATCGTCTTCAGCACCGCGTAAGAGGCCGCCCCGGCGACCCCTTGTTGAGGAACGGTACGACGGCGATAGCACCGACGACGTTCGCCAATACGCCGTAAGTGAGTCGGAAGTGGGCCGTCTCACGAGTCTTGCGCTCGCTCCAAGTAGGCGTCTCGTCGTCGGGGGCTACGATGCCCGCGCCGTCGGCTTGCACACTTTGTTCGGGAGGGTCTGGTTCCCTCATGGTTACAGGAACCCGTTCTAACTACCTTTCGAATTGACAAATATCTGCATTCCAAACGTCATCAGAAATTAATTTCAAACTAGCTAACTAATTTGGCGGGGGTGAATATGCCATCCGAGCCGGCCGATGAGTTACTCGCTCGCGCTTTCGCCGAGGGTCGAATACCCTCACGCTTGTCTGTGTCTTGGCTAATCGGCTCGCGCGCACGCACGCTCGAAGTAACACAAATCGCCGAGTGAGACATCAGCGGAGGGATGCGGGACGGGGTCACTCCGTCGAGTCTCTTTTCGAAGGGTGCGGCCAGTGGCGTCTTTCCGCTGCCCCTCCCTGCCCCTTCGTTTCACGTGCAATCTCCCAGTTCTCTCTCGTCTTTTTCTCGCTCGCGTCGGTCCGTCGCGACCGCTGTCCACGACGTTCCTTTCTGTCGTCCTGTCTCCCACGTGACTGGTGTCTGACGTAGTGCTTAAGTGAGTCCGGTTGGGTGATACCTCCATACGCCCTCCACGACGCGTTCGGGAGGTGCGGGAGGCCCAGGATGGGACTGCTCACAGATTTAAGAGACAGCATCTCACGAGTCGTCGACCGGCTCTTTTCGGAGAGCGAGCCGAAGCGGATCGGTATATATGGCCCGCCCAACGCCGGGAAGACGACTCTCGCAAACCGTATCGCCCGTGACTGGACCGGTGACGCCATCGGTCCCGAGAGCCACATCCCTCACGAGACTCGCCGCGCCAGGCGGAAAGAGAACGTCGAAATCGAGCGGAACGGCAAGAAAGTCACCATCGACATCGTCGACACGCCGGGTGTCACGACGAAGGTCGATTACAAGGAATTTCTCGAACACGACATGGAGAAAGACGACGCCGTCCGCCGGTCCCGCGAGGCGACCGAGGGCGTCGCCGAGGCCATGCACTGGCTCCGCGAGGACGTCGACGGCGTCATCTACGTGCTCGACAGCACGAAGGACCCGATATCGCAGGTCAACACGATGCTCATCGGCATCATCGAGAGCCAGGACCTGCCCGTGCTCATCTTCGCGAACAAGATCGACCTCGAAGACTCGAACGTCGAGCGCATCGCGAACGCGTACCCACAGCACGAAACAGTCGAGTTGTCGGCGCTCGAAGGGGAGAACATGGACGAAGTGTACGCCAAAATCGCGGAGTACTTCGCGTGATTCACCATGCCTGAAGCAACCGCCTCCGACAACGGCTCCGACGGGGTCCAGATAGACCTCTTCAGCGGGAATCGGATGGCAAACCTCACCAGCATGGAGAAGATTCGGCTCATCCTCGACGGCGTTCGCGACGGCAACATCGTCATCCTCGAGGAGGGCCTTTCGCCCGACGAGGAGTCGAAGCTCATCGAGGTCACGATGGCCGAGATAAGCCCCGACGAGTTCAACGGAATCGAAATCGAGACGTACCCGCGTTCGCAGACCGCAGACCAGAGCTTCCTCGACCGGCTCATGGGCCGACAGTCGACCCAGAAGCTCACCGTCATCGGTCCCGCGAACCAGATTCAGACGCTACACAAGGACGAGAATCTCATCAGCGCGCTCGTCTCGCGAAAGTAGGGGGTCCCACGAACGCCCTCACGCGCCATCCGGCGTCAACATCTATCAATGCCACATCAATGCACCACGTGCGGTAAGGTGTTCCCCGACGGCTCGAAGGAGATGCTCTCGGGGTGCCCGAGCTGCGGCGGCAACAAGTTTCAGTTCAAGCCCGCGTCGAGCGGGAGCGCTCCCGCGAGCGCGAGCGACGACGCGACGTCGACGGGCGGCGCCGGAACGCGGGACCTGACCTCCTCGGCGGCCGACGCCGTCCGAGACCGCGGGCAGCGTCAGTCCCATCCCGATTCGACCGACGAGGAGTCGATGACCGTCAGCGACTGGGCGAACGCGAATGCGGACGCGGACGCCTCACAGCGAACCGAGACTGCCGATGCCGCCGGCTCGACCCAGAACGAGCCGTCGTCGACCGACGCGGCCGACGCAAGTGACGCGCTCGACGTCCCCGAAACCAAACCCCGCGGTTGGGGTGAATGGCCGTCTGCGCCCGGCGAGTCCCCGGGGGCCGAGCCGCAGGACCCGGAAGCGTCGCGGAACGAATCGCGGGCCCAATCGGCCTCGGAGCAGGCCAGCCGCTCGCGGGGACCGGATTCGCCCCCGAACCGCGAGCCGGGCAAAATCAACGCGCGCGAGACGGACGAAGACAACTCCCAGAAGAGCGCGCGGAGCGACGTCGTCACCCCCGAGGAACTCGCCGCTGCCGACGCGAACCGGCGCGGCTCGCCGGCCGAGACGCCGTCCGAAGCGCCTTCCGGCCCCGACCCCGACGCGGCTGCCGGTCAGTCCACCGACGCCGCGCCCACGGACGCGGACGGCACGGTCATCGAGCCGTCGTCCGACGACCGACCCAACCTGGACCAGCTCCGCGAGGAACTCAACGACCAGTTCGAGAGCATCAAAATCGTCAATCCCGGTCAGTACGAACTCAATCTCATGGAACTGTACGACCGCGACGAGTACATCATCTCGCTCCGCGAGGACGGCCGCTACGTCATCGAAGTCCCGGATTCGTGGGGCCCCGGCAACCGCGAAGACTGAGCGCGTTCCTCGCGTCGAACTGATTTTCCGACCCCGTTGTTTCCGGTGGAACGCCGGCCGTTCGGTCTCGCGGACGAGTCCGTCCGTCGAATCGGCACAATCGTTATATACGATAGTTGAGAGTATATCTCCTTGGGGAAGCGCTATGTCCAATCCGCACAACGAAAAAGTCGCCGAGTGGGCGTCGCTCCTCGGAGCGTCGCTCCCGTCCGCGCGACCAGACGACCTCGACCTCGACACCGCCGACAGCGCGGGGTAACGACCGCCGCGGTTTCCACCGGCGGACCGCTTTACTTTCACCCCGCTCTGCGAACCCTTATCGGCGAGGACGCGTAATCGTCACCGATGTCGGCCTCCGAGGACGTTGCGTACGTGGACCACCCGCTACTCGCGCCGTCGTTCATCGAGCGACGGCTCTATCAGATTCGCCTCGCCGGTACCGCGCGCAACGGCCACACACTAGTCTGTCTCCCCACCGGCCTCGGGAAGACGACCGTCAGCCTACTCGTCACGGCCCAGCGGCTCTACGACGTCGGCGGGAAGTCGCTGTTTCTCGCGCCGACGAAGCCGCTCGTCCAACAGCACGCCGACTTCTACCGCGAGGCGCTGAACGTCCCGGACGACGAAATCGTCGTCTTCACCGGCGACGTTCGGCCCGACGACCGGGCTGAACTCTGGCAGGAGGCCCAGATTGTCATCGCCACGCCGCAGGTCATCGAAAACGACCTCATCGGCAACCGCATCTCGCTTCGGGACGTGACGCACCTCACCTTCGACGAGTGCCACCGCGCGAGCGGCGACTACGCCTACGTCTACATCGCAGAGCGCTACCACGCCGACGCCGAAGACCCGCTCGTCACGGGGATGAGCGCCTCGCCGGGCGGCGACGAGGAGGCCATCCTCGAAGTCTGTGAGAACCTCGGCATCGTCGACGTGGAGGTGATGACCGAGGAGGACGCCGACGTGTCGGAGTACACCCACGACACGGACGTGGAGTGGAACCGCATCCAACTCCCCGACGAGATTCTGGAGATACGCGACGCCCTCAACGAGGTCATCACCGACCGCCTGGAGAAACTCAAGCAGTTGGGCGTCACCAAGTCGACGAAGCCCGATATCTCGCAGAAGAAGCTCAACCGGATGCGCGCGGAGCTACAGCGGCTGATGAACGCGGACAAGTCGGAGGGCTACAAGGGTATGTCCACGCACGCGGAGGTGATGAAGCTCCGCCGGGCTGTCGAACTCGTGGAGACCCAATCGGTCGAGTCGGTCCGGCGGTACTTCGAGCGCCAGCGCAACGCCGCCCGGTCGTCGGGCGCGTCGAAGGCCAGCCAGCGACTCGTCGCCGAACCGAAGGTCCGCGAGGCGATGCGGAAAGCCGAGTCGTTCGACGGCCTCCACCCGAAGTTCAGGAAGACGCGCATCCTCCTCGCGGAGACGCTCGGCATTCAGGACGGCGAGCGCGTCATCGTCTTCACCGAGTCCCGCGACACGGCCGAGGCGCTCACGGAGTTCCTCTCGGAGAGCTTTTCCGTCCGGCGGTTCGTCGGGCAGGGCGACCGCGAGGGCTCCGACGGGATGACCCAGAACGAACAGCAGGAGACCCTCGACAAGTTCCGAAGCGGCGAGTTCGAGGTGCTGGTCTCGACCTCCGTCGCGGAGGAGGGCCTCGACGTGCCCGAGGTCGACCTCGTGCTCTTTTTCGAACCCGTGCCGACGGCCATCCGGTCCATCCAGCGGAAGGGTCGGACCGGTCGTCAGGCCGACGGTCGCGTGGTCGTCCTCCTCGCCGAGGACACCCGCGACGAGGCGTACTTCTGGATATCGCGCCGTCGCGAGAAGACGATGCAAAACGAGCTTCGCGACCTCAAGGGTGCGGCCGACGACCTCGAAGCCGAACTCGACCCCTCCCAGCGCGACCTCTCGGCGTTCGCGGGAGACGACGGAAAATCCACCCAGAATTCGGAGGGTTCCACCGGAAACGGGGGGGTTGACGCCGCGACCGAGAACGGTGCAAACGGAGCGTCGGACGCCGCACCGACCGCCTCGAACGGACAGACCGCGGCCGCCGCGGCGACCGACTCGGACGGACAGTCCGGCCTCGCCGACTTCGGTCCCTCCGACGAGGAACTGGCGCGGGCGGAAGATGGTGATGACGGCGACGACAGCGACGACGCGCCCGTCCGAGACGAGGACTCGAACGATTCCAATGCCAACCTGTCGTCAGAGACCGAAGGCGACGAGTCGGGCGAACTGGCCACCGTCGCCGCGGCAGGAACGGACGACGAGGAGACCGTCGAAATCGTCGTTGACCAGCGCGAACTCGACTCCAACATCGCCCGCACTCTCTCGAAGCGCGAGGACCTGACGACCCGGTTGGAGACGCTCGCGGTCGGCGATTACGTCCTCTCGGACCGCGTCGCGGTCGAACGAAAGAGCGTCTCGGACTTCCTCGACACGCTCACTGGCGGCGACCGCTCGATATTCGAACAGATAGCGGACCTCACGCGTCACTACGCCCGGCCACTTCTCATCATCGAGGGTCGTGGTCTCTACGAGGAGCGGAACATCCACCCCGGCGCGATTCGGGGGGCGCTGTCGTCGGTCGCGGTCGACTTCAACGTGAGCGTGCTGTTCACGGAGGACGAAGACGACACCGCGGAGATGCTGGCGACCATCGCCACCCGCGAGCAGACGGACCGCGAGCGCACCGTGAGCGTTCACGGCGGCAAGAGCGCGAAGACGCTCGACGAGCAACAGGAGTACGTCGTCTCCGCCATCGCCGACATCGGCCCGGTCACGGCGCGGACGCTGCTCGAAGCGTTCGGGAGCGTCGAGGCGGTCATGACCGCCAACGAGGACGACCTCAAAGAGGTCCGTGGCGTCGGCCAAGTTACCGCCGAGCGAATCCGCGAGGTCGTCGGGGCGGAGTATCGCTGAGCGGTTTTCCTGCCCGTAGGCGCGTCAGGAGACGAGGGTCAGATGGGCTCGGTCCGAAGCACCGTTCGGTGGCGCTTTCGAAGTCGGCTCGTTCGACGACTCGGTCTTCGTTGCCGCCACGAGGTGAACGTTCCCGCCAGCCCGACCGCCGTCTCGATGGCGACGTCGAGCGCGTTTGCTCGCGTCGGTGCCGCCGGTGTGGATGAGTGTGCATCTCCGAAACAGAGGGACCGCAGTGTGTTGATTTCAACCGCCGAGAGAGATTGCGGTTCGCGGGTCGGTTATCGGTCGAGCGCGGAGATGGCCTCGGCGGCCTCGCGCGCGGCGGCCAGGTACTCGGTCGCCCGCCGCGGGTCGTCGGTCGACTCGGCGCGCTCGGCGGCCCACGTCAGCGTCCGCACGAGCGACTCGCGCGCGTCGGTGACGTCGCCGGCGACCTCGCGGCGTGCACGCTGCCCGGTCGCCCTCTGGTCGCCTGCGGTTCGCGCCGGCGGGGTCGCAGCACGCCCGTTCACGCCGGTGGGGTCGCGGCGCGCCTCGTCGGCGACGCGGGTTCCTTGGCCCTGCGCCGGCTGTCGCGTTCCGGCCTGTGGTCGCTCGGAGTCCGACGCCTCGGCGGTGACCGCCGCAGAGTCGGCCGCCGCATCGGCGCTCTCTACGGACTCGGTCGCTCCGCCGGACGAGGCCTCGACCCCGGCCTCGGACACGTCGGCTTCGACGGCCGCCTCGGCGGCCCGCTCCGCGTCTTGGTCCGCGTCCGCCGCGACCTGCCCCTCGGCCTGACAGGTCGGACAGAACACCTGTCCCTCGTAGCGGAACAGCGGGTCGCCGCAGTTGTCGCAGTGTTTGTTCGTCATCGTCGCGCCCTTGAGGAGCAACTCGCTCATGCGCTGGGTCGAACGGCGCTTCTTTTCGTCTCGTTCGTACTTCTCCCGAAGTCGCTGCCGCTCTGCTTCCTTATCGAAGTCGCTCATGTGCGTGTGGACGCGACGTGCGTCGAAAAACCCCACGGCGTCGCTCGGGTGGGTCCGTCACCGACGGTCTCACCGGCTCTCGCGGCCGACCACACCCCGCCGCTGTCGGTCGAAATTCGACGACTGACGAACAGATAATCGACAGACGGCGCTTCGGTGCCCGTTTCGAAACGTTTACTCGGAATCCACAGCCTGGTTAATGTGGTATGACGAAAGTTAGCGTGATTGGTGCGGCCGGGACGGTCGGCGCCGCGGCTGGGTACAACCTCGCGCTTCGCGATGTCTGTGACGAACTCGTGTTCGTCGACATCCCGAAGATGGAAGACAAGACGGTCGGACAGGCGGCGGACACGAACCACGGCATCGCGTACGACTCCAACACGGTCGTGACGCAGGGCGGCTACGAGGACACCGCCGGCTCCGACGTGGTCGTCATCACGGCGGGCATCCCGCGGCAGCCGGGACAGACCCGCATCGACCTCGCGGGCGACAACGCCCCCATCATGGACGACATCGGCTCCTCGCTCGCGGAGCACAACGACGACTTCGTTTCCATCACCACGTCGAACCCCGTCGACCTGCTCAACCGCCACCTCTACGAGACGGGCGACCGCGACCGCCACAAAGTCATCGGCTTCGGCGGCCGCCTCGACTCCGCCCGCTTCCGTTACGTGCTGAGCCAGCGCTTCGACGTGCCGGTCAAGAACGTCGAAGCGACCATCCTCGGCGAGCACGGCGACGCACAGGTGCCCGTCTTCTCGAAGGTCCGCGTCGACGGCAACGACCCTGCCTTCTCCGGCGACGAGAAAGACGAGATTCTCGGCGACCTCCAGGAGTCCGCCATGGACGTCATCGAGCGCAAGGGCGCGACCCAGTGGGGCCCGGCGACCGGCGTCGCCCACATGGTCGAGGCCGTCCTGCACGACACCGGCGAAGTGCTCCCTGGCTCGCTCGTCCTCGACGGCGAGTTCGGCTACGAGGACACCGCCTTCGGCGTCCCCGTCAAGCTCGGCTCGAACGGCATCGAGGAAGTCGTCGAGTGGGACCTCGACGACTACGAGGCCGACCTCATGGACGACGCGGCCGAGAAGCTCCGCGACCAGTACAACAAAATCGCGTAAGCCGCTCCGGCTCGCTCGCGCGACGAATCCAATCCGTCTTTTTCACCCGACGCGCTCGACTCCCCTCAGAGCCGTCGCTTCAGTTCATCGGCCGTCTTCTCGCCGACGCCGGGCACGTCCGTCAGGTCCTCGAGCGACGCCTCGCGGACGCCTTCGACGCTGCCGAACCGCGTGAGCAGCGCCCGGCGGGTCTTCTCGCCGACGCCGGGTACGTCGTCGAGGACGGTCTTCACCTCGTCGCGGAGCGTCTGGTGGTACTGGACGGCGAAGCGGTGGGCCTCGTCGCGGACGCGCTGGAGGACGTGCAGGTGCGGCGCGTCGTCCGGCCAGTCGAACGTCCGGTCGGGGGTGACCACCAGTTCGCGGTCCTTGGCGATGCCGACGGCGGGCACGTCCCAGCCGGTCTCGTCGAGGGCGTCGAGCGCGGCGTTCAACTGTCCCTTCCCGCCGTCGATGAGGAGTAAGTCGGGGTCCGGGCGGTCGTCGCGGCCCTCCAGCGCGCGGGTCGCCCGCCAGCGGACGAGTTCTCGCATGTTCGCGTAGTCGTCGTTGCGCTCGGGGAGTCGCCGCCGGCGGTAGTCCGAGGTTTCGGCGCTCCCCTCGACGAAGCACACGTCGCTGCCGACGACGGCCTTGCCCTGCGCGTGGCTCACGTCGAAGCCCTCGATGCGGGAGGCGCGGCGCACGTCGAGGTCGAGTTCGCGGGCGAGCGTGGCGAGTCCGTCGTCGCGGCCGGCGCGTCGGCGGGCGTTCTTCAGGGCGAGTTCGACCAGTTTCGCCTCGCGGCCCGCGCCGGGGACGCGGACGCCCACGCCCTCCGATTCGAGCCACGCGACCACGTCCTCGTCGTCCGGATGCTCCGAGAGGACGACCGCGTCGGGGAGTTCGCGCTCGGCGTAGAACTGCGCGAGGAACGCCGAGAGGACGGCGGCCGTGCGGTCTTCGCCCTCGGGCGCGTCGAGGTGGTGGCGGGTCCGGTCGACCAACTGGCCGCGCTCGGCGTGGAGTCGCGCGACCGTCGCCGAGTCGCCGCGGAGCGAGACGCCGAGCACGTCGATGGCGCGCTCGTCGGTCTGCGCCGAGACGGCGTCTTCGCCCGCGCCGTGGAACGACTCGACGACTTCCAACCGGTCGCGGAGGTTGGCGGCGCGCTCGAACTCCGCGTCCTGTGCGGCGGCTTCCATCTCTCGCCGGAGCGGGTCGGCGAGGGCGCCCGTCTCGCCCTCGAAGAATCGAACTGCCGACTCCACGTCCTCGCGGTAGTCGCGCTCCGCGATTTCGCCGGTACAGGGAGCCGTACACAGGCCCATCTCGTAGTCGAGACACGGCCGCGAGCGATTCGAGTACTTGTGGTCCGAACAGCCGCGAAGGCCGTAGGTCTCCCGAATCGCCTTCACGACCGTCTCGACGCGGCCCTTGTCGGTGTACGGTCCGAAGACGGTCGCGGAGTCCTCGGGGTCGCGAGTGACCTCGATGCGCGGGACCGCGTGGGCCGTCAGTTGGACGAGCGGGTAGGACTTGTCGTCCTTCAGGCGGACGTTGTAGCGCGGCTGGTGGCGCTTGATGAGGTTGGCTTCGAGGAGGAGCGCCTGCGTTTCAGTGTCGGTAACGGCGAAGTCGATGTGCTCCGCGCGGTCGATCATCCGGGAGATGCGCTCCGACCGCGGGTCGGCGTACGACCGAACCCGCGCGCGGATGTCGACAGCCTTCCCGACGTACAGCACCGCGTCGCCGGCGACGAACTGGTACACGCCGGGGTCCGACGGAAGCGCGCTGGCTCGTTCGCTGACCGCGGCAGGGTCCATCTGGGGTGGCTTACCGCGCGAAGGGCTTGAGGCTGACGCGTCGAGCGAGCGGGACGGTCGATTCGGTCGTCTCGCCGCCTCGGATGTTATCTAATTTGATAATATGCTCGAAAGATACTCCTGTGATGCTCTGAAACGTGGCCTCTAATGTCACTTGGTATACTCTCACGCGTCCGCTCGTGGTTCGGCGAGGAGACTCCGTTACCGGACGGCGGAATCGTCGCCGGTTCCGCCACGGACGCGCCGGACTTGAACGTCGACGACGACGTACTGCTCGACGGCGTCGGCCTCCCGGCGTTCGTCCTCGACGAGCAGGGTCGCATCGCGGCGTGGAACGCCGGCGTCGAGTCGTTGACCGGCACGTCCGCGGACGCCGCGCTGGGCCGACGCGACCTCGGTGATGCCTTCTACGGCGACTCCGCGGCCAGCGTGCTCGCGGGGCAGGTCCTCGACAACCCCCGCGACGCGGCGGCGCTCGACGGCGTGGAACTCGACGACTCCGACCGCCTGCTCTACGCCGTAGAGGAGACGTTTGCGGACGTGAACGGCGACGACTGCCACGCCCGGCACACGGCGATGCCGCTCTACGAGGACGACGAGCTCGTCGGCGTCCTCCAGACCGTCCGCAACCGGACGACGGAAGTCGAGCGCCACCGCGAGGTTGCCGCGCTCGTCTCCGAGGTCGAATCGACGCTGACCCAGTTGAGCGGGGGCAACCTGGACGCGCGGGCGACGATAGACGAGAGCGGGGCCGTCGACGACCAGCTCTACCTCGTCGTCGACGCGGTCAACGAGACGGCGCGCAACCTCTCGACGCTGGCGTCGAACGTCGAAGACGAGACGGAGACGGCGACCGCGGCGGTCACGCGGGCCGCCTCGGCGGCCGACGCCATCGTCGACAACGTCGAGGAACAGCGCGACCTCCTCGACGAGGGCGCGACCCAGATGCAGCAGTTCAGCGCGACGATGGAGGAGGTCGCCGCGACCGCCGACGAGGTCGACACGGCGGCTACGGAGGCGCGGCAGGCGGCCGCCGAGGGCCGCGAGGCCAACAGCGAGGCGCGAGAGGCGACCGAGAGCGTCGTCACGATGGGCGACGAACTCGTCGACCGCGTGACCGAACTCGGCGGCCGCATGGACGACATCGAGGCGGTCGTTGAGGTCATCTCCGAGGTGGCCGAACAGACGAACCTGCTCGCGCTCAACGCGAACATCGAGGCCGCTCGCGCCGGCGAGGACGGCGACGGGTTCGCCGTCGTCGCGGAGGAGGTCAAGTCGCTCGCCGACGAGACGCGCCAGCACACCGAAGACATCACCGCGCAGATAGAGGACATCCAGTCGCAGACCGGCGAGGCGGTCCACGCGGCGACGGAGTCGAACGACCGCATCGAGCACGCCGACGACCGCATCTCCGAGATGCTGGCGGCGTTCGAGGAAATCGCCACCTCCATCGACACCGCCGCCGACGGCGTCGCGGAGGTCTCCCGCGCGACCGACGAGCAGGCCGAGGCGGTCGAGGAACTGACCGCGACCATCGAGGACGTGCGCGACCGGACCGTCGAGACCGAGGGCGCGGTCGACAGCATCGTCAGCGCGACCGACGAGAGCACGCAGGCGCTGTCGTCGCTCGCCATGGAAGTCGAGGAGCTGACGGGCAATAGCTCCTGAGTCGGGTTCCGAACGGCCGGCGTCGATGCCGGCACGCGTAAGGGAACCCCGTCCGAACCACGGGCCATGAGCGACGACGACACGACGCGGCTCTGGTTGGTCGAGCGGTCCTACGACGACCGGGACCTCATCATCCTCATCTACGCGACGCCGGACGGCGAGTACGAACTCCGGAAGGAGCTCGCCGCGGCCGTGATGCACCAGCGCCGGATGACCGTGACCGCCGCCATCGACGCGCCGACCGAGAACCTCGAACCAGTAAGTGACGACGACCTGCGCGAGCGGTACGCGACGGAGGCCACGAAGATGGCTGACTCCCACGAACCCGACGAAGAGGTCTGAGGCGGCCCCGCCGACCGTCGACGTCGACCGTCGATACCGGCCGTCGAAGCCGACCGAATCGCACGACTGCGGCGATGTAACCTCCTCCGTCTGACCCCCCGCTCCGCGCGGGAATGTTATCGCCCGTGATTTTTGCACCTAAAACCCTTTAACCCAGTACGACGCAGGCCCGCCCATGGCCGCCATCGAACTGAACGGGGTGACGAAACGGTTCGAAGACGACGAGGGACTGTTCGATTCTCTCCTCCCGTCGTCCGACGCCGACGGCGTCACCGCCGTCGACGACCTCACGTTTTCCGTTGCGGAGGGTGAGGTCTTCGGGTTCCTCGGTCCCAACGGTGCCGGAAAATCGACGACTATCAACATGCTTCTCGACTTCGTGCGCCCGACGAGCGGGTCCGTCCGCGTGCTCGGACACGACGCGCAGGCCGAGAGCGTGGCCGTCCGGCGTCGGACCGGCGTGCTCCCCGAAGGTTACGAGGTGTACGACCGGCTGACCGGGCGCGAACACGTCGAGTTCGCCATCGAGTCCAAGGAAGCCGACGACGACCCCGACGAACTGCTCTCCCGCGTCGGCCTCGACCCCGACGAGGCGGACCGCCGCGCCGGCGGCTACTCCAAGGGGATGTCCCAGCGCCTCGCGCTCGCGATGGCGCTCGCCGGGAGTCCCGACCTCCTCGTCCTCGACGAGCCATCCTCCGGTCTCGACCCCGCCGGCGCACGCGAGATGCGCGACATCGTCCGCACCGAGGCCGACCGCGGCGCGACGGTGTTCTTCTCCAGCCACGTCCTCGGACAGGTCGAGGCGGTCTGCGACCGCGTCGGCATCATGCGCGACGGCGAGCTCATCGCCGAGGACACCATCGAGGGGCTCCGTAGCCGAATCGAGACCGACTCGGTTCTCCGACTCGACGTCGACGGCGACGCAGACCTCGACGCTGTCCGCGCCCTCGACGGCGTCTCGTCGGTCGAATCGGACGGCGACCGCCTCGTCGTCGGCTGTACCGACGACGCGAAGACGCGCGTCATCGAAGCGGTTGAATCGAACGGTGCCACGGTGGCCGACTTCGAGACTGACTCCGCGTCGCTGGAGGACATCTTCCTCGCGTACACCGAGGGTGACGACTCGGCCGGCGAACCGGAGGTGACAGCATGACGCTCGAATCGGTCGCGCGCAAGGACTTCCGCGACGCCCTCCGGTCGCGGTGGCTCCTCGGCCTGACGCTGTTTTTCGCCCTCCTCATCGGCGGGTCGACGGCGCTGTTCTACGGCGTCCTGCTCTCTGGCGCGGGCGCGAACTCCGAGACGCTGTTCGGCCTCACCACCGCGCCGGGCGGGCTGTTCAACTTCTCCTACGCGGGCATGCTCGGGTTCGTCCTCGCGCTCATCGCGCTCGTAACGGCCCACGGCTCGCTCATCGACGAGCGCGAGTCGGGCACCATCAAGCTCCTGCTGTCGCTGCCGAACTCCCGGCGCGACGTGGTGTTCGGAAAGCTCGTCGGCCGCACGCTCGTCGTCATCATCTCGATGCTCGTCGGCTTCGTCGTCGCCCTCTTCGCGATGCTGTTCACCGGCGGGCAGGTCATGTTCGTCTCCTACGCGGGACAGGTCGCACTCTCGGGGCTTCTCGCCACGGCGTTCGTCTCCATCGGCGTCTGGCTCTCCGCGACCTCGGCGTCCCAGCGACAGGCGCTGTTCGGCACTGTCGGGCTGTACTTCATCTTCGCCGTCCTCTGGTCGACGGTCGCGACGGGCGTCCCGCGGCTCGTCAACTGGGTCATCGAGCAGCTCGGTCTCACCGCGCTGACCGCGCCCCAAGTCGTCCAGATGCGCCTTTTCATCAAGTACCTGAACCCGCTTCGGGCCTACGAGACGCTGGTCGCGGAGCTGTACGGCCCCGCGGTCGCCGCCCGCCTGTTCAAGGCCGGACTCGGCGAGCGACTCGCCATCGAGGCGACCTTCAGCGAGGCGCTTCCGTTCTACTTCACCGGGCCGTTCATCCTCGCTATCCTCCTCGCGTGGATCGTCGTCCCGCCGCTGCTCGGCTACCGCGCGTTCCAGAAGGCGGACCTCTGAAGCGGAGACGCGGACCGCCGAGGCGGTAACGACCGCTTTCGCGACTCCCCACCGACTGCCGACTATTCTGGCGGGTACGCCACGCCGCGCTCCGCGAGCAGTTCTTCGAAGTCGGCTTCCGTGAGCGTCGGCACGTCGTTCGCCTCGGCGTCGTCGCGCTTCGACTGGCCGGGGTTCTCGCCGACGACGAGGTAGTCGGTGTTGCCCGAGACGGAACCGGTGACGCTGCCGCCGTGGGATTCGACGAGGTCCTTCACGTCGCCCCTGCTCGCGGCGAGCGTCCCGGTCACGACGAACGTCAGGCCGTCGAGTTCGTCGCCGCCCGATTCGACGGGGTCGGGGTCGACGCCGCGGTCGAGGAGCGCGCGAATCACGGCGCGGTTGTCCGCGTTCTCGAAGAAGTCGCGGACGCGGCGCGCGACCGTCTCGCCCACGTCGGGCACCGTCGTCAGACGTTCTTCGAACGCGTCGAACTCGCTTTCGTCGGCGTCGGATTCGATGGGAAACGCCTCGATCGACCCGAACTCGCGGGCGAGACCGCGGGCGGTCGCCTCGCCGACTTCGGGGATGCTCAGGCCGACGAGGAACGAGTCGAGCGACGGGCTCGTCGAGTTCTCGACGGCGGCAACGAAGTTCTCGGCGCTCGTCTCGCCCCAGCCCGCTAACTCGGCGAGGTCGTCGACCGTCAGGCCGTACAGGTCGGCGACCGTCTCGACGAGGCCGGCGTCAACGAGCTGGGAGACGCGCTCCCCGCCGAGGCCGTCGATGTCCATCGCGCCCTTGACCGCGAAGTGGCCGATAGAGGCCTCCCGCTGGGCCGGACACGACAGTCCGCCCGAGCAGAACGCCAGCGGGCCGTCGCGGTCAACCGCGCTCCCGCAGACCGGGCACTCGTCGGGGAACTCGTAGCTTCCGCCGCCGTCCTCCGTGACTTCGACAACCTGCGGAATCACGTCGCCGGCGCGTTTGACGCGGACGTGGTCGCCGACCGCGACGCCGAGGGCGGCTATCTCGTCGGGGTTGTGGAGCGTCGCCCGCGAGACGGTGACGCCGCCCACGTCGACGGGGTCGAGGATGGCGACCGGCGTGAGCCGGCCTGTCCGCCCGACCTGCACGACGATGTCGCGGACGGTCGTCACCTCGTGGCGGGCGGGGAACTTGTAGGCGAACGCCCAGCGGACCGAGCGACTCTTTTCGCCCAAGCGCTCGCGGGCCTCCCGCGAGTCCACCTTGATGACCGTCCCGTCGATTTCGTAGTCGAGGTCGTCGCGGGCCGCCTGCATCCGGTTCCGGTAGTCGATGGCCCCCGCTACGTCCTCGGCGCGCTCGACCCGGTCGGCGACGCGGAGGCCCCACTCGCGCAGGCGGTCCAGCGCCGCCCACTGGCTGTCGGGTCGCGCGCTCGCGTCGAGGATGTCGTAGAAGAAGACCGCGAGCGGTCTGTCGGCGACGACCGAGGGGTCGAGGTTGCGGAGCGTCCCGGCGGCCGCGTTCCGGGGGTTGGCGAAGGCGTCCTCGCCGGCCTCGACGCGCCGGGCGTTGAGGTCGCTGAAGTCGGACTTCGGCATGTAAATCTCGCCGCGGACGGCGAGTCGGCCCGGGTGGTCTCCCCGGAGCGAGAGGGGAACGGTCGGAATCGTCTTCACCTGCGCGCTCACGTCGTCGCCGTGTCGGCCGTCGCCGCGAGTGGCCGCGCGGACGAACTCGCCGCCCTCGTAGACGACTTCGACCGAGAGGCCGTCGAACTTGGGTTCGCAGACGTAGTCGACCTCACCGACCTCGCGGCGGACGCGCTCGTCGAACTCCCGGAGGTCGTCGGCGTCGGTGCTCTGGTCGATAGAGAGCATGGGCGCGACGTGTTCGACCGTCTCCAGCGCGTCGATTGGCTCGCCGCCGACGCGGTCCGTCGGGCTGTTGGTCGTGTCGAGGTCGAACGCGCCTTCGAGCGCGACGAGTCGGGAGAACAGCGCGTCGTAGGCCGCGTCGGAGACGAGCGGGTCGGCCTCGACGTAGTACCGGTGGTCGTGTTCGCGGACGGCTTCGCGGAGGAGCGCGGCCTGTTCTTCGGCCGCTTCGCGCGAGAGCGACTCGGCGGGTTCGAACTCGGTCGGCGGGTCGCGGAGGTACGGGTTCGACTCAGCGTTGACGTCGGCGTCGCTCATTGGTTCGGGTGTCGGCCGGACGGCGGGTAAACGCTCCGGGGTGACGGCGAACGGTGACGTTCCGGCCGCGACGACTCCCGCCCGAACCGCGCCGCGTCACGCGAACAGGTAGGCGACTCCGAGCGCGGACGTGAAGACGCCGACGAACCGCGTGAGCGTCACGTTCCACTCGGCGGGTTCGACCTCGTCGTTGGAAGTCTTGCTCCCGATGGCGTCGACCCGCTCGCCGAGTTTCGACACGCGGGAGGGGAACGCCGCCGCCGGGAGGCCGACTGCGAGAAAGACGGCGGCGACGAGGAGGAAGTCTCCGGCCATGAAACCGGTCTTCGGTCTCGGGGAATAAGCGTGTTGGCGACGACGGCGGGCGAAGCCGGGGATGAGACTGTGCGCCGACGACTCGACTCCCGCCGACCGCTCACCTGCGGTTCACGACCATCTCGACCGACCCCTCGGGTCGGAGCGTAATCGAGGGGTCGAACGACAGGTCGTGGGTTGGGTCGACCGTCCACGACCGGGCAATCGTTGCCAGCGCGAGACGCGCTTCCAGCATGGCGAAGCGGTCGCCGATACACCGCCGCGGGCCGCCGCCGAACGGGAAGTAGGCGTACTTCGGGAGGTCGCGCTCGAACGCTTTCGTCCACCGACTCGGCCGGAAGTCGAGGGGGTCGTCGTAGAACCGCGGGTCGCGGTGGAGCACCCACTGCTGGACCGAGACGGTCTGGCCGGGTTCGACGCGATAGCCGCCGACTGTGTCGAGTTCGGCGGCCTCGCGGATGAGTTCCCACACCGGCGGATAGACCCGCATCCCCTCCTTGACGACCTGCTCGGTGTAGGTCAGGTCGTCGAGGTCGCCGAAGCCGGGGCGCTCGCCGTCGAGGACAGTGTCGAGTTCCTCGCGGAGCGTCGCCGCCTGCTCGGGGTTCGTCCCGAGGAGGTGGAGCGTGTAGGTGAGCGCCAGCGCGGTCGTCTCGTGGCCGGCGAGGAGGATGGTCACGAGTTCGTCGCGTATCTGCTCGTCCGGCAGGGGTTCGCCGTCGTCGTCGCGGAACGTCAACAGGAGCGAGACGACGTCGTTGGCCTCGGGGTCGGGGTCGTCGTCGCGGTGCTCGGTCACGATGCGGCCGACGACCTCGGTGAGGTCGTCCAGCGCCTGCTGATACCGACGGTTGCGCGGGGTGGGGACCCACCGGGGCACGTCCACCGGGCGCTTCAGCGAGGTCGACGAGTAGTCCATGACGGTTTCGAGGGCGTCGCCGACGGCGGACTCCTCCTCGCGGATGTCCACGTCGAACAGCGTCTTCGCGGCGATTTCGACAGTGAGGCTCATCATGTCCTCGTGGATGTCGCGCGTCTCGCCGTCTTCCCACGACGACAGCATGCGCTCCGTGTAGTCGACCATCACCTCGCTGTAGCGCCGGAGCATCTGCGGGAGGAACGCAGGCTGCATCAGGTGGCGTTGCTGTCGCCAGAACTCGCCTTCGCTCGTGAGCAGGCCGTCACCGAGGACCGTCCCGAGCGATTCCTGAAACAGCTCGCCTTTGATATACCGCTGGTTCTCCTGTACGAGGACGTGCTCGACGAGTTCGGGGTCGCTCAGCTGGTAAAACGAGATGCCGCCGATGTCGTACTCGGCGACCGGACCGTACTCGCGGGCGACCCCGGTGACGAACGCGAGCGGGTCGTCCGCGTACCGAAGGGTGTGGTGGACCACGGGCTTCGACGGGGGACTCGGCGGTCGTTCTCGACCGCCTTGCGTCGCTTCTGACATGGATGAAGCTACGGGCGGAACCGGGATGGCGCTACTGCCGATGCCGGCCGGCCCTTTATATGGTGGTCCACCAAGTCGGCGACGCGACGCCGGCGGCCGTCACCCGAGTCGATTCATCACGCGCGATTCGACCTTCCGGAGGTGTTCCGAGACGGTGCTCTGCGAGCAGCCGAGTTCGCCGGCGAGTTCCTCGACCGACACCCGACGCGGGATGTCGTAGTAGCCGCGCTCGACGGCGGTGTCGAGGACTTCGCGCTGGCGGGCGGTGAGGTCCGCGCGGACGCCGCCGCGGACCGGTTCGTAGTCCGAGAGGCCGTCCACGCAGAACGCGTCGGTGAGCGAGTCGGGCAGCGACGTGACCGCGCCCGAGAGCTGCGCGTGGCTCCCGAGGACGTTGACGACGACGCCCTCGCGGGTGAGCCGAATCGGCGTGTCGAGAAGCAGGTCGTGTTCGTCCACGAGTTCGAGGAGGCGGCGCACGTCGTCGTCGGGGACGAGATGAACGTGGCAGACGACACCGCCGTCGGCCGTCTCGCCCGCGTCGAAATCGACGATATCGGGGTGGTCGGCCAGCCGCGCCTCGACGTCCGGCGGCGCGTCTTCGAGGACGCAGAGTTCGACCACGGTTCCGTCGGGCCGGAGCCGTAGGTCGCGAAGCTCCCCGCACGGGTGTCGGCCGTCGACCGCGAACACGTCGTACGGGCTCCCGAACGGGTTCTCGTCGGCGTCGAAGTGGGCCCGGAGACACTTCATGCGTTATATCCTCCCTCGCGCCGCCGAGGTATGCAAGTTACTCTCCGGCGCGGGGCGTCTCGTTTCTCCCGGGCTCCCCTCCGAACTGGCCGCCGCTTTTCACCCCTAACCACGGGCAACGCTTGCCGTAACTGACGGTTATTCCTCTGTCGAAGATTATGCACCTCATACATGAACCGAGGCTTCCGCACGCTCGGCCTCCACGCCGGACAGGACCCGGACCCGGCGACAGGGGCCCGCGCCCCGCCACTCTATCAGACCACGTCGTACGTCTTCGACGACGCGGACCACGCCGCGGACCTGTACGCCCTCGAAGCCGACGGCGACGTCTACTCCCGCATCTCCAACCCGACGACCCGCATCCTCGAACGCCGCCTCGCCGCCCTCGAATCGGGCGTCGACGCGGTTGCCACCGCCTCCGGGATGGGCGCGCTCGACGCGCTCACGACCGTTCTCGCGTCGGTCGGCGACAACGTCGTCCTCTCGGAGGATATGTACGGCGGCACGGCCTCGTACTTCTCGAAGACCGCCGTCAGGCGCGGTATCGAATCCCGGACCGTCGAGACGCTCGACGTGGACGCTTACGAGGACGCCATCGACGAGGACACCGCCTTCGTCCACGTCGAGACGGTGGCGAACCCCTCGCTGAAGACGCCGGACTTCGAGGCCATCGCCGAGGTCGCCCACGAGAACCGCGTCCCGCTCGTCGTGGACAACACGTTCGCCACACCAGCACTCTGTCGGCCCATCGAACACGGCGCGGACATCGTCTGGGAGTCCACGACGAAGTGGCTCCACGGCTCCGGCACGACCGTCGGTGGCGTCGTCGTCGACGGCGGCACCTTCCCGTGGGACGCGGCCGACTACGACGAACTCTCCGGCGAGAACCCCGCCTTCGGCGTCGATTTCGTCGAGCGGTTCGGCGAGCGCGCCTTCGCCGAGGCCGTCCGCCAGCGCGCCGTCAGGAGCACCGGCAGTTGCCAGTCGCCGTTCGACGCCTGGCAGACGCTTCAGGGCGTCGAAACGCTCGCGCTCCGGATGCGCGCCCACTGCGAGAACGCCCGGCAGGTCGCCGAGTTCCTCCGCGACCGCGACGGCGTCGCGTGGGTCACCTACCCCGGCTTCGAGGACCACGAGACCCACGACCTCGCCTCGGAGTACCTGCAGGGCGGCTACGCCGGCATGGTCACCTTCGGCCTCGACGGCGCGGACGACGAGGCGGCCTACGGGGCCGCCAAGACCGTCTGCGAGTCGGTCGACCTCGTGAGCTTCCTCGCCAACATCGGCGACGCGAAGACGCTCCTCATCCACCCCGCGTCGACCACGCACGCCCAACTCTCGATGGACGAACAGCGCGCCGCGGGCGTCGCGCCCGACATGCTTCGACTGTCTGTCGGCATCGAGGACGCCGACGACATCATCGCCGACCTCGACCAGGCAATCGAACACGCCCTGCGTCAGCAGGCCGACGGGGGCCCGGAGGAGCCATGAGCCGCACGCGAACCACGCCCGGTCGCCGGGTCGAATCCGACGTGGTCGACATCGGCGAACACGAGTTCGAGTCGGGCGAGATACTGCCCGACCTGAAGGTCGCCTACGAGGCCTACGGCGAGTTCGACGGACAGAACGCGGTCCTCGTCTGTCACGGTCTCACCGGGAGCCAGCACGTCGCCGGCCACGGCACCGAGTCGGGCGTCTCCGGGCAGGCCCGCGCGTGGTGGGGCGACATCGTCGGGCCGGGCAAGGCGCTCGATACGAACGACTACTACGTCATCTGCGTGAACGTCCCGGGGTCGTGTTACGGCACGAGCGGCCCGGCGAGCGAGGGACCCGACGGCGAGCCGTGGGGGACCGACTTCCCGCCGGTCACCGTCCACGACTGGACCCGTGCCCAGCGCCGCCTGCTCGACCACCTCGGCGTCGGCCGCCTCCACGCCGTCGTCGGCGGCTCCGTCGGCGGCATGAACGCCCTCGACTGGGCCGTGCAGTTCCCCGACGACGTGGAGCGCCTCGCCGTCGTCGCCTCGGCGGCCCGCCTCGATTCGCAGTGTCTCGGCATCGACGCCGTCGCTCGCCGCGCCATCACCTCGGACCCGAACTGGAACGGCGGCGACTACTACGGCGAGGACAGCGCCACGCCCGACGCGGGCCTCGGACTCGCCCGCCAACTCGGCCACCTGATGTACCTCTCGAAGGACTCGATGGAGCGCAAGTTCGGCCGGCGCTCCGCGGGCCGCGGCGACCGCGGCGACGCCTTCCCGTCGGACCCCGCGGCCGCGTTCTTCCCGTACCGCGAGGTCGAGTCCTACCTCGACTACCAGGCCGAGAAGTTCGCCGAGCGCTTCGACGCCAACTCGTACCTGTACCTCACGCGCGCCATGGACGACTTCGACCTCTCGGAGGGCTACGAGTCCGACGCGGCTGCCCTCGCCGCCTTCGAGGGCGAGTCGCTCCTCGTCTCCTTCACCGGCGACTGGCACTTCACGACCGAGCAGTCGGAGTCGCTGGCGGGCGCGTTCCGCCGCGTCGACGTGCCGGTCGCCCACCACGTCGTCGAGTCCGACCACGGCCACGACGCCTTCCTCGTCGAACCAGAGAAGGTCGGGCCGCCGCTCGGCGACTTCGTCGACGAGGGCGTCGCGGGCCGCGCCGTGACCGACACCGCGACCGACGGCGGTGAACCCGACGAGGAGGAGGACTTCGCACCGGTCCACTCCTCGCTGTTCTCGCGCTGACGGTCTCTCCGTCGTTCCTGCTTCTCCCCGGCGGTTTTCCTCTTTCGCGTCGGTCCCACGTCGCAGAAGCCGGCGGGAATTGCGACCGACACCCCGCTTTACCCCCGTTCGATTCGACGTTCGGGTATGAGCGACGACGACAGCCCGGGCTTCCACACTCGGAGCCTCCACGCCGGACAGAGTCCCGATTCCGCGACGGGCGCGCGCGCCCCGCCGCTGTACCAGACCACCTCGTACGTCTTCGAAGACGCCGCCGACGCCGCCGCGCAGTTCGCCCTCGAAAAACCGGGGCACATCTACTCGCGGCTGATGAACCCCACCGTCGGGATGCTGCAGGAGCGCCTCGCGTCGCTCGAAGGCGGCGTGGGCGCGGTCGCGACCTCGTCCGGGATGGCCGCGTTCGACCTCGCTACCTTCCTGCTCGCCTCGGCCGGCGACAACATCGTCTCCGCGTCGTCGCTGTACGGCGGGACCTACACCTACCTCACCCACACCGTCGAGCGCCGCGGCGTCACGACCCGGTTCGTGGACACGCTCGACGTTGACGCCTACGAGGAAGCCATCGACGACGACACCGCGTTCGTCCACCTCGAAACCATCGGCAACCCGGCGCTCGTGACGCCGGACATCGAGGCCATCGCCGAGGTCGCCCACGACCACGGGACGCCGCTGTTCGTGGACAACACGTTCGCCACGCCGTACCTCTGTAACCCCATCGAGCACGGCGCGGACCTCGTCTGGCAGTCCACGACGAAGTGGATTCACGGGGCCGGCACGACCATCGGCGGCATCCTCATCGACGGCGGCACCTTCCCGTGGGACGAGTACGCCGACGACTACCCCGAAATCGCGAAGCCGAACCCGGCGTACCACGGCGTCAACTTCGACGAGACGTTCGGTCCCGCCGGCTTCACCTACGCCGGCATCGCCCGCGGCCTGCGCGACCTCGGCAACGCCCAGTCGCCGTTCGACGCGTGGCAGACGCTCGAAAAGCTCGAATCGCTCCCGCTTCGGATGCGCGCGCACTGCGAGAACGCGCAGGCCGTCGCGGAGTTCCTCGACGACCACGAGAAGGTGTCGTGGGTGAACTACCCCGGCCTCGAATCCCACGAGACCCACGAGGAGGCCTCGAAGTACCTGGAAGGCGGCTACGGCGGCATGATTACCTTCGGCCTCACCGACGGCTACGAGGCCGCCAAGGGCACCGTCAACAACGTCGAACTCGCGTCGCTCCTCGCCAACGTCGGCGACGCGAAGACGCTCGTCATCCACCCGTCGTCCACGACGCACCAGCAGCTCACGGAAGACGAACAGGCCGCCGCGGGCGTCACGCCCGACATGGTCCGCCTGTCGGTCGGCATCGAGGACGTCGACGACATCATCGACGACCTCGACCAGGCGATTCGCGCCGCGTCGAACTGAACTGAGCGCGCTCCCCTCGGGCGAGTCGTTCCCGGCCGCCGCGTCGGCGAACTGGCCGGCCACCGACCGCCGTTCCTTTTATTCCCGCGCCAGTAGGTAGCTCCGTGGTAGAAGCACTCCTCTTCGTCGGTCTCCTGGTGGCAGTGTTCGTCGGGTTCAACATCGGCGGCTCGTCCACGGGGGTCGCCTTCGGTCCCGCGGTCGGGAGCGGTGTGCTCGGGAAACTCGCCGCAGCGGCCCTGATGACGGGGTTCGCGCTCCTCGGCGGGTGGACGCTCGGGAGGGAGGTCGTCGCCAAGATGGGCGGCGAAATCGTCCCGCAAAGCGAGTTCACCCTCGCGGCGAGCGTCGCCGTCCTCTTTTTCGTCGGCCTCGCGCTGTTGGTCTCTAACACCTTCGGCGTCCCCGCCTCCACGTCGATGACGGCGGTCGGGGCCATCGCGGGTCTCGGCCTCGCCAACGGGTCGCTCGACTCCGGCGTGATGCTCGAAATCATCTCGTGGTGGATCGTCGCGCCCGTCATCGCCTTCTGGATCTGCGCGGTCATCGGTCGGTACATCTACCCGTATCTCGATGCGTGGCTCAAACTCGACCAGAGCCCCGGTGCCCTCGTCAGGCTCGACCGCGACGGCGGCGTTCCGCGACCGCGACTCGGGCCGAACACGACGTACCGCGAGTTCGGGAGCACCGTCCTCGTCGTCGTCGTCGCCTGTTACATGGCGTTCTCCGCGGGCGCGTCGAACGTCGCCAACGCGGTCGCCCCGCTCGTCGGCAACGGCGCGGTCGAGATGAACACGGGCATCCTCATCGCCGGCGGCGCCATCGGTCTCGGCGCGTTCACCATCGCCCGTCGGACGCTCGACACCGTCGGCAACGACCTCACGCAGTTGCCCATCCTCGCGGCGCTCATCGTCGAGACGGTGAGCGCGTCGCTCATCTCCTTCCTGTCGGCCATCGGTATCCCCGCCAGCCTCGCCGTGAGCGCGACGATGTGCATCGTCGGCCTCGGCTGGGGACGGGCGACCCGAACTGTCACTCTCGGCGAGGCCCTGAGCGGCGGCGAGGCCCCGCAGGTATCGGTCAATGCCCTCACCGTCGAACGCGAGGACGAGGTGCCGAAGATGGGCGAGGAAGCCCCCGACGAACTCTCCGCGCAGGACCTGTTCGACCCCGGCACGACCGGGCGGGTCATCTTCTTCTGGATGCTCACGCCCTCGCTTTCGGCCCTCGCGTCGTACGCGCTGTTCTCCGCTGGCGTTATCTGAAGCGTTCAATCGCCGCGTCTGTCAACCCGGGACTATCACGGTCAACAATGTAACAAACGGGCGGCCGCCGCCGCGGCGCGGGTCGAATTCGGCGCACGGAACAGCAAAGTCTAATGGGGTGGCCTTCGAATCCTCTGTCGATGCCCACGGTAACCTACCTCAACTACGAAGTTCTCGACGACAACGGCTGGGACCTCGACGACGACGACCTCTTCGAGCAGGCCGCGGACGCCGGTCTCGACGCCGAAGACTACGGTGAGATGGAAGTCAACCAGGGCGAGTACATCCTGGAAGCCGCCGAGGCCCAGGGCTACGACTGGCCCTTCAGCTGCCGCGCAGGTGCCTGTGCGAACTGTGCGTCCATCCTGAAGGAGGGCGAAATCGAGATGGACATGCAGCAGATTCTCTCCGACGAGGAGGTCAACGACAAGAACGTCCGTCTCACCTGCATCGGTTCGCCGGTCGAGGACGAGGTCAAGATCGTCTACAACGCGAAGCACCTCGACTACCTGCAGAACCGCGTCATCTAAGGCGCTATCCCGAACATTTCTTTCGACGCGTCGCACCCGTGACCGACGGGTACGCCGTTTCCGCCCCCGTCCGAGCCGAGAGGCCGACAGCGATTTGTCCCGCCGACCGGTCGCTCCACCCGTGTCGAGAGTCACGACCGTCGTCCGCGAACTCCGCCCCGACGATTCGCTCCCGAGCGAAGCGACCGAACTCGGTCGACTCGGGCTCTTTCTCGCCTGTCTCACGGTGGCGAGCGCGGCCAGCTACTGGGTCGCGCTCAGGCTCCGCGGCGTCCCGATAGTCGGCGCGCTCGCGTCGCCGAACGTCGCCGGCCTCGCGGTTCCGACGCTGGTCTACGCGCGCCATCGTGGCGTCTCGCTCTCGTTCGGGCCTCCCGAGCGCTCCCGACTCGGCGACGCGGCGGCGACGGCTCTCGCTCCCGCGCTCGCCGTCATCGCGGCGAGCGTCCTCTTTGCGGTCGGATTCGACGCCTCGCTCGCCGCGCTCCTCGGCTGGACGTACCATCCGGAGGCGTCGGTCGCGACGGCGGCGGTTCGGACCGCCGAAGACGCGGCACTCACCGGCCTCGGGTTCGGGATTCTCGTCGCGGCGGTGTTCGACCTCGCCTCGTCGCGGGTCGGACTCTCGTCCGCGCGCGCCGTCGCTACGACGGCCGCGCTCGCGACGTTCTTTCACTCGGTGCTTCGGGACGCCGCGTTCACGCTCGTCGTCTTCCCGAAGCCGTGGCGGGTCGGCGTCGTCTCGCTTCTCCTCGTCGCTACCGTCTGCGGCTGCGTCGCCGCCGGCGTGACGTACCGAGGCGTGGTCGAGCGGTCGATTCGACCCCTCTCGCGCCCGACACTCGCTCCCGCGTTCGCCTTCGGACTGTTCGCCGTGGCCGCGCTCGGAACCGTCTTCGCCGACGTTCCCGGCGGCGTCGAACACGCCCTGTGGTCGCTCGCGTTCGGCGTGGCGGCCCTCGGTTTCGGCCGCTCGAAGTCGGCGTGGGTTCCCGCGGCCACGATGGCGCTGTTCTCGCTTTCGATTCGGCTCGTCGGCTTCGTCGAACTCGCGTTGCTCTGACGCGTCGCCGGGTTCGGTTTCAGGATTGATACCCGTCCCGAACACCTAACTCCCCTGCCCCCAGTCTGCGGGTATGTTCGGTATCGGAACGCTCCCCGACCTCCTGCGGTTGGTGGTGCTCCCCGTCCTCGCGTGGACCGCGGTACGCGACGTCCGCACGCGGCGCGTCCCCAACGTCGTCTGGTATCCGCTCGCGGCGCTGGGGCTCGTCCTGCTCGCGTGGGAACTCGTCGGCCACCTGCCGCCCGAGACGGTGTTCGACCGGCTGTACCTGATTCGCGTCGGCGTGAGCGTCTGTTTCGTCGTCCCGCTTTCGTACCTGTTCTGGCGGCTCGGCGGCTTCGGCGGCGCGGACGCGAAGGCGCTCATGGTGTTCGCCGTCCTGCTCCCGACGTTCCCCAGTTACACCCTCGCCGGAACGGAGTTCCCGCTCGCCGCCACCCGCCTCGGCGTCTTCTCGATGACGATTCTCACGAACACGGTCATCGTCGGCCTCGCCTACCCGCTGTTCCTCGCCGCCCGGAACCTCGCCGACGGCGAGTTCGAGTTCCCCATCTCGTTCGTCGGCCGCTGCGTCGGTGTCCCGTCGCTCTCGACGGCCCACGGCCGCCTGTTCGAGTCGCCCGAGGGCGTGACGCGGAACGGGCTGGACCTCGACGCGCTCCGGATGTACCTCCGCTGGCGCGGCCTCACGCTCGCGGACCTGCGTTCGGACCCGGACGCTCTCCGCGACCCCGACAGCATCGGCGAGACGTTCGACCCGACCGACGGCGCGGTCCACCGCGCGGCGACCGACGGCGGCGCGTCGCCCAACCTCGACGACGAGGATGCGGTCGACGGCGATACCGCGGACGACGGCGCTGGAGGCGACACCGCCGAAGCCGACGCGGACGCGTCGTTCGACGACCCGTGGGGCGCGGCCCAGTTCCTCGACAGCATCGAGGGCACCGCCTACGGCACCTCGCCCGAGAAACTCCGCGGCGGACTGGAACTCGTGACGGCCCGCGAGTCGGTCTGGATTTCGCCGGGCATTCCGTTTCTCGTCCCCATGTTCGTCGGTCTCGTCGTCGCGTTCGTCTACGGCGACATCCTCTTCGGCGTCCTCGGCGCGCTCGGTATCGTCTGAGAACCCACGCGGGTCGTGCGTAGTTTCCGCGCGGCGACGCACAAGAGATAACCCCGGCCACTGCGTGACCCGAATCATGACCGTCGATGTCGACTTCGGCGAGGACGGCCTCGTCCCCGCCGTGGCGCAGGACGCCGACTCCGGAGAGGTGCTCATGCTGGCGTACGTCTCGCCCGAGGCGCTCGACCGAACCGTCGAGACGGGTCGGGCGCACTACTACTCGCGGAGCCGCGACGAACTCTGGGAGAAGGGTGCGTCCAGCGGCCACACACAGGAGATTCGGGAGGTTCGCGTCGACTGCGATGCGGACACCCTGTTGTATCTCGTCAACCAGAACGTCGGCGCGTGCCACACCGGTCACCGGTCGTGTTTCTACCGCACCGTCGAGGGCGAGAACGTCGGCGAGCGCGTCTTCGACCCCGACGCGGTCTACGACGACGAGTGACCGATGCGAGCCGACCGATGACGGGGACGGCCGCTTTGTCGACCATCGCGACCGACGGGTCGACCGACCGATGACCGCGGGCGTCGGCCGATGCTGAGCGTCAATCCGATCTCCGTGGTCGCCATCGTCGTGGGGCTGGGCTGTTTCGCCCTCGGCGGCCGGCTGCTCAAGAGCGCCGCGGCCGCCCGTCGGGTCGCCCGCTCGGACGACCCGGAGTTCGTCCTCGACCCGACCCGCGAGGACCCGCCGGACGACGAACTCGACGGCGACGGCCTCGAACGCGGCTTCATGCTGTTGGTGTTCGGCGCGCTGGCGCTCCTGTTCGCGGCGATTAGCCTGTGAGTGGCGCGCGAAAAGTGATTCTTTCTCCCCGGTGCTGTCGCCGAGTTACAGCGTCGTGACCGCGCTTCGAAGCGCGTCGGCGGCGTCCTCGGCGAGTTCGGTCGCGCGCTCCTCGGAGCGCCCCTCGGCGTAGACGCGGACTTTCGGCTCGGTCCCCGAGGGGCGGACGAGCACCCACGCGTCGCCGTAGTCGAGGCGGTAGCCGTCGGTCGTGTTCGGCGTCGCGTCGGCGGATTCCGCGTAGTTTGCGGCGGCGTTGAGCATCGCCGTCAACTCGGATTCCTCGTCGTATTCGAGGTTGATGCGGACGTTGTAGTAGTCCTCGTAGGGCGCGACGAGTTCGCTCGGCGGGCGCTCGGCGACGAGTTCGAGGAACTTCGCCGCGATGTACGCGCCGTCGCGGACGAGACGGTAGTTGGGGTAGAACACTCCCCCGTTACCCTCGCCCGCGATGGGGACGTTCCGACCCTCGCGCCAGAGTTCGCGGATGCGGGTGATGAGGTTCGTCGCGCCGATGGGCGTGAGTTCGAGGTCGGCACCGACCTCCTCGCAGACGTCGACGAGCCGTTGGGAGACGTTCACCGCGGAGACGGTCGCGTCGCCCGGTTGGAGGGCTGCGGCCGCGAGGGCGGCCAGCGACGCCTCGCCGGAGATGCACTCGCCGCGCTCGTTCACGAAGACGGCCCGGTCGGCGTCTCCGTCGTGGGCGATTCCCACGTCGGCGTCGGTCGCACGAACGAGTCGTTCGAGGTCGCGGAGGTTCTCGGGAACCGGTTCGGACTGGCGGCCGGGGAAGTGGCCGTCTGGCTGGGCGTTGACGGTGCGGACCTCACAGCCGAGTTCGCGGAGGAAGTCGGGCGTGACGAGCGACCCGGCGCCGTGGCCGGGGTCGAGCGCGACCGTGAGGTTCGCGTCGGCGATTTTCTCGCGGTCGACGCTGGCGAGGAGGTCCTCGCGGTAGTCGTCGTTCGCCGTCTCGACGCACCGGGTCTTCCCGACGGCGTCCCACTCGGCCACGTCGAACTCCTCGGCGAGGATGTGGTCTTCGATGCGCTCTAACTCCTCGACGGCGAGTTCGACGCCGTCGTCGCCGACGAGTTTGACGCCGTTGAACTCCGGGGGGTTGTGCGAGGCCGTGATGACGACGCCCGGAACGCCCTGGTTCTCGCAGTACCGGACGGCGGCGGGGGTGGGGACGACGCCGAGGTCGTCCACGTCGACGCCGACGCTCGCCAGCCCGGACTCGGCGGCGTTGACGAACATCTCACCCGTTGTTCGGGTGTCGCGTGCGATGGCGACCCGGTCTGCGTTCCAGACCGTGCCGGCGGCCTTGGCGACGCGGAGGACGAACTCCGGTGTGAGGCTCTCACCCACCACGCCGCGGGTGCCGCTGGAACCGAAGAGTTTCATTGAGTGTGTGTGCACCCCGGCGCGACAAAGCCGTTCCGAACTGGTGGCTCGCTCGGTACGTTCGTCGCCCGATTCGAGTCGCCCAATCATCCGGGTCGCCGTATCCGGTGCGTTTACGCACGTCGCTCGCCCACGGTGGCGTATGTTCCCGGAGTTCGAAGTCGTCCCCGCGGTCGACATGCAAGACGGCGAGGTCGTCCAGCTCGTACAGGGCGAACGCGGCACCGAGAAGACCTACGGCGACCCGGTCGAGGCCGCTCGCCGCTGGGTCGACGCCGGCGCGGAGACGCTCCACCTCGTCGACCTCGACGGCGCGTTCGAGGGAGAGCGGAAGAACGCCCCGGCGGTCGACGCCGTCCTCGACGCGGTCGACGTGCCGCTCCAACTCGGCGGCGGCATCCGCACCGCCGACGACGCCCGCGACCTGCTGGACCGCGGCGTCGACCGCGTCATCCTCGGCACCGCGGCCGTCGAGAACCCCGACATCGTCGCCGAACTCGCCGACGACTACCCCGACGGCGTGATGGTCAGTCTCGACGCGAAAGACGGCGAGGTCGTCGTCTCCGGCTGGACCGAGGGCACCGGCCTGGACCCCGCCGAGGCGGCCGCCCGGTACGAGGAACTCGGCGCGGCGGCCATCCTGTTTACCGACGTGGACGTGGAGGGCCAACTCGAAGGCGTCCACCTCGAGACGACCTCGGCGGTCGTCGACGCGGTCGATATTCCCGTCGTCGCCTCCGGCGGCGTCGCCTCGCTCGACGACGTCCGCGCGCTCCGCGAGGCGGGCGCGGCGGCGACCGTCGTCGGCACCGCGCTCTACGAGGGGCGGTTCACGCTCGAAGAAGCGATGGAGGCGTAGGTCGCCGACGCGGCGAGACACGACCTGACCGAGACGCTACGCGTCGAGGTACGCGAAAACGGCCGCGGCGAGGCTCTCGACGGTCCCGTAGACGCCGACGGCGACGAACAGCGCGCCGATAATCGCGGTCTCGGGACGCGAGGTCGCGAGGAACGGCCCGGCGAGAACGAGCATACTGAGGGTCACCACGTCGCGTTTCGGGCTGGCGGTCGCTCCGCGCCGCATCAGTCGCTCGCCTCCGGACGACTCGATTCCAGCCGCATCGGTCGGTTATCGCCCACCCAGGACGCCTCCGCCGAGTACCGCCGCGCCGACCGCGAGCGTCACCAGCGCGACGCCGAGCGCGACAGCCACCCCGGACCGGGCGGTGAGCAGGAGTCCCCCGACGCAGATGGTGTAGCCCACCACCAGCGCTCCCTTTCGCTGCATACCCCACCGTACGCGTCCGAAGTTATGAACGTCCGTCAGACGTGCGTCTGACGCTGCGGCGGGCTGCGGCCGCCGCCGCACGACGAGAATCCCTATATGCGCGGCCCGCTTCGAACGCGACATGAGCGACGCCGACCGACGCGCGGCCGTCTCCCGCGAGACGTCCGAGACGACCATCGACGTGACGCTGTCCATCGACGGCGACGGCGACGCGGTCGTCGACACCGGTATCGGATTCTTCGACCACATGTTGGAGGCCTTCGCCAAACACGGCCTGTTCGACCTGACCGTCCAGTGCGACGGCGACCTCCACATCGACGACCACCACACCGTCGAGGACGTGGCCATCGTCCTCGGCGAGGCGTTCACCGAGGCGCTCGGCGACAAGCGCGGCATCGTCCGCTACGCCGACCGCAAGGTCCCGCTCGACGAGGCCGTCGCCTCCGTCGTCGTGGACGTGTCGGGCCGCCCCTTCTTCGAGTTCTCGGGCGAGTTCTCCCAGCCCTACGTCGGCGAGTTCACCAGCCACATGGCCGAACACTTCGCGATGTCGCTGTCGATGAACGCCGGCCTCACGCTCCACGCGGGCGTCGAGGGCGACAACGCCCACCACGAGGTCGAGGCGCTGTTCAAGGCGCTCGCGCGCTCGCTCGACGACGCGACCCGCGTGGACCCGCGGCGCTCGGACACGCCGAGTACCAAAGGAAAGCTGTAGTCGCCAGTCCGCCCCGTTCTCCCCGACCTCCCGCACTCGACTCTCAGGGTCGCCGGAGCGTCCCCGAGTCGTCGACGAGCAGGCCGCGTTCGACCGCGTAGTCGAAGATGTCGGCGACCTCGTCGTCCTCGAGGTCGTACGCGCCAGACGCCAGCGCCTCGACCTCCGCCCGCTCGACGGGGAACTCGCGGTTCTGGAGGATGCGAATGACCTTTCGGAACTTCGGCGGCTCCTCGCCGGGGTCGGACGAGTCGCCGCCGGTTTCAGTCTCATCGTCGGCGTCCGACTCGGCGTCACTGTCGAGCCGCTCGGGTTCGTCGGCGGTCTCGTCGGCCGCCCGGGCGGCACCGTCGGACCTCTCGGCCTCGTCCTCGCCGTCGTCGTCGTCCGCGTCGTCTCCCGACTCCTCGTGGTCGTCGGCCTCGTCCGGCGAGTCGTGGTTCGCCGGTTCCGGCGGCGTCGGCGCGGGGTCGACCGCGTTCACGTCGACCGAGGCGGCCTCGCCGCCCGACCCGCTCGCGGTCCGCTCCGGTGCCGCGGACGCGCCCGTCTCGGCCCGTGCGTCGTCGGGCACGTCGACGCCAGCGTCGACGCCGAGTCGGGAGAGAAGCGGCGCGATGACCTCGCTCAGCGTCTCCTCGCAGTGTTCGCAGAGGACGACGCGGCGCTGGTCGTCGGCCGGCGTCAACTCCGGCGGCAGTACCTCGAACACGCCGACGGCGTCGGTCCCACAGAAGTCGCAGGTGCGTAGCTCGCGCATGCACGACGGGTCTCCGCGCCGACGGTTAAACCCACTCCCCGGCCGCGGCGTCGGTCGCCTGCCCGTGGCGTCGTCCACCCGACGCCCACGCGACGTCTCCAGTCAGCCGCCGTCGGCGACGTACCACTTAATGCACCCGCCCGCAAATCCCCCGACCAACGAATGTTCGACGAGATTATGGAGAAGTTCGAGGGCAGCCCGAGCCAGCAGGCCGTCATCCGGCTCCTCTTGGAACGGGGCTTTTCCGTCAACGACCAGGGACGGGTCGTCTCGGGCGGCATCGAGATACCGAACACCGGCATCGCCCGCGAGGCCGACGTGGACAGGCGCGTCGTCGACTCGACCACCGACGCCATCCTCGCCGACGAGGAGCTTCGACGAATCTTCCAGAACATCTCGTCGATTCCGAGTCTGATGGACCTCGCGCCGGTGCTCAACCTCTCCGTGCTCACCGTCGAGGTTGCCGACGCCGACGAGCCCGGCATCGTCGCCACCGTCACCTCGAAGCTCGCCGACGCGGGCATCTCGATTCGCCAGACGATAAGCGAGGACCCCGAGTTCACCGACGACCCGAAGCTCTACATCATCACCGACGAGCCGATTCCCGGCGACCTGCTCAACGACCTGTCGAACCTCGAATTCGTCCGCCGCATCATCATCGCCTGAGCCCGCCCGTCGGCTCCGCGAATATTCTGTCAACGTAGCAATAAGATTCTTGTAACTTCACGTGGTAGCCGTTCGCATGGTGTCCATGCGCAGTTGCATGTGCTGTGGTGAGCCGATTTCCGAGACGCGCCACCTCTGCGGCGTCTGCATCCAAAACGGGTGTACGTCGTACGCGGACGCCTGCGGACAGTAGCAGTAGCGCGGCTCCGCGCTCGCCCGCACCGCCTCGCCCTGCTCGGTTTCTCCCGCGCCGGGCCGACGACGCCCCGGTGCGAACGCTTTTCCACGCCGCGACGCCAACTCGGTGGCATGACCGACGCCTATCGAACCGTCGCCGGCCGGGCCGACGCCCGCTTCGAGGTCAACGGCTCGGAGTTCATCGGCTACGTCTCCCCCGCGGAGACGGTCGAGGAGGCGGAGGCGTTCGTCGCCGAAATCGAGGAGCGCCACCCCGACGCCACCCACAACGTCCCCGCCTACCGGGTGCCCGCCGGGGCGGCCTCGTCGTCGGTTCCCGGCGGGGGGAACGTCATGCTCCGCGAGTACCAGAGCGACGACGGCGAGCCGAGCGGCTCGTCGGGAAAACCGGCGCTCAACGTCCTCGTCCAGCAGGACGTGCGCAACGTCGCCGCCGTCGTGACGCGCTACTACGGCGGCACCAACCTCGGCGTCGGCGGCCTCGCCCGCGCGTACTCCCGAGCCGTCAAGGAGGCGCTCGACGCGGCGGGCGTCGTCGAGGAGATTCCCCACGAACGATTCACTGCGACCGTCGAGTACGACGACTCGGGGAGCGTTCGCGGGCTGTTAGAAAGCGCGGGCGTCGAGTTCGAAGCCGCCTACGAGGCCGACGTGTCGTTCGAAGTCCGCGTTCCCGTCGAGGACGGGGCGGACCTCCGCGACCGCATCAGAAGCGCGACCAGCGGCCGCGCGGACATCGAGTAGCGCGGCCGCGGGATTCTTTTCGGTTCAGTCGGTCGGTTCCACCTGTTCCGGCGGCGTCGGTGCGGCTTTCTCGCGCGTCTCGCGGCGGTTCTTGATGGCGAGCGCGCCGAACAGCGCCCCACCGACCGCGCGCATGGCGAGGTCGACGGCGACCGTGTCGGGGACGTTCCCGACGAGCCCGAGGAAGCTCCCGAGGTCGAACGCGGCGTTCAACAGGAGCATCGGGGCCATGAGCAGGAACGCCGAGAGGGCGAACAGGGCCCGTTCGGTCTGCGACACGCGGCTGTAGAGGTAACCGATGACGGTCGCACCGAGTCCGATGACGCCGACGAAGACGCCCGCGACCGGGATGACCACCTCGGGAACGAAGTAGCCGATTTCGGCCACGTCGGCGAACGTGATGACCGCCGCGGCCTCGCCCTGTCCGCGGAGGAGCAGGATGCCGGGCGTCAGGGCGAACGCGAACGGCACGATGGCCTTGTTGAGCGACAGCGAGAACGCCTTCGTCCCGGTCCGGAACGGATTAGACCGGGCAATGCCGGAGGCGGCGTACGCCGCGACCGCCACCGGCGGTGTGATGTCCGCTATCACCCCGAAGTAGAGGATGAACAGGTGGGCCGCGAGCAGCGGGATGTCGGAGGACTGCGCGATAGCCGGCCCGAGCAGCGAGACGAGGATGATGTACGTCACCGTCGTCGGCATCCCCATCCCGAGGATGATGGAGGCGATGGCGGTGAAAAGCAGCAAGAGGACGATAGAGCCGCCGGCGACCGCCTTGATGAGCGCGGTCAGGTTCGGGCCGAGGCCGGTCGCGCTGACGACACCGGGGATGATTCCCGCGGCGGCGACGGCGACGACGACCTCGGTCGAGGTGCGCGCGCCGGAGTCCATCGACTTCCCGATGAACGTCACGTAGCGGAAGACGTTCAGGTCGGACAGCGACGGCCGCGAGACGGCGTTGGCGATGTTGTCGGCCGCTTCGTCGACCGCGTCGTCGAACTCCAACAGCGGCGAGTCGAGCGCCGGTCGGACGAGCATCACGACGAGGCTGACGAAGATGGCGATGACGCCGAGGTCGCCCGCGGCGGCGAAGAGCGCCGCGGTCGCGCCGAGCGGTTCACCGCTTCCACCCGTGACCGCGTCGATGACGCCGACGCCGGTAGTGACGTAGGAACCGAGTTGCGCGACGAACGCCGCCGCGATAGCGCCCAAGAGGGGCACACGGGTCCGCTCGCTGTACGCCGCGACGACGGACAGGAGCGCCATGATGGCGATGAGCGTGAACCACGCCGAGCGCGCGACCGTCAGGCGCTCGACCAGCAGGTAGTACATGAGCAACACGAGCGGGATGAGGTAGAACCACCCGCTGACGAGGTGCTTCCCGAGGTCGACGACCTCGGAGCGGTCGAGGCCGCCGATGCCGGCCCGCGTCGCTTCGAGGTGGACCATCACCCACACGCCGAAGAAGAACACCACGGCGGGGATGGCCGCCGCGATGATGATATCGGAGAAGGGGACGCCGATGAACTCTATCATGAGGAACGCCGCCGCGCCCATCACCGGCGGGAGAATCTGCCCGCCGGAGGAGGCGGAGGCCTCGACGGCCCCGGCGAACTCAGAGCGGTAGCCGGAGCGCTTCATCAGCGGGATGGTGAACGCGCCGGTCGTCACCGTGTTGGCGATGGAAGAGCCCGAAATGGTCCCCATGAATCCGGACGCGAGGATGGACGCCTTCGCCGGGCCGCCCTTGCGGGTCCCGGTCGCGGCGTACGCGAGGTCGATGAACCACTGGCCGGCCCCCGACATCTCCAGGAACGCCCCGAACAGGATGAAGATGTAGATGAACTGCACGGAGACGGTGACCGGGATGCCGAAGACGCCGTTTTCGGTGTTGTACCAGAGGTTCTGGATGATGTTCGCCCACGACCCTTCGGGGATGGAGAGGACGCCGACCAGCGGCATCGACGGCGAGATGAGGTAGCCGAACCTCGCGTAGACGATGAACGAGGCGACGATGACCATCAGGTAGAACCCGAGCGAGCGGCGGGTCGCCTCCAGGACGAGGAGGACGCCGACCGCGCCGAGGAAGAACGGGTAGGACACGTCCGTGAAGGGGAGGACGCCGATGGCCGCGACGACCGCGTCGGCGAGGAAGCCGAGCGGACCGAGCGTCTCGGACACCGAGACGAACGGCGCGCCGAGGTACTCGGCGACCGTCCGGCCGGCTTCGAGGCCGAACACGCGGAGCCGCTGAATCTCGGACCACTCGAACACCATGTAGGCCGCCGTGGCGACGGCGAGCACGATAAACAGCAGGTCGAGCGGCGTCACGCGCTCGCGCTCCGGGTCGATCGCGAGCCATCGGACGAACCGGCGGATTCCCGCGGCACCGCGGGTGACCGGGTGGTCCTCACCGAGGTTCGACGCGAGGGTCGGAACGACGCGACTGAGTGCCGCGGCGAACCGACCGTGGCCGGTCGTCGCCGGGAAGAGGACGAACGCCAGCACGAGCGCGAAGGCGACGTGAATCGAGTTCACCTGCAGGAGTTGGAGCGAACCGAGCGACACCTCGCCGACGAGCGGTATCGTCGCGGCGAACTCGAAGCCGCGGGCGGCCAGCCACGACTGGAAGACGGAAAAGGAGATGGCGACGAGCGACGTGAGAATCGCCGCCCACCCCGAGAGCGTCCGCTTCCGGTCGATGCCCTCCAGCATCTCCTGTGCCTCTTCTTCGGATAGTTCTTCGTCGGTACTCGCTGCCTCGCGGTCGTCGTCAGCGGGCGACTCGCCGCCGTCGGTTCGAATCGGCGAGTCGGCCGGTGCCGCGTCGGTCTCCGGGACGGACCGGGAGGCGTCTTCGTCGTCGGGGCCGTCGGGTCGACCCTCGTCGTGTGTTCGGTTCATCGTTAGTCAGTGGAGGGCGGCGTCGAGGACGGAGCGGTGCGTGACGTACAGGCGGACCGAGCGCGCGTCGGAGAGCGCCACGAGGTCGTAGGTCCGGTCACCGACGTGTAGCTTGTGGCCGGCGATACGGCCGGGCTTGACGTACAGATCCTCGTAGCTTCCCTCGGGGTCGAAGACAAACGAGCCGTTTTCGGTCGTCACGTTCGCCCGAGCGGGCAGCCCCGCGCCGTAGGACTTGAACTCCATCTTGGTCATGACGAGTTCGCCGTCCTGAACCGCGTAGGCGTCGAGGACGCGCGTCTTCTCGACGCTGTGGGTGTATTCGAGCGCGACGGTCGTGTTCTCTTCGACCGGCATCGTCTGTAGTCGCTCGCCGGTTTCGGCGTCTTCGACGACGAGCACCTGTCCGGCCGGAACGGCGGCGCTCCCGCCGACGGCGACCGCCAGCACCGCGACTACGACGAGGAGACGTGTGGGAGTCGAATCAAGCATCGAAAGATGGGTAGGAAACCGCTGTTCGAAAGCGAAGCGAAGCGCCCGGGCTCAGCCGAAGTAGGCCTGCGCGCCGGGGTGGAGCTCGATGGACATGCCGTCCTGCGCGCTCTCCTTGGAGATGAAGTCCGTCTTGATGGTGAGTTCGTCGACGTTCTCGAAGATGGCGCTGGTGACCGATTCGACGGTCGATTCGGGCTGTTCGGCGTTGGTCGCGATCATCGCCTGCACCGAGACGGTCGGGGCGGGGTTCTCCAGTCCGTAGGTGCCCGACGGGACCTCGTCGTCGGCGTAGAACGGCGCGGCGTCCTTGACGGCCGTGCGGTCCTCGCCCTCGATGGGAACGATGCGCACGTCCTCGGTCGCGGCGAGTTCCTCGATAGCGCCGACCGGCCAGCCGCCGACGACGAACGCGGCGTCAATGTCGCCGTTCTTCAGCTGGTCGGAGGCCTGCGAGAAGCCGGTGTTCTGCTCGCTGTAGTCCGAGATGCCGAGGGCTTCGAGAATCTGGGTCGCGTTGACCTGCGTCCCGGAGCCGAGGTCGCCGGTGTTGATGGTCGCACCGGAGAGGTCGGACGGCGTCTCGATGCCCGTGTCGGCGAGCGTGACGACGTGAATCGTCTCGGGGTAGAGCGTGGCGACGCCGCGGAGGTTCTCGACGGGGCTGCCCTGGAACGCCTCGATGCCCTCGCCGTTGCGGGCGAAGTAGGCGACGTCGTTCTGAATCAGCGCGAAGTCCGCGTCGCCGCGGGCGAGGCTGCCGACGTTCTCGACGGACGCGCCGGTGGACTGCACCTGAATCGTGAAGTCGGTCTGTCCCTCGATAACGGACTTGAACTCGTTCGAGAGGGGGTAGTACGTGCCGCCCGTCCCGCCGGCGTGCCACGAGAGTCGGCTCTCGGTGCCGCCGTTACCGCCGGATTCGGTCGTCGTCTCCTCGGCGGTGGTGGTATCTTCGCCACCGGATTCGGTCGTCGTCGTCGTCTCTTCGCCGCCGCCACCGGAACAGCCGGCGAGGCCGGCCAGACCGACGGCACCTGTCGCAGCGATAAACTGTCGGCGGTCAAGCTTCCGAGTCATACATCACTATTCGTCACGATACGTATTTATGACTGTTCATGTCAACGGCCAACATATCTCTATTTACACACTAATTGTAGTAAATTCTTATCAATGTTAGAATATTAATTCGCCAACGATACACATACCTGAACTCGCCCTTCTGGGGAGAAATACAATCCTCCGCGGTTCTGATTTCACTTCGACCCGCGTGCCCACCGCTGTCGGTTTCTCGTTTCTCTGTTCCGTCCGACTCCGGAGTTCGCGGCGGACTTCGACCCGAAACGAAGGGGTTCGGCGAGTTGGGTGCCGACCCCGACGCACCCCGTGCAAACGTCTCTCACAGTAGTCTACGGGGGTGCGGTTCGGGACGTTCGACTCGAACGACAGTCGGCCGCCGGCGGGCGACTTTCGACCCGAAAAGAGGGGGTTCGGACGGCGTTCAGGGGAGTGCGCTCGCGCCCGCAGCCGTCAGTCGACGATTATCTCGGAGTCCGTCGAGTCGTCCGACGACTGCTTGGGCGACATCTGTTCTTCGTACCGGGTTATCCAGTCGGCGAAGCAGGTCGGACAGAGTCGCTGGTCGTCCACGGTCGAGCCGTCGACCTGCAACTGGACCGCGCGGGCGAGGGCGTCTTCGACCGCCCGCCCGCAGCCGTCGCACGGGTCGCTCATCGTCGGGTTCCTCCGGTGGCGCGAGGTTCGTCCATGCGTCGGAGGTGCGCGGGCGGTAACTTAGTCGTTACCCGAATCGGGGCCGGCGGCCGGGGCGTCCCGCCCGCGAGCCGCGGTGCGAGGTGACCGAGTTACGTCGTGCGGAACGCGCGGTCGCCGGCGTCGCCCAGACCGGGGACGATGTAGCCGTCGTCGTCGAGGTAGTCGTCGATGGAGACCGTCAGCAGGTCGACCTCGGGGAACTCGCTGTCGACGCGGAGCAGGCCGTCGGGCGCGGAGACGGCCGAGAGGACGAACAGCTTCTCGGGGTCGACGCCCGCGTTCTCGAGGATGTGGTCGAGGACCGAGCACATCGTCGAACCGGTCGCGAGCATCGGGTCGGCCACGATGACCGTGTCTTTCTCCGTGATTTCGGGGAGCTTCACGTAGTCGATGGTGATGGGGAAGCCGCCGTCGTCGTCCATCCCCGCCTCCTCGTCGCGGCCGGCGGAGATGACGCCCTGCTTCGCCCGCGGGAACGCCTTGAGCAGTCCCTCCACGAACGGCGTCGCGGCGCGGAGCACGTTGATGATGACGACGTTGTCGAGCCCCTTCACGCGCTCGCCGGTCGTCTCAGCCAGCGGGGTCTGGATGGTGACGTACTCGGTCTCCATCGCGCCGTCGATTATCTCGTAGCCACAGATGCGGCCGAGTTTGACGAGGCCTTTCCGGAAGGCGACCTGCGTCGTCTCCACGTCCCGGAGGCGCGAGAGCGTGTCCTTCGCCAGCGCGTGCGTGATGAGGTACGCATCGTCTCGGTCTTCGATGGGCATCTTACTGAGAAGGCGGTTTCCCGAAGGACATAAATGCGGCTATCGGCCGCCAGCGGTGCCCTGCGGGTAGTTCACGCGTAGAATGGGTCGGCGGCGCATCCCGCGGTTTCAGTTCGTCACGAGGTACGTAACCGCCGTGAGCACGAGCGCCGCGGAGGCGACGTTGACCGCCGAGAAGGCCGCGAGGTCGAGGTACGACAGGCCGTAGACGACGACCGCCGCGAACGCCGTCGAGAGAACGAGGTTCATGACGAACAGCACCCGCGGGTCGCCCTCGCCCCACTCTATCTCGTCGGCCCCGCGCCCCTCGTCGTCGCTCCCGGCCCCTTCGGCTTCGCCGCTCATCGCCCGCCCTCCGAGGCCGCGCCCGTGGTCGGCACCGACTCGCGCTCCCGGGTCGGCTCCGCGAGCGCGACTTCCTCGCCGGGGTCGGTCGGGAAGTCGCCGGCGTCCGCGGACGCGCCGGGGTCGAGCAGGTGGGCGTCGAGCGCGGCCGCGAGCGCGTCTTCGTCTATCTCACGGCCGATGAACACCAGCTCGGTCCGCCTGTCGCCGTGGTCGTCGTGCCAGTCGAGTTCGGGGTGGTTGCGGCGGTAGGTGTCCTGTTCGAACTCGGGGCGCGAGGCGACCCACGGGCCGGCGGCGGCGACGTACGCCGACGGGCCGGCCTGACTGTAGGTGAAGTGTACGTTCTCGGCCCCGGCGACCCACAGCGAGCCCTTGGCGCGGACGACTGACTCCGGGAGGTTCCCGAGGACCGCGGCCGCACCGTCGGGGTCGAGCGGTGCCCGCCGGCGGTAGACGAACGAGGTGACGCCGTAGGTCGCTTCCGCGTGTAGGGTGTCGTCGTGGTCGTGGTCGCCGTAGCCGCCGTGGTCGTGGTCGCTGTGGTCGCCGTGGCCGCCGTGGCCGTCTCGGTCGCTCTCGTCTCCTCCCGTATCATTTTCCAACGCCGCCCGCCAGCCGACGGGCGCGTCGGGGTCGTGGAGGTCAGAGAGGAGCAGGTCCGCGTCCACGTCGCCGCGGGTCGTCTCCACCACGGTCGCGCCGGGACGGAGCGCCTCGACCGCGTCGCGGACCGCCGCGAGTTCCGCGTCGGAGACGAGGTCGCGCTTGTTGAGGACGACGAGGTCGGCGCTCTCGACCTGCTCGACGAGGAGGTCCGAGAGGGGGCGCACCGAGCCGTCTCCCTCCTCGGCGACGGTCCGGTCTGGGTCGCCGTCGCCGAAGGTGTCCGCGAAGAGTCTGGCGTCGACGACCGTGGCGAGGCCGGCCACGTCGTAGCGGGCGGCCGCCCGCGAGGTGACGAACAGCCGGGCGACAGGGCCGGGCTCCGAGACGCCCGAGGCCTCGACGACGAGGTGGTCGAACGACCGCTCGCGCGCGAGGCGGACGACCGCGGTTTCGAGGTCGTCCTGTAGCTCGCAGCAGATACAGCCGTTCGAGAGTTCGGCGACGCCGTCGCCGACCGCGAGGTCGGACTCCTCGGCGACGAGTTCGGCGTCGACGTTCACGGAACCCATGTCGTTGACGAGCACGGCGATGTCTCGGTCGCCGGCGTGTGTCAACAGGTGGTTGAGAAGCGTCGTCTTGCCCGCCCCGAGGCTCCCGCCGAGCACCGTCACCGGAATCGTCTCCCCCGCGTTCATGGGCGGGCCTACCGGGGCCGCACATATGAAATCGCAGGTAACCAGCGTGGACGTTCGTGAACGATACCCTTTTGTCCGAAAGCGGGTGAGTGTGTAAACTGATGACGCTCGCCGCGCGCATCGAATCCTTTCGCGAACTCGTCGAAGAGTGGCTCCGCGGCCTCTACCACGGGCTGATTTCGCATCCCGCCTACGAGAAGATTGAAAAACAGGCCGAGGACGACGAGGACGCGTTCATGCTCGCGTGCTTCCCCGACGCGTTCGGCATCCCCTCGCCCATCTCGTACTACACCGCCGAACTGCTCCCGTACCTCGAAGACGAGTTCGAGGCGTGGGAGCGGCGGATGTGGGACCGCGGGTCGCTCCTCGAACGCAAAGGTCACCAGTACCACTTCTAACATGCGCAAATTCGTCTTCTTCGGCGGCAAAGGCGGCGTGGGCAAGACGACGATGTCCAGCGCCTACGCGGTCAAGTGCGCCCGCGACGGCGTCCGGACGCTCCTCGTCTCGACCGACCCGGCCCACAGCACGAGCGACGTGTTCGACCAGTCGTTCACCGACGAGCCCGCGGCCGTCGCGGACGAACCGAACCTCGACGCGATGGAAATCGACCCCGAGACCGAGGTCCGCGAGCACCTCATGGAGACCAAGCGGGCGATGGGCGACCAGGTCAGCCCCGCGATGGTCAACGAAATCGACCGGCAGATAGAGATGGCCCACCAGACGCCCGGCGCGTACGAGTCGGCGCTGTTCGACCGCTTCATCGACGTGATGCGCTCCGCGGACGAGTACGACCGGGTCGTCTTCGACACCTCGCCGACCGGCGGGACGCTCCGACTGCTCTCGCTGCCGGAGTACCTCGACGGCTGGATTCAGCGGCTCCTCCACAAGCGAAAGGAGTCGGTCAAACTGTTCGAGCGCGCGGCCATCGGCAACAACGAACCCCGGCGGATGATGGACGGCGACCCCATCATCGCCCGCCTCGAACAGCGCCGCGACGACTTCTCGTTCGCCAAGGAGACGCTTCGGGACGACGCCGCGTTCTTCCTCGTCGTGAACCCCGACGAACTCTCGCTCCGGGAGACCGAGCGCGCCATCGACCAACTCGACGACTACGGCCTCGACGTGCGCGGCCTCGCGGTCAACCGCCTCACGCCCGAACCCGACCCCGAGGAGTCCGGGCGGGGCGCGACGTTCTTGCGCGAGCGAGTCAAGACAGAACGAGAGCACCTCGACGACCTCCGCGAGAATTTTTCACCGCCGCTCGTCGCCGCGGTCGAGACGCGGGTGGCCGAAGTCAAAGGCGACTTCCTCGGCGAGGTCGCGGCCGAACTCGACATCGACACCGCGCCCGACGTTCAGTGAGCCGGTAAACCGACCGCACGGTGAGAATTTTCGGTCACCTCGGCGATTGAACCTGTCGTTCGAACACGATACATTCCTATCTATCGTTAACGTTAAGGTGGGCATTTTCGTGTCACCGAGTGGGGCAGCGTACCATGGTACAAGTCATTTGGTTGGTCGTCACGGTACTCGCGTTGTTTACCGTCGGGTATCTCGGTTACTCCCGATATCTCGCGCAGTTCGTCGAGCTCGACGACAGTCGTGAGACGCCAGCGCACAAGTACGAAGACGGCCAAGAATACGTTCCGGCGAAAAAGCCGGTGTTACTGGGGCATCACTATTCGAGCATCGCAGGCGGCGCGCCGATTGTCGGGCCGATTACGGCGGGCGTGGTGTGGGGCTGGCTCCCGGCGCTCGCGTGGATCGCCATCGGCAACCCGCTTCTCGGGAGCGTTCACGACTTCGTGTCGCTGTCGAGCAGTCTGCGACACGACGGGAAGTCCATCGGCTACATCATCGGCGAGTACGTCGGCGAGCGCGGCAAGAACATGCTGTTGTGGTTCGCGTTTCTCACCATCGTCCTCGTCGTCGCGGTGTTCGCCCTCGTGGTGGCCATCGTGTTCAACGCCTATCCGGAGGCCGCCACGGCGAGTCTGGTGTACATCGTCCTCGCGGTGCTGTTCGGCGTCTACCTCTACCAACTGAACCTCCCGTTCCTGCTCGGGACGGCCGTCTTCGTCGTGGCGATGTTCGTCGGCGTCTACGCGGGGATTCAGTTCCCGATTGCGCTGTTCGAACCCGCGGCCCGAGCGCCCGCCGAGACGTTCGTCCTGTTCTCCGGCTCCGGCGCGTGGCTCCCCGGTGCGAGTTCGTTCAACGGGAACACCGCGGCGTGGGTGCCGCTCATCCTCGTCTACGGGGCCATCGCCAGCGCCCTCCCGGTCTGGGTGCTCCTGCAACCGCGCGACTACCTCTCGTCGTTCCTGCTGTACGCGGGCGTCGGCGGCGCGCTCGTCGCTATCGTCGTGGGCACGTTCTTCACGAACCCGACCCAGCCGCTCGTGACGAACCTCGAACCGTACTACGGGTTCATCGGGCGCTCCGGCGCGCCGCTGTTCCCGCTTCTGTTCATCACCATCGCCTGTGGGACCATCAGCGGGTTCCACTCGCTCGTCTCGTCGGGCACGACCTCGAAACAACTGAACAAGGAGTCCGACGCGCGCGTCATCGGCTACGGCGGCATGCTCGGTGAGGGACTCCTCGCCACCGTCGCGCTGGCGACGGTCGCTATCATCGCGCCCGACGTGGGCGGCGGTATCGGCCTCGCGCTGCCGACGTTCGCCGCGGGTGGCGGCGTCATCCTGTCGAGCTTCGGCATCCCGACTTCCTTCGGCGGGCCGTTCATGGCCCTCGTGCTGGTCAGCTTCCTCCTCACGTCGACCGACACCGCGGTTCGACTCGGTCGCTACATGATGGAGGAAATCGTCGGGACGCCCGAGACGCCGGTCGAGGAGTTCGCGACCAACCGCTACGGCAACGCGTTCGTGCAGTCGCTGCCGGCGTACATCCTCATCACGAGCGGCTCGTGGTTGACGCTCTGGCAGCTGTTCGGTGGCGCGAACCAGTTGCTCGCCGCGCTGGCGCTCCTGACCGCGACCGTCTGGCTGGCTAACTGGGACGACTCCAAGCAGCTCCTCAGCACGGGTCTGCCGATGGCCCTCATGACGACTATCACGTCGCTGGGTCTGCTCTGGCTCGCGTTCCACGACAACCTCTACGCGAAGTTCCTGAACGCCGAGTGGATGGCCTCGGCGGGCACCTTCGCGATGGTGTCGGCAGTCGTCCAAATCGTCCTCGCGCTGGTGCTCGTCTACCTCGCGCTGTCGCTGGCGAAAATCGGTTACGACAACATCAAAGACGCCCGGAGCTCGGGCGGCGGTGGCGGCGGTCGTCCGCAGCCGAGCGACGACTGACGCGCGGCCGTTCGACTACTCCGTTTTCTCTTATCGACGAAGCTTCCCGAGGAGCCGACGCAACAGCCCGTCGGAGACGGCCGGCGAGCCGTCGCTCCAGAGCGTGAACGCGGCGACCGAGTCGGCGTTCCGGCTGGCGACGGCGTCCTCGTCGGTCGGCGCGACGACGGCGAGGTTCACCTCGTAGTGACCGTAGTAGCCGAACTTCAGGAGCGTCCGGTCCGCGAAGTCGGAAACGAACGACCGGACCTCGTCCGACACCGCGTCGGCGACGAGCACGAAGGTGAAGTCCGTCCCGTAGTGCTTCTCGTCGGGTTCTATCCACTCGTCGGCGAGCGCGTGGCCCAGTTCGACGAGCCGTTCGAGTTCGGCGACCGTCGCCGACTCGACTCGCCGCGCGAACATGTACTCCATCGCGTGGTGGTTGGCGTAGTTGATAGACTGGTGGAGGAACTGCTTTTGGCTCTCCATGCGCATCGAGCCGAACAGGTCGAACCGCTCGCCGCGGACGGCGTACTCCCGCTCCAAGTCGTAGTTGTACATGAGCCGTTCGGCGACCCGGTCGAGGTACTCGTCGTCCCACTCGGGGCGGTCGAGGGCCGGACCCGGAGCCGACGCGTTAGCCTCGGTCGACTTCCCCGACGTTCCGGCTCCCTCGGCGTCCTCGGGCTCGACGCGCTTCATTCCTCGTCGGGGTCGTAGACCACCGCGTCGCCCGACACGGCCGGCGAGCCGAGCGCGAGCAGTTCGACCGGCTCGTCGGCTTCTTCGGGGTTGTACGCCCGGTGGGGGCTCTTCGGGTCGGCGACGAACAGGCCGTCAGCGCCGACTTCGAACGTCTCGTCGGGCGTCTCGACGAACAGCGTGCCCGAGAGGACGTAGAACGCCTCTTCCTGTTCGGTGTGGTAGTGGTACGAAAGCGGCACCTGCTCGCCGGGGGCGGCCCGGAAGCGGTTGAGCGCGACGGTCTCCAAGCCGCCCTCGCCGCCGATGCGGCGGAGTTCGCACGGGCGGTCGTCGGCGGGTTCGACGGCGGTTGCGTCCACGATGCGATATCCCATGAGACGGAGCAACACGTTCGACCCTATAAGCCCGTCGCGACCCGTCCGAAAACCAAGGTTTATTCGTGAAGGTTTCGAACCGCGGCGCATGACAGACTCGTCCCGCGAGGCCTGCGGTCGGTGTTCGATGACCACCGTCGTGGACGCAACCGCGAGCGAGGACCGCGACCCGCTCGGTGACGACCGAATCGAACTCGACGAGTCGGCGCTCCGACTCGCGTCGCCGGCGGCGTGGCTCGGTCGGGTGTCGGCCCGCCTCGACGCGGCCGCCGAGCGGTTCGTCTACCGCGACCGCTAGGCGTTCCCATGCGTGTGCGAACCTGTCCCCTCGTAGAGTTTATACCGTCTGGCACGTACACCCGTCAACGACAATGGAAGAGAGCATCTCCGGGTTCAAGCGCCGCGGCACCTGGGACGAGGTCGTCGAACACGGGGAGCGAATCACCCGAGCGCTCCGCGACGCCGACGTCGACGGCGCCGCCTTCGACGACTGGGACGAGTGGCGACCGAAGTCCCACGAGCGCCTCGGCGAGGACGTCAACGAGAAGACGGCCCAGCAGGCCAGCGTCGGCGAGGGCGAGGGCGAGAAGGCGGGCAAGACGCCCAACGACGACCTCAAGACGGCGGGCGAGAAGCTCTCTCGGTCCTACGAGCGTGTCGAGGAGGGCGACAACGAGGGGGCCGTCGAGTCGTGGCAGGACTCCATCAACTACGTCGCCCGCGCGGCAGACTCCGCCGGCCGGAAGGCGCTGCGGAAGGTCGAGGACACGGTCTACCGCAACGTGATGACCCAGTTGGCACCGTACTACTTCGACAACGAACTCGTGAGCGCGAACATCCAGCAGGTCGGTCGCGGCTCCGGCGACGAGCGGTTCGTCTTCGAGGTGAACGTCAACGACGACGAACTGAAGTCGATGGTGTCGGAGACGCTGCGGGACTTCGAGGACGAAATCGACCGCTGGCACATCGACACGCCGAAAGAGACCGAGGTCGCGGAGGTCGTCGAGGGCGTGGAGGTTCCGGTGACGGACGACGAACAGCGGTCCAAGTCCACGACGAACTGACGCGCGTCTCGCGCTGACTCGACTCGTCGAGCGTGGTCGCCGTCGTCGGCGTCCGCCGTCATCGACAATACTGATACCGTTCGCCCGCGACCCTCCGGTATGCCCGAGCCGCTTCGAGTCGAGTCCGGCGAACTGACCGCAGACGAAATCCTCGACGCGCTCCGCGAGGGCCGCCGCGTCGTCGTCCAGGCGGAGATGCTCGGCGGTATCCACGAGGTGACGCTCCGACACGACGGGACGGTCTTCTACTGCGACACGCCGACGACGCTCCACAAACACGACGACGAAGACGGCATGCGGGACTGCGTGCTGAAGATGGGGTACGCGAAATCGGAGTAGCCGCGCCGTCCCGTCCGGGACGACCGCTCGCTCGCCTGTAGGTGAGGGTTTAATCCGGCGCACGGCGAACAGGTGTGCATGGCCGACGCACCGGACATGGGCGAACTGATGGAGACCGAGGACCCGAACTTCGGACAGGTCCTCGCGTGCGTCTTCGGCATCCAGAGCCACGAGAGCCGGACGTATCTCGCACTACTCGACAACCCCGGCAGCACCGTCGCCGAACTCGCGGAGGTGCTCGACCGCGACCGGAGCAACGTCAACCGCTCGCTGACGACGCTCCTCGACAAGGGGCTCACCGAGCGCAAGCGCCGCCTGCTCGACCCCGGCGGCTACGTCTACCAGTACACGGCGACCCCGCTCCCCGAGGCCAAGGAGATGATGCACGCCGCGCTCGACGAGTGGGCCGAAGACGTGCACGCCCGCATCGACGCCTTCGGCGAGTCGTAGCCCTCCCCGACCGACCGCGTTCCCGACGAGGTCGTCGCCCGGCAGGTGCCGCCCAAACCCGCCCGCTTTTGTCCCTCTGGTGCCACCGCCCGAGCAATGAGCCTCGAACTCACGGCACCCGCCCCCGAGGAGCCATCCGTCGCCGACGACGGCACCTGGCTCGAATGTATCGCGTGCGGCGCGCAGTTCGCGCCGTTCGAGGACGTTCGGTACACCTGCGACGACTGCGACGGCCTCCTCGAAGTGCGCTATGCGTCCCCGCCGACGTGGGACGACTTCGAGGGCCGCGGCGTCTGGCGCTACAACGCCGCGCTCCCCTTCGAAGAGGGCGTCTCGCTCCCCGAGGGCGCGACGCCGCTGCACGAAGTCCCCCGCCTCGAAGCCGACGTCGGCGTCGAGACCCTCCGCGTCAAACACGAGGGAATGAACCCCACCGGCTCGTTCAAGGACCGCGGCATGACCGTCGGCGTCCGCGTGGCGAAGGAACTCGGCGTCGGCCGCCTCGCGTGCGCGTCGACCGGGAACACCTCGGCCGCGCTCGCCGCCTACGGCGCGCGCGGCGGGATGGAAACGCTCGTGCTCCTCCCCGCCGGCAAGGTCGCCGCCGGGAAAATCGCGCAGGCGTCGCTCCACGACGCGCGCATCCTCGAAGTCGACGGGAACTTCGACTCCTGTCTCGACATCGTACAGGACCTCGCCGCCCGCGGCGAGGCGTACCTCCTCAACTCGCTGAACCCCTTCCGCTTGGAGGGCCAGAAGACCATCGGCCTCGAAATCTTAGAGGAGTTCCACGAGGACTACGGCACCTACCCGGACCGCATCGTCCTCCCCGTCGGCAACGCGGGCAACACCTCCGCGCTCTACAAGGCGTTCCGCGAACTCGTCCAGTCGGGCGCGCTCGACGTCGACGACGTGCCGAAACTGACCGGCGTGCAGGCCGAGGGTGCGGCCCCGATGGTCGAAGCTATCGAGAACGGCTGGGACGAAACCCGCCGCTGGGACGATGTCGAGACGCGCGCGACCGCCATCCGCATCGGCAACCCGGTCAACGCGCCGAAGGCGCTCCCCGGCATCCGCGAGACGGACGGCACGGCCGTCGCCGTCTCCGACGAGGAAATCACCGAGGCGCAGCGGGACCTCGCGGCCGAGGGCGTCGGCGTCGAACCCGCCTCCGCCGCCTCCGTCGCCGGCCTCCGAAAGCTCCGCGCCGAGGGCGTCGTCGACGCGGACGAGCGGGTCGTCTGTCTCACGACGGGCCACCTGCTGAAGGACCCCGACGCGGCGTTCGAGGCGGGCGACGACCCCGAACCCGTCCCGAACGACACCGAAGCGGTCCTCGAACACCTCGCCGAGTAGGCGCGACCGGTTCGGTCCGACCGTCGCCGACGGTCGCGAATATCGGCGGGCGGAGCCGTCTGACCGCGGACGATGACGCGCGTCGGGTGCGCGTCTGACGCATCCTTTTCATTCTGTGGTACGTCGTGGCACACGATGTCGCTCAGCAGTATGCCGACCGGAACCGTCAGTCGGGACGGGGCCGGGTCGAGAACGTACCCGCCGGACGAGCCCGAGCGAGGGTCGTCCACCGCCGCGGCCTCGTCCGCACCCGCGTCTTCGGCCTCGTCCGCGTCTTCACCCGCACCCGCGTCCACGTCCGCGTCACCCCGTGGTCACCGCCAGTCACCCGCGGGCGACACTCGGGGTCGAGACGCTCTCCAGCGCGAGAACGAGGCGCTCCGTCGCGCGAACGCCCGACTCAACGCCCGCCTCGACAGCGCCGACGCGGACCGACAGGAGATAATCGACCGCTACGAACGACTGTTAGCCGAGAGCCGGGGCCGTGGTCGGCAGCAGACGCACGGCCGCTCGGGTCGGCGGACCGACCGGTCCCGTCGCTCGGGCTCGGAATCGAACGCGGTCGCCGCGGTCCGGGCGGTCGCCGACCGCGTGGTCGACCGGGTCGCGTCGGCGTTCGGCCGACGGTAGTCCGGCTTTTCTTTCAGAAAGAGGTGCGGTTCGTCCGCTTCAGAGCGTGATGAGGTCCACGTCGATGATGCGGTCGTCGGCGAGGAGCTTCTCGCGGACGCTTTCGGGTACGTCGTCGTCGAGGTTGTAGACGGTCAGCGCCTCGCCGCCGGCCTTCGCGCGGCGGGCGTTGAACATCCCGGCGATGTTCACGTCGTTCTCGCCGAGGACGGTCCCGATGAAGCCGATGACGCCCGGCTTGTCGTAGTTGCGGGCGACGAGCATCTGGCCGTGCGGGATGGCGTCGAGGCGGTAGCCGTTGATGCGGACGATGCGCGGGTCCTCGCCGGTGAACAGCGTCCCGGAGACGGTCATCTCCTCGTCGCCGTTGCGGACGGTGACGGTCACGAGGCTCTGGAAGTCGTCCGACTGGCGGGACTTCGACTCGACGACCTCGATGCCACGTTCCTTGGCGACCTGCGGGGCGTTGACGGCGTTGACCTGCCATTCGAGCGGCGCGAAGACGCCCTTCAGCGCGGAGGCCGTGACGAGTTCGACGTCCTCTGCGGCGATGTCGCCGGTGTAGGTGACCTCGACCTCGTTGAGGCGGCCGTCGAGCAGTTGGGCGGCGATTTTGCCGGCGGTCTCGGCGAGGCCGATGTACGGCTGGATGCGCGGGAAGGCGCTCTCGTCGACCGAGGGCGCGTTGAGCGCGTTGATGACCGGCTCGTCGCGGAACGCGGCGACGATTTGGTCGGCCGTCGAGACGGCGACGTTCTCCTGTGCGGCCGAGGTGGACGCGCCGAGGTGCGGCGTGACGACCACGTCGTCGACGGAGAGAAGCGGGTTGTCGGGCGAGACCGGCTCGTCGGCGAACACGTCGACCGCGGCCCCGTCGATGACGCCGGCGTCGACGGCCTCGGCGAGGGCGGCCTCGTCGACGACGCCGCCGCGGGCGCAGTTGACGAGGTAGCCGCTCCCCATCGTTTCGAGTTCGTCGGTGGAGATGAGCCCCTCCGTCTCGGGGGTCAGCGGCGTGTGGACGGTGAGGAAGTCGGCGCGGGAGAGACAGGCGTCGAACTCGACGAGTTCGGCACCGAGCTGGTCGGCGCGCTCCTCGCCGATGTAGGGGTCGTAGGCGACGATGTCCATCCCGAGCGACGAGAACTTCTTTGCGACCTCTTGGCCGACGCGGCCGAGGCCGACGACGCCGAGGGTCTTGCCGTTGACCTCGTTGCCGAGGTAGTCGGACTTGGCCCACTCGCCGTCTTTCAGGCGGGCGTGGGCCTGCGGAATCGAGCGCGCGGCGGCGAAGCCCATCGCCACCGTGTGCTCGGCGGCGGCGCGGACGTTCCCCTCGGGCGCGTTGGCGACGATGACGCCGTGTTGAGTCGCGGCGTCGATGTCGATGTTGTCGACGCCGATGCCGGCGCGTCCGACGATGACGAGGTCGGGTGCCGCCTCGAACACCTCGGCGGTCACCTGCGTTCCGGAGCGGACGATGAGCCCGTTCGCGTCGGAGACGGCTTCGAGCAGCGCGTCACCTTCGACATCGTACGCGGTCTCTACCTCGTAACCGGCCTCGCGTAACCGGTCCAGACCCGCGTCGGCGATCGGGTCCGTGACGAGTACCTTCATGCGCGTAGGGTCAGACCCGTGCGGGTTAAGGGTTGTCACAACGGCCGATATCGTGACATTGAGACTGTCTCGCACGGTTCGGGTCGCCCGACGTTCTCGCCCACTAGTATTATCTCGGCGAGTCCGATAGATTCTGTAGATGGTCTTCCGTCCCGAGAACGCTTCGCCGGCGACGCAACCGCCCGAGGTGTCGCTTCCGGACACCGGGTCCGTGCTCATCGCCGGTCCGACGATGACGCGGAAGCGACGGCTCATGCTCTCGATGCTCGCGCCCGGCGAGCGCGACGACGTGGGGACGGTCGTCGTGACGACCAAGAAGCCCGCCCCGAGCATCGCACAGGAACTGTCGCACATCAGCGGCTCGCCCCCGGAGCAGTTCGAGGTCATCGACACGACGAGCGTCGCCGACCTCCTCGGCGACCGCGCCGACGCGGGGAACCTCCGGTACGTCTCCAGCCCCGGCGACCTGACCGGCATCGGCATCCACCTGACGGAGTCGCTCCGACAGCACTACGAGGCGAGTCGGGCGGCCCGCGTCGGCCTCCACGTCCTCTCGACGCTCGTGATGTACGTCGACCTCAAGCGGCTGTTTCAGTTCCTTCACGTCATCACGGGTCGCATCTCGGCGGCGGGCTTTTCGGGCGTCTTCACGCTCGACACCGGCTTCGTCGACGAGCGCGAACTCGCGCTTCTCAAGCAGCCGTTCGACGGGTTCGTCGAGACGCGAGACACCGACGGCGACCCGGAGTTCCGGGTCCGCGGACTCGACGACGGCCCGCGGTCGTGGACGCCGCTTCGACTCTGAGCGGGCGTCGCGGCCGCCCCGAGAACGTTCTCACGACAGGTGCTTCGACGCGAGGTCGACCAGCGGCGAGTTCGCCCGGTCGAACGTCGCGATGGCCCCAGACCACTCGTCGTGCGGGTAGATGGCGACGACGACTTCGTCGAACCACCTGATGACGGCGTTCAACTCGCCGTAGTCGTCGAGTTCGGGTTCGTTGACGGGTTCGCCGAGCGCCTTCAGCACGAGCGTCTTCACGCGCTCGGTGCGCGCGTCCGGTTCGAGCGCCGCTTCGATGTCGTCGCGGAGGTAGAGCAGCTCGAACGACTCGCCGTCGTACTGCCCGACCGCGCGCACGTCGGCCTCGTCGAGGTCGCGCAGACCCCGGACGAACTGTCGGAGCGGGGTGTCGCCTTCCTCGCCGAAGTCGTCGGCGAGGTCGGCTTCGACATCGCTGAGCCGCTCGTGTTCGGCGTCGTGGAGGTCGTCCATACGTGCTTGTCAGGGAGACGACCGGTAAATAGCTGTGCGCGGCGCGACGCTGCTTTCCTCCGGCGGCCGACTCGGTCGCTGTCTCCCTCACCCGATAACTGCCGACGCGGAAGCTTTGAAACCCCGCGGCGACGACGGGCAGATATGCGCATCATCGCCTTCGACTTCGACGGCACGCTCTCGGACTCCGAGATGACGGTTCTCCTCGGCAAAAAGAACGGCACGGCCGACGAGATGGCCGACATCACCGAACGAGCCATGAACGACGAGATGAGCTACGCGGAGAGCCTCCGGTCGCGCGCCCGCCTCCTCGAAGGCCTCGAAGAGGAACTCGCAGAGGAAGCCTACGGCGAGGTCGAACTCCGCCCCGGCGCGGCCGACCTCATCCAGCGCCTCCGCGACTACGGCCACCACGTCGCCATCTTCACCGGCGGGTTCGAACGCGGCGTCGAGCGCGCGCTGGAAAAGGAGGGCGTCGAGGTCGATGACATCGTCTCGAACCGCCTGCCCGTGAAGGGCGGCCGACTCACCGGCGACGTGGAGGGGTCGCTCATCGAGGGCACGAAGGACACGGCGCTTGAGAACCACGCCGCCGAACACGACGTCCCGATGGACCGCACCGTCGCGGTCGGCGACGGCGCGAACGACCTCCCGATGCTCGAAGTGGCCGGCCTCTCGGTCGGCTTCGTCCCCAAGGACGCGGTCCGCCCGGCCTGCGACGCCGTCGTCGCCTCCATGGACCGACTCGGAAAGCTCTTCGAGAGCCACGGGATTCTCGACGCCGACGAGTAGTCTATTTGTGGCCTGCTAACACTTATCATATTCCGGCCCGTAGCACCGCGCATGTCAACCAGCGACGTCAACACACCCGAAATCTGGGTGGCGGGGTTCGTCTTCGTGGCCCTCGCGCTCGCCGCCCTGCTCGAGGGCGTCGTCCTCTTCGACGTCCGCACATTCGGCGTCGACGAGTCGATTCCCGCGGCCGTGGCAGTCGTGGGGACGATGCTGGCGCTGTGGTGGTTCGACGACGGGTGAAAAAAGACCGGTCCGGTTCTGCGGCGCTTACCGATTCAGCGTGTGAATCGCCTGCCCGAGCGCGTTCTCGGCGGCCTCCATGACCGCTTCCGCGAGCGTCGGGTGGGTGTGGATGGTCGACGCCACGTCTTCGAGCGTCGCGCCCATCTCGATGGCGAACGCCAGTTCGGCGATTAGCTCCGAGGCCTCGGGGCCGACGATTTGCGCCCCGAGGACGAAGCCGGACTCCTCGTCGGCGACGATGCGGACGAAGCCGTCGGCGTGGTTCGTCGTCAGCGCGCGGCCGGACGCCCGGAACGGCATCTGGCCGACGACGGGTGAAAAGCCGGCCTCCTCGGCGTCGGCTTCGGTCATGCCGACCGTGCCGATTTCGGGGTCGGTGAACACCGCCGCGGGGACGGCCTGACTGTCGAAGGCGACCGGCTCGCCGGCGATGTGCTCGGCGGCGACGATGCCCTCCTTCGAGGCGACGTGCGCGAGCATCGGCGTGTCCTCGACCACGTCGCCGACGGCGTAGATGTGCTCCACGTCGGTTCGGCGGCGGTCGTCGACCGAGAGGAAGCCGCGGTCGTCGGCTTCGAGACCGGCGCTCTCGATGTCCATCGTGTCGGTGACGGGCGAGCGCCCGACGGCGACGAGCACCTTGTCGGCGCGGTACTCGTTTTCCTCGCCGTCTTCGGTCTCGGTGGTCACCATGATGCCGTCGTCCTCCTCGCGCCAGCCGCTTGCTCCCTCGCCGAAGTGCATGTCGATGCCGAGGTCCTCGGCGCGCTTGCGGACGACGCGGGCCACGTCGGACTCGTAGCCCGGCAGGATGTCGTCGAGCATCTCGACGACGGTCACGTCCGCGCCGAGCTTGGCGAACGTCGTGGACAGCTCCATCCCGATGTAGCCGCCGCCGACGACGACCAGTCGCTCCGGGACGGTGTCGGCCTCGAGGGCGTCGCGCGACGACCACACCGGCTCGTCGCCGAAGTCGAAACCGGGAATCTGGATGACGCGCGAGCCGGTGGCGATGATGCAGTGCTCGAACTCGATGGTCTCCGAGCCCTGTCCCTCGCCGCCGTGGGCGATGCGGACGGCGTTCTCGTCTTTGAAGCGGGCGGTTCCCTCGACGAGGTTGACGCCGTTCGCCTTACAGAGCTTCTCGACGCCGCCGGTGAGCTGGTCCACGACGCCGCTCTTCCAGTCGCGCAGTTGCGACATGTCGACGACGGGGTCGGCGTGGATGCCCATCTCCTCCGCGTGGCCCGCCTCGTGAGCGAGGTTCGCGCCCGTGATGAGCGCCTTCGAGGGGATACAGCCGTAGTTGAGGCAGGTGCCTCCGTAGGCGTCCTTCTCGACGAGCGTCGTGTCGATTCCCTTCTGTGCGGCGCGGATGGCGGCGACGTAGCCGCCCGGTCCCGCGCCGATGACGAGCAGGTCGGTTCCGGTCGCGATGTCTCCGACGACCATTATTCTAACACCAACAGCTTGGGGTCTTCGAGCAGTTCTTTCACGCGGTTCGTGAAGCGAGCGCCCTGCGCGCCGTCGACGATGCGGTGGTCGAACGACAGCGAGAGGGTGAGGACTTTTCGCGGCACGACCTCACCGTCGACGACCCGCGGCTTGTCTTTGATGGCTCCGAGCGCGAGAATCGCCACCTCGGGGTAGTTGATGATGGGCGTCGCGTACTCGCCGCCGATGCCGCCGATGTTGGTGATGGTGAAGGTGCCGCCGCGCATCTCGCCGGGCGAAATCTTGCGGTTGCGGGCCTTCTCGACCTTCTCGTTCATCTCGTCGGCGAGTTCGAGCATGCCCTTGCGGTCCGCGTCGTGGACGACGGGGACGAGCAGGCCGGCGTCGGTCGCGGCCGCGACGCCGATGTTGTACTCGTCGCGCAGGACGATTTCCTCGTTCTCCTCGTCGAGCTGCGAGTTGAGATACGGGAAGTCCTTCAGCGCCGCGATGACGGCCTTCATCACGAACGGCATGTAGGTCAGCCGCGAGCCGCGCTCCTCGGCGACCGGTTTGAGCTGTTCGCGCAGTTCGACGAGTTCGGTCACGTCCACCTCGTCGTGGTGGGTGACGTGCGGCGCGGTGTACTTCGAGCGCTGCATCTGGTCGCCGATGGCCTTGCGGACGCCCTTGTAGGGGACGCGCTCGCCGGCACCGGGACCGGTGTCGGCTTCGGCGCTCTCGGCCGGTTCCGGCTCGCTCGTCGCCTCGGCGGTCGCAGTTCCGGCGTCGGGCTCGGCGGCCACCGCTTCGGCGTCCGCGGCCTGCGCCTCGCGCTGGGCTTGGGCGTACTCTTGGACGGCCTCGGGCGAGACGAACGCCTCGCCGTCGCGCATCTCGGTCGCGGGGACGGCGTTGATGTCAACGCCCTCCTCCTTGGCCAGCGCGCGGGTCGCGGGCGCGGCGAGCGTCTGTTCTCGGTCGGCGCTCTCGGCCGACGCGGATGTGGACGCGCTCGACGTTCCCTCGTCGCGCTTCGCGGTCGCGGACTTCCCGTTGCTCTGGACGGTCCGCGGGCCGCTGGATTCGTCCTCGTCGCCGTCGTCTTCCGCGGCGGCGCGAACGTCGCCTTCGGTCACGCGGCCGCTCGGGCCGCTGCCGTCGACGGATTCGAGACTGACGCCGAGTTCGCGGGCGAGTCGTCGGACGCTCGGCGGGGCGAACACGCGTCCGCCGGAACCGGAGTCGTCGTCGCCGGCGTCGTCGGACGCCTGCGCGTCGTCGCTCTCGGCCGTCTCCTCGGCATCCGCGTCGGCTGTCTCGTCGGCCTCGTCGTCGCCACCCACCCGGATGGTGATGATGACGTTGCCGACGGGGACGACCTCGCCCTCCTCGGCGAGGAGTTCCTCAACCGTCCCGTTGAACGGCGAGGGCACGTCGACGAGCGCCTTGTCCGTCTCGACCTCCGCGAGCACCTGGTCTTCTGTCACCTCGTCGCCCGGCGCGACGTGCCACGTTACGAGTTCGCCTTCCGCGACGCCTTCGCCGACGTCGGGGAGTTTGAATTCCTTGAGCGCCATCGTTCAGAAGTTCACCGCCTCACGAATACCTTCTTCGACGCGGGCGACCGAGGGGAGGTAGTAGTCCTCCAACGCGTACAGCGGGTACGGCACGTCGTAGCCCGCGACGCGCTTGACCGGCGCTTCCTGGTAGAGCAGCGCCTCCTCCTGAACCGTCGCCGTGATTTCGGCCCCGAGACCGCCGTTCTTCGGGGCCTCGTGGACGACCACCGCGCGGCCGGTCTTCTTGAACGACTCCACGATGGTCTCGCGGTCGAGCGGCGAGATGGTGCGGATGTCCACGACCTCTGCGTCGATGCCCTCCTCTTCGAGGTTCTCGACGGCTTCGAGCGTCGGACGCGTCATCGCGCCGAAGGTGAACACGGATACGTCCGTACCCTCGCGGCGGACGGCGGCCTCGCCGATGGGGACCGTGTACTCCTCTTCGGGGACCTCGCCGCGGAACGCCCGGTAGATGAGCTTCGGTTCCATGAAGATGACCGGGTCGGGGTCGCGGATGGCGGAGATGAGCAGTCCCTTCGTGTCGTACGGCGTCGAGGGGATGACGACCTTCAGGCCGGCCTCGTGCGCGTAGAACATCTCTTTGGACTCCGAGTGCGACTCGGGGGCGCGGATGCCGCCGCCGTAGGGCGCGCGGAGCACCATCGGCAGCGTGTAGCGGCCGCGGGTTCGGTTGCGGAACCGCGACATGTGGCTCACGATTTGGTCGAAGCCGGGGTACATGAAGCCGGAGAACTGAATCTCGGGGACCGGCTTCAGCCCCATCGCGGCCATGCCGACGGCCGTGCCGACGATGCCGGACTCGGCCAGCGGCGTGTCGATGACGCGGTCGTCGCCGAACTCGTCCCAGAGGCCCTCCGTGGCACGGAAGACGCCGCCGTTCTTCCCGACGTCTTCGCCCATGACGAGCACCTCGTCGTCGAGGTTCATCTCGGTGTAGAGACCGTCCCGTACCGCCTGCACGATGGTGAGGTTCTGACTGCTCATTCTCTGAGGAATCCTTCGTCGCCGAACTTCTCGCGGAGCGCCTCGAACTCCTCGTACTGCGCTTGAATCTCCGGGGTTCGCTCGGCGTATGCGTGGTTGAACATCTCGCTCGGGTCCGGTCGCGGGTCGGACTCGGCCGCCTCGATGGCGTCGGCGACCCGCTGTTTCACGTCCGCCTCGATGGCCTCGACGCCCTCGTCGTCGATCCGACCCGTCTCGCGGAGGAACGACTCCAGCCGCGGGATGGGGTCTTTCGCCTTCCACTTCTCGACTTCCTCGTCGTCGCGGTAGACGGTCGGGTCGTCGGCGGTCGTGTGCGCGCCGAAGCGGTACTGGACCGCCTCGATGAGCGTCGGCCGGCCCTCGCCCTCGGCGGGGTTCTTCGCCTTGTCGAGCGCCGCCTTCGTCACCGAGTAGACCGCGAGCGGGTCCATCCCGTCGACCTGCACGCCGTCGATGCCGTAGGCGGTTGCCTTCTGCGCCAGCGTCTCGGAGGCGGTCTGTCGCTCCCGCGGCACCGAGATAGCCCACTGGTTGTTGTTACAGAAGAAGACGTTCGGCGTGTCGAAGACGCCCGCGAAGTTCAGTCCCTCGTGGAAGTCACCCTCGGAGGTCGCGCCGTCGCCGAAGTAACAGATGACGGCCGTGTCGTCCTCGCCGCGGAGCTTCTTCGCCCACGCCGCGCCGGTCGCGTGGGGAATCTGCGAGGCGATGGGGACCGCGGGCGGAAAGAGGTTCACGCCCTCGGGCATCTCGTTGCCCTTCTCGTGGCCCATCCAGTACAGCAGCGTCTGTTTCAGCGGGAGCCCCCGGAGCAGCGACGCGCCGTGTTCGCGATAGCTCGGGACCATCCAGTCCTGTTCGTCGAGCGCGATTGCGCTGCCGATCTGTGCGCCTTCCTGTCCCGACAGCGGCGGATACGTCCCCATCCGCCCCTGCCGCTGGAGACTCACCGCCCGCGTGTCGAAGTGTCGGGCGAGACGCATGTACCGGTACATCTCGACGAGCGTCTCGTCGTCGATGTCGGGAACCTCGCCGACGACGGTCCCGTCCTCGTCGAGCACTCGTACCTGGTCCTGCGGGTCGCGCTGAAGCACGCTCACGGGAGAACCCTCCTGTTCATGGCAAAATCGACACCCGCCGGCGTTATATTGTTTTCGTATATAATTTACTTTGGCTCGGAATATTGCGGCTCGCGTCGTGCTATGTAAACTCACGCGAGGTAAAATTGGACATTTTCGCTTCTAAACGATTCTTCCTGACGTTCATTAGTGTGAACCCACACATCACCGAGAAATAATCGGAAATATCGACAGCATTGCAGGACTGTTTCGGGGCGGGAACGGGGTCGGACCCGGTCGGTCGAGTCGCGCGGAGTGGGGTGGGATGGCGGCGAGACTTACTGTCCGGCGGCCGCGCGCGCGGCCTGTCGCGCCTCCTCGACGCTCGACCCCTCGCGGAGGAGCGCGTCCACGAACAGCTCGCCGGCCTTGTACGACGACCGGACCATCGGGCCGGACGCGCAGTAGAGGAAGCCCAGTTCGTCCTCCGCGACGCGCCGCCACGTCTCGAAGGCGTCGGGGTGGACGTACTCGAACACGTCGAGGTGGCTCCGAGAGGGTTGGAGGTACTGACCGAAGGTGACGATGTCCACGTCGGCCTCGCGGAGGTCAGAGAGGGTCTGGTAGACTTCGTGGGCGTGCTCGCCGAGGCCGAGCATGATAGAGGTCTTCGTGTGGATGTCAGACTCGTCCGTCACCTGCTGGAGCACCGAAAGCGACTGCTCGTAGCCGGCGCGGCGGTCCCGAATCGGCCACTGGAGGCGCTCGACGGTCTCGATGTTGTGGGCGATGACGTCGGGCCCGGCGTCGATTATCTTCCGGACGTGCTCGGGTTCGCCCTGGAAGTCGGGAATCAGCACCTCGACGAGCACCTCGGGGTCGCGGCGCTTGATTTCGCGGATGGTCTCGGCGAAGTGGGCCGCGCCCTGGTCCGGCAGGTCGTCGCGGTCCACGGAGGTCAACACGACGTAGTCGAGGCCGATTTCGGCCACCGCGTCGGCGACGTTCGCCGGCTCCTCGGGGTCCAGCGGCTCCATCCCGCCGGTCGTCACGTCGCAGAAGTTACACCCGCGTGAGCACCGGTCGCCCATGAGCATGAACGTGGCCGTCCCGGGGCCGTCGCGGCCGCTCCAACACTCTCCGAGGTTCGGGCAGTTCGCCTCCTCGCAGACGGTGTTGAGGTTCCGGTCCCGGAGCGTCGATTTGATATCGGTGAAACGCCGGCCCGATGGCGGTCGCATCTTCAACCAGTCTGGCTTCCGCCGCGTGCGCATAGGCAGTTCTTGCGAGGCGACGGGCAAAAACGTGAGGATTGGTCCGCCGTCTGTCGGGTTGCCGACGGAGCCACTCCCCGAGGCGACCGAAACCGCACCGCCGTGACTTCGCCCAGTACCCGTGTGCTCCGTGTTATCACGACTTGTTCAGAATCGTTCAAACGAACACTACCATCTCGGAAAACGAAACGTTCGGGCCGAATACATCACGACTTTCCATCAAACAGCATGTACGACCGTGCTAGATGTATCATCTAACTGAAAAACTTATATTCGAGTAAAGACTTCTGACGGGTGTGAACTGGAAACACCGCCGCAACATGACGAAGGCCGAATCGAAGAAGCACGAGGCCACCGCGGGGACGAACTGGTCGTTCATCGCCGCGCTCGCCGGCGCCGCGTAACCGGCCGACGCCTCAGTCCTCGACCTGACCCTCCCTACCACCCACCCACCAACCTCAGCCCCTCCGTTTTCCGCACGTTCGAGACCTGCGAGCCGCCGCGCCGGATGGAGAAACGCCTTTCCCCACGGACGACTCGGCTTCGTGTATGACGCTCGTCTTCGTCTCGTTCCCGACGCCAGCGCGCACCCGGAGGTGCGCCCAGTGAAAGTCGCCGAGGCGGTCCCCGAGTTCGCAGACGCCTTCGGGTTCGAGGAGTTCAACCGGATGCAGCGCGAGGCGCTGCCCGCCATCCTCGACACCGACCACAACGTCGTCGCCTCCGCGCCCACCGCCAGCGGGAAGACGGCGCTCGCCGAACTCGCCATCTGTCGGACCCTCCGCGACGAGGGGACGGCGCTTTTCATCGCGCCGCTCCGCGCGCTCACCACCGAGAAGGAGACCGAGTGGGAGCGCTTCGAGGACCTCGGCTACTCGGTGTACGTCGTCACCGGCGAGCGCGACCTGAACCCGCGGCGGGCCGCTCGCGCCGACATCCTCGTGATGACGCCCGAGAAGACCGACTCCGCGACCCGGAAACACGACTCGGCGCGCTACTCGTTCATCGAGGACGTCGACTGCGTCGTCATCGACGAGGTCCACCTGCTGGACTCCGAGACCCGCGGCGGCGTCCTCGAAGTCACCGTCTCACGGATGCGCCGCATCTGCGACCCCCGCATCGTCGCGCTTTCCGCGACCATGCCCAACATCGACGACGTGGCGGCGTGGCTCGACGCGCCGGACGAGACGACCTTCGAGTTCGGCGACGACTACCGCCCCGTCGACCTGCACGCGGGCGTCAAAACCTACACCCACGGCGAGAACTCCTTCGCCGACAAGTACCGCCGACTCTACCGGGCGTTCGACCTCGCGGAGCCCCACATCCGCGACGGCGGCCAGTCGCTCGTCTTCGTCTCCTCGCGGCAGGACGCCGTCCGCGCGGCCGCCAAGGCCCGCGACGAACTCGCGAAGCGCGACGTGCCAATCGGCGCGCGCGGCGACTACGACTTCCACAACGAGGCGAAGGAACTGAGCAACGACTCGCTCGCCAAGGGCGTCTTAGACGGCGTCGGCTTCCACCACGCCGGCCTCTCTCGGGACGACCGCGAGGCCGTCGAGGAGTGGTTCAAGGAAGGTAAGATTCAGCTCCTGTTTTCGACCTCCACGCTCGCGTGGGGCGTGAACCTCCCCGCCCGCTGTGTCGTCATCCGCGACACGAAACACCACGACCCCCTCGAAGGCGAGGTGGACATCTCGCCGCTCGACATCCTCCAGATGCTCGGCCGCGCGGGCCGCCCCGGCTACGACGACGTGGGCTACGGCTGGGTCGTCTGCGACCGCTCGGACCAGAACAAGTACCGTCGTCTACTCCGCGAGGGCAAGGAAATCGAGTCACGCCTCGCCGAGGACCTCGACTCGCACCTCAACGCCGAAATCGCCATGGGGACCATCCGCGACCTCGACGACGTGCTGTCGTGGCTGGAGACGACGTTCTACTACCGCCGGGCGCAGTCGAACCCGGCGGCCTACGACTTCGAGGACCTCCGCGAGCGCGTCCGCGACGTGCTCGACCGCCTCGTCTCCCGCGGCTTCGTCGAGATGGACGACGACCTCTCTATCGACGCGACCCCGCTCGGCCGACTCACCTCGAAGTACTACCTCCGCCTCGGGACCGCCTCCCGCTTCGCCGACCTCGCCGAGCGCGACCGCATCACCGCCGACGACATCCTCGAAACCGTCGCTGGCGCGGCCGACTTCCGGCAGGTGTCGGCGCGTCAGTCCGAGGTCGACGCCGTCGACTCGGTGCTGACGGGCGTCTCGACCACGCTCGAAGACGGCCCGAAGAAGGTGCTCGCCATCCTCCACGCCAGCATGGCGAACTCGACGCCGAGCGAACTCCGGAGCGACGCGTGGGTCATCAAGCAGAACGCGCTCCGACTCCTCTCCGCGCTCCGCGAGTTCCTCGACACCTTCGCGGACGCCCGCGCTGCCAACCTCGCAAAGCGCGTCGAGGCCCGCGTCGACAACGGCGTCAGCAGCGACGCCGCGGCGCTCACGGCCGTCGACGGCATCGGTCCCGGCCGCGCGCGAAAGCTCGCGACCGGCGGGCTCTCCACCCCGGCCGACGTGGTCGACGCCGGCGTGAAGGAACTCACCCGCGCGGGCCTCTCGCAGGGCGTCGCCGAGCGCGTCATCAAGAGCGCGAAGGACCTCCCCGCACCCGACATCGACTGGGGGGACTTCCCCGAGTCGGTCGCCCGCGGCGAGAGCGACATGCACGACATCCGCGTGCGGAACGACGGCGGCGGTGGCTCTGTCGGTATTCGCGTCACCGTCAACGACGTGGAGATGTCGGCGAAGACGTGCTACCTCTCCGACGAGGTGACCGTCCCTGTCGGCGTCTTCGGCGCGACGGACGACGAACTGGAGTTTGTCGTGGAAGTCACGTTCCCCGACCTGCCGCTGCTCCCGATTCGGGAGACGCGGACGGTTCGGGTCGAATAGCAGAAACCGCGGGGCCGGTCGGGTTCCGGTCGTTTTCGGTCGCGTTTCGCTTACTCCTCGCCGAGCAACGCCGCCCGCAACTCTTCGGGCCCGTTCACGATTTCGTCCGCCCGCGAGAGGTCGAGGTCGGCGTTCTGTCCGCCGCGGTAGGCGATGGTGTACGCGCCGGACCGCACGGCGGCCTCGATGCCGTTTATCGAGTCCTCGATGACGACGCACTCCTCGGGGGCGACGCCGAACTCGGCGGCGGCGTGCTCGTAGATGTGGGGTTCGGGCTTGCCGGGGTCGTCGATGTCGTCGGCCGAGAGCACGAGGTCGAGGGGGTCGAGGTCGAACCGCTCGCGGACGGTCGAAATCCAGTCCTGCGGGGCCGACGAGACGATTGCCACCTGCTTGCCCGCCGCGCGGAGGTCCGAAAACAGCTCCTCCGCGCCGTCCATCAGGACGACATTTTCGCCGTAGACGCCCTCGGCGTTCTCGTGGTACGCCGCGACGAACTGGTCTTTCGTGACGGTCGTCCCGTACTCCGCGTCGAGGTAGTCGTATATCTCGCGGAAGTTCATCCCCGTTATCTCCTCGTGGTCGGGGTCGCCGGACTCGATGGCGTCGGCGAACACCCACTCGTCCTCGAAGGCGTGCCAGTACTGCTCGGAATCGACCAACACTCCGTCCATGTCGAACAGCACGACGTTCGCGTCCATGGTTCGCCCTCGGCCGCGGCCGACCAAAGACCTTCGTGCCGCGGCATGGCTGATGAACCCCCGTACGAAGGTTCAAATCGGAACCCGGAACCACCCCGCTCCATGGATTCGATACGCGTCTTCGCCGGCGACTGCACCGTCAGCTTCGAGGGCTCCCGCGACCGCATCCAGCGCGGGCGGGTCGTCGTCGTGGCCAAGCCCGACCGCACCGTCCTCGTCCACGACGCCGGGGGCTACCAACCCGTCGCGTGGCTGACCCGCGCCGACTCGCTGACCGTCGAGTCCGGACCGGGGTCGTTCGGCCTCGTGGCCCGCGCCGACGACCAGACCCTCACGGTCGAGTCGAACGACGTGACCGGCCGCGCCGAGTACCCCGCGAGCGACGCGGGCGTCCCGGTCGGTTCGCACCCCGACACCGGCGACCCGCTCGTCAGGACCAACGGCTCCGTCGTCGCTCTCGATTCGGGGACCGAGTATCGACTGCCAGCGGGCGCAACCGTCCTCGACGAGACGTGTGACGACTGCGGCCTGCCTTTGATGCGCGTCGAGCGCGGCGCGCCGTTCGAGGTGTGCATCGACCGCGGGTGCGACCCGCTGGACGACCGCGTGAGAGACCGCTTTGACGGCGAGTGGTCCTGTCCGGACTGCGGGTCGCCGCTCCGCATCATCCGGCGGAGCGGCCGCCTGCTCGCCGGCTGTGACGCCTCCCCCGAGTGTGAAACGGCGTTTTCCCTCCCCGCGGGCGTCGTTGGCGACGACTGCGACTGCGGCCTCCCGATATTCGAGACGAGTCGCGGCCGGCGGTGTCTCGACTCGACCTGCGAGGTCGCATGAGCCGACGTCCACGCATAGGGCAGCAAGACGGGGGACGACGACCGTGGCCCCGCCGCTGGCGACACGGCCGGCCGAGCGGTGCGCGTCCGGAACCGCGGCCGCGACGAGTCGACGCTGGCGGTCATCCCGACGCTCCCGCGCGCCGCGCCGCCGGCATCGCAGGCCCTTTGTCGTCGCCGCGCCCCGATTCGGGTATGCAAGGACGCCTCGAAGACGGCGTCGTCCACCTCCCGGGCGACGCTCGACAGCGGTTCCACGACTCCCGCGGCTACGGGAGACCCACCGGCGGCGACGACCTCGAGGTCGCGCCCGTCGAGGCCGCCCACCTGCTCTCGCGGGACGACATCGACGGCGTGGACGGGATGGGCCTGCGCGAACTCCTCGCGCGCACCGGGACCACCCTCGACTTCGTCGTCTACAAAGACCTCCGCGACCGCGGGTTCTACCTCTCGCCCGCCCGCGAGGGCTGGCCCGGCGTCGCGGACGCCGCTGACGCGGACTTCCTCGTCTACCCCCGCGGGAAGGGTCCGTGGGACGGCGAGGTCGAACACCGGGTCCGCGTCGTCGGCGAGCGCGAGAGTATCCCCGTCTCGTCGCTCGGCGAGGTGGTCCTCGCCATCGTCGACGAGGACGGCGACCTGACGTACTTCGACACCGAGGGGGACGACCCCGAGGGGACGGCCGCGGAAGACCTCCCGGCCGACCTCGACGCGGAACTCCTCTCGGACCGCGCGCTCGTCTGGGACGGGGTCGACCGCCTCTACCAGCGCGGCTTCTTCGGCCAGCGGTTGTACGGCAGAAACGCCGACAGCGGCCCGCTCCAACTGTCGCTCCTCGAAGCCGCGTACCTCGCCCGCGCCGACGCGCTCGCCATCGACGAGGCCGACGTGGTCTCCCGCGGCCGCGACGTCGAGGGCGACCGATTCGACCGCAGGCTCGCGGTCTACGCCGCGCTCCGGGAGGCCAAGACGGTCCCCAAAAGCGGGTTCAAGTTCGGCTCTGACTTCCGCGTCTACACGGAGTTTGAGTCGGTGTCGGACCTCTCGCACTCCGAGTTCCTCGTGCGCGTGGTCGCGCCCGACCACACGTTCGTCCCGCGGGACCTCTCGCTCGACGTGCGCCTCGCCGGCGGTGTCCGCAAGCGAATGGTTTTTGCGCTGACCGACGACAACGGAGAGATAGACTGGCTTTCGGTCAGTCGGCTCACGCCATGACAGACGACGAACCCGCGGAGCGCATCCGCACCGATGGAGGCACAGCAGAGGGAGCAGATGACGTCGCCCTCGACCCGTGGGGCTCGTCGACCGTCTCCGACTACCGGAAGCTGTTCGAGGAGTTCGGCATCGAGGAGTTCGACGAGGTGCTCGACGAGGTGCCGAACCCGCACTATCTGATGCGCCGCGGGGTCATCTTCGGCCACCGCGACTACCGGCCGGTCCTCGACGCCATGCGAAACGGCGACGACTTCGCCGTCCTCTCGGGCTTCATGCCGACGGGCGACCCCCACATCGGCCACAAGCTCGTCTTCGACGAGATAATCTGGCATCAAGAGCAGGACGGCGACGCCTACGGCCTCATCGCCGACATGGAGGCGCACTCCGCCCGCGGCATCCCGTGGGACGAAATCAACGAGCACAGCCGCGACTACCTGCTGTCGCTCATCGCGCTCGGGTTCGACCCCGAGGAGGGCGAACTCTACCGACAGTCGGACAACGACCGCCTCCAGCGGCTCGCGTTCGAACTCGGTGGGAAGGCCAACTTCTCGGAGTTCCAGTCCATCTACGGCTTCGACGGCGAGACCAACGTCTCGCACATGCAGTCGGTCGTCACGCAGATGGCCGACATCCTCTACCCGCAGTTGGACGACCCCAAGCCGACGGTCATCCCGGTCGGCCCCGACCAGGACCCCCACGTCCGGTTCGCCCGCGACCTCGCCATCCGGATGCGATTCTTCAAGGTGACCGAGGCGTTCGCGAGCTTCGAACTCGACGACGCCGAGCGCCCGCTCGTCGCGGCCGCCCACGACGCCCGCGAGGCGTACGCCGAGGACGCCGACATGCCGCGGTGCGGCGAGGCGGCCGAGTGGCTCGCCGACGCCGACCTCGACGCGGCCGGCGTGCTCGTTTCCGAGTCGGTCCGCGAATCGGCGGTCGAGAAGCTCGAAAACGCCGGGATGGAACCGCTCCGCCCGCGGATTCGGTTCTTCGCGCGGCAGGCGACCGACGAGGCGTTCGAGGCGCTCATCGAGGACATCGAGGGCGAAAAGCGCCGGTACGACCAGCACATCGACGCGTTCGACATGGACGTCGACGAGGCCGAAGACCTCGCCCGCGAGGTCGAGGCCCATCACGGCGGCTACGGTTTCATCCCGCCGTCCTCTATCTACCACCGCTTCATGACCGGCCTCACCGGCGGCAAGATGTCGTCGTCGATTCCGGCGAGCCACATCTCGCTTCTCGACGCGCCCGAGGAGGGCTACGACAAGGTGAAGTCGGCGACGACCGGCGGCCGCGACACCGCCGACGAACAGCGCGAACTCGGCGGCGAGGCCGACAAGTGTCCGGTGTACGAGCTGTACGCCTACCTGCTGACGGGCGACGACGACGAACTCGCCAAGGAGGTCTACGACGAGTGCGTCGGCGGCGAGCGCCTCTGCGGCGGCTGCAAGGAGCAGGCGGCGACGATGATGCGGGAGTTCCTCGAAGACCACCACGAAAAGCGCGAGGAGGCCGCGGAAGTCCTCGATTCGCTGGACATCGACTTAGAGACGGAGCGGCGGGGGGTTGCCGCCGAGCACTAGTGAGGCGGTAACGCCACCCATCGCCCACACGACCGCTCACAACCCCACTTCTTCTCCCACGCCGCGCGCGTTCGACTTCTCGTAGAGGTACTCGGCGGTCGCGGCGTCGAGCACCGCCGAGCCGACGCTCTCGACCACCAGAATCTCGTCGTCGTCGTCGCGGCCGGCGTCGCCCTCGAACACCGCCGAGAGCGGAATCAGGTCGGACTCGTCGAGAGCCGCCCCGCGCACGTCGCCGATATCGGCGACTTCCTCGGGCACGTCGGCGAACACCCGCGCGGCCCGCTCGAACGTCTCGGCGTCGAGTTCCCGCATCTCGGGCGTGTAGGCCCCGACGGCGACGACGAGGGCCCCGGGGTCGAGCCACGAGCCGTCGAAGACGGGCGTCTCGCTCGTCGTCGCGGTGACGACGACGTTCGCCCCGGAGACGGCCGCCTCGGGGGAGTCGACCGCTTCGGCGGGGAGGCCGTCAGCGCGGAGGTCGGCGGCGCACGCCTCGCGGGAGTCGCTCGGGGAGTAGACCCGGACCGACTCGACCGCGGAGCCGACGGCGACGGCGCGGCTCTGCCAGCGGGCCTGCGTGCCCGCGCCGAGGACGCCGAGTCGGACCGGGTCGGCGGCGAGGTACTCCGCGGCGAGCCCGCCGATACAGCCCGTGCGGGCGCTGGTAATCGTCGTCCCGTCGAGGAGCGCGAGCGGGAGGCCGGTCGTCGCGTCGGTGAGGACGACCTGCGCGTTCACCGTCGAAAGGCCGTGCGAGACGTTCTCGGGATGGACGGACGCGAGCTTCGTCGCGTACACCTCGCGCCCGTGGATGTACGCCGGCATGGTGAGGCCGGTGCCGAGCGGGTCGTCCCGCCCTGCCGGTTCCACATCTGTGCCCGCGATACCCTCGCCGCCGGTCCCGTCCCGAACCCTGTCGATGTCGATGCCGACCGGGAAGTGCGGTCTCGGGGGGCGTTCGACCTCGCCGCGACCCTGCTTGACGAACGCCTCCTCGACGACGGGAAACAGCTCCGCGAGCGACAGTAACTCGCCGACGGCGTCGGCGGAGAGTATACGGACCATACCCAGACTACTCACCGTGGTCGGGTGAAAACGTTGCCCTCGCTAGTGAGTGACAGACAAGCTCATGTCGGTGGCGAATCAGACAGGACCATGCACGTCCTCATCGTCGGCGGCGGGGTCGTCGGGCTCGCCTGCGCCCACGCGCTGGCCGACCGCGGAGCCGAGGTCACCGTCTGCGAGGCGGGGACGCTCGGTGGTGGCAGCACGGGTCGCGCGGCGGGCGGCATCCGAACGCAGTTCTCGACGCGCGTGAACGTCGAACTCTCGCTCGCGAGCGTCCCCGTCTGGGAGTCCTTCGCGGACGACTTCGGCGTCGACATCGACTACCGGCGCTCCGGCTACCTCTTTCTGGCCCGGAGCGAGGAGACCGCCGCGGCGTTCCGGGAGAACGTCGCCATGCAGACCGACGCGGGCGCGCCGAGTCGCGTCCTCTCGCCCGCGGAGGCCACCGAGTACCTCCCGGAGCTCCGGACCGAGTCGTTCGTCGCGGCGACCTTCTCGGCCGCCGACGGCGTCGCCGACCCGCACTCCGCGGTTCAGGGCTACTCGGACGCGGTCCGCGTCGCCGGCGTCGACGTTCGGACGAAGACGCCCGTGACCGACCTCGCTCGTGTCGGCGACGACGGGTTCGACGACGGTGCGACCGAGACCGCAGCTGCGACCGCTGCCGATTTCGGCGGCTGGCGGGCCGAGACGCCCGACGGCCCCATCGACGCCGACGCGGTCGTCGTCGCCGCGGGCGCGTGGTCCGGTCGGGTCGCGGCGCTCGCGGGCGTCGACCTCCCACTCGCGCCGCGCCGTCGACAGATAGCCGTCGTGGAACCCGAGGGCGACCTTCCGGCGGACGCACCGCTCACCATCGACCTCGACACGGGTGCGTACTTCCGGCCGGAGCGGGAGGGGACCGCCATCGTCGGCGGACACTTCTCGGAGTCGGACCCCGACGCGGACCCAGACCGGTTCGACGAGTCGATGGACCTCGAGTGGGCGGTTGAGGCGACGGAGCGGGCCGACGACGCCGCGGCTTACTTCGGCCCGGAGACGCGGATTCGAAACGGCTGGGCCGGGTTGTACGCCGTGACGCCCGACCACCACGCGATTCTGGACGAGGTCGCCCCCGGTCTCGTCGTCGCGGCGGGCTTCTCGGGTCACGGCTTCCAGCACGCGCCCGCCACGGGAGAGGCCGTCGCCGACTTGTGTCTCGGCGAGGACGTCTGTGGGGTGGACGTGTCGGCGCTGTCGCTCGACCGGTTCGAGTCGGGTGAGATGCTCCGCGAGCGGAACGTGGCGTAGGAGAGTCCGGGAAGCTCGGCTCAGGCGCTCATATCGACCACGGCGCGGAGTTCGCCGAGGACGCGGACGGGGTCGGCGACGTCGCGCGACGCGAGGACGCGAAAGCCGGTGTCGCCCTCGTCTTCGACGACGCGGTAGGTCCGTTCGCCGTCGTCGAACTCGTAGGGCGGCGAGGCCCGGACGAGGACGGCCTCGACGTCGTCTCTGTCGTCCGGTCGGTTCGGGGGTTTGACGATGAGCGACGCCTCGTGGCCGAGGCGAATCGCCGAGAGGGTCGTGTCCAGGTCTCGCATTCGTCTTCGCCGTCTCTCCGTCGGCCGGTACCAAGAACGTATCTGCGTTCGGACTGACTCGGGATGGACGCGCAACGCTTTTACTCGGCACTCACAATCGGTCGCATATGGTATCCGAACCCAAACGCGGGACGCGAGCGAGCGAACCGACCACCGACGGGTTCGGATTTTTCTTCCTGACCGCCTGAGGTCGGCGGACTCCGGTCGGGCGTCATCGCGCCCGCCGGACGAAACCGACCCCGCCGGTCAGCCCCGCCAGCGCGGCGAGGCTTCGAAACTGCTAACCGACCACCAGACGGCTAACGCCACAACGAACCAGATGCGACTTCCGGAATCACAGGTCGCGGTGTTGAACGCCGCGAGCGCCACCGACGAACGAACGATTGCACAGCTCGCGGAGGCGACGGACCAGAAGCCCGAGACGGTGACGGGTGCGGTCTTCGACCTCCGCGACGAGGGACTCGTCTCGGTCACCGAGACCACGGCGGAGTCCGTCGAACTGACCGACGAGGGCGTCGAATACGCCGAGGAGGACCTCCCCGAGGTCCGGCTCTACCGTGCCGCGCTCGACGTGGGCGACGGCGACGCGGTCCCGATGGGACAGGTCATCGGCGCGTCCTCCCTCGGCGGCCCGCAGGTCGATATCGCGCTGTCGAACTTCGCGCGCAAGGGCTACGGGCACATCGATTCGGGCGAACTCGCGCCCGACGCGGACGCCGACCCCGACGCCGACGAGGAGGCCGCCGCGCTCGCGGCCCTCGCCGCGGGCGAGTCCGTCGACGCCGACGTGCTCGACCAGCTCGAATCGCGGCAGCTCGTGGTCCGCCACGAGCGCACCATCCGCGCCGTCACTCTCACAGACGAGGGCGTCACGGCGCTGATGGAGGGCGTCGAGGCGGCGGAGACGGTCGACCGCCTCACGCCCGAGCTGCTCACCTCCGGCGAGTGGGAAGACGTGGAGTTCACCGAGTACAACGTCGAGGCCGACGCGCCCGAGGCCCGCGGCGGCAAGAAGCACATCCTCCGGCAGACCGCCGACCGCGTGAAGGACGTGCTCACCGGCATGGGATTCGCCGAGATGGAAGGCCCGCACGCCGACGCGGACTTCTGGATCAACGACTGTCTGTTCATGCCGCAGGACCACCCGGCGCGCACCCACTGGGACCGCTTCGCCCTCGACGTGCCGCCGATGGAGGACATTCCCGAGGACCTCATCGACCGCGTCCGCGACGCCCACCTCAACGGCGTCGGCGAGGACGGCGACGGCTACCACTCGCCGTGGTCCGAGGACTTCGCGCGGGCCATCGCGCTCCGTGGCCACACCACGTCGCTGTCGATGCGCTACCTCTCGGGCCACGAGGTCGGCGAGTTAGAGCCGCCGCAGCGGTACTTCTCGGTCGAGAAGGTGTACCGCAACGACACGCTCGACCCGACGCACCTGCTGGAGTTCTACCAGATAGAGGGCTGGGTGATGGCCGAGGACCTCTCGGTGCGCGACCTGATGGGCACCTTCGAGGAGTTCTACTCCCACTTCGGCATCACGGACATCCAGTTCAAGCCGCACTACAACCCCTACACGGAGCCGTCGTTCGAGCTGTTCGGCCGACACCCCGAGACGGGCGAACTCATCGAAATCGGTAACTCCGGCATGTTCCGCGAGGAAGTGCTTCGCCCGCTCGGCGTCGAGTGCGACGTGATGGCGTGGGGTCTCGCCCTGGAGCGTCTCCTGATGCTCATGTACGGCTTCGACGACATCCGCGACGTGCACGGAACGCTGTGCGACCTCGACCTGCTCCGCGAGACGGAGGTGCTCAAGTAATGCCCGTAGTCGACGTTCAACCCGACGAACTGCGCCGCCTGACCGGCCACGAAGACAAGTCCGACGAGGAGTTCAAAGACGACCTGTTCGCGCTCGGACTGGAGTTCGAGGGCGTCACAGACGACGGGGCGTTCCAACTGGAGTTCGGCCCCGACCGCCTCGACCGCCTGTCGGTCGAAGGTGTCGCCCGCTCGCTCCGTTACCAGTACGGCGACGCTCGCGGCGTCTCGGTGCCGAACACGAACGACCCCGACTGGACCTTCGTCGTCGACGACGAGGTTCCCGACGAGCGCCCCTACGTCACAGGCGCGGTCGTCCGCGGGGTCGACTTGGACGACGCGGCGCTCGATTCGCTCATCCAGTTGCAGGAGAAACTCCACGCGACGATGGGTCGCAAGCGCGCCAAGGGAGCCATCGGCATCCACGACCTGACGATGCTGAAAGGCGACGTGCTCTCGGAGAACGCCTCCGGCAACTCCATCACGTACACGGGCATCGAACCCGATGGCGACACCTTCGTCGCGCTCGACTCGAACGACGAACTCACGCCCGCCGAGGTGCTCGAACAGCACGACACCGGGCGGAAGTACGCCGACCTCGTGAGCGAGTACGACCGCTATCCGGCCATCTACGACGAAATCGGTCTGTTCTCGTTCCCGCCGGTCATCAACGGCCGCCGGACCGAGGTCTCGACGGACTCCCGCGACCTGCTCGTCGAACTCACCGGCACCGACCAGTGGACCATCGACCGGATGTGCAACATCATCTGCTACGCGCTGGCCGCCCGCGGGGCGACCATCGAGGACGTCGAGGTCCAGTACGAGGAAGGGACCGTCGTCAAGCCCGACTTCGAAGTCGAGACGAAACACGTCTCCCACGACCGCATCGAGACGGTCCTCGGCGTCGAGTTGGAGATGGACGAGGTCATCGACCTGTTCGAGCGCTCCGGCCTCGACGCGGACGCCGAGTTGGGCGAAGAGACCGTCTACGAGGTCTCTATCCCGCCGTACCGCGTGGACGTGCTCCACCCGCTCGACCTCGTCGACGACGTGGGCCGCGCCTACGGCTTCAACGAGCTCGAACCGCGCTATCCCGACGTGGGGACGGTCGGCCAGCGCCACGAGCGCTCCCGACTCGAAGACGCCGTTCGCACCTCACTCGTCGGTCTCGGCTTCGAGGACCTCCTCAACTTCCACATGATTTCGGAGGAGGAGAACTACGCGCGCATGGACGTCGAGGTCGGTTCCGAGTACCTCGGCGGCGGCGAACCCGCCTCCATCACCGAGCCGTACAGCGAGGACTACACCATGCTCCGGACGTGGGTGCTGCCCTCGCTGACGATGGTGCTGGAGAACAACACCCACCGGGCGTACCCGCAGGACCTCGCGGAAATCGGCCACGCGGCCCACCGCGACGATGACGAGAACACTCGCGTCGCCGAGGCCCGGCACGTCGCGGCCGTCCTCGCCCGTCACGACGCGACCTACGAGGACGCGAAGGCCCGCCTCGCGGCGCTCTGCCGCGACTTCGACGCGGAACTGGAGACGCCCGCTACCGAGCATCCGTCGTTCATCGACGGCCGGACCGCCGCGGTCGTCATCGACGGCGAGGAAGTCGGCGTCGTCGGCGAACTCCACCCGAAGGTCATCGTCGACCACGACCTCGAACTGCCGGTCGCGGCGTTCGAGTTCGACCTGTCGGCGCTGGCGTAGGTTTTCGGACGGTTCTTTTTGGTCCAGATTTTGCGCGGCGAGCGGAGCGCGTCGCGGAAAACGGTGGGAGCTTCGACCTGTCGGAGCTGTCACAGGACCGCGGGCGGATTTTTGACGGTCCACGGGCCGAAATCGGATAACTTGGGGTAATTTTACACCTCCAGTAATTCTTTTCATGCATTTGGTCAGGACGCGATAGAAACCTTTAGGACGCGAGTCGTCGCCTTTTCTGTATGAACGATAATGATGTACGCCGCGAGACGCTGGCGGTGACCCACGGCGAGCGCGGGCAGGCCCCGGCTCCGGGTGTCGAGGACGTCGTCGTTCCAGTCCATCTCTCTTCGACCTACGCGGTGCCGACCATCGACCCCGACGCGGACTTGGAGACGCTCGACCCCGACGCGGGCGAGTATCTCTACTCGCGGCTGTCGAATCCGACGCGGAACGCGCTGGAACACCGGCTCGCGGCGCTCGAAGGTGCCGACCACGCGCTGGCGTTCGTCTCCGGCACGGCGGCCATCGCCGCGACGATGACCGCCGTGGTCCGGCCGGGCGACCACATCGTCGCGTTCGAGGACCTCTACGGCGGGACGAAGACGATGCTCAACCGGCTGTTCGCCGACCGGCTGAACGTGGACGTGTCGTTCGTCGACGCCACCGACCCGGAGAACGTCGCGGCTGCGATGCGCGAGGAGACGGCGCTCGTCTGGATGGAGACGCCGACGAACCCGCTCATGCACCTCTGCGACATCGAAGCCATCGCCGCCATCGCCGACGAGGGCGACGCGGTGTTCGGGGTGGACAACACCTTCCTCAGCCCGCAGTTCCAGAACCCGCTTTCGCTCGGGGCCGACGTGGTCGTCCACAGCACCACGAAGTACCTCAACGGTCACTCCGACTCCATCGGCGGCGCGGTCGTCACCGACCGCGAGGACGTACTGGAGGAGATTACCTTCCTCCAGCGCGTCGGGATGGGGTCGATGCTCTCACCGTTCGACTCCTACCTGACGCTCCGGGGAATCAAGACGCTCCCGCTGCGGATGCGCCAGCACGAGGCCAACGCGATGGAAATCGCCGAGTTCCTCGAATCCCACGAGGCCGTGACGCGGGTACTGTACCCGGGGCTGGAGTCCCATCCGCAACACGACCTCGCGGCGCGCCAGCAGTCGGGGTTCGGCGGGGTGCTGTCGTTCGAACTCGATACCGACCTCGACGGGACCGCCGAGTTCCTCGGCGAACTCCGGGAGTTCCCGCTGGCGGTGAGTCTCGGCGGCGTCGAGAGCCTCATCGAGCACCCGGCGACGATGACCCACTCGCCGCTCTCGCAGACCGAACGCGACGCGCTCGGCATCTCCGATTCGTTGCTTCGGATGTCCGTTGGCGTCGAGCACGTCGACGACCTTCGTTCGGACCTCGAGTCGGCGCTTTCGGTCCTGTAGGTAGTCACCGCTCTCGCGCCCGAATTCCGTTCCCTCGGGCACTTAACCGAGGCGTTTAACAGTCCGCCCGGCTGTAGGTACGCCAACGCAATGCCGAGCGGAGAATACGATCCGGAAACCGTCGAGGCGAAGTGGCAAGAGAGGTGGGTCGACGAGGACCTGTACGCGTACCCGGAGCGTGCGGTAGACCCCGACACCGTCTTCTCTATCGACTCACCGCCGCCGACGGTGTCCGGCAGCCTCCACTGGGGCCACGTCTACGGCTTCACCCTTCAGGACTTCGTCGCCCGGTTCAACCGGATGCGCGGCGACGAGGTGTACTTCCCGTTCGGTTACGACGACAACGGCATCGCGTCGGAGCTCCTGACCGAGGACGAACTCGGAATCAAACACCAGGACTACGAGCGACGCGAGTTCCAGAAGCTCTGCCGCGAGGTCACGGCGGAGTACGAAGGCGAGTTCACGGAGAAGATGCAGAACCTCGGCATCTCTATCGACTGGGACCAGACGTACCAGACGATTTCGCCCGAGGTCCAGCGCGTCTCCCAGCTCTCTTTCGTCGACCTCTACGACAAGGGTCGGCAGTACCGCCAGCGCGCCCCCGCCATCTGGTGTCCCGAGTGCGAGACCGCAATCTCGCAGGTCGAGACCGAAGACGACGAGCAGGGCTCGCACTTCCACGACATCGAGTTCGGCGTGGCCGACAGCGAGGAACAGCGTTCCTCTGGCAGTCGGACGGAGTCCGACGACAGCGAGGAGTCGTTCGTCATCTCCACGACGCGACCCGAACTGCTCCCCGCCTGCGTCGCCGTCTTCGTCCACCCGGACGACGACGACAACGAGCACCTCGTCGGACAGGAAGCGGAGGTTCCGCTGTTCGGACAGCGGGTTCCCATCCTCGAAGACGAGCGCGTCGACTTGGAGACGGGTACGGGTCTCGTCATGTGCTGTACCTTCGGCGACCAGACCGACATCGAGTGGTATCAGGCCCACGACCTGCCGCTCCGCGTCGCCATCGACGAGTCCGGAACGATGACCGAGGAGGCCGACGAGTACGCCGGTCTCTCCGCCGACGAGGCGCGGGAGGCTATCGTCTCCGACCTCGACGACGCCGGGGCACTCCTCGACAAGCGCGCCATCACGCACACGGTCAACGTCCACGAGCGCTGCGGCACGAGCGTCGAGTTCCTCGTCAAGGACCAGTGGTACATCAAACTGCTCGACAAGCGCGAGGAGTATCTCGAAGCCGGCGAGCAGATGGACTGGTACCCCGAGAAGATGTTCACGCGGTACAAGAACTGGATTGAGGGTCTCCAGTGGGACTGGGCCATCTCGCGGCAGCGCTCCTCGGGGATTCCGTTCCCCGTCTGGTACTGCGAGGACTGCGAGCACGTCGTCGTCGCCGACCGCGAGGACCTGCCGGTCGACCCGCTCTCGGACGACCCGCCGGTCGACGCCTGCCCCGAGTGCGGCCACGACGAGTTCGCCGCCGAGGACGACGTGTTCGACACGTGGGCGACCTCGTCGCTCACGCCCCTCATCAACGGCGGCTGGGACTGGAACCCAGAGACGGAGGAGATGGAACTCGAACGGCCCGAACTCTACCCGTTCGACATGCGCCCGCAGGGCCACGACATCATCTCCTTTTGGCTGTTCCACACGGTCGTCAAGTGCTACGAGCACACCGGCGAGGTCCCGTTCGACAGCGTCATGATAAACGGGATGGTCCTCGACGAGAACCGCGAGAAGATGTCGAAGTCCGTCGGTAACGTCGTCTCGCCTGACGAGGTCTTAGAGAAGTTCCCGGTCGACGCCGCCCGCTACTGGGCCGCCGGGAGCGCCGTCGGCGACGACCTGCCGTACCAGGAGAAGGGCCTCGTCGCGGGCGAGAAACTCATGCGGAAGCTCTGGAACGCCTCGAAGCTCGTCGAGAGCCTCACCGAGGACGCGCCCGCCGAGTTCGACCACGACGACCTGAAGGCCATCGACCGCTGGCTTCTGGCCTCGCTCGACCGCGAACTCGAGTTCGTCACTGAGAAACTGGAGAACCGCGAGTTCTCGAAGGCGCGCGACCGCCTGCGCAGTTTCTTCTGGCACACGTTCTGCGACGACTACCTCGAAATCGCCAAACAGCGCGTCCGCGAGGGTGACGACCCCTCGGCGGCGTACACGCTCCAGACCGCCCACAAGCGGTTCCTGACCTGCTTCGCGCCCATCCTCGCGCACGTCACGGAGGAACTCTGGCGCGACATGTACGACGAAACGAGTGTTCACGACCAGCCGTGGCCCGAACCGCTCGGACTCGACGCCGCCGTGGCGGCCGGCGAAACCGCGATGGCAGTCGTCGGCGCGCTCCGCAAGTACAAAAGCGACAACCAGCTCTCGATGAACGCCCCCGTCGACCTCGTGCAGGTGTACGGCGACATCCACGGCTTCGAAGAGGACGTGAGCGGCGTCATGCACATCGAGGAACTCGAACTGCTCGGCGAGGAGCCCGAAATCGAGTCGGTCGTGACCAGCGTCGACCTCGACTACTCGCTCGTCGGCCCCGAGTACGGCGCGCAGGTCCCGGACATCGAGGCCGCCCTCGAAAGCGACGACTACGAGGTCGAAGACGGCGTCATGCACGTCGCGGGCGTCGAACTCGCGCCCGAGATGTTCACCATCGAGGAGTCCCGCGAGTACGTCGGCGAAGGCGACATGCTCGAAGCCGGCGACGCCATCGTCATCGTCCAGCACGCCGACTGAGGCGGCGACTCGTTCGTTTTCGTCCGCGTTCTTTTCCCGGTATTCGGTCGCTTAGCCGGCGGCCCGTCAGTCGTCGCCGCTCGGCACCGTCGTCTCGACCTCTGTCTCTGGCTCAGCTTCAGCCACATCTACGCCGCCGAAGGCGTCTCGCACCGCCGTCGCGTCTTCGACGTGGGGAACCGTCATCGGATGGTTCGCGTTCGCATCGTCGGTGTTGACCTCCTCGGGGTCGGGGACGGTGAGTTGCACGTCCGGACCCGTGTCAATGCCCGTTTCGAACCGTATCGTCTCCGTGCCGAACAGGCGGTCGACGGCGTCGGTGGACACGCTGATGTCGGTGACCGCGCCGCGTTCGAGGCGGGCTTGCGGCTCGTCCAACAACACGTCGTGGGCGACGAGTACGTCGCCGTAGCACCGGAACTCGACGGGTCCGTAGGCGAGGCAGCGGGAGGCTCCTCGAACGGTACCGAACGCGCCAGCGAGGGTGAGCGGCGCGAGAGCGAGCGTCCCAGCGCCGAAGACGACGAGCGCGGCGGCGACGCCGTAGCACCACAGCACGCCGCTGGTGACCGTGTACCGGAGGCTCCGGTAGACCGCGTCGGACAGGGCGACCACGCGGGCGGGCGTGGTTCGATAGGTCGGTGCTCCTGCAGGAACCTCCACCGGGACCGGTTCTATCTCCGTCTCCTCGCTCCCGTAGAGTCGGTAGAAGATGCCCCGCTTTTCGCTCCGTTCGAGTTGGAGCGCGCGGAGGTCGTAGAGGAGCTTCAGGCCGACGAGGGCCACGAGAAACGCGTCGTTCTCGATTTCGACCGCGAACGGCCCGACGACGAACATCAGCAGTCCGACGGCGAACAGGAGTTTGAACGGAGGCAAGAGCACCGACCGGGCGGAGTGGTCGCGGTAGCCGCCCGCCGCGAAGTAGCCGGTGACCGTTTCGACGCCCCGGCCGACGAACACGCTCGCGCCGCCGAGGAGAATCTGTCCGGCGACTTCGTCGGTGACGATCGGACCGGTCAGGCTGAAGGTGCCGAAGGCGACGCCGAGTTCGACCGGGACGAGCAAGAACGCCGCGATGAGGAACGTCGGGACGTTCCGCGGGTAGCACGGCGGGAGGGGCCCTGGGAGCGAGACCGACCCTCGCTTGGCCTGTAACGCGCCGAACAGTCGGTCGCCGTCGCCGATGGCGTTGTTGGGGCGCTTCGCCGCGAAGGGTATCTTCACGAGCGTCCAGCACAGCACGGCGGCGATTTCGGCGACGAACACGCCGAAGAGCACGGTCGGAGACCAGCCCAGGAACAGGACGCCGACGGGCGCGACGGCGTTCGAGGCGAGGACCGCCAGCACGCCGGAGTCACGAGGGGAGGGAGGGCGCACGACTTTTCAACCGGATGGGAAGAAAATCAGTCTTCGGTTCGTTATCACGCGCAGGTTCTCGGTCGTTGCGGCCGCAGTCGGCGAGGCTTCGGGCCGCTACAGTCCCGACCCGACGGCGTCGGCCACGTCGTCGAAGCCGTCGCGGTCGAGCAGGTCGAGGAGGCCGCGGTTGATGTCGCGGGCGATAGACGGTCCCTCGTAGACCATGCCCGTGTAGAGTTGGACCATCTCGGCCCCGGCGCGAATCTTTCTGTAGGCGCTTTCGGCGTCCGAGACGCCGCCGACGCCGACGACGGGCACGTCGGTCCGCTCGGCGATGAAGCGAATCATGTTCGTGGCCTCGGCCTCGATTGGCTTCCCGGAGAGGCCGCCGCGTTCTGCCCGGTTTGGGTTCCGCAGGGTGTCGGGCCGCGAGGTGGTCGTGTTGCTGGCGATGATGCCGTCGAGACCGAGTTCGTCGACGACTTCGAGCGCGTCCTCCACCGCGGGGTCCGGGAGGTCGGGCGACAGTTTCACGAGAAGCGGGTCGGCGCCGGCGTCGACGAGCGTCCCGAGAATCGCTTCGAGCGAGTCGCGGTTCTGTAGGTCGCGGAAGCCCTCGCTGTTGGGACACGAGACGTTGACGACGAAGTAGTCCGCGCCGTCGGCGACGCGCTCGTAGGTGTAGCGGTAGTCGTCGGGAGCCTCCTCGGCGGGCGTTACCTCCGAGAGCGCGAGGTTGACGCCGACAGGGATGTCCGGGAGGGGTCCGGCGGCGAGGCGCTCTCCGACCGCGTCCGCGCCCTCGTTGTTGAGGCCCATGCGGTTGATGAGCGCCTCGTCCTCGGGGAGGCGGAACATCCGGGGGCGCGGGTTACCGGGCTGGGGCTCCGCGGTGACGCCGCCGACTTCCACGTGGCCGAAGCCGAGCGCCGAGAGAACGGTGGGTATCTCGGCGTTCTTGTCGAACCCGGCCGCGACGCCGACCGGGTTCGGGAAGTCGAGGCCGAACGCGTTCGTCGCGAGTCGGGAGTCGTTTACGCGGTAGCGCCGCTCTAAGAGCGGTTCGACCGGAGTGCCGCGAGCGGTCGCGAGCAGTCCGTGGATGGTCCGGTGGGCAGTCTCCGGTGGAAACGAAAAGAGGAGTGGTTTGGCGAGGTGGTAGGGGTTCATTGCTCTCTGTCGTGCCTTCCGCTGGTGACGGGTCGGTTCGAGACGATGCGTATCACGCGCTCAGAAGTCGTGTTCGACCTGGTCTGGGTCCGCTTTTTGGATGATGATTTTACCGTCCCGAACGCGGACGAACACCTCGTCGCCGATCTCCATTCCGGCGACTGCGAGTTCGTCTTCGTGGAGGTTGACATGGACGTTGTGGTACTCGCCGTTCTCGTCTTTGGCGCCACTCGGACTGAGCTTCTTTTTCCGGACCATCTGGGGGTCTATCCGTTGGTTCGCCGCAGGGGATACATAAGTGTTGTCTCCGTCCTCCCGGAGAGTGGTGATTTTCGCCGGAACCCGACCGTCTCGCAGCGAAGTCCGTCGCACCGTTGGCGAGGTGAGTCGGCGCGTCGAACCGGTCGAGTATATAAGTAACACGGCGTCGTCGGTCGAAATTCGTCGATATATTTATCATGTGCCATGTGGTTCATTGGCATAGAGGTGGAAAATCATGGTACGCGAGGACGGTAAGCGGAACTTCGTGCTCCGAGAGGAGGACGGTACAGAGACGAGCGTGTTTTCGGGCAGCATGCCGAGGCAAGCGGCGCTCAAGGCGGCCCGACGACTCGACCCCGCCGGGTCCGAAGACGACGCGAAGTCGGACGCGGTCGAGATTCGACTCCGGGAAAAGGGGACCGACAAGGTCCACATCTTCGACGCGTGGGCGTGGAACAGCAGCGCCCCGGAGGACAAGCCCGGCTGGATGGAGGGGAAGATTACCAAAGGAAACGTTTCCAAGAAGGGAATCGAGCACCTCGACGAGTAGCGCGACCGACGTTCACATTCTTATCGTGCGCACGCACGTGTAGCACTCGAGTCGTAGTCTAGTCGATACGCCTTTCAAACAGCGCCGCCAGCGTCTGCTTGCGCGACCGACACCCGGTCAGACCGAACGTACGACGCGGGGGATGACCGACCGGCCTCCAGTCGCGCGATATCTACATCCTCGAGAGTTATTCGTCTCTCCGAGAGTCTATCATTATTTTATGAATAATCCCGCCATGAAACCGCATGACGAAGCGCCATCGGTTCGACGGCCTTTTATGTATCCCCGGCATTCGGATTAATGCGAAGAAGCGCACGGGGGTACTCCCCCCGAAAGCTTCCACCGAACGCCCCGACCCCAAGGTCGTCAGGCGCTCACCGGGATGACACACCTTCCCGGGGGCCGCCACGATACGACGGCCTTAAGTGGTCCAAGGCATTTCGGATGAATGCGAACGACACACCGCGATTGCAGGGCGATTCAACGCGTCCTGCCTCACCGGACCAGAACCCACGGAGGTTCGAAGGGTTTATACCCACGAATCGCCTCGGTTCAGGTCCGAAGGAAATGAGGATTCCGCCCCTGCGGTACGCCGCAAGACGGTATCTGATGTTAGCCCTAGTAGTTCGGTGACATCCGAACGGATGTCATACGAACTCGGACCTTTGAACGGTGATTTGACAGCATATCGCTGCCATTCACCCGCCAAAACCCCGCGACCAGGTTTAAATGGTCGCGACCCATTCCGGTTGATCCTGCCGGAGGTCATTGCTATTGGGGTCCGATTTAGCCATGCTAGTTGCACGAGTTCATACTCGTGGCGAAAAGCTCAGTAACACGTGGCCAAACTACCCTACAGAGAACGATAACCTCGGGAAACTGAGGCTAATAGTTCATACGGGAGTCATGCTGGAATGCCGACTCCCCGAAACGCTCAGGCGCTGTAGGATGTGGCTGCGGCCGATTAGGTAGACGGTGGGGTAACGGCCCACCGTGCCGATAATCGGTACGGGTTGTGAGAGCAAGAGCCCGGAGACGGAATCTGAGACAAGATTCCGGGCCCTACGGGGCGCAGCAGGCGCGAAACCTTTACACTGCACGCAAGTGCGATAAGGGGACCCCAAGTGCGAGGGCATATAGTCCTCGCTTTTCTCGACTGTAAGGCGGTCGAGGAATAAGAGCTGGGCAAGACCGGTGCCAGCCGCCGCGGTAATACCGGCAGCTCAAGTGATGACCGATATTATTGGGCCTAAAGCGTCCGTAGCCGGCCACGAAGGTTCATCGGGAAATCCGCCAGCTCAACTGGCGGGCGTCCGGTGAAAACCACGTGGCTTGGGACCGGAAGGCTCGAGGGGTACGTCCGGGGTAGGAGTGAAATCCCGTAATCCTGGACGGACCACCGATGGCGAAAGCACCTCGAGAAGACGGATCCGACGGTGAGGGACGAAAGCTAGGGTCTCGAACCGGATTAGATACCCGGGTAGTCCTAGCTGTAAACGATGCTCGCTAGGTGTGACACAGGCTACGAGCCTGTGTTGTGCCGTAGGGAAGCCGAGAAGCGAGCCGCCTGGGAAGTACGTCCGCAAGGATGAAACTTAAAGGAATTGGCGGGGGAGCACTACAACCGGAGGAGCCTGCGGTTTAATTGGACTCAACGCCGGACATCTCACCAGCTCCGACTATAGTGATGACGGTCAGGTTGATGACCTTACCACGACGCTATAGAGAGGAGGTGCATGGCCGCCGTCAGCTCGTACCGTGAGGCGTCCTGTTAAGTCAGGCAACGAGCGAGACCCGCACTTCTAATTGCCAGCAGCAGTTTCGACTGGCTGGGTACATTAGAAGGACTGCCGCTGCTAAAGCGGAGGAAGGAACGGGCAACGGTAGGTCAGTATGCCCCGAATGAGCTGGGCTACACGCGGGCTACAATGGTCGAGACAATGGGTTGCTATCTCGAAAGAGAACGCTAATCTCCTAAACTCGATCGTAGTTCGGATTGAGGGCTGAAACTCGCCCTCATGAAGCTGGATTCGGTAGTAATCGCATTTCAATAGAGTGCGGTGAATACGTCCCTGCTCCTTGCACACACCGCCCGTCAAAGCACCCGAGTGAGGTCCGGATGAGGCCACCACACGGTGGTCGAATCTGGGCTTCGCAAGGGGGCTTAAGTCGTAACAAGGTAGCCGTAGGGGAATCTGCGGCTGGATCACCTCCTAACGACCGAGACCACCCCGACGGGGTGGCTCACACGCGATCTTCCGAGTTCACTAATGACACCCGTTCGGACACCTTAGAACCCGTTCGGACACCTTAGAACTACTAGGGCTAACACGGGCCCATAGCTCAGTGGTAGAGTGCCTCCTTTGCAAGGAGGATGCCCAGGGTTCGAATCCCTGTGGGTCCATGGTAAGCAGTACTCCACTCCGAAACGATCGTGCCCCTTAAGTGTGGCAAGACGTTTCGAATGAATGGATACTGACGACAGATGCACCATCCCGCGCAAGCGAGGTTGGGAAGGGTCGAAAATTCGCCTCGGGTCGTCACCGAGGGGATTTGATGAAACCGTGTGTACGTGCAATCCAGGCGTCCACTGGACCCGTTCTCCGGGTCACAGTGACTATATCAACTGGCTACTGTGCCAGCTGGTGGATAGCTCGGCTCGAGAGCCGATGACGGACGTGCCAAGCTGCGATAAGCCTCAGGGACCCGCATGGAGGGAAAGAACTGAGGATCTCCGAATGGGAATCCCCACGCAATTGCCTTGCGCAATGGGGAACGTTCCGAATTGAAACATCTTAGTAGGAACAGGAAAAGAAAGCAATCCGCGATGTCGTTAGTAACGGCGAGTAAACGCGATACAGTCCAAACCGAAGCCTTCGGGCAATGTGGTGTACGGACTACCCATAACGGACCTGGATCTTATGTGAAGTCTCCTGGAACGGAGCGTGATACAGGGTGAAAACCCCGTAACATAAGAACCAGATCCCGGGGTTGTTCCAGAATAGCGGGGGTTGGATATCCCTCGTGAATTTCGCAGGCATCAACTGCGAAGACTAAACACTCCTCGAGACCGATAGCGAACAAGTAGCGTGAGCGAACGCTGAAAAGCACCCCGAAAAGGGCGGTGCAATAGGGCTTGAAATCAGTTGGCGATAGAGCGACGTGGCATACAAGGTCACTCGACGAAAGAACTGGGAGCGATCCCGTAGTATGACTTGAGTGAAGCCGATGTTACGTCGTGCGTTTTGAAAAACGAACCATGGAGTGCATCTGACTGGCGAGTCTAAGGGGTGAACCCCCGGAGGCATAGGGAAACCGATACGGCCGCAGTCTTTGACCAGGGCCACCGTCTTCAAGGGCGGGGAGCCAACCGGATGCGACCCGAAACCAAGTGATCTACGCCGGAGCAGGGCGAAGCGTGGCGAAAGCTGCGTGGAGGCCCGTTAGAGTTGGTGTCCTACAATACCCTCTCGTGACTCTGGTGTAGGGGTGAAAGGCCCATCGAACTTGGCAACAGCTGGTTCCAACCGAAACATGTCGAAGCATGACCTCTGATGAGATAGTTCGTGAGGTAGAGCGACCGATTGGGAATCCGGACTCCGAGAGGAGTTCGCTTCCCTGTCAAACTCCGAACTTACGAACGTCGTAGACTCAGGGAGTCCGGTGTGCGGGGTAAGCTTGTGCACCGTGAGGGAGACAACCCAGAGCCAGGTTAAGGACCCAAAGTGTGGATTAAGTGTGATTGAAGATTGTCTCGAGCCCTAAACAGCCGGGAGGTGAGCTTAGAAGCAGCTACCCTCTAAGAATAGCGTAACAGCTTACCGGCCGAGGTTCGAGGCGTCGAAAATGATCGGGACTCAAATCCACCTCCGAGACCTGGCGGCGTGTCTTATGACACGATTCCGTAGGTTGGCATACTGCATGGGTGGAAGCACGGGTGAGAACTCGTGTGGACCGTGCAGCAACGAAAATCATGGTCTCAGTAGCAGCGAGAGTCGGGTGTGAACCCCGACGGCCTTACGCGCAAGGGTTCCTCGGCACTGTCAATCAGCCGAGGGTTAGTCGATCCTAAGTCTAACCGTAATTCGAATTAGATGAAAGGGAAACTGGTTAATATTCCAGTACCTTCTTGCAACAAACGTCGACGCTTTAGGAAACACCGAGCGGGGCCTTCGCCCCGTCGAATCACCGAAATTCGTGGAAGCCGTAACGGCACGAAGCGAACGAATGGTGAGATAGAGAAATTCGGCGGTACCTAGAGCCCGTGAAAAGACAAGCAAGAAGCTCGTACCGAGATCCGACACAGGTGCGCTGGCAGAGCAAGCCAAGGCCTGTCGGGATCAACCGACGTTAGGGAATTCGGCAAGTTAGTCCCGTAAGTTCGCGATAAGGGATGCCTGCTCTTGACCGAGCAGGTCGCAGTGACTCGGACGCTCCGACTGTCTAGTAACAACATAGGTGACCGCAAATCCGCAAGGACTCGTACGGTCACTGAATCCTGCCCAGTGCGGGTATCTGAACACCTAGTACAATAGGACGAAGGACCCGTCAACGGCGGGGGTAACTATGACCCTCTTAAGGTAGCGTAGTACCTTGCCGCTTCAGTAGCGGCTTGCATGAATGGATCAACGAGAGCGTCACTGTCCCAACGTTGGGCCCGGTGAACAGTACGTTCCAGTGCGGAGTCTGGAGACCCCCAAGGGGAAGCGAAGACCCTATAGAGCTTTACTGCAGGCTGTCGCTGAGACGTGGTCGCTAATGTGCAGCATAGGTAGGAGCCGTTACACAGGTACCCGCGCCAGCGGGCCACCGAGGCAACATTGAAATACTACCCGTTAGTGACTGCGACTCTCACTCCTGGCGGAGGACACCGGTAGCCGGGCAGTTTGACTGGGGCGGTACGCGCTCGAAAAGATATCGAGCGCGCCCAAAGATTTCCTCACGCGAGTCGGAAACTCGTGGAAGAGCGCAAGAGCAAACGGAAGTCTGACAGTGACATTCCCAACGAGTGTCGCTGACGCGAAAGCGTGGTCTAGCGAACCTACGAGGTTCATTCATGGGACCCGTAGATGACAGAAAAGCTACCTTAGGGATAACAGAGTCGTCACCCGCAAGAGCACATATCGACCGGGTGGCTTGCTACCTCGATGTCGGTTCCCTCCATCCTGCCTGTGCAGAAGCAGGCAAGGGTGAGGTTGTTCGCCTATTAAAGGAGGTCGTGAGCTGGGTTTAGACCGTCGTGAGACAGGTCGGCTGCTATCTATTGGGGGTGTTAAGGAACTTGACGTGAACGTTCGTATAGTACGAGAGGAACTACGAATGGGTGCCACTGGTGTACCGGTTGTCCGAGAGGGCAGATGCCGGGCAGCTACGCACCACGGGGTAAGAGCTGAACGCATCTAAGCTCGAAACCCACACGGAAAAGAAGTTCCACTGAGGTCACTCGTAGAAGACGAGTTCGATAGACTCGGGGTGTACGCAACGAGGCAACGAGTTATTAAGCCCGCGAGCACTAACAGACCAAGCCACATTCATACGCACTGAGACCCGAGAACGGGTCCAGGCGCAAACTGGATTGCACGAACACATTGGTAAGACGGCCCGTCCGATATTGGTATGACAACGGTTCGATTCCGTTGATCGGCATTAAGGCGGCCAGAGCGGTGAGGTTCCACCCGTACCCATCCCGAACACGGCAGTTAAGCTCACCTGCGTTCTGGTCAGTACTGGAGTGAGCGATCCTCTGGGAAATCCAGTTCGCCGCCCCCACTCATACAGAGCCCACTGGACTTCGGTCCAGTGGGCTTTTTTCATTTATAGCGAGCGGTAATCGCTCGCTCGCACACCGCACAGACAGCGACTGCTCTCTCGGTCGCGTCTCTCATGTCGTCCGAGAGTGGCAACGCTCTCGTCGAACGCACCGGTTCCGCCGACACCACTCGCGTTCGACCGTGACGGTGTTTCGACGGGACCCGGGCGGCCGTTCGGCTCGAAACTCGGCGAAATCGACAGACGAAGGCCCGATTTCGAACACGTTGATTGGGGTGAAATTCAGCGAAAACCGGGGTTACGATTCTCCCCTTTTACCGTATCAGGGTTAGAAGGGAGGGTTGCATGCGCGGCAGCAAACACCTCACCGTAGTCATGGTCGTTGCGATGCTCGCCGTCGCGATGGTCCCCGGGACCGTCAGTGCAGCGAGCACCGATGCCCTCCAGGTCGGCGTCACGCAGGACGCCGACACGGGCGACGCGACAGTGACCGTGACGCGGAACGAGACGGCCGTCGAGAACGCGACGGTCGTCGTCGAATCGAGCAGTAACTACTCCGGGAACGGAACGTACGCGACGGGTGCGAACGGCACCGTCGACCTCCCCAATCCGCAGGAGCGTGTGAACGCGACGTTCACCGTCACGGAGGGGAACAACACGACCACCGCGTCAGCCGTCCTCGTCCCGCTCGACGAGTCCCTCGATATCTCCGTCGAGGCTGACGACGCCAACGACACGCTCACCGCCACCGTCACTCAGTACGGCGACGCCGTCGAAGGTGCGTCAGTCGTGGTCAACGGAACCGCGTACGACAACGGAACGTACGAGACGGACGCGAACGGTACCGTCGAGGTTGGCGAACCGACGACCGCGACGAACCTGACGTTCGTCGCGATGGACGGCGACCTCTCCGCGGAGACCACGGTCGCGGTCGAGGCTGACGACCTCAACGTCTCTGTCGAGGTTGACGACGCCAACGACACGGTCGTCGCCACCGTCACGCAGGACGGAGAACCGGTCGAGAACGCGTCGGTTCAGGTCAACGGGACCGATTACGCCGACAACGGGACGTACGAGACGGATGAGAACGGTACCGTCGAGGTCGCCGAGCCGACGACCGCGACGAACCTGACGTTCGTCGCGACGGCCGACGGCCTCTCCGCCGAGACGACGGTCGCCGTGGAGGCTGACGACCTCGACGTCGCCGTCTCGCAGGACGAAAACGAGTCGGTCACCATCACCGTGACCGAAGACGGCGAACCCGTCGAGAACGCCTCGGTCGCGGTCGAGGGCAACTACACGGACGCGGGCGAGTACGAGACGGACGCGAACGGTACCGTCGAACTCACCGCGCCCCTGCAGACTGTCACGGTCGACGTGACCGCCGAGTACGACGGCCTCAGCGTCGAGACGACCGCCACCCTGCAGGGAGAGGTCGCCGAGGACGACCCGTTCGGCCAGCTCGTCAGCCGGTTCGTCGAGCGGCTCAAGGACACGGGCGGTGACGGCCCCATCGGACAGGCCGTCTCCGACTTCGTGACCGAGAACAACCCGGGTAACGCGGACGACAAGCGTCCGGACCACGCTGGCCCGAAGAACAGCAGCGATGACGCTGACGGCGAGGAGGACGCACCCGGAAACTCCGGCAAGGCCAAGAACGGTAGCGCCGGTGGCCCGCCGGAGCACGCGAACAACGACAAGGCGAGCGACGAAGACGAACAGCAGACCGCCGAGACTGAGGAGACCGACGAAGAGGAGACCGACGACGACTCGGACGACGAGTCAGAAGACGATGACGAGTCCAACGGTAATGGTAACGGCAACGGTGGTGGCCCGCCGGAGCACGCGAACAACAACTAACTAATCGAACACGGGTTCCCACGCATCAAGCGTGGGTTTGGGTTTCACCCTTCGCACGCGCCCGGGCGGGTACTGTGGACAGAGGCACCCCCACATCTCTTACGTCCCCGACCGTGGTTGTCAGAGCACGACGGTCGGGCTACTCACTCGCCCGACGCGACTTTTTCTGTGGAAACGTCACCGAGCGCGCCGACGAGCGCCGGGTCGACGTCGAACCGTCGAACCGCGAGCCGTGCGCCCGCGACCACGAGGTCGTCGTCGACGCGGGCGGGCGCGCCGCTGGGATACCACGCCGAGTCGTCGGACGCGCGGACGCTCGACTGGAGCGACTCGCGGAGCCGACGATGTGCGAACAGCGTCGAGACGAACGCGAGCGACGCCGCGAGTGTCACGCCGCCGCCGTCGAACCCCGTCTCGGTCGCTTCCGTTCTGGCCGTTTCGAGCGCACCGGCGACGGCGAGCGACTGTCTCGCGTGGTCGCCGTCGGTGAGCGCGCGGCTAAGCGCGGCGTCCTGAATCTCTCGAATCGCGCTTGCTGTCGTCGGGTCGGTCATCGGAGGAGAGACGGAGTTAGCTCACGCCCCGTCGAGCGGCGGCACGCGGAGCGTGTGGTCGACGACGGTCTCGTCCGGTCGCAGCGTCACCGTCCCGAGGAACACCGTCTCGCCCTCGGCGGCGTTGGTCGCGACGGTCTCAAGCGTCGCTCGCTGGTCGAGTTGCTCCCAGGTGACGCGCTCGACGAGGCGCTGGAACGCGTCGGGATCGGTCCACCCCGAATCGATATCGGACGGGACGTTGACCACGAACCGAAGTTCGGTCTCGGTGACGTGGATGCCGACGCGAAACGTGTCCGCGTCGATCGAATCGTCCGGCGAGGGCTCGGTGGCGGCCGCGTCGGAGTCCGTGTTCGACGCGGGTGCGGTTTCGCTCGCCGTCTCGTCGGGGTCGGTCATGCCCGGCTGTCGGAGACGTGGAGACAAAGATGCACCGGACGTGAGCCGAAAGGCGAACCACGAGCGTGCATCGTCGCCGACTCCCCGGCGTGGCCCGGCTACCGCGTGCTGCGAACCCGGCGACGAAGCCGCATCTCCGGCACTCGAACCGGGGCGTTGTGCGCGGAGAATCGCTCTCCTCGGCCCCGGAAGCGTGCGAATATCACGCATGCAGAGACGAACGTCGAACGGTTATTAGCGTTCGAGACACCAGTCCGACCAACGAATGAGTTACAAGATCGGTCTCGTCGGAAAACCGTCCGTCGGGAAGTCGAGTTTCTTCAACGCGGCGACGATGAACGACGTGCCCGAGGGCGCGTACCCGTTTACGACCATCGACCCCTCCATCGGCGAGGCGTACGTCCGCGTCGAGTGTGCGGCCCCGGAGTTCGACGAGTCGTGTACGCCCTCTGTCGGCTACTGCGACCACGGAATGCGATACGTCCCGGTCAAACTCGTCGACGTGGCGGGTCTCATCCCCGGCGCGCACGAGGGGAAAGGGCTCGGGAACCAGTTCCTCACCGACCTCAACGAGGCGGACGTGCTCGTCCACGTCGTGGACTTCTCCGGTGAGACGGACATCGAAGGCGAGGCGACGGAGGGCCACGACCCCCGAGAGGACATCGACTTCCTCGAGAACGAACTGGACATGTGGTACCTCGGCGTCCTCGAGAAGGGCATCGACCGCTACCGTTCGGGTTACCACGGCGAGGACAAAGACGTCGAAGTCGACCTCGCGGAGCAGATGTCCGCGTTCAAGACGAACAAAGACGAGATCAAGCAGATCATCCTTTCCCTCGGCCTGGAGCTCGACCCCGACGAGTGGGACGACGCGGACAAGGAATCGCTCGCCCGCGAGATTCGAAAGCGGACGAAGCCCATCATCATCGCGGCGAACAAGATGGACAAGCCGGTCTCCCAGGAGAACTACGAGGAAATAACGGCCGACGCCGACTACGAACACCTGACGTTCGTCCCGACCTCGGCGCACGCGGAGAAGGCGCTGAAGAAGGCCGACGAGGGCGGCGTCGTCGACTATCGCCCCGGCGACGACGACTTCGACATCGTCGGCGACGTGAGCGACGAACAGGAGGCGGGCCTCGAACAGATTCGCGAGTTCGTCGCGGAGTTCGGCGGCACGGGCGTCCAGCAGTCGCTCGAAAACGCGCTGTTCGACGTGATGGGTGCCATCGCTATCTTCCCCGGGAGCGCGAACGGCAAGAGCGACTCGCAGGGCGTCTTCCGCGACTGCTTTATCCTCCCCGAGGGCTCGACGACCGAGGACTTCGCGTACCACCTGCACTCGGACATCGGCGACGGTCTCCTCCACGGCATCGACTGCCACTCGAAGCGGCAAATCGGCTCGGACCACGAACTCGCGCACCGGGACGTGGTCGAAATCGTCTCGACGAACTGACTCTCTCGGACGCCAACCGCAACACCGTTATATCCGTGGCTGTAGGACCCGGGTATGGGTGAGGCCGAAACGACGGCCGCGACACTCGACGTCGAGATTGGGGGTCTCGGCGGCGAGGTGACGCTGGCCGACTTGTTCCCGTCGTCGTGGGTCGAGTCACATTGTCAGGCGGCATCGATTAGTGAATTCCTCGAAGAGAGCGGTTTCGCGGTCGCAGACCAGGAGTCCTTCGAGTCGATACCGGCCCACGAGTTGGACCGGTACGTCGACGCGAACACCGAGTTCGACGACTGGCAGGAGATGCTCTCCGCCGGCGTCGAGCGCTACGTGCTCGAACAGGCGGGGTCCGACGGCCCGGCTGCCGACGCGGCCGCCGAGGTTGACGACGTCGGCGAAGTCGAGGCGGTCGAGGGGAGCGACTCGGCGGAAACCGAGACGGAAGACTCCCTCGAAGCCGGCGTCTGAACGCGGGTGACGGGCCGGGAGATGGGAAGGAACCTCGGCTTAGGTAGTGCTGTTCTGTCCGGTGTCTTCGACGAGCGCAGCGCCGCGAGCGAGCGCGTCGTCCCACCAGTCGCATTCCCGAGCGTCGGCCACGGACAGCGGTGCTGCGGGTTCTTCGGGTCGCTCGCCGAGGTCGAGACTCCACCACTCCACGTCGTGCCACGCGTCGTGTTTGTAGCCGACGCGCTCGAAACGGCCGACGCGCTCGAAGCCGAACGACTCGTGGAAGGCGATGCTCGCGGGGTTCGGGGTCGTGACGACGGCGACGGCAGAGACGTAGCCCTGCCGTTCGAGCAGGTCTAAAAGCGCCGTGTAGAGGCCGCGGGCGACGCCCCGACGCTGAAAGTCCGGGTGGACGTAAATCGAGGTCTCGACGGCCCACTGGTAGGCGATGCGCTCTCGAATCGTCCCGGCGTAGGCGTAGCCGGCCACCTCGCCGTCGAGTTCGCAGACGAGCCACGGGTAGTCGGTCTTCTTCTCCAGCTTCGATTCGAGGTCCGCGACGCTCGGCGGGTCGTAGGCGAACGAAATCGCGGTGTCCTCGACGAACGGCGCGTAAATCTCCCGAATCGCGGGGAGGTCGGACGCCGTCGCCGTGCGGAGGCGGACAGTCATGACTCAGGAGGGGTCACGCGGAGAGAAAGATGCGACGATGGCGGCCGGTCTCGCGGGTGATTCGACTCGAGGTCGAACCGGCGCTCAGTCGCTCGTCGGCGCCGCGTCGAGGCCGTCGGCGACCGCCCGCGCCCGCTCGCGGATGTCGTCGGCGTCCGCGCGGACGTGTTCGCCACCATCGTAGAGCACGTCGCCGTCGACCATGGTGAACACCACGTCGTCGCCGTGGGCGGAGAAGACGAGGTGCGAAAGCACGTCGTGCATCGGCGTCGCGCGGGTGAGGTCGGTGTCGATACCGACGATGTCGGCTTTCCACCCCTCACGGAGCGCGCCGACCCGGTCGAAGCCGGCGGCCTTCGCGCCGTTTCGCGTCGCCATCTCGAAGACGGTTGCGGCCGGCGTGCTCGTCGAGTCGAACGAGTCGACTTTCTGGAGGAGGCTGGCCTGCCGCATCTCGGTGAAGGGGTCGAGCGTGTTGTTGCACGGCGGGCCGTCGTTGCCGAGGGCGACGTTGATGCCGCGGTCGAGGTAGTCCGGAATCGGCGCGATGCCCGACGCGAGCTTCATGTTCGACGACGGGCAGTAGGTGACGTGCGTGCCGGTCTCGGCGAGCACTTCGCGCTCGGACTCGTCGGTGTGGACGCAGTGGGCGAGCACCACGTCGTCGCCGGTGATTCCAACCTCGTCGAGCCAGTGGATGTTCCGCATGCCCGTCTCCTCCTCGACGGTGGCGATTTCGTCGCGGTTCTCGCTCGCGTGGGTGTGGATGCGGACGCCGTCGTACCGGTCTGCGAGTTCGCGGACGCCCCGCAGACACGCCTCCGAGCAGGTGACGGCGAACCGCGGCGTGACGGCGTACTGGATACGCCCGCCGAAGCCGTCGTGGTAGCGCTCGATGAGGCGCTCGGACTCGGCGAGGCCGGCGTCGGTGTCTTCCTGTAGTCCCTCGGGCGCGTTCGTGTCCATGAGCACCTTCCCGATTCGCCCGCGGATGCCCATCTCGCCCGCCGCCTCGAACGCCTCCTCGGCGTGTCGAACCGAGAGGTGGTCGACGACCGTCGTCGTCCCGGACTCGATACATTCGAGGTAGCCGAGCTCGGCGGCGACGCGCATCCCCGCCGCGTCGAGGCCGGCTTCCATCGGAAGCACGTGGTCGAAGAGCCAGTCGAGAAGCGACGTGTCGTCGGCGATACCGCGTCCGAGCGACTGTACCGAGTGGACGTGCCCGCCGACCAGCCCCGGGGCGATGACGTCGAACTCGCGTCGCTCGTGGCCCGGATACCGCTCTGTCAGGGTAGCGCGCCCTCCGACCGCGACGATGCGGTCGTCGTCGACGACTACGGCTCCCTCTTCGATGATAGTGGACGCGTCGGCGACCACGGTTCCCGCGAGTAACATCCTCGTGCGGGTAGACGACCGGGCGTGAAATAGGTGGTGACCCGGTCGCCGTCCGAGGTTGGTTGGAGTGAGCTTGCGGTCGGTGGCGGTGTGGGTGGTCGGGACCGGTTCTCGCGGGGCGAGCGGACCCCGCGTCACTCCGACTCTTGTTCCGTCCGCAACTTCCCTCACAATTCCGCTAGTATATGCTAACCAGTTCCGGCCCGAGCGGTATCGCTCCAGAAATACTCGGATAGGACTCCGAACACGCATGGGTAAGATTAGTACATGCTAAGTCAGTTCGCGACAGAGCGGAGACCGAATGCGCGAGTTCGAATTCGTCGTTCGCTTTTCCGAGGGCACCGACGAGCTGATGGACCTGTTTCACGAGTATCCGAGTCTGCGCTCCCGGTCGTCGGTCTGTTCGTCCACGGAGGACGTGATGTGGCGGGTCGACCACGTCGTCGGCACGCCGGAGGCGCTGTCGGCGTTCGAGGGGGTGTTCCTCGACGAGACGCGGTGCAACGAGTGTCTCGACGCACCCGACTGCCACACTCACCGCGACTACCACGTCCTCGACCGGTCGGACAACTCGATGACCGTCTACACCTACCGCGAGGAGGTGAGCAACTGCCACTCGATTCCGCGGTACGTCCTCGAACACGTCGGACCGGGCGTCATCTTCGAGTCGTCCCGCCGTGCGGGCGCGTACCGCTGGCGCATCCTCTACCCCGGCGACCACCCGCTCGGCGAACTGTACGAGACCATCGAGGCACAGCTCAGGGAGGGGCTACAGCTGGACGTCGAACACCTCACGAGCGCGGGCAACTGGGACGCCGAAGCGCGTATCGCGGCCGACCTCTCGTCGGCTCACTGGGAGGCGCTCGAAACCGCCGTCGAACACGGCTACTACGAGCGGCCGCGAAAAGTGACCGTCGAGGACCTCAGCGAGGTGCTCGACGTGCCGCGCTCGACGGTCCAGTACCGACTGCGAACCGCCGAAGACCTCGTGATGTCGAAACTCGGCGACCGGAATCGGTAAGGAATCGACGCCGCTCGGAAGCGAACGCTCGCTGTCGCTCGCGGTTCAGGGGTTGAGAGAAGTGCTCCGTCAGGGATTCGAACCCTGGTCATCACCGTGAGAGGGTGATATGATTGGCCGGACTACACCAACAGAGCACGTTGGTACATCCTTTCGTATTGCTCGTGATTGTAAAAGGTTGTCGCTTCAAATCGGGTATGATACCGACTGCCGTGTTGCGATTAGACGACCTGCTCGCCCTCGCGATACACCTGCTTGACCGTCCGCCACGCGCCCGCGTCCTCGCTCGGGTCGGCGTCGAGGACGACGAGGTCCGCGACGTAGCCCTCGGCGACCTTCCCCACGTCGTCCAGTCCGAGCAGGTCTGCGCCGCCGACGGTCGCGGCTTCGAGGGCCTCGGCGGGCGACAGGCCGTACTCGACGAGCAGGTCCATCTCGCGGAGCGCGTTCTCGCCGTGGTCGTTGAACGGCGTGCCCGCGTCGGTTCCCATGGCGATTTTCACGCCGGCGTCGAGCGCGTGTTCCCACGCGCCTTCGAAGCGCTCCACGGCGTCTTCGGCTTTCGCGACCGCCTCGGGCGGGATGCCGGCTTCGACGCCCGCCTCGACGATTTCCCGGACCGCCGAGGCCGTCGGGACCCAGTACGTACCGTGTTCGACCATGAGCGCCGCGGCCTCTTCGTCCATGAACATCCCGTGTTCGACGCTCGAAATCCCCGCGCGGACGGCGTTCTTGATACCTTCCTCGCCGTGGGCGTGGGCCGCGGTCGGGACGCCCTTCGCGCTCGCGGCGTCGACGAGGGCGCGAATCTCCGCCTCCGTGAACTCGGGCGCGCCCGTGACCGCGCCGGTGGTGAGGACGCCGCCGGTCGCCATGCACTTCACCACGTCGGCGCCGCGTTTCAGTTGCTCTCGGGCGGCCTTGCGGACCTCGGTCGGGCCGTCGGCCTCCCGACCGAACCAGTGGCCGTGGCCGCCGGTCATGGTGATGTTCTCCCCGGCGGCGAGGACGCGCGGCCCGTCGAGTTCGCCGTCGGCGACCGCGGCCTTCGCGCTCGTCGCGAGGTCGCCGGGAGAACCGAGGTCGCGGACGGTCGTGACGCCCGCTTCCAGCGTCTTCCGGAGGTTGGCCGCGGCTCGATAGCAGGCGCGTTCGACCGGCTCAGACTGGTAGGCCGCCACGTCGGGGCGGCCGTCCATCATGAGGTGGACGTGTGCGTCGACGAGTCCCGGCGCGACGACCGCGCCCGAGTGGTTCCGCGTCTCGCCTTCGGTCTCGTCGCCGACGGACGCGATGCGCCCGGTCGACTCGTCTACCACCACGTTCGCCTCGCGGGCCCCGTCGGCGTCGACGACCCGCACGCCGGTCAGCGTGAACATGGGTCTCTCAACCGAGCCAGACGACGTAAATCCGCGGGTGTCGGCGAGGCGGAACCGCTCGACTGCGGGGCGTTCGAACGCTACGAAAAACGGACCGACTCACTCGGAAACGACGTCGCCGACGGTGACCGCGTCGCCGACAGACAGCGTCTCACCCCACGAGGACTCCGGGACGGTGGTGTTGACCATGAGCCGGAAGTCGTGGTCGAACCAGTCGCCGCCGGACCACTCGGGGAGCGTCTCGCGGCGCTTCCTCATGAGCGTCGTCCGGAAGTCGGGCGTCTGCTCGCCCGTATCGGGGTCGCGGCTCGGAACGACACAGCGCTGGCAAGGGTTGACGCCCTCGAAAGCCACCCCGCCGATAGTGAACTCGACGACCGTCCCGCGCCGGTCGAACAGGTGGTCCTCCCAGAACGGCTCGGCCGCGTCTAAGACGAGGTTCGGCCGGAGGCGACGGCGCATCTCGTCGGCGTCGACGCCGTCGAACCACGAGGCGACCGCGTCGAGCGTCCCCGTCGAGATAACCGTCGGGCCGCTGGCCTCGGTGTCGTCGGGAAACCCGCCGGCGGGGTCGCGTCGGAGTTCGACCGGGTAGCCGAAGTACGCCGAGAGCCAGTCGTCGGCCTCGGCTATCGGGCCGTCGTAGTCGGTCATCTCGGGGGCCGAGAGTTCGACCGTGCCGTCGTCGAGCGAGACGGAACTCCGGATGCCGTGGACCGCCCGCTCGCGCTTCCCGTTGACGTACTCGCCGTCCTCGTCGAAGATGGCGTACTCGCGGTCGCCGCGGAGCCCGCCGTTCTCGACGATATCGGCGGCGTCGACGAACTCGGCGTCGAGCGACTTCACGGGGTAGACCGCGATGCGGTCGAGCGTCACGGCCGCCGCGCCGGCGGTCGCGCCCGCTCCCGAACCCGCCGATTCCGACGCGTCCGCGTCGGTCGTCTGGACGCTATCGTCGGTCGGGCTCCCGTCTGTCATCTACTCCTCGGCTTCGTCCGCGTCGTCGTCCTCTCCTTCCGTCGCGTCGGCGAACAGTTCGGCGATGGTCTCCTCGTCGACGATTTCGTAGCCCGCCTCGGAGACGGTGACGAGATTCAGCTCGTCGCTCTCGATTTCGTCGTCGGCCGCGACGAGCGCCTGGACGGCGAGCGCGAGGCCGTCTTCGAGCGACAGGTCCTCGGCGTACCCGTCTTCGAGGGCGGCCTGTACGTCTTCGCGGTGCCCGCCGATGGCGACCGCCTTCCACTCTTGGGGCGTCCCCGACGGGTCGGTCGCAAAGAGGCGACCCGAGCCGTTCTCGACGCCGCCGATGAGGAGCGACGCGCCGTACGGGCGGGTGCCGCCGGACTGCGTGCTCTCCTGGATGTTGTCGGTGATGGTCTTCGTGAGCGTCTCGACGCCGATGGGCTCGCCGTAGCGCAGGTGCTCGCGCTGGGCGGTCGTCCGCGCGAAGTCGACGAGCTTCCGCGCGTCGGCGACGTGGCCGGCCGTGGCCGCGCCGAGCGCGTCGTCGAGCTTGTGGAGCTTCTCGATGCTTTCGGCTTCCATGAGTTCCGACGGGGTCGACCGGAGAGCGGCCAGAACGACGCCGTCGGCGGTACGGACGCCGAGGACCGGCGCGCCGCGCTTGACGGCCTCGCGGGCGTACTCGACCTGATAGATGCGTCCGTCGGGAGAGAAAAGCGACGTACCGCGGTCGTAGGCCTGCTTGTCGTTTCGGTTCATCGTGCGACCTCCTCGCTCGCGTCGGCGACGTTCGTCATTACTCCGTGGTCAGTTCCGGAGGCGGAAAAAGCCTCCACACCCGGCATCGGTGTGGGGGTAACGTTCGAATCGCCGCGAAATCCGACGATTCCCGACGAATCGAGGGCTGGAAGCCCCGAACTACGCCTCGACCACGTCCGCGTCGGGCGCGTTCCGCTTCACACTCTCGATTCCCTGTTTCGCCTTCTGTTTCGACGCGTAGCCCTCGCCGGAATCGGCGAGGATGTTCCCGTTGTCGTGGACGAGTCGCCACCGGTACTTGTCCGCCGCGTCGACGAACACCTCGAAGTGCGCCTTGCTCATACTCGGACACTGTTGTCAGCAAACAAAAGTGTACCCGCCAAGACGGGATTCGAACGCCGACTTACGCCGCCTCGGGTTCGAGCGCGTCGGCGTCGACCTCCAACAGTCGTTCCTCGCAGTCGTCACAGCGGACGACGAACACCTCCCACGACCGGCAGCACGACTCGGCCGTCTCGGTGCCGAATCGAACGTCCCCGCCGCAGGCCGGACAGCGGTCGAGGTAGATGCGGAGCCCTCTCGCCAGCGCGCTCCGCTGTTCGCCCGTCAGGCGGTCCCAGTCGTCGAAGCGGTCGCCGAGGGCGGCGTCGGCGGCCACGTCGGCGACGAGCGCGGCGCGCGACTCCCACGTGCCGACGGTGGTGCCGTCGACGACCGCGACGAACCACCGGTTCCGAGACCGGGATTCCAGCGAGATGTCGTCGGCGTCGAGGCCGGTGAGATCGGCGAGTCGCCGTCGAATCGTCGCGTCGTCGGTGCGCTCGATTTCGTCGTTCCACGCCGACTCGAACGCGGGGTCGAGGCGCAGTTCGTCGCCGCTTTCGTCCCAGTCGAGCGCGCCGGCCTCCAGGAGCGACGACTCCACGTCCAACTCCTCGGCAGACTCGCCGCCCTCGTCTAACTGGCCCGCCTCGACCTCGTCGCTCGGCGACTCGGCGTCAGCGTCGTTCTCCGTCGCCGGCGCGGCCGGCGCGGACCCGACGCGGGTCGGCGTCGGTTCCTTGTCGAACCACCGGAGGACCCGGTCGGGGAAGTACGTCTTCGTGAGCGTCGGCGTGCCGGGAATCAGGTAGCCGCGGAAGTAGATGGCCCCCGCGAAGACGGCGAACGAGACGAGCGCGAGCGGCGGCCACGCGACGCCGAGCAACAGGCTCAACGCGGCGGCGATGACGACGTTCACGACGGTACACGGGGTACACCGGTTCTCGCCGGTGTACTCGGGCTGACGGAGTCGGTCTGCGAGTGTCGAGGCGGTCATAGCGAGGGAAACTACGTTCCCTGTTATGAGGACTCACCCGTCAATAAACCTACCCGTCATCTGCCACGAATCGCGCGGACACTCCGCGCCGCGGATGTCCCGCCGGTCTCACAGACGACTTGCAGACGAACGTGTCAGTCGGCGACGACCCTTCCGATAGCACGCGTCACGCACTCGCTTATCGCTCCGTGGCGCGTGTATCGAGTATGGCTTCGTACTCCGCTGTCGCCCTTCTCGCGGTGTTCTTCGTCGGGCTCGTCGTCGGTGCCGGCGTCGTCGTCTACTCGCTTCCGACGGAGACGACGACCTCGCCGACCAGTTCGATGACCACCGCGACCGGCTGTCTGCTCGCCGACGAGACCGCGCCCAGTTCGTGGGTCGGTCGGATGCCCGCCGGCGAGCAGACGACCGTCGCGTTCAACCGGACCTTCACGCACGACGCGCCGAGCGTCGTCGTCCGCGGCGAACTCGACACGGCCGAAGACGGCGTCTACGTCTACCGAATCACGACCGCACCCGACGAAGACGGCGAAAAGGAGCCGTCAGACGACTGCGTGCCGCGCACGACGCTCGACGCCGTGGTCTCGGTCCCCAGCGATTACGACTCGGTCACGGTCACCTTCGACGGCGAGGAGATGGTCCGGTTCGAGGGCGGCGACTCGTCACCGCTGTTCCGGACGCTCGAAGACTGAAGAGAGTAGGTAAAAACGGGGACCGAACGGAGAACGGCGAATCTCAGCGCTTCGGCCGCTTGAACACGAGCGCCGTCTGCCCGCTGTTCGCGCCGGCACCGCGCGAGTCGGAAATCGTGTCCACGAGCTCCCAGCCGTCGCCGCCGAGGGAGTTGAGGGCGTCTTCCATCGGGGAGGTATCGCCGCTGAACAGGCCGCCGTCGGCCGTGCGGACGATTTTGTACTCCCACTCGCTCGAGTTAGTCATCGGATTCCTCCGTGCCGCGGTCGGCTGCGTCGGGTTCCCGGCGTTCCCGGCGCTCGTACGTGACGAACGAGAAGCCGTCTCGGTCGTCGCGGTCGGCCTCGACCCACCCTTCGCGGTCCCACTCGGGGAACCGCGTGTCGCCCTCGTGGGTCTCGTCGAGTTCGGTGCGAACTAGCCCCGCGGCGCGGTCGAGGAACTGCTCGTAGACGGTCGCGCCGCCGACGACGTACACCGTCTCGACGCCCATCTCGTCGGCCGCGTTCTCGGCGGCGGCGACCGCCGATTCGACCGAATCGACCGCCTCAGCCCCCTCGGGGAGGTCGAGGTCGCGGGTCGTCAGAACGACGCTGTGGCGGTCCGGAAGCGGGCCGCCGAGCTGGCGGGCGATGCTCTCGTAGGTCTTGCGGCCCATCACGACCGGGTGGCCGGTCGTCGTCCGCTTGAAGTGCTTCAGGTCCTCGGGAATATGCCACGGCATGTCGCCGTCGCGGCCGATGACGCGGTTGTCGGCGACGGCGGCGACGAGGACGAACCGGACCGCGACGTCGCCCCCGGTTCCGGACCCAGCGGGCTCCTCGCCGCTCATTCGGCCACCGCGAAGCGAATCCCGTCGGCGGGGTCGTAGTCCCGGAGGACGATGTCCTCGAACGAGAGGTCTTCGAGCGGCACGTCGGCCACGTCGAGCGTGGGGCGCTCGCGGGGTTCGCGCGAGGCCTGCAGGAGCAGTCCGGGAACGTGGTCGTAGTCCTCCTCGCCCTCGGCCTCCTCGGGTGCCGCGTCGAGGAGCCACTCGCGCACGTCGAGGTACCCTTCGGGGGAGTCCACGTCGGCGAGGCGGGACTGGAGTTCGTCGAGGTGGTCGCCGTACCACGCGCCGCGCTCGCCGGTGCCGCAGTAGACGTGGGCGTCCACGATGGTGTGGGCGAACGACCCGAGTTCGAAACCGGCGCGCTGGGCGACGACCTGCGCGAGGATGGCGTACGCCGCGAGGTTGAACGGGACGCCGAGCGCGATGTCGCCGGAGCGCTGGGTCAGATGGAGGTTGAGTTCGTCGCCCTGCACGTTGAAGACGAAGGTGTAGTGACACGGCGGGAGCGTCGAGACGGCCGCGTTCGCGGGGTGCCACGCGTTGATGACCAGCCGGCGGGAGTTCGGGTTCTCGTCGAGCGTGTCGAGGACGTACGCGAGCTGGTCGAACGTCCCCTCGTCGTTCATCCAGCGGTGGTCGTCCTCGGGCCACGCCTCGCCTGCAAGCCCTTCCTCGGGGACCGGATAGCGTCGCCAGAACCGGCCGTAAGCCGTGTCGAGATGGCCGTCGTCGTCGGCCCACGCGTCCCAGATGCCCGTTTCCTCGCGCAGGGTGCGGATGTGTTCCTCGCCGGAGAGGTACCAGAGGAGTTCGTGGATGAGGGAGTTCCACCGGAAGCCCGAGAGGTCCTTGGTCGTGAGGAGCGGGAAGCCCTCCTGCAGGTCGACGGTGTAGTGCTTCGAAAAGCCCGAGATAGTGTCGACGCCCGTCCGATTCGGTTTGTGTCGCCCGGTTCCGAGAACGTCTGTCACGAGGTCGAGATATTGGCGCATGAGAGGTGCCCTGGTTGGATGTTGGTCGTCGTCGGCCCCTCTAAACCCTACCGTCCTCGGCCCGGATTTCCGCAGCGCCCACAACACGGAATAGCCCGCTTTTCGTACCTGTGCCCATGATTCGCAACCTCGCGCAGGGAATCCGGGTCTTCACGAGCAACGCCTTTCTCGTCGACGGCGAGACCACCGCGCTCGTCGACGCCGGCGCGAACTTCGACGTGGTGCCCAAAATCCGCGAGTTCACGGACTCGCTCGACGCGGTGTATCTGACCCACACCCACCCGGACCACATCGGAAACGTCGACGCCGTCCGCGACGCGTTCGACGTGCAGACGTGGGGTTACGACACCGGAAACCTCGCCGTGGACAAGCGCATCGACGACGGCGAGCGCATCCAAATCGGCGACGACGTGTACGAGGCGGTCCACACGCCGGGACACAAAGACGACCACCTGTGCTTTTTCTCTCGCGGGGCGGGCGTCTGCTTCGCGGGCGACCTGGTCTTCGCGAACGGCGGATTCGGCCGAACCGACCTCCCCGAGGGCGACCGCGGTGCGCTCGTCAAGAGCATCGACCGCCTGCGCGAGGTCGTCGGGGACGACCTGACCGAACTCCACACCGGTCACGGGCCGAGCGTCACCACTCGCCCAAAAGACGACATCGACCTCGCGGCGAAAGCGGCGCGGACGAGGTGAGTCGCCGAAGCGACCTCGCCGCCGGCTCGTCGTCCCGTTACGCCTCGCTAACTCGTTACGTCGCGCTAACTCGTTCTACCGACTCGTGTAGCCGCCGTCGACGGTGAGCGCCTCGCCCGTCGTGAACGACGCGCCGTCGGAACAGAGCCAGACGACCGCGGAGGCGATTTCGTCGACGTCGCCGAGGCGGTTCATCGGGTGGAGCGACTCGATTCCCTTCCGCGCCTCGGGGTCGTCGAGGCCGCCTTCTCCGAGTAGTGGCGTGTCGATGAAGCCCGGACACACCGCGTTGACGCGGACGCCCTGCTCGGCGTACTCGATGGCCGCGCTCTTCGTCAGTCCGAGGACGCCGTGCTTCGCGGCGACGTAGTGGCTCGCGTTCGCGAAGCCGACCTTTCCGAGAATCGACGCCATGTTGACGACGACGCCCCCGCCGTTTTCGAGCATCGCGGGAATCTCGTGCCGCATCGACCGCCAGACGCCGTTGAGGTTCACGTCGATGACCTGTTGCCACTCGTCGAACGAGAGGTCGGCGGCCGGTTTCTGCGCGCCGCCGATGCCCGCGTTGTTGCAGGCGAAGTCGAGTCGGCCGTACTCGGAGACCGCCGTCTCGACCATCGCGGCGACGGCGTCGCCGTCCGTCACGTCCGTCTCGACGAACGTCGCCGTCCCGCCGGCCTCCTCGATGCGCGCGACGGTCTCTTCGCCGCCCTCGACGTCCACGTCGGAGACGACGACTCGCGCACCCTCCGCGGCGAACGCCTCCGCCACCGCGCGGCCGATTCCCGAGCCAGCACCAGTTACGACCGCGACTTCGGTGTCGAATTGAGCCATAGTACGCTATAGTCAACAACCACCTGACAGATAACCGTTTGTGCGACTCTCAGGTCGGGAGAACGTCGCGACGCCGACCGGCGCGGTGGGTTCGTGGCGGCGGTTACTCCTCGTCTTCTTCGGGGACGGCGTCGGGGTGGAGGCCGAAGTAGCCCGGCTCGTCGCTCCGGGGGTCGTTGATGACGAAGTCCTCCTGGTTGGCGACGATCCACGGGATGGTCCACTGAACGATGCGGTCTTCGGTCTCCTCGCTGAGGTCGTCCTGCGGGGACAGCCCCTGCATCAGGCGGGCGATTTCGCCCACGGTGTACATGTAATCGGGGTCGAGGATGTCGGCGGGTTCGTACAGGAGATACCCGTAGAGGGTTTCGAACTCGTCTTTCGGCTTGGGCATACTCACGCTTCTCGGTCGACGGGCAAAACCCCGACGACCGCAGGCAGCGAGCGGCCGGCGGCGTGCTGGTCGACGGCGGGCGTCCGTCGCCCGTGCGACCGCCAGCGACCTCATGAGTAGGCTTATCAGGCGCGACGCGAGACCCGAAGCGATGAGCGACGCCGCTGCACGACTGGTTGAGACCTTCCGAGACTTCGGTGGGGACGACCTCCGAGACCTCTGGGTCTTCGACCACCACGGCTACGAACACCTCTATCTCCGGGCGGACGTCTCGAACGCGCTCGAATGCCTCGACATCTCCCGATTCATCGACAACGAACGGTTCGGCTACATCACGAGAGACACCTACGAGACGCTGTACTACGCCGACTACGGCTACACCGTCCGCGGATTCGACTCGTTCGAGCAGTTCCGAACGTTTCTCGGCGACCGTCCCGTCGGCATCTTGGCCAGCTTCGACCGCGGCACCGACGGCCGGGATTTCGCCGCCCTGAACGACCGAGTCTGCGAGCTGAACGAGGCGTTCGACGGAGCGGAACTGTTCGATGACGCGGCCGCCGGCGACCGACAGTCCTGAGAAGGCGACCGTACCCGCGAGAGACGACCCTCAGCACTTGGTTCGACGCGGAGAGCGCCGCCGCTGGCGACGTCGCGTCCGAAAGAAAAGTCGGGATGTACCGGGTCTACTCGAAGAGTTCGACGGCTTGGTCGTAGCGGGCGGCGGGTTCGTCCCAGTCGACGACCTCGAAGAACGCGGAAACGAAGTCGCCGCGGGCCGGGCCGTAGTCGTGGTAGTAGGAGTGTTCCCAGACGTCGAGCGCGAGGATGGGGTGGGAGCCCCAGAGCGCGCCCTGGTCGTGCTTGTCGACGACGACGTTCCGAAGCTGGTTCGAGAACGAGTCGTAGACGAGAAGTGCCCAGCCGCCGGCTGCGCCGGCCGCCGCTTCGAATTCACCCTTCCAGGCTTCGTAGGAGCCGAAGTCCTCGGCGATGCGCTCTGCGAGCGCGCCTTCGGGCTCGTCGCCGCCTTCCGGCGACATGTTCTGCCAGAACAGGTCGTGCAGAATGTGTCCCGAGCCGTTGTGGGTGACGTTACGAAGCGCGCCGGCAGACGAGCCGAACTCGCCTGCTTCGCGGTTGTCGGCGAGGGTCTCCTCGGCCGCGTTCCAGCCGTTGACGTAGCCCTGATGGTGGGTGTCGTGATGCCACGTCAGCACCTGCTCGGAGATGTGCGGTTCGAGGGCGTCGTACTCGTACGGAAGCGGGTCGAGTTCGTAGCTCATACTGTGTAACCTCCGTATCACGGGTCGGGCGGAATCCTGTTAAAACTTGAGGAGAGGTATGCTAGCACAAACCACGCCGTGCGGGTCGCTGTCGGTCGATTTCCCCGATTCGAGAAACTCCGTTTCGCGCGAGCGTGTCAGCCGTCGAACGGGTCAGCTCGGCGCTCGTACTCGATTTCGGTCGAGACGGCGTCGGCGATGTCCGACCCGAACTCCCGTTCGACGACGTGTAACGACAGGTCCAGTCCGGAGGTGACGCCGCCCGCGGTGAGCACGTCGCCGTCGTCGACGACGCGGGCGGAGACGACTTCCGCGGCCGTCTTGCGGAGGTCCGAGAGCGCGCCGCCGTGGGTGACCGCGGGGCGGCCGTCGAGGATGCCGGCGCGGGCGAGGAGCATGCCGCCGGTACAGACGCCGGCGACGGTGGTTCCGGCCTCGTGGAGCGCCGCGATGGCGTCCGGAATCTCGCCTTTCTCGGCTTCGGCCCACGCGCTCTGTGCGGCCCGGGAGTTCCAGCCACCGCCGGGGACGACGAGGAGGTCCGGGCGGTCGGTCTCGGGGTCGAGGACGCCGTCGACGCCGACGCGCATCCCGTGGCTCGCGGTCACGAACTCGCGGTCGGAGAGCGCGACGAGTTGGGCCTCGCAGTCGGCCCCGGCCGCGCCGGCGTTCTGGAACACTTCGAACGGCGCGACGGCGTCGAGTTCGTCGAAGCCGTCGTAGAGGATGATAGCGACCTGCATGCTTGCGGAGTCGGTTTCCGGGGAGAAAGTCGTTCGCGCCGCGGCGACCGAGGGTGGAGAACAGCGGACGGGCTCGGTCGTCGGTCAGTCGTCGCCGCGGGCGGCCTCGAACATCGAAATCGCCCGCTCGCGGCGCTCGGAGTGGTCCACGATGGGTTCCGGATAGTCGGGCGCGAGGCGCTCGCGTTCGAGGTCGGTCAGCTCGTGCCACTCGTGGATGGTGTTGGCCGTCACGTCCGATAGCTCGGGGACGTACCGCGTGATGTACTCGCCGTCGGGGTCGTAGCGCTCGCCCTGCGTCATCGGGTTGAAGATGCGGAAGTACGGTTGGGCGTCGGTCCCGGTCGAGGCGGCCCACTGCCAGCCGCCGTTGTCGTTTGCGGTGTCGTGGTCCGCGAGGTGCTCGCGGAAGTGCGCGTAGCCGTGTCGCCAGTCGCACAGGAGGTCCTTCGTGAGGAACGACGCGACGATCATCCGGACGCGGTTGTGCATGTACGCCTCCTCGCGGAGCTGTCGCATCCCGGCGTCGACGATGGGGTAGCCGGTCTTCCCCTCCTTCCACGCCGCGAGTTCCTCGGCGTCGTCGCGCCACGCGATGTCGTTTTCGTACTCCTTGTAGTTCTCGGTGACGACGTTCGGATGCTCCCGGAGGACGTGGGCGTAGAACTCCCGCCACGCCAACTGCGACTGGAACTCCTCGACCGACTCGTCTCGCTCCCCGCCGACGCCCTCGCGGGCCGCCGCGGTCGCCGCGTACACCTCGCGGATGCCGATGGTCCCGAACTTGAGGTCCGTCGAGAGCCGCGACGTGGCGTCCCGCGTCGGGTAGTCGCGGTCGTCGGCGTAGCGGTAGATGGCGTCCGAACAGAACGCCGAGAGGCGCTCGCGGGCCGCCTCGGTCCCCGCCGGCTGGACCGATGCCGACGGCTCCTCGAAGCCGAGGTCCGAGATGGTCGGCAGGTCGCCGGCGGCGACGTCGAACTCGGCGTCAGCGAGCGCTTCCGCCGCGGTTTCGAGCGTGTTGGCGTCGGCGAGGTCGTCGGCGTCCGGTTCCGGATAGGGGTCGGGTTTGTCGCGGTCGCGCCACTTCTTCCAGAAGTAGGTGTAGACGGAGTAGGTGTCGCCCGCGTTTGTCGTAATGCTCCCCGGCGGGTGGAAGATGGCGTCGTGGACCGGCTCGCGGGCGACGCCGGCGTCGTCGAGGGCGAGTCGCACGTCGGCGTCGCGCTCGCGGGCGAGTCCGGAGTAATCGATTGCCCAGGTGGCCCGTTCGGCGTCGAGCGCCGCCGCGACCGCCGGGACGACGACTCGGGGGTCGCCGCGGGCGACGAGCAGGTCGCTCCCGCGCTCTTGGTACGCGCCGCGGAGTTCGGCGAGCGCGTCGAGTAAGTACCTGACGCGGGGCGCGCCGGCGTGGTCGAGCACGTCCCGGTCGAAGACGAAAAGCGGGGCGACGGGGCCGGCCTCGGCGGCCGTCGCGAGGCCGCGGTTGTCCACGACTCGCAGGTCCCGGCGGTGCCAGTGCAGTTGCATAGCCGCGCCTCAGGACGGCGGCTATGTCAATGTAGCGGCAGTCCGACCCCCGACGCGAGAGCGAAGCCGCCTAACCCGTCCGTTCGAACGAACTTAATCAGCCTACGGCTCGGGAAACGGTATCCTACCGCGTCTAACGGCCGTCACTACCCCGTTTTCGGACGCCTGCTGGCATGGATATGGTACGGTGGCCGACCCTCGGGACGGCGCGACTGTCTCGGGTAATATGATGTTATCGACCGAATTCCGGGACGGGAGCACGTTTACGTTCTTGCTATCTGGTGTACCCGGTTCATACCTATACCGCGTCGAACCCACGGTTCTGGTATGTCCGGGCATCGCCTCCTTCCTGACTCCGCGGTCCGACAACCGCGTCTCCGCTCCCCACTCGTGTTTCCGCTCCTCCTCTTGACGTTCGTCTGCGGAACGCTCGGGTGGCTCGTCTGGGTTCCCTACGGCGTGTTCCTCGGTGTGCTTCCGCCCCTGGTCGTCTTCGGCTTCGCGTTTGTCGAACTCTCGTCGGCCTCGCCGTCGCCGCCGATGCTCCCGTCGGCGCGTCCCTCACCGCCGCTCTCGCTCGACGGTCGCGTCGACCTCGCCGCCGCGCTACACGGTGCGGGCGTCTTCGCGACCGACGCGGACGACAACCTCTCGCTGTCGCCGCGGTTCGCTGAGGACTGGCGTGCCCGCATGCTCGAAACCGACGGGCGGGACCACGACCGCGAGGCGCTCGCGGCGCTCCTCGGCGTCGACCCAGACAGAATCGAGATGGGGTGGAACGAGCGGGGACTGTTCGCGCGACTCGACCGCGGAACCGTCGGCCAGTGGACCTCCCGGGCCGCGTTCGTCGCCGACCTCACGGCCGTCGCGACGTTCCGCCGGTACTATCCCGAGTGGTGGCGGTTGCCGACGGCGGACCGGAACCGCGTCCTCGGCGCTCTTCGGTTGTGTCTCCGCACGTGCCCGACCTGCGACGGTGCAGTCGCGGTCGAGAGCAAACGGGTGGCACGGCCCGACAGCGAGCGGACGAAGCGACGCGTCTCGGCGACCTGTCAGGGGTGCGATTCGGACCTGTTCGACGGCGTCGTCGAGCAGTCGGCGGGCGTGCCGTCCGGGTCCGACGAGGGGGCCGGCGTTCACCCGCAGAACACGCGCTGAGCGCGACGCTCCGCCCGACTGAGCCGCGACGGCGGGAACTCGGACTCGCGGCGGACCGCCGCTCTCAGGGGAGCGGGTCGATGCCGTCGCGTCGGCCGTCGAGAACCGAAAGACGCTCTCCGCGGCGTCGTTCGAGCCACCGGAGCAGGCGCTCGGCCCACCGGAGCTTCTGCGCTTTCACCGCCCCCACGCTCGGGTCGTCGAAGTCCCAGCCGACGAAGACGAGCCGTCCCGCGCCGAGTTCGTCGGCGATGAAGGCCGCTCGGTCGCCGTCGGTGAAGCCGCCCCAGTTGACGACGGGGCCGACCGGGGCCGCCTGCGTCGTCCCGAGGACGTTGTCGGCGTCGAACCGCGGCACCCACTCGCGGACCGCGGGGAGGTTGTCGCCGTGGGCGTGGGCCGCGACGGGCACGCCGGATTCCGTTAGCTCGATCGCAGTCTCGGGGTTCTTGTCGAGGTCGGTCACCATCAGGTCGAGGTCGAACCCGGCGGCTCGGACCGCGTCGGCGGCGGTGGAGGCGGCGACGACCACGTCCACGTCGGGGGCGTCGAGCCTGTCGAGTTCGTCGTCGAGCGTCGGGGCCGCCCCGCAGACGGCGACGGTCGCGTCCGCCCAGTCCAGTCGGTCGCGGTCGAAGGGGCTCACGAGGTCCGCGAGCGCGTCTCTGGCGCGCTCGTCCCCGGCTCGTTCGAAGCCGAAATCGTCGAGAATCCGCTCGTAGACGGGTTCCCAAGTGGTGAAATCCATGGTGTAGCTGTCGCTCAGAATGTAACTGTATGGGCCGGAATGGCACTCGTGTACCCCTACCCGCGTGCCCTTCCGGCGTCCACAGGACCGTTTTAGAGTCGGATGGTATAAGTTTTCTCTTAGTAGAACGGTCAACGTCTGCCGAACGTCAGACGGATAGACGGGTCTGGTACGAGATAGCGTACCAGTTAGTTCGTCGCCCGCTCGACGGTCTCTAAGGCGGCTTCGAGGGCGTCTGAGGCATCCGTGACGAGGTCCGAAAGTCGAGTGAGCGCGGCGGGACTTCCGACCAGAAGCGCCCCGGTGTCGCCGGCGGCCAAGACGGCTCCCGCGTCGCCGACGGCGGCGGCGAGAGATTCCCGGTCGTCGGACCCGAGCCCCTCCAGTTCGAAGACGCGCGTGACGCTCTCGGCGGCGACTTCGCGGTTCGCACCGACGCGGTCGAGGTGTCTGGCGGCCTCGCCGGAGGTCGTCACGTCGAGTTCCTCGACCGACACGTCGCCGGGTTCGCGGATGCGGCGGCGCTTGAACTCGTGGCCGATGAGGGCGGCGTCGCGGGTCTCTCTGACGTCGTGAGTCCGGACGACGTGCGCGCCGCGTTCGACCGCCATCGACGTGGCCGCGAGGCTGACGGGCAGCGCCTCCTCGGTCGAGCGGCCGGCCACGTCGCGGAGGAAGTTCTTGCGGTTGATGGAGACCAAGATGGGGTGTCCGTAGCCGCGGAACTCCCGCAGTCGGTCGAACGTCTCGCGGTCGTGTTCGAGCGTCTTCGCCTCCGACCAGCCGCCGAAGGCGGGGTCCACGATGGTCTTGTCGGTGAAGCCGTTCAGTTCGAGGGCGTCGTAGATGTCGTCGACCTCCGCTATCGCGCCGGGGCGGGTGAGGTCCGGCGGGCTCGCCATCTTGGCGACGGCGGCGTCGTGCGCCTCGCAGACGCGGGGCATCTCCGGGTCGGCGAAGCCGCAGATGTCGTTGACCATGTCGAAGCCGCCGTCGAGCGCCGCCTCGGCGACCTCGTGGTAGCGCGTCTCGATGGAGAAGACGGCGTCGCCGGAGACGCTGTCGAGGACCGAAAGCGCCGTGTCGAGCCTGTCGAGTTCGTCTTCGGCCGACAGCACGTCGAGGCGCTTGTTCGCCGATTCGAGGCCGACGTCGACGATGTCGGCCCCCTCGTCGATGAGTTCGCGGTCGACGTACTCGGCGGCCTCGCTCGGGTCGTTGAACACGCTCGGCTTGTACGGGGACTCCTTGGAGACGTTCAGCACACCCATGATTCGCGGCGGGTGGTCGTCGCCGATTTCGAGTCCTGCCGCATCGACGGTTCGCATACCCGCCGGTTGGACCACACGAACATATGCCGACCGGTCGCGGAAGACGCGTCGAGTCGCCCCCGCGGTGGCGGCTCGCCGTCTCTGGCGGACGGCTGACCGGCATCACGCCATTTTTATCCGCCGCTCGGCTACCTCGGATCATGGCGAAGGTCAGCGTCGGACTCCGCGGATGGCGGTTCGAAGAGTCCGAGATATTCACCGACGAGGGCGAGTTCAAACCGCTCGACGAGATTCCCGAGGACCCGCGGGAGCGACTCATGCGCCTCGTCTCGCTCGTCGAGGAACCGTGCGACGCCTGCTATCTGGTCCACGGCGACGAGGGGATACAGCAGTGCCGACAGGCGTCTATCGTCTACGGCGAGCCCCGCGAGGAGGTGCTCCTCTGCGAGCGCCACGAGCCGGACTTCCTCTACTGGTTCCGCGAGGAGGACGGCCGCGACCTCGTCGGCGACGCGGTGTTCGCCGACGCCTTCCACGAGTGGTTCGCGGACGGCGGTCGCGCCCCCGACGGCTACGGCGGACTGGACTACGTCGACACCGACCCCGACGAACTCCCGTCGCCGCCGGACGCCAACGAAATTCAGCGCCGGCTGGAGGAGAACTTCGTCGAGGGCGAGCGCATCAACCTCCGCGACTACGGTCCCGGCGCGGACGACGACGAGGACGTGACGCCCCTGACCGAAGACGACCTCGACGCCGTCGACCTCGACACGGACTACCCGACCAAATGAGCGGCGACCGAGACGCCGGTGCGGGCGGGAACCGCGAGTTCGTCGTCGTCGTCGTCGAACCCGAGACGCCCGGAAACGTCGGCACCATCGCGCGGGCGATGAAGAACTTCGGCATCTACGACCTCCGTCTCGTCGACCCGCCGGAGCTGGACCCCGACGGCGAGGCGTACGGCTTCGCCGGCCACGCTCGCGAGGACGTGCTCCCGAACGCCACCGAGACGACCCTGAAGGAGGTCGTCGAGGAGTTCCACACCATCGGGACGACCGCGGTCTCCCACGAGGACTCCACCCGGCACATCCGCTACCCGTTCAAGACGCCGGTCGAAATCGCCGACTCGCTCGAGTCGGTGGAGACGAAGACCGCGCTCGTCTTCGGCCGCGAGGGGACCGGCCTCGACAACGAGGAGTTGGCGATGCTCGACGAGGTCTGTTGCATCCCCGCCGACGACCGCTACCCCGTGCTCAACCTCGGGCAGGCGGCGACGATTCTCATGTACGAGCTTCGCCGCTTCACCGTCGAGGAGACGCAGCTTCCCGACGTGGAGCGCGAGCGCGCCTCCGAGGCCGAAATCGAGGTCGTCTACCGCTTCTTCGACGAGTTGCTCGACGCCGTGGACTACCGCGAGCACAAGCGGACCAAGACCTCGCGGATGATGCGGCGACTGCTCGGCCGCGCCCACCCGACCGAGCGCGAGGCCGCGACGCTCACGGGCGTGTTCCGCCGCGCCGCCGAGGCCGTCCGCGACCCGGACCGCTTCCGCGACGACGAGAACTGACGCGCCCCGCGCTATTCGCCGCCGTCTCGCCGGGCGAACATCACGTAGCTCACGAACGAACAGACGTCCTCGACTTCTCCGGACTCGCGCTCGGCGCGGGTCGTCGTCCGAATCTCCACGAGCCCTCGGTCGTCGGTCTCGGCGGTCGTCTCCAGCACTTCGGTTTCCACGACGAGCGTGTCGCCCGGGTACACCGGTTTCCACCAGCGGAGTTCGTCGACGCCCTTCGCGCCGAGGGACGCCGAGTCGGCCAGGAAGCCGTCCACGAGCAGGCGCATCGTCATCGCCGTGGTGTGCCAGCCGCTGGCGATGACGCCGCCGTACATCGACTCTGATTCGGCGCGCTCGGGGTCGGTGTGGAACCACTGCGGGTCGTACCGCCCGGCGAACTCCAGAATCTCCGATTCGGTCACGTCGTACTCGCCGAACTCGTGGGTGTCGCCGACCGCGAAATCCTCGAAGAACTGCATGACTCCTCTTCGGCCGCCCCCGTGGAGAAACTAGCGGTGCCGGCGGTCCGGGCGGCGCGGTCGCTCGGCCGCGTTCGACGACTCCGCTCCGCCGGCGCGCCAGACAGCTTTTGCGACCCGACGCCCTAACGTCACGCGAGATGGCATCGCCCCCGCGCCGCTCTCGCCTCCCGATGGTCGTCGTCGGCGTCGTCGTCCTCGCGTTCTACCTCTCGCTCAGCGCGCTCAGCGCGTTCGCGGTGGTGACGCTGTGGCGGCTCCGTCCGGACCCCCTGACCGCCGCCGTGGTCGGCGTCGTCGTCGCCGTCGTCCTCGGCTACCTGAGCTTCCGCTTCGGCACGGTGCGACTGCTCAGCCAACTCGACGCACGCGACATGTCACCCGCAGAGTCGCCGTCGGTCCACCGCCTGCGCGACCGCCTCGCCGAGCGGATGGACCTCGACCCGCCGACGCTGAAGCTCGCGCGTTTCTCCGCGCCGAACGCGATGGCGCTCGACCCGATGGGGCGCGACGTGGTCGTCCTCGACGCCGCGCTGTTTCGCCTCCTCGACGCCGACGAGTTCGAGGCGCTGCTCGCGCACGAACTCGCGCACCTCGAACGGAAAGACGGGTTGGTCCAGTCGCTCGTGGCGAGCGTCCTCCAGACGGTCGTCGGCGTCGGCTACCTGTTCGTCTCGCCGGTGACGTTCCTGACGACGGGCGTCGCCCTCGGCTCGGCGTGGATTCGCGGCCAACCGGGGTCGTGGCACGAGACGCTCGCCGGGCGGCTTCGCCTCCGACTGGACGAGTTCGTCGGCCTGTTCGGCTTCGGACTCACCGTGTTCGTTCGGTCGCAGTCGAGAAAGCGGGAGTTCGCGGCCGACGCGCGGGCCGCCGAGGTGACGGGTAAGCCGATGGCGCTCGCGTCGGCCCTGCGAAAGTTAGAGCGGGCCGCCCGGCCGCAGTTCGGCCTGTCGCCGCTGTGGGTGTACGGCGAGGTCGAGGTCGAAGACCCGGTTTCGGACCTGCTTTCGACCCACCCCTCGACCGACGAGCGCGTCGAGCGACTGGCCACGATAGCCGAGGAGTCGATGACGCGAATCGAGGTGCGGTGAGATGCCCGGTTCGCCCGACCCGGTGCTCGGCGACTGGCTTCTCACCCACGTCGTCGCCGTCGCCGCCGCGCTCGGCACCGTCGGCGTCGTCTACGCGACTCGCGCCCGGAGCGCCCGTGGCTTCCTGATACCCGCGCTCCTCGGCGGCGGCTACGCCGTCGCCACGCTCGCCGTCTGGACCGCGGCGCGACTCGCCACCGACGCGTTCCCCTCGGGCTTCGTCGAGGACTCGCTGGCCGCGGCGGGCTTCTTCGGGTTCTCGTTCCTCCTGCTCGCCGGGTTCGTCGTCGTCGCGGCCCTGCTGTTCGCTCGCCGGGGACTGGTCGCGCCGCTCGTCGGCCTGTTCGGCGTGACGGAACTCGTCTGGTGGGCGTTCCTCCACGTCCGCGGCGAGACGGACGCACTCGGGATGTTCCTCATCGTCGGGCCGGCGCTGTTGGTCCTCCTCTTCGTCGCGGCCGGCGTCGAGTACGCGGGTCGATGGGTCTGGCGGCGGTTCGTCCGCGGTGGCGGGCGCTCGGCGTCGTGAGAACGGAGAGAAAATTGGATGCGGTCCGAAGCCTCGGCGTTCAGGCCCGCTTTTGAATCTCCTCGCGGAGCACGTCGCTGACGACGCCGCCGTCGGCCTTGCCGCGGAGCGCGCCCATCGCCTCGCCCATGAGCGCGGAGAACGCGCCCATGCCCTGTTCTTCGACCTGGTCGGCGTTGCGCTCGACGACCTCCGCGATGGCCTCGCGGACCTCGTCCTCGGAGACGCCGGAGAGGCCGGCCTCCTCGACGGCTTCCTCGGCCGTGAGGCTCGGGTCCTCGGCGATGGTGGCGAGCACGTCGTTGACGCCCTCTTTGGCGAGGTCGCCGTCCTCGACGAGGTGCATGACCGCGAGCAGGTGGTCGTCGGTGAGTTCCGAGACGGCCACGTCGTCGCGGCGGAGTTCGGTCAGCGTCGATTCGAGCAGGCCCGCCGCGAACGTCGCGTCGATGCCGGCGTCCACCGCTTCTTCGAACAGCGGCATCTTCCGGCCGTAGGCGACCTGTTCCGCGAGGCCGGCGTCGAGGCCGAACTCGTCTTGGTAGCGGTCGACCTTCTCGGTCAGGAGTTCGGGCGTCTCCACGTCGCTCGGGTCGAGGTCGACGGTGAGCACGTCCGTCTCGGGGTACATCCGGGCCGCGCCGGGGAGCGGGCGGAGGTAGCGCGTCGTCCCGTCGTCGTTAGCGCCGCGGGTCTCCTCGGGGACCTCCTCGATGGCGACGGCGGCGCGCTCGGCGACCGCGTCGATGGCGAGGTCGGCCGTCTCGGGGTCGTCGGCGACGATGGCGACCGCGTCTTCGGGACCGGCGTCGACCGCCTCGCGGAGCGCTTCGACCTCGGTCTCGGTGACGCCGTACGCCGGGAGTTCGTCGGTGTGGAAGATGCCGCCCGCGCCGTGGCGCTTGGCGTGGTCGGAGAGTTCGGTACCGAGGCGGCGGTCCGGCTGCAGCTCGCGGCCGACGAGGCCGTCGAAGCCGTACAGGGGGACGGCCGTGACCTTTCCGCCCGCGTCCAGCGCGCCGCGGATGACGCCCGAATCGCTGTCCTCGAACACGTCGGTCACGTCGGCCACGTCGCCGACCGAGGCGTCCCGCGACTGGAGTTCGTCGCGAATCTCGACCAGTTCGGCCTGTCGGCCGACCTCGAAGCGGACGATTTCGTCGATTTGGTCGAGCGCCTGCACGCCCTTGATTTCGACGCGCGCGCCGTCGGCGATGGAGACGTTCACGTCCTGCCGGATGGTGCCGAGGCCGCGTTTGACCGTGCCCGTCGAGCGCAGGAGCATGCCGATGGTCTGGGCCGCCTCGCGCGCCTGCTCGGGCGAGGAGATGTCCGGCCCGGTACCGATTTCGACGAGCGGGATGCCGAGGCGGTCGAGGCTGTAGAGGACGCCGTCGTCGCGCTCTTCGACCCGCTGGGCGGACTCCTCTTCGAGCATGAGGTCGACGACGGAGACGGGGCCCTCGCTGGTCTGAATTTCGCCTTCCTGCGCGATGAGCGACGAGCGCTGGAACCCCGAGGTGTTCGAGCCGTCGATGACGAGCTTGCGCATGACGTGCGCCTCGTCGACGACGTTCATGTCGAGCAGTTCGGCGATCTGCATGGCGACCGTGCGCGCCTCGTGGTCGAGTTCGTGCGGCGGCTCGTCGTCCTCTTCGACCAGACAGGTCGAGTCGTAGGCGAGGTACTCGAACTCGCGTTCGACGCGGCTCTCTTCGAGCGCGGCGTCGTCCAGTTCGCCCAGTTCGCTCTTGGTCGGGTGGAGGAAGCGCGTGAACGTGCGCGCCGCCTCGTCGGGCTCGCGGAGGTCGGTCGGACACCCGCAGAACAGCTTCGTCTCGGTGTCGAGTTGCTGGTGAATCTCCAGCCCAGCCACGAGGCCGAGGTCCTCGTAGTCGTAGTCGTAGTCGGTCATTGCTACTCCCTGCGTTCGGGGGGAGTAAAAAAGGATTCAGTCTGCCGTCAGAGGCGACGAAGCCCCTCGCCGATACCTTCGACCTGTTCACACTCGGGACAGACGTACGTCCACCCGTCGTTCGTCGCTCGTCCCTCCGGGAATACGGCCCCACAACCTCGACACTCCAACATGTCTCGCCCGCGGGCCCGCTGCTCTTGCAGTCCGGCCATACTGGTATAATCGTCAAAATCAGGCTTCAAAATACCGATTTTCGAGATTTCGTGACAGTTCTTCACTCGGGGGTGACTGTCACGGCGGTGCCGGTGTGCGATTGCTACCGCGAGCCGAGTAAATATAACGGTCTCTACGACTGAACCGACTGAAATCGTCGAGCGCGCGCCTCGAATCGGGGCGTCCACCCGCCCGCCCCGACGTATCAAAAAGTGGACTGCTTTTTCTCGGCCGGACTCAGTCGTCGCCGAGGATGCCGCGGTGGGTCATCTTCTCGGGGTCGAGCACCTCGTCGGCTTCCGCCTCGGTGAGGTAGCCTTCGTCGACGGCGACCTGCCGGACGCTCTTGCCGTCCGCGAGCGCCTTCTTGGCGACCTTCGAGGCCTTGTCGTAGCCGATTGCGGGGTTGAGCGCCGTCGCCAGCGCCATCGACTGTTCGACCCGCGTCTCGCAGTGTTCCTCGTTGGCTTCGAGCTTGGCGACGAACCGCTCGGCGAACACCTCGGAGGAGTTCGCCAGCAGCTTCGCCGATTCGAGGAAGTTGTGCGCGAGGACGGGCTTATAGAGGTTGAGGTCGATTTGGCCCTCGGCGGCACCGGCGGAGACGGCGGCGTCGTTGCCGACGACCTGCTTGTGGACCTGATTGACGGCCTCCGCGACGACCGGGTTGATTTTGCCGGGCATGATGGAGGAGCCGGGCTGGTTCTCCGGCTGTTCGAGTTCGCCGAGCCCGTTGCGCGGGCCGGACGCGAGCAGGCGGAGGTCGTTGGCGATTTTGTTGAGGGAGCCGGCGACCGTGCGGAGCGCGCCGTGGGCCTCGCTCATCGCGTCGTGGGCCGCCTGCGCCTCGAAGTGGTTGTCGGCCTCGCGGAACTCGACGCCGGTCTCCTCGGACATGTACTCTGCGGCCTTCGCCGGGAACTCGGGGTGCGTGTTCAGCCCCGTGCCGACCGCGGTGCCGCCGAGCGCGAGTTCGCCGAGGTGTTCACGGACGTTCTCGACGCGGCGGATGCCCTTTTCGACCTGCGTGCGGTAGCCGCCGAACTCCTGTCCGAGGCGGACGGGCGTGGCGTCCTGCAGGTGGGTGCGACCGGTCTTGACGACGCCGTCGAACTCGTCTTCCTTGTCGCCGAGCGCCTCGGCCAGCGTCTCCAGCGCGGGGAGGAGGTCCTTCTCGACGGCTTCGAGGGACGCGACGTGCATGGCCGTCGGAATCACGTCGTTCGAGGACTGTCCGAAGTTGACGTGGTCGTTCGGGTGGACGACGCGGTCGCCGATGCCCTCGCCCATAATCTCCGCGGCGCGGTTGGCGATGACCTCGTTGGCGTTCATGTTCGAGGAGGTCCCGGAGCCGGTCTGGAACACGTCCACGGGGAACTGGTCGTCGAGTTCGCCGGCGATGACCTCGTCGGCGGCCTCGACGATGGCGGCCGCGACGTCCTCGTCTATCATGCCGAGGTCGCGGTTAGCCTGCGCGGCGGCCTTCTTCACCACGCCGAGCGCGCGGACGAAGCGCCGCCCGAAGGTGATACCGGAGATAGGGAAGTTCTCGACCGCCCGCTGGGTCTGTGCGCCCCAGTAGGCGTCGACAGGAACTTCCATCTCGCCGAGACTGTCCCGCTCGATTCGATAATCATCGTCGCCCATGGTTCGGGGGTCGTTTTGGCAGGGGGTAAAATCCATTGGTCCGTGTGTCTGCCCCTCGTTCATGAAAATTTACTCATGTTTAAATACTTATTAATTGGTCTCGTGACTGGGTGCAGTCTTCCGATTCTAACCAGACAGTTCCTTGATGACAAAAAAATTTACTCGATTTCGAATTGTTGATTTGGAAAGTCTTAAGTAAATCGTGTAAAATTCATTGTCTGGACTTGTCACGGACCAACAATCATGACTGACACACCTGATTCGGACGACGTTTCCCGACGCACGTATCTCAAACTCGCCGGCGGTGCCGGAACCGCGACGTTCCTCGCGGGCTGTACCGGCGGCGGCGGAGAGTCGACGACGGAGTCCACGGAGAGTTCCGGCGACTCCGAGAGCACCGAGGAGACGAGCGGTGACGACTCCGACTCTTCGACGGAGTACAACGCGCTCGAAGTGCAGCACTGGTGGACCGGCGGCGACGGCGGCGCGGCGGTTCAGGCGCTGTTCGAGGGCTTCGAAGAGCAGCACCCCGACATCGAACTCACGGAGAACCCCGTCGCGGGCGGCGCGGGACAGAACCTCCGCGCGGTCATCAAAAAGCGCATCCTGAACAACGACCCGCCGAGCTCGTGGCAGGCGTGGCCCGGCGCGAACCTCCAGCCCTTCACGGACGCCGACAAACTGGAGGATATCGAGGAGTCCGTCTGGGGACACAACGACATGAAGAACGCCTACCTCGACGGCCCCCAGGAGGCGGCGCAACCGGCGGGCAACTACGTTTCGGTCCCGCTGAACATCCACCGCCTCAACAACCTCTTTTACAACGTCGAGGTCGTCGAGGACGCGGGCGTCGACCCCGCGAGCATCGACTCGCCGAGCGCCCTCGTGGACGCGATGGCGACCGTCGACGAGGCGGGCTACGTCGGGATGGCCCAGCAGACGAACTCCGCGTGGTCGACCGGCCAGCTCTGGGCGCAGGTGCTCCTCGGCGAGTACGGCGCGGACGTGTACGCCGACGTGACCGCGGGTAACGTCGAGGCCAACGCGGACGCCGTCCGCGACTCGCTCGACATCGTCAAGCAGTACTCCGAGTACTACCCGAACGACGCCGGCTCCATCTCGTGGCAGGACGCCAACTCGAAGATTATCGAGGGCGACGCGGCGTTCTTCCACCAGGGCGACTGGGCTGCGGGCATGTACCGCGGGCAGGACGGCTTCGAGTACGAGTCCAACTGGGACCACGTCCCGTTCCCGGGTACCGAGGGACTCTACTCGCTCAACATGGACTCGTTCCCGATGCCGACGAACAACCCGTCGCCCGAGGCGACGAAGGCGTTCCTCCGCTACGTCGGCTCGGTCGACGCCCAAGAGCGGTTCAACCCCAAGAAGGGCTCCATCCCGCCGCGCACCGACGTGCCGCAGGACGCCTTCGGACCGTTCCTCCAGAACCAGATGGACGACTTCTCCAACTCCGAGGCCCAGCCGCTTTCGATTCAGCACGGCCTCGCGGTCGCCCCCGACGCGCTCACCGCGTTCGAGGACGCGATGGCCTCGTTCATCTCCAACTACGACGTGGAGGCGGCCTACAGCGCCGTGCAGTCGGCGTTCCAGTAAGGGAGCACTCCCCCATTTCCGATTATGTCAACTCACATCCTCAAGCGACTCCTGGACCGTCTGCGAGACGGCGGTCCGCCGGTTCGAACCGACGGCGGGACGGCCGCCGCGGGGAGCGAAACGGCCGGGGGCGACTCCGACGTCGGGTCGGCGCTGTCGTCGCTCCGCGAGAGCGACGCGGTCCGCTCCGCGCCGTTTTGGCTCCCGCCGTTCCTGCTGATGGGCTTTTTCGTCTACGGCGCTATCAGCTGGAACATCGTCATCTCCCTCACCGACTTCGGCGGGCTCACACTGCCGACGTACGACCCCTCGACGTTCGACCTGGAGATGTACCGGCGGGCCTTCTCGGACGGCCAGTTCTGGATCGCCACCCGGAACACGTTCGTGCTCCTCATCTCGTTTACCGGCCTCTCGCTGGCCGGGGGGCTCGGCCTCGCCATCCTCGTCGACCGCGGCATCCGGTTCGAAAACTGGTTCCGCACCGTCTACCTCCTGCCGTTCAGCCTGTCGTTCGTCGTGACGGCGGTGTTCTGGCGGTGGATGTACAACTTCGACTCGGGGCTCATCAACGCGTTCCTGCGGGGAATCGGCCTCGACTTCGTCGCGTCGAAGTGGCTCACCGGCAGCATCGACACGGGCGCACTCGGGGCGATACCGCTCGTCCCCGACACGTTCTACTTCAAGCTGTTCGCCGTCATCTTCGCGCTGCTCTGGCAGTTCAGCGGCTACGCGATGGTCGTCTACCTCGCCGGTCTACGCGCGATTCCGAACGACCAGTACGAGGCCGCGCGGGTCGACGGGGCCTCCATCCTCCGGATGTACCGGCGGGTCATCCTGCCGCAACTCCGCGCCTCGACGGTGAGCGCCGCGGTCGTCCTCATGGTGTTCGCGCTCAAGGCGTTCGACTTCCTGTACGTCCTGTTCGGGAGCAACCCGGGCCCGACAGCGGACATCCTCTCGACGATGATGTACCGACAGGCCTTCTCGGCCAACGAGTGGGCCTACGGCTCCGCAATCGCCGTGGTGCTCTTCGTCGTCGCGCTGACCGTGGTCGCGCCGTACCTCTACGGCGAGTACCGGCGGGGTGAACTATGAGCGTCCGCGACGACCTCGCAGAGCGAGTCGGCGTCGACCTCGAAGCCATCGACCCGCTGCGCGTCGCCCTCTACGCGACGCTCGTCGGACTGGTGGTGTTCTACCTGTCGCCCCTCGAATCGGGGCTGATGACCGCGCTGAAGACCGAAGCCGAGTTCGCCACGTCGCCGCCGTTCGTGCCGCCGACGGTCGAGGGCTTCACGCTCGAACCGTTCGGCGTCGCCATCGACACGCTGTCGTCGGCTATCCTCAACAGCATCATGCTGGCCGTGCCGGCGACGGTGCTGTCGGCGCTGTTCGGCAGCTTCGCGGCGTACGGCCTCACGAACTTCGAGTGGCGCGGCCAACTCGGCGTCGTCGCGCTGTTCATCGCGGGTATCTTCATCCCGTACCAGGCGGTGCTCATCCCGCTGTCGCGGCTCTGGGCCATCGTGGACACACAGGAGTTGCTCGCGCCGCTTCTCGACATCACGGTGTTCTCGGCGCAGGTGCCCGTCCTCGGGACGGTCGAACTCGCCACCCACCCGCACTACGCGAGCATCATCAACCTCATCATCACCCACACGGCGTACGGGATTCCCATCACGACGCTGCTGTTCCGAGGCTACTACAAGAAGCTCTCGACGGAGATGCTGGAGGCCGCTCGCCTCGACGGCGCGGGCGCGTTCACCGTCTACCGCCGCATCGTGCTCCCGCTTTCGATGCCGATGTTCGCGGTGACGCTCATCTACCAGTTCACGCAGGTCTGGAACGACCTGCTGTTCGCGCTCATCATCATCCCCTCGGGGTCCGGCCCCGCGGCGGTGGCGACCATCGCGCTCAACGAACTGACCGGCGGCATCATCCAGACGTTCAACACGCAGATGGCCGGCGCGTTCGTCGCCGCCCTGCCGACGTTGCTCGTCTACGTCCTGTTCGGGGACAAGTTCGCGAAGGGGGTCGCGGGCGGCACATGAGCCGACTCGCACGCGGCGCGGTCGGCTTCCGCCGCTCCCGTCGCACCTCCCTCGTCGCATCGCAGACGACCACCACGACACGCACACAGACCCATGGCTGACCTCACGCTCGACCACGTATCGAAGTTCTTCGACGACGGCGGCTCCAAAGTCGTCGCCGTCGACGACGCCTCCGTGACCATCGAGGACGGCGAGTTCCTCGTCCTCGTCGGTCCCTCGGGGTGCGGGAAATCGACCACGCTCCGCATGATTGCGGGGCTGGAAACCGTCTCCGAGGGCGAGATTCGACTCGGCGACGACCGGATGGACAACCGCCCGCCGCGCGACCGGGACATCGCGATGGTGTTCCAGTCGTACGCGCTGTACCCGCACATGACCGTCCGCGGGAACATGCGCTTCGGGCTGGAGGAGTCGACTGACATGGGCGACGCCGACATCGACGAACTCGTCGAGGAGACGTCGTCCATGCTCGGCATCGCCGACCTGCTCGACCGCAAGCCCGGCGAACTCTCCGGCGGCCAGCAACAGCGGGTCGCCCTCGGGCGCGCCATCGTGCGCGACCCCGAGGTGTTCCTGATGGACGAGCCGCTGTCCAACCTGGACGCCAAACTTCGCTCGCAGATGCGGACGGAGCTCCAGCGCCTGCAGGAGGACCTCGGCGTCACCACCGTCTACGTCACTCACGACCAGACGGAGGCGATGACGATGGGCGACCGAATCGCCATCCTCAACGACGGCGAACTCCAGCAGGTCGCCACGCCGCTGGAGGCGTACCACCGTCCGGCGAACCGCTTCGTCGCGGGCTTCATCGGCGAGCCGTCGATGAACTTCTTCGAGATGGACGTCCAGGGCGACGAACTCGTCGGCGACGCCTTTTCGTACGAACTCTCGGCGAAGTCCGCGGAGGCGGTCGAGGGCTCGGAGCGCGTCACCCTCGGTATCCGCCCCGAGGACGTCGAAGTCATCGACGACGCGGCCGCGGACCACGCCTACGAGACGACCGTCGACGTGGTCGAACCGATGGGTAACGAGAACGCTGTCTACCTCGAACTCGGCGGCGAGCGCCGCTTCGTCGCCACCGTCGGCGGCATGCGCCGAGTCGAAGCCGGCGAGTCGGTCGTCGCCCGCATCCCCGAGGACGCGGTTCACCTGTTCGACGCGACCACCGGCGAGACGCTCCAGAACCGGTCGTTAGAATCGGCCGACCTCGACGCGCCGGAAGCGAACCTCTGAGCGGGCCGTTCGGGTTCAGTCGGGTTCAGGCGGGTCGGTCTCTTTTCGGTCCGTTCGCCGTTCTCAGTACGTCGGTCGCGGTGGTTCGTTCACTCCTCCAGCGCTGCGTACTCCTCGGGCGTGTACGTCTTCAGTTCCATCGCGTGGATGTCCGTCGTCATGTGGTCGCCGAGGGCGTCGTAGACGAGTTGGTGCTGCTTGACCAACGACTTCCCCTCGAAGGCGGGCGAGACGACGACGGCGGCGTAGTGGTCGTCCTCGTGGTTCTCGTCGACCGTTCGCGGCCGCGAGACTGTCGCGTCGGCGTCCTCGATGTTCGATTCGATGAGTTCCTCGATGGCGGCGAGTTCCATGTGCGTACTGGCGGCCCGCGCCGGCAAAAAGCGTCCGGGAAGTGACGGGCGTACTCGCGGAGGTTTTTATACGGCGACGACCCACCTCGGTTCGTGACTGACGCGACATCTCACGACGGACTCGCCGAGGAGGCCGCTCGCGTGCTCCGCGACGAACACGAGCGACTGTTGACCGTCGTCGGCCAGTGCGCCACCGCCGTCGCCGCCGAGTGGGACGGCGATTCGGTGGCGGACCGCGAGCGCGTCATGCCGCCGTTCAGGCGCGCGCTCGACGGCTCCGGCGCGCTCTCTCGACTGCCGCGAGCCCTCGCCGACGCGGTGACGGCCACCGGCAGACCGATGGCCGCGCCGCCCGTCGCGGCCCCGCCGTACGTGGTCGTCACCGGCGAGGGCGTCGTCCTCCGCGCCAACCTCGGCGAGGAGCGACTGGTGGTGCTCCTCCGGGCGTTCGAAGTCGTCCGCGACGGCGACGACGGCTCCCACCGCTACCGCCGCATCGACGGCGTCGAAATCGAGGCCGAAATCGTCTGAGTCGAGCCGTCCCGTCTCGACCGCGGTTACATCTGGTAGCGGCGCACGTCGTCCCGCGGCGGGGCCTGCGACTGTCCGGTCATCTCCTCGTAGGTCATCCCCGCGAGGTACTCGTCGTAGGTCACGTCGTAGCCCTGCCGGAGGTGGAAGTCGAGTTGGCCGCGGTCGAGTTCCGACTGGAACAGCGCGTGGACCGCCCGGCGGACGAGTTCGTCGGCGTCGTCGGGGTCGAACAGGGCGACGAGCATGGCGAGTTCGTGTCGCGTCTCGCGGTCGAGCGACACGTCGAGGCTGTCGCCGAGGTCTCCGTAGGCCGCGTCAACGTCGTCTGTGAGTTCGTCGAGCGTCATCGCCCGGCGATGGGGTCGTCACGGGGATACGCGTTTCGACCGCGGAGAGGAGAGTCGACTTCTCGTCCTCGCGGCGTGACGACGCTCCGGCATCGCCACGGCTAAACGCGGGCCGTCCCAAGCCGGGGCGATGAGCGACGCGCCGTCCGAACTCCCCGCCGACCTCGACCGCGAAGCAGTCCAGTCCGCGCTCACCGAGTGGTACGAGGCCGACCACCGGGACTTCCCGTGGCGGCGCACCGACGACCCCTACGAGATTCTCGTCTCCGAGGTGATGAGCCAGCAGACCCAACTCGGCCGCGTGGTCGAGGCGTGGGAGGCGTTCCTCGACGAGTGGCCGACGACGGCCGACCTCGCGGCGGCCGACCGCGCCGACGTGGTGGGCTTCTGGACGAACCACCGACTGGGGTACAACAACCGCGCGAAGTACCTCCACGAGGCCGCCCGGCAGGTCGAAGAAGACCGCGGCGGCGAGTTCCCACGGACGCCCGACGGCCTCTCGGAGCTGATGGGCGTCGGCCCCTACACCGCCAACGCGGTCGCCTCCTTCGCGTTCAACAACGGCGACGCGGTGGTCGACACCAACGTCAAGCGGGTGCTGCACCGCGCCTTCGCGGTCCCCGACGACGACGCGGCCTTCGAGGCCGCCGCCTCGGAACTCATGCCCGACGGCGAGTCCCGCGTCTGGAACAACGCCATCATGGAACTCGGCGGAGTCGCCTGCGGGAAGACGCCGACGTGCGACGAGTCCGGCTGTCCGTGGCGGCGGTTCTGTCACGCCTACGAGACGGGCGACTTCACCGCCCCCGACGTGCCGACCCAGCCGAGTTTCGAAGGGAGTCGGCGGCAGTTCCGCGGTCGGGTCGTCAGAGTTCTCGGCGAGTACGACGAACTCGGCCTCTCGGAGTTGGGGCCGCGGGTCCGCGTCGACTACGGCGGCGACACGGGTACGGAGTGGCTCCGCGGCCTCGTGGACGACCTCGAATCCGACGGGTTAGTCGATGTCGCGGAGAGCGACGACGGCGTCCGCGTCTCGCTGGCGAAGTAGTTCGCGCTCCGCCGGTGGTTCTCGCCGCGCTTGTTTCGCCGCTCGTAGTTATCCCACCGCACTAGTCCGGCACCAGTCGCACTCCTCGTCTCCGACTACGTACAGTCGATGGCAACACGCGACGCGTCGTCGTTCGACCCTCGCGAAGCCGCGGAGTCCGCCGAAGCAAAGACCCTCACGCTGGACGGCGGGCGGCGACTCGCCTACGCCGAGTACGGCGATTCCGACGGCATCCCGGTCGTGTTTCTCCACGGCGCGCCGGGGTCGCGCCTGCTCGGGGCACTGTTCGACGCGTCGGCCGAGGAACGCGGAATCAGAGTCCTCGCGCCCGATAGACCCGGCTACGGCCGTTCGTCGCCGCGCCCGACACCCGAGGAATCGGGCAGGCCGAGCCAGCGACCCTCGACACCTGCACCCGCGGAGTTCTTCGACGCGCTTCTCGACGACATCGGCGCGCAGTCGGCGGGGCTGGTCGCGTTCTCCGGCGGGAGCCGCGACGCGCTGGCTGTCGCGGCGGCGCGGCCGGACAGGGTTCGGCACGTAAGCGTCGTCGCGGGGGCGGTTCCACCGGCAGCGAGCGAGGAAACGCCCCGAACGCAACGGCTCCTGTCGTGGCTGGCGACGAACGCGCCGGCGCTCCTCAGCTATCTCTTCCGCGGGCAGGCGTGGCTCGCCGGGAGGCTCGACCCCTCGCTCGTCGTCGCGCAGTACACGGCCGACGACGCGACCGGAGCAGTTCCAGACGGGGTCGCCGCGGTGGTTCGAGACGACTTCGCGGCGTCGGTCAGTCGCTCGCGGCGGGGCGTACTCTGCGACTTCCGGGCCGCGGCCGCGCCGTGGGGGATTCCCTTCGACGACATCGAGGCCGGCGTGTCTCTGTGGCACGGCGACGCCGACACGAACGTCCCGATAGCCGGCGCGAGACGCCTCGAACCGGAGGTACCAGGCGCGCGGCTTCGAGAGGTGCGCGGCGCAGACCACCTCCGGACGCTCCTCCGGAGCGCCCCCGGCGTGCTGGACGAACAACGCCGCGCCGCGGGGTCGCTCGACCCGGACGCTTCGGACGGCTCGTCGGAGCCGACCGCCGCCGCCGAATCGCACCACTGCGTTTGATATACCGGACCGAAAAACGGTCGTTCGAAACGGAATGAAACACGCCCAGTTCTCGGTCGACTACCCGGACCGGCTGGTCCACCCGCTCCAGCGCGGGATGATGCGCGACTCGCCGGTCGACCGGGCGGAGCTGTTGATGTGGAGTCCGACGGCCGACGCGACGACGCTGTTCTGGTTCGACGGCGACCGAGACGCGGCCGACGCGCTCGTTTCGGACGTCGATTCGCTCGTTCGGGCGCACTTCGTCGAGGGAGCTGAGGGGACCTACGGCTTCCTCCACCAGCGCGACTACGAGTTCGCGGACCCGCTTCTCGGGGTCATCGCCGACGCTCGAGTGATATTCCTCCCGCCGGTGGTGTTCCACGCCACCGGCTCCGTCCGGTTCGAGGCTGTCGGCGAGGTGTCGGCGCTCAGCGCGTTTTACGACGACATCGCGGCGCTCGGCGACCTCACGGTCGAGCGCGTGAAGCCCTTCGACCGGCGGCGGGCCCCCTCGCAGCTCACCGACCGACAGCGGGCCGCGCTGGAGACCGCGGTGTCGGCCGGCTACTACGAAATCCCTCGCGAGGGGTCGGTCGCGGACGTGGCGAACGCGCTCGACTGCTCGACGAGCACGGCCGGCGAGCTACTCCGAAAGGCCGAGGCGACGGTGCTCCGGGAGTTCGTCGGTTCGGGGTGACGCGCGCCGACGCCTACGGTACCTTCAGGTAGGCGTCGCCCGCCGCCTGTCGCGCCACGAGCTCGCCGACGCCCGAGGGAACGACCTCGACGCCGTCGGCCAGTTGGTCGGCGTCAAACCCGCGGCCGTCGAGCGAGTTTCGACAGGCGCAACAGCGAACGCCGGCCTCGAACAGCGGGTCGAGGCGGTCGCGGACGGGCGAGTCGGCGAGGAACAACAGCGCCGCGTCGCCGTTTGCGAGAAGCGTGACCTCGTCTGTCTCGACCGTCTCGTCGTCGAGCAGGTTTCGGACGTTGCGGATGGCGTGCCGCCAGTCGCCGAGGTCGGCGCTGGAGACGTGGAAGACGACGTTCACGGTTGGTTTTCGCGGTCCGGGTTCCTGTGTGTTGTGCCCGTCCGACACGCTCGACTGCGGCCGACGAGATTTTCACGGCGCTCTCGGAGATACAGGGTATGACGCAGCCACACGTGGTCGCCATCTGCGGCAGTCTCCGCGACCACAGCTACACCCGATTGGCGCTCGAACATGCCCTCGCCGGCGCGTCGGCCGCCGGCGGTACGACGGAACTCGTGGACCTCCGCGAGTACGACCTCCCGCCGCTCGACGCCGATTACGACGAGCAGGGCGATTCGGCCGAACTCGTCCGCGTCGTCGACGGCGCGGACGCGGTCATCCTCGGCACGCCGGTCTACCACGGCTCGTACTCCGGCGTCCTCAAGAACGCCCTCGACTACTGCGGCTTCGACGAGTTCGGCGAGAAGACCGTGGGCCTCCTCGCCGTCGCCGGCGGGTCGTTTCCCGTGACCGCCCTCGAACACCTCCGGTCGGTCTGCCGGTCGCTGAACTCGTGGGTGCTCCCCCATCAGGTCGCCATCCCTCGCGTCTCCTCGTCGTTCGACGGCGACGACCTCGTGAGCGAGGACCTGCGCGAGCGGGTCGAGCGACTCGGCCGCGACGCGGTCGTCTACGCCAACATCGAGCCCGAGCCGCCGACGTTCGAAAGCGGCGAGAACGTCGGCGCGGACGACTGAGCAGTCGCCACGCGCTGTTTCGAACGCGGCGTGGGTTCGGTCGACCGACCCGTCTCGACTCCCGACCGTCGCGGCAGATGAACAATCGTTTTGACCCTCCTCGTCCCCCAGTCAGGATATGCACGCCATCACGCAGAGCGGATGGATAGAGGTCATCTCCGGCTCTATGTTCTCGGGGAAGACGGAGGAGCTCCTCCGACGCCTCCGCCGGGCCGAAATCGCGGGTCAGGAGATTTCGGTGTTCAAACCCCAGCTCGACGACCGCTACGGCGAGACGACGGTCGGCTCTCACGCCGGTCGTTCGTGGGAGGCGAGCGTCGTCCCCTCCGAGGGCGAGGGCGTCTGGCAAATCGCCGAGGAACTCAACGGCGAGGACGTGGTGGCCATCGACGAGGCCAACTTCTTCTCGGCCGAACTGGTCGACGTGTGCGAGGCGCTGGCCGCCGACGGCAAGCGCGTCGTCGTCTCCGGGACCGACCAGACGTTCCGCGCCGAACCGTTCGACCCGCTTCCCCAACTGATGGCGCTCGCCGAGTACGTCGACAAGCTGCAGGCCATCTGCACCGTCTGCGGCGAGCCGGCCACACGGAACCAGCGACTCATCGACGGCGAGCCCGCGCACGTAGACGACCCCACTATCCTCGTCGGCGCGGAGGAGTCCTACGAGGCGCGGTGCCGGAACTGTCATACCCTCCGGCGGGACTAGAGGCTAGCGTGACTACTTGGGTCGAAACCCCACGCGAGGGCCGCGACCGCGGGCTGACCGGCATCCTCCGCGCGTGGGTCGCTGTGGTCGTTCGCCCCCGCCAGTTCTTCCGCGACGGCGTCGCCCCCGGCGACCAAGCGCCCGGCCTCGTGTTCGCCATCGCGGTGGCACTCGCCTATCAGGGCCTCGGGTTCGCCTTCGAGCCGGCGACGATTCCGGCCATCGAGGGCGGCCCGCTCGTCTCGGCGCTCGTCGCCCTGCTCGTCGTCGCGCTGTTCGTCGCGCCGGCGCTCCTCCACCTGACGGCGGCCATCCAGACGGCCCTTCTCATCCCGCTTTTGTCCCGCCGCGCGGGGGTGAGCGAGACGGTGCAGGTCATCGCCTACGCCGCCGCGCCGTGCGCCTTCGCCAGCCTCCCGATTCCCGGCGTCCGCGCGCTGTGCGCCGTCTACGGCGCGGTGCTCCTCGTCGTCGGCATCAGCGAGGTCCATCAGACGACGGTTCCGAAGGCGGCGCTCGCCGCGGCCGTCCCCGCCGGCGTGGTCTTCGGCTACGCCTTCGGCGGCTTCCGCGCCCTCTCGGAACTCGCCGCGGCGCTCGCGCTCGTCTGAGCCGAACCTCGCCTCGAATCCCCGCGTTTCGACCGACGGAGCGGCGGTTTCCCGCCCGCACACGCGCCACTCTCCCCTGAGCGTTTTTCGACAATCGTTTTAGTTAGGGGTTGTTTGCTCAACGCAATGGATTGGATTACGCACGAGGAGGACGTCTGGTTCGAATTCCGGGGCAATAGCCCCCACCAGCTCGTCCCCGGCCGATTTTACAAAGGCACCGTCGACGGGTACGCCGACTTCGGTGTCTTCGTCGACCTCGCTTCGAACGTGACCGGATTACTGCACCGCAGCGAACTCGACCGCCGCCTCGAATCCCTCGAATGGGAGCCGGGCGACGAGGTGTTCGTTCAGGTGAAGAACGTCCGTGACAACGGCAACATCGACCTCGGCTGGTCGATTCGCCAGTCCGACTCGGAGTTCCGCGGCGCTCGCATCCACGACCCCGACGGCGACGCCGACGGCCAGCCCGTCGAGCAGGAAGCCGAAAGCGACGGCCCGACGGCCGTCAAGACGCGCCCGAAGACGGGCAAGACCGCGAAGCCAGCCGGCGCGAGCACGTCGTCCGAGACGGTCGAAACCGAATCGGAGCCAGAACAGGAAGCCGAACCCGAGCCCGAGCCCGAGCCCGAGCCCGAACAGGACGCCGCGTCCGAGTCCGAGTCCGACGCCGGAGACGAGGACCGCGCGCCGACCGCCGGGGACGTCGTCGACGACATCGCCGCCAACGGCGAGTCCGAGCAGGACGTCGAAGCGGAACCGGAGAGCGAACCCGAGTCCGAGTCGGAGCCCGAGCAGGACGACACCGACGCCGAGCAGGAAGCCGAGACCGAGGTTGACGCCGACGCCGACGAGGCGGAGCGCGTGACCCTCGGCAGCATCGACGACCGCGTCGGCGACGTGATTCGCGTCGAGGGCGAAATCGCCAGCGTCCGCCAGACCGGCGGCCCGACGGTGTTCGAACTCCGCGACGAGACGGCTATCGCCGACTGCGCGGCCTTCGTCGAGGCCGGCGTCCGCGCGTACCCCGAAGTCGAAGTGGGCGACTACGTCCGCATCGACGGCGAGGTCGAGCGCCGCCGCGGCGAACTGCAGATAGAGACCGAGGAGCTGACGATTCTCGACGGCGACGAGGCCGACACCGTCGCCCAGCGCCTCGCGGACGCCCTCTCGGACGAGGCCCGACCGGACGCCGTCGCGCCGCTCGCGGCCCACGAGCCGGTCGCCGCCGTCGGCAAGTCGCTGCTCGACGCCGCGGAGGCCATCCGCCGCGCCGTCCTCGAATCGCGCCCCATCGTCGTCCGCCACACGGCCACCGCCGACGGCTACGTCGCCGGCGCCGCCGTCGAGCGCGCCGTGCTCCCGCTCATCCGCGACGAGCACCCCCGTGACGACGCCGAGTACCACTACTTCACCCGTCGCCCGCTCGAGGAGGCCGTCTACGGCATGGACGCCGCCACGAACGACGTGACGCGGATGCTCGAAGACCGCGACCGCCACGACGAGAAGCTCCCGCTCGTGCTTCTCCTCGGTGCCGGCTCGACCGCCGAGTCCCTCGACGGCCTCGGCCTGCTCGGCGTCTACGGCTCCGAGCGCGTCGTCGTCGACGCCGCGCCCGCCGACGACGAGGTCGCCGAGGAAGTCGACGTGCTCGTCAACCCCGCCCGCGAGGGAGCCGACGCCCGCGACCTCTCGGTCGGCGCGCTCGCGTCGACGCTTTCTGTCGCCGTCAACGAGGACATCCGCGACGACGTGTCGCACCTCCCCGCCGTCAGCTACTGGGAGAACTGCCCGCAGCAGTACCTCGACCTCGCCGAGTCCCACGGCTTCGACGCCGACCGCGTCCGCGAACTCCGCGAGGCCGTCGCGCTGGAAGCCTACTACCAGTCCTATCAGGACAAACGCGAACTCATCGCCGACCTGCTGTTCGACGCCGACGAGGGCCTCGCCGGCCACGTCTCCGAGCAGTTCCGCATCAAGCTCGAAGACGAAATCGAGACGGCGCAGGCGAACCTCGAACGCCGCGACGTCGGCGCAATCTCCGTGGCCGTCCTCGATTCCGACGCCTACAGTCACCGCTTCGACTTCCCGCCGACGGGCCTGCTCGTGGACGAACTCCACCGCCGCACCCGCGAGGGTGACGCCTTCGTGACCGTCGCGCTCGGCATGGACGAACTCTACCTGCGCTCGACGGGCGACCTCGACCTCCGCGCGGTCGTCGAGTCGGCCGCCGAGAAAGCGCCCGCCGCCGGCCTCGCCGCCGCGGGCATCCGCGAAGGTCGCATCGAGTTCCTGACCGGCGCGCGCGACGAGGCGCTCGAAGCCGTCCTCGACGCCGCCGCCGAGCAGTTCTAAGCCGCAATCCAGACTCCTCCTCGCGCGGTTCGACGGAGGGCTGTATTCCAGCCTCCCGAGCGACACGCTTATCCACGAAACGACCCGATTCGCGCCCATGAACCGCCACCACGTCGCCGAACGGGAGGTGTGTCCGTGAGCGCCGAGACCGAGACGGAGTCCGAGGCGTTCGAGCGGACCTGCGAGGCGCTCGTCGACCGCATCCTCGCGGGCGACGTCGACCGCGACGACCTCGAATCGGCAAAGCTCGACGCCTGTTCGGAACACTCCTCGCCGAAAGTTCCGAAGAACGCCGAGATTCTGCAGTACGCGCCCGAGGACCGACGCGAGGAGGTCAAAGAGGTCGTCCAGCGCAAGCCCGTCCGCACCGCCTCCGGCGTCTCGCCGGTCGCCATCATGACCTCGCCGCACATGTGCCCCCACGGGAAGTGTCTCTACTGTCCCGGCGGGCCCGCCAGCGAGTTCTCCTCGTCGCAGTCGTACACGGGCCACGAGCCCGCGGCCGCCCGCGGCGTCCAGAACGACTACGACCCCTACGGGCAGGTCACGCTCCGCCTCGAACAGCTTCGACACATCGGCCACCCCGTGGACAAGGTCGAACTCATCTTGATGGGCGGGACGATGACCGCCCGGAGCCACGACTACCAGGAGTGGTTCGTCAAGCGGGCGCTCGAAGCCATGAACGACTACGACCTCGACAAGGAGCCCGAACCGGCGGAAGACCGGTCGTTCAAGCCCGACCCCGAGGATGTCGAGTTCGAGTACATCGAGGACGTCATCGCCGAGAACGAGACGAACGACATCCGTAACATCGGGACGACCTTCGAGACGAAGCCGGATTGGTGCGACCCCGAGCAGATAGACCGGATGCTCGATTTGGGCGCGACGAAGGTCGAAGTCGGCGTCCAGACGACCTACGAGCGAATCAACCGCGAGATGCACCGCGGTCACGGCGTGCAGGCCTCCATCGACGCCAACCGCCGCCTCCGCGACTCGGCGTTCAAGGTCGGCTTCCACATGATGCCCGGCCAGCCGGGCATGACCAAGGAGATGTGTCTGGAGGACTTCCGCCAGCTGTTCGAAAACAGCGACTGGCGGCCCGACTACCTCAAAATCTACCCGACGCTCATCGTCCGCGACACCATCACCTACGACATGTGGCGTCGCGACGAGTACGAGCCGCTGAACAACGAGGAGGCGGCCGACATCGTCGCGGAGGTCATGGGCATGATTCCGAAGTACACCCGCCTCCAGCGCGTCCAGCGGGACATCCCCGCGGACTTCATCGACGCCGGCGTCTGGAAGTCGAACCTCCGACAACTGGCCGCCCAGCGCGCCGAGGAACGAGGTATCGTCCAGCGGGACATCCGCGCCCGCGAGGTCGGCATGAACGAGGCCGACCCGGACCCAGAGCGCATCGAACTCGACGTGATGACCTACGAGGTCGCCGGCGGCACGGAGCACTTCATCTCGTTCGAGGACCCCGTCGAGGACCTGCTCGTCGGCTTCTGTCGCCTCCGGTTCCCCGGCAACCCGGTCCGCCGCGAACTGCAGGACGCGGCGCTCGTCCGCGAACTCCACGTCTACGGCTCCGAGGCGGGCATCGGTGCCGACGGCGACTGGCAGCACAAGGGCTACGGGAAGAAGCTCCTCGCGCACGCCGAGGAACTGTCCCGCGACGCCGGCTACGACAAGATTTCGGTCATTTCGGGCATCGGCGTCCGGCAGTACTACAAGGAGAAACTCGGCTACCACCAGGACGGTCCGTACGTGTCGAAGCGGCTGTAGGGAATAGTCGGATTTTTGGTCCACCGTGAGGCCGTGCCTCACGAGCCTTCGGTCGCAGTCGCTCCCGAAGACAGATTTTTGCGAGACGAGCGTAGCGAGTCCCGGAAAAAGTGGGCGCTACGTGTCGAAGCGGCTGTAGACTGAGCACCAGTTTTTTTTGGTCCAGATTTTTGCGAGACGAGCGCAGCGAGTCTCGGAAAAAGGTGGGCGCTACGTGTCGAAGCGGCTGTAGCCGACGAAAACACCAACCTCGGTCGATTCTCACCACTGATTGTCGCTCCGCCACGTTTTTACTTTTCGGCCGACCGCACTCGGTAGAATGGCACCACAGGGGGGTGCGGCGGTTCAGGGGCAGGCGACGACGTGGCTTCAGGACCTCCGCTCGGCGCTCGCACAGTTCGTTTCGACCGAAGAACGACTCGGTATCTCGGCGGCGCTCGTGGCGCTCGCGCTCGGAGTCGCGGTCTTCCTCGCGCCACGACTCGTCTCGCGGGCGACCGCCGAGTTCCGAACGCGAGTGTTGGCCCACCCGCGGGTTCCCGACGCCGTCACCGACGCGGCGTGGCTGTTCCCCGCGACGGTCGTCGTCCGGACGCTCCAACTCGCGGTCTTCGTCGGCGTGGCGCTGTCGCTGTTGCTTCTCTGGGGATACACCGGCCTCGCCGCGGATTTCGCCGAGGTACTCGCCGTCGCTATCCCGAACGCCGCCAAACTCGGGGCCACGGTCGCGCTGTTCGCCGGGGCGCTCGTCGGGACGAACGTCCTCGAAGAGAAACTGGACTCGTACGCGACCGCCTCGGACAACATCAACGCCCACCAGCAGGGCATCGTCTTCCGCGTCCTCCAACTGGTCGTCCTCCTCGCGGTCGGGATGGCGGCGCTCACGGTCTGGCAGGTCAGAATCGGCGGCCTGCTCGTCGGCGCTGGCTTCCTCGGCATCGTGGTCGGGATGGCCGCGCGACAGACCCTCGGGTCGCTCATCGCGGGCTTCGTGCTGATGTTCTCCCGGCCGTTCGAACTCGGCGACTGGGTGGAGATAGACGACGCCGAGGGCATCGTCACCGACATCACCATCATCAACACCCGGCTGAGCAACGCCGACGGCGAGACGGTCGTCTTCCCCAACGACCGCGTGACGAACGCGAAAATAACCAACCGGACGAAGCGCAACCGACTCCGACTTCGCCTCGATGTGGGCATCGACTACGAGGCCGATATCGAACACGCCGAGTCGGTGGCCGAGGAGGCGCTCACCGACCTCAAGTTCGTCGAGGACGTGCCGAAACCGCAGGTGATGCCGACGACGTTCGGCGACTCGTCAATCGGGCTCCAACTCCGCTTTTGGATTACGAACCCCTCGGCCCCGCGTCGGGCGCAGGCGAAAGCCGAGGTGCTTCGGAGCGTGAAACTCGCGTTCGACCGCGAGGGAATCAAGATACCCTACCCGCAGCGCGAACTGCTCGCCCGCGAGGAGGCCGACGGCTTCCAGCTCCGAGAGGCCCGTCGCAGTCGGCCGGTGGAGAAGTCGGTCTCGAAGGAGTAGGTGTCCCGGCTACAGCGATTTTCGCATCTCGACGTGCGGGATGCTGGCCTCGTCGAACTCGTCGCTCGTCGTCTCGTAGTCGAGGCCGTGGTAGAATCCCTCCGCGGTCGTCTGGCCGTGGAGCAGAAGCGAGTCGAACCCGCGCTCGCGCGCCTCGGCTTCGAGCGCGTCCATGAGTCGTCGCCCCCAGCCCTCGCCGCGAGCCGATTCGAGGACGGCGACGCGTTCGACCTTACCGACGCCGGGTTCGTACTCGCGCAGGCGGGCCGCGCCCACCGGGTCGCCGCCGCGGTAGGCGACGAAGTGGACCGCCTCGGCGACGGGGTCGTCGTGTTCGTCCCACTCCAGTTCCTCGTCGACGCCCTGTTCGTCCACGAAGACGGCCTTTCGGACGGCGAAGGCGTCGTCGCGCTCGCCTTCGCTGACCGCCACGCGGACCTCGGTTTCGCTCATGGAAGCAGTTCCGCGGGCGGCCACCTGACGGTTGCGGAGCGGGTTTTATCATGTCGTTCCACTGACTACCGTCCGTGAGTACGCTCGACAGGTTCTTCCTCGGACGCGAGGACGCGCCCGTCCGACAGCATCAACTGGGCGGCGTCGTCCTCTTCGCGCTCGTCTTCGCCACGCACCTCCCGCCGGACGCGGTCGGTCCGCTTTCGTACCCGTTCGGGCTCCGGCTGTGGCCCGTGGTCGCGCTCGGCCTCGGTGGCGGCGCGGTCGGTGCGCTCCGCGGCGACGGTGTCTTCGGGGCGCTCCCGCTCGGCGTCGGTCCGGTACTCGGGTTCTTCGCGGCGCTCGGCGCGGCCGAGTTGACGACGCCGAGCATGGGGCTCTGGCAGGGAGTCGCGACCGGCCTCGTCGCCGGTGGGGTCCTCGCGATCCTCGGGTTCGCGCTCGGTTTCGGCGGGCGCTACGCCGTCGCTCGCGTACTGTCGTCGGCGTGACCCCGCGCCGACTCGCCGCCGAGCGCCCAGCCGAGCCGGTAGACGAGCGACCCGGTCGCGAGCGTCACTAGCACCCAGACGACGAGCAGTATCCCGACGAACAGGACGCCGTAGCCGCCGAAGGGAACCAGCGGAAGTGCGAAGGTCACGGGTGCGGCGACGATGGCGAGCGACAGCGGGCGCGTGCTCCCGCCGCGCCGGGCCGCGTAGCCGAGGGGGAGAAACAGCACGACGGCGGCCTCTAACGCGAGCGCGCTGAGCGAGAACCACGGATTCGGTCCCGGCATCGCGACCGCGGTGGCGACCGCGAGCGCGACCTGCGGCCCGACGGTCGCGGCGACGAGACGACGGAATCCGAGCGCTTTGGGGCGAACCGCCGAGACGACGCCGAGCGCGACGAGTTGGAGTGCGAGGAGCCACGCCATCGCGGCGACGCTCCCGGAGAACGCCCGGACGACGAGGAGGCAGAGGCCCCACAGGACGCCGAGTCCCGCGACGACGGGGCCGAACCGCCGCGCCCCCCGGTCGCCGTCGAACCGGCGGTCGAAGTGCCGGATGAGGAGGACGCCGATGGTGAGCACGAGCGTCGGGACGAACGCGACCCACGCGACGTTCGTGAGGACGCCGGGGCCCGAGTCAGCGGCGAGGCTCGCGTAGGCCGCGGCCGTGGTCGCCAGCCCCGCGTCGGGGCCGAACGTGAGGTACGTCTGGCTTCCGACGCTGGACGGATCCCCGTCGTCGGCGCTCCAGACGGCGGCCGTCTCGTTGGTCCGCGTCCCGGGGGGCGCGGTGAGGAGCGCCGACTCCTCGGGGCCGGTGACGACGAATCGGTCAGCATCGACGTAGACGGTTCCGCTGACCTCGTCGTCGTGGAAGTAATCCACGACCAGCACGTCCCCGTAGCCGCGATACGCCATCCCGGGCACCTCGAAGGTCACGACCGCGGTGTCGCCGTCCATCCGGGTTTCGAGGCGTCTGCGGTCGTCGGTGAACACGCGGTGTTCTTCGAAGGTTCGGCGGACGACGCGGTCGAGTCGGTCGGGGCGCTCACGGAACGTCGCGGCCGACTCGTCGTCGAGTTCGACGCGGGCGGTCCACGCACCGACGCCGTCGTCGCCGACGCGGACCCGGAGCGCGCTCGATTCGACGGTGAGCGGGACGCCGACGTCGTCGCCCGCCTCCTCGAACGTCTCGCCGCAGACGCCGCAGACGGCTTCGGGCGGCGGTCGCGCCTCGGCGGGGACGCTCCCGACGGGGAGCGCGGCCAGCGCGACGAGGAGGGCGAGGGCGGCGAGAGCGAGGGTGCGGGGACGCATTCACCGAATACATTCTGGCTGGCTGATAAGTATCTTCTCCCCGATTCGGGCGGTCGCAGAACCCGCGGAAACGACACCCCTTTTCGTTCGCCGCCAAAAAGCGAGTCCATGGACCCGAAGCGGGAACTCACGAGCGTCGACCTCGCGGCCCTCGTCACCGAGTTGAACCGGTACGAGGGCGCGAAGGTCGACAAGGCGTACCTCTACGGCGACGACCTGCTTCGCCTCAAGATGCGGGACTTCGACCGCGGTCGGCTCGAACTCCTCCTCGAAGTGGGCGAGATAAAGCGCGCGCACCTCGCCGCACAGGAGCACGTGCCGGACGCTCCCGGTCGGCCGCCGAACTTCGCGATGATGCTCAGAAACCGGCTCAACGGGGCCGACTTCGCGGGCGTCGAGCAGTACGAGTTCGACCGCATCCTCACGTTCACGTTCGAGCGCGGCGACGAGAACACGAAAATCGTCGTCGAGCTGTTCGGACAGGGCAACATCGCGGTGCTCGACGAGACGGGCGAAGTCGTCCGCAGTCTGGAGACGGTGCGGCTCAAGTCGCGGACGGTCGCTCCGGGGTCGCAGTACGAGTACCCCGCCTCGCGGCTCGACCCCCTCACCGTCAGCCGCGACGCCCTCGGCCGGAATATGGAGCAGTCCGATACCGACGTGGTGCGGACGCTCGCCACCCAGTTGAACCTCGGCGGCCTCTACGCCGAAGAGCTGTGTACCCGCGCCGGCGTGGAGAAGACGCTCGATATCGCCGACGCGACCGCCGACGACTACGACGCCGTCTACGATGCCATCGTCGACCTCCGCCAGCAGGTGCGCTCCGGGGAGTTCGACCCGCGGCTCTATCTCGACGAGGACGGCGAGGTCGTGGACGTGACGCCCTTCCCCCTGCGCGAACACCAGAACGCCGGGCTCGACGAGGAGGCCTACGACACGTTCAACGACGCACTCGACGAGTACTTCTTCCGGCTCGATTTGACCGCCGACGAGCAGGAGGCGACCTCTGACCGCCCGGACTTCGAGGAGCAAATCGCCAAGCAACAGCGCATCATCGACCAGCAGGAGGGCGCAATCGAGGGCTTCGAACAGCAGGCCCAAGACGAGCGCGAGCGCGCCGAACTGCTGTACGCCAACTACGACCTCGTCGACGACGTGCTGTCGACCGTCCGCGGCGCGCGCGAGGAGGGCGTCCCGTGGGACGACATCGGCGAGACGCTTGCGGAGGGAGCCGAACAGGGTATCCCCGAGGCCGAGGCCGTCACGAACGTCGACGGCGCGAACGGCACGGTCACCGTCGACCTCGACGACGCGACCGTCACCCTCGAGGTGTCGATGGGCGTCGAGAAGAACGCCGACCGCCTCTACACCGAGGCCAAGCGTATCGAGGAGAAAAAGGAGGGCGCGCTGGCCGCCATCGAGGACACTCGCGAGGAGCTCGCGGCCGTGAAGAAGCGCCGCGACGAGTGGGAGGCCGACGACGACGAGGACGACGAGGACGACGAGGACGAAGAGCCGGAGGAGACAGACTGGCTCGCGCTCGATTCGGTCCCCGTCAAGTCCACGGAACACTGGTTCGAGCGGTTCCGTTGGTTCCACACCTCCAGCGGCTACCTCGTCGTCGGCGGCCGCAACGCCGACCAAAACGAGGAGTTGGTGAAGAAGTACATGAGCAAGCACGACCGCTTTTTCCACACGCAGGCCCACGGCGGGCCGGTGACGCTCCTGAAGGCGACGGGGCCCAGCGAGCCCGCGCAGGCGGTCGATTTCTCCGAGGAGACGCTCCGCGAGGCCGCGCAGTTCGCCGTCTCGTACTCCTCCATCTGGAAGGAGGGCCGCTTCGCCGACGACGCCTACATGGTCGAGCCCTCGCAGGTGTCGAAGACGCCCGAGTCGGGCGAGTACATCGAGAAGGGGAGCTTCGTCATCCGCGGCGACCGCGAGTACTTCGAGGACGTGGCCGCGAAAGTCGCGGTCGGCATCCAGTGCGAGGACGAGACGCGCGTCATCGGCGGTCCGCCGTCGGCAATCGAGGCGCGCGCGGAGACGACGCTGACGCTCACGCCGGGGCAGTACGCCCAGAACGACGCCGCGAAACTGTGTTATCGCCGGCTCCGCGAGCGCTTCGCCGACAAGTCGTTCGTCAGAAAAATCGCATCACCCGACCAGATTCAGGAGTTCCTCCCGCCGGGCGGCAGCGACATCGTCGACGAGTGAACGTCGACGCCGTCCCCCGGTAATCAGACGCTAGACGGCTTAATATTCAATTATTCGGTTGCGTCGGGTACAAGATTATATACTTTCTCGTCGTAATGTTGCTTCGAGCGCGCGTGTCAACCCGCGAATCTCACATTCGGCCGAACGGCCGGTGGGTGGGTGGGTGGTGGCGCTCGGTGAATCCCAATGCTTTCAGAATCACTCAATTACCTTCGAAACGGCGAGGACTGGGTAAAGACGGTCCTCATCGGCGGCGTCCTCGGCCTGTTGAGCTTCCTCATCGTCCCGACGTTCCTCGTCATCGGCTATCTCCTTCGGGTCGTTCGCGCGACCATGAAGGGCGACGAGGTTCCCCCGGTGTTCGACGACTGGGGCGACATGGCGATAGACGGCGTGAAAGGCTTCGCTATCGTGTTCGTCTACGCGCTCGTCCCGGCCATCATCGCGGGCGTGTTCGGCTTCGCCGGCATCGTCGGCGCGGCGGCCGGCGGCTCCGACGCCGCGGGCGCGCTGGGCGGCATCGTGGCGCTCGTGGGCCTCCTGCTCGCGTTCGTCCTCGGCCTGCTCGCCGCGTACCTCATCCCGGCGGCGCTGTCGAACTACGCCGAGACCGACCGCATGGGCGCGGCGTTCGACTTCGGCACGCTCCGGCCCATCCTGACCTCGGGCAAGTACGCCACCGCGTGGCTTACGGCCTTCGCGGTGCTGTTCGCGTCGTCCATCGTGGTCGGCGTCCTGAACGTCATCCCGCTTCTCGGCTTCGTCGTCGGGGCGTTCGTGACGTTCTACGCGGCCGTCGCAGCCTACTACATCATCGGCAAGACGTGGGGCGAACTCCACGACATCGAGATGATGGACGAGGGCGAGACGCCGGGCGAACAGCCCGCCGTCTGAACTGTCAGCGAAAAACCGAATTTTCGACGGAATATCTAAGCCGCTAGCGGCGCGACACCCCAACGGTATGCTCTCCGACGCGCTGTGGTTTCTCAAGCGAAGCGACGACTGGGTTGCGACGACGATTATCGGCGGGGTTCTCTCGCTGCTTTCTGTACTGATACTCCCGGGGATTATCCTGCAGGGCTACTTCGTCAGGGCGATGCAGGCGGCCGCGAACGGCGAGCGGGCCGCGCCCTCGTTCACCGACTGGGGCGGCCTGTTCGTCGACGGCCTGAAGCTGTTCGTGGTGACGTTCGTCTGGGCGTTAGTGGCCATCGTCCCGTCGATGCTGCTCTCGGTCATCATCGGCATCGGCACCTTCACCGTCTCCGAGGCGGCGACGGGGAGCGCGGCGGCGTCCTCCGCGGGCGGTGTCGGGCTCGGTATCGTCTCGGTCGTCCTCGGCCTCCTCGTGTTCGTGCTCAGCCTGCTCGCGGCCTACCTCGGGCCGGCCGCAGGGGCGAACTTCGCCATCGAGGGGAATCTCGCTGCCGGCTTCGACGTGCGTACTATCCTCTCGGGCGCGTTCACCGGCGAGTACGCCGTCGCGTGGTTGCTCGCGCTCGTCGTCGCGGTCGTGCTCGGCTTCATCGGGGGTCTCCTTTCGGTCATCGTCGTCGGGCTCTTCGTCCTGTTCTACGTGCAGGTGATTACGTACTACCTGTGGGCTCGCGGCTTCGCCGACGCCACCGGCAAGGGCCAGCAGCCGACGCAGTCGACTGGCTGGTGAGCGGCGCAGGGCGGCAGGCGGCGGCCGGGTTGGCGTCCGCGACGCCGACTCGCGACGGGTGACCGCGATAGCAGGACTCTTTTCCGTTCCCCGACGACCGGACGTGTATGCGCATTTCGAGCCGCGGTCGCGGCGAGGAGGGGCGCGAGCGAATCACGCTCGTCCCCGAGAACGTCGACGACCTCTGGCACCTCTCGTACGTCCTCGAACCGGGTGACCTCGTCTCCGGCGACACCACCCGCCGCATCCAGCGCGACGACGAGCAGATGCGGGACACCGGCGGCGAGCGCGAGCACCTCAACGTCACCATCGAGGTCGACGACGTGGAGTTCGCGCGCTTCGCCAACCGCCTCCGCGTCGGCGGCGTCATCGTCTCCTGTTCCCGCGAGGACCAACTCGGCCACCACCACACGCTCAACGTCGAGGAGCGCGCCGAGATAACCATCGAGAAGCACTTCAAGGCCGACCAGATAGACCGCATCGAGACGGCCGAACAGGCCGCCGAGAACCCCGACGTGGCCATCGCGACCGTCGAGGAGGGCGCGGCCTACATCCACACCGTCGCCCAGTACGGCACCGACGAGTACGCCTCGCTCACGAAGCCGACGGGGAAAGGCGAGTACGCCCGCCCGCGGTCCGAACTGTTCGACGAACTCGGGTCCGCGCTGTCACATCTCGACGTGGACGCCATCATCCTCGCCGGACCGGGCTTCACGAAGAACGACGCGATGGACTACTTCGAGAACAACTTCCCCGAGGTCGCAGAGACAATCGTCACGACCGTCGACACCGCCGGCGTCGGCGACCGCGGCGTCCACGAGGTGCTCAAGCGCGGCGCGGTCGACGACGTGCAGAAACAGACCCGCATCGCCGAGGAGGCTAACCTCATCGACGAACTGATGGAGAACATCTCGACGGGCGCGAAGGCGGCCTACGGCGTCGAACAGGTCGCGGAGGCCGCGGAGTTCGGCGCGGTCGAACACCTGCTTCTCCTCGACTCTCGACTCCGAGCCGAGCGACAGGGCGACGGCGACTGGGACGTGGACGTGAACGACATCATCGACTCGGTCGAACAGAAAGGTGGCGAGGTCACCGTGTTCTCGGCGGAGTTCCAGCCCGGCGAGCAGTTGAAGAATCTCGGCGGCATCGCCGCGGTCCTCCGGTACCGGCTCCAGTAGACCGCCTTCGCCGCCATCGCCGGAGAAACCGTTTAGCCGCCGGAAACCAACGTCTAGTCGTGATTCGGAGGGGGCTCTCGGAGGCGACGAGGCGGGTCGACCGCTGGCTCGACCAGGTGTTTTTCGCCGCGTGGGAGGTGTCGGTACTGGCGATTCCGACGCTCTGGCTCCTGCTTTTCGCGACCCCGAGAGCCGCGGTATCGCTGTCCGGTCTCACCGCCCTCGCAGCGAGCGCCGTCGCCGTCGGCACCTTCCGCGGCGGCTACGTCGGAACCGGGTCGTGGCCGCGGCCCGGCCACCTGCCGACGCTCCCGATTCGCTCGGCGTACTACAGCCTCGTCGTCGGTGGCACGGCCCTGCTCGGCGCGTTCGCGCAGACCGAACTGGGGGCGTTCTGGCCGGGCATCGTCGTCCCGGCGGTCGTCGGGGTCAGCGCGCTGGCGCTCGTTCCGGTCGTCCTCGTCGGGACCGAGCGGGTCGCGCGACTGACGATTTGACCGGCCGGCGGACGCTTACTGGCCGGTGAGTGACTCGCTCGCCGGCGAGAAGTCGATGGTCGTTCCGAGTCCCTCGTCGCGTGCCTTCTCGTAGAGCATGTGCGCCGCGGCGACCGTCTCGATGCCCGTGCCGCCGCTGTCGAAGACGGTTATCTCCTCGTCGTCCTCGCGCCCGGCGGCGACGCCCGCAACGACCTCGCCGAGTTCGGCGTGGATGTGGTCCTCGTCGACGACGCCGGCCTCGACGGCGGCGAGGAACGACCCGGCGTCCATCGTGGCGCGCTCGCGGAGGTCGGGGACGTACGTCGCGCGCTCGATGGTCGTCTCGTCGAGTTCGCGCTTTTCGGGGTGGTACTGACCCATCGCGGTGACGTGCGTGCCGGGTTCGAGCAGGTCGCCGTCGAACACCGGCTCCGCGGCGGTCGTGGCGGTGACGACGATGTCGGCACCCTCGACGGCCGCGGCGCTGGAGGCGACGGCGGCGACGCTGGCGTCGAGGGTGCGGTCCAGCTCGCCCGCGAACGACTCGCGGCTCTCCTTCGTCGGCGAGTAGACCCAGACGGTGTCGAGGTCGCGGACGGTCGCGGCGGCCCGGAGCTGTCCGCGGGCCTGCGCGCCGCTCCCGATGAGCGCGAGCGTCGAGGCGTCGTCGCGGGCGAGGGCGTCGATGGCGACTCCGCCCGCCGCCCCGGTCTTGAAGGGATTCATACTCGCGCCGTCGAGGAGCGCCAGCGGCTCGCCGCTCTCGGCGTCGAAAAGCGGCGTCATGAACCACGCGTCCTCCGCGCCGAAGCCGGCGGAGTACATGTAGCCGCCCATCGCGCCCGTCTCGGGGAGCACGGCCGCGTAGGAGGTGAGCATGCCCGGCGGCTCGCGGTTGAACAGTTTCGTCCGCGGCTCGGCCGGCGCGCCCTCGCCGCGCTGTCTGTAGCCCTCGCGGACGGCCTCGACGTACTCGGAAGGGGTCGCCAATCCGCTAACCTCGTCGCTCGTGAGGAACAAGGTCGCTGTCATGGTCGGAAAAACGAGACCTGCGGTCAAAACCCTGCGGGCCGGCGAACCGACCGGACGGGCGCGGGTTGGGGGTTAGTCTGCGTCGAGGACCGAAGGAGAGGGTGCGTCAGCGGCGTTGGGACCGGCGTGTTCGTCGAGGCGGGCGGGGGACGGCGACGAGGGCCCGTTCACGAAGAGCGCGTGGCCGGTGAGGAGCGCGGCCATGCCCGCTGCCATCGGCACTGCCGTGGTCAACTGCAACCCGGCGACGGTAAGCGTGCCAGTGATGCCGAGGAGTGTGAGCGGAATGAGCCCAAGAATGTAGTCGTAATATCCGGTCATAATATATAGCATACTACGGACGTAAGTGGTATAATTCTTTCCCATAGATGACCGATACTGTTTTTGTGACCTTCTGATACCTTTCTCATAACTTATGGCGAGATAATCGCAAGACGACGGAGGGTTTGTAGCCCCACGAGAACATCACAAATTCGATACTGTGGATTGTGCCTCTCGCCCGAACAGTCGGGCCGTGGCTCGCGTCGTCTGCCGGAACTCCACACGATTATGGGAGTCGGTGCCGTGGCCGGAGACGTGAACCGCAACGACCGCTCAATCGTCGCGTTGGTGATGCTCGCCCACGGGATGGTCCACACGTACGAACTGTCCATCCCCATCTTCGTGGCCATCTGGCTCGGGGAGTTCGCGAGTATCGACCTCGGCCTCGCGACGGTTCCCGTCACGACCGCCTCGCTGGGCGTGATGACCGGCCTCGGATTCGCGCTGTTCGGCCTCGGGGCGCTGCCCGGCGGCATCCTCGTCGACCGCGTTGGTTCCAAGCGTCTCATCGTCGCCTGTCTCCTCGGCATGGCCGGGTCGTTCGTCCTGCTCGCGCTGTCGCCGAACCTCGTCGTCGTCGCCCTCGCGCTCGTCGTCTGGGGTGCGGCGGCCAGCGTCTACCACCCCGCCGGACTCCGGCTCATCAGCACCGGCGTCGAGGAACGCGGAACCGGTTTCGCCTACCACGGCATCGCCGGGAACCTCGGCATCGGCTTCGGCCCCTTCCTCACCGCGCTCCTCTTATTGTTCTTCGACTGGCACCTCGTCGCCGGCGTGCTCGCGCTCCCGGCGCTCGTGGCCGCCGCGCTCGCTACCCGCGCCAACTTCGAAGAGCAGGCCGCGGTCGCCGCGACCGACGGCGGTGAGACGGGCGACACCGACGACGACAGCGACACCGGCGGCGACGGTAAAGCCGGCGCGGGCGTCTCCTCGTTCGCGGAACTGGTCTCGCAGTCGAAGCACCTCTTCGCCGGCGGGTTCGCGCTCGTCTTCGCGCTCGTGATGTTCTCGGGGCTCTACTACCGCGGCGTCACGACGTTCCTGCCGGACCTCCTCGGTTCGGTCATCGGCATCGAGCCGATACCCGTCTCCGAACTCCTCCCCGCCGCCCTCGCGTCCGGGTCGGCCGGTGGTGCGCCGACGCTCGACGTGGAACTGTTCGTCTACGCCGGTCTCCTGACGGTCGGCGTCTTCGGGCAGTACGTCGGTGGGAAGCTCACCGACCGCATCAGGACCGAACGCGGTATCGTCGCCGGCTTCGGCGCGCTCGCCGTCATCGCCGTCGCCTTTCTCCCCGTGGCGAGCCTCGGCGTCGGCCCGCTCCTCGCAATCTGTGCGCTCCTCGGCTTCTTCCTGTTCATGGTCCAGCCGTTCTATCAGGCGACCGTCGCGGAGTACACGCCCGCCGGGCTCCGCGGGCTCTCGTACGGGTTCACCTACCTCGGCGTGTTCGGCGTCGGCGCGCTCGGCGGTGCCATCGCCGGCTACATCCTCACCGTCGCCGACTCGACGGCGCTGTTCGTGGTCCTCGCCGGGTTCGCGACGGCCGCGACGCTCCTCGGCGTGACGTTGTTGCGACGACGGCCGACGCCCGCCTGAGGGCGGTCGATCGGCCGAAAAACAGTTTTTGACGGACGGATTCGGTCCGGTCTCCGCGCCTCAGACGAGTTTGAAGTACAGCGTCCGCCAGACGCCGAGCGCGACGGAGCCGAGCACCAGCATGACCGCGACGAACGTGAGTTCGACGCCGCCTTCGAAAAGCGGCGTCCAGCGAATCGCCATGCCGATGACGGTCGCCGCGAGCCAGGAGCGAATGCCGAGCGGGACGGCCGACTTCGCCGACTCGGCCGCGCCCGGCGAGTACGCGCCCAACAGCGGGGCGGTGACGAGCCATCCGATGAGGAACGGGACCGAGGTGAGTACCCAGCCGACCGGGTCGGCCGAGAGGTACGACACCCCGTTGTGCTGAACCACGCCGACGGTGACGAGGAGGAAGATGGCGAGCACGTCGCCCACCGCGATGGGTAACGCCCCGGCATCGAGTCGCTCCTCTAAGAACGAAGTCGAGGTTGCCATAGGCGAGGATTCGTCGCCCCCCTAATGGCTTTCCCGCTTTTTTCCGACCACCGTGTACTCGAAGCCCCGTTCGACCACGTCGGCCTCGAACCCGACGCGTTCGAGAAAGCGCACGAGCTCGTCGGGCGTGGCGAACGCCGAGCCGAAGCCGACGACCCGCTCGGCGGCGACGAGCCCCCGTCCGAGGAGCGTCTCGGGGTCGAACTCGTTGACGGCGAACACCCCACCGGGCGCGAGCACGCGGAAGACCTCCTCGGCGACGCCCCGCTGGTTCGGCATGTGGTGGAAGGCGTCCACGACGGTCACGGCGTCGAGTGAGTCGTCGGCGAAGGGAAGCCCTCGGGCGTCGCCGCGGACGCAGTCGAGGCCTCGTTCGCGCGCCCGACGGAGCATCCCGGCCGAGCGGTCGAGGACGACTCGCTCGGGAACGTCGAGCGCGAGAGTCGCCCGCCCGGAGCCGCCGCCGATGTCGACGACGCGCTCGACGGGGCGGTCGGCGCGGTCGAGCGCGGTCCCGAGCGCGCCGGGGTCGGCGGGCGGCATCACGAGGTCGTAAACGGGTGCGAAGCGGTCGAAGAACCGAACGTCGCCAGCGCCGTGCATGCCCGACTCCACGGCCCCGTCGGGGAAGGTTCTTGCGCGCGGCGGTCCCATCTCGGCCATGGAGTTCGACCTGCTCGGATGGCCCGAAGACGGGCCGCGACTCCGCCTCGACTACCGGCGGTTCGCCTACGCGGGGAAGTTCGTCACCGCGGGGACGGGCAAGACGGTGTTTCGCGACCCCGACGCGCCCCTGCCGGCGCTCGACGACGACCGACCCGCGCCGACCGGCGGCCCCGATTCCCTGCCGCCGCTGGCCGAGGGCGTGGTCGCCGCCGTCGCGTTCAACGAGGACCGAACGGACCCGACGACGCTCTGGCTCCGGTACGTCACGGTCCGGCGGGACCGCCGGGGCGACGGACTCGGTCCCGATCTCCTCCGGCGGACCTGCGAAGCCGCCGCGGACCGCGGCTACGAGACGGTCCGCATCGCCGCGAACAACCCCTTCGCCTACGAGGCGTGCCACAAGGCCGGGTTCGGATTCACGGGCCGCGAGACGGGCGTCGCCGAGTTGGTCTTGGAGCGCCCCGCCGACGTGCCCGTCGCGGTCTCACGCGAGACGTACCAGTCCGGCCTCGACCGTTACCGCGCCCGCGACCTCGGCGACCCGGAGCGGTCGTTTCTCGCGGCGCGCGAGGGGGCGGAGCCGCCCGGAGTCGGCGGACTTCACTCGGACGATTGAAACCCTCGGCCCCCGAAGGCCGAGCAAATGGGAAACGCAGACCTGCGGACGCTCGCCGCGCTCTCCGAGGTGTCGTTCGACGAGGTGGCCGGGAGCGTCGTCGCCGTCGACGCCCACAACTGGCTGTACCGGTATCTCACGACGACGGTCAAGTGGACGAGTTCGGAGAAGTACACGACCGACGCGGGAGAAGAAGTCGCCAACCTCGTCGGCATCGTCCAGGGGCTCCCCAAGTTCTTCGAACACGACCTGACGCCGGTGTTCGTCTTCGACGGCGGCGTCACGGAGATGAAAGACGACGAGGTTGCGAAGCGCCGCGAACAGCGCGAGAAGGCCGAAGCGCGGCTCGAAGAGGCCCGCGAGGCCGGCGACGCGGTCGAGGCAGCCCGGATGGAAGCGCGCACCCAGCGGCTCACCGAGACGATTCAGGACACCAGCCGCGAACTCCTCTCGCTGCTCGACGTGCCGGTGGTCGAAGCGCCCGCGGAAGGCGAGGCGCAGGCGTCCTACATGGCCCGCAAGGGCGACGCTGACTACGTGGGCAGCGAGGACTACGACACCCTCCTGTTCGGCGCGCCCTACACGCTCCGACAGCTCACGAGCAAGGGCGACCCCGAGCTGATGGACCTCGACGCGACGCTCGACAAACACGACATCACCTACGAGCAACTCGTCGATATCGCCATGCTCTGCGGGACCGACTTCAACGAGGGCATCACGGGAATCGGCCCGAAGACGGCCGTGAAAGTCGTCACGGAACACGGCGACCTCTGGTCGGTCCTCGAAGCCCGCGGCGCGAGCATCCCCAACGCCGACCGCGTGCGCGAGTTCTTCTTGGACCCGCCGGTCACCGACGACTACGACTACGACACCGACATCGACCCCGACGTGGCCGCCGCCCGCGAGTTCGTCACCGAGACGTGGGAGGTCGACCCCGAGGAAGTCTGCCGCGGCTTCGAGCGAATCGAGGAGTCGGTCACGCAGACCGGCCTCGACCGCTGGACGTAGGCCGCGCTCGCGCCGAGCCAACAGCCCGCCGACACGTTTACACGGGCCGGTTCGGAACTCCGGCGTGTGTCCCCCGACGACGCTCCTCCCGCGGACGACGGATTCGACTCCTCTTCCGACTCTCCCTCCGACGCGCCCCGCCCCGACGACCGCTCTTCGCTCTCGCGTCGTCAACTGCTCGGCCTCGTCGGCGGCGCGGGCGCGGTCGGCGGTATCGGTTGGTTCAGGCCGACGTGGCTTCCCGACCCGATTACGGACTGGCTGACGACGGTGTATCCGGACCCGCCGAGCAACTACGTCTGGCAGCCGCCGGTGAGCGACGAACACGCCGACGCGGCGGTGGCGAACCTCGAAGAGACCGTCGAGCAGGCGAAGCAACTCCGCTCGCAGGTCGACCTCGACTCGGTGGACGAGGATATGCGGTTTCATCTCCGCGGGTCGCCCGCCGGCGGCCACCTCGACGCCGCGAAAGAGGAACGAGATGCCCGTGAGCGTCTCTTCTCGGCAACCTACGGAATGCTGTTCGCCGGCGAAGCCGTCGGTTACGCGAAGGTTGCACTCGGAGAGGAGGACCCGGATGCCCGTCTCGAACGCGGCCGTGAACTGTGGGAGGCGAGTGACGCGGTTGCGGACTCCATCTCTGCGTACCGTGTCTCCGACCCCGGCCGTGACCTCGGGTATCTCTACGCCATCGAACGCCAACTGGCCTTTGTGCGAATCAGTTCGAACTGGAATGGGACGTCCGTCGGCGGCGACCCCGACTCGGTAGACGAGTACTCTCCCCACGGACTCGCGAACACCTGGGGGTCGCAGTTGCAGGCGGAACAACGACTCGAAAACGCACGACACTACCGAGAGCAGTATCGCTCGGGTCTCGGAGACGACCCACAGCCGCATCGCGAGCGACTGGACGACGCGCTTCTCGGCCTCCTCGCCGAAACCGACCGGTTCCCGAGACGTGACCAGATGCGGACGAAACTCGAAGACGAACTCGAACTCGACCGGTCGTCGCCCTACGGTGCTGCCCGCTGGGAGTTGTACACGCTCTGCTTCGACAACGGCTTCAGATTCTACGGCAACGACCTCCGCCGAGACCTGACGGTCCTTCGCGTCGTGAAGACCGGTCAGGCCCTCCTCGCGCGACAGGCCCACGAGTACGCCCTCGAGGAACTCGGCGTTACTCCTGCCGACACCGGCTACGACTCGGGTCGAGCGTTCCGGGCGAAACGCCGTTCGATGCGCGACTTTCGGGCGACGCGCGACGAATACGACTCGAACTTCGCGGGCGTCGTCGCGAACGAGGCGGCGAGCATTATCCGCGCCGGCGACGTGAGTCTCGAAATGGGCGACGGTCCCGCGTGGAAAGAGCGCGTCGAGTCGGCGGTGTACTACCTCGTCGGTGCTGGAATGATGCGGGAACTCGGGAACGTGGTCGAACCCGTCGTCAGCCTCGACACGAACTGACCGACCACGTTACGACACGTCTTCGATGGCGTCCAGCAGGATCGTCGCGCCGAGGTCGATTTCGCGGGCGGTCACGTCGAGCGGCGGGAGGATTCGAAGCACCTTGTAGCCGCACGAGAGAGTGAGGAGACCGCGCTTGAGAGCGGCTTCCTGCACGGCGTCGCGGCGTTCTTTGGTATCGAACTCGACGGCGAGCAGCAGGCCCTTGCCGCGCACGTCGACGACGGTGTCGGGCGCGTCGTCGCGCATCCGCTCGATGAACTGGCGGCCGCGGGCGACGGCGTTGTCGAGTAGGTCGTACTCCTCGATGGCTTCGAGGGTGAACACGCCCTGCATCGAGGAGACGATGTCGCCCGCGCCCCACGTCGAGGAGAGCCGCGAGGTCTCGTCGGGGAATATCTCGTCGTTCGAGATGGTCGCGCCGACGCGGAGGCCCTTCGCGCCGGTGATGATGTCGGGCTCGATGGGGTAGTGGTCGGAGCCCCACAGCTCGCCGGTTCGGCCGACACCGGTCTGAATCTCGTCGGCGATGAGCGTCAGGTCGTAGTCGTCGACGACGGCGGCGAGTTCTTCTGCGAAGGCGTCCGACGGGAAGCGGTAGCCGCCCTCGCCCTGTATCGGTTCGACGATGACGTAGGAGACCTCGTCGGCGTCGATGTGGCCCTTCTTCGGGTGGAGCTTCTGCCGGAGTTTGGAGACCGCGGAGTCGGCGTCGGGAAAGAAGCCGCAGGAACACGTCTCGGGCGAGCAGGTCCGGTCGTCGCAGAACGGCACGTCGAGGACGCCCGAAATCTCGGGAAACTTGCGCCGGTAGACGGACTTCGAGCGGTTGAGCGAGAGCGCGCCGAGGGTGCGGCCGTGGAACGCGCCCTCGAAGGTGACGCCGTACTTCGCGCCGTCGGCGTGGTCGTAGGCGATTTTGATGGCGTTCTCGACGGCCTCGGCTCCGGAGTTCGACAGGAACACCGTGTCCATCCCGTAGTGGCTCGTGAGTTCGGTCAGTTTGTCCATGAGCGCGGCGGGGCCGGGAAGCCGCTCCTCGCCGGGCGCGGAGCCGTCGCTGACGTAGAAGTCCTGCCCGGCGATTTTCGTCGGGTCGACGAGGTCGAACTCGGCCATGCGGTCCAGTATCTTCGGGTTGTTGTAGCCGAGCGGGGCGGCCGCGACGTGGCTCGTGAAATCGAGGAGGACGTTGCCGTCGACGTCGGTGCAGAAGGGCCCCTCGGACTCCGCCGTGATGTCCCAGACGAAATCGTAGACGTACGTGCTCGGCGCGGCGTGCTCGTGGTGGTACTCGACCCACTGGCGCGCTTTCTCGCCGGGCATCGAATCGACGCGTGGCACCGCCGTCTCTCGGTCCATGCGGCTCGGTACGAAGACACGTGTGTTAAGATATTCGTTATTAATGGTGCAATATCGGCCGGGGCGCGGTCCAGTCGGTCGGTTTCGCCGCGCGAGAGGACGCCTTCGACGGCGGAACGTGACGGTGTGACGTCGTGACCTGTCGCTCCCGCGATAGGCTTTTGACGCCTCCGCGTCCGTGTTGGGTATGGCTCTCCCCGACATCCAGCGTTCCCGCGCGATGTGGTGGTCGCTCGCGTTGGTCCTCGCGGGCGCGCTCACCTACGTCGTCTACTCTTTTATCGGAACGTTCGTCTTCGGTCTCTTCATCTACTACGCCACGCGACCCATCTACCGGCGGATTCGGAGGCGGGTGAAGCCCCCGAGCCTCGCGGCGGCCGTGGCGCTTTTCGCCCTCGCGCTCCCCGCGCTCGGACTCGTCGTCTACGCCGCGACCATCGCCCTCCGCGAGTTCCTGAAATACGCCGACCAACTCTCTTCCGACGAGGTGCCCATCGACCTCGAAGCCTACGGCATCGACCCCACGCTGTTGGAGGGAATCGCCAGCCCGCAGGCGCTGTTGGAGTACGACTTCCGGTCGGTGTTGACTCCCGAGGCGATCAGCTCGGTGTTCGACTCGCTGAGCGTCGCCGCCAACACCTTCGCGTTCCTCGGTATCGGCGCGATTCACCTGTTCGTCATGATCGCGTTCGCGTTCTATCTCCTCCGCGACGGGCACCGACTCCGCCGGTGGGGCCAGTCGATGTTCGCCGACGACCACGGCATCCTCGAAGCCTACATGCGCGGCGTGGACCGCGATTTCAACAATATCTTCTTCGGCAACATCCTGAACGCCATCCTCACGGGCACTATCGGAGTCATCGCGTACTCGCTTTTGAACGTCATCGCGCCCGTGGGCGTCAACATCCCCGCACCGGCGCTTATCGGCCTGCTCGCCGGCGTCGCGAGCCTCATCCCCGTCGTCGGGATGAAGCTCGTCTACGTCCCCGTCGCTGCCTACATGGCTCTCGAAGCGACGATTGCCAACCCGCCCGGGTTCTGGTTCGTCCTGCTTTTCGCCGCCGTCTCGTTCGTCATCGTGGACACGATTCCCGACCTCGTGCTCCGGCCGTACGTCTCCGGACGGAGCCTCCACGTCGGGGCCGTGATGCTCGCCTACACGTTCGGTCCGCTCCTGTTCGGTTGGTACGGCATCTTCCTCATGCCGATGATACTCGTGCTGTTCGTGAACTTCGTCCGGCTCGTTCTGCCGGAGCTCCTGGCGGGGAAGCCGATTCGGCCGTACATGGTCGACCCCGGACATCTGGTCGACGGCCCGCCGGTCGAGGAGTTGACGGCCGACGAGGCGGACGACGCACCGCGAGAACCAGCCGCGACCGACCGACCGGAAGAGAGCGAATCGGACGAGCTAGAGACGTTTACCGACCGAGATGAGAAATCGAGTCGTGACTCACGGTCGCCGTCCGACGCCGGTGTGGACGGGTAGTCCGAGTCGCCCGCTCACGCTTCGAAGTCTTCGGGGACGTACTCCGCTTCCCACTCGTCGCGGGCCTTTATCTCGCGGCGACCGCGGCGGGTGAGCGTGTAGTAGTTGGTCCGGCGGTCGCGCTGGCCCTTGTCGACTAGCCCCTTCTCGACGAGCGTGTCGAGGTTGGGGTAGAGCCGCCCGTGGTGAATCTCCTTTTCGTAGTAGGCTTCGAGTTCTTCTTTGATGGCGAGTCCGTGCGGCTCTTCGAGACCCGCGATGACGTACAGCAGGTCTCGCTGGAATCCTGTCAGGTCGTACATCGGTAAATTCGACTCGTATGTTACTGTCTAATTCAGATAAGCATATCGGCCTCGACCGACGATTCTCCCTCGAAAACCCGCTAGTCTCCGAGATACTCCATCAGCAATTATGTAGTCCAAATTACTAATTCCCCGAAATTGCCGTTTCGATGTCCGGATATGTCCACAAATGGACGGCTCGGGCGCATTAAGGGAGTAGATTGTTAAGTGTTATCAATGAACAACCACTCGACTATCCAAAACGGAAATCCGAGGCGAGGTGGCGGCGTCACCACTCTCTCGGAGCGACTGGCGGCGGGTCGAACACGTAGCCTGTGTGATAAGAACGAGCTGACGACTCGGATGACCACCGAGAACGGCCGGAGCCGGAGCTCGGGTGTACTCGAACGCGGCGCGAATGAAACAGTCGCTCTCGGGTCGTAGCTTCGCGCAGAAGGAAAGCAAGCCGTGCCGGAAATCTCCGGCACGGCATGCCGCCCTGAATTGGTCCCCGCTGACGCTTCGGCCCTCCAAAGCGAAGCGTCACTATCGGCTACTGTTCGGTTTCACTTAAAGATAACGACGCGTGCCAAACATTGACAATTCGGCCAACTGTCCGTCTGAGTGGCACGCACGCGCCGAATTCCGGAAACGATGCGGTTCCGCTCTGCTCGAAGATTTATGTTATGGAATTCACATGTGTTCCTCTTCCAGGACCCAGCCGAGTGCCCGCTTATAATGGGTCATGAGCTTTCTGACCCCCTCGTGTCGCATCTCGTCGGAGTCGAGTTCGTCCTTCAGGAACTCGTACTGCTCTCGGACCTCGGATTCGCTTCGCATGTGCCCACGGTAGGCCGCCGGACGTATGTAGCCCGGCGGTCGTCTCGGCTGGCGACCGCTCGCGGCCGCGTCGACTCGCCTCGCACTTGATGCCCCGGCGTCGGGTCGCCGTGCTTTTGCGCCGCCGGGTCGAACCCAGTCGCATGGAGATACGCGGCGAGCGCGAGTGCAAGGAGTGCGACCACCGGTGGTCGTACTACGAGACGGGAAGCGTATCGTGCCCGCAGTGCGGGAGCCTCCGGAGCGTCGGCGTCGGCGACAGGGAACGCCACACCGCCATGCAGATCGACCTCGACCTCTCGGCGCACCGATCGGCCGTCGGCGACGGGTCGATTCGCGACGCCGCCCCGGCGTTGAAGTCCGACCTCCGCGACTACATCCGGCAGACGGGCTACATCCGCGGGGGCGAACTGCTCCCCCTCGGCGACACCCCGCTGGCGGCTCACGAACTGCTCCACGCAGTCGATGTGGTCGCCCGGTCGAACCGGCCCACGGACGACGAACAGCTGTACGTCATCACCCTGCTCCGCCGCGCCGACGAGGGAGAGCGCCCCGACCCCGACGCCGTGCCCAAGTCGATGGCCGACTCCCGCGGTCTCGCCTACGCCGAGGCCATCGACGACTACTGCCGCGACCTCTCGACGTGGCTCGACGACAACCCGAACCCCGAGGTCAGGACGACGCTCGAAACCCTCTCGAACCATCGCAAGCGCGTCGAAGCGCTCGACGGGGCCGTCTCGTTTTCGGAGTCCGAGGCGCTCGTCGAGGCCGCCCGCGAGATACACACCGCGCTCGTCGACGACGACCTCGACGCGCTCGCGTCGGCCCGCGACACGCTCGCGGCGCTGTTCTGACGCTTCCGAACGTTTTTCCTCCACGACGACCCTTCGCCGACGATGACTGCCGGATTCGACATCCACGACGTGCGCCACCGGGTGAAACTGCTTCGCGACGACGGCGACACGATGCTCGTCGAGAACCGCGACGGCGTGGCCTGTCCGGCCTGCGGCGACGACTTCTCGCAACTGCTCATCTCCGACCGAGCGGCCCACAGCTTCGACGTGGACGCCGACACCCGGTTCTGTGTTCGGCGGGGCGACGACCAGTTGCTCGTGGCGACGCACGAGTGAGAACAAGTTGCGGTCGGACGCGCGTCAGCGCCCGAGCAGGAACCGAATCAGCCCGCGGTCCAGCGTGTCGTCGGGGAGCGTCTCGAACCACGCTACGTCGGCGATGGCCTCGTCTTGGAGGCCGGGGTCGTCGGTGAGGTCGCCCGCGACGGTCGCCTCGTAAATCGCGAATCGAAAGCTTGCGGCGTCCTCACCGTAGTGGAACGACTGCTCCGTGACGACTCGAAGCGCGCCCGCGTCGGCGTCGAGGCCGGTCTCCTCGGCGACCTCGCGGACCAGCGCCTCGCGTCTCGTCTCGCCGGCTTCGACCCCGCCGCCGGGGAGGACCCACTGGCCGTCCTGCCGGACGAGAAGCACCGCGCCGTCGCGCTCGCAGAGCGCGCCGACGCCCCACTCGAGGCCGTCTTCGATACGCTCGACGGCGCGGGCGAACGCCTCGGCGTCGAGGTCGTGGCGGTTCCGACGCCGGACGACGCCGTCCACGTCGTACGTCCACTCGCCGTCGATGTCGGCGCCTGACGGGGGGTTCACGTCCCGAACTCAGGGAAGGTCCACGTCGACGCCCTCGGCCTCGGCGGCGGCCTTCACGGTGTTCCAGAGGAGCATCGCGCGGGTCATCGGGCCGACGCCGCCGGGGACGGGCGTGATGGCGCTGGCCTTCTCCTTCGCGGACTCGAACTCCACGTCGCCGACGAGTTCGTAGCCTTTCTCATTGTCTGCATCGACGCGGTTGACGCCCACGTCGATGACGACGACGTCCTCGGAGAGCATGTCGCCGGTGACGAGTTCGGGGACGCCCGCGGCGGCGACGACGATGTCGGCCTCGCGGGTCTTCGCTGCGAGGTCGTCCGTGCGCGAGTGGCAGACCGTGACCGTGGCGTTGCCGCCCTCGGCCTTCTGGATGAGCAGGTTCGCCATGGGCTTGCCGACGATGTCCGAGCGGCCGACGACGACCACGTCAGCGCCCTCGGTCTCCACGTCGGCGGCGGCGAGGAGCTTCTGGACGCCGTGGGGCGTACAGGGCTTGAAGCGGGCGTCGCCGGCGACGAGGCGGCCCACGTTTTCGGGGTGGAAGCCGTCGACGTCCTTGGCGGGATCGATGCGACGGAGGACGGTCCGGTCGTCGACGTGGTCGGGGACGGGCATCTGGACGAGGATGCCGTGGACCTCGTCGTCGTCGTTGAGGTCGTCGACGAGCGAGTAGAGTTCGTCGGCGGGCGTCTCGGGGTCGAGTTCGTAGTCGAACGCCTCGATGCCGACCTCCTCGCAGTCGCGCTGTTTCATCGAGACGTACGTCTCGCTGGCGGGGTCGTCGCTCATCAGCACGGTCGCGAGCCCCGGCTTCACGCCGGCCTCGTCGAGCGCGTCGATAGCATCAGACAGCCCGTCGCGAATCTCCTCGGCGACGGCGTTGCCGTCGATGATGGTCGTCATTGTCTCAGACAGCGCGCCCCGCCCATTTCAAAGATTCGGATTCGTGCGTATTATCGGCCTCAATGAGTTCAAAATATACACGAATGTGGTCACAAACAGTCACCCGAACAGCAGGTTCACCGCGGCCACCGCGACGCCCGCGAGCGCCATCCGCAGGCCGGCGACGTACCACCGCTGGTCCGATATCGACCCCATGTACGCGCCGAACGAAAAGAGGATGCCCGTCCCGAGGCCGACCGAGGCGAGCGTCGCCCACGTCATCGACAACAGCGTGCCGACCGCGAGAAACGGGAGCAGCGGGACGACGATGCCGACGAGCGGTCCGAGTCCGCTAGCGGCCGCGTTGATTCCCCGCGCCGCGACCTTGTCGCGTTCGACCGCGGTCCCGCCGAGGTCGGTCAGCATGGCCTCTTCGATGCGGCCCAGTTCGGCCCGCTTCTCGGCGCGCTCTATCTCCCAGACGCTCCAGACGCCGGAGGTCGTCAGGCCCACCGCCGCGCCGACGCCGATTTTCACGACCGTCAGCCCCTCCGTGACGCCGGTGAGGTACGCGCCGATGACGAGACCGATGCAGGTCAGCGCGCCGTCGAAGCCGTTCGAGACGAAGTACCGGCGGGAGATGGCGCGGACGCGGTCGTCGCGCAGGAGCGAAGCGAGGCGAGCCGACATCACGACGACGACGGGTCCTGCGGCTGGTCCCGGTACGCAACCAGCGTCTCGCCCGCAACCACCTCGTCGACGGAGTGGACCGTCCCGCCGAGGTCGCGAATCCGCCGTTCCACCTCGTCGTCGTCGACGGCCTCTCCCTCCACGACGAGTCTGAGGTTCTGGACCTCGCGGTCGGTTTCGAGGAGCGTCGCGTTCACGCCGGCCACGCCGGCCGCGTCGGCGACCTCGCGGGCGAACTCGACCGTCGACGGCGAGTGCGGTTTCAACACGTCGAGAACGAGCCGACGAATCGGAGCCATATCGAGTGGTGATACGGCGGCCCGGGTAATAGTGTTACTCGGGTGAAGGGTTAGAAAAACCGGGCGGGTGCGACCGCGACGGTCGCCTGCGAGCGTCGCTTACTCGTACAGCGGATTCGCGTCGCAGAGTTCCTGCACGCGCTCGGAGACTTCCGCGAGCACGTCGTCGTCTTCGGGGGCGTTGACGACTTTCACGATGAGTTCGCCGACTTCGCGCATCTCATCCTCACCGAAGCCGCGGGTGGTGAGCGCGGGCGTGCCGGCACGGATGCCGCTGGGGTTGAACGCCGAGCGCGTCTCGCCGGGGACGGTGTTCGCGTTCAGCACGACACCCGTCGATTCGAGCGCCTCCTCGGCGGTGCCGCCGGTGAGGTCGGGGTGCGAGTCGCGGAGGTCGACGAGCACGAGATGCGTGTCGGTGCCGCCGGAGACGACGCTGAGGCCGTGGTCCTGGAACGTCTCAGCGAGGACCTTCGCGTTGTCGACGACCTGCTGAGCGTACTCCTCGAAGGCGGGTTCGAGCGCCTCTTTGAAGCCGACCGCCTTGCCGGCGATGTTGTGCATGAGGGGGCCGCCCTGACCGCCGGGGAAGACGGCGCTGTCGATGTCGGAGGCGTACTCCTCGTCGCACATGATGATGCCGCCGCGACCGGCACGGATGGTCTTGTGGGTCGAGCCGGTGACGAAGTCGGCGACGCCGACCGGCGAGGGGTGGACGCCGGCGGCGACGAGGCCCGTGATGTGGGCGATATCGGCGAGGTGGAGCGCGTCTACGTCGTCGGCGACCTCCTGAATCGTCTCCCACTCGACGGCGCGCGGGTACGCGGAGTAGCCGGAGACGATGATGTCCGGTTCGAACTCCGCGGCCTTCTCGGCGAGCTGGTCGTAGTCGATGTAGCCGCTTTCGGCGTCGACCTCGTACTGCTCGACGTCGTAGAGCTTCCCCGTGAAGTTCGCGGGGTGACCGTGGCTCAGGTGGCCGCCGTGAGTCAGGTCCAAGGAGAGAATCTTGTCGCCGGGTTCGAGCATGGCGAGGTAGACGCCCATGTTGGCCTGCGTGCCGGAGTGCGGCTGCACGTTGACGTGTTCCGCGCCCCAGAGTTCCTTGGCGCGCTCGATGGCGAGGTTCTCCACGTCGTCGGCGTACTCACAGCCAGCGTAGTAGCGCTTGCCGGGGTAGCCCTCGGCGTACTTGTTCGTCAGCGCGCTCCCCTGCGCTTCGAGGACCGCTTCGCTGACGTGGTTCTCCGAGGCGATCATCGCGAGCGTGTCGCGCTGGCGTTCGACCTCGCCGTCGAGGGCGTCTGCCACGGCGGGGTCGACGTCGCGGACGTGGCTGTAGTCCATACGTAGTATCCGGTCCAATTACGGCATAAATGTGTCCCATTTGGCTACGCCTGCCGGTGTTGTGTTGCACGCCCGTGTATATTCTGTGGTGTGCTACCGTGAACAGATACACGAACGCGCGATACCGACCGTCTCCGACGTGTCCCCGAGCCGAACTGACTGCCGAGGCCGACCGCCGCGGGCGACAACTCCCGGACGCACGGGGTTCTCGGTTCGCCATCGATTTTCCCGCTCGCCGATAGGAGTAAAATTTCTGAAACGAAATGCTCAATTCGCGCGATACAGCGTTGGTACAACTCGATTTCGAATACGTTCTGCCGGTCGTCTTGCGTTAATATTAAATATATTACTGGCGATATTCAAGCTATGGCTATTCGTTCTAATCTACTCGCTGAGGGGGTAGGAGACATCATCGAGTCCGTCCTTTCCTCGTCGGAAGACGAGGTGCTGGTCGCGAACCCGACCGCCGAGGTCATCGAGGGGCTCGTCGCCGTGGCGACCGACATCGATGGTGACCTGCCGAAAATCCGTCTCGTCGCCGACGAGGGCGTCCTGAAGGACGTGCTCGACGACTTCATCGTCGCCTCCAACGCCGCGAACCTCGTCGCCGACGGCACGCTCTCGATGCGGACCGCCGACGACGAAGTCGAGAACACGCTGTTCGTCACGCCGAACTCGGTCGTCGCGCTCGTCGCCGCCGGTGACAAAGTCGCCGGCCTCGTCACCGACGACGAGGCGTTCGTCGAGACGGCGTTCGAGGCCCATCAGGCCCACTGGGCGGACGCGCCCGAATTCAAGCTCCGGACTCCGCCGCTCTCGCGCGTCCGCGAGACCCTCGGCGAGGACATCGGCGAAGAGACGCTCGCCGACTTCGACGCCGTGCTCGCTTCGCTGTCGTCGGCTCGCGGCGACGGCGACGGCCTCGACGAGGTGACTATCTCCCTTCTCGTCGCCGCCCGCAACGAAGTTCTCCTCTACGACATCTCGAAGTGGGGCGAAGACGTGGGCATCGCCAGCAAGGCGACCTTCTCCCGGACGAAGACGAAGCTCGAAGAACTCGGCCTCATCGACACCGAGAAAGTACCCATCGACGTCGGTCGCCCGCGGCTCCGCCTGAAGCTCGGCGCGGACGCGCTCGTCGCGGCCGCCGCCGACGAACTGGCCGACGAGGCCCAGAAACTGCTCGACGCGTAGCCGACCGCGACCCCCTCGCTTTTTCCCGCCGCCGCTCGTCGTCGCGCGCATGAACATCGGACTCGTCGGGAGCGGCCCCGCCGCCGAGTCGATTCGCGCGGCGTGCGCCGACATCGACGCGACGGTCTCGGAGACGACCCCCGACTCGCTCGGTTCGTTCGACCTCGGCTTCGTCGTCGCCGCGGCCGGCAGCGACGCCTTCGACGCGGCCGACGAAGCCGCTTCGAGATGGTTCGCCGTCGAAATCGGCGGTGTCGGCGGCCACCCCGTGGACGACCTGGACGCGGCCGTCTCGGCGTTCGACCCCGCCAGCGCCGACTTCGCGGACCTCCGGGCGCGCGTCGCGTCCACCACGGAGTCGGAGGGCCGCCCCGGCGGTGACCGCGCGGCCGTTCGACTCGCCGGCGCGGTGGCCGGGCGGCGCGGTATCGCGCTCCTCTCGGGCGACGACGTGGCCGGGACCGTCGTCGAAGTCCCCGGTCCCGAGCGGTCGTTCCTCCCCGCGCCGTCGCCGATGGAGCGGGACCGAGCCCTCGACCGCGACTTCCGCGCCGTGGAGTTAGACGACGCGCTCGCGCGGGCCGAATCGGCCGTGGACGACCGCGTCGGCATCGTCACGCAGGTCGGCGAGCGCGAGTCGTTCCCGCTGCCGTACTACGTCGCGCAGACGGCGGACACGACGGTCTACGCCGACGCTCGGGCGGCCGAACTCGCCGGCGGCGCGGCCGCAGGCTGGGACGAGGCCTACATGAAGGCGCTCGGCGAGGCGCTCGAACGCTACTCGGCGGGCGTCTACCGCTCCAGCGAGTTCGCCGTCGCGCCCGCGGCGTCTCGGCCGGCCGCGGTGCCGCCCAGTCGGTTCGTCAGACCCGACTCCTTTCGCGACCCCGACCCCGAGGAGCCGATTCAGTGGGTCGAAGGCGAGGACCTCGCGACCGGTTCGACCGTCTCGCTCCCGGCGGAGTTCGTCCACTACCCGCCGCCGTCCGAGCGACACAAACCGTCGATTACGACCGGGCTCGGCCTCGGCAACTCCGGGACCGAGGCGATTCTCTCGGGGCTCTACGAGGTCGTCGAGCGCGACGCGACGATGCTCGCGTGGTACTCGACGTTCGACCCGCTCGGGCTGGACGTGACCGACGAGACGTTCGAGACGCTGGCGGCCCGCGCCCGCTCGGAGTCCCTAGAAGTGACCGCGCTCCTCGTGACGCAGGACGTGGACGTGCCGGTCGTGGCGGTGGCCGTCCACCGCGACGGCGAGTGGCCGAAGTTCGCGATGGGCTCCGGCGCGGACCTCGATGCGAACCGTGCCGCTCGCTCCGCGCTGGCCGAGGCGCTCCAGAACTGGACCGAACTGCGCGGCATGGGACCGGAGCAGGCCGCGACGCAGGGCGGCGCGATTGCGACCTACGCCGACTTCCCGAAGCCGGCTCGGACGTTCGTCTCGCCGGACGCGACCATCCCCGCGGACTCGGTCGGCCCCGACGAGGTTCCAGGGGGCGCAGCCGAACTCGACGCGGTCGTCTCGGCGGTCACGGACGCCGACCTCGACGCGTACGCGGCGCGGACCACCCCGCGCGACGTGGAGAGGCTCGGCTTCGAGGCGGTCCGCGTGGTCGTTCCGGCCGCGCAGCCGCTTTTCATCGGCGAGCCGTACTTCGCTGACCGCGCCGAGTCGGTGCCGCGAGACCTCGGCTTCGAACCGCGACCGGACCGCGAGTTCCACCCGTTCCCGTAGCTGGCGAGTCACGCGGTTCGTGGGCTTTGTGGCTGACAGCCGGCACGAGCGGCCGCGTGACAGGCGGGCCGTCGAATCCGCGCGCCGGTGTGCCGGACACCCGCAGGCCGCCGCACGGCGTGAGTCACAGAATAGCGGCGTTGGCCGCGGCTCGGTACTTGAACCTTCGCCGGGGGAGAAACGAGTGGTCGGAAAGCGGGAGACGGCGGGGCGGTTAGACGCCGAACGTCGCGCGGAGCATGTCGCGGCTCCCCGGCCCGAGGCCGACTGCGAGGACGGCGATGAGGAGCAAAATCGCGTAGCGCGGGCTGTCTTCGAATATCTGCTCGTCGAACACCCAGACGACGGCCGTCGCGGCCACGAGTTTGACGAGCAGGAACGGCCACGCGTCGCCCGTGACGGCCAGCACCGACTCGGGGAGCGTGGAGGCGGTAAAGTCGACGACCGCCTGGTTCACCGGGTGCTTCGGGACGAGGTTGTTCCCCGCCCCGAGCGCGACCATCCAGTCGAGGCCGATGACGTTGGCCACGCCGTCGATGGCGTGGCCCCAGATGACGACGAGACCGATGTATCCCGTTCCCTCGTTGACCTCGGGGGCGAAGCGCTCGACGAGCCACCACGTCGCCGCGGTGACGAGCGTCGCGCCGACGAGGATGACGGCGAGCACCTGTGGATAGAACGTCGCGCCCTGCGCGCCGGTGAGGCCGGCCCACAGGAGGTAGCCGACCGCCACCGCGAGCACCGCGAGGCCGGCCACGAACAGCGGTTTCACGTAGTCGTCGACGAGGCCCTGCCGTTCGGCGAAGACGCTCCCGACGACGGCGACGAGCGTGATTGCGAAGACGGTCACGTAGATAACCGGGCTGATGACGAGCGTGTTCAGCGGGTAGCTGATGAGCGCGTCGGCGACGCCGGGCGAGTCGTTAGCGTCCTCGACCACGCGGAACGCGCCGCCGAACAGCATGAACGGAAAGAGCGCGTAGAAGAACCGCGGGCGCTCGCCGATGTCGAGGCGGCGGAGGAGGAACACGACGCCCGAGAGCGCGATGACGAGCGTGACCATGTAGCCGACCTCGGAGACGAGGGTGTAGCCGGGGTACGCGACGGGTTCGGCCGCCGCGGCGCAGGCCGACGCCGTATCGAGATACTGCGTGACGCCGTTCGCCCGAACCGCACAGACGGCCGAGTTCGCGTCGGCTTGGACGGGGCCCCAGAAGTAGTGCCAGATGAAGCCGTCGTAGACGACACGAGGGAACGCGAGCGACCCGCCGACGAGGGCGACGAGGATGGCCGCGACGCCGAGCCCCCAGAGGCGCTCGGGGTCGAGACCTATTCGCTCTGCTACCGTTGCCATAGGCGATACCCCGACGGCGGGCCTGTTTAGGGTTCCGGTCTCTCGCATCCGCCGCGCACGCCTCGGCGCGGCGAGTCGGCGTCGCAGCGAGGTGGCGCTCCGCGGCGGGCGTGGTTCAGTCCTCGTCGTCGGGGTCGCGAATCGGCAGCACCGGGTCGTCGTACTCGGTCCCGAGGATGACCATCGTCTGGGACCGCGAGAACCCGTCGAGCTCGGCGATGTGGTCGAACATGAGCTCGCGCAGGGCGTCGGTGTCCTCGGCGTACACCCGGAGCATCACGTCCCACTCGCCGGTGGTGAGGTCGATTTCCTGGACGCCCTCGATGTCGCGAAGCTGTTGGAGCGCCTCCTTTTCGCGACCCTGCTTGACCCGGAAGCCGACCAGCGCGGAGGTGCCCAGCCCGACCTGCCGCGGGTCGACGTGGGCGTGGTAGCCCTCGATGACGCCGGCGTCTTCCATCCGACCGACCCGGTCGTGAACCGTCGCGCTCGACATGTCGATTCTGCGGGCGATTTCGCTGAACGGGGTCCGCGCGTCTTCCATCAGAATCCGGAGAATCGCCCGGTCCGTCGCGTCGAGGTCCATGCTATCCCTACTGATGGGGGGTGACTTCGCACTTGCGGATGGGAAGCACGCTCGCGCCCGCGGCGAGCGCCGTCCGGTTCCGGTTTTCGTCCGTCTACCGCCCGTCGATTTCGCGGGCCGCCTCCAGCACGACGTCGTGGACGCGCCCGTTCGACGCGACGAGTCCCTCCGAATCGTGTCGCCACTCGTTGCCGTCGAGGTCCGTGACCGTCCCCCCGGCCGTCCGAATGAGGTGTGCACCGGCGACCGAGTCCCACGGGTTCGCCCGCTTGTTCGTGATGACGCCGTCGAGCGAGCCGTCGGCGACGTACGAGAGCACGACCTGCATGCTCCCGTAGCGACGGAGGTCGCCGAAGCGCGTGACGATGGCGCGGGCCGCCGCGGCGTACTCGTCGCGGACGTCGTAATCCCACCAGAACGTCGGACAGACCGTACACGTCTCGGGGTCGTCGCGCTGGCTCACCGAAATCTCCTCGCCGTTGCGGTAGGCCGCCCCGTCGTCGGCCGCGTAGCAGTCGTCGAGGGCGGGCAGATAGTTGGCCGCCGCGATAGGGTCGCCGTCGCGGACGGCGGCGACCGAGGTCGCCCAGACCGGCACGTTGCGCACGAAGTTGTTCGTCCCGTCGATGGGGTCGACGACCCACGCCGGTCCCGACTCGGGAACCGACTTGAGTTCGTCGTCCTCCTCGCCGACGATGGGGTCGTCGGGGAACGCCCCGCGGATTCGCTCGACGACGCGGCGCTGGGCGTCCTTGTCGGCTTGGGTGACAACGTCCGTTTTGCCGTCTTTCGTCTCGACGGCGATGCCGGTTCTGAAGGCCCGTCGCGCGACTGCGCCGCCGTCGCGGGCCGCGCGCTGTGCCCGGTCCGCCCGGGCATCGAGTTCGTTCATGGGCGTGACAGGACCGGCAGGTGCCTATATCCACCGACCCGACGCCGACGCGGCCCGGTGGCTTATGTCGATGGACGGTTTACCTCGTGTCGTGTCAGACGCTATCGACCTCCCGGCGCGGGTCCGCGAATCGCTCGCGGAGTCCTTCGACGACGCCAGAGCGGCCGTCAGAGCCGGCGACGCCGAAGCCGCGCTGGAACACGTCGAGACGGCGTCCCGCGTGCTCGGCCACAAGGTTCCGCCGAGCCCGCTCAAGGAGAAACTCCGGCACGGCGTGGCGGCCGTCGAGCGCACCGCGGCCGACGAACCGCTCGTGGCCTCGGAGTACCTCCGGCTCATGAGTCAGTTGGTTCGGCCGTAGCGTCGCGGACTGCGCCGTCCCGCCAGACGGCCGGCTCGCTCGGGGGTCGGAAAACGGAAAAAGCCAGAATCCGCAATTAGAACCCGGACGGAAGACGTTTTCCACAGCCCTCACGACCGTTTTCGGCTTGCGCCGAGTTCCCGAACTCCGATTCCTCGTGGTCCGGTACTTGGTCTTCCCGCCGCTCGCTCGCAGAGCGGTTTACGGGGCTGTTTCGGTTCCTCTTCGGCACTTTGACCTCGTCTTCCTGTTACGAAAGACTCGGTGTTCGTGTCGATCCCATTCCTCCGCGTCTTGCGATGCGTACCATCGTCGACGCCTTTCACGTCGCCCGACGGATTCGGTTTGGTCATCCGGTGCGTCCTTGCGCTTCCGGCAACACTACAGTAGGTCGGAGAATATAATGAATGTTTCTGATAAACTCTGGACTGTCCGGAGATACTGATAGTTCGGCCGACGGAACGGTGGTGACGCTCGTCGCCGAACGTCGTCCTCGGTCGGCCCCCTTCCGGCGCTTTTCACCGGAAACCCGGTCTGTTCATGATGAATCGTTCGGGATACTGGCGGCGGCGCTGTGGTGGCGTCGTAACCGGATGACCGGCGGGGGACAGAAGAGAACGTGTCCGCCATCGAGCGACCGGGTTTATACCGGGGTTGCGGGCCGCCTCGGTGCCCGCTTCCCGCCGTGGGGTGCGCTGCACTCGCCGCTCGTCACGTCGTTTCTCGCGATAAGTGCGAGGGGAGGGATTTGAACCCACGGACCCCTACGGGAGCGGATCTTGAGTCCGCCGCTTTTTCCTGACTTAGCTACCCTCGCGCGTACTCAAGTACGACAGGGGGACCGCTAAAACGTTGCGAAACGTCAGACGAGGCCGCCGAACTGTTCGACGACGAGGAGGCCGCCGACGGCGATGCCGACGACGCCGGCCGCGGCGCGGAGGACGCGCGTCCCGCCGACCGCCATCGAGCGGCCCCAGAGGAACGAGACGGTCGCCATCGTGGCGATGGTCAGGAGGCTGAACGCCGCGAGGAACGCGACGGCCTGCCCCACCGCGGGTGCGGTCGAGACCATCGCGATGACGAGCGCGCCGCTGCCGGCGAAGCCGTGGAGGACGCCGACCCCGAACGACTCGTCGTGGACGTGCGTGTGTTTCGTCCCGAACGCGACGTTCCCGAGCGAGAGGTGTCGGTGGACGCCGCTGTCGTGGTCGTGGTCGCGGAGCGTCGGCACGGAGACGCCGGCGGCCCGGAGAAGCATCCGCGCCCCGAGGAGGACGAGAATCGCACCGACGACGACTTCGAAGAAGTGCGTCACCGACTCGGGCAGGCGGACGCCGAGCGCGACGAAGGTGAGACCGACGACGGCAATCGGAATCGAGTGCCCGACGCCCCACGAGGCGCCGACGATGCTCGGTCGGTCGCCGTCTTCGACCATCGTCGCGACGGCGGCGAGGTGGTCGGCTTCCAGCGCGTGCCGGACCCCGATAACCCCGCCGGCCACGAGTGCTGATGCGAGTGCCATACGCTCGAAAGGACGAATCGCGGTAAATAGGTCAGGGGTCCCGACGGGTACTCCGACCCGGTCGGAGCCTACTCCGGCCGCCACTCGCAGGACGCGCCGGTCGTCAGCCCCGCCGCGTCGATGTGCGACGAGAGGCACGCGTAGTTGCAGAACGCGCCCGCCGGCACGCGCTCGCCGGCTTCGAGCTCCGCCACGAAGACGGGGTCGTGACGCCGAACGTCGCTTCCGCAGTAGGTGCATTCGATTGTGTCCGTCACGTCCGACCGTTGTCGCGCTCGCACGAAAAAACTGCGCGGCCGGTGTCGCCACCGATGGAGTTACCGGCTTCCCGGTCGCCCTGACTCACATGGACGAACACACCCGCGACCCGAGCGTCGCCCCGCCGCTCGGCAACCCGACGGGGTGGAACGACGACCTGCGGCTGTGGGAGCACGCGACGCTCCGCCGGGCGGTCGAACACGGCGTCCGCCTGTTCAACTCCGGCGACTTCCACGAGAGCCACGACTGCTTCGAAGACGAGTGGTACAACTACGGCGCGGGGACCGCGGAAAGCGCCTTCCTCCACGGGATGGTGCAGGTCGCCGCCGGCGCGTACAAGCACTTCGACTTCGAGAACGACGCGGGGATGCGGTCGTTGTTCGAGACGGCACTCGAGTACATCCGCGGCGTTCCGAGCGACTTCTACGGCGTCGACGTGGACGACGTGCGCGACACCCTCCGGGCGGCGCTGGACGACCCGACGGCACTCCACGGCTGGCAAATCGAACTCGACGGCCACCGGGCGACCGCCTACCCCGCCGACTACGAGTACGTCGAGGGACTCGACCACTAACCGCGTCGGGCCGCGGTCTTCGCCCGCCACGAACCGTCTCCTCCGACTAACACGTCCGCGAAAGCGGCGCGAACCGGGAGAATCTAAAGGTCCATTAGCGTCCAGTTCTAGGAACCGGCAATGCGAATCTACGAACTCGGTGACGGCACGCCCGAAGTGTCTGTCGTCGGGTCGATCCACGGCGACGAACCGTGCGGCGCTCGCGCCATCGAGCGGTTCGTCGCGGAGGACCCCGACGTCGAGCGCCCGGTGAAGCTCATCGTCGCCAACGAGGAGGCGCTGGCGGCGGACGAGCGCTACCTCGACGAGGACCTCAACCGGGCGTTTCCGGGCGACCCCAACGCCGAGAGCCACGAGCGACGCCTCGCCCACGACCTCGGCCGCGAGGTCCGCGGCACCACCGCTTTCTCGCTTCACTCGACCCAGTCGTACGCCGAACCGTTCGCCATCGTGGACACGGTCGACGCCATCTCCCGGTCGATTCTCCCCCGGCTCCCGGTCGACGTGGCCGTCGAGACGAACCACTTCGCGGAGGGCCGACTCATCGAACACGCCCACACCATCGAGGTCGAAGCCGGCCTCCAGAAGTCCGACGAGGCGGCCGACAACGCCTACTGGCTCATCCGGGCGTTCCTCACCGCGACCAACGTTCTCCCCGCCCCCGCGGTTGCGAGCGACGGGAGCGGCGAGCTCGACGAGGAGTCCGAGTCGCAGACCGAAGACGACCGCCTGAAACTCGCGATTCCGGAGGAGAACAGCATCGACGTGTTCCGCCTGCTGGAACGGCTTCCCAAGCCGCCGGCGGACCAGTACGAGGTCCACGCGACCAACTTCGAACCCGTCGCCGCCGGCGAGACGTTCGCCCGCGCCGACGCCGAGCAGTTCGTCGCCGACCGGGACTTCTACCCCATTCTCCTCTCCGCGTACGGCTACGCGGACATCTTCGGCTACGCCGGCGACAAAGTCGGCACGCTCCCGTAGTCGGCAGACCGTCTCGTCTCTCCCGCGCTACGCGTCGTCCTCGCCGAGGATTCGAGCGGCCGCCTCGGCGACCGATTCGACCGCCGCCGGGTCGTCGCCGGGGCCGTCGTCGCCGACGTGGTACGCCTCCCACCCGGCGTCTCGCGCCCCGACAACGTCCTCGTCGTAGGTGTCGCCGACGTAGACGTAGTCGTCCGCCGGGAGGGCGGTCTCCGCGGCCTCGAAGACCCCCGAATCGGGCTTCCGCGAGGCGACCGCGGGGTCGTTCGAGACGACGACGGCGTCGACGACGCCCGCGAGGTCGTGGCGTTCGAGCTTCGCCCGCTGGACCGCCGGCGCGCCGTTCGTGAGAATCCCTGTCGGTCGACGGTCGGCGACGCGGACGAGCGCCTCGCGGGCCGACGCGGGGACCGTCGTGGCGGCGAGTTCGGCCTCCGCGTAGCGCGCCACGAGCGCCTCCGGGTCGCCGCCGATGTCGAACTCGTCGGTGATTGCCTCGAAGCCGACCGCGTAGGGGTCCACGGCGAGGTCCTCGAACGCGTCGAAGAAGACGGAGAGATACCGGTCGTAGGCACCGCCCGGAGCGTCCGGGACCGCGCGGTCGAAGATGGTCTCGAAGTCGGCGGTGTAGCGGAGGAGCGTCAGGTCGAGGTCGAAGAAGACGGCGGTCGTCATATCAGGGCCAGCGGCCGGGAACCACAAAAATCCCTACTCGTCGGCGGGTTCGAACTCGACGAGCGTCAGGTTTCGGTCGAGGTGGCAATGGTCGTGCGGCGGGTCGCCGAGCACGTCGCTGATGCGGTACTCCTGGTCGAACTCGGCACCCTCGGGGACGCAGTACTCGTGGCTGGGGCACTCGGTGTGCGGACACGGGCCCTGCAGGCTGGCCTTGCTTCCGGCGTACGCCCCCTTCGAGGGGACGTTCGCCGTGACCGGTGCCGGTTCGACCTCGACGGCGCGGACGCCCTCGTCGTGGACGGCGCAGTCGAGGACCTGCGTGTTCTCGCGCACGCCGAGGACCCGGTAGCGGACGCCCTCAGTGAGGTTGAGGCACTGCTGGCGGTACGGACACCCCTCGCAGGCGCTCGATTCACCGTGGTAGACGAACTCGGTGCCGGGGTCGGTCAGGCGGGCACCGACAAGCGTGACGGAGGTCATAGCGGTGGTTCTCCTGCGAGGTGGTTAAGGCTCCCGCCCGGTCAGCTCGTCGAGCTTCTCGAAGTAGTCCTCCCGGGGGATTTGGTAGGCGCTCCGGTAGTCTATCTCGCCGTCTGAAAAGCGCCCGGCGATGTCGGTCGCGCCCTCGACGGCCGCCTCGCGGGAGTCGAACTCCTCGACGACGACCTCGATTTCCGGTTCGAGATAGAGCACCGCGTGCCACGTCTCGGTGCGTATCTGCGTCGCGCCCGGGCGGTTCGCCCGCGACCCGTTCCACACGAAGACGGTCGGCATGCACTCGGCGGGAAAGGCGCTCTCGTTGAACACGTCGGGGCGGAACGCGAGGATGCGCCGACCCTCGTGTTCGTCGTTCCAGAGGGTCCACCCGTCGGGCAGGTTGGTCATGGGTGTGCTAGTCCGCCGCGCGTCCTAAGCCTTCCCGCTTCCGCGCCGAAGGCCGGTCGTCTCGACCCGGCTCGAAGCGCGTGGTTCGGGCCTCGAACGCGACCCATCGGAGACGACATGAATCCCAGCCGACCCGATTAACGACACCGACAGTCGACTGAACCGCCGATTAAATCGATACACTTCGGCAGGTTGGAGGGTCACGAGACGTGGTACGTATCTGGATTGGTTGGCGTTCGAGACAATATGTTGACTACTTTCAGAGAAAGCGTTATATGTTAACGTCCCTCATTGATTGGTAGTCTCGGTCCCCGGGCCGAGCGAGCCGTCGCGCATCGTCCGCAAATTGCCGATTCTGTCGCCAGTCGCCGACCCGTCGTAAGCGCGCAGCGGCGGCGACGCACTTCGACCTACTGCCCGCGGTCTGCGCCGCGGGTCCGTGGTTCGCGGTGTGTCGTCTGCGACCCGCGAATGCGGGCGCGTCGCCCTCGGTCGTCTAACCGGACGGCTGGTCCGACGAGGCTCCACGAACAATGACCGGCGAAATTGAAACACTCGCAGACCTGAGCAAGCACTACAAAGACTCCGTGCCCGCGGACCTCCGCGAGGCGAAGAGCTTCGAGTGGTACTTGGAAGAGGTCTACGCTCACCCAAAGATCGCTCGCAACGCCCACCAGCGCGTGGCGGACATGTTCGACTTCTACGGCACCCGTTACGACGAGGACGCGGGCGTCGTGGAGTACCTCATGGCCTCCGAAGACCCCCTTCACGACGGTGAAAACGTCTTCTACGGCCGCGAAGTCCACGAGTCGATTCACGAGTTCGTCAACAAGGTGAAATCGGGGGCCCGCGGCCTCGGCCCCGAAAAACGCATCAAACTCCTCTTGGGTCCCGTCGGCTCCGGGAAGTCCCACTTCGACTGGATTTCCCGGCGCTACTTCGAGGATTACACGATGTCCGACGAGGGGCGGATGTACACCTTCCGGTGGACGAACCTCGGCGACGTCATCCGCGACCAGGACCCCTCCGACGACGTGGTCCAGTCACCGATGAACCAGGACCCGCTCGTGTTGCTCCCGCAGGAACAGCGCGACGTGGTCATCGAGCAGTTGAACGAGAACCTCGACGCGCCGTACACCATCCGGAACGACCAGGCGCTGGACCCCGCCTCGGAGTTCTACATGGACCGGCTGCTCGCCCACTACGACGACGACCTAGAGGAGGTCGTGGCGAACCACATCGAGGTTATCCGACTCGTCGCCTCCGAGAACAAACGGCAGTGCATCGAGACGTTCGAGCCGAAGGACAAGAAGAACCAAGACGAGACCGAACTCACCGGCGACGTCAACTACTCGAAACTCGCGGTGTACGGCGAGTCCGACCCGCGGGCGTTCGACTACGCCGGCGCGTTCTGTAACGCGAATCGCGGCATCTTCTCCGGCGAGGAACTGCTGAAGCTCCAGCGCGAGTTCCTCTACGACTTCCTGCACGCCTCGCAGGAACAGACCATCAAGCCGAAGAACAACCCCCGAATCGACATCGACCAGGTCATCGTCGGGCGGACGAACATGCCGGAGTACAGAGAGAAGAAGGGCGACGAGAAGATGGAGGCGTTCAACGACCGGACGAAGCGCATCGACTTCCCGTACGTCCTCGAGTACGAACAGGAGGCCGAAATCTACCGGAAGATGCTTCGGAACGCCGACGTGCCCGACATCCACGTCGAGCCGCACACCTTAGAGATGTCCGGGCTGTTCGGCGTTCTGACCCGCATCGTCGAACCCGACTCCGACACCATCTCGCTCGTCCAGAAGGCGAAGGCCTACAACGGCGAGTTGGACGACGGCGACGACGTAGACGTGCGAAAACTCCGCGAGGAGGGCGAGAAGAAAGCCGACATCGCCGAGGGGATGGACGGCGTCTCCGCCCGCTTCATCGGTGACGAAATCGCCGAGGCAATCATGGACGCGACCCACCGCGGCCGCGGTTACCTCTCGCCGCTGTCCTCGTTTACCCACCTCGAAGAGAACCTCGAGAACCACGGCTCGATTCCCGAGGAGAACCTCGAACGCTACCACCGCTACCTCGAGATGGTCCGCGAGGAGTACAAAGAGCGCGCCATCGAGGACGTGCGCCACGCCCTCGCCTACGACATCGACGAGATTCGCCGGCAGGGCGAGAAGTACATGGACCACGTCATGGCCTACATCGACGACGCGACGGTCGAAGACGAACTGACGGGCCGCGACCAGGAGCCCGACGAGAAGTTCCTCCGCGCGGTCGAAGAGAAGCTCAACATCCCCGAGGACCGCAAGGACGACTTCCGACAGGAGGTCTCCAACTGGGTCTCCCGGCGCGCCCGCGAGGGGACGTCGTTCAACCCGCAGGACAACGACCGCCTCCGCCGCGCCCTCGAACGCAAGCTCTGGGAGGACAAGAAGCACAACATCAACTTCTCGGCGCTCGTGAGCGCGAACGAGCTGGACGACGACGAACGCAACGCGTGGATAGACGCGCTCGTCGACCAGGGTTACTCGCGCGACGGCGCACGGGAGGTGCTCGAGTTCGCCGGTGCGGAGGTGGCGAAGACCGAACTCGAAGGGTGACCATGCGAGACTACATCCGCGAGGCGGACGAAGCGCTCCGCGGCACCTACGAGGAGCCGATGAGCCTCGGCGAGTACGTCGACGCCGCGTTCGAGTCCCCGTCTATCGCCTCCCACGCGTCGAAGTACCTCTTGGAAGCCATCGAGTCGATGGGGACCAGACAGGTGGTCGAACAGGGCGCGGAAAAACAGCGCTACCGCTTTTTCGACGACCCCGCCAACGACGGCGAGCACGCGGTCCTCGGCAACACGGAGGTGCTCAACGCTTTCGTGGACGACCTGCGGACCATCGCCGCCGACCGCGGCAAAGCCGAGAAAATCGTCTGGTTCGACGGCCCGACGGCCACGGGGAAATCCGAGTTGAAACGCTGTCTCATCAACGGGCTTCGGGAGTACTCGAAGACCGACGCGGGGCGACGCTACACCGTCGAGTGGAACGTCGCCAACGCCGACGACACCCGCGGGCTGTCCTACGGCGGCGAAGTCGACGCCGCCGACGAGGACTGGTACGAAAGTCCGGTCCAGTCGCACCCGCTTTCGGTGTTCCCCGCGGAGGTTCGCAAGCGGCTGCTCGCCGACCTCAACAGCAGGAACGGCGACCACATCCCCGTCGACGTCGACGAGGACCTCGACCCGTTCTGCTTGGAGGCGTACACCTTCCTCGAAGAGGAGTTCCGGAGAGCGGGCAAGCAGGACCTCTTCAGCGCCGTCACCGACCCGAAACACCTTCGGGTGAAAAACTACGTCGTCGACGTCGGCCGCGGCGTCGGCGTCCTCCACTCGGAGGACGACGGGTCGCCCAAGGAGCGACTGGTCGGGTCGTGGATGCCGAGCATGCTCCGCGAACTGAACTCCCGCGGCCGGAAGAACCCGCAGGCGTTCAGCTACGACGGCGTGCTGTCGCAGGGCAACGGCCTCCTCACCATCGTCGAGGACGCCACCCAGCACGCCGACCTGCTCCAGAAGCTCCTGAACGTCCCCGACGAGGGCCACGTCAAGCTGGACAAGGGAATCGGGATGGACATCGACACGCAACTCGTCATCATCTCGAACCCGGACCTCGACGCCGAACTCGACAAGTACGCCGACAGGAACGGCCGCGACCCGCTGAAGGCGCTCAAGCGCCGGCTCAACAAACACGAGTTCCGCTACCTGACGAACCTCTCGCTGGAGGCCGAGCTCATCCGCCGCGAGCTGACCAACGAGACGAGCGTCTGGACCGACGACCCCGAGGCGATGGCCGACCGCGTCGCCGAGGCCGTCTTGCTGGACGTCCGCGAGGGGCCGGGCGAGGTCCGTACGCGCGAACTCGCGCCCCACGCCGTCGAGGCCGCGGCGCTCTACAGCGTCGTGACCCGGCTCGACGGCGACGACGTGCCGCGCGACCCGGACATCGAGTTCGACCTCGTCGACAAGGCGCTGTTGTTCGACCGCGGCTACCTGCAGGTCGGCGACCAGCGCCGCGAGGTGTCGGCGTTCGAGTTCGTTGGCGACTCGGAGGGGACTCACGGGATTCCCGTGACGTTCACCCGGGACGTCATCGCCGACCTCCTGCACGACCGCGTCGACCGCAGACACCCCGACCTCGACGTGTCGTCGGTGGTGATGCCGACCGACGTGCTCGACGAGATGGTCGCCGAGTTGTCGGACGCGCCCGTGTTCTCGCGGGCGGAGTCCTCGGAGTACGAGGGCCGCATCGCCATGGTCAAAGAGTACATCTTCGACCAGCAGGAGGCGGACGTACTCGACGCGCTTCTCGCCGACAAGGGCGTCGAGCGCGAGACGGTCGAGGAGTACGTCGAACACGTCTACGCGTGGGCGTCCGACGGGCAGATAGAGACCGAGCGCGGGCCGGTCGACCCCGACCCGCTTCTCATGAAGCTGTTCGAGACCGAGCACCTCGGGCGCTTCTCGCCGAACGACTACGAGGGCAACGACCCCTCCGAGACGGTCGAAGACTTCCGCAACGAGAAGGTCATCACCGCGCTCAACCGCTACGCGTGGGAGAACCGCGACGAGGGCTTTACGGTCTCCGACGTGGACCTGACCGAGATTCCGGTCATCCGGACGGTGCTCGAAACCCACGACTGGGAGGACGTGCGCCGGCTGTTCTCTGACCTCGACCCCCGCCAGTGGGACGACCCACCGGCGAACACCGAGACGGCGCGCGTGAAAGCACGCACCATCGACGAGTTGGTCGACCGCGGTTACACCGCCGCGTCGGCCGAACTGACCAGCCGTGCCGTGATGAAGGAGGTGAGCCACACATGGGACTGAGAGACGACCTCGAACGATTCCGCGAAGTGGGCGAAGAGCGCCGCGAAGACCTCAAGGAGTTCATCTCCTACGGCGACCTCGGCGCGTCCGGCTCGAAAGACATCAAGATACCCATCAAGGTCGTGGACCTGCCGGAGTTCAAGTACGACCGCCTCGACATGGGCGGCGTCGGGCAGGGGAAAGGCGGCACGCCCGACGTGGGCCAACCGCTCGGCCAGCCCGAACCCGGTGACGGCGAGGGCGAAGACGGCGAACCCGGCGAGGAGGGGGCCGAACACGAGTACTACGAGATGGACCCCGAGCAGTTCGCCGAGGCGCTGGACGAGGAACTCGGCCTCGAACTCGAACCGAAGGGCAAGGAGGTCATCGAGGAGGTCGAAGGCGACTTCACCGACATCACCCGCAGCGGCCCCCACAGCACCCTCGACTTCGAGCGCCTGTTCAAGGAGGGCCTGAAGCGCAAGCTCGCGATGGACTTCGACGAGGAGTTCGTCCGCGAGGCGATGAAAGTCGACGGCACCTCGGCCCGCGAGGTGTTCCGGTGGTGCCGCGAGCACAACATCCTCGTCTCGATGGCGTGGATCGAAGACGAGTGGAGCCGCATCCCGGACGACGAACGCGGGACGTGGGCGTCCTTCGAGGAGATGGAGGAGAACGTCGAGCGGACGACGGCCATCCAGCGCATCCGCCGCGAGGGGCTCCGCGAGATTCCGTTCCGCCGCGAGGACGAGCGCTACCGCCACCCCGAAGTCATCGAGAAGAAGCAGTCGAACGTCGTGGTCGTCAACATCCGCGACGTGTCGGGGTCGATGCGGGAGACGAAGCGCGAACTCGTCGAACGCACGTTCACCCCGCTGGACTGGTACCTCACGGGCAAGTACGACCACGCCGAGTTCGTCTACATCGCCCACGACGCGGAGGCGTGGGAGGTCGAACGCGACGAGTTCTTCGGCATCCGCTCGGGCGGCGGGACGCGCATCTCGTCGGCCTACGAACTGGCGAAGGAGGTGCTGGACGAGCGCTACCCGTGGCGCGAGTGGAACCGCTACGTCTTCGCCGCGGGCGACTCCGAGAACTCCTCGAACGACACCAAAGAGCGGGTCGTCCCGCTCATGCAGGAGATAGACGCGAACCTCCACGCCTACGTGGAGACCCAGCCCGGCGGGACCGCCATCAACGCCACGCACGCAGAAGAGGTCGAACGGAGCCTCGGCGAGCAGGGTAACGTCGTGGTCGCGTACGTCTCGGAGCCCGACGACGTCATCGACGCCATCTACACTATCCTCAGCACGGAGGCGACAGCAGAATGAGTTTCAGACGACACCGCAGAGACGCACAGCGCGAGGCCGCCAGACTCGACGAGCCCGTCCGGGAGGCCGGCGCGCTCGCGAAGAAGCTCGGACTCGACCCCTACCCGGTGAACTACTGGGTGGTCAACTACGACGAGATGAACCAGCTCATCGCCTACGGCGGCTTCCAAGAGCGGTATCCGCACTGGCGGTGGGGAATGACCTACGACCGCCAGCGGAAGACCGACCAGTTCGGCATGGGCAAGGCGTTCGAAATCGTCAACAACGACGACCCGGCGAACGCCTTCCTCCAGGAGTCGAACTCGCTGGCCGACCAGAAGGCCGTCATCACGCACGTCGAGGCGCACTCGGACTTCTTCAAGAACAACCAGTGGTTCGGGCTGTTCTCCGACGAGGGGCAGTTCGCCGCCGCGGCGATGCTCGAACGACACGCCCAGACCATCGAGCGGTACGTCCAGAACCCCGAAATCAGCCGGGACGACGTGGAGAAGTTCATCGACGCCGTCCTCTGTCTGGAAGACACCATCGACCAGCACCGGACCATCCGCGAGGCCGCCGCCGACGAGGACGGCCGCATCCCCGAGGACATCCGCGCGCAGTTGGACAGCCTCGACATCTCCGACGACGTGCGCCGCGAGGTGTTCGACGACGCGTGGCTCGAACAGGTCGAAGAGGCCGAACGCGAGGCCGCGAAGCTCACCGACCCCCGGAAGGACGTGCTCGCGTACGTCCGCGAACACGGGATGCGGTACGACGAGGAGACGGGCAAGGCCGAAGAGATGGAGCCGTGGCAGAAGGACGTCCTCGACATGCTCCGCGAGGAGGCGTACTACTTCGCCGCCCAGAAGATGACGAAGGTGATGAACGAAGGTTGGGCAGCCTACTGGGAGTCGCTCATGATGGGCGACGAGCGCTTCGCGGGCACGGACGAGTTCATCACCTACGCCGACCACCAGTCGCGCGTCCTCGGGTCCCCCGGGCTCAACCCCTACAAGCTCGGCAAGGAGCTGTGGGAGTACATCGAGAACTCGACGAACCGCGCGGAGGTCGCCGACAAACTCCTGCGCGTGAAGGGCGTCACGTGGCGCAACTTCCACGAGACGGTCGACTTCGACGAGGTGCAGACGCTCCTCCGGACGGACCCCGCTATCGACGGCGTCAGCGCCGACTCACTCGACGAACTGTCCGAACTCGGCCCCGACGACCCGAGAGTCGACCACGAGACCCTCGACAGGGCGCTGTCGGGCGACGAGTCGCTCGACCTCGAAGCGTACCCGTGGAAGCTCCTCACCTACGAGGGGCTCGCGGAGCGACACTACTCGCTCGTCAAAGCGCAGAACCGCGGGTTCCTCAGCCGGATTCGGCGCTCCGAACTCGAACAGCTCTCGCGGTACATGTTCGACGACGAGGTGTACGACAGCGTCGAGGAGGCCGTCGCCGACGTGGACAAGACCGCCGGCTGGGACCGGATGCGCGAGATTCGCGAGAGCCACAACGACGTGACGTTCCTCGACGCGTTCCTCTCCGAGGAGTTCGTCCGCGCGAACCACTACTTCGCCTACGAGTACTCCCAGTCGTCCCGGCAGTTCCGCGTCTCCTCGTCGGAGTACCGGGACGTGAAAAAGAAGCTCCTGTTCCAGTTCACCAACTTCGGAAAGCCGACTATCGCGGTGTACGACGGCAACTTCGACAACCGCGGGGAACTCCTGTTGGGACACCAGTACAACGGCGTCATCCTCGACATGAAGCAGGCGAAGGGCGTCTTGGAGCGCGTCTATCACCTCTGGGGCCGCCCGGTGAACCTGATGACCATCACGAAGGAGTTCGACGAGCACGAGGTCGAAGTCGCCCGTCGACGGGGGCGCGAGCCGACGCCCGAAGAGCGGGCCATCCGCATCCGCTACGACGGCGAATCGTTCGACGAACACGACCTCGACCCCGAACTGGAGGCGCGTATCGCCGCCAGCGAGGTCGACTACGACACGAAGCCCGATGATTGGCTCTGAACGGGGCGATGGCCGAGCCTGACTCGCCGACCGTCTCCGGCGAGCAGGCGGACGGCTCGCTCGACGAGGCCGACATCCACGACGTGCTCAGAAACGAGCGGCGGCGGCTCGCGCTCGAACGACTGCGCGACGGGGACGGTCCGGAGTCGGTCGGCGACCTCGCGGAGCACATCGCCGAGATAGAGTCCGGCGAGTCGCCACCTCCCAAGAACGTCCGCCAGAGCGTCTACATCTCGCTGCATCAGACCCATCTGCCCAAGCTCGATTCGCTCCGAATCGTCGCGTACGACTCGCGGGCGAAGACCGTCTCGCTCGGGTCGAGCGCGGCGGAGCTCGACCACTACTTGGTGGACGGGGAGCCGACGCAAGCTCCCTTCGCGCTCCTGTCGCTCGCGACGTGTCTCGCCGGGCTCGCGCTCCTCTTCGCCGGCTGGATGGGCGTCCCCGTCATCGACCGCGTGGACCCGCGGCTCGTCGCCGGCCTCGCGCTCACCGTCGCCGCCGTCGCCGCCGGCGCGGAACTCGGCCTGCAGACGCGAAGCCGGACGTAGACCCGGAGACACGGCCGGGGGTCGCCCCAGAACCGCCGTTCGACTCAAGTCAGCCCCATCCTAAGCGCCGCCGACGATGTCCGAGTCAACTTCGCTCGCGTGGTTCCGCCGCGACCTCCGTCTGCACGACAACGAGGCGCTCGCGGCCGCCTGCGACGCCGACGGCGTCCTCCCGGTCTACTGTCTCGACCCCCGCGAGTACGGCGACCGGCCCTTCGGCGGGTCCGACTCCTTCGACTTCGACAAGACCGGCGCGCACCGCGCCCGCTTCCGCCTCGAATCGCTGTCCGACCTCCGGGCGTCGCTCCGTGACCGCGGGAGCGACCTCGTCGTCCGCGAGGGAACACCCGAGTCCGTCCTTCCGGAGTTGGCGGCGACCGTCGACGCCGACTTCGTGACGGTCCACACGCGTCCGACCCCCGAGGAGTCGAGCGTCGAGTCGGCGGTCGAGCGAGGACTTCGAGACGACGGCGTCGACCTCCGTCGCTTCTGGGGCCACACGCTCACCCACCTCGACGACCTCCCGATGGCGCTCTCCGAACTTCCGGACACGTACACGACGTTCCGGAAGGCGGTCGAATCGGCCGCCGAAGGCGACGAGGGAGGCGACGCAGGCCAAAGTGGCGAGTCAGCGGGCGACGGCGACCCAGCCGGTCGTGACCCGCTCTCCGAACCGGACGTCCCGCCGCTCCCGGTCGACGCACCCGCCGCGGGCGACCTCCCCTCGCTTTCGGACCTCGTCGGGACTGCGGCCGCCGAGTCCCCCCGCACCCCCGACGACCGCGGCGTCCTCCCCTTCGACGGCGGTGAGACGGCCGCGTTCGATCGCGTGGAGTCGTACATCTGGACGGGCGACCTCCTCCGCGAGTACAAGGAGACGCGAAACGGACTGCTCGGGGCCGACTACTCCTCGAAGCTCTCACCGTGGCTGAACGAGGGCTGTCTCTCGCCGCGGTACGTCAAGGCCGAGGTGGACCGCTACGAGGACCGACGGGTCGAAAACGACTCGACGTACTGGCTCGTCTTCGAACTCCGCTGGCGCGACTTCTTCCAGTTCCAGTTCGCCAAACACGGGAGCGACTTCTTCCGCCGCGGGGGCATCCGCGAGCGGACCGACATCGACTGGCGGGCGGACGAGACGCAGTTCGAGCGCTGGGCGGCGGGCGAGACGGGTATCCCTTTCGTCGACGCGAACATGCGGGAGTTGAACGCGACGGGCTACATGTCGAACCGCGGGCGGCAGAACGCGGCGTCGTTCCTCGCCAACGACCTCCGACTGGACTGGCGACGCGGTGCGGCGTACTTCGAGACGCAGCTCGTCGACTACGACCCCGCGTCGAACTACGGCAACTGGGCCTACATCGCGGGCGTCGGCAACGACTCGCGGGACCGCTCGTTCGACGTGCGCTGGCAGGCGAAGCGCTACGACGAGGACGCCGAGTACGTGGAGACGTGGCTCCCCGAACTCGACGCGTTGCCCGCCGAGTACGCCCACGAACCGTGGGAGCTAAGCGACGAAGAACAGGCGACCTACGGGGTCGAGTTGGGCGTGGACTACCCCGAACCGATGGTCGACCTCGACGGGAGTTAGAGCGGCGACGGCGCTCGGAGTGCGGTCCCGACCGCGGTCACATCCCCCACGCGTCGTCGGCCGACCCGCCGAGGCGGGCGGCGGCGAGCGCGAGGACCGTCACGAGCGCGAACCCGATGAACGCGAGTCGCGGAATGGTCAGGGTGCCGCCGAGCATGGGATATTGGATGGACGTACACGGGCCGCCGACGGTACAGGTCGCGCCCGGTGCGACCTGCAGGTACGAGTGGTAGCCCGAGAGGGCGAGCCCTCCCAGCGAGAGGGGAAGCACCGTCTTCCAGACGCCGGGTCGGTCCTCGACCGCAGCGACTCCGAGCACCACGACGAGCGGGTACATCAGGATGCGCTGGTACCAACAGAGGTCGCAGGGCGTGAGTCCGAGACCGAGGCTGAAATAGAGGCTCCCGCTCGTCGCGGCGAGGGCGACGAGCGTTCCGGCGGCGAGCGCGGCGCGCGTCGTGTCCGACACGGTCAGACGCTCCCGAGATCGTTTCTCGCCCGGTTCGGCTTCGGGGCCGACTGTTGTCGCTTCGCGTGCGGTTCGCCACGGTCTCGTCGGGTCGGGTCGCGTATCATCGCTCGGTGGACGTAGAGCCACGATAGACGCCGGCGAACCTCAAGCCATCGGCTTCGCAGTCGAGCCGTCGGCGCGGACGGGGGTGGTCGGACGAATCGGGGTACTCAGACGAGCGCAGTCGCTCGGGAGGGTGGATACGCGGAGTGACCCTCGCCCGTCGGGGGACGACCGACGGGCGAATCTTCGTGGGTCGCTCGGTCACGGGATACGCGCCGAACCAGTGCGATTTGATTGCCGCGGCACGGTGCTATCAATGTTGTGTCGCTGACTGTTGTGTCGGTTCGGTAATTCCGCGTGCGCGTGTCTCCGTGCCGCCCGCCTTACGGGCGAAAGACGACGATAGCGACGCCGGCGACGCCCGCCGCCACGAGGAGCGCGCTCCGCCGGGCGACCGGCCCGAGGAGTTCGCGGTCGACGCTCGCCGCGAGAGCCACCTTGACCGCGATGCTCGCGGCGGTTCCGGCGAGGACGCCGACGACGGCGGTCGTCCGGTCGATGTTGCCGCCGCCGTAGAGCGTGACGGCGGTCGTGACGACCGACCCGCTCGACACCAGTCCGCCGAGGAAGCTCGTTACGACGAACCCGGTCGCGCCGAAGTACTCCTGTGCCGCCGCGGAGGCGAGCAACACGAGGAGGAAGAAGACGCCGAAGCGGAGGGCGCTTTCGAGGCTGAACGGCGACTCGAACGCGACGTCGAGGTCGACGCCCCACTCGCGGGAGTGAAGCGCGTAGCCCACCCCAACGAGCGCGACGAGTCCGAGGGGAATCCCCACTTGGACCGCGAGCTCCGGGACGAACACGACGACGAGCGAGAGGTTTCGAAGCGCCATCGCCGCGTCGGCCATGAGAATCGCGCCGGCCGCGAGCGGCCGAATCGACGGGTTTCGCCTCGTTCGTCCGGCGATCTCGCCGATGACGGCCGTCGAGTTCACCAGCCCCCCGAAAAACCCCGTGATGGCGATGCCGCGCTCGCCGTACCGCCGGATGATGACGTAGTTGACGAAGCCGATTGCGCTCACCGCGACGACGAGCAACCAGACGGTTCGGGGACTGACGGCGTCCCACGGCCCGATTCGCCCCTCGGGGAGCAACGGATAGACGACGAACGCGATGATGGCGAACTCGACGGCGCTTCGAGCCTCGTCGGTCGTCAGCCGCCGGGCGAACCCGTGGAGTTCACGCCGCAGGACCAACAGCAGCGACGACGTGAGCGCGACGACGACGCCCTCGATGACGAAGCCGCTCACGACAGCCGCGCCGACCGCGTAGGCGACCAGAAGCGACGTGGACGTGGTGAGCGAGAGGCTCACGCCGAGGTCGTCCAACCGTGCGGCTCTGGCGTCGTCGAGGCGGGCTTCCCCGGAGTCGGAATCTGAATCGACGTCGAAATCCGCGTCGGAGTCGGGTTGCGGGTCGTCGTGGCTGTCGGTGTCCCGGGCGTCCAACTGGTGCTCGACTAACCCACGGCTCCCGAGCAACACCGCCTGCACAACCACCAGTAACCCGCCGACCGCGAGGAGGATGTCGCTCCCGACCGCAACGGCGACACCACCGAGAAGGCTCGTCAGCGTGAACGTCCGCACGCCGGCGCTCTTTTTCGACCGCTCGCGCTCCAAGCCGAGGAACATCCCCAGCGCCGCCGCGACAAACAGGCGGACGACGACGGGGTCAACCTGCGAGACGAACTCTTCGAGCATCATCGAACTCCCGTCCCGGGACGCTCGTGCTCCATGCTATGTGTCTATTTAATTGCTATCGTTAAAAACGTGTAAGCTAACTACTGTGGGCGCGAGTCGAGTCGGTCGGTGACCAAGAGACGCGGAAGTCTCTCGGAGGGTTGTGTTCGACAGAAGTGCTCGGTCAGGGATTTGAACCCTGGTCCTCGGCTCGAAAGGCCAAGATGATTGGCCGGACTACACCAACCGAGCGTCTGCATTCACGAGTGGTCGTTGGACTATTTTAAGCGTTGCGTTCCATCGTGGGTGAGTGAGAGGAACCCTCCCACGGCTTCGACTTATTCGCCCGTGAACTCGGGGTCGCGGTCGCTCGTGAAGGCGGCGATGCCCTCCATCAGGTCCGAGGTGGTAAACAGCAGGCCGAACGCCTGCGCTTCGACTTCCAGCCCCGAATCGGTGTCTTCCCAGCCGTTGTGCATGGCGCGCTTGGTGTAGCGCTGGGCGACCGGCGGGCCCTGTGCGAACCGCTTCGCGTACTCGAAGGCCCGTTCTTCGAAGCCGTCGTTCTCGACGACCTCGTTGATGAAGCCGTAGTCGGCCATCGTCTCGGCGTCGTAGCGGTCGGCGCTGAAGATAATCTCCTTCGCGCGGCCGGTGCCGACGATGCGCTGGAGACGGACCGTGCCGCCCCAGCCGGGGAGGAGCCCGAGGTTGTGCTCCGGCTGGCCGAGTTCGGAGCGCTCCGTGGCGATGCGGAGGTCGGCGCACATGGCGAGTTCCATCCCGCCGCCGAGACAGAAGCCGTCGATGCCGGCGATGACCGGCTTGTCGAGTTCCTCGAGCTTTCCGAACGTCTGTTGGCCCTTCCGGGAGATTTCGACGCCCGAGACGGCGTCGCCGCCGCCCGCGGCGATGCTCGTCACGTCGGCCCCGGCGGAGAACGCGCGGTCGCCGGCCCCCGTGAGGAGCACGGCGCGGACCTCGTCGTCCTCGGCGAAGGCGTCGACTGCCTCGGAGAGTTCGTCCATCAGTTCGATGCTGATGGTGTTGAGTCGGTGCGGGCGGTCGAGGGTGATGTGACCGATGCCGTCGCGCACCTCGATGGAGATGTCGTCGAACGCGGGAGCCTCGTCGGATTCCTCCTCGCCGCCGTAGAAGCCCTCGCCGGACTGGGCGAGGTCGCGGAGGTACTGCACGGCCTCGTAGCGCTCCTCACCGGTTTCGTCGTGGAGGTTGTCGAGCGCGCCGACGAGGGTCGCGATGCCGGCGCTGTCGGCCATCTTCGCCGGGCCGTCGGGGAAGCGTCCGCCGAGTTTGACCGCGCGGTCGATGGCGGCCGGGTCGGCCACGTCGTTGCCGACGAGGCCGGCGACCTCGTTCGCCATGACGCCGAGGAGTCGGTTCTTGACCGCTTCGCTCCCTTTGTCGTGGGGAACTTCTGCGCCCTCGCCGTCCTCGTAGTCGTAGAATCCCGTGCCGGTCTTCTGGCCGAGGTCGCCCTCTTCGACCTTTTCGGAGAGGAGCGGGCACGGCTCGTAGGCGTCGCCGAGCACCTCGTGCATGTATTCGAGGACGTGATAGCCCACGTCGATGCCGACGTAGTCGGCGAGTTCGAAGCTCCCCATCGGGAGGCCCATGTCGTACTTCGTCGTGGAGTCCACTTCGGCCATCGTCGCGTCGCCGGCGTGGACGATCCACGCGGCCTCGTTCATCAGCGGGACGAGGATGCGGTTCACGATGAAGCCGGGGCTGTCCTTGCGGACGCGGACGGGCGTCTTGCCCATCTCTTCGGCGAGGTCCTCGACGAGTTCGAGCGTCTCGTCGGCGGTGTGCGCGCCGGAGATGACCTCGACGAGGTCCATGCGGACCGGCGGGTTGAAAAAGTGCATTCCGCAGAAGCGCTCGGGTCGCTCCGTCACTTCGGAGAGTTCGGTGATGGAGAGACTGGAGGTGTTGGTGGCGAACACCGTGTGGTCGGGAGCGTGTTCCTCCAACTCGGTGTACACCTCCTTTTTGATGGACATCTTCTCGGGGACAGCCTCGATGACCACGTCGGCGTCGACGACGGCCTCGCCGAGGTCCACCGCCGTCGAGACGCGGGCGAGCGCGGCGTCGGCGTCGTCCTGCGACAGTCGGTCCTTCTCGGCGAGTTTGTTCAGCGACCACTCGATCTGGTCGTAGCCCTTCTGGACGAACTCGTCTTTGATGTCGCGCAGTACGACGTCGTAGCCGGCGAGAGCCGCGACCTCCGCGATGCCGTGGCCCATGTTGCCCGCTCCGAGAACGGTGATACTGTTGACGTCATCTACGTTCATGGACGAACGTTATAGTGCGCGGCGGTTTCAACGTTTCCCTCGCGTGAAATATAAACGTAACAGTCGTTTATTCTCTCAATCGGAGAAGCCACCGCAGTCTGTCGATTATTCGACTCACTCTAGCTTTCCACCCGTTCGAAGTTAGTCCACACACCGCCAGAGATACCGGCTGGCGTAGCTTCGATAGGGGGCCCAGCGCTCGGCGCGCTCGCGCATCTCGCCGCGGGAGACGGCGTCGGGTTCGAACCCGAAGACGCGTTCCATGCCGCGTCGAATCCCGAGGTCCTCGACCGGGAACACGTCCTCGCGGGCGAGCACGAAGATGAGGAACATCTTCGCGGTCCAGTCGCCGACGCCGCGAATCTCGGTGAGCGCCGCGACGACCTCGTCGTCGTCCATCTCCCGGAGGGATTCGGCCGACAGGCCGTCTCGGAACGCGTCGGCGACGTTGCGGACGTAGCCGACCTTCTGAGTCGAGAGGCCGCAGTCGCGCAGGACGGCCTCGTCGGCGGCCAGTATCCCCTCGGGTGTGACCTCGACGCGGTCGAACAGGCGGTCCCGAATCGTCGCCGCCGCGGTCGTCGAGAGCTGTTGGTTGACAATCGAGACGACCAGTCGCTCGAAGGGGTCGTCGGCGGGGTCGAGCGAGAGCGGGCCGTGTTCCTCGACCACGTCGCCGAGGTGCGGGTCCGCCCGGAGTTCGCGGTATGCGTCGTCGCTCATCGACCCGTGGTTGGGCCGTCGGAGAGAAAAGTGCGCGTGTCTCGGGTGCTCGGATGCGGTCACCGGTCGGAGCGACGGCGGTCGTCGCGCCGATGGCGAGCGCGCCGATGGCCGTGGCGTGGCGGGCCGACTTACTCTTCGAGGAGTTCCTCTTCCTCGTCGTCGCTGTCGTTGCGGTCGGCGTTGGCGCGGCGGCGCACGTCCACGCGGTAGTGTTCGAGGATGTCGCGGCCGAGCAGCAGCGGGTAGTCCATGTGCGAGCGGTCCTCGACGCTGGCGGTCACGGTGTGCTGGGTGCCGCCGATACCGATGACGAGGTCGACCACGGGGCGGGCCTTCCCGCCCTTGAGGCTCCCGGACTTCACGCGCGTCATGCTCTTGATGGGTCCCGCGCCGATTTCGGCGGCGAGGCTCGTGTCGATGCTCGTCCGGGTCGCGCCGGTGTCGGACTTCGCGAGGGTCTGCTGGGAGCCGCTGGTCCCGTTGACGACGACCTCCTCGATATAGCCGATGATGGGCGCTTCGCCGTCGATGATGGGCGACTCGTTGGGGGCACACGAGGGGACGGAGTCGTCGAGCGTCGCGGACAGTTCCTCGACGCGTGCCTCGTCGACCTCGCCGCCCGCGCGCTCGATTGCGAGCTTCGCGATGTGCGGCGCGGGGCTCTTGCCCGTCGCCTGATAGAGGCCCTTGAAGCCGGCGGTCGGGTTGGCTTCGAGGACGAACCAGCCGTCTTCGCCCTCGACGAGGTCGACGCCGACGTAGTCCATCTCCATCACTTCGGCCGTGTAGAGCGCAGTTTCCCGCGCTTCCTCGGGCATCTCGTCGGTCGCGTTGAGCACGTCGCCGCCGAGGGCGACGTTGGTCCGCCAGTCGCCCTCCGGGGCGTAGCGGTACATCGCACCGATGATTTCGCCGTCGACGATGTAGACGCGCAGGTCGCGGTGGCGGTCGCCGTCACGGTCGATGAGCTTCTGCAGGAACGCCTGTCGGTTGCCGACCTTCGGGTTCACGGGCTCGGTCAGGTCGACCTTCCACGTCCCGCCGCCGTGGGTGCCGATGGCGGACTTGTAGACGCCGACGTCGCCGAAGCGCTCGCGGCCCTTGTTCAGCCGGTCGTTCGAGAGCGCGAGGAGCGCGTCCGGCACCTTGATATTCCAGTTAGCGAGCGTCGCGGCCGTGGCGAACTTGTGGATGGCCGCGAGGACCGCGTCGGGCTCGTTGAGCATCGGTCGGATGCGGTTGAACGTCGTCGCCAGCCCGAGCAGTTCCGCGGGTTCCTCGGTGTTCGAGAGGAGTAGCCGATTCGCGATGATGTCCACCTCAGGCTCGACCGTCACCTCGCCGTCTTCGATGCTGACCGCCGCGTTCTCCCGACGGAGCCACACCGGCTCGTGACCGAGGTCTTCGACCGCGTTGAGGATTGCCTTCGTCTCCTTGCTGTTGTGCAGAGAAAGCACGCCGACACGCACGGCGTCGTCTGTGGTGGACATACTCAGTTGATACCCTCCCGGTTTCAAAGACATGACGGTCGAGAGCCGGCCGCCCGCGGTTCGCAGCCGCGAGGTCGGCGTCGGGCGGTCCGTCGCGACCGTTTATAACCCCGGCCCTCCCATCGCATCACATGGCCGACAACGAGGCCTTCACCTACAACGGCGGGAAGGTCGAGCCGGGCGAGACACAGGACATCCGGTACGGCATCTCCGAGACGTATCTCGGCGACCCGGTTCGTATCCCCGTCACCATCATCAACGGGGAGCGGCCGGGGCCGACCGTGTTCCTCTCCGCCGCCGCCCACGGCGACGAACTGAACGGTATCGAGGTCGTCCGCGAGGTGGCCTACGAGTGGGACCTCTCGGACCTCGCGGGCACGCTCGTCTGTATGCCGGTGATGAACGTCCCCGCGTTCCTCGCCCAACAGCGGTACCTCCCCATCTACGACCGCGACCTGAACCGGTCGTTCCCGGGCTCCGAGACCTCCACGGGAGCAAAGCGGATGGCCCACCGCATCTACCAGAACTTCATCGCTCCCTGCGACCTCGGCATCGACTTCCACACCTCCACGCGGGGGCGAACTAACATGCTCCACGTCCGGGCGGACATGTCCGACCCCCCGGTTGCGCGCCTCGCCAACGCCTTCGGCTCGCACGTCATCATCGACAGTTCGGGGTCCAGCGGGATGCTCCGAACCGAGTCGTCGGCGAGCGGGACGCCGGCCATCACCGTCGAGATGGGCGAGGCCCACCGCTTCCAGCGCGAACTCATCGACGAGGCGCTCGCGGGCGTCGAGAGCGTCTTCGCCGAGTACGGCCTCCGAGAGACCTCGACGGTCAACTGGCCGGGCTGGCGGACCGTCATCTCGGACGAAAACGAGAAGACGTGGCTCCGCGCCGACGCGGGCGGCATCGTCGACATGCACCACGACCGCGGCGCGCTCGTCCACGAGGGCGACCGCATCTGCACGATTACGAACCCGTTCAAGGACGACAACGTCACCGTCGTCGCCCCCTTTACGGGCCTGCTCGTCGGCGTCCTCGAGAATCCGGTCGTCTACCCCGGGAACCCGCTTTGCCACCTCGTCGAACTGAAGGACAAGGTGCGGCGCGTCGTCGAGCGCGAGCAGTCCGGCACCCCCGAGCCGACGCGCTGAGACCGGCCGCCCCGCCCCGAGATATTCGGGGTCCGGCGACTTTTGCCAACCCTCACGAAACTCCATACACGTAAGTTCTATACCCTCCCCTTCCCGACACTCACAAGAGCATGAGTCAGTCTTACAATCGGGGCCTCATCGAGGACTTCAGCAGATGGCGGGAGTTCTCGGCCGGCATGTGGGCCTGGATATTCCACAAGTTCACCGGCTGGGTGCTTGTGGGTTATCTCTTTACCCACATCGCCGTGTTGTCGACGGCCCTCTCGGGCGCGGCGGCGTACACGAACACGATTCAGGCGCTGGAGAGTCTCTTGGTCGTGCGTATTCTGGAAGTCGGGCTGCTCGCGGTGGCGGTGTTTCACATCCTCAACGGACTGCGGCTGCTGTTCGTCGACCTGGGCGTCGGGCTGGAAGCGCAGGACAAGAGCTTCTACGCGTCGCTCATCCTGACGGGTGTCATCGTCGTTGCGAGCGTTCCCACGTTCCTCTCGGGGGTGAGCATCTAATGGCAGAACGATACACGTCCTTCGAGCCCGGCGGCCGGCGGTGGCTCTGGCAGCGGCTGACCGCCGCCTTCCTCGTCGTGGTGCTGGCGTTCCACTTCTTCCTGCTCCACTTCGTCAACCACGCCGACGAAGTGACGTTCGCCCTCTCGCAGGCGCGCATGGAGCAGTTGACGTACTTCTCGCTGATGATCCTGTTCCTCGTCACCGCGACGTTCCACGGGGTCAACGGCGTCTACAACGCCCTCGTCAACCAGGGCCTCTCTGGCACCCGGAAGACGGCGGTTAAGGCGATTCTCGGTCTCGCGAGCGTCCTGCTCATCGTGCAGGGCGTCCGCACGGCCCTCGCGTGGGCCGGAGGTGTTCCCATCTAATGAGCACGCAAGTTCCCGAATCAGTCGAAGAGGAATCGGCCACGGAGACGGCGTCTGCCGGCAAGCAGAAGCGCGACGCGAAAAAGCGCGAGCGCGCCGAGCGAGTCCAAGAGCAGCGCGAGGCCGAGGCGGCCGAGAAGGCGCGCTCCGCGGACGACACCTTCCACCTCAAGGTCTTCCGCTACGACCCCGAGGTGCCGGAGAAACAGGAGCCCCGCTTCGACGACTTCCACGTCCCGTACAAGCAAGGGATGACGGTCCTCGACGCGCTCATGTGGGCGCGGGACCACTACGACTCTTCTCTCACCTTCCGGCACTCCTGCCGGCAGGCCATCTGCGGATCCGACGCGCTGTTCGTCAACGGGTCGCAGCGACTCGGCTGTAAGACCCAGCTTTCGGACCTCTCGGAGCCGGTTCGGATCGAACCGCTCCCGCACGCCGACGTGGTCAAGGATCTCGTCGTCGACATGGAGCACTTCTACGACCAGATGGAGTCGGTCGAGCCGTACTTCCAGACGAACTCGCTTCCGGACGGCGAACTCGACGAGCAGCGCCAGACGCGCGAGAACCGCGAGAAGGTCAAGATGTCCACCCGCTGCATCTGGTGTAGCGCGTGTATGTCCTCGTGTAACATCGCCGCCGGCGACAACGAGTATCTCGGTCCCGCGGCCATCAACAAGGCCTACCGCTTCGCCATGGACGAACGCGAGGGCGAGGACATGAAGCAGCGCCGCCTCGAAATCCTCGAACAAGAACACGGCGTCTGGCGCTGTCAGACCCAGTTCTCCTGTACCGAGGTGTGCCCGAAGGACATCCCCCTCACGGAGCACATCCAGGAACTCAAGCGCGAGGCGATTAAGAACAACCTGAAGTTCTGGTGAACTTCCCGGTGAAACCCTGAAGTTCGACCAACCCTACGACACACCCAAACACACCATGTACGAACACGACGTTATCGTAGTCGGCGCGGGCGGGGCGGGCCTGCGCGCGGCGATTGCGGCACACGAGGAAGGGGCCGACGTGGCCATCGTGTCGAAGCTCCACCCGGTCCGAAGTCACACGGGCGCGGCGGAGGGCGGCATCAACGCCGCGCTCCGCGAAGGCGACTCGTGGGAGGACCACGCCTACGACACGATGAAGGGCTCGGACTATCTGGCCGACGCGCCGGCGGCCGAGACCCTCTGTAAGGACAGCCCGAAAGAGACCATCAAGCTCGAACACTGGGGGATGGCGTTCTCCCGTGACGACGACGGCCGCGTCAGCCAGCGGCCGTTCGGCGGGCTCTCGTTCCCGCGGACCACCTACGCGGGCGCGGAGACGGGCCACCAGCTGCTCCACACGATGTACGAGCAGCTCGTCAAGCGCGGCATCAAGGTCTACGACGAGTGGCACGTGACCCGACTGGCCGTCTCCGACGAGGAGAAGCCGGAGGACCGGAACTGCCACGGTATCGTCGCCTACGACGTTCAGACCGGACAGGTCGAGGGCTTCCGCGCCCGCAACGGCGTCATCCTCGCCACCGGCGGCCTCGGGCAGGTCTACGACCACACGACCAACGCGGTCGCCAACACCGGCGACGGCGTCGCGATGGCCTACCGCGCCGGCGCGCCGATGGAGGACATGGAGTTCATCCAGTTCCACCCGACGACGCTCCCCTCGACGGGCGTTCTCATCACCGAGGGCGTCCGCGGCGAGGGCGGCATCCTCTACAACGAGAACGGCGAGCGCTTCATGTTCGAGTACGGCTACGCGAACAACCTCGGCGAACTCGCCTCGCGCGACGTGGTCTCCCGAGCCGAACTCACGGAGGTCAACGAGGGCCGCGGCATCGAAGACGAGTACGTCCACCTCGACATGCGCCACCTCGGCGAAGAGCGCATCATCGACCGCCTCGAGAACATCATCCACCTCTCGGAGGACTTCGAGGGCGTCAACCCCCTCGACGCGCCGATGCCGGTCAAGCCCGGCCAGCACTACGCGATGGGCGGCATCGAGACCGACGAGAACGGCGAGACCTGTATCTCCGGTCTCTACGCGGCCGGCGAGTGCGCCTGCGCCTCCGTCCACGGCGGCAACCGCCTCGGCGGCAACGCGCTCCCCGAACTCATCGTCTTCGGCAAGCGCGCCGGCCACCACGCCGCGGGCAAGGACATGGAGGAGGCCAAAATCACGACCGGCAAAGAAGGCGAGTACGAACTCGGCGAGGTCGACTCGCCGGTCGAACTCGGCGAAGCGGGTATCGGTGAGGACGCCGTCGCCGACGGCGGGACGGCGGCGGACGCGGGTGCGACCGTCTCCGGAGCGGACCTCGTCCAGCGCGCCGTCGAAGACGAGCGCGAGACCATCGACACCCTCTTGGAGCGAGAAGACGGCATCCAGCAGGCCGAGATTCGCGAACGCGTCCAGAAGTCGATGACGCGCAACGTGAACGTCTTCCGCGAGGAGTCGGCCCTCAAGGACGCGCTCCGCGACATCCGCGAGGCGCGCGAACTCTACCAGGACGTGTTCGTGGCCGACAAGTCGCGGACGTTCAACACGGACCTGCTCCAGACGCTGGAGACGCGCAACATCCTCGACATCGCCGAGGCCATCACGCTCGGCGCGCTCGCGCGCAACGAGTTCCGCGGTGCCCACTGGCGCAAGGAGTACCAGGAGCGCCGCGACGAGGAGTGGCTCAAGCACACGCTGCTCTCGTGGAACGACGGCCGCCCGGAACTCTGGTACAAGCCGGTCATCCTCGAAGGCGAGGACAAGACGTACGAGCCGAAGGTCCGGAGCTACTGAGCCGACCGCGACTCAAGCGAGTCGCAGACGCCCTTTCTTTCGACGTCGACTCCCGAGCGGTGCCCCGACGCGCCACAGCGCGCCGAACCGCGCGACCGCGACCGGAGCCCACCAACGGCTATTTGCCCGCTCGACCCCTACGCCCGCCCGGAAGGGTGGCTCAGTGGTAGAGCACACCGGCGCAGGCCCTCGCGGTCGGTCCGGTGGTTTTCAATGGCTTCGCGTGGTTCGACTCCCGCCCCTTCCGTCTCGGAACCGCGCGCCGCCGGGCCTCGCCACCCGACGGCCCGCGACCCGTTCCCTTCGACGACAGTCGAAGTCGGCGGCGTCGAACACCGACAATTATCCGATGTACGTTCGTGACGAATACAACGATTCTCTCGAATTCGGGACGTTCGCGGCCTCACCCCCGACCTCGGTTCTTCGACGATTGTTGTAAGAGAGTTTTATTATCGTCGAAGCAAACAGGATGACAACGACCATGCAACAGACGGTTCCGACCATCGAAGTCCCCGGCGAACTCGAATCGCCCTCGGCCAAGCTCGTGTACCTCTATCTCACCACGCACGACGGCGCGTCCATCACCGACCTGCAAAACGGGCTGGAGATGAAGAAGATCGCCCTCTACAGCATCCTCAGTACGCTGTCGAAGCGCGGCTTCGTCCGACAGGACGCCGAACGCTACCACGTCGCTCAGTGACGGCTCGGCGAGTCAGTGATTTCTCGGTGACCGCGCCGCCCGTACCTGTGCGCCGTCGCGGACCATATCCTCGCAGTTCGGGCAGACACGCGGATTCTCCATGCCATCTGGAGTGAAGACTCGGGCGTATGCGGGCGTCACGAACGAACCACAGTTCTGACATTCCGGCATGGTATCTAGTATCCTCCATGAATATCACATAAGTTTTCTCCCTAGACGAGTGCGAGAAGGAGGCCGACGAGGAGGAGCGCGAAGATGAGAAGCGTCACGGCGAACATGAATTGATCGGTCCCGTTCATACCGAACACGACGTTCCGGATAAAGATAAAATCCCGTCTCGACGCCGCGTCCCCGCCGCGTTCGACGGGATTCTCTGATTTTCGACCGCGATAACGAGGGGGGTAGAACTAAATTCATCGCCCCCGTCGGTCCCGTAACGGTCCTCCAATGGAGTTCGTGTACGCGTTATCTGGGTTGTTCGCCGGGCTCTTTCTCGGAGCGGTGGCTGTCGTCACTGCGCTCACGTACACCCCCTACGGCGCGTCGCTGTTCGACACCGCGATAACGGCGCTGACCGGTGTCACGCTCCAACTGGGAAACCTCCTGTTCATCTCGGCGCTCACCGCCCTCGCGTTCGAGGGGCTCGCGATGAGCGGCATCCGGTATCCGGTCGTCGTCCCCGCGGCGTTCGCGTACGTGCTCACTCACGTCACGGTTTACTACTCGTGCATCCGCATCACCGACCTCCAGTCGGAGCCGCTCGACCCCGACGTTATCATCAAGCATAATCCGTTTCGGGCGCTCGTCCTCGGCGTGCCGGGGTCGCTTCTCCTCATTCGGGTCCGGCCGCCCGCGAGGCGGAACTGAAACCGTATCGACGAACCGCGGGCGCGGCTCCGGCTCGCTGCGACTGAACGCGGGGCCCGCGTGGGGCGCAAAAAACGGTCGAACCGGCGAAGGAAGCCAGGAGTGGGATTTGAACCCACGAAGTCTCGATTACAAGTCGAGTGCATGAACCGCCCATGCTCTCCTGGCGCGTCCGTCGATTACCGGTCCTCCTTTGAGTGTGTATCGTTTCGCATCGATTTCTCCAGTTCGACGCGGTGCGGTCGGTAGCCGTGCCGCCGATAAAACCGACGGGCGGCGTCGTTGTCCGCCAGCACGTCCAGCGCGACGGTATCAGCGCCGGCGTCTCCGAGCGCGGTCTCCGCCGCCGCCAGCAGTCGCGCGCCGACCCCGGCGTCTCGGTACGCCGGGCGGACGAACAGGTTCCGAATCATCCCGCGGGTCGCGTCCTGCTCGTACGCCTCCGCCTCGATGTCGAACATGACGAAGCCGACGATATCGCCCGTCTCCGCGCCCTCCGCTTCGTCTCCGTCGTTCCTCTCGGTCCCGTCGGTCCCCTCCTCGCGGGCGACGAGCACGCCGTCGGCGGCGACGTGTCGCGCCAGCGCCTCCCGTATCGGCGTCCGGTTAGCGTCGGCGCGGAGGTGCGACCCGAACGACCGCTGGTCCGCGGCGAGTTCGACCCACAGGTCGGCGAGGTCGTCAAGGTCGGAAAACGCCGCCGAACTGACGCGCATGGGCCCTGTCGGGGCTCTATCCGCTTTTAAGTGTCGGCGATTCGGGCCGAAATCGGGGAATCGCGGCCCTGCGGGGTGCCGAGCGGGGTCAGTAAAGACGACCGATGAAGAAAGATTTATCTATGTTTATCGTCCGCACATATCATGAGGATAGTTATCAATGGGTATTGCCGAAACCTACTCCCGTGGCAGGCAGTTCGCCATCGAGCGTCCGTTCGCGCTCGTCTTGGCGGTCATCGTAGTCGTACTATTCGGTGACTTGCTTCGCGGGTTAGCAACAGGGCAGACGCAGTTTGCCGACATTGGCACGCTGGTCTGGGATGGTCTGATGCGGGGGCTCGTAATCGGCCTCGCGGGCATCGGGTTGTCGATGACGTACAGCATTCTAAACTTCGCTAATTTCTCGCACGGCGACTACATCACAGCCGGGGCCTTCTCGGGGTGGGCAACGACGTACCTCATCGCCGGACTGGGACGCGCCGACATCGGCGCGCTCCTGCTCGTCGGGGCCGGGGGGTCGGTCTACGGCGGGACGCTCGGCATCGGAATGCTCTCGACGCCGCTCGCGGTCGTCGCCGGCATCCTCGTCTCCGGCGCGTTCGCTATCGCGCTGTCGCTCGCGGTCGACCGCACCATCTTCAAACCGATTCGGAACGAGGACGGCATCACCCTCCTCATCACGAGTATCGGCGTCGCGTTCGCGCTGCGCTACCTGATGCAGTTCGTCTTCGGCTCTGACGTGCGCGGCACGACCGCCCAGCCGCCGTCGGTGTCGCTGTACTTCATCGATGGCACGGTCTTCATCAACGCCCACGACATCACGCTTCTCGTGGTCGCCTCGGCCTTGATGCTCGGCGTCCACGTCCTCTTACAGCGGACGAAACTCGGGAAGGCGATGCGCGCGATGGCCGACAACAAGGACCTCGCGCTCATCACCGGTATCTCGACCGAGCGCGTCGTCCGCGCGACGTGGATTATCGGCGGCGGGCTGACCGGCGTCGCGGGGTACATGTTCATCCTCTGGAAAGGGACGCTCGGGTTCAACGACGGGTGGCTCCTCTTGCTTCTCATCTTCGCCGCGGTCATCCTCGGCGGCATCGGCTCCATCTACGGGGCCATCGCCGGCGGCCTCGTCATCGGACTGACGGCGTCGATGTCGGTCCTGTGGATTCCCTCGGCGTTCTCGCGGGCCGCGGCCTTCGTCGTCATGATCGTCATCCTCCTCGTGAAACCGTCCGGGCTGTTCAGCGGGAGGGCGACCGCATGAGCGTCCGCGACGACTTCACCGCCCGCATCCCGGGCGGCGACGCGGGCCTCATCGTACTGGTCCTCCTCGGGACGTACCTCGCGTACGTCCTCGCGGGGGTCGTTCTCGGATACACGCTCCGCGGTCAACTCAACTCCATCGCGACGCTGACGTTCTACATCGGCGTCTTCGCCATGCTGTCGCTCGCGCTCAACCTCCATTGGGGGTACACCGGGCTGTTCAACATCGGCATCGTCGGCTTCATGGCCGTCGGCGTCTACGTCACGGCAATCGTGACGAAGCCGACGTACGTCGCCGGCGGCGCGGCGCAGGTCGGCGGCCTCGGCCTGCCGCTTTGGGTGGGTATCCTCGCCGGCATGACCGCGGCCGCGCTGTTGGGACTCGTGGTCGCGCTTCCGGCGCTTCGGTTGCGGGCCGACTACCTCGCAATCGTCACCATCGCGATGTCGGAAATCGTCCGGTTCAGCTTCCTCTCCGGGGAACTCCAGCAGTTCCAGCTGTTCGGTAACCGCGTCGGATTCGGCGGCGGGTCGGGTCTCATCCTCGACTTCGCCCCGCCGCTGGAGGCGCTGCTTCGTGGCGTCGGCCTCTGGAACGGATACCTCGGCTTCGTCGATGCCTTCCAAGTCCTCGTGCCGAGGAACCCCAAGCCGGTCGTCGACGGTCTCGTCTACGGGCTGTTGCTCCTCGGGTTCGTCGCGGGCTTCTACTGGCTGCTCAAGCGCACCGGCGAATCGCCGTTCGGTCGCGTGCTGAAGGCCATCCGCGAGGACGAGGACGTCGCGAACGCCCTCGGCAAGAACACCGACCGGTTCAAAATCAAGTCGTTCATGCTCGGCTGTGCGCTCATGGGGCTCGCCGGCATCCTCTGGCTCGTTCCACAGGGTGCGGTGACGCCGAACTTCTTCCGGCCGCGCGTGACGTTCTTCATTTGGATCGCGCTCATCATCGGCGGGGCCGGTTCGAACACGGGGAGCGTCCTCGGTGGGGCCGTCTTCGCGGCGGTGCTCTACCAGGGACCGCGGTACTTCCAGAACCTCGTGTCGGCGGTGTTCCCCAACCTCGACTCGCCGTCCGGCTTCGGGCAGGCAATCTCGCCGCTCATCTCGCAGTTCGACCCCGTGCCGTTCCTCCTGTACACGGTCGACAGCATCCGGCAGCTCCAACTGGTCGTGATGGGGCTCGTGCTCATCTGGCTGATGCACAACCGGCCGGAGGGGATGCTCGGCTACCGCAAGGAGACCGCGTCCGTCATCCCGCTGTCGCGGCCGAAGTCGATGGCCGTCGACGGCGGCGACGACGACTCGGTCCGCACCGACGGCGGCGTCGACGCCGCGGCTCAGGGAGGTGAGACCGATGAGTGACGCCGCGGACCAACCGGTCGAAGACGTGGCGAACAAGGTCGACGAAGGGGCGCTCGGCGCGTTCGCCTCCGGCGTCGACACGTCGGTCGACTACCCGCTCCGAGTCGAGGGACTGGAGAAGTCCTTCGGCGGCATCACCGCCGTCGACGGGGCGACCTTCGAGGTCGAAGCCGGGTCGCTCACGGGTCTCATCGGCCCGAACGGGGCCGGCAAGTCCACGACGTTCAACCTCATCACGGGCATGCTCAAGCCCGACGCCGGCACGGTCACGTTCAACGGCGAGGATATCACCGGCGAGGAGCCGCACGAAATCGCCAACCGCGGGATGGTTCGGACGTTCCAAATCGCCCGCGAGCTGAGCGAGATGACCGTCCTCGAGAACATGATGCTCGCGCCGAAACACCAGCGCGGCGAGACGCTGTGGCGCTCCGTCATGCCGGGCGTCCGCGACGACGTCCGCGAACAGGAAGAGGAACTCCTCGAACGCGTCTGGGAGGTGCTCGACTTCTTCGACATCGCCCACATCGCAGAGGAGTACGCGGGCAATCTCTCCGGCGGGCAGCGCAAACTCCTCGAGATGGCGCGGGCCCTCCTGACCGACCCCGACATGCTGCTCTTGGACGAGCCGTTCGCCGGGGTCAACCCCACGCTCGAGAAGAAACTGCTCGAACACGTACACGAACTCCGCGAGCAGGGCTACACGTTCCTGCTCGTCGAACACGACATGGACCTCATCATGAACAACTGTGAACACGTCATCGTCCTCCACCAGGGCTCGGTGCTCACGGAGGGGACGCCGGACGAGATTCGGAGCAACGAAGAGGTCATCGAGGCCTACCTCGGTGGTAACGTATGAGCGTCGACGCCAACACCGACGCGACGAGCGGCGCGGGCGTCGAAGGACGCGAGGACGTGCTCCTGCGCGTCCGCGACCTCGACGCCGGCTACGGCGACCTCCAGATTCTCACCGACGTCGACATGGACGTGTTCGACGGCGAGTACGTCACCATCGTCGGCCCGAACGGGGCCGGCAAGTCCACGACGATGAAGTCCGTCTTCGGCCTGACCGCCCACATGGGTGGGACCGTCCGGTTCAAAGACGAGGACATCACCGGGCGTCGACCCGAGGACATCATCCACGTCGGCATCGGTTACGTCCCGCAGAACGACAACATCTTCCCGACGCTGACGGTCGAAGAGAACCTCGAGATGGGCGCGTACATCCTCGACGAGGTGCCGCAGGACGCCATGGAGGCGGTCTACGAGCGGTTCCCCATCCTCAGAGAGCGGAAAGACCAGAAGGCGGGCACGATGTCCGGCGGGCAACAGCAGATGCTCGCGATGGGTCGCGCGCTCATGCTCGACCCCGACTTGCTGCTTCTCGACGAACCCTCGGCGGGGCTCGCGCCCGACCTCGTCGAGGAGATGTTCGACAAAATCGACGAGATTAACGAGGCCGGCACGGCCGTCCTGATGGTCGAACAGAACGCGAAGGAAGCGCTCCGACGCTGCGACCGCGGTTACGTCTTAGCCAACGGACAGAACCGCTACATGGACACCGGCACGGCGCTCCTCGAAGACGAACAGGTCCGCCAAGACTTCCTCGGCGGGTAGTCCGTCTCGGCGGCCCACGCTCTTTTTCGGCAATCAACTGCAGACGTACTCGAATGACTCGACCGAGAGGTCGCCATCTCCACCGCCGCCTCCGTCGCCGTCGCCTCCGCCGCGACCATTGAGGGTCACCGTCACGTTCGTGTTCCAGCAGTAGCACGCCGCGTAGTCGACCGTTTCGGACCCCGCGGCCGTCTCGATAGTGAGTTCGTACACGTCACCGATGGGAACCTCGAAGCCGACGGTCGATTCGCCGGGCGGGGCAGTCCGGTTCGTCTCCGAGACGTCCGCGCCACCAGAGCCGGTCTCGCCGCCGGCGTCGTCACTAGCGGTGTCCGCGTCGGCGGGTCGAACGAGCGTCAGCGTCAGGTCGCGCTCCGCCTCGCCCTCGTTTTCGACGTGAACCGAGGCCGTCTTGGGCCAGCCAGACCCGACCCGAAGCGAGCCGTCTGCCGCGACGAGCACCGCGAGCGTCGGCCAGCCCCAGTTCTCCGGGATGTCCCACTCGTGGGTCGCGGTGCGGCCGTCTTCGGCCTCCACGACCACCTCGTAGGTCCCGTGGGACGCCACGAGCGCCGGCGTCGAAATCTCGCGGTCGGTCGCCGCGTCGAAGGCGCGTTCGAAAACGCGGCTCCCGTCGTGGTCGATGGCGACGGTGAGCCGAGCGTCGGCGTCGCTCCGATTCCGAATCGTCGCGCCCGGCGGTGCGAAGATGTCTTTCGCACCCGTGACGGTGTACGGGAGATCGGCAGCGTCGAGAGCCGGCCGCACGCGTTGTCGCGGTTCGAGGTCCGCGTCGGACGTGACGACGAGTTCGAGATGGCGCGCCTCGTCGGTGACCGTCCACTCGTAGTCGAGCGTCGCGCCCGCTTCGAGTTCCGCGACGACGCGGACAGTTCTCTCACCGACGAGGTCGTTCTCGACGCTCCGCCCGCGGCCGGGCCCCGCTCCGATGTCGAGCGACCCGACGAAACGCGTCTCGTCGCCGTCGGTCACACGGACCGACAGCGTGTGCGACTTGTCGTCCTCGTTGACGACCGAGAGGCCGATGCTGGAGTCCGGTTCCGACGTGTTCGTCTCGGTCGTCGTCTCGGTCGTCGTCTCGGTCGGCGGGTCGGTCGTCGCCATCGTCGTCTGTGGGTTCACGGGGGTCTCGACCGGTTCGTCCAAGTCGCTGAGACAGCCGGCGGCGAGCCCGAGGGCCGAACCGGCGACCGTCGAGAGGAGGGCGCGGCGCTTCATCGACTCACATCTGTCAGCGGTCGTATGAGTGTCTTGTGTCGGGGAGTCGTGTGCGGCAGTCGAGCGCAACCGCTCGCGTCGGCGGCGACGAAAGAAAAGTCGGGTCTGTCGAGTCGGTCTCAGTTGTCCGGGCCGGAGAGCGCCGTCTCGATGACGGAGGAGTACGACGACTCGCCGATGTTGAACGCGACCTGGTTGTACACTTCGCCGTCGAACGAGTCGCTGAACACGTTCGAGAAGCGCTCCGAGAGCTGCTGGCCGTAGTCGTTGTTGACGTACAGCGTCGAGACCGAACTGACTTCGAGGCGCTCGGCCATGACCTGCGCCATGACGCGGCCCTGCAGGAAGTCGGACGGGGCAGTTCGGAAGATGAAGTCGTTGTCTTCGAGGTTCGAGACGGACAGCGCCGTCGAGGACGGCGAGCACCCGACGATTTCGTTCGGGATGAACGCCTGCTGCGAGACGGGGACGTTCACGCCGGACGACGCGGACCCACAGACGGACGGAACACCCGCGGAGACGAGCGACTGCGCGGCGGAGACACCGGCGTCCGGGGACGTCTGGGTGTCTTCGATTTGGGCGTTGACGGAGAGCCCGGCCGGGTTGGCGTCGTTGACCTGCATGACAGGAATCTGTGCGGCCTGAATCATCGGCGCACCGACGGCAGCGAGGTCGCCGGTTTCGGGCAGCAGGATGCCGACCGACATCTCGCGGTCGGAACCGCCCGGACCGCTGTCCGCGGACGGGCCGTTCCCGTCGGGGTTCTCGCCGGCGAACGACTGCGTCTCGACGCTCGACGTGGCGTTGTTCTCGGCGTCGAACTCCCAGATGGCGTACGCGGCTTCCGCCGGGTCGCCGTTCTCGTCGAAGTTGACGGACGAGGACGCGCCCTGGTAGTCGATGTCTTCACCGTTCGCGGCGGCCTCGATGCCCTCGACGAGGTTGTCCGGTCCGACGGTCATTCCATCGGGGTTCGCCATCCGGCGCATCTGGTCTTTGATGGCCGGGCCGGAGTTCTCCCCGGCGGCGGCGTTCGAGAGCAGTTGAATCGCGACCGAGTCGTAGGTCTGCGACGTGAAGACGCCCGGGGCCGCGCCGTACTCGTCTTCGAACAGTTGGTTGAACGTGTCTTGGTTCGGACCGCCCGCGGCGGGTGCCGTCCCGGTCACGTTCGCCATGTCGTTGCCGACCTGTCCGGGCATCGACCCGGAGCGCATTCCGTCGGGCACGAGTATCTCCTCGCTCCCGTCGGACGCGCTGTAGTAGTCACGGAACAGTTGAATACCACTTTCGGGGTAGCCGATGACGACGAGCCCCTCGGGACCGCCGCCACCGCCGCCGCCACCGATGCATCCGGATAAGCCAGTCAAGCCTGCCGCGCCCGCGGCTCCCACTCCCTTGAGGAAGTCGCGGCGTACGATATCACGTACCATGTGAAAGGCAATGGCAACTCCCGCTTATAAAATTTACTCCCTGCGTTTGAAAAGCCACGATAATTGCGACCGACGGCGGTGCGAGAATCGGCTGTGTGAGAACGTCAGACATCGTGCTTTATATACTCACACGCCGAAGCCGGAGAACCGCTGCGTTCAAACCCGTTCGCGGGCGTCTTTGGGACAATGACTATCCCGTCGTTCGTCATCGGTATCGCGGGGGGGAGCGGTGCCGGCAAGACTACCGTGGCCCGACTCATCACGGAGAACGTCGGCGAGTCCGTGACGCGGATTCCGATTGACAACTACTACAAAGACCAGAGCCACCTCGAGATGACCGAACGCGAGCAGGTGAACTACGACCACCCCTCGGCGTTCGAGTGGGACCTCCTGTACGAACAGCTCTCGGAGCTGCTGGAGGGGAGAGCGGTCGAGATGCCGCAGTACGACTTCGAGATACACAACCGGAAGCCCGAGCGGAACACCGTCGAACCGACCGACGTCATCATCCTCGAGGGGATTCTCGCGCTCTACGACGAGGACGTAAACGAGATGCTCGACCTCCGGCTCTACGTCGAGACCGACGCCGACGTTCGCATCCTCCGGCGCATCCAGCGCGACGCCATCGACCGCGGACGCGACCTTCAGGGCGTCATCGACCAGTACCTCTCGACGGTCAAGCCGATGCACGAGCAGTTCATCGAGCCGACGAAGAAGCACGCGGACCTCATCATTCCCGAGGGGGCCAACAGCGTCGCCGTCACGCTGCTCGAAGAGAAAGTCCAAGCGGAAGTCGAAGGCGACGAGACGCGCACCTGGGAGCGCGACGCTATCGAACGGAAAGTCCAAGAGCGGACCTCGTCCCGCGGCCCCGACAACTAACGCGGCGTCGCGGGTCGAAAACCGGGGCCTCGAAGATTACGCTTTCTTGCCAGTGACGAACTGCGCTGCGCCCTCGTAGAACCAGAAGTCGTTTTCGCGCATCGCCTTGCCGACTGCCTTGTGCAGTTCGACGAAGTCGCCGAACTCCTCGCCTTCGACGTGCTCGAAGATGTCCGCGAGCGAGACGACGCGCTCGTAGTCGAGTCGGATGGGGTGGTCGCCGAACTCCTCGACGAACTCCGCTTTGTTCAGCGGGAAATCCTCGTCTTCGTCGATCTTCTTCGCGATGACTGCCTGGCCGTACTTGCGTCCGCCTTCGCTCCCCTCTTCGCCGTCCGGGTCGTGTGGCCAATCCATACCCGAGTGTTGGCAGGCCGATTCAAAGCCGTTACGCATTTGTGGGAATCTGTCATGCGGAACGCCGCGGTCGAGCTCTGCCCTTCGTGTCGTTTGCTACCGATGAACAAGAAATATACGCGTGGCACGCCATCGTTCTTGGAGTCATGCGAGCGACCGAGCGGCCGACGTTCGAATCCGAGGCCAGCAAGCTGATTTACGAGTACGTCGAGCGGCACGGCACCGCGAAACGGAACGTCCTCCTCGACGTCGCGCCCGTCTCGTCCGACGAGTTCAGAACCGAACTGGAGCGACTGAAATCCCGCGGCTATCTCCAAGAAGACGGCGGCACCCTTCAGTTGGCGCTCGACGTGGGCGCTATCGAGGAACACCAGACTGACGCGGGAATCGTCACCATCCGGCCCGCCCGTCAGCGCGACTTCGAGGGTCTGGTCGACGCCATTCGCGACGTGACGTCCGAAGAGACGTACGTCGTCGCCGAGGCAATCGCCGAACAGCTCCTCTACGACGAGACGGTCACGCGCCACAACCGGGTGGAGTCTCGGGTGTTCTTCGTCGCCACCATCGGCGAGGAGGTCGTCGGCTGGACGCACCTCGACCTCCCGCAGGTGTCGCGCATCCGCGAGACCGCCCAGCAGACCGTCGGCGTCAAGGGAGAGTACCGTGGTTCAGGCATCGGCAGCCTCCTGCTTCGCCGCGGGCTCGACTGGGCCGAAGCCAACGGCTTCCGGAAAGTGTACAACAGCGTTCCGATGACGAACGACCGCGCGCTGGAGTTCCTCGGCGACCACGACTGGGAGACCGAGGCGATTCGCAGGGACCACTACACTATCGGCGACGAGCACGTCGACGAAGTGATGATGGCGTACCGGTTCTGAGCGGGGCGGCGGCAGTGGGTCGGTTTTTGCGGGGTTGTCGGTCGATTCTCTGAGAACGCGGTGGGACTGGGATTTGAACAACGTCGAGACGGTCCCTCGCTCCGCTCGGGCTGCGACTCGTCTCGCTCAAATCCCAGTCCGTCTCCGAGTCACGCGTTCACCGGAGACGCGCAGCTAAACCTGCGCGTCTCGGTTCTCTGAGAATGCGGTGGGACTGGGATTTGAACCCCACTCGCTCCGCTCACACCGTTCGCGTCGCTCCCTGCTTCAAATCCCAGTTGACCGACTCGACGCTCACGCCGGCGAGCACACGCGACGCGGTGCTCGCCGAGTTGTTCGCGTCAGAATGCGGTGGGACTGGGATTTGAACCCAGGATTCCGTGAGGAAACCTGCTTTCAAGGCAGGCGCGTTAGGCCACTCCGCCATCCCACCTTCGCACGACAGTTTTGAGTCGGATACCTAAGTGTTGTCGCTTCGCTCAGTCGCGGACGAGCTCCAACACGCCGTCCGTCGATTCGACCCGAAGCCCCTTCTCGAAGACGAACGTCGTCGTGTGCTCGGGGACGACCCGCTCCGACTCGACCCGCGAGCGGAGCATCGGCACGACCGTGGCGAGGTCCGCGCCCGTTTCGAGGACGGGAAGCATCGGGACGTAGTCGAGGCCGTGGCCCGCGTCGTCGGCGCGCTCGGCGAGCGTTTCGACTTCCGGCTCCGCGTAGGCGTCGGTGAAATCGATGGGGTCGAGGAAGCCCGAGAAGTAGACGCGCCCTTCCGTCGAGGGGCCGAGGACGACGGGCGTGCTCCGGAGCTTCATCGCCGCGCTGTCGATGTGGGTGCGCCCGAGAAGCGGCGCGACCGGGCGGACGATAGCGGCCGAGTGGACCTCCTCCTCGTTGAGGAGATGCGAGACGGTGTTGCCCGCACGGGCGGAGAACGACGAGCCGACCTGCGGTTCGAACCGCACGCCATCGGTGCCGCCGAGGGCGTCGGCGACGACGCTCCGAATCTCGGCTTCCGAGTCGTGGTCCCCGGCGAACTCGTCCGGGAGGTCGTCCTCGGTACGGTAGTTGACGAGGAGGTCGCCGCCGGAGCGCTCGACGGCGATACAGGCGTCTTTGAGCATCGCGGCGTAGAGCTCCGCGGCTTCGGCTTCGGTGAGCGGACTCGTCTCCGCGAGTGCCGAAAGCACCAGTCCCGGCCGCGGCGGTTCGGCGAGTACGGCGATGACCGTCATACCCTCCCCTCGCGCCGGGGAACCCTTGAACCCGCCGCTTGTGGCCCGTCGAATCGGGGGGCCGCGGGGACGGAACGCTCCGCGCGCCGCCCCGTTTCAGCGACTCTGTCGTCCCTTCGTCTGTCGGTAGTCCCGGCCGAACACGGACTCGCGGACGTGTTCGACGAACGCCTCGGCGTCGGCGTCGGTCAATCGCTCCGGCTCCTTCATCGGGACGAGTTCGAAGCCGCGGCCGCGAATGGTCGTCGCGTGCTCCGCGTCGACGTCGAAGCTGTCGGCCGCGCGCGTGGTGTAGTCGAACGCGAGCGCCTCCAGCGCGGCCTGCCCGACGGGGACGATGATGTGCGGGTTTATCATCCGAATCTCCGCGTTCAGGTAGGGCTCGCAGGTCGCGACCTCGTCGTCGGTCGGCCCCCGTTCTGGGTGGCGACAGCGCGTGAGGTACGTGAAAAAGACGTTCTGCACGTCCGGCTCGTCGGCGTCCGGTTCGGACCGGACGAACCCGAGGTCGCCGAGGATGCGCTGGACGCGCGCTCCGGCCTCGTCGCCGGTGAAGGGGACGCCCGTCCGCTCCGCGGCCGCGGTCGGGGCCTCGCCGACGAACAGGAACTCCGCGCCCACGTCGCCGTAGCCGTGGACGACCTGCTCGCGCGTCTCGCAGAGCGCCGAGCAGTTCGTGCAGTCGGTGTCCATCGAGAAGGGGTTCCGGAACTGGCGTTGGTGTGCGTCCACACCCTCGAATTCGGCTCCGGGACCAAAACCCGCCCGGTCCGTGCAGATAGCCGGGCCGTCCCATCCCGCTCCGTCGCTGGCGGGGGTCAACCGAGTCGGCGAGTGCGTGGTGAAAGTGAACACGGGGCGAATGGGAGGAGACGCGGGCGAAGACGGCACAGTCGCTCGAATCGCGGCGTCGAGGAAAGCGGAAGTGAACCGAGCGGGGGCGAGCGCGAGTCGGACGGTCGGAGTGATTCGGCGGTCAGAGGTGGTTCAGCGGTCGATGCCGCCCTGCGCCTTGATGTCCATGATGTGGCGGACGTTCAGGTAAATCTCCTCGGGCGAGGTGTCGCCGTCGGGGTCGTAGAGGTCGCTGACGCGGTAGAGGATGGCCGACACCTGCCGGCTCTCGGAGGACTCGCCGTAGATGTCGTCGGCGATGTCGCGGAGGAACGCGACGCGCTCTGGGTCCGCGGGGAAGTCGGCGTCGGAGTCCGGGGCCATCTCCCAGTCGACCTCGTCGGGGTCCGCGTCTGAACTCGCATCCGCATCGGCGTCCCCGCCCGCGTCGGGCCGTCCGTCGTCGCTCATCGCTCGCTGACGGTCCGCCGCTGGACGACGCCGACCATGTCGGCGATGTTCTCGGTCATCACGCGGAACGCGTCGGCGGTCTCGTCGCCGTCTTCGAGGACGATGGGCTTGCCGCCGTCGCCGCCCTCGCGGACGGCCGGGTCGAGCGGGAGCGCCCCGAGGAACGGCAGGTCGTTCGAGGCCGCGAACTCACGGCCGCCGCCCGCGCCGAAGATGTCGTGGCGGTTCCCGCAGTCGGGACACCGGAACGTGCTCATGTTTTCGACGATGCCGAGGACGTTCGTGTCGTGCTTGCCGAACATCCGAAGGCCCTTGTTGGCGTCGTCGAGGGCGACGTTCTGCGGGGTCGTGACGATGACCGCACCCGTGAGGGGAAGCGTCTGGAGGATGGACAGCTGGGTGTCGCCCGTGCCCGGCGGCAGGTCGAGGACGAGGTAGTCGAGGCTGCCCCACTCCACGTCCTCGACGAGCTGCGTGAGAAGCTGGTGGACCATCGGGCCGCGCCAGATGACCGGGTCGTCGTCGCCGACGAGGAACGCCATCGACATGAGCTTCATCCCGTACTTCTCCGGCGGGACGATGGTCTGGTCTTGAGTCGCCTGCGGCGCTTCCTCGGCGGCGACCATCCGCGGGACGTTCGGCCCGTAGATGTCGGCGTCGAACAGGCCAACGCGCGCGCCGAGCTTCGAGAGGCCGGCCGCGAGGTTCACGGCGACCGTCGACTTCCCGACGCCGCCCTTCCCGGAGGCGACGGCGATGATGTTCTTCACGCCGGGGAGGACCTCCTCGTCGGGGTCGCGGTCGCTCGGAATCTTGGCGGTGAGGTCGGCCTCCAGCCCGTCCTCGGCGAGTACCTCGCGGATTCGACGGCCGATGTCCGTCTCCGCCGGAGAGTACGGGGCACCGAGCGCGAGCGAGATGCGGGCGGTGTCGCCGTCGACCTCGACGGCGTTCACCAGTCCGAGCGAGACGATGTCGTCTCCGAGTTCGGGGTCCTCGACCGCACGCAAGCGGTCGCGTACGTCGGCTTCGTCCATGTCCGTCACTCCGGCGGTGCGGCCGATAAGGGTTTTGTAAGGTCCCGTCGCGCAGTGACGGACGCAATTGACGACCCGTCCCACCGCGGGTCGCGCCGGATTCTGGCCGACTGCGGAGCGTCGTCGACCCGTGCGGCTGCGGGGCGTCACTGCCCTGACCGCCACCGGGTTCGGGATGCGGCGGCCGTAACCCAATCCAGTTACGCCGCCCCAGTCATCGACAGCGAATTTATCAACGTACGCTTCCAGGATTCGGTATATGGTGCTGGTGGACGACTTTGGCCGCGAGGTAACCGGCGTTCGAATCTCTCTGACTGACCGGTGTAACTTCGATTGCGTCTACTGCCACAACGAGGGCTTGGGCGACACGCGCGGGCCGATGGACCCCGCCGACGAGGAGATGAGCGCCGACGACGTGGTTCGCTTTCTCGAAGTCGTCGAGGGGTACGGCGTCGAGAAGGTGAAGTTCACCGGGGGCGAGCCGATGCTCCGCTCGGACCTCGAAGAGATTATCCGGCGGACGCCGGATTCGATGGAGACGTCGCTCACCACCAACGGGACGTTCCTCGGCGACCGCGCCGAGGACCTCGTCGCGGCCGGACTCGACCGCGTGAACGTCTCGCAGGACGCTCTCGACCCGGAGGCGTTCGCGCAAATCACCAAGTCCGGCGCGTACGACAAGGTGATGGAGGGTGTCAAGGCCGCGGTCGACGCCGGACTCACGCCCGTGAAGCTCAACATGGTCGTGTTCACGAAGACCGCGGGCCACGTCGAGGAGATGGTCGAGTACGTCGCCGAGAACGAGGGGCTACAGCTCCAACTCATCCAGTACATGCCCGAACTGACGGGCCGCCCGGAGTGGAACATCGACATCGAACGGGTCCACCGCTGGCTGGCCGACCTCGCCGACGAGGTCGAAGTCCGCGACATGCACCACCGCCGCCGCTACTACGTCGGCGAGGGGATGGTCGAAATCGTCGACCCCGTCGAGAACCCCGAGTTCTGCGCCAACTGCCATCGCGTGCGCGTAACACACCAAGGATATCTCAAGGGCTGTCTCAACCGCAACGACGACCTGCGCCCGATGGGCGAGATGACGCGGGAGGAAATCCGCGAGACGTTCGAGGCGGTCGTCGCCAACCGCGTGCCGTACTACGGCGAGTACCTCGTCCGCGACGGCGACGACGGCTGGACCATCAACGAAGAGTACATCGGGGCCTGAGCGGCGACCGTCCCGACGCGCGAGCTTTTCTCCTCCGACGACTTTTCGGAGCCCATGACTGTCACCGTCGAGCGGGTGGTCCTTGCGACGGACGGAAGCGAACCCGCGAGAACGGCCGCGACCCACGCGCTGTTTCTCGCCCGCGTCCTCGACGCGCCGCTCCACGTCGTCTCCGCGACCGGCACGTCGCCGGCCGCCGCCGCCGAGACCGCCGAACCGTCCGTAAGCGCTGCTTTCGAAGCGGAGGAGGCCGTCAGCGCGGTCGTCCGTCGTGCGCTCCTCGCGGACGTCCGAGCGACCTCGGAAGTCGCCGACGGTCCGGCCGCGGCCGTCGTGGAGCGCGCCGTCGGCGAGGGAGACCTGCTCGTCATCGGGCGGCGCGGACAGACCGGTTCCGGTCGGTTTCTCGTCGGGTCGGTCGCGGAGCGGCTTCTCGGCGCGCCGCCGGTCCCGACGCTCGCGGTTCCGGCGGCGGCCACCGACCCGGAGTACCGGACGGTTGCGCTTCTCGCGGACGGCGAGTCGTCGTCGGGGTCGGCTGCGCCGCTTGCCCGCCGCATCGCCGCGGCGACCCGCGCGACGCTCCAACCGCTCACCATCGTTGACGGCCGCGATGCCGCAGTCGGGTCGCGGGAGACTCTCCGAGCGCTCGAAGCCGAGGCGCGAGCCCGACTGAACGACGTCGTCGCCGCGGCCGCGAGAGACGCCGTCGAATCCGGTGGAACCGTCCGAATCGGCGAGCCCGCGGCCGAACTGCTGGCGCACGTCGAACGGGTGGGAGCCGACGTGGTCGTCGTCGGCGTTGAGAGGTCCGGCCGCGAAATCCGACGATTCCGGCGCACGGAACACCGCGCCGACGGGGTCGTCGCCAGTCGAGTCGTCCGCCACGCGGGAGTTCCGGTCCTCGTCGCCCCGAGCGTGAGAGACAGTGTAAAACGCTGAACTAGTTTTTAGAAGTTCCATTCAATTTATACGTTCCCACTACTCAGGGTAGCGTGTTGATTGTACGTTCAGTCAGCCGGCGTTCGGCGTGGACGTACGACCGCGTTCGTCTCTCCCCCACCCCCACCGGCGGACGCGATTCAACATCCGAACCCCACCACCCCTCTACACTCCATGAAACTCTCACGTGCACTCGTGGTCTTGCTGGTCGTCTTGGTCGCCGTACCGAGCCCAGCGATGGCCGGTATCGTCGGCGAACCGAATCTTCAGGCGTACGCGCCGAGCAACAAACTCGTTCCCGGGCAGGAGACCTCCCTGAACGTCGTCGTGACTAACTACGGCGGCGACAGCGAGTACCGGAAGTTCTCCTCGTCGGAGAGTTCGGGAACGCTGAGCGACCAACAGCGCTCGGCGCTCGAAGCCCAGGTCAAATCGACGCGGAACGTCAGACTCACACTCGAATCCGGTGACGCGCCGGTCGAGGTGAACACCGCGACGCTCCCGGTCGGCGACATCCCGCACGCGACCCAGCGGGACGCCTCGTTCTCCGTCTCAGTCAAGGAGAACGCCACGCCGGGGACCTACGAGATGACGCTCGTCGCGAAGTACGAACACGACTCGTCCGTCCGCGACGACGGTGACGTGAAGAACGAAGAGGAAAAGACCGAGGAGATTCCCGTGACCGTCGTCGTCGAGCAGGCCCCGCGCTTCGAGGTCGTCTCCGTGAACACGACCGCGCAGGTCGGCGGTAGTGGGACCACCACCGTCACGATGCGCAACATCGGGACGCTCCCCGCGTTCGACTCGTCCGTCACCGCGACCTCGCAGAACCCCTCGATAACGTTCGGTCAGTCTGCTTCCGCGACCCGGTACGCCGGCTCGTGGGGCATCAACGAGACGCGCCAGCTCGAATACGAGACGAGCGTCGCGTCCTCCGCCGCCGTCCAGCAGTACGCCCTCTCGCTCGGCGTGAGCTACGAAGACGAAGACGGCGTCGCCAAGCAGTCGAAGAACATCGCCACTGGCGTGAGGCCGGTGGCCGAACAGGAGTTCTCCATCGACGCCGAGCAGTCGACGCTCCGCGTCGGCCGCGAGACCACCGTCAGCGGGACGCTCACGAACGACGGCCCGCAGACGGCCCGTGACGCCGTGCTCACTATCTCCTCGAAGTCGCCGAACACGAACATCAAGGAGACCGAGTACGCGCTCGGTACCCTCGACGTCGGCGAGTCTTCGGACTTCTCGTTCTCGGTGGAAGTCACCGACTCCGCGGACGCCGGCCAGCGGCAATTGAGCTACACGGTCGAGTACCGCAACTCCGAGGGCGACACCCAGCAGTCGAAGGCCCTCTTGATGAACGCCGAGGTGAAACCCAAGCAGAATCTCTTCGGCGTGACCGCGAAGAACGGGAGCATCGAGGCGGGCGGCTCGCAGACCGTCACGCTCGTCGTGACCAACAACGGCGACGAGACCTACCGCAACATCGACGCGAAGGCCTTCGCCGACAGCCCGCTGACGCTTAACGACGACACCGCGTTCATCCAGGAGCTCGGTCCCGGCGAGTCGACCGAGATTCCCCTCGAACTGAGCGTCGGTTCCTCGGCCAACCCGAAGGCCTACTCCTTCGACATCGACTTCCAGTACGAAAACGAGGACGGCGAACGCAAGCTCTCCGACCAGTATCCGGTCGCCATCGACGTCACCGAAGCGAGTGGCGGCGGCGGCCTCTCGATGCCCCTCGTCGGCGGTCTCATCGTCGTCGGACTCGGCGTCGTCGGCTTCCTCTGGTACCGCCGCTAACCGCCCCACTTTCCCCCCACAATGATAGACTACGAAGTGTACGTCGACCGCCTCGGCGGGTTCATCGTCGAGAACCCCGGGAGAGTCGTGGCGCTGTTCTTCGTGCTGACGCTCGTCTTCGGAGCCGGACTCGGAAACATCTCGACCGACTCCGGCACCTCGCAGTTCACCGAGGACTCGCCCGCACAGGAAGCGCTCGACGACGTCAACCGGGAGTTCTCACCCGCGTTCGAGACGAGTTCGGGGAGCACCCAACTCATCCAACGGGACGACAACGTCCTCTCCAAACCGGCGATGCTCGACATGTTGCGGCTCCAAGAACGCGTCTTGAGCCGGCCCGACCTCCGGGCGACCTCCGCGTCGAGCGTCGCGTCCACGGTCGCCCAGACGCTCGACCCGTCGGCGACGACCATCGACGAACAGATAGGCGCGCTCGAATCGGCCTCGCCGAGCGAGGTCCGCGCCGCGGCCAAGCAGGCGACCGCGAGCCCGCAGGTCTCGTCGCTCCTGAGCGACGACTTCAACCGCCAGTCCGTCGAGGCCTCCGCGACCATCGGCGTCGTCAGCCACGAGGTCCCCGGCCTCTCGTCGAGCGCCGGTACCTCCGGAACCAGCCCGATGACGGGCATCCAAGAGGAAATTCAGACGATGACCGCCGTCTCGAACAGCGATATCCGCGTGTTCGGGAGCGGCATCATCTCCGGCGAGTTAGGCAACGTCATCGCCGACTCGCTCCTGCTCGTGGTTCCGGCGGCGGTGCTCCTCATCTTCGGGTTCCTCGTCGTCGCCTACCGCGACCCCATCGACCTGCTACTCGGCGTCGTCTCGCTCGTCATCGCCGTCGTGTGGACGTTCGGGTTCATGGGCCTCGCGAACATCGCGTTCAGCCAGATGCTCATCGCGGTGCCGCCGCTGTTGCTCGCGGTCGGTATCGACTTCGGGCTCCACGCGGTGAACCGCTACCGCGAAGAGCGCGTCAAAGACCTCGCGCCGGTCCCCTCGATGCGGACCACTATCAAACAGCTCTCGGTCGCGTTCTTCATCGTCACCGGCACGACGGTCCTCGGGTTCCTCGCGAACGCCACGAGCGACCTCGCGCCCATCCGCGACTTCGGTCTCGTCGCGGCGGTCGGTATCATCTTCACGTTCCTCGTCTTCGGGGTGTTCCTCCCGGCGGCGAAGCTCTACGCCGACGAACTCCGCGAGAAGTACAACGTGCCCGAGTTCGCCTCCGAACCCCTCGGGAGCGAGGGTGGCATGCTCGCTCGCGTCCTGTCGGGCGGCGTCGTCATCGGTCGGAAAGCCCCGCGAGCGTTCCTCGTGGTCATCCTGCTCACGACGGTCGTCGCGGGCGCGTACGGGACCGGCGTCGACACGACGTTCTCCCAGGAGGACTTCCTCCCGCCGGAGGACCAACCCGCCTACCTCCAACAGCTTCCCGAGCCGTTCAAGCCCGGCGTCTACACCGTCACGAAGGACCTGAACTACCTCGAAGACAACTTCGAGAGCACGCAGGGTGACAGCGTGACGATATACGTCGAGGGACAGTTACGACAGGACTCGTCCCTCGAGATGATTCACCGCAACGGCGAGGACCCGCCGGAGTCGTTCGTGACGGACGACCGCCGCGCGGAGGCGACGAGCATCGTCACGGTCATCCGGAACTACGCGGAACAGGACCCCGAGTTCGCCGCGCTCGTCGACCGGAACGACGCCAACGGTAACGGCGTCCCCGACGACAACCTCGAGACGATATACGACGAACTCCTCAGTTCGCCGGCCTCCGACCAGGCGTCGTCGTACATCACGGAAGACTACCGGCAGACGCGCATCGTCTACACCGTCGAGGGCGACGCCACCCAGGACGCCATCGTCGCAGACGGGAAACTCGTCGCCGAGCGCCTCCGCATGGACGCCACGGCGACCGGAAGCACCGTCGTGTTCAAAGGCGTCTCCGACACCATCTTGCTGTCGGCCATCGAGAGCCTCACCGTCGCGCTCGCCGCGACCGCGCTGTTCTTGGTGGTCATCTACCAGGTCCTCGAAGGTCAATGGACGCTCGGCGTGGTGAACCTCGTGCCCATCGTCGTCTCCATCGCGCTCCTCGCCGGGACGATGCGCTATCTCGGCATCCCGCTGAACGCGCTGACGGCGACGATTCTCTCCATCGCCATCGGGCTGGGCATCGACTACTCGGCCCACGTGGTCCACCGGTTCGCCGACGAGTACAACGCCGAAGGTCACGACCTCGACGAGGCGCTTCGGCTGACCGTCGGCGGGACCGGTGGCGCGCTCACCGGGAGTATGCTCACCACGACCACGGGCCTCGGCGTCCTCGCCATCGCCATCACGCCCGTCCTCGGACAGTTCGGGGTCGTGACCGCGCTGAGTATCTTCTACTCGTATCTCACCGCGCTCCTCGTCACGCCCTCGGCAATCGTCCTCTGGGAGCGGTTGACCCAGCAGGATACCGCCACCGCGGCACCGACATCCCCCTGACGCATCGCCTTCCCAAATTCAGTTTGCCCCTGCCCCGGCCCCCACGCCCGTATCGCTCGCAGACCAGCCCACACGGACGAACCGCACGCCAACCAGCCCGCGAGGAACCGCGCGTCGAACAGCCCGCGACGAATCGCACGCGACCCGCCCACGACTCCCACGACACACCACGAACGGAACCCTCATGAGCGAGAATCAATCGAGTCCACGTATGTCCGCACTCACGAAGCTCCGTCCCTGGCTCGCCGCGATACTCGGACTGATATTCACCGGGTTCGGCCACATCTACCTGCGTCGCTGGCGACGGGCCGCCATGTGGGTGCTCCTCGTTCTCGCGGTGGCCGCGCTGTTCGTTCCTTCGGGGACGCTCGAGGCGTTGGACGCCGCCGAGACGATGTCTCCCTCGGAGTTCACCTCGGTTCTCACGGAGCTGTTGCCCCTCCTCGCGGTGAGCTTTGCGAGCGTCCTCGACGCGTTCGTCATCGGCCTCCGGCAGGCCGCCGAGGCGCAGGCGGCGCGCTCCGCCGTCGACGACGCCGACGACTCGGTGGCTGCCGTTTCCGACCCCGATTCGGACGCCGTCACGTGCCCCGAATGCGGCCGCGAGGTCGACGCCGACCTCGACTTCTGTCACTGGTGTACCACCCGCCTCGACGAACCAACTGACGACTGAGAATCCCAACGAGACACATCATGGACGACGACCGAATCGACACCGGCCGAAGCGAGACCGAGCAGGCGATTATGGACGCCACGCTCCGGGCGCTCGCGAAACACGGCTACGCTGATCTCTCGATAAAGAACATCGGCACGGAGTTCGAAAAGAGCACCTCGCTTCTGTACTACCACTACGAGAACAAAGACGAGCTGCTCCTCGCGTTCCTCGACTACATCATCGACCTGTTCGTCGAGACCATCGACCCGGAGACCGACGACCCCGACGCCGAGCTTCGCAACTTCGTCGAGTACGTCCTCCCCCCGGAGGGCGACCTTTCGACCTGCGAGTCGGTCCCTCCCGGCGTTCCGGAGCCGGTCGCGGACAGCGGCAGCGTTGACCCGTTCCAGCGGGCCATCTTCGAACTCCGCACGCAGACCGTCCACGACGAGCAGTACCGAAAGAAGTTCCGGCGCATGGAGACCCACATGGTCGAGACGGTCGCGACGCTCATCGCTCGGGAGATGGAGTCGGGCCACTACCGCGAGATGAACGCCGAGATGATGGCCGAGAATCTGATGGCCTTCCTCTTTCGGAGCCTGGACGTGCGCGTCACCGGGACGCGGCTCGAATCGGCGTACGCGATGCGCGACTCGGTGTACTTCCTCCTCGACAACGTGATGCCGAAAGGGAGCCATCCGGGCGAGGCCGCCGCACGCGACGCCGACGGTAATGACGCGGATTACGACGGGTAACCCGCATCGCCACCGTGCCGAACGGACTCCTTATCGCTCGTCGTTCTCGACGAAGTCGACGACCGCCTGCGCGCCCTGAAACCCGTCGGCGAGGCGGTCGACGAGTTCGCCGTCCTCGAACAGGAGGAGCGTCGGGACGCTCCGAATCGTGTACCGTTCCGCGACCGACATGTCTGTCTGCGGATTTATCATCGCGACGACCACGTCGGTCGCCTTCGCGACGTTGCCCAGCACCGGCTCGATGCTCTGACACAGCGTGCAGCCCTTGGTGTAGATGTCGAGGAGGACGCGGTCGTGTTCGGCCACGAGGGCGTCGAGCTCTTCGGCGGTCTCGATTCGGACTGGCTTCGTCGCCTCGGGAGCGGACTCTGTCGAACTCATTGAGCGGAATACGTAATCGTAGTTATTATGATTTTGGTGAGATTGTGTAACACCCCACAGTTCGACGGCGAGCGACGGTGACTCGGGCTCTCACGCGAGGCCCCTTTCGTGATGTTTAAGTAATGCCCCCGTCTCGTAACGGATGCAATCGATGTAGGGGAATGTCGTCCCCGAGTCCGGAAGGGCGAAACTAACACGACCGAAGTGTTGCGGTAGCCAAGCCTGGCCCAAGGCGCTGGGTTGCTAACTCAGTGGCGTCAAGCCCCCGGGGTTCGAATCCCCGCCGCAACGCTCACAACACGACTTCCAAAGTCATGAGTGCAGAAGAACCACAGGACGGCTCTCCGGAGGAGGAAGAGGACCTCCGTTACTTCATCCGAATTGGTCAGACCGACCTTGACGGAACGAAGACGGTAGAGCGCAGTCTGTCGGACATGAAGGGTATCGGCAAGCGCACAGCGCGCATCATCGCCGACGCCGCGGAAGTGGACCGAACGGCGCTGTTCGGTAAGCTTCCCGAAGACGAGATCGACGCCGTTGTCGATGTCGTCGAGAACTTTGAGGACCACGCCCCCGAGTGGATGGCAAACCGACGGAAGGACTTCTTCTCCGGTGAGACCGACCACATTACGGGTTCGGACCTCGAAGAAAAGCGGCGGCATGATATCAACCGCATGAAGATGATCAGCTCCTACAAGGGCGTTCGACACCAGCGCGGCCAGAAGGTTCGCGGCCAGCGGACGAAGTCCACTGGACGTACCGAAGGCACCATCGGTGTCAACGTCGAGGAGATCAAGGAGGCGCAGGCTGAAGAATGACGACGGGTAACAACACCAAGTTCTACGAGACCCCGAACCACCCGTTCCAGGGCGAGCGTATCGCGCAGGAATCGGACCTCCTCTCTCGGTACGGTCTCAAGAACAAGGAAGAACTCTGGCGCGCGCAGTCCGAACTGCGCAACCTCCGCCGCGAGGCGCGACGCCTCCTCGGCGAGGCCCAGGGTGACGTCGAAGAGGCCGAGTCGCTCGGTGCCGAGTTCATGGCGCGCATGCGCCGCTACGGCATCCTCTCTGCGGAGGACGACATCTCCCAGACGCTGCGTCTCGACGTGACCGACATCCTCGAACGTCGGTTCCAGACGGTCGCCTACCGCAAGGGGCTCGCACAGACGCCCCAGCAGGCCCGTCAGTTCATCGTCCACGGTCACGTGACCGTCGGCGGTGCTCGGACGACCGTCCCCTCCCGAAAGGTCGAGGTCAACGAAGAGGACACCGTGGCGTTCGACGAGACGTCGAAGCTCGCGGACGAACTGCACCCTGAGCGCGCGGAGGCCCAAGAATGAGCGAATCCGAAACCGGTGACAAGTGGGGAATCGCCCACGTCCACGCATCGTTCAACAACACGCTCATCACGGTGACTGACATCACGGGCGCCGAGACGATCGTCAAGTCGTCCGGCGGTTCCGTCGTCAAGCAGAACCGTGACGAGGCATCTCCGTACGCGGCCATGCAGATGGCAGAGAGCGTCGCCGACCAGATCAAGGCGGCCGGTATCGCCGGTCTGCACGTCCGTGTCCGCGGTCCCGGTGGCAACCGTAACAAGAGCCCCGGACCCGGCGCACAGGCAACGATTCGCGCCCTCGCTCGCGCCGGTCTCGAGATCGGTCGCATCGAGGACGTGACGCCGATTCCGCACGACGGAACTCGCGCGCCGAAAAACAGCCGACTCTAACACACCATGGTAAACGACTTCCAGGTCGAGTTCATCGAACGCGAAGACCGACGCGCCCGTTTCGTCGCGCGCGGTCTGACCCCGGCGCTAGCCAACGGCATTCGCCGGGCGATGGTCGCCGACGTGCCGACGTTCTCCATCGACACCGTTCGGTTCGTGGAGAACACCTCGGTCATGTTCGACGAGATGATCGGGCTTCGTCTCGGTCTGGTTCCGTTGACCACGCCTCTCGGCGACTTCGAACCCGGTGACACCGTCACCGTCGCGCTCGAAGTCGACGGGCCGGCAACCGCCTACTCCGGGGACATCGAATCCGCGGACGACATGGTCGTCCCGGCGGACGAGAACATCCCCATCATCGAGCTGAAGGAGGGCCAGCGCCTCGAGTTCGAGGCCGACGCCGTCCTCGGCTACGGAAAGGACCACGCCAAGAATCAAGGCGGGGTCGCCGTCGGCTATCGACACCTCCAGCGCGTGGAGGTCGTCGGCGACGCCGGCGAGTTCGATGAACAGGAGCCGAACATCCTCCGCGGCGTCATCGAAGAGGCCGCGGCGGAGCACGCCGAGGGGGACGCCGAAGACGGCGACCTCGTCGCAACCGAAACGTTCGGCAACGACCTGACGGAGCGGTACCCCGGTAAAGAGGTCGAAGTACACGACGTGCCCGGAGCGTTCGTCTTCAGTGTGGAGACGGACGGTTCGTTCGACGTCGACGAGCTCGTGACTCGCGCTGTCGCCTCCTTGGGCGACCGCGCGGCCGAGCTCGAAGAGAAGGTCGCACTGTAAGATGAATACTGCCCCGTCTCAACACCGACGTTCGCCCGCCCCGCGAGGGGTCACGACCACCGATAGCGTGGCGTGTGACTCACTCACGGCGGCGGGTCGGACCGAAGGTGTTTTTACGGGGCATGAAGTACAGCGGAATGCTTGCAGGGATAGCCAAGTCTGGCCAACGGCGCAGCGTTCAGGGCGCTGTCTCATAGGAGTCCGCAGGTTCAAATCCTGCTCCCTGCACTCCGCTTTCTCTCTGGAGGTAGACAATGAGTAAGACGAACCCGAGACTCAACAGTCTCATCGCCGAGCTGAAGGCGGTCTCGCGTGAGTCCGGTGCCAACGTCTGGCAGGATGTCGCGGACCGTCTCGAAAAGCCACGGCGCACCCACGCGGAAGTCAACCTTGGTCGTATCGAACGATACGCTCAGGAAGACGAGACCGTCGTCGTGCCCGGCAAGGTGCTGGGTAGCGGTGTGCTGCAGAAGAACGTCACAGTCGCGGCCGTGGACTTCTCGTCCACCGCTCGAAAGAAGATCGAGCAGGTCGGCGACACCGTGACGCTAGAACAACTCGCTGAACAGAACCCCGACGGGTCCAACGTACGGGTGATCCGATGAGCCTCGCAGAATTCGACGCAGACGTCGTTGTCGACGCTCGAAACTGCATCGTCGGCCGCGTCGCCTCGGAGGTCGCACAGCGCGCCCTCGCAGGGGAGACGGTCGCCGTCGTCAACGCTGAAGACGCCGTCATCACGGGCTCGGAACAGGACGTGATGGCCAAGTACAGAAAGCGCGTCGAAGTCGGTTCGGACCAGGGTCCGTACTACCCGAAGCGTCCCGACCGCATCTTCAAGCGTGCCATCCGCGGCATGCTTCCGTACAAGAAGCCCCGCGGCCGCGAGGCGCTCTCGAACGTCCGCGTCTACGTCGGCAATCCGTACGACGAAGACGGCGAGATGCTCGAAGACACCTCGCTGGACCGACTTTCGAACATCAAGTTCATCTCGCTCGGAGAGGTCTCCGAGAAGCTGGGTGCTAACGTCACATGGTAACGAACACGTCCGGTAAGAAGAAGACCGCAATCGCCCGCGCCACCGTGCGCGAGGGCGAAGGTCGAGTCCGAATCAACTCCCAGCCGGTCGAGCTGGTCGAGCCGGAGATGGCCCGCCTCAAGATGCTGGAACCGTTCCGCATCGCAGGCGAGGACCTCCGCTCGCAGGTCGACATCGACGTGCGCGTCAACGGCGGCGGCGTGGCCGGTCAGGCCGACGCAGTCCGCACCGCGCTCGCTCGTGGCCTGGTGCAGTACCTGAACGACGCGGAGCTTCGCGACGCGTACATGGAGTTCGACCGCTCGCTTCTGGTCAACGACGTCCGCCAGTCCGAACCCAAGAAGTGGGGCGGACCGGGCGCGCGCGCTCGTTACCAGAAGTCCTACCGCTGAGGTGATCTAACCATGATGATTCCCGTCCGGTGTTTCACCTGCGGCACAGTGATCGGCGAACACTGGGACGAGTTCAAAGCCCGTGCTCGCGAGGGAGACGAGGACCCCGCTGACGTCCTCGACGACCTCGGAGTCACGCGTGCCTGCTGCCGGCGGATGATGGTGTCGCACAAGGACCTCGTGGACGTCGTATCTCCCTACCAATGATTCAACGGTACAACCGATACGAGAAGGCACGAATCCTCGGCGCACGAGCGCTGCAGGTCTCCTACGGTGCACCCGTTCTCGTCGATTCGGAACAGACCGAACCGATATTAATCGCCGCTGAGGAGTACGACGCAGGTGTACTTCCGTTCACCGTCAAACGAGAGGGTAAGTGACAACATGACTCGAATCACATCCGTAGCTCTGCGCCGCGTGCTCGACTCCCGTGGGAACCCGACGGTCGAAGCCGACGTGCTCACCGAATCCGGTGGGTTCGGTCGCGCTGCGGCCCCGAGCGGGGCCTCCACCGGCGAGTACGAGGCAATCGAACTGCCGCCGACCGAAGCAATCGCCGCCGCGCGGCGACACGCCGTTCCCCGACTCGTGGACGAGGTCCACGCGGGCAACCAGCGTGAGGTCGACGCGACGCTCCGCGCCGCAGACGGCTCCGAGAACTTCTCGGAAATCGGCGCGAACAGTGCGGTCGCCATCTCGATGGCGGCCGCCAAGGCCGGTGCCGACGTGCTCGGTGCACCCCTGTACCAGCACCTCGGCGGCGCGTTCCGCGGCGACAACTTCCCGACGCCGCTCGGGAACGTCATCGGTGGCGGTGAACACGCCAAAGAAGCGACGAACATTCAGGAGTTCCTCGCCGCGCCGGTCGGCGCGCCGAGCGTCTCCGAAGCCGTCTTCGCCAACGCGAAGGTCCACGCCCGCGCGTCCGAGATTCTCGACGAGCGCGGCGTGCCCGCCGCGAAGGGCGACGAGGGTGCGTGGGCACCGCCGGTATCCGACGCCGACGCGTTCGAAATCATGGGCGAAGCGGTATCCGACGTCGAGGACGAACTCGGCTTCGAGATTCGCTTCGGTCTCGACATCGCGGCCTCGGAGATGTTCGAAGATGGCGTCTACCACTACGGTGACGAGACGAAGACGACCGACGAGCAGATCGACTACGTCGCCGAGATGGTCGACGAGTACGACCTCGTCTACGTCGAAGACCCCCTCGACGAGAACGACTACGAGGGCTTCGCGGAACTCACAGAGCGCGTGGGCGACCGCACGCTCATCTGCGGTGACGACCTGTTCGTCACCAACGTCGACCGTCTGCAGGACGGCATCGACGTGGGCGCCGCGAACTCCATCCTCATCAAGCCGAACCAGATCGGGACGCTGACCGACGCGTTCGACGCTGTCGAACTGGCCTCCCGAAACGGAATGGACGCCGTCATCTCTCACCGCTCCGGTGAGACGGAAGACGCGACCATCGCACACCTCGCCGTCGCAACCGACGCGCCGTTCATCAAGACTGGCACGGTGCAGGGCGAGCGAACCGCCAAACTGAACGAACTCATCCGCATCGCGGACGACGCAGTATGAGCGACAACGAAAACGACGCGGTGGAGGTCGCCGACGAGGAACCCGAGACGGAGACCGAAGCGGTCGCCGAGACGGAACCCGCCGAGGCCGCCACCGAAGACGAGACAGCAGAGACCGCCGAGGCGGCCGACGAAGCCGCCGAAGCCGAAGAAGCAGAGCCGGAACCGGCCTTCGACGAGGACGTTATGCCCGACGAAGACGCCGACCTGCTCATCCCGGTCGAGGACTACCTGGCCGCCGGTGTCCACATCGGTACCCAGCAGAAGACCAAGGACATGGTCCGGTTCATCCACCGTGTCCGCGACGACGGGCTCTACGTGCTCGACGTCAGCCAGACGGACTCGCGAATCCGCACCGCCGCGGACTTCCTCGCGAACTACAGTCCGGAGCAGATTCTGGTCACGTCCTCCCGCCAGTACGGTCGCTTCCCGGCCGAGAAGTTCGCCGACGCCGTCGGCGCTCGCGCCCGCACGGGCCGCTTCATCCCGGGAACCCTGACGAACCCCGACTACGCCGGCTACATCGAACCCGACGTGGTCGTCGTCACCGACCCGATTGGTGACGCGCAGGCCGTCAAGGAGGCCATCACGGTCGGCATCCCGGTCATCGCGATGTGCGACTCCAACAACCAGACGTCGAACGTCGACCTCGTCGTCCCGACGAACAACAAGGGTCGACGCGCGCTGTCGGTCGTCTACTGGCTCCTCGCCAACGAGACGCTCGACCGCCGCGGCTCCGACACGGTCTACGCCCTCGAAGACTTCGAGGCCGAACTGTAGTTCGGGACGACATTTCGACTCGACTTTTCTGACGCCCGCCCGGTGAGCGGCGGCGCGTTCTCTCGGTTCGATAGCGGTACAGCGACGCCGACCCGAGAGCCGTGCGCATCGCGCCCGCCGCAAACGGTTTTGTGCGTCGTTCCCATAGCTAACCACATGAGTAAACTCCTCCACCAGCTCACCGTGAGCGAACTCGCTGACCGGGTAGACGCGGGCGACTCGTTCACCGTGGTCGACACGCGACCGCCCGAGAGCTTCGAGTCGTGGCATATCGAGGGCTCGGTTAACGTTCCCTTCCACCCCGCCGACGGACTCGGCGGCGACTGGGATTGGGATCGCGTCGACGACCTCGCCGAGGAAGGACCGGTCGTCGCCATCTGCGGGAAGGGGCTGTCCTCTACGTCGTTCGGGTTCGAACTCGCGGCGCGGGGCTACGACGAGGTTGAGGTCGTCAAAGGCGGCATGGAGGACTGGAGCAAGCTGTACGAGGTGGTCGAACTCGACACCGGCGACGACGACCTGTTCGTCGCGCAGGTCCAGCGGCGCGCGAAGGGCTGTCTCGGCTACGTCGTCGGCTCGCGGTCGGCCCGCGAGGCGGTCGTCGTGGACGCGACCCGGCAGGTCCACGAGTTCGAACTCGTCGCCGCCGACGCCGGCATGACGGTCTCGGGTGTGCTCGACACGCACGTCCACGCCGACCACGTCTCGGGCGGTCGGACCCTCGCCGACCGACTCGGCGTACCGTACTACCTCGGTTCGGAGGCGGCGGACCGCGACGTTGCATACGAGTTCACCGCGCTCGACGACGGCGAGACGCTGAGCGTCGGTGACTACGACATCGAGGCGATTCACGCGCCGGGCCACACCTCGGACATGACGAACTACCTCGTCGACGGTCGGCTCCTCCTCACCGGCGACACGCTGTTCGTCGAGTCGGTCGGCCGGACGGAGCTCCAGTTCGGCGACGCCGACGCGGCGACGGGCGCGGAACTCCTCTACGAGACGCTCCACGACACGCTGTTGTCGCTTCCCGACGAGACGCGCGTCCTCCCCGGGCACGTCTCAGTCGGGGCGGACGGGCGCTACGGCGTCGCCGCGCCGGGCAAACTCGTGAGCGCGACGCTCGGCGACCTGCGCGGGGAACTCGACTTGCTGTCGATGGACGAGTCGGCGTTCGTCGACCGGGTGGCCGGAGATACGCCCGAAAAGCCCGCGAACTACGAGCGCGTCATCGCCATCAACACCGGGCGGGCCTCGGTCGGCGACGAGGAGGAGGCGACTGAACTCGAACTCGGACCGAACAACTGCGCCGCCTGAGCCGACCGTCAGACCTCGACTCGCGATTCAGGGCGATTCGGGCCGATTCAGGGGAGTTCCACCACGCCCAGTCGCCCCTCGAACAGGTCGTGGTCGAACCACGCCATGTGGCGGTCGCTGTAGCGAATCTCGGGGCCGAGCGACAGCGAGTTCCGCGCCCGGTCGAGGTCGGTGACGCCGACGAGAAACGCGCACGGTCCCTCGCCGACCTCGTCGATGCGCGCTTCGAGCGCGCCGCCGCCGGGTTCGCACAGGGCGAGCGGCGTGCCGGGAAGGACGGCGAACTCGGAGAACGGCCCGTTGATGTCGACCGGCGAAGGGTAGCGGTGCCGCCGGGCGAACAGCGCCGCGGTCGCCTCGCGGTCGCGGGTGGCGACGACGACGGTGTGGAGTCCGCGGACGGCGGCGTTTCGTGCGGCTTTCGGGACGCGGTAGCTCCGCGGGGTGCGGTCGCGGATGAAGAAGGGGAGTCGCTGGTCTGCACCCTCGAAGCTCATGTCCCACTCGACGAGGCGGCCGTCCGGCCGAGCGCGAGAGGCCTCGTGCGGGCCATCGACGGGGAGGCCGGCGTCGATGGCGCTTTTGGCGGTGGCGGCGGCGTCGTCGGTCTCCAGACACCACGATGCGGGGCCGGCGTCGGCCGCGAGGTGGGCTGGCCAGAATCCGGCGTCCGCCGCGTCGGTTCCGAGCGTCGGCGCGATGAGTTCGAGGTACGACCCGTCGGGGAACGGGACGACGGCCATGTGAGTCGTTCCGGTCCCGTGTTCGCCGCCGTAGGTTGGGGTGAGGCCGACTTCGTTCGCGGCCGCTCGGAGTTCGTACAGCTCGGTACCACCGAACGCGACGTGGTCGATGGTTCGGTCCATACGCTCCCCACGTCAGACTCGGTATAGTGTTTAGGGGCGTTCTGTCTGGGAGTCTGAGGGTTCGTTTCCCCGACCGAAGCGTTTTGCGTCCGGCCCGCCACGATACCGTATGAACCTCTTTCGGAGCGTCAAAGCGGTCGCGGACGCTTCGGCGACCGGCTCCGGCACCATCGACTGGGACGCCGTCGCCGAGGCCGCGAAAGCCGCGACCGACCCCGGCTCGCTCGACCTCTCGGAGGCGGAGCGAGCGGGGTACGCCGCGGACGTTCGCGACGCGCGCGACCGCCTTTCGACCGTCGCCGAGGTGGAGTTCGACGTGCCCGAAGTCGTCGAAGTCCAGAACCGACACCACTGGATAGACGCGAACGTGGCGACGTTCCGACGGGTGATGGTCCCGTTCGAGGAACACGGCCCGGCGCTCCTTCCCGGTGTCACCCGCGCCGTCAACACCGGCTCGTTCGCCTTCGTCCTCTCGTTCCTCGGGAACAACGTCCTCGGGCAGTACGACCCGCTGCTCCTCGCCGAGGGCGACGACGACCACGGCCTGTACTTCGTCCACCCGAACATCCGCCGGGTCGCCGACAGCCTCGACGTGGACTACCCGCGGTTCCGCCGCTGGATCGCCTTCCACGAGGTGTCCCACGCCGCGGAGTTCGGCGCGGCCCCGTGGCTCTCGACGCACCTCGAATCGCGGATGCAACGCGGCGTCGACGCGCTCGTCGAAGGCGACATCGACCGCAACGCGTTCCGCGAACTCGACACGGCGATGACCGCCGTCGAGGGCTACGCGGAACTGCTGATGGACCGGGCGTTCGACGACGACTACGAGGACCTCCGCCGGAAGCTCGACGAGCGACGACAGGGCGGCGGTCCCGTCGCGAAGCTCGCGCGTCGGCTCCTCGGACTCGGCCTCAAGCGCCGGCAGTACGAACGCGGCGCTCGGTTCTTCGAGCACGTCGCCGACGAACGCGGCGTCGCGGCCGCTTCGCGAGTGTGGGACCATCCGGAGAACTTACCGACCGACGCCGAATTGGACGCGCCCGAGCGATGGATCGCGCGGGTGTCGCCCTGAAGAGACTGCAACTCCATCGGCACGCGTACCCGATGCCCGAGCCGTGCTCGGGTCGCGCACGTACCTTGGGTAGGTCGCCGTGTTGCATCAGAGGCCCAATTCCGGTGCCCCACAGCGCTATCCGGTGAATAACCAGGTCATTGCCCCTGCCCTGGTTACCGGCAAGAATCTGTCCTCAGAGGACAGCTATATACTCTGCGATTCGATGCCACACGTTTAATCTGAAATATGTGTTTGTGTTCGAATTTCACAACAGACGATACGTCTAGCGTCGGTTCACCGCGGTGAACTCCTTGGCCCAGCGGCCCAGATACCACGTGAGGACCCCGCCGACGGCCAGGCCGGCGAGGAGCGCGATTGCGCTCTGAACGAGTGTCGCTCCGGCTTGGACGGCGACGAGGCCGGCCGACACGCCGACCAACAGAACGAATCCGATTTTGATTCGGTTGTTGGCGAGCCGCGTCTCCTCGTCGCTCATGCTGGAACCGACCATCGTTCCTCCGAAATCGCGCCGTGGGGCGGTTTTCGCGGCCGCGCGCGGAATCTATCGTCCATAGCAGTCCATTGGGTTGGGAGGGTTTGAAACCGGTGTCTCACTGGAACCCGCGGTCGACGCCGTCGGACTCGATGAGGTCGTCGAGGTCCGTGGACAGCAGTTCGTCAGCGTCGGCGAACTCGTCTGCGAGGTCGTCGAGGCGGTCGGGCCGGGCGTCGAACTCGTAGTCCATCGGGCCGAACGCCGGGCTTTCGAGCGCCTCCATCACGTCGGTGAAGAAGTCGTCGGCGGTGGTCGGCGTGTCGGCGTGGACTTTCACGGTCTCTTCGAGTCGCCGCGCCATCGATTCAGCCTGCGACTCGTCTTCGGGCGGTTGCTGGACGGCGAACCGGCCGGCGTCGTTCTCGCCGTCGTCGCCGCGCCGGCGCGGGAACAGCGGGTCGAGGTCGTCGTCGATGCGACGGGCGACGCGAGCGCCGACGCCGCGGACCTCGTAGGGGTTCTTCGCGTACGTCTTCAGTTGGTAGACACCGGCGTTCGGGTGGGCGAGAAAGAGGTCCTCACCGAGGCTCCGTCGCCGGGTGCCCGCGACGGCCCGCCACGCGTCGGGGTCGCGGCCACGGCCGTCTTCGACGACCTCCGAGAGGATGTCCTGCCAATCTCTGACGCGCATGGGTGGGCGTACCATGCGAGAGAGAAAGAACGTGACGGTCGGGGAGAGTCACGCACGCGAACCGCCGCGGGGCTCACACCCCACCGACGGCTATTTGGCCGCGCCTCACCGACGGTTCGGACGTGAACCTTCGCGGTCCGCTCGTCGAGGTCGGCGAGCCGCGTGACGTCGAAACGAAGTACGGCGAGCGCTCGCTGGCGGAGGTGACGCTCCGCCCCGAGCGCGGGACCGGAGACCCCGTGACCGTCACCCTCTGGGGGAAGTGGACCCACGCCGCCGAACACGCCGAACCGGGGATGGACCTGCTCGTCACCGACGCCGAGGAGTCCGAGTACCGCGGCGAGACGACCTATTCGACCGGCTCGGAGTCGTTCGTCGTCGTCGAACCCGACTTCCTCGTCGACGTGACCGACATCCGCTCGTGGGTGCAGTGCTCGCGGATGTACTACCTGAACAAGCTCTCGGGTATCCCGCTGAACTACCCGGTGGTGAAAGGGACCATCGTCCACGACGTGTTCGGCGACCTGCTCCGCGGCCGCGACCTCGACTCGTCCATCGACGAGCGCATCGACGAGCGCGGCCTCGAACTCGGCTTGCTCGGCCGCGAGGTCGACGAGGTCGCGGACGAGGTCCGCCGCAACGCCGCCGCCATCGAGGGCTGGCTCTCGCAGGGCGTCCTCACCGACGAAGACGAGTGGCGCTCCGAGTACACGCTCATCTCGCCGACGTTCGGCATCAAGGGCCGCGCCGACGCCCTCCGCCGGGGGTCGCCCGTCGAACTCAAGACCGGCAAGAACCTCAACCGCGACCCGCGGTTTCAGGACAAGATTCAGGCCGCCTCCTACGCGCTCATCCTCGAAGAGCGGGGCGTCCCGGTCGACACGGGGACGCTCCTCTACACCAAGAACACGACGCTCGACCGCACCGAGGAGTCTGGCGACCTCTCGCCGGCGAAGGACTTCTCCATCGGCCGCGGCCTCCTCGAGTTCGTCGTCCGCACCCGCAACGAAATCGCGGCGATGGAACACGACGCGTCGGTGCCGACCGGCTACGAGGTGAACTCGAAGTGCGAGTACTGCTTCGAGAAGGACACCTGCATGGTCGTCTCCGGCAGACTCGACCAGGAGTCGAAAGCCGGCGCAATCGGGAACCCGGTCCCCGAGGACGAACGCGACTACTTCGACCGCTTCTACCGCGCCGTCGAAGAAGAGCGCCGGGCGGTCCACAACGAATACCGAAAGCTCTGGGACCAGAGCGCCGAGGAGCGCGCCGACGACGACCGGGCGCTCATCGGCCTCGAACCCATCGGCCAGACCGAGCGCCCCGACGGCACGTGGGAACTCCGGGCGAAGCAGACCGACGACGCGGTGTCGAAGCTCCGCGCCGGCGACGTGGCGCTCGCCAGCGACGGCCACCCCGTCGAGGGGCACGCCGAACTCGCGCGCATCGTCGAACTCGGCGACGAGGTGGTCGTCACGACCGACGAACCCGTCCCGCTCCGCCGCCTCGACGTGTACCCCTCCGAACTCACCGTCGACCGCCTGCTCACCGCGCTCCACGACGCGGTGCTCAAGGGGTCGCCCGCCCGGAAAGACGTGCTGTTCGGCCGCCGCGACCCCGGGTTCTCGGACCGGTCTGTCGGCCGCACGTTCATCGACAACAACGACGCGCAGGACGACGCGGTGCGCCTCGCGGTCGACGCCGACGACCTCGCGCTCATCCACGGGCCGCCGGGGACGGGCAAGACCTACACCATCGCCCGGACCATCCGCGCGCTCGTCGAGGACGGCAACCGCGTCTTGCTTTCGGCCTTTACGAACCGCGCGGTTGACAACGCCCTCGAAGCTCTGCGCGACCAGGGGTTCGAGGATATTGTTCGTGTCGGAACCGAATCGGGCGTCCGCGAGGACATGCAGGACATTCGGCTCTCGCGGAGCGGCGACCCGAACGCGCTCGCCGCCGCTCTCCACGACGCGCCGGTCGTCGCCGCGACCACCGCCTCCTGCGGGTCGCGCGTGATGCGCGAGCAGTCGTTCGACGCGGCGCTCGTCGACGAGGCGTCACAGATAACCGAACCGGGGACGCTCGCCGCCGTCAACCTCGCCGACCGGTTCGTCCTCGTCGGCGACCACAAACAGCTTCCGCCGGTCGTCCGCGCCGAAAACGACCTCCAGAAATCGCTGTTCCAGCGACTCATCGAGACGTATCCCGACGCCTCGGTCATGCTCGACCGGCAGTACCGCATGTCCCAACGGATTCAGGCCTTTGCCTCCAAGGAGTTCTACGACGGCGCGCTCCGCCCGGCCACGGGCGCTGTCGCGTCTCAGCACCTCCGCGACCTCGGCGTCGACACCGCGGACCTCCCCGCCGAACTCGCGGACCAAGTCGCCTTCGTCGACCCCGACGGCCGGCGCGTCGGCAACACGAATCCCATCGAAGCCGACCGCGTGGCCGAGGTCGTCGCCGCCTACGAGGCCGCCGGCGTCGATACCGACGACATTGGCGTCATCGCGCCGTTCCGGGCGCAGGTCGCAGAAATCTCCCGGAGAACCGACGCGACCGTCGACACGGTCGACCGGTTCCAGGGCTCCTCGAAGGAGGTCATCGTCGTCTCCTTCGTCGCCACCGGCGACTTGGACGGCCCGCTGTTCGAGGACCACCGCCGCATCAACGTCGCGCTGACGCGGGCGAAAAAGGCGCTGTGTCTCGTCGGCGACGCCGACGCGCTCGAATCCGACCCGTTCTACGACCGGATGCTCGCGTGGGCGCGGCGGTAGGACGCTCGCCCGCGACCCCGGTCTCTGCCCCGGCCCCGGCCTCGTACCCGGACCCCGTCAGTCCACGTCGATGCCGAGGTCCGCCTCGTCGTCGCCGATTTCGGCCTTGACGCGCTCGTGGAACTCCCGGAGCGCCGCGCTCTCGTCTTCGGCGAGGACCACGTCGCTCGCGGTCAGCGTGGCGAGGCCGAACGCCCGGGGCGTCGGCGACGAGACCTGGTGGCCGACCACGTCTACGTCGCCCGCCCGAATCGCCGCAACCGCGTCCTCGATGGCGGCGAGGTTCAGTTTGTCTTCGAGAAGCTCGCGGTAGGTCTCTTCCATCACGGCGAACTCGTCGAGGTCCTGCGCGAACGACAGCAGCATCTCCGAGGAGACCTGCTGTTGGGCGGCGGACTTCTCGTAGCCCTTGTAGCGCTTGAGAATCATGAGCGAGCGCGTCGCGTTGATTCGGAAGTAGCGTTTCAGGAGGTCGGTCCCGTCGAGGGCGGCCCGCAGGTCGTCCTCGACTTCCTCGGGCGTCAGGTCGCGGAGGACGCCCGCAAGGTCGACTTTGCGGTTGAGCGGCATCGAGAGCGAAAAGCCGTTGTCGGCGACCGCGACCTGCACGTTCGCGTTCGTCCGGCGGGCCGCGTGGTACGCGAGGAGCCGCGAGAGGCCGTCGTTGAACCGCCGGCCGTAGGTGCAGTGGACGTAGAAGTGCCGGCGGTAGGTGTCGCGGTCGAGTTCGGTCTCGACGACGAGTCTGTCGGGGGTCGCCACGCTCTCGGGACCGGCGTATCTGACCTGCTCGTCGAACATCCGCGTGACGGCGCGGACGCTGTTCTCGTCGAGCGGGAACTCCCGGAGCCACGACCTGACGGCGGGCGCGCCGCCGGCGTCGAGTCGGTCCACGAGGTCGGCCTGAAACGCGGCGAGTTCGCGGCCGAGGTCGTACGAAAGCGGCAGGCGTTCGGAGAACCACGAGGGAACCGTCGGGCGCTGTGTGGTGCGGTCGACGTACACCTTCGACCCGCGGCGGTAGCGGTACGCGAAGTGGTCGCCGCCGAGGACGAACACGTCGCCTTTCTCCAGCGTGTCGAGGTAGCCCTCGTCGAGCGTGCCGACCCACTGGTCGGCCCCGCGGACCAACACGTCGCAGGTAAAGGAGTCCGGAATCGTGCCGATGTTGGTCATGTAGATGACGCGGGCCATCCGACCGCGTTTGCCGATGAGGTGCTCGCCGACGGGGTACTCCTCGTAGTGGTGCTCGCCGTCCGGCGGGTCGTTGGTGTCGCGCCAGATTTTCGCGTAGACGTTCTTGTCTTCGAGGCCGTCGTAGTCGGCGGTGAGATAGCGGAACAGGCGCTCGAAGTCGTCGTCCGAGAAGTTCCGATACGGGTAGGCCCGCCGGAGCGTCTCGCGCAGTTCCGACTCGGGGCGAATCGCGTTGATGGCCATCCCGTACACCTGCTGGGCGGCCACGTCGAAGGCGTTCTCGGGGATGAACACCCGGTCGACGAAGCCCGACTCGGCCTTCGAGAGCATCACCGCGCACTCGACGAGTTCGTCCCTGTCGAGAGCGATGACGCGACCCTCGACCGTCTGGCCGAGCTGGTGGCCCGCGCGGCCGACCCGCTGGAGGAGCGCGGCGACGGATTTGGGAGAGCCGACCTGTACCACGAGGTCGATGTGGGGCATGTCGATGCCGAGTTCGAGGCTCGTGGAGGTGGTGACCACGCGCAGCTCGCCGGCCTTTAGCTTCGACTCTATCTCCTGTCTGCGCTCTTTCGAGAGGCTCCCGTGGTGACAACCCGAGTTCGATTCGTCGATGTCGTCGAATCCCTCGCGGAGGTTGTGGAGGACGCGCTCCGCGCCCGACCGCGTGTTGGTGAACACGAGCGTGTTCGTGTGCGAGGCGACGAGGTCGTGCAGGCGGTCGTAAAATCGGCTCTGGACCTCGCTTCGGGGCGTCCGAATCAGGTCGTCGGTCGGACACTCCAGTTGCACGTCGAAGTCGCGGACGAACCGCGTGTCGACGAGTTCGTAGTCGCGGGGCTCGCCGTTCTCGCCGTCCTCGCGGCCGACGAGGAACTCCGCGACCGTGTCGAGGGGCTCGACGGTGGCCGAACAGCCGATGCGCGTCGGCGACGACTCGGCCAGGTCCTCCAGTCGCTCTAACGACACCGACAGATGGGTGCCGCGTTTGTTCTCCGCGAGGCTGTGAATCTCGTCGACGACGACGTACTCGACGGTTCGGAGCTTCTCTTTGAACTTCGGCGAGTTGAGCAGAATTGCCAGCGTCTCGGGCGTCGTGTTGAGTATGTGCGGCGTCTCCGAGAGCATCTTCTGGCGGTCCGCCGAGGAGGTGTCGCCGTGGCGGATGGCGTGTCTGATATCCACCGTCTCCCCGCGGTCGGCGACGATGTCGGCGATACCCTCTAACGGCTCGGTCAGATTCCGGTGGATGTCGTTGGCGAGCGACTTCAGCGGCGAGACGTAGAGGCAGTACACCGAGTTGTCGAGGCCGTCAGGCGACTCGCGCTCCCGGCGGAACAGCTCGTTGATGATGGCCGTGAAGGAGGCGAGCGTCTTTCCCGACCCCGTCGGCGCGCAGATGAGGGCGTTGTCGCCGTCGTGGATGCGCGGGATGGCCCCGCGCTGGGGCGGAGTGAAAAAGCCGCCGTTGCCGGGGACGAACTCCCCGAACCGGTCGACCCACCACTCCTGGACGGCGGGCTCCAACAGGTCGAGTACGTCCTCGTCGGCGACCGTCACCGACTCGGGGTCGAACTCGTAGTCGCCGCCTCTCGACGCGAGAAGCGAGCGGCCGCGCCGGGTCATTACCTCGGGGTTAGCCTGCGCGGGTATGAGGGTTGTGCCCGCGGCCGAGCCAGCGGGCGCAAGGACTAACGCCGCCGCCGTGGTATCTCGGCGCATGCGCGTCACGTTCCTCGGCACCGGTAGTGCGATGCCCGTCACCGGCCGCGCCCAGACCGGGCTCCTCCTCGAATCGGACAGCAACGCCCTCCTCGTGGACTGCGGGTCGGGCGTCCTCGCCCGACTCGCGGAGACGGAGGTCGGCTACGAGGGCGTCTCGTCTGTCCTCCTCACGCACCACCACCTCGACCACGTGTCGGACCTGATGGCGCTCGTAAAGGCCCGGTGGCTCGCCGGACAGGACCGCCTCGAAATCGTCGGCCCGGAAGGGACCGAGGACCTCGTCGAGGGGCTGTTCGACGTTCACGACTACCTAAAGGGACGCCTCGACGTGCAGATTCGGGAGGTCGGGCCGACCGAGTTCGGCGTCGCCGGCTTCGACGTGATGGGGTTCGAGGTCCGCCACTCGATGCCGACGCTCGCCTACCGCTTCAGCAACGAGCGGGGCGAGGCCGACTTCGTCTTCTCGGGGGACACCGAGGCGTTCTCCGCCCTCGGCGACTTCGCCGACGGCGCGAGCGTCCTCGCGCACGACTGCTCGTTCCCCGACGACGTGGACGTGTCGAACCATCCGACGCCGTCGCAGGTTGGCGAGGCGCTCGCCGGCTGTGACATCGATTCGGTCTACCTGACGCACCTCTACCCGCACGCCGACCGCGTCACCGACGACCTCCGGGCGAGCGTGAGCGAACAGTTCGACGGCGAGGTCCGGGTCGCAAAAGACGGCTTGGTCGTCGAACTCTGAGTTCGAGTCCGATTACTCTCCGCGGATGACGGTCCCGGGCGACTCGCCGGCGACGAACGCCGACAGCCCCTCGGGGCCGAAGACGTGCGCCGGCGCGCCGAGCGCGAGCAGTTTTCTGACCTTCGCGGCCATCCCGCCGGTCACGTCGGTCGACTCCGACCCGCCGAGCGCGTCGGCCGCGTCCGCGAACGCCGTAATCTCGGGAATCACGTCGCCGTCGGCGTCGAGGACGCCGGGGACGGTCGAACAGAGTCCGACGCGGTCCGCGCCGAGTCCGGACGCGAGCGACACCACGAGGTCGTCGCCGCTGACGATAGTCGCGCCCTTGCCCGCGTGCGCGATGACATCACCGTGGAGGACCGGGACGAAGCCCTCGTCGAGCATCGTCTCGGTCGCCGCGAGGGGAAGCGATAGCGAGCCGTCGGCCTCGCGCGCGCCGACCGAAAGCGGGTGGACCGGCAGGGCCGAGACGCTGCGGTCGGCGAGGGCGTCGAGGACGGCGTCGTTGAGGCGCTTCATCGCGTCGTGGATGGCGCGGACCCCGCCGGCGTCGCGGGTTCCGGAGCCCGAGGAGACGCCGTGTTCGGCGGCGTGGTGGTGGCCGAAGCTCCCGCCGCCGTGGACGACGACGACGCGGCCCGACGCAGCGAGGGTCGCGACTGCGTCCGCCGCGGCCGCCAGCCCCGCCTCGTCCACCGTCTCCGGTTCGTCCTTGTCGGTGACGACGCTCCCACCGAGTTTGAGGACGACGAGGCTCACGCCGAGTCCTCCCCGTCTCCGTCGCGCTCGGCGTCCGCTTCGGGCGAGACCTCGACTCTGACGCCCTCGGTGGCGAGTTCGGCGCGGAAGGCGTCCTCGCAACCGGGGGTGAATCGGAGCGCGGTCTGGGTCTCGGGCGTCGGGTCGAGAGAGACGATACAGCCGCCGCCACCCGCGCCGGTCAGTTTCGCGCCGTACGCGCCGGCCTCGCGGGCGGCCCACACCATCGAGTCGAGCGAGCGCGAGGAGACGCCGAGGGCTTCGAGCAGGCCGTGGTTGAAGTTCATGAAGCGGCCGAGCTCCGAGAGGAGCTCCTCGGGCGGCTCGTCGGCGTCGGGGTCCGACTCGGCCAGCAGTTCCTCGCCCCGGCGGACGATGTCGCCGACGGTCGAGACCGTGTCGGCGGCGAAGTCGTACTCCTCGCGGAGCGCGCGGACGCCGGAGACGAGCGCACCGGTGTCGCCCGCACCGCCGTCGAAGCCGATGACGAACGGGAGCGGCGGCGCGTCGATGGTTCGGCAGTCGTCGCCCTCGACGCGGACGGCCCCGCCCATCGCGGAACAGAAGGTATCGGCGCGGGAGGCCTGTCCGTCCTGGACCTCGTGTTCGGCGCGGTAGGCGCGTTCTGCGATTTCGCGGGGTTCGAGTTCGACGCCGAGTTCGCGGGTCGCGGCGTCGATGCCGGCGACGACGACCGCCGCGGAGGAGCCGAGGCCGGCCCCGAGCGGGATATCGCTTTCGACGGTGATGTCGAAGCCGGCGTCGGGCGCGTCGGCGGCCTCGCGGGCCTGGTCGACCGCGGCGTCGATGTAGCCCATCGCGGCCTCCACGAGCGGTGCCGGAACGTCCACGTCGGGCCGGTCGCCGGTCGAGCCGCGGTACTCGACGGTGAAGCCGTTGAGACTCAGGTCCTCGGCGCGGACGCGGACGTGGTCGTCGTCGCGGGCGGCGACGGTGACGGTCGCCCGGCGCTCGACCGCGCAGGGGACCGCCGGTTCGCCGTAGACGACTGCGTGCTCCCCGAACAGGTACACCTTGCCGGGAGCGCTCGAAACGGTCATACCCCGGAGTTGCTACGGGATTCGCTTAAGGGTATCCGACCGCGGTCGAACCCGGCGGTGGTCGTCGGTGGGAACGGTCGCGGAAAAAGGTGTTCGGAGCCGCCGGCTCAGGCGTCGATTTCGACTTCGTCGCGCTCCTCGTCGTCGAGGTCGGCCAGTTCGTCGAGGTCGCCGCCGCCGCCGCGGATGTAGCGGACCGCCGCGGCGATGCCGACGAGGAGGACGAACCCGACGAGCAGCGCCATACCGGGGCCGCCGCTCGACTCGGATTCGTCGGTCTCGTCGGCGTCGAGTTCCGCGTCGTAGTCGTCGTACGATTCGTCCTCGGCTTCGAGTGCCGCCGCCTCGTCGCCGCCGCGCTTGGAGAGGAGCGGCGCGCTGTTGGTCGGGCTGAACTCGAAGCCGTCGTGCAGGTGGACCTCGAAGAGGGTGAAGTCGGCCATACCCATCAGTACGCTCACAAGATGGATATGCCTTGTGGCGACGGGACGACGCGGGTCGCCGTGAGACGCGAGGACCTCGACCCGCGGTGACTCCCGGTGGGGTGTGCTTGATTCGCTGTGTTCTTGTTTCGCCGCTCGTCAACGTCTCGTATGGACGACGACCGACGCGCCTTCCTCGAAGACCTGCTCACCACACCCAGTCCGTCCGGCTACGAAGTCGCCGGCCAGCGCGTGTGGGTGGACTACGTCTCGCAGTTCGCCGACGACGTGACGGTCGACGACTACGGCAACGCCGTCGCGGTCCACGAAGGCACCGGCGAGGGCCCCGAAATCGCCTTCACCGGCCACGCGGACCAAATCGGCTACATCGTCCGCGACATCGACGACGACGGCTTCGTCCGCATCGGTCCCATCGGCGGCGCGGACCGCACCGTCTCGAAGGGCCAGCACGTGACGGTCCACGGCGACGACGGCGACGTGGCCGGCGTCATCGGCCAGACCGCCATCCACCTCCGCGACGTGGGAAGCGAGGAGTACGACGACCTCGAAGAGCAGTTCGTCGACATCGGCGCGACGAGCAAGGGCGACGCGAAAGACCACGTCGAGGTCGGCGACCCAGTGACGGTCGAAGCGCGGGTCCGCGACCTCGCGGGCGACCGCGTCGCCGCCAACGGGATGGACAACCGCGTCGGCACGTGGTCGGCCGCGGAGGGCCTCCGCGCCGCCGTCGAGGCCGACGTGGACGCGACGGTGTACGCCGTCAGCACGGTTCAGGAGGAAGTCGGCGTGCAGGGCGCGAAGATGGTCGGCTACGACCTCGACCCCGACGCGATGGTCGCCGTCGACGTGACCCACGCGACGGACAACCCCGACGTGCCCGGCAAGCGCAAGGGCCCGGTCGAACTCGGCGAGGGGCCGGTCGTCTCCCGCGGGAGCGCGAACCACCCCACCGTCGTCTCACTCGCCCGCGACGCGGCCAAAGACGCCGACATCGGCGTGCAGTTACAGGCCGCCGGCATCCGCACGGGCACCGACGCCGACGCCTTCTACACGAGTCGCTCCGGCATCCCGTCGCTCAACATCGGCATCCCGAACCGCTACATGCACACGCCCGTCGAAGTGGTCTCCACGAGCGACCTCGACGACGTGGCCGAACTGCTCGGGTCGATGGCCGCGCTCGCGGGCGACGTGGACTCGTTCGGCGTCGAACTGTAGACGGGCGCACGTCGGCCCCGCGCGCTGTGCGTAGTTGTCGCACACGTCTCCGGGCGAAAGAAAACCGTTAAAAGTCGCCACACGGTGTTTCCACGTATGGCTGGAACTATCGAAGTACTCGTTCCCGGCGGGAAGGCGAACCCCGGTCCGCCGCTCGGCCCGGAACTCGGCCCGACCCCTGTCGACGTCCAGGACGTCGTCAACGACATCAACGACCAGACGGCTGCCTTCGACGGCATGGAAGTCCCCGTCACCGTCGAGTACGACGACGACGGCTCGTTCAGCATCGAAGTCGGCGTCCCGCCGACGGCGGCGCTCATCAAGGACGAAGTCGGATTCGACACCGGCAGCGGCGAACCCCAGGAGAACTTCGTCGCCGACATGTCCATCGAACAGCTGAAGAAGGTCGCAGAGCAGAAATCCTCTGACCTGCTCTCGTACGACCTCAAGAACGCCTCGAAGGAAGTCGCCGGGACGTGTGCGTCCCTCGGCGTCACCATCGAGGGCGAAGACGCCCGCACGTTCAAGCAGCGCATCGACGGCGGCGACTTCGACGACCACTTCGACGACGAGTAATCGTCTCGGAACCGTCTCGGCGGTTCGAACCGCCCTTTCCGTCGGGCCGAGTCGACTCGGCCCGCTTTCTTCTCTCCACAGACCCGACTCGGCCCGGAGCGGCCCGACCGTCGATGACCTCGCATCGCCCGCGTGCTCGCCAGCCCGCATGTGTGGCTGTGGCACGCGAAACCCCCGAATTCGGGGGTTTCGGCTCCCGTAGTTCGACGGACTTAAGTTGAGCCTACTCGTCCTGCCGGACGAGGCAGGCAGTAGCCTGTTTCACTGACCCGTAGGAGCAATCCTGCGTACTACGGAGGTGAATAATGGCAGACACAATAGTTGACGCAGTCTCTCGCGCACTCGACGAGGCACCTGGGCGGAACTTCCGCGAAACGGTTGACCTCGCCGTGAACTTGCGAGACTTAGATCTTAACGACCCGTCGAAGCGTGTCGACGAGAGCATCGTGCTCCCGTCTGGCACCGGCCAGGACACCCAGATTGTGGTGTTCGCGACCGGTGAAACCGCGCTCCGCGCAGAGGATGCCGCCGACGAAGTTCTCGGGCCCGATGAGCTCGAAGACTTCGGCGACGACACCGATGCGGCGAAAGACCTTGCCGACGAGACCGACTTCTTCGTTGCCGAGGCTGGACTGATGCAGGACATCGGTCGCTACCTCGGTACCGTGCTCGGTCCCCGTGGTAAGATGCCGACCCCGCTTCAGCCCGACGACGACGTCGTCGAGACGGTGAACCGGATGAAGAACACGGTGCAGCTCCGCTCGCGCGACCGTCGCACGTTCCACACGCGCGTCGGCGCAGACGACATGACGCCCGACGAAATCGCGGAGAACATCGACGTCATCGTCCGTCGTCTCGAAGCGACGCTCGAAAAGGGCCCGCTCAACATCGACTCCGTCTACGTGAAGACGACGATGGGGCCGTCCGTGGAGGTGCCCGAATGAGCGAGTCCGAGGTGCGGCAGACCGAGGTCATTCCGCAGTGGAAGCGTGAAGAGGTCGACGAGCTCGTCGACTTCATCGAATCCTACGAATCCGTCGGCGTCGTCGGCGTCGCGGGCATCCCGAGCCGCCAGCTCCAGGCCATGCGCCGCGAGCTTCACGGCTCGGCCGCGGTGCGCATGAGCCGCAACACGCTCGTGAACCGCGCGCTCGACGAAGTCGATGACGGCTTCGAGGACCTCAAGGAGTACATCGCCGGGCAGGTCGCCCTCATCGGCACGAACGACAACCCGTTCGCCCTGTTCAAGGAGCTCGAGGCGTCGAAGACGCCCGCGCCCATCAACGCCGGTGAAGTCGCCCCGAACGACATCGTCATCCCCGAGGGTGACACCGGTGTCGACCCGGGTCCGTTCGTCGGCGAACTCCAGCAGGTCGGGGCGTCCGCCCGCATCATGGACGGCTCGATCAAGGTGACCGAAGACTCCAACGTCCTCTCTGAGGGCGAGGAAGTCTCCGAGGAACTCGCAAACGTCCTGGCGGAGCTCGGCATCGAACCCAAGGAGGTCGGTCTCGACCTCCGCGGCGTCTTCTCCGAAGGCGTCCTGTTCGAGCCCGACGAACTCGCCATCGACGTGGACGAGTACCGCGCCGACATCCAGTCGGCCGTCTCCGCCGCGACGAACCTCTCTGTCAACGCGGTCTACCCGACCGCCCAGACCGCGCCGACGCTCATCGCCAAGGCGACGAGCGAGGCCAAGGCAGTCGGTCTGTTCGCCAACATCGAGAGCCCGGACTTCATGCCCGAGCTCATCTCGAAGGCGGACGCCCAGCTTCGGGCGCTCGCGGCGAACATCGACGACGAAGAGGCGCTCCCCGAGGAACTCCGCGGCGTGTCCGCGGCTGACACGGGTGCCGCCGAGGAAGAAGAATCGACTGACGAAGAAGCAGCGGACGCCGACGAGGCAGACGCCGACGCCGACGAAGACGCCGCCGAAGACGACGGCGACGACGAAGACGCTGGCGACGCCCTCGGCTCCCTGTTCTAACAACACACAAGGTACACAACAATGGAATACGTCTACGCTGCGCTCATCCTGAACGAGTCGGACGAAGAGGTCAACGAAGAGAACATCACCGCGGTCCTCGAGGCCGCCGGTGTCGATGTCGAGGAGTCCCGCGTCAAGGCGCTCGTCGCCGCGCTCGAGGACGTCGACATCGAAGAGGCCATCGAGACGGCCGCCGCTGCCCCCGCGCCCGCCGCGGGCGGTTCCGCCGGTGGCGAGGTCGAGGCCGCTGACGACGACGACGAGGAAGACGCCGAAGAAGAGGCCGCTGACGAAGGCGGCGACGACGACGACGACGACGAAGAAGCCGACGGCGAGGGCCTCGGCGCGCTCTTCGGCTAACTCCCGCGAGACTCAGCCGCATCCGCGGCGACGCTCGCTTCGAAACTCCGATTTCTTTCGACGCAACTCACCAGCGGCAGTTCTGGTCGCGTGTTCGCCGACTCGGACGCGGGCCACGGCGCAGTCGGTGTCGGCGTCGGCGTCAACCGCGTAGCTTCATATCGAAAGCCGAAGCCACTCCGGCGCGATGTTCCTCACCGGCGGGGCAGTCGCCTCCCTGTTCGCTCGAGCGGCGGCGCTCGCGTCGCCCGTCGCGACCGACCCGACGACCGCCGCCCTCCTCGGCGTGGTCGTCGGCGTCTGCCTCGGGACCTGCTCGGGCCTCATTCCCGGCCTTCACGCGAACGCGTTCGCGCTGCTCCTCGCCGGCGTCGCGTCCGAGTTCCCCGGGCCGCCGGTCGCCGTCGCGGCCGCCGTCCTCGCCGCGTCGACCGTCCACACCTTCCTCGACGTGGTGCCGGCGCTGACGCTCGGCGTACCCGACGCCGCGCTCGCGCCGGGCGCACTCCCGGCGCACAAACTCGTCCTCGGCGGGAGGGGGCGCGAGGCGCTTCGGCTGTCGGCGCTCGGAAGCGGCGCGGCGCTCTGTCTGGCGGTGCCGGTCGCGGTGCCGCTCACCGAGGTACTGGTCGAGGGCTATCCCGTCGTCCGGGACCACCTGTGGGTGGTGCTCGCCGCCGTCGCCGCCGCGCTCGTCTGGACCGAACCGAGTCGGCGGGCCAAACTGGCGGCCTGCGTGACCATCGTCGCCTCGACCGGGCTGGGCCTCGCGGTCCTCGACCGGCCGTTCGGGGGGCCGCTTCCGGTCGGTGGCGTCTTGGCCCCGCTCTTGGCCGGCCTGTTCGGCGTCCCGGTCCTCTTGGCGGCGCGACGCGGCGCGGGCGTTCCACCGCAGGACGATGCCGCACTCGCAACGTCGCCGCTGGCAGTCGCGCGGAGCGTCGCCGCGGGAACCGGCGGGGGCGCGTTCGTCGGCTACCTCACGGGCGTTTCCGCCGGCGTCGCCGGGACGCTCGCGCTGGCCGCGCTCCCCGGCCGCGACCCCGACGAATCGACGCGGGCCTACGTCACGGCGACGAGCGCCGCCACGACGGCGACGACGGTGTTCGCGCTGTTCGCACTCGCCGGGTTGGGGACGCCCAGAACGGGCGCACTCGTCGCGCTCACGGAGGCGGAACTCCCGACCGGACTCGGTCTCGCGGTGCCGGTGACGGTCGTCTCGGGGCTCTGCGGGGCGGTGTTGGTGCCGGTCGTCGGCGACCGGGCGCTCGCAGTCGTCGGGAGACTCGACCAGCGCCGACTCGTCACCGCCGTCTGCGCCCTCCTCGTCGCGCTCTCGTGGGCGTTCGCCGGAGTCGGCGGCGTCGTCGTCCTCGCCGTCGCCGGGGCTGTCGGCCATCTCCCCGTTCGGTTCGGCTGTCGGCGCGTCCACCTGATGTGCGTCCTCATGGGGCCGCTGATAATCGGATGAGTCGTGTCCACGCGGGGCACGGATTTCCCCCAGCAGAACCCGGAAAGACAACGGTTAAAAGTCGCGCGCCGGTTTATGAGCGTATGAGCGAGTCCGAACAGCGACACGCGCACCAGTGTGTGTCCTGTGGCATCAACATCGCCGGCATGAGCGCGGCGACGTTCAAGTGCCCCGACTGTGGCCAGGAGATTTCGCGTTGTTCCAAGTGCCGCAAGCAGAGCAACCTCTACGAGTGCCCCGACTGCGGATTCATGGGTCCATAATCATGGGAAAAGTAGCTGCTAAAATCAAGGTCATGCCGAACAGCCCCGAGCTCGACCTCGACAACCTCGAGGACGCGCTCGAAGACTCCCTGCCCGAGGGTGCGAAAATCAAGGGCTTCGAACGCGACGACGTCGCGTTCGGACTCGTCGCCCTCCTGCCGACGGTCATCGTCCCCGACGACGCCGGTGGCACCGAGGCCGTCGAAGAGGCGTTCATCGAAGTCGAAGGCGTCGAGAGCGTCTCCGTCGAGAACGTCGGCCGTATCTGAACTGACGACCGACCTTTTTCGAAGTCCCGTCCCCGGAGCGACCGCGTTCGACCGCCGTCAGCGGCGCTCCATGAAGTAGACGCCGAGGACGACGCCGAACGTGAGCCCGAGCATCACGCCGATGGCCAGGGAGTCGCCGATGACGCCCGCGACGCCGCCGAGAAGGAAGCCGATGGCCAGCCCGATACCGAACTGCTCGGCGCTGTGGCTCGACCCCTCGTGGTCGTCGGAATCGACCATCACACGGTCGGTCGGTTCGGCGTAGCTCTGTCGCTGTACGGACTCCGCGCTCAGGGTGACTGACTCCTGGGACATACCTCATTATTCATCGTGCTATTCAATAACCCTTACTCGCGTTCTCAACTTTCGACAACGGCCGGTGCGCGAGGGCGCTCGAGAGCGCGTGAAGACGAGTCGAAGCGGACTTCGACGCCTCAGAACGCCGCGTCGAACGCCCGCTGCAGGTCGGTCTTCATGTCGTCGATGTGCTCGATGCCGACGGAGACGCGGACGAGGCCGTCGGTGAGACCCGCTTCGAGTCGCTCCTCGCGGGGGATGGCCGCGTGGGTCATCGCCGCGGGCTGTTCGATGAGGCTCTCGACGCCACCGAGGCTCTCGGCGAGCGTGAACACTTCGGTCTCCTCGACGACGGTCGAGGCCTGTTCGAGCGAGCCGTCGAGTTCGAACGAGAGCATCCCACCGAAGTCGTCCATCTGCTCGGCCGCGAGGTCGTGCTGCGGGTGCGAGTCGAGACCGGGGTAGAACACCTCGGAGACCGCCTCGTGGTCGTCGAGCCACGCGGCGAGTTCGCGGGCGTTGTCGCAGTGGCGGTCCATTCGAACCGGGAGCGTCTTCGTCCCGCGGAGGACGAGGAAGCAGTCGAACGGCGATGGCGTCGCGCCGACGGAGTTCTGGTAGAACGCTATCTCCTCGTCTAACTCCGCGTCGTCGGTGACGAGCGCGCCGCCGACGACGTCGGAGTGACCCCCGAGGTACTTCGTCAACGAGTGCGAGACGATGTCCGCGCCGTGGTCGAGCGGGCGCTGGAGATACGGCGTGGCGAAGGTGTTGTCGACGGCGCACAGCGCGTCGACCTCGTGGGCGATGTCAGCGAGCGCCTCGATGTCGTTGACGCGCATGAGCGGGTTCGTCGGCGTCTCGACCCACACGAGTTCGGTCCCGTCGCGGACGGTGTCGCGGACGGCGTCGTGGTCGGTGGTGTCGACGAAGTCGAACTCGAGGTCGTACTTCTCGTAGACCTGCGTGAAGATGCGGTGGGTGCCGCCGTAGACGTCGTTGCCGGCGACGACGTGGTCGCCCGCTTCGAGGAGGTTGAGAACGGTGTTTATCGCGCCCATCCCCGAGGAGAAGGCGCGGCCGTGCGAGCCGTGTTCGAGCGCCGCGAGGTTCGATTCGAGGTCGGTTCGTGTCGGGTTCCCCGTGCGGGAGTACTCGTATCCGCGGTGGTCACCCGGCCCGTCTTGGGCGTACGTCGAGTTCGCGTAGATGGGCGTCATGAGCGCCCCCGTCTCCTCGTCGGGCTCCTGTCCCGCGTGGATGGCGCGCGTCTCGATGCGTCGCTCGTCTTCGGACATACGAGAAGCGCCGCGCCGACTCGGGTTAAGTCCGTCCCTCCCGCGCGACCACGCGGGGGACACACACGCGCGGTTCGTAACGTGCAATTTATAATGGCGACGCAAGTATTCGTTCTCACGACTATGCCGAGCTCCAACGGTCCGATGAAGGGGACGCGAGGAAAGCTCTCGAACAAGCCGCGCGAGCGCGGCACTTCGCCGCCGCAGCGCGCTATCGCGGAATTCGAGGAGGGCCAGAAGGTCCACCTCAACATCGACCCGAGCGTTCGCGAGGGTCGTTTCCACCCGCGCTTCAACGGTCTCACCGGTGAAGTCACCGGGAAGCAGGGCCGCGCGTTCAAGGTCCAGATCAACGACGGCGGCAAAGAGAAGACGGTCATCGTCCGTCCCGCTCACCTGCGCGCCCAGCAGTAAGCGATGACCATCTTCAAAGAAAAGCTCGACGAGGAGTATCTGACGACCTCCGAGGTCAAGGAACTGCTCGCCGAGGTTGAGGCGGAACGCGCCGCCGACGAAGAGCGCGAGATGCGCTACGAACTGGCCCGTGCGATAGAACACGTCAACCGGTTCGCCCACCTCGACCCCGAGGAATCTCGCGAACTCGTCGAGGAGCTCGCCGAGCTCGAGAAGGTCGACGGTCCGACCGCCATCAAAATCGCGGACCTCCTCCCGCAGTCGCGCGACGAACTTCGCGCGGTGTTCGCCCAGCAGCGCTACGCGCTCTCGGGCGACGAACTCGACGAAATCCTCAACGTCGTCGCGAAGTACGTCTGACCGCGTGACAGCGCGGCCAACTATTTAAATATCGGCTCGCCGTAACTACTGGCATGACACGTACGGAGAGCGGTGACGCCGACGCCACGACCGAGTACGTCGTCGTACTCGACGTACTCCGCCACGGGCGTCAAGGAGACGACCGACGGCGCTTCGACGCGGCACCCATCGCGTACGCGCTCGGAGAGTCCGATTTCCGTCTCCTCGAGTTGACCCTCGTCGAAGACGCCGACGTGAGCATCGGCGACCGGCTCGTCGTCTCACCGGTCGCCGACCGCGAGCTGATTCAGTCCGTCGAAGAACTCTCGTACGGCGACCTCTCGAACACGGCGACGGCCGAAGTCGACTACGTCGTCGAGGACATCGTCGAGGCCGACGAACGGCGGTTCGTGGACTTCTACAACGACGCACAGCCCATCACACTGCGGCTCCACCAGCTCAACTTGCTTCCCGGCATCGGGAAGAAGCTCCGCGACAAGATTCTCGAATCGCGTAAGCGGCAGGGACCGTTCGAGTCGTTCGAAGACCTCGAAGAACGAGTCTCCGGGCTTCACCGCCCGAAGGAGGTCATCGTCGAGCGCATCCTCGACGAACTCCGCGACAACGACGTGAAGTACAAGACGTTCGTCGGACGCGACGGGCGGTAGCGGAACGGGACTTTTACCCGCTCCCGCACGATACCTCTCCCAATGACGAGCGACGGCAGCGAACAGGTCCGCGGGGCCGGCGCGCGCGACCCGGACGCCCTCATCCGGCGGGCGGGCGCTCGCGGGAACCCGGACCACGACCAGCACTTCCTCGTCGACGACCGCGTCGTCGACCGCATCCCGACGTACCTCCCCGAGGACGCGGACCGCTCGCACGTCCTCGAAATCGGCGGCGGACCGGGCGTCCTCACGGACCGACTGCTCGGCGTCGCCGACCGCGTGACCGTCGTCGAACAGGACCGGACGTTCGCCGAGCACCTGCGCCGCGAGTTCGCCGACGAGGTCGAAGCGGGACGGCTCACCGTCGTCGAGGGCGACGCGCTCGAGGTCGACCTGCCCGAGTTCACCGCGTGCGTCTCGAACCTCCCGTACGGCATCTCCTCGGAGATTTCGTTCCGGTTGCTCCCCCGCGGGAAGCCGCTGGTGTTGATGTTCCAAAAGGAGTTCGGCGAGCGGATGGCCGCCGAGTCGGGCACCTCGGAGTACGGCCGCCTCTCGGTGAGCACCCAGCACTACGGCGACGTCGAGGTCTGCGAGCACGTCCCCCGCGAGGCGTTCGACCCCAAGCCGGCGGTCCAGAGCGTCGTCGTCCGCATCACGCCGCGCGACCCGGAGTACGAGGTCGAAGACGAGGCGTTCTTCCTCGACTTCGTGAAGGCGCTGTTCACCCAGCGACGGAAGACCATCAGAAACGGCATCCGAAACACGGCGCACATCTCCGGGCTGTCGGACCCCGAAGCGGTCGTCGAGGCGGCCGACGAGGACGTGCTCCGAAAGCGCGCCGGCAACATGGCTCCCGCGGAGTTCGCCGAACTCGCGGAACTCGCCGCGTCGGTCGGCCGGTAACCTAACTCCATGATACGCCCCGCGCTCGCCGTGACCCTCTCTCGTCTCGCTTCCACCGGCACGCCCCTCCAGAGCGACACGGTTCTCGACATCGCGTCGCTGTTCCCGACGTTCGAACTCCGCGTCGCCGCGAGCCTCCTCGTGACCGTCGCCGTCGTCGCCGTCTGGCGGCTCGGCGCGCGGCTCCACGACAAGGAGGTCGACGCCGTCTCGATGCCAGTGTGGCACCTCTCGGTGACGGTGCTCCGACTCGTCGTCGTCGCCGGCGGCGGGGCGTTCGTCTTCGCGGTCTGGTCGCTGTCGGGCGACATCGGCACGATTTCGACGCAGTACGACCTCAACAGGCAGACGTTCGTCCGCATCGCGCTGTCGGCGGCGTTCGTCGTCGGCGCGTACGTCCTCACGAGCGTCCTCGGTCGGTTCATCGGCGAGATTGCGAGCACGCGCCCGGAGATTTCCGACCACCAGCGCGAAATCATCTACCGCATCGCGCAGGTGACGACCTACCTCGCCACGCTCGCGGTCATTCTCGGTATCTGGCGGGCCGACCTCGGCGGCTTCCTCGTCGGCGCTGGCTTCCTCGGTATCGTGGTCGGGATGGCCGCGAGACAGACTCTCGGCGCGCTCATCGCGGGCTTCGTCATCATGTTCTCCCGGCCGTTCGAAATCGGCGACTGGGTCGAAGTCGGCGACCACGAGGGCATCGTCACCGAAATCACGGTCGTGAACACGCGCATCCAGACGTTCGACGGCGAGTTCGTGATGATTCCGAACGACGTGGTGAGTTCAGAGAGCCTCGTCAACCGGAGCCGAAAGGGTCGACTCCGCCTCGACGTCGAGGTCGGCGTCGACTACGAGACCGACATCGACCACGCCGCGGACGTGGCGCAGGCGGCGGTGGAGGACCTCGACGAGGTGCTCTCGGTGCCGAAGCCGCAGGTCGTCGCCAAGCGGTTCGACGACTCCGCGGTCGTCCTCGGGGTTCGCCCGTGGATAGACCGCCCGAGCGCCCGCCGGTGGTGGCGCGCCCGCACGGCGACCATCTCGGCCGTCCGCGAGGCGTTCGCGGAGGAAGATATCACCATCCCGTTCCCGCAGCGCGCGCTGTCCGAGCGCGACCCCTCGGGGCCGATTCCCCTCACCGATACGCGGCCCGAAGCGAGCCCCGAAGCCGACGGCGGCGTCGAGGGCGACGATGGCGGCGCCTCGACTGGTTCCAAGGAGGCCGACGAATGACCGACCTCGCCGAGCGCCGCGGGATGAACACCTCGGTCTATCAGCCCGCGGAGGACTCTGGACTGCTCGCGCAGGCCGCGGTCGGGCGCGTCTCGGGACGCGTCCTCGAAGTCGGCACCGGCTCGGGCTGGGTCGCAGAACAACTCGCGACGAAGACCGACGCCGACGTGGTCGCGAGCGACCTCAACCCCCACGCCTGCCGGCAGGCGGCCGAGCGGGCCGCAGCCATCCGCGCCGAGGGCGGCCGCGGCTTCGAGGTCGTTCGCGGGAGCCTCGTCGAACCGTTCCGCGACGACGTCTTCGACGCGGTGGCGTTCAACCCGCCGTACCTTCCCGAGGATCTCGAAGCCGCGCGCGACGACTGGATGGAAGTCGCGCTCACCGGCGGCGAGGACGGCCGCGAAATCATCGACCCATTCCTCGACACGGTCGGCCGGGTCCTCAAGCCCGGCGGGACCGTCTTCCTCCTCGTGAGTAGCTTCACCGGCTACGACGAGGTGCTCGCCCGCGCCGAGGCGAACGGCTTCGGCCACGAGGTCGTCGTCCAGGAGTCGTACCCCTACGAGACGCTCACGGTGCTCGCGTTGGAATAACCAATGCGCATATGTTGATACAGGAAATATTATAGTCCGTCATTTCTTAGCCAGGAGTGATGACTGAACTCGTCTCGACGACACCGGGACTGTATCCCCTCCCGGATTGGGCGAAACAGGAGCTTTCCGACCTCAAGGGCCACCAGAAACACGACCTCATCTCCGGTAACGAGGGCGCGGATATCGTGAGCGCGTACGACCGCGCTCGCGAGGAAGTCGTCTCCGAACAGACTGACGCCGGCCTCGACCGCGTCGTCGAGGGGCAACTCCGCTGGGACGACATGCTCGCACACCCGCTTACGGTCCACGAGAACGTCGAGACCGGCGGTATCGTCCGCTACTACGACAACAACAACTTCTACCGCGACCCGCAGGTCCGCGGCGAACTCACCTTCTCCGGCGACGTCGCGGCCGAACTCGACGCCACCGCCGACCTCCTCGGCGACGAGTCGCTGCAGGCGGTCCTCCCCGGCCCGTACTCGCTTTCGGACCTCGCGACCGACGAGCACTACGGCGACGAGGCCGACTTCCTCGACGCTGTGAGCGAGTTCCTCGCCGGCGAGGTAGACGCCTTCCCGGAACACGAGACGCTGTTCCTCCTCGAACCCTCGCTCGTGTTCTCGCCGCCGGGCGAAGACGTCGACGACCGCGTCCCCGAGGCCATCTCCGCCGTCTCCGACGCGACCGACGCCGACGTAGTCGTCCACACCTACTGGGGCGCGCTCGACGAGAAGGTCTACGCGCACCTCATGGACGCCGACGTGGACGCCATTGGCTTCGACTTCGTCGCCGGCGACCGCGACCAGACGCTCTACAACATCAACGAGTACGGTACGAAAGACGACATCGCCCTGGGTCTCGTCGACGGCCAGAACACGCTGGTCGAAGACCCCGAGACGGTCCGCGAGCGCGTCGAGTGGACCCTCGACCAGGTCCAGAGCCAGACGTTCGACACCGCCTACGTGACCTCCAACACCGAACTGTTCTACCTGCCCGAGAACCGCGCGACGGAGAAACTCGCCGCCCTCGCGGCCGCCACCGAGGACGAACTGGAGGTGGAAGCATGAGCCGCGACGCCGAGAACCGCGAGCAGTTCCGCCCCGAGGCCCACGACAACGAGCACTTCCTGCTCACCACCGTCGTCGGCTCCTACCCGAAGCCCAAGTGGCTCAACCGCGCCAACGACCTCGCGGAGGACCCCGACTCCAAGTTCACCCAAGAGCACCTCCACGAGGCCCACGACGACGCCTGCCGCGTCATCACCAACGAGCACGAGCGCTCCGGCCTCGACACCGTCGTCGACGGCGAGATGCGCCGCGAGGAGATGGTCGAGTACTTCGCCCACCGCATCCCCGGCTACGAGTTCAACGGCCCGGTGAAGGTGTGGGGTCACAACTACTTCGACAAGCCCTCTGTCGTCGGCGAGGTCGAGTACGACGAGCCGTGGCTGGTCGACGAGTTCGAGTTCACGAGCGACGTGGCCTCCAAGCCCGTCAAGGTGCCCATCACGGGCCCGTACACGCTGGCTAGCTGGTCGTTCAACGAGCACTACGACTCCGAGGCCGACCTCGCGTACGCGCTGGCCGACCTCGTCAACGAGGAGATCGAACAACTCGTCGAGGCGGGCGCGACCTACATCCAGATCGACGAGCCCGCGCTGGCGACGACGCCGGACGACCACGCCATCGTCGGCGAGTGTCTCGAACGCATCGTCGCGGGCGTCCCCGACGAGGTCCGTATCGGCCTCCACGTCTGTTACGGCGACTACTCCCGTATCTACCCCGAACTCAACGACTACCCCATCGACGAGTTCGACGTGGAACTCTGCAACGGCGGTTACGAGCAGATAGACGTGTTCACCGACCCCGAGTTCGAGCCGGACCTCGCGCTCGGCGTCGTCGACGTTCACACCGCCGAAGTCGAGACTGTCGAGGAGATTAAGGAGAACATCAAGCAGGGTCTGAAGGTCGTCCCGCCGGAGAAACTCACCGTCTCCCCCGACTGCGGCGTGAAGCTCCTCCCCCGCGAGGTCGCCTACCAGAAGATGGAGAACATGGTCAAAGCCGCCCGCGAGGTCGAAGCCGAACTTGACGCTGGCGAAATCGACCTCGACGCGCCCGTCCCGCAGGCCGACTGAGCGGCTGAGTGTCCGAGCGACCGAACAACTCACGGCTCGTCTTTTTTGTCCGTATCGAACTCCAGAGTCGCAGAGTCCCATCGCGTTCTCGCCGTCGTGAGTGTCTCCCCGTTCTGTACGTGAAATAAATGTTAACATACATCATAGCGTATCGCTCGGTATGGGCACCGAATCAGTCGCACCGGAACGGACGAACGTCGAACTGTGCCGCCGATACATCGAGGAGTTCGTCAACGAGGGGGACGCGGCGGCGGCAGAGGAGTTGGTCCACGAGGACGTCGTCACTCACCAGTTGGGCGTCGACGTCGACAGAGTGGGAAGAGACGCGCTGGTCGACCAGATACTCGGCTTCCGCGGGGCGGTCCCCGACTGGCACCTCGCTGTCGAAGACGCGGTCGGCGAGGGCGACCGGGTGATGATGCGGCTCACGGCGCGGGGAACGCCGCAGGAGCCGTGGGGTAACCTCGTCCCGACCGGGAAGTCGTTCGAGCAACCGGCGTTCTTCGTCTTCCGGCTCGAAGACGGCCGCATCGCCGAGCAGTGGAACCTGGTGAACCTAATGGGAATCGCGCGCCAACTCGGGTTGCTTCCGCCGGGGCCGCGGGTCGTCGCCAAACTGGCGGCCCGGCGGATTCGGTCGCGCCTCGGCGGCGGGCGACGACGACGCGCCTGACAACCCGCCAGTACTGGTCGCGCGAATTAGACGCGCTCGGTCTCGAACGAGCGTTCCCGAGTCGCGTCGTCTCCAACGTCGGCACCACCGAACCCGCGGTTGCCCTCACTCCCGATTCGCCACCCACCGTCGGCACCGCGGACTAACGGAAGCTCCGTCCCAACGGCGTCTGAAATCTCTTCGGGTGGCACGTCGCACGCCGCGGCGATGCGTTCGAACCGCGAGCCGCCGGTCAGGGCCTCGGGAACCGGCACCCAGACCGTCGCGGTCCGGTCGTCGGGCGTCGCGAGCGCGAGGTCGAGCCGCACGCCGTCCCGGCGAGAGAATCGGGCGAGGCCGCTCGCTCCGCGCCGCCGCTCGGGGACTACGTTCGTGACGACGCCCGAATCGACGTGGTCGAGCGCGCGCAGGCCGGCAACCCGGAGTTCGACGTCGCGGATGTCGGTCGGCCCGAGGACGACCGGACGCACGAGCGTCGAGAGCGTCGCCGCCAGTCGCGCGGTCGTCCACGCCGCCACCGCGGTCGCGCCGAGCATCGCCACCGCGCCGACGACGAACAGCGCCGCGAGCGCGAGGAGTACGAGTTCAACTTCGACCATATGACACGTTTCGCCGGGCGACGAGAAAACCGTTGTTCGCCGCGCGGTGGACGGTCAGGTCGCGGTGACGGTCGTCGCCGACCGTGGATGTCCAATGATAGTATCCCGCACACAGTACCCCCGAGGGGCCCGCTCGGGAGGTAGAGCGCGGACGAGAGGGGAGACGTGGCCGTCGCTCCTCTCGGCAGAAAACGTGAGAACCGCGAGACGAGACTTACTCGTAGAGCCAGGTCTCGTCGATGCGCTCGTAGTCGACGAGTTCGTCCTCGTCGAAGAAGAGCGCGATTTCGCGCTCGTTCGCGCCCTCGTCCTCGTGGTCGGAGCCGTGGATGACGTTCCGGCCGAGGTCGAGACCGTAGTCGCCGCGGATGGTGCCGGGAGCGGACTCTGCGGGGTCCGTCTCGCCCATCATGCCGCGAACCTGTCGCGTCGCGTCCTGTCCTTCCCAGACCATCGCGAAGACGGGACCGGACGTGATGAAGTCGACGAGACCCTCGAAGAAGGGCTTGCCCTCGTGCTCACCGTAGTGGTCGTGAGCGAGCTCCTCGTCGATCTGCATGAACTTGCCGGCGACCATCTTCAGACCGCGGTCCTCGAAGCGGGAGACGATGTCTCCGATGAGGCCGCGCTGGACGCCGTCGGGCTTGACCATCACGAAGGTGCGCTCTGCGTCGGACATCAGTTGTCCTCCGACTTGCCGCTCGCGCGGCGGCCGGCCTCCGTCCACTCGAGGTCGCGGGCCTCGCGGCCGAGGAAGTAGTTCTTCTCGGCCTTCGAGTCCTTGAAGTGGAGGATGGTGCCGTCGGTCTTGACGTACATCGTGCCCGTGCCGGGCTCGATTTCCTCACCACTGTAGTCGCACGTGCGCTTTTCGACCATTGTTACTGCCCTCCGATGGAGTCGGCGTCACGCTGAGTCTCGCGGAGCTGGAGGATGTCGCCCTCGCGGACGGGACCCAGCACGTTTCGCGTGATGATACGGCCCTGGTTGGAGCCTTCGCGGATGCGGCACTTGACCTGCATGGCCTCGCCGTGCATCCCAGTCTTTCCAACGACTTCGATGACTTCGGCAGGCGTCGAGTCGCTGGCTTGTTCGTCCGCGCTCATGGTCGGTTATCGAAGGTCCTCGACCTTAGTCGCGATGTCCTCGACATCGTCGGACGCGTCGCCGGCGTCGACGATGGCGGCCGCGGCACTGCCGACTTCGAGGCCGGCGGCGTGGCCGATGTCGTCCTGCGTCTCGACGAAGATGAACGGAATGCCCTTCTCGTCGGCGAGTTCGGGCAGGTGCATGACGATCTCCTCGGGGGAGACGTCTTCCGCGATGAGGACGAGCTGGGCGTTGCCCCGCTCGATGGACTTGGTCGTTTCGTTGGTTCCTTTCTTCACGATACCAGTATCTCGGGCGACCTCGAGCGCCTCGACGGCGCTGTCAGCGAGGTCGGCCGGTACGTCGAAGTCTACGTAGACAGCCATTGTTGTTCACCTATATCCTGCTCGCGGGCTCGACTCCCTCGCCGGTATCACACCGGTCGGTCGGTCGCGACCGGTCAACGATTTCCCTACGGCGAGGAGGTTCATCAACCCCGGACAGGCTGTAACCACTCTTTGCTTCGGCCCCCATAAAAGCGCTTTCAAAATCGTACCGCCGTGCGACGCGTCCGCACGACCCGCGAACACCCGATTTCTCGCCGACCGAAGCGCCCCGGATTCTCGTGTCAATTGCTCACACGAAACGCCCGTGGCGGGGTGTGACACCCCACCGAAACCGCTGGCTGAACCGACTGGGGACGAGCGCGCTCGCACCCGACCGAAGGATGTGAATAGTCGCGCCGGCGTATCGCCCCCATGACCGAACTCGGCGACGACCCCGACGTCGAGGCGCTCGCCGCCGCCCGCCGCGCGGAGGCACTGGCGACGAACCAGCGACGCCTCCTCGTCCTCGCCGGCGACCGGGACGCCGGCATCGACGCCGCCTTCGACGCGGTCCGCGGGGCCGACGTCCCCGACGACGAGGTGACGTTCGTCACCGCCCGCGAGGGCTTTCGCTTCCACCGCGTCGAACCGAAGCGCGCCTCGTCGCTGCTCGGGACGACCCGGACGCTCGTCGTCCTCGACGCCCACGAGGACTTCTCGGCGAACGCGCTCGGCCGCGTCGCCGGCGCGGTCGACGGCGGCGGCCTGCTCGTCCTGCTCACGCCACCCCTCGACGAGTGGCCCGCCCGCCGCGATTCCTTCGACGAGCGGTTGGCGGTCCCGCCGTTCTCCGTCGCGGACGTGACCGGGCGCTTCCGCGGCCGACTCGTCTCGACGCTCCGGGACCACCCCGGCGTCGCCCTCGTCGCCCTCGATTCGGGGACCGTCGAGCGCGACGGCGCGTACCGACAGGGAATCAGTTTCGACGCCGCCCCGCCGCGGATACCGAGAGAGAAGAACCGACGGTTCCCGCGGCGCGCCTACGAGAACTGTCTCACCGCCGACCAGTCCGCCGCGCTCGAAGCGCTCGAAGCGCTGGCCGACCCTGGAAACGCCATCGTCGTGGAGGCCGACCGCGGCCGCGGGAAGTCGAGCGCGGCGGGCCTCGCCGCCGGGAGTCTCGCCGCGGAGGGCGCGGACGTGGTCGTGACCGCGCCCGGAAAGCGAAACGCCGCCGAGGTGTTCGCCCGCGCGGAGCGACTTCTCTCCGAACTCGGCGCGCTCCGAGGCGGCGGCGCGGACGACTTCGACCTCGCGGCCGAGAGCGGCGGTCGCGTCCGCTACGTCCCGCCCACGGAAGCCAGCGCGGCGGCGGCCGACGCCGACGCGCTCGTCGTGGACGAGGCGGCCGCCCTGCCCGTCAGGCTCCTCGAATCGTTCCTCGCCGCGCCCGCGGTCGCCTTCTGTACGACCGTCCGGGGCTACGAGGGCGCGGGCCGCGGCTTCGCCGTCCGCTTCCGCGACCGCCTCGACGACGCGGACCGCGAGGTGACCGACGCGCGCCTCGACGACCCGATTCGCTACGCCGCCGGCGACCCCGTCGAGTCGTGGACGTTCCGCGCGCTCCTCCTCGACGCTCGGCCGCCGGTCGACCAGCTCGTCGCTGACGCGACGCCCGATACCGTCTCCTACCGGACGCTTTCGCCCGACGACCTGCTGGCTGACGAACACCTGCTCCGCGAAGCGTTCGGCCTGCTCGTCCTCGCGCACTACCGGACCGAACCGGACGACCTCGCCCGACTTCTCGACGCTCCGAACCTGACGCTCCGGGCGCTCACCCACGAGGGGCGAGTCGTCTCGGTCGCGCTCCTCGCCCGCGAGGGCGGCCTCGACGCCGACACCCGCCGGCACATGTACGACGGCGGCCGCATCCGCGGGAACATGCTCCCCGACGTGTTCACGAGCCAACTCCGGGACGAAGCGGCCGGCGTCCCCGTCGGCTACCGCGTGATGCGCATCGCCACCCACCACGCGGTCCGGTCGTCCGGGCTCGGCTCGCGGCTCCTCTCGGAGATACGCGACGAGTTCGCGGGCGACGCGGACTACCTCGGCGTCGGCTTCGGCGCGACGCCCGAACTCCTCTCGTTCTGGCGCGACAACGGTTACGGGACGGTCCACCTCTCGACCACCAGAAACGACACCAGCGGCGAGTACTCGGCGCTCATGATGCACCCCCTGTCGCCCGCCGGCCGCGACCTCCGCGACCGCCACGCGGCGTGGTTCCTCGGCCGCGTCGGCGACGTGCTCGGCGACGCCCTCTCGGACCTCGACGCCGACGTGGCACGGGCGGCCCTCGCCGCCGTCGACACCGCGTTCTCACCGGACCTCTCCGAGTACGAGTGGCGCGTCGTCGTGGGCGCGTCCTACGGCCCGGGGCTCTACACGACCGCGCCCGGCGCGTTCCGTCGCCTCGGCCTCGCGCACCTCACGACCCCCGAGCGGGCCTCGCTCACGCCTCGGGAGGAGCGACTGCTGGTCCGCAAGGTCCTCCAGACCCGGCCGTGGAACGCCGTCGCCGACGAACTCGACTTCCACTCGACCGCGGGAGCCATGCGCGCGCTCGGCGACGCCTACGAACCGCTCGTGGACGAGTACGGCACCGACGCGGCCCGCGAGGAACGCGAACGATTCCGGTGAGCGCGAGGCGCGCGGCGGGCGGAGAGACGGCTGGGCCGCGACTCGCCGACACACCGATAGTCGTCGCGGCCGACGCTCTCCGTATGGCCGACTGTAGCGAACCCGACTGCGAGAACGTCGCGGCGGTCAGGCTCTACGTCCCGTGGGACGCCGACAGAGACGTCTGTACGGCCCACGCGAGGGCGCTCGTTCAGCAGGACGGCGTCGTCGCCGAACCCCTCGACGGGGCCGAAGACGACTGGGCGTAGCACGGTCGGTCGCGAGCGGGGCAGTCGCACCCCGACGCGTCGCTGGCCGGAGAAGACAGCGCGCAGAAATTCAGGGTCGGAGTGGGGCCGGTCTGCGCTCACCGGAGCGAGACGGCCATCATCACTTCGTCGACGTAGTCGCCGTCTATCTTGTAGTGGGCGTCGCGGACGGCTTCGGTCTCCCAGCCGTGGCCTTCGAGGAACGCGATTGCCTCCTCGTTGGTCGCCGGAACGCTGTTGTAGAGCTTCTCGAAGCCGCGCTCCCGAGCCCAGTCGACGCCGCGGTCGAGGAGCTTGCTCCCGATGCCGTGACCGCGGAACTCCGGCCGCGTGCCGACCGTCAGGACGGCGGTGTGGCTCAGCTTCTCCGCCTCGGGCAGGTCGAGGTGAACCCAGCCGGCGAGTTCGTCGCCGACGGTGGCGACGAACACCATCCGAGAACTGACCTCGTTGTGTCGGAGGACGACCTCCTCGTGGTCGAGTAGGTCGGCGACCGTCTCGGCCTCGATGTACCGGCCCTCGTCGGCGACCTCGTGAATGGCGTCGACGAGGCTCTCCAAGTCGACGTTCTGGGCCATCCGAATCGTCACGTCGAGGTCGCCGAGTTCGACCGTCTCCTCCTCGCCGGGCGCGTAGGCCACCTCTACGTAGTTGCCGACCTTTCGGATGTAGCCGTCCCGTCGCAGAACGGTCAGGTGCGCCCCCAGCGCCGCCGGTTCGAAGTTGAGCGCCCGCCGAACCTCGTCCTCGCGGACGGTCCCGTGCCGCTCGATGTACTCGTAGATGTCCTTGCGGTCTTTGTGTCCGAAGTTGAGACTGTCAGTTACTTCCATGGTACACAATCACACTCATGATTTATAATTGTTGTTCGTGCCGGACCCGACGACAGTCGGTGGAGCCGACGGGTGAATCGGGGTCCGTGCGCCGACCTCAGCGCCTCTCGGGGACACAGGTCAGCAGTTGGGCGGTGTCGAGCACGTCGTGGGTCCGCAGCAGGACTTCGGCTGCCTCGCGGACCGTGAAGTCCGCGTCGAGGTCGACCCCGTAGCACCGGGCGTACATGTCGAGCCAGTCGTTCATCGCCCGGTGGAGGAGCTCGAACTCCTCGCCGGTGAAGGAGACCTGCCGGTCGCCCGTCCGCGCGCTGACGTAGAGCGAGACCGCCGGGCCGACGCCGTCGCGGGCGCATTCGAGCGCGCGTTGGTCCGCGGCCGACGGCGGCGGCGGGTCGAACGACTCCCGCGCTTCTCGCGCCTCGGCGGCGAGGGCTCTGGCGCGCTCCCCGAACCGGACGTCTTCGGGGTGTCGCTCCTCGGCACCGCGACCGTCGGCGACGGCGCGGGACTTCGATTGAGCCACGTCGCGACTCATCGTCTCACCCCCGTCACCCCCACTTGAACTCGACGCCCTTGTCGCCGCGTGGGTGGGTCCACTCGGTGTCGGCGACGACGGCGCAGGTGCCGCACTCGACGCAGGGCTGGGTGTCGAGGCTGACGACGCGCTCCTCCGAGCCGTTGGTTCGGACGACTTCCTCACGGTAACAGCCGCCGCCGAAGTCGACCGCCGAGACGGGACAGGCCGCCACCGCAGCCCCGCTGGCCTCGTAGGACTCGTCGCGGAGCGTGATGTGCGGGTTGCCGATGTCGGTGTCGTAGGTCAACCCGCCGATGCGGGCTTCGAGGTCCGGCGGCGTCACCGAGCTCTGGTCACGGACCCGCGTCCCCAACTCCTCGGCGATGACCGTCGGGAGCGTGACGTAGGGCGTCCGCGTGTCCGGCATCAGCGCCGACAGCGTCGGGACGTTGTAGAGGCGTTCGAGCCGCCCCGAGAGCGCGCGGATGCCGGCGCGCCCGACCGCCGAGGTGAGCACGGTGTCGACCACGTCGGTCACGCCGTCGTCCTCGGCGACGCCGCGGAGCAGTTCGTAGCCGCGGGGCCGGAGCTTCTTCATCACGCCCTCGCTCCGGAGCTTGCGGGCGTAGCGAGTCCCCGCTTTTTCGGGCTCGTTGCGCGATTTAGCCTGCGCGTACGACTCCGCGGCGAGCGCCCCGGCGGTGACGGCGTGGTTCATGCCCTTGATTATCGGCCCCTGCGCCTGCATCTGGCCGGCCGCGTCGCCGACGAGGAGCAGGCGGCCGAAGTGCGGTTCGCGCAGGGCGACCTTCTTCGAGTCGGGTACGAGTTTCGCACTGTACTCCAGTTCCGTGTAGTCGTCGCCGAGCCACTGCGCGAGAAGCGGGTGAGTCAGGAGGGCGTCGAGGAGCTGGTGCGGTTCGGCCTCCTCCGCGACGAGGCTGTCGAGATGGAACACCGTCCCGAGCGACAGCGTGTCGCGGTTCGTGTAGAGGAAGCCGCCGCCCCGGACGCCCTCGAAGAGGTCGCCAGAAAACAGGTGTGCCGCGCCCTCGTCGTCCGCCACGTCGAACCGGTCGGCGATGGCGTCTTCCGGCATGTCGACGACGGCCTTGACGCCCTGGAACCACTCGTCGGGCTCGTCCCAGTCCATCAGGCCCGCGTCGCGGGCGAGTTCGGAGTTCACCCCGTCGGCCGCGACGATGATGTCGGCGGTTATCGGGTCGAGTTCGTCCAGCGTGACGCCGACGATGCGGCCCTCCTCGCGGAGCAGGCCGTTGACGTGGACGCCCGTCAGGAGGCCGCCGCCCGTCTCGCGGGTCCGTTCGTGGACGCGGTCTTCGAGCCACGAGTCCATCTTTCGCCGGAGGACGGAGTCGGACCACTCGGTGTCGTGCTCGTGGAGGTCCGTGAGGTCGAACGACTCGACCTTGTCGCCGGCGATGTTGTGGATGCGGTACTTCGTGATGGGCCGCTCGGCGGCCGCCTCTCGGAACCCCGGAAAGAGGTCGTCGATAGTGTACGGCGCGGACTCCTCGGCGTAGATGAGCCCGCCCGAGACGTTCTTCGACCCGGCCTCGACGCCGCGTTCGAGGACGAGCGTCTCGATGCCGTAGTTGGCGAACGTCGCGGCCGCCGCCGCGCCGCCGGGTCCGGCCCCGACGACGAGCGCTTCGTAGTGTTCGTAGTCGCTCATCGTGACTCACCTCGGTCGTCCGCTACCGAACCGCTGTCGGGCGTTTCGCCCGACGTAGCCGATGTCGTGTTCCCTCCGTCGCTCGCCACCGCCGCCTCGAACCGGCCCTCCTTGAGCGCCGTCGTCAGCCGCGGCAGCACCTCGAAGAGGTCGCCCTCGATGAAGTAGTCCGAGAAGTCGCGGATGCGGGCGTCGGGGTCGGTGTTGACCGCGACGATGGTGTCGGACTCGTCCATGCCGACCTTGTGCTGGATCGCGCCGGAGATGCCCGCCGCGACGTAGAGCTTCGGCGCGACGACCTGTCCGGTCTCGCCGATCTGTCTGTCCTCGTGGGTGTACTGCTCGACGTGGCCGTCGAAGTTGAACGACCCCGTGACGATGCCGCGGGTGACGCCAACCTCGGCGTCCTCGAACTGGTCGGCGAGGTCCAAGGCGAGTTCGATGCCCTTCGTCGGGTCGTCGCCGATGCCGCGGCCGACCGCGACGACGACGTCGTGGCCGGTCAGGTCGATACCCTCGTCGAGCTGGTCGAAGTCGGTGACGGTGACGCGGAACCAGTCGTCGTCGAGCGGGGCGTCGTGTTCGACCACGAGGCCCTCGCGCTCGGCGTCGGGTTCGGGCAGGTCGAAGCTCCCCGGGATGACCGACGCGCCCTGCGGGTGAAACTCCCGCGTCGGGTTGTCGATACAGAGAATCGTCGAGTACTCGAAGCCGGAGAAGTCCGGGCGCTTCATGTGCAGGACGCGCTGGAACTCCTTTTTCTCGCCGGCGACGCCGGTCTTGACCGGGTTCGAGATGACCTCCTCCGTGATGTAGAGCCCCGAGCAGTCGCTGGCGAGGCCGGAGTCGAGTTCGGCCTGCACGAGCGCCGAGAGGTCCCGACCGTTGTTCGTCGCCGGGAACAGCACGTACCGCGGCTTGTCGTAGTCGCGCCACGGCTCGTCGCGGCCGCCTTCGACCTCGAAGTTATCGTGGGTGGCCCCCGCGCGGGCCATGTCGCAGAATATCTCGGTGTACGGCTTGTGCTGGAAGCGTTCGAGCCGGGCGTCCTCGCGGACGACGACCACGTCCGCGCCGTAGGCGATGACGTCCTCGACGTGCTTCGACACGTCGGAGCCGATGAGGACCGCGACGACCCGCTCGTCGGTCGTGTAGTCGTCGTTGTAGGTGTCCATCAGCTCGCGGGCCTTCCCGAGCATCTCCTTGGACACGTCCACGAGTTCGCCCGCCTGCGTCTCGCAGTAGACCCACATGTCGCGGTAGGTCCCCCCGTGGAGCGACCGGACGTGCCGCTTGTCCCGGGTCGGATGGTCGAGGTCCGGGTGGCGCTCCTCGGGCGTCCGGTCATCCACCTCGATTTCCGTGTCCTCCTCGTCGCTTCCCTTCACGGAGTCGATGCGGCTTCTGATGAGCCGCTTCACCGGGTCGCGGTCCTCGCCGGCTTCCTCGCGTTCGAGGAGGGATTCGAGGTCCGAGACCTCCTCGACGCTCTGGAGGGCGTTTCCGACCTCCGCGGTGCTCATCGACGCGAGGTCCATCTCGTCGGCGTCGGCCGGTTCTTCGTCGTCCTCGGAGAACTTCTCGATGCGGCTCTCGATGAGGGCGATGGCCGGCGCGCGGTTCTGTCCGCGGTGTTCCACCTGTAGCATCTCCTCTAACTCGCCGAGGTCGTCGATGTCCTTGATGGCCGGGCCGAGCTCCGAAATCTCGTAGTCGCCGGGGTCGAAGTCGGTCACGTTCAGTCACCCCCCGCGGCCGCGGCGTCGCCGGCGTCGTCGCCGACCGCCGACTGCATCGCGCCCAGTACGTCCTGCATGGCTCCCGTATCCTCCGGGTCGACCATCGTCGCCTCCCGCTCCGCCGGGGCCTTCGGAATCGGGTCGACCGACGAGACGATGGTCGGCGAGCCGTCGAGGCCGATGTAGTCCGGGTCGACGTTGATGTCGGCGTGGTCCCGCACCGTCAGGTGCTCCTCGTAGTTCTCGGCGCGCGCTCGAGTCTCCTCGCGCAGGTCCTTCAGCGTCAGGCGTTCGCCCGCCGTCCGATACGACGGCTCGAACTCGGGGTCCGCGACGACGAACGCCGGAAGCTCCGTCTCGACGGTCTCTATCTCCTCGATATCGCCTTCGACCAGCCGCTTGGCGCGCAGCGTCCCCTCCGCTTCGTCGATGTCGAGGGAGATGACGTGCGTGACGAGGGGCATGTCGAGACACCAGTTCGTCTGCGGGCCGGTGTGGCCCGTCTCCCCGTCTGCGGTCTTGAACCCGGCGAACACCACGTCCGGCTCGCCGAGCGTCTCGATGCCCGCGCTGAGCGTGATGGCCGTCGCCCACGTGTCGGCGGCCGCCATCTCGCGGTCCGAGACGAGATGGAGGTCGTCGGCGTACACCGTCTCCATCGCCTCGCGTAACACCTCCTTGTACCCCGGCGGCCCCATGCTCATTACGCTCACTCGCCCGCCGTGTCGAATCCGCGTCTGGAGCGCCGCCTCCAGCGCGAAGCGGTCGTTCGGATTCATCACTGTGGGCGTCTTCCCCCGTTCGAGGTGCCCGTCCTCGTCGAACGATACCTGGCCCTCCCGGAAGTCGGGCACGCCTTTTGTAAGTACCACCATGTGCATTGAGAACACTCTCCAGTTAATGCTAGCTCATATTCATAATAATCTTTTGTACTAGGTGACCGGAATGTCCGCGCCGCGTATCGACGTCGCTGTCGGCGGTGTCGCCCGCAAAAAATCGGGGTTTCTTCCCTCAGATGCGTCCCGCTCGCCCGGGGTCGACGTCGATGGCGTCGACCGGACAGACGTCGACACAGAGCATGCAGTCGATGCACTGGTCTTCGTGGGTCGGTTCGGCCTTGATGTCGGACTCCGGGTGCCCCGGCGTGTCGACCCACGTGAACACGTCCACGGGGCAGTCTTCCAGACACGCTCCGTCGGCGAGACAGATGTCGAAGTCCACCGCGACGTGCGTGCCGTGGATGCCGTGTTTCTCCGGCGGGTCGACCGGTCCCCAGACGGCCACGCCGTTTTCCTCTCCGACCTTCTCCCTGTTTGTCTCGAACTGCGGGTCGATAGCCATGACTCTTAGTGACATATTTCGGTAGAGGCAATAAACTATCCCCCGAACGGGCGGAACCCGGGCGACGTGGCGCGCGAGTTAGAACCCGGTCACACCCGCCGTCCTTCCGCCGCGGCCTCGACGCGCCCACTCGGTGGGGTGAATAGCCCCCGGCCCGAACCACCCCGGTATGGACGTGTTCCTCTGGGTCGCGCTCGCCCTCTTGGTCCTCGGCGTCGTCGGGAGCGTGCTTCCGCTCCTCCCCGGCGCGCTCCTCTCCGTGCTCGGCGTGGTCGTCTACTGGGTATCGACCGGCTTTTCGGACCCCGGGCCCATCGCGTTCGTCGGTCTCACCCTCGTCGGCCTCGTCGCGCTCGTCACCGACTACGCGGGCGGGATGGTCGCCGCGCGGTTCGGCGGCGCGTCGACCCGAACGTCGATTGTCGCCGGAGTCGCCGGCTTCCTGCTCATGTTCCTCATCGGCCCGCTCGGCATCTTCGTCGGCGTCGCTGGCACGGTCTTCGCCCTCGAATATCTCGAACACCAAGACGCGGAAGAGAGCGGTCGGCGAGCCCTCGTCGCCACGGTCGGCGTCCTCGCCACAGCGGCGGTGCAGGCGCTGTTGACCTTCTCGATGCTCGTCGGCTTCGTCCTCGTCGTGGTGCTCTAACGCCGGCCGACTTCGCTTCGCTCCCGAGTTACCGCTCGTCTCGACGCCGAATCAGTCCCGTCTCCGCGTCGGCGACGACCCGAGCGGGCGCGCCGTCGGCGTCCACGCGCAGCGGCATGACGTACAAGTCGAACGTCCGGTCGGTCGGCAGCGCGTCCAACCCGCGGAGGTTCTCGACGACGAGCAGTCCCGCCCCGAGAATCGCATGGTGCGCCGGGACGCCGTCGCCGCCGGTCGGGTCCGGGCTGAGCGCGTCGATGCCGACAGAGAGCCCCCGTTCTGCGCAGCCCCGAGCCGTCTCGGGCGCGAGCGCCGGGTGGTCGGGCATACGCTCCGTACCCCACTCGTCCTCCCAGCCGGTTCGGAACACGAGGAAGTCCACGCGCGGTTCGAGGTGTTCCGGAATCGCGTCCGGCCCGATTCGACCGCGGGGGCCCGCGTCTCGGCAGTCGGCGACCCGAGCGGTGAACCGGAGTTCCTCGACCGGGAAGTCGTCGAGGGTCGCGCCGTCCGGTTCGGTGTGTGCGGGCGCGTCGACGTGCGTTCCGGCGTGAGTCCCGAGTTCGAGCCGCGAGACGCGGTAGCCGTCGGCCTCGAAGTCGGCGTGCGACTCGACTGCGACGGGCGGGTCGCCGGGGTACGTCGGCATCCCGGTCTCGACGCGTCGGGTGAGGTCGAGGAGGGTCATACCGCCCCTTAGGCGGGGGTGGGTAAAACGAGTGTTCGTGTCGAGAGCGACTGTCCGTCGCTCAGTTCACTTGTGCGCGAAGTAGACGACAGTCTCGTCGTCGCCGCGGTCGTCCACGCGGACGAAGCCGACGCGCTCGAACTGGACGAGTTCGTCCGCCGGCACGTCGCCGAAGTCGGGTTCAGCGACGCCCGTCACGTCGCCGTCCATGGTGCGCATGCGGACCGGGACGCCGTCGGTCGGTGCCCAGTGAATCACGGCCACGTCACCCTCGCGGACCACGTCGAGGTCGTCGCCGGTGGCGACGAGCGAGTCGCCCTCGCGGCGGACCGCACCGAAGCCCTTCAGCCAGACGCGCTCGCCCTCGGCGGGCACGTCGCCCGATTCGAGGAGGACGCTGTCGCCGACGGGGATGTCGCGGGTGCCGCGCTCCTCGAAGCTCGGGTGGAGCGGCGGGTGGGCGCTGTCGGAGCCGCCCTCGACGGCGAACTCCGTCCCATCGCGGACGAGGAAGTAGCGGTCCGTGTCGTCGTCGACGAGGTCGCGGTTGTTCGCGTAGACCGTCGACATCGAGAGGTCGACGTTCGAGGTGGAGGTGCCGAGGCCGACCATCGCGTCTACGATAGCCTGTCCGCGGATGCCGCGGCGGCGGAGGCTCTTGATGGTCGGCACGCGCGGGTCGTCCCAGCCTTCGACTTCGCCCGAGTCGATGAGTTCCTTGATGCTCGACGTCGACATCTTCACGTCGTAGGCGTCGACCTGCACGTGGCCCCAGTGGACGACCTCGGGGTAGTCCCAGCCGAAGTAGTCGTAGACGAACTGCTGGCGCTTCGCGGAGTCCTGCAGGTCGATGCCGCGGATGATGTGGGTGACGCCCGTGAGGTGGTCGTCGACGCCGGACTGGAAGTCGAGCATCGGCCACGCGCGGTAGTCAGCCGCCTCCTCGCGGGGGTGCGGTGTGTCTATCATGCGGAAGGCGACCCAGTCGCGCAGCGCGGGGTTCTTGTGTTCGATGTCGGTCTTGACGCGGAGGACCATCTCGCCCGAACTGTACTCGCCTTCGACCATGTCCTCGAACTCCTCGCGGGTCGTCTCAGGGTCCTTGTCGCGGTGCGGACACGGCTTCCCGTCGTTCTTCAGGTTCGAGAACTCCTCGCCCGAACACGAACAGGTGTACGCGCCGCCCATCTCGATGAGTTCGCGGGCGTAGTCGTAGTACGTCTTCACCCGGTCGGAGGCGCGAATCACGTCGTCGGGCTCGAACCCGAGGTAGTCGATGTCGTCGAGGATGGCGTCGTAGGCCGTCAGGTCCGGCCGCTTCGTCTCCGGGTCGGTGTCGTCGAACCGGACGATGAAGGAGCCGTCGTACATCTCCTTGTACGTCCCGATGACCGCGGGCATGCGGGCGTGGCCGAGGTGCCACGGACCGTTGGGGTTCGGCGCGGCGCGCATGCGGACCTCGTCGTACGCCTCGACGTTGGGGAGGTCGGGGAGGAGCGAGTCGTCCGCGTCCTCCTCGGCTTCCATCTCGGCGAGTTCCTCGGGCGCGAGGTCTTCGAGTCGGTCGCGCTTTTCGCCCGCAGACAGCCGGTTGACCTCGGCGACGACGGGGCCGATGAGCCCCGGAATCTCGCCGCCGTGCTGTCGGAAGTCGGGGTTCTCGCCCATCAGCGGGCCCATAATCGCGCCCACGTCGGCGTCGCTGTCGTGTTTGACCGCGTTGAGAAGCGCGTGCTTTTCGGCCTCTCGCTCGATGCGCTCTCGAAGCTCGTCGTCCATTACCGTTGGCTTCCGCGGCGCGCCTAAAAACAGGCCCGGATTGCGGGGAAGGGACCTCGCGCGGGCAGGGGTACGTGGGATGTTAGCACTCCAGATCAGATATGCGTTACGGCGGCGGGGCTCGGGAGACGGACGGACCGAAGAGAAATCCTCGTGGCCGCGGTTCGCGGGCGCGTCGCGCTCTCAGTAGCCGCGGGTGATGAGGTAGTCCGCGATGTCGCAGAGCAGCTCGCGGGCCTCGTTGTCCGGAAGGACGTCGAGCCGCGACTTGGCCTGTTCGGTGAGGTCTTCGGCCATCTCGCGGGCGTAGTCGATGCTGCCCGCTTCGTTCAGCTCGGTGACGGCGGCCTCGACGGCCTCCTCGGTGAGCTCCTCGGCCGTCTCGGCGTCGACGAGGTCGTCTACGTCGATACCTTGCTGGCGCGCGTGGAGGGAGATGATGGTCTCTTTGTTCTCCACGAGGTCGGAGCCGCGCTGTTTGCCGAGCTGCTCCGACGGCACGGTCAGGTCGAGCACGTCGTCCTGAATCTGGAACGCGCTGCCGGACTCGATGCCGTACTGGTAGAGCGCCTCCACGACGTCGTCGTCTGCGCCCATGACGACCGCCGGAACGGCGGCCGCGGTCCCGTAGAGGACTGCCGTCTTCAGTTCGACCATCTGGAGGTACTCGTCGGGGAGCACCTCGGTGCGGCGCTCGAACTCGATGTCGAGCGCCTGCCCCTCGCAGATCTGCGTGCAGGTGGTCGCGAGTCGGCGGACGGCTTCGAGGCCGTCGGCCGGGTCAGCGCCGGTCTTCGTCAGGAGTTCGAACGCCTTGGCGTACAGCGTGTCGCCGGCGAGGATGGCGGTCGAGTTGTCGTACTCCTTGTGGACCGCCGGGACGCCGCGACGGAGGTCGTCGTCGTCCATGATGTCGTCGTGGATGAGCGTGAACGACTGGATGACCTCGATGCTCACGGCCGCGACCATCACGTCGATGGCGTCGCCCGCGAGCGTCGGGAACGCCCGGTAGTCCTCGGACATCGGTTCGACGTCCGCGAGCGACTCCGCGGTCAGGAGTGAGACGGTCGGCCGGAGACGCTTGCCGCCGGCTTTCAGGAGGTACCGGGAGGCCTCGTAGAGCCGTTCGGGCTCGGCCATCGGTACGTCCTCGTCGAGCGCGTCGTTGACGAGTTCGCGCCGCTCGCGAATCGCCTCGAGCACCCGCTTTTCCGTCGCGTCGGGAGTCATCACTCCACCAGCTGAATCATGTTGCCGTTCCGCGTGACGTGGACGTCGCGACCGAGGGCGTAGCCCTGACTCTCCGCGAGGTCCACGTACGGAGCGAAGCCTTTCAGGTTCTGGTGAGCCGGGATGACGTGCTGGGGCTGGAGCGCCTGCAGCATCTCGTAGTGCCCCTCCTCGCGGAGGTGGCCCGAGACGTGAATCTCGTCGTAGATGCGCGCGCCCTGCATGCGCAGGAGGCGCTCGGACTGGTAGCGCTGGCCCTCGTTCGTCGGCTCCGGGATGACCCGCGCCGAGAAGATGACCTTGTCGCCGTCCTCAATCTCGTACGGCGTCTCGCCGCGGCCCATGCGGGTGAGCATCGCGCGGGGCTCGCCCTGGTGGCCCGTGACGATGGGCAGGTAGTTCTCCTTGCCCTCCTTCATGATTCGCTTGAAGGTGCGGTCGACGGACTTGCGGTGGCCGTACATCCCGAGGTCGTCGGGGAGGTCGACGAAGCCGAGGCGCTCGGCGGTGCCGGAGTACTTCTCCATCGAGCGACCGAGGAGGACCGGCTGGCGGCCGATGTCCTTGGCGAACTCGACGAGCGAGGAGACCCGGGAGATGTGCGACGAGAACGTCGTCGCCACGATGCCGCCGTCGTAGTCCTCGACGGAGGTCATCACGTCTTTGAGGTGGCGGCGCGCGACGGACTCGGAGGGCGTGCGGCCCTTCCGGCCGGCGTTCGTACAGTCTTCGATGTACGCGAGCACGCCGTTGCCCTCGCGACCGATTTCGCGGAAGCGCTTCATGTCGATGGGGTCTTCGAGGACCGGCGAGTGGTCCATGCGCTTGTCGAGACCGTAGACGACGGCACCCTCGGGCGTGTGGACGACCGGGTTGATGGCGTCGATGATGGAGTGAGTGACGTGGACGAATTCGAGTTCCACGTTGCCGGAGTCGCCGATGGACATCGTCTCGCCGGCTTCCATCTTGACGAGGTCGTTGTTGACGTTGAACTTGTTCTCGCCTTCGATCTGCTGTTTCACCAGTTCGATGGTGAAGGGCGTCGCGACGACGGGGGCGTCGTAGCGGTGGGCGAGCTTGGAGATGGCACCGATGTGGTCGAGGTGACCGTGCGTGGGGACGATGGCCTGCACGTCTCCTTCGAGGTCGCTCATGACCCGGTCGTCCGGGATAGCGCCCATGTCGATGAGGTCGAGGCTGTGCATCTTTTCGGTCTCGACGTTGTCGTGGATGAGGACCTGCGACAGGTTGAGACCCATGTCGAAGACGACGACGTCGTCTCCGGCACGGACAGCCGTCATCTGACGGCCGACTTCTTCGTATCCGCCTATGGTTGCGATTTCGATTTCCATGGTTTGTGTCTCGATATTCCGAGCATCGAAAGCCACGATGTGGCGAAGGTGCTCACGGAAAGACGGGTGTCTGGGGGCCACCGGCCCCGGCGTCTTGCAGCTCGTCGGTCGAATGACCCCGCGTACGAGACGGCCCGAACCGGTCGAACTGGGCGCGCCCGCACTTACCCGCGGGTTTCTGGTACTGAGTTCTACTCACGGGGGTACTAAAAACTACGTGGGTTCACCGCGCCCGCACGCCCGGGATCGTGAGAGGAAGTCTCACGTGAGCCGGGTTTTTCCTCCGTTCGACGACGATTTCGACCCGGACGATCGGATTCGAGGGCCATCTCGCACTGTCGGTCCGGCACATTTAAGATAACTACGAGACGGGTTTGATGCATGAGCGGCCGACCCCTCGACGTCCTCGAAGCGTCACTCGACGAGCCGGTGACGGTTCTCCTCAAGGACGGAAACGCGTACTTCGGCGTCCTCGCTGGTTACGACCAGCACATGAACGTCGTACTCGAAGAAGCGCTGGACGAAGACACCGTGCCCGGGGATATCGAACTCGAGCAAGTCCAAGACACAACCATTATACGCGGCGATAACGTCGTCACCATCAAAGCATGACGGGTGCAGGAACCCCTAGCCAAGGAAAGAAGAACAAGACGACGCACGTCAAGTGCCGTCGCTGCGGCGAGAAGTCCTACCACGTGAAGAAGAAGGTCTGCTCGTCTTGCGGCTTCGGTAAGTCGAAGAAGCGTCGGAGCTACGCCTGGCAGTCGAAGTCCGGCGACAACTAACGACTCTCGACGGTCTCAGACCGTCTCTGTCTTCTCTCTCGCCGTCTGCGGCGAGAACGAACCCGCGTTCCTGACTCCCGGTTTGTCCCCGCGCCCGTGACACTCGCTAGCACCGAGTACGGCGTCGCTCCCCGCCCGTCCCACCCGAGTTCCTTCCTCGTGTTTTCCGGTTTCCCGAACTGTCACTTCATCTCGTCACCGCTCTCGGCTGGGTTGGTTTACCTCCGTTTTCAGCCCTCGCCGTCCATGCAGCGCATCTCCCGCTCTCGTCGAATTCCCGCCCCACCGAGCGGTCACCACCGCGTCCGAGATATGCACCCATGTGTATATTTGCCGGTTCCTGAACCCGTCGTTACTGCATAAGGACGGGTTTTTTACCCCCTCGACTCTCTACCATCTTCCATGGTAACTGGGCGGGACGACTCCCACCACCACATCGGCGGACCGACCGAGAAGTGCGGTGTCGTCGGCGTCGCACTCGGCGGTCGAGACGCCGCACGGCCCCTGTACTACTCGCTGTACGCCCTCCAGCACCGGGGCCAAGAGTCCGCAGGCATCGTCACCCACGACGGGTTCCAACAGCACAGTCACGTCCAGATGGGCCTCGTCGGCGACGCGTTCGGTGCCGACGACCTCGACGGCCTGAAGGGCGAGGCGGGCATCGGCCACGTCCGCTACCCCACCGCCGGCGACGTGTCGAAGTCGTGCGCCCAGCCGTTCGCCGTCTCGTTCAAGTCGGGGTCGCTCGGGCTCGCGCACAACGGTAACCTCGTCAACGCCAACGAACTCCGCGACGAACTGGAGAACTTCGGTCACGCCTTCACCTCGACGGGCGACACCGAGGTCATCGCCCACGACCTCGCGCGCAATCTCCTCGAAGAGGACCTCGTCCGCGCCGTCAAGCGGACTATGGAGCGCATTCACGGCTCGTACGCGCTCACCATCATGCACGACGAGACGGTCCTCGGCGTGCGTGACCCCGAAGGAAATCGTCCGCTCTGTATCGGCAAACTCGACGACGGCTACGTGCTCGCCTCCGAGTCGGCAGCCATCGACACGCTCGACGGCGAACTCGTCCGCGACGTGAAACCGGGCGAACTCGTCGTCCTCAACCCCGACGGAAGCGGCTTCGACTCGTATCAACTGGTCGAACGCGACAACACGGCCCACTGCTTTTTCGAACACATCTACTTCGCCCGCCCGGACTCCGTGATGAACGACACGCTCGTCTACGAGGTCCGCCGCGGGCTCGGCCGGAAGCTCTGGGAGGAAAACGGCGTCGACACCGACGTGGTCATGCCCGTTCCCGACTCGGGCCGCGCGTTCGCCTCCGGCTACGCGGAGGCCGCCCAAGAGGACGACGCGACCGTCGAGTTCGCCGAGGGACTGATGAAGAATCGCTACGTCGGCCGGACGTTCATCATGCCGACTCAGGACGAGCGCGAGCGCGCCGTCCGCCTCAAGCTCAACCCCATCAAGAGCACCGTCGAGGGCAAGTCCGTGACGCTCATCGACGACAGCATCGTCCGCGGGACGACCTCGAACCAGCTCGTCCAACTGCTGTACGACGCCGGTGCGACCGAGGTCCACATGCGCATCGGCGCGCCGCCCATCGTCGCGCCCTGTTACATGGGCATCAACATGGCCACCCGCGAGGAACTCATCGCCTCGGACAAGTCCGTCGAGGAGGTCCGCGACACCATCGACGCCGACAGTCTCGGCTACCTCTCTATCGACGCCGTCGCCGAAGTGCTCGAAAAGTCCCGCGCCGACCTCTGTCTCGGCTGTGTCACCGGCGAGTACCCGTACGACATCGACGGCGAGGAGACCGACCGCGACGTGAGTCGCCCCGTCGTCGGTGCCGAAGTGCCGCTGAGCGACTGAGTTCCGGTTCCGGACCCCGCCGGTTCCGCTCCCGTTCGTCCCCCCACGCCCAACCTGTCGCTCCGTCTGACAGTCAGCGGGAGCCTCGATAGCATAATCAACGGGGTCTTTCTTGTCTCTCGCACCCGTTGTTCGAACCGTACTCCGACTCGCCGAGGACCGGGTTGCGAGCGGAGTACGGAGTGCGAATCGACGGGGTGGTGGAGCGCCGCGGGAGGGCCCGCACATCCCGTCTCTGTGACCTGCCGGTCGCACCACGTACTACCGCCCGTCCGAATCGGCGGCCCTCGGGTCGCGCGCCCCGCCGCGGGCGTCGGACGGGTACTCCCTTTGAACGCCCGAGCGACGGCGCTCGCCGTCCCCGCTCAGTAGACGACGTAGAGGAGGACGTAGACGACGTTTCCGAGGACGAACGAGACGAGCCACAGCGAGGCCGCGACGCGGCCGAACCGGGCGTGTTCCGTCCCGAAGACCTCGGTTATCGGTCGCGTCAGCGCCAACAGCAGAGCGTAGTAGACGACGGGGACACAGACGACGGCCAAGAGGATGTGAACCGCCAGCGTCGGGAGGTAGACGAACTGGTAGACCACGTCGGGGCCGGGGAACTCCGCGGTTCCCTGGACGACGACCTTGTAGAGATAGAGGACGAGAAACGTCGCAAAGAGGAGGAACGAGGCGAGCATCATACGCCGGTGGCGCTCGATTTCGCCGCGGCGGACGAACCGGACGCCGGCGAGGATGGTGACGATGGCGACGGTGCTGATGACCGCGTTCACGTGCGGGATCGCGTTCAGCACGGCCTCGGGAACAGTCGGAATCGCGGCGCGAGGAATCGCGCCGAGCGCCGCCCCGAAGACGAGCGCGAGCGACAGCACCGAGAGAATCGCAGTCAGTCCGCGGACGTGGTCGCGTGCTCGGAACTCCATAGGCGTATCCCGGTGCTGCGAGGCCAAAATCGTTCTGTCGCCCGCCCGCGGCACGGCGCCTGCAAACGCCCGACATTGCCGAGTCGAAAGGAAAGTCATTTAAATTACCGCGGGGTAAACGAGAGTGCAGCAAGACACAGCGAGCGTGGGTAGCCAAGCCAGGCCAACGGCGCAGCGTTGAGGGCGCTGTCCTGTAGAGGTCCGCCGGTTCAAATCCGGTCCCACGCATCGCAAGATGCAGGTGACGTCCCTACACGGACATCACCCACGCACAATCCTTCCACAAAACTACATCCCTGAGAGATTCCTCTCTGGGTTTCTCTGCCCTGCTCCTCGCTGAGGAACACCTCTCTGAACGTCTCGTTATTCACCGGCCAGCGACCGTGCCGCCGCCGACTTCGACCATCGACCGCCGTCCCGTGCCGCGAGTTTAAAAGGGTCGAACGAGTAACACGCGGCATGGCCAAGTACTCGACGAACCGGGGCGGTGGCGGCGGCGACGGCGACAGTTGCGAACTCTGCGGTCGCAGCACCGCGAAGCTCCGGCGCGCGAACGTGGCCGGCGCGGACCTGTTGGTCTGTCCGGACTGCGCGCCGCACGGCGAGAACCGCCACGCGGACCGAAAAAGCGAGTCGACCGACGCCTCGCGCGACGGCTCCGAGCGGAACCGCAAGAAGCGCGCCGCCCAGCGCACCGCCAAGATGTACGACAGCGCGAAGGGAGACTCCAAACACTGGGAGGAAAAGGGGACGAACTACGAGAAAGACCGGCTCCCCTACCTCGTCTCCGGTTACGGCGGCGTCGTCGAGTCCGCCCGGCAGGACGCCGGCCTCCAACTCTCCGACCTCGCCGACGAACTCGAACTCGACGAGAAGCAACTGCTCGCCATCGAACAGGGCCGGGCCACGCGGGCGAACATCGGCGGCTCGGCCATCCGCGCGCTCGAAGAGCGCCTCGGCGTGACCCTCGTCGACGAGTAGCACGATTTTTCTCGGTCGGGCGTCTCGACGCGCATATGTCCGACTCACTCGCACCCGAGTCCCCGACGGTCCGGGCGTTCGACGCGACGGTGACGCGCGTCGACGGTCGGTCGGTCGTCCTCGACGAGACGTACTTCTACCCCGAAGGCGGCGGTCAGCCCGCCGACCGCGGTGTTCTCGGCGGCGTCGCCGTCGAACACGTCCGAAGCGAAGCCGACGGAACGATCGTCCACGACCTCGCGGCCGACCCCGACTTCGGCGTCGGCGACGAGGTGACCGGCGTCGTCGACGACGACTTCCGGACGTACTGTATGCGGGCGCACACCGCGAGTCACGTCCTCTACGGCGCGGGTCGCCGCATCTTCGACGACCTCGGCTACGGCGGCTTCGACATCTCCGCGGAGAAGGTCCGCGTCGATTTCGAGACCTCGACCGAGGTCGACGACGACGCGCTCGTCGAACTGGAGCGTCTCGTCAATCGAGCGGTGTGGGACAGCCGCGAGGTGTCGTGGGAGGAGATTCCCGTCTCGGAGGCCCGCGAGCGCGAGGAAATCGCGTTCAACGTCAAGACCGAGGAGGGCGTCTTTGCCGAGTCCGAAACCGTCCGGGTCGTCTCCATCGACGGCTGGGACTGGGCGGCCTGCGGCGGGACGCACGTCTCGAACACCGTCGAAATCGGGTCGGTCGAGGTGCTCGGTCGGTCGAACCCCGGCGAGGGACTCACCCGCGTCGAGTTCGCGGTCGGTGCCTCCGCTATCGACCGCCGTGCCGCAGTTCGAACGTCCGCCTACGAGGCCGCCCGAGCGCTCGGAACGAACCTCGACGGTCTCGGAGAGTCAGCCGCCACTGTCGCGGCCGCGCGCGAAGAACTGGAATCCGAACTCGCCGACCTGAAGTCCGAGGTACTGCGCTCCCGACTTGCGGACTTCGAGACGGTCGAACGCGACGGACTGACGTGGCGGGTCGGTGCGGTCTCCGGCTTCGACGCGAACGAGGTCGGCGACGCGGCCAAGGAGGCCCGCGACGGTGCGGACGTGGTCGTCGCCGTCGGCGAGTCCGACGCGCCGTTCGTCGTCGTCGCTAGCGCCGGCGACGCGGCCGCCGGCGACGTCGTCGCCGAGGTGACAGGCGAGTTCGGCGGCGGCGGCGGCGGCGGGCCGACCTTCGCGCAGGGCGGCGGTCTCGGCGCGCCGGCCGACGAGGTGCTGGCGTACTTACGCGACTGAGTTGACTCTGACCACCGATACTGTGGCGTGCTGACGCCCGACGGACGACCGGCGGTTCAATCATCTTTTTCAATGATGGTCCGTACTCATCACCATGGAAACCGTAGGGTCTGCCACGGGTCTGACCGACGAGCAACGGGCCATCCGCGACGTGGTCCACGAGTTCGCCGTCGAGGAGATTCGCCCGACCGCGCGCGAGGCCGACGAGACGGAGACGTTCCCGGAGGACGTGTGGGACGGCCTCGCCGAACTCGACCTGACCGGTCTGACCGTCCCCGAGGAGTACGGTGGGTTCGGCGCCGACCGCGCCACCTACGCCGTCGTCAACGAGGAGGTCGCCTACGGCCAACTCGCCGTTGCGACCGCGCTCTCCGTGCACTGTCTCGCGACCGAGTGCATCGCCGAGTTCGCTACCGAGGAGCAGAAGGAAACGTGGCTCCCCGAGATGGCTCGCGGCCGGCCGGTCGGCATGTTCGGACTCTCCGAACCGGACGCCGGGTCGAACCCCGCGGAGATGTCGACGGTCGCCCGACGAGAGGGCGACGAGTACGTCATCAACGGCAAAAAGCAGTGGATAACGAACGGCCAGCGCGGCGGCGTCTGCATCCTCTTCGCCAAGACCGACCCCGACGACCCGTCGTCGGTCACGCAGTTCCTCGTCCCGAAGGAGGCCGGCTACGAGGTCGGCAAGAAAGAGGAGAAACTCGGCCTCCGCGCCTCCGACACGACGGCGCTCCTCTTCGACGACGTTCGCATCCCTGCGGAAAACCGACTCACCGAGGAGGGCAAGGGACTCTCCGCCGCCTTCCGCATCCTGACCGGCGGCCGAATCGGCATCGCCTCGCAGGCCGTGGGGCTCGCGCAGGCCGCGCTCGACGACGCCATCGACTACGCGAACGAGCGCGAGCAGTTCGACAACCCCATCTCGAAGATTCAGGCGATTCGCCACAAAATCGCCGACATGGGCACGCAGGTCCACGCCTCGCGGATGCTCGTCCGCGAGGCCGCTCGCGTCGCCGACGCCGGCGACGACCCGCGGACCGCGGCGTCCATCGCGAAGTACTTCGCCAGCGAGGCCGCGGTCGACGTGACGAACGAGGCCGTGCAGGTCCACGGCGGCTACGGCTACACCACCGACTTCGACGTGGAACGCTACTACCGCGACTCGAAGATTACGACCATCTACGAGGGGACCAGCGAGATTCAAAAGGAGATTATCGCGCGGTCGCTCCTCGACTGAAGGGGCGAGCCAGCCCGCTTTTTCACCCGGTCGGGTCGCTCACGGACTCCGGGCGAGCGTCGGCAGTCCCCGCTCGCGGACGACGTCGACCGCGGCGACGCCCGCGAGGAAGATACATCCGACGAGCGTCACCCACGCACCCGCCGCCGAGACGAACGTCTCGTCCCACAGTTGGATGAACCGCAGGACTGCGACGGTCCCGACGACGCCGACGACGAGTTCCGCGCGGCGGGACCGCCGTCCGGCGAGCGCGGCCACGGAGAGCAGGACGACTGTCGGGAGGAGGACGATGCCGTGGACGAGCTCCAGACCGTTTCCCATGCCGCCGTAGTAGACGGAGATAACCGGACCTTCGTGGGCTGGGTCGACCTGTATCCACGGGAGGAAGACGCCGGCCGCGACGACGAGCGACGGGAGGACTGGGGCGAGGCGTTCGCGGAGCGGAGATGCCATATCGGAGGCGACGCCGGTTTTCCGTATAGGCCTTCTCCCGAAGCGTCTTTTCCCCGCGGTTCCCTACTGCGGGCAATGACGCTCCCCGACCTCTCGGCGTTCGACGCCGTCGTCTACGACCTCGACGGTACGCTCGTTAACCTCCGCGTCGACTGGGACGACGCCGCCAGCGACGCCGCAGCCGTCCTGCGCGACGCTGGCGTCGACGCCGACTCGCTGGACCTCTGGAAGATGCTCGACGCGGCCGACGAGGCCGGCGTCCGCGACGAACTGGAGCGGGAGCTCGCGGCGCACGAGCGAGAGGGCGCGTGGGTCTCCGACCGTCTCCCGCTCGCGGACTACCTCGCTGACGACGGCGTCCCCTCCGGCGTCTGCTCGCTCAACGCCGAGGACGCCTGCCGGGTCGCGCTCGACGTGCACGACCTCACGGGGCACGTCGACGCCGTCGTCGGCCGCGACACCGTGGCGACCCGCAAGCCCGACCCGGAGCCGTTGCTCGCGACGCTCGAACGGATGGCGGTCGACCCCGACTCGGCCGTGTTCGTCGGCGATTCCGGTCGCGACGAGGTGACCGCCGACCGCGCGGGCGTCGCCTTCAGATACGTCGACGGCGGCCCGTCGGGCGTCTGAGACGAGGCTCTGAGGAAGCAGAAATCGAGAGATGCAGGGCGAACAGGCGGCACGTTCGCTCCGCCGGACGGCGTGCCGCGCTCCCGCGTCTCGCCCGGCGGCGATGCTCAACGCACGGGGGCGCTGGCCGCGGAATCGGTGATAAACCTCCGCTCCGGCGCGGCCGTTAAGCCCGCCGAGTCCTACGGTCACGCATGGGATTTCCGGTCTCGTACTACTGTCCGCACTGCGGCGCGGTCGTCGAACTCGAACGCGACGGCTACCTGGCCGACAAGTCGGTGACGCCGTACCCGCTCGAAGGCTGGTCGTACGCCGACCCGACCGACGACTTCGAAGACGCCGAGGGCGTCCGGTTCGCCTGCGGCGAGAGCGACGCCCCCGGCCTGTCGTGGACCGGTGACGTGGTCGATGCCGACGACGTGGAGAACCCCACGCTGGCGTCGCCGTGCGGCCGCGAGTTCTACCTCTCGTTCGTCAGATACGAGAATGGCCGCGAGGTCGAAGCCGTCCCCGAGAGCGACTACGTCGTCATCGGCGGGGGAGGCCCGTCCGGTCCGTCGGGCCCACGAGGTCCGGACGCGGGGCCGCGCGGTCCCGACGGGTTCTGAGTCTTCGGGAGCCTCCGCGCCCGCGACGTACGTCCGAGTCGTGCGAACGCGCGTCACTCCGTATTCAATAGCTCACGCGTCGACTATCTATCATGGTTCCCATTCAGTCCACGTTCGGTCTCGGTGACGCGCTGTTCTTCGTCCCGTTCGTCGTCATCGCCGTCGTCATCTTCGCGTTCGCCGGCGCGGTGGTCTACCTCGAACACAGAAAGGAGATGGCGCTCATCGAGAGCGGCCACTACGACGAGGTCGGCCGCGACTCGCGGGCGTGGATTCTCGGCGGCGGCCTGCTCGTCCTCGCGCTCGGCCTCGGAAGCGTCGTCTCGGCGCTCCTCTCCGGCGGCGCGGTCGGCGACGGCGTGACCGCGGTCTTCGTCGGTCTCGCGGCGCTCGCGTACTACTTCTACAAGCGCCGCACGGTCGGAACGACCGCCGCCTGAGCCGCGAACACGGGTCGGGAGCTCAGCCCTTGATGTTGCAGACGGGGAACGTCCGCGCGACCTTGTCGCCGATGCCCAGTTCGTCCGAGACGCGGACGACCTCGTCCACGTCCTTGTAGACGCCGGGCGCTTCTTCTGCGACCGTCGCGCCCGACTGGGCCTTCACGTATATCTTCTCCTGCTCGCGGAGTTCGTCCTGCACCGTCTCTCCCCAGTACTCCTGTTTCGCTTTGGTTCGGCTCATAAGTCGGCCCGCGCCGTGGGCCGTCGAGCCGAAGGTGAGGTCGAGCGACTGGTCGCCGCCCCGGAGGACGTAGCTCCCCGCGCCCATGCTGCCGGGGATGATGACCGGCTGACCCACCTCGGCGTAGGCGGGCGGCAGTTCGGGTCGCCCCGCGGGGAACGCCCGCGTCGCCCCCTTTCGGTGGACGTAGAGTTCGCGCTCCTCGCGCTCGACGGCGTCGCCGTCTCGCACAGGTCGCCCCTCCGGGTCGACCCCGACTTCATGGACTTCCTTCTTGGCGATGTTGTGCGCGACGTCGTACAGAAGGCGCATCTCCATGTCGCGCCAGTCGCGGTCGAACACGTCGGCGAACACCTCGCGCGTGCGGTGCATGATGAGCTGTCGGTTCACCCACGCGAAGTTGATGGCGGCGCACATCGCGCCGTAGTACTCTTCTGCGAGCGCGGAGCCGGCGGGCGCGGCCGCGAGCTCCTTGTCCGGGAGGTCGTCGAGCAGGTCCTTGTGTTCCTTCTCGATGCGTCGGAGGTAGTCGGTGCAGGTCTGGTGGCCGAGGCCGCGGGAGCCGCAGTGGATGAGCACGACGATTTGGTCGGCTTCGAGGCCGAACGACTCGGCCACGTCCTCGCGGTAGATGTCCGTGACGCGCTGGACTTCGAGGAAGTGGTTCCCGGAGCCGAGACTGCCGATTTGGTTACGGCCGCGGTCCTTCGCCTTCTGCGAGACGAACTCGGGGCGGGCGTCGTCGCGGAAGCCCTCGTCTTCGCAGTGGGCGAGGTCGTCGTCCGTGTCGTAGCCGGCGTCGACCGCCCAGCGCATCCCGCGGGCGAGGATGTCCTCGATGGTCTCTGCGTCGCCCGTGACGACGCCGCCGCCGCCGAGGCCCGAGGGTACCGCCTCGAACAGGGCGTCGACGAGTTCCTCCTCGTGTCCCTGGAGGTCCTCGTAGGTGAGGTTCGTCGTCATCATCCGGACGCCGCAGTTGATGTCGTAGCCGACCGCGCCGGGCGAGAGACAGCCGTCCGTGGCGTCGGTCGCGCCGACGCCGCCGACCGGGAACCCGTAGCCCTGGTGGCCGTCGGGCATGCAGATGGCGTGTTTGGTGATACCCGGCAGGTGCGTCGCGTTCCGCAGCTGTTCGAGCGTCTTGTCGTCGCCGATGTGGTCGAGCAGCGCCTCGGAGGCCAGCACCCGCGCGGGGGCGTTCATCTCGCCCTCCCGCGGAATCTCCCAGACGTGCTCGCGAACCCGTCGCAGTTCGATGTCGCCGAACTCGCGCGTTTCCATATCCGGACAATCGACGCGGCGACTCAATAGGATTCCGTCACGCGCCGGCGGACCGCCCAGACGCGTCGCCGTCGCTCTCGGCGTCGCCCGCGCCGCGGTCGGAGAGCGCGCGGTCGACGGACAGCGGCCCGCCGCCGGTCACGAGCAGCGCCGACACGAGACCGAAAAGCGAGATGTGCGCCAGCACGGGGTCGTCCGGCAGGCCGAACAGCGTCGTCGTGAACAGCAGGAAGGCGACGCCGGAGGCCGCTCTGGTGAACGCGCCGGCGACGAGCAGGACGCCGACGAGCGCCTCGGCCAGCCCCGCGCCGACGACCCACAGTTCTGGTGCGACCGGGACGACCGCGGTGAGGTCGTACTTGGCGACGACCGCAAGCGCGTCGCCCGGCTCCATGAGCTTCTGAGCGACGCCGAGGTAGACGAACGTGAGGCCGAGGCCGACCCGGAGAACCGCGGGCACGTAGGCTTCGAGGTGGCGAGTCCGCTCGACGAACGGGAGGGCGACCCGACGATAGAACGGGTCGATGCGGGAGTAGAACGTCCGGTCGTCGGCGGCCATCGAGGCGACGACGTGGTCAGCGCTGGGGCGGCCGCCGCCGACGAGTGCGATGGCGAGGAAGCCCGGCACGTACTCGAACGCGAGGACTAACGCCGGCTCGACCGCCAGTCCGACGAGGTAGGTTCCGAGGCCGACCGCGGCGACGAGGCGCGTCCCGAACCCGAACAGCAGGAGGAACCCGACCGTGATGCCGAACAGTCGGACGAAGACGGGCGACGAGGACTGGACTGCGGGCGAGAAGAAGTAGCCCGAAAACCCCGCGCCGACGAGCGGGAGCCCAACCGCGAGGCGGAGGAGCCACGGGAGAAGCGACTCGTAGGACGCCATCGTTCGGCGGAACGCCCGAACGTCGTTCGGGAGCGGTCGGAACCGAAGGTAGGCCGCACCGGCGACCGCGACACCGACGCCGCCCGCGCCGAGGACGGCGAGATTGAACGGGTCGATCAGCGCAGCCGACAGAAACGCCGCCACTTCGACGGGGTCGCTCCCCGGCGTCACGTACTTGACGTGCGCGCTCGCGCTCCCCGCCCCCGCCGCGAGGAGCGCGACGAGGCCGGCGAGTCGGGTCGCCCCGCGGACGTGCTGTGTCATGTCCCGGGTTACGACCGAACGAACATAACGGCGCGGGATGAATACAGCCGAAACCGGGCGAGAGAAGGTATGAAACGATTGAATCGGAACGTCACACGTCGAAGACGACGTACGCCTCCCACCCGGCGTCGGTCTCCGCCAGTCGCATCTCGGAGTAGGTGACAGCCTTCACGTCGCGGGCGTCCACGTCGGCGAAGGGGACGCCGCGTGCGGACGCCTCGACGACCCACTCGTCGCCCTCCAGCCGGACGGTTGCCTCGTGGGCCGCGGGGAGGACGCCGCGCACGTCGCGCTCGTAGATGAGTTGGTCGAGGTAGTCGAACAACAGCGCCTCGCGGCCCTCAGCGCGGACGGCGAACGAAAAGCGGTCGCCCGTCTCGGCGGGGTCGTCGCACATCGCGGCGGTGAGCCCGTCGGCGACGGCGGCGAAGACGGCACCGAGGCTCTCGCCGTCGGCCTCGACGGCCACGTCGGCGGTGTGGTCGCGGAGCGTGAATCCCATACCGGAGGGAGGGACGCCGCCGACCCTCGTCCTTTCGGTCGGCGACGGGTTCGCGTCCCGGACCCCCCGCGTTCGCGCGTCGTTCGTGTCGGTGAGCTATCCGGTTTGCCGACGGCGGCTTCGGTCGGACCTGCAAACGGACGGTGGAGTTATATTCTCGCTCCGGCTACGACGGGACGTGAGCGTCAACGTGGAGATGCGGGTCGACGCCCCCGGCCAGCGCGAGTACGCCGAGGAGGCGTGGGACCTGAAAGAGCGGATTCGGGTCGAGGAGGGGCTCCTGAAACAGCGCCGGGGCTTCTTCATGGACGCCTACCGCCGGTCGAACACGTATCTCCTCTACGAGAACGACGCGCTCGTCGCGTTCGCCTCCACGCGGCGCGACGGCTACATCCTCTTTCTCGCGGTCTCGCCCGACGCCCGCGGCGAGGGCTACGGCAAGCGACTCGTCGCCGAGGTCGCGAGGGAGCATCCGGTCGTGACCTGTCACGCCCGGACGACGAACACGAACGCCCTCGACTTCTACGAGCGGATGGGCTTCGAGGTCCGCCGCCGCATCGACAACTACTACGAGGACGGCGGGGCCGCCTTCTACCTCCGACTCGGCGAGGAAGCCGGCCTCAGAGAGAAGCTCTCGGAGTTCCTCCGCCGGTAATCGCCTGACAGAACCGTATTCGACGCCGATTCGGAGAGCCGCCGCGCCGCCGTCGACCCGGTTGCGTGTATCCTTAATTTTTATTCACTTCCTAGTATATGTGGTTGATATGTACATCGGAGTGCTCACCGTCCCGCTCGGAGACGAACCCCTCGACGACGCGCTCGACTACCTGTCCGGTATCGGCGTCGACGGCGTCGAACTCGCCGTCGGCGGCTGGCCCGGCGAGGACCACGTCGACCGAAGCGCCGTCCTCGCGGACGACGACGCGCAGGCCGACCTCCTCGACTCGGTCGAGAGCCGAGACCTGCAAATCAGCGCGCTCGCGACGCACAACAACCCGCTTCACCCCGTCGAGGAGACGGCCGCCGAGGCCGACACCGAACTCCGCGAGGCCATCGAACTCGCGGACGCCCTCGACGTGAACACCGTCACCTGTTTCTCGGGACTCCCCGCCGGCGGCCCGAACGACGAGGTACCGAACTGGATTACCGCGCCGTGGCCGACCGAGCACGCCGACGCCCACGACTACCAGTGGGAGGTCGCCGTCGACTACTGGTCGGACCTCGCCGCGTTCGCCGACGACCACGGCGTGGACATCGCCATCGAGATGCACCCGAACATGCTCGTCTACGAGCCCACGGGCATGCTGAAGCTCCGCGAGGCGACGAACGAGCGCATCGGCGCGAACTTCGACCCCTCGCACCTCTACTGGCAGGACATCTCCATCACCGACGCGATTCGGTTCCTCGGCGAGGAGGACGCCATCCACCACTTCCACGCGAAGGACACGAAGGTCTACGAGTCCGAGTCGCGCATCAAGGGCGTCCTCGACACGACCTCCTACGCGGACACCGCCGACCGCTCGTGGCTGTTCCGCTCTATCGGCTACGGCCACGACGAAGGCCACTGGAAGGACGTGGTCTCGACGCTCCGGATGGTCGGCTACGAGGGCGCGCTCTCCATCGAACACGAGGACGCGCTCACGTCGTCCAAGGAGGGCCTCGAAAAGGCCGTCGACGTGCTCTCGCGGGCCGTCTTCGAGACGCAACCCGGCGAAGCCTACTGGGCGGAATAACTCATGTCTGAACCCCTCAAAATCGGCGTTCTCGGCTACCGCTTCAGGCCCACCTTTTTGCGGTTCGGGGCCGCTTCGCGACCCGCTCACCCCAAAAATCTGGACCAAAAAGTGCCGCGAGACTCGGCCTCCGGCCTCGCCCGCGGTACCGCATCGGGCACGGAGGTGGCGCAATGACTGAACCGCTCTCAGTCGGCGTCCTCGGCTACCGCTTCATGGGGAAGGCCCACTCCAACGCGCTCGCCCGCCTGCCGATGTTCTTCCCCGACGCGCCCGACGTGGAGCGCTCCGTCATCGTCGGCCGCAACGAGGAGGCGCTCGCCGACGCCGCAGACCGATTCGGCTTCGAATCGACCGCGACCGACTGGCGCGACGTGGTCGACGACGTGGACGTGTTCTACAACCTCGGCCCGAACCACCTCCACGCCGAACCCTCCGTCGCCGCGCTCGAAGCCGGTGCTAGCGTCTTCTGCGAGAAGCCGCTCGCGCCGACGCTCGACGAGGCCAAGGCGATGCGCGACGCCGCCCGCGCGGCCGACGGCGTCGCCGGCTGCGCGTTCAACTACCGCTTCGTCCCCGCCATCCGGTACGCGAAGGGACTCATCGAAGACGGCGAACTCGGCGAGATTCGGCACGTCCGCGGGCGTTACCTGCAGGACTGGCTCGTCGACCCCGAAGCGCCGTGGTCGTGGCGGAACGACGAGGAACTCGCCGGCTCCGGCGCGCTCGGCGACCTCGGCGCGCACACGGTCGACCTCGCGCGCTTCCTCGTCCGCGACGCCGCGGGCGACATCGAACGCATCTCCGGGCACCTCCAGACGTTCGTCGACGAGCGGCCCGTGCCCGGCGCGGACGAGTACAAGCCCGTGACCGTCGACGACGCCTACACCGCGCAGGCGGAGTTCGGAAACGGCGCGGTCGGGAACTTCGAGGCTTCGCGGTTCGCCGACGGCCACAAGAACGACCACACCATCGAGATTCACGGCTCCGAGGGGAGCCTGCAGTTCTCGCTCGAACGCCTCAACGAACTGGAGGTGAAGACCGGCGACGCCCGCGGCTACGAGACGGTGCTGGTCACCGACGAGGACGACCCCTACCTCGACCACTGGTGGCCGCCGGGCCACGTCCTCGGCTGGGAACACACCTTCGTCCACGAGAACTACGAGTTCCTGTCGGCGGTCGCCGACGGCGGCGACTTCTCGCCCTCGTTCGAGGACGCCTACGAGGTTCAAGAAGTGCTCGACGCCATCGAGCGCTCCGACGAGACCGGCGAGTGGGTCAGCCTCGGCTGACGGCGTCGAAGCGACGAAACCCGAACGAACCGCGGGCGAGTCGCCGCCCGCTCAGAACTCGATGACGCCCTCGTCGGTGATGACCTCGTCGATGAGTTCGACCGGTGTGGCGTCGTAGGCGGGGTTCTCCAGCTCGATGCCCTCGACGGGTTCGAGCATGACCTCGCTGGGCGAGCGAATCTCGTTTTCGAAGCGGAAGCCGCCGTCGACGACCTTCGCGCCCGAGCCGACGACCGTGACCGGCACGCCGACCTCGTTGGCGGCGGCGACGAGCGGGAACGTCCCGATGCGGTTGTAGAGCGTCTCCTCGACGATACAGTCCATGCCGATGATGACGCGGTCGCACTTCGGGAGGAACATCCCCGACGCGCCGTCGACCATCAGGTGCGGCTCGACGTCGTCGATGGCGGCGAGTTCGCGCGCGAACTTCCGGCCGAGGAAGCGCGGGCGGGCCTCGGTCACGTAGGCGGTGAGTTCCGCGCCGTCGGCGACGGCGAGTTCGACGGCCTCCATGACCGTCGAGGAGTAGTCGTGAGTGAGGAACGTCTGGCCGTCCTCGATGGTCGCGGCCGCCTGCTGGGCGGCGTGGCGCTTGCCCGTCTCGACGTTCTCGACCACGCGGTCGATAGTCGCCAAGGTGAGGTCCCGCGCCTCGTCGAGGTCGTCGACCTCGCCTTGGATGCTGTGAAGCACGTCCTGTAAGGCGTTGTACAACGACGCGTGCGACGGGTTCGCCCGCTTGAGCGCGCCGACGTTGCGCTCGAGGTCGCGTTCGAACTCCTCGACGGTCGCGTAGTCGCGCTCCGTCAACTCCGCGAGCGCCCGCGTGGCCTTGACGGCGACGACCGAGGAGCTGTGCGTCTGCATCTCGCGAATCTCCTCGATGGTCTCGTCTATCATACGAGAACGTCGCCGTATCGTGTGAAAGAGTTTCCGGGAGCGAGCGCCGTCGCGGTCGCGGGGGACGTCCCCGGTCGCCGCGTTCGCGCCGGCCTCAGTCCTCCGCGTCGATGTCGGTGTCTAACTCCGCCTCGGGGGGCGTCCCGCCGTCGCCCGCGTTGGTCCGCTTGGCGTAGACGAACAGGATGACGGCGGTCACGAACCAGATGACCGCGCCGACGCGAATCGCGAACTCGGCGCGCGCGCCCCACGTCTGGAGCCCCGCGTTCACGGAGAGGACCGCGACGATGGGCGACCCGACGAGAATCGTCGTGACGAAGGTCATCTGCATGACCCACCCGTAATCGACGCCGTCCGGATTCGAGCGCTCGACTGGTTGCACGGGTAGCAGTATCACGGGGACGGCTAATGCGTGCCGGTTCGCGCTCGCGACCCGCGGTGCCGGCGTTCCGGTGTGCCCCGTCGCTCAGCAGGCGGCGCTTTTGGAGGTCGGCTCGGTCGAAATCTCGTAGTCGACGAGGATACTCGACGACCCGTCTTCGTGTTCGATGACGACCCGGTAGCGCTGGCCCGCCTCGCAAATGGGCTTCAGCGCGCTGTCGGAGCCAGCACCGTCGATGTGGGCGTACTCGCCCGCGGGACCGACCGTCTCGCCGCCGGTCCACACGTCTTCCCACGCGATTCGGTTGTTGGCGTCGTCGACGACGAACACCCGACTGCCGTCTTCGAGACTGCCGAACTCGTGGGTGATGTTGATGTACGCGCCGTTCGCCCCGTTATCCGGGCCGTCGGGGTGGTAGTCCACGTCGAACGACACCTGCGGTTGTGGCTCGGAGAGCACGTCCTCGAACCCCATCACCATCACGCCGACCGTGGCGGCGAGGAGGACGACGATGACGACGAGGAGCGAGACGCCGACGACCGGCGAGAGGCCGCGGGCGGAGCGGTCGTTGGAGGGCGACGAGGCGGGCATGCGTCGTTCGCACAGGCGCGTTCCGCCGAGTAAAGTGTTCCCTCGGTCGCAGGTTCGGGTGAGCGGGCGCAACGAGCGAACCTCGCGCGGCGCGCTGGAGTTGGCTGATAAGGCTGATAACCCGGACGCGCGAACGGCACGCATGGTCACGGTACGGTCCATTCGAGCGAAGGCTGGTAGCGAGCCCATCACGATGCTCACGGCGTACGACGCGCCGACCGCGAGCGTCGTCGACGAGGCGGGAATCGACATCATCCTCGTCGGCGACAGCATGGGCAACACGGCGCTCGGCTACGACTCGACGCTGCCGGTGACCGTCGAGGACGTAGCAAGCCGGACCGCCGCGGTGGCGCGCGCGGCCGACGACGCCCTCGTCGTCGCCGACATGCCGTTCCTCTCGTTCGGCGTGGACGAGGCGTCGAGCGTCGAACACTGCGGTCGGATGCTCAAGGAGGCCGACGCCGACGCGGTCAAACTGGAGTGCGGCCCCCACACCGTCGAGCTGACAGAACACCTCGTCCGGCTCGGTATTCCCGTGATGGCCCACCTCGGCTTGACCCCCCAGCGCGTCAAGGAAGTCGGCTACGGCAGGCAGGGGACGGACCGCGACGACGCACAGGTGATTCTCGACCTCGCGAAGGCCCACGCCGACGCGGGCGCGTTCTCGCTCGTCCTCGAACACGTCCCGGCGAACCTCGCAAAACAGGTCACGGAGGCCATCGACATCCCGACGATTGGCATCGGCGCAGGCCCCGACTGCGACGGGCAGGTGCTCGTCGTCGACGACGTGGTCGGGATGAGCGACCGCACGCCGCCGTTTGCGGCCCAGTTCGGCGACGTGAAATCCGAGATGGAGACGGCGGTCGGCGCGTACAGGGACGCCGTCGAGGCCGGCGAGTTCCCGGCCGACGAACACAGCCACGTCGAGGACGACCTCGACGAACTGTACTGAGGAGGCTCGCGTCCGCGCGGCTTCAACTCACGCGACGCGGCTGTCGAGGAACGTTTTCACGGCCTCGTTGAACGCTGCCGGCTGTTCGAGCATCGCAAGGTGCGCGGCGTCTTCGACCGTCTCGAGTTCGCAGTCGGGCATCGTCTCGGCGAGGTACTCGTGGTACGACGGCGGCGTCAGCCGGTCGTACTCGCCGACGAGCGCGAGCGTCGGAACCGAAATCCCCTCGATTTCGTCGCGCACATCGAAGGTGTGACACGACCGGAAATCGCGGCGGGTGACGGCCTGTCCCGCGTCGTACATCGCTTCTTTGGAGCCCTCGACGAGTCGCTCGTCGTCGGTGTGGAACAGTTTGTCTTCCCCGTGAAGGAACGAGACGGCGCGGTCGAAGTCGTCGTCGAGCCAGTTCAGCAGGTCCGAGAGCACGGCGAGTTTCGCGCCCGTGCCGGCGAGGACCAGCGCGTCGAGGTCGAGGTCGCGTTCGAGCGCCAGCGTCAGGACGACCGCGCCGCCGAGCGAGTTGCCGACGAGGACGCTCGCGTCGGTTTCCTCGACCACGGCGACCACGTCGTCGACGTAGGCCGAGAGCGTCTCGTAGCCGACGTCGGCGTTCACGTCGTCGCTGTCGCCGTGGCCGCTCAGGTCCAGTGCGGCGACCGGGTAGTCGCTCGCGAGGCGGAACTGACCGCGCCAGACGCCGTGTGCGCCGCCGCTCCCGTGGACACAGAGAACCGTCGGTCCTTCTCCGCCCGCGTCGCGGTATCGATAGGCTGTCTCTCGTCCGTGGTGGTCCGCCGAGGCCGTCTCCATACCTCGAAACTGGTCGCCGCGAGCCAATAAACCCCCACGCCGGCACCGGGTTTCGGCGGCGGTCCGTCCCGCCTCGGCCGTGCGGGCGACTGCCGTGGCCACTAGTTTGACGTTACTCCGCCGCGAATAGCACGGTGAGGCGTGACGACTGTGAACCGCAATTCAACCGAAATGCGGCATATCGGTGTCGTCACCCGATTCGTCGGAGAAAGATATATATATTCAAAACGCTAACCTTGGGTTAGACTTATCATGAGCATGCAACAGTTCGCCGGCGGGAACGAGCGGTTCATTCGCCGGTACGAATACGAAGACTGCTGGGTCATCGCGGCCGACGTGGGCCTCTCGGAAGACGAGGTCGACGTGGACATCGTCGGGTCGACGGCCATCGTCGTGGCCGACCTCGGCGACCGCGTGACCGAGACGGAGTTCGAACTCCCCGCCGGCGGCGACGCCGACGTGGCGGTTCGAAACGGCGTGCTCACCATCACCCTCACCAAGTAAATGAAACTCATCGTCAAACCCCTCAAACAGAAGGACGCCGGTCGCGGACTCGCCGCTATCGACCGAGCCGCGGCCGCGGAACTCGACCTCGAAGGCGGAGATTTCATCCGCATCGACGGTCCGAACGACGGGACCGCCATCGCCCGCGTCTGGCCCGGTTACCCCGAAGACCAGGGAACCGGCATCATCCGCATCGACGGTCGTCTCCGCCAGCAGGCCGGCGTCGGCATCGACGAGCGCGTGGACGTGGAGAAAGCCGACGTGAAGCCCGCAAAGCGCGTCACTATCGCGCTCCCGCAGAACCTCCGCATCGGCGGTAACATCGGGACTTACATCCGCGACAAGCTCTCCGGCCAGCCGGTCGCGCAGGGCCAGAGCGTCCAGCTTCCGCTCGGCTTCGGCTTCATGAGCGCGTCGAACCAGTCGGTGCCAATCAAAATCGCGTCGACCGACCCGGACGGCACCGTCGTCGTCACCGACAACACCGAATTCCAGGTGAGCCAGAAGCCCGCCGAGCAGATCAAGGACTCCGCGCCGGGCGACGACGGCGGTCCCTCCGTCACCTACGAGGACATCGGCGGCCTCGACAAGGAGCTCGAACAGGTCCGTGAGATGATCGAACTCCCGATGCGCCACCCCGAGCTGTTCAAGCGCCTCGGTATCGAGCCGCCGAAGGGCGTTCTCCTGCACGGCCCGCCGGGGACGGGGAAGACCCTCATCGCGAAGGCCGTCGCCAACGAAATCGACGCCTCGTTCCACACTATCTCCGGCCCGGAGATCATGTCGAAGTACTACGGGGAGTCCGAAGAGCAACTCCGCGAAATCTTCGAGGAGGCCACGGAGAACTCGCCCGCCATCGTCTTCATCGACGAGATAGACTCCATCGCGCCCAAGCGCAGCGAGGCCGGCGGTGACGTGGAACGCCGCGTCGTCGCCCAACTGCTGTCGCTCATGGACGGCCTCGACGAGCGCGGCGAAGTCGTCGTCATCGGCGCGACCAACCGCGTGGACGCCATCGACAACGCGCTCCGCCGCGGCGGGCGCTTCGACCGCGAAATCGAAATCGGCGTGCCGGACCGCGACGGACGCAAGGAAATCATGCAGGTCCACACGCGGAACATGCCGCTGACCGACGACGTGGACCTCGACGCCTACGCCGACAGCACTCACGGCTTCGTCGGGGCGGACCTCGAATCGCTGGCCAAGGAGTCGGCGATGCACGCCCTGCGGCGCATCCGGCCGCAACTCGACCTCGACGCCGAGGAGATAGACGCCGAGGTGCTCGAAGGCCTCAAGGTCACGGAAGACGATTTCAGACAGGCGCTCAAGAGCATCGAGCCCTCGGCGCTCCGCGAGGTGTTCGTCGAGGTTCCCGACGTGACGTGGGAGGACGTGGGCGGACTCGAACCCACGAAAGAGCGCCTCCGCGAGACCATCCAGTGGCCCCTCGAATACCCCGAGGTGTTCCAGCAGATGGACATGGACGCCGCCAAGGGCGTCCTGATGTACGGCCCGCCGGGGACGGGGAAGACCCTGCTGGCGAAGGCCGTCGCCAACGAGGCGGAGTCGAACTTCATCTCCATCAAGGGCCCCGAACTCCTGAACAAGTTCGTCGGGGAGTCCGAAAAGGGCGTCCGCGAGGTGTTCAAGAAGGCCCGCGAGAACGCCCCGACGGTGGTGTTCTTCGACGAAATCGACTCCATCGCGACCGAGCGCGGTCGCGACTCGTCGAGTTCGGGCGTCACCGAGCGCGTCGTCTCCCAACTGCTCACCGAACTCGACGGCCTCGAAGCGCTCGAAGACGTGGTCGTCATCGCGACGACCAACCGGCCGGACCTCATCGACTCGGCGCTCCTGCGCCCCGGCCGCCTCGACCGCCACGTCCACGTGCCCGTCCCCGACGAGGACGCCCGCCGCGCCATCCTCGACGTGCACACCCGCGAAAAGCCGTTGGCTGACGACGTCGACCTCGATAAAATCGCGTCGAAGACCGACGGCTACGTCGGTGCCGACCTCGAAGCGCTCGCCCGCGAGGCGTCGATGAACGCCTCCCGCGAGTTCATCCGGAGCGTCGAGAAGGAGGACATCGGCGAGAGCGTCGGTAACGTCCGCGTGACGATGGAACACTTCGAGAACGCCCTCGACGAAATCGGCGCGAGCGTCACCGACGACGTGCGCCGCCGCTACGAGGAGATCGAAGAGCGCTTCCAGAAGAGCGAGGTCGAACGCGACCGCGAGACCGAAGTCGGCCGCACCTTCCAGTAAGCGGCCCGCGGCCGTCGCGCGAACTCCCACGCGACCCCGACGACCCCCGCGATTCCGACGATTTTTCGAACTCGACCGCCGAGCGACGGCACCGTCGGCCGCGGACCGACCGGGCGGTTCGCGGTCGCGTTCATCCGACCTACCACCCGACGGGCCACCGCGACCGTCACGTTCATATCACTCCCATCTGCTACGTAGTGGTACGCGGTTCTCGGGATACGCAATAATCAACGAGTTCTACGTTTATTTCACCGGAAATGCGGTGTGTCTCCCGTCGTTTGTAAAGAATGTACTCGGTCAGTAGTTGTCGGTTCGACGCGAGACGGAAACCGGACGGTCCTGCGGGGCGGGGCAGTCGCCCGGTCGAGGCGGCGTCCCCGTTCAGCCGTCCAGTTCGTCGAGATCGGCGAGGATTTCGTCGGCGTGGCCGTCGGGCGAGACGCCCTCGTAGACCCGCTCGATGGTCCCGCCGGGGCCGACGAGATACGAGTTGCGGAAGACGCCGTCGAACGTCTTGCCGAACATGTTCTTTTCGCCGTACGAGCCGTACGCCGAGGAGACGCTGCCGTCTTCGTCCGACAGGAGCGTGAAGGGAAGGTCGTACTTCTCGGCGAACGAGTCGAGGTCCGAAACGGGGTCGTCGCTGATGCCGAGAACCGTCGCGTCGCGTTCCTCGAACTCGTCCCACGAGTCGCGGAAGCCGCAGGCTTCGGTGGTACAGCCCGGCGTGTCGGCGCGCGGGTAGAAGTAGACCACGACGTGCTCGCCGCGGAAGTCGGACAGCGAGACGAGGTCGCCGCGCTGGTCGGGCAGTTCGAAGTCGGGGGCGTCGTCGCCAATGTCGAGCATAGCCACCAGTTCCGGCGGCGGAAAGAAGGGTCTTTCTCAGTCGAGTTTCTCGGCCGCGCCGCGCTCGACCAGCGGGTCGGCGTTGGCCGCCGGAAGCGTCACCACGTCCTCGGTGGCGAGGTCGTACTCGCGCTCGTCGACGCCGAGGATGGTCCCTACGTCGGCGGTGATGCGGACCGTCTCGCGCTCGTCGGCGAGACCGGAAAGCGGGTCGTCGGCGGACGGTTCAACCGTGTCGGTATCGCCCGCTGACGGGGCCGCGGTCTCCGAGTCTGGTTCGTCCGGCGGAACCGCGGGACCGGAGTCCGAGGGGCCGGAATCGGTCGACACCGCGGCGGCCTCGGTGGCCGGTCGGCTGGGGTCCGGTTGGGGCGTCGACTGCGCGCCCGAAGCGTCGTCGCCGGTTCCGCCGCCCATCGCGTCCGCGAGCACGTCGCCCGCGGCCGAGTCGCCGGTGGGGGTCTCGGAGCCGTCAGCGTCGGTGCCAATGCCGGTCGGCGCGGTCTCCGGGTCGGGTTCGTCCGGTGGAACCGCGGGTCCGGAATCGCCGGGCGCGCCCGGTTCCGCGGTCGTCACGTCGGTCGCGGAAACGGCGTCCTTCGGGGAGTCGGCGGCCGACACGTCTTCGAGCGCGGAGAGCACCGTGCCGCGGTTCTCCTCGATGCGGTCGACGAGGTCGTCGAACAGCCGCTTTTCCTCGTGGGTCAGCCCGTCCGTCTCGGAGGACATCCCCGCGGCCGCGAAGCTCGCGGCCTTGACGACCTTGCCGACGCGGCGCTCGTAGATGGAGGTGACGACCTCCTCCGCGGTCTCGATTTCGTCCGTGAGCCGCCGAATCTCCGGCGAGTAGTGGGTGCCGAGCTGTTCGGCCTTCTGCTCGCGTTTCGCCTTCTGCTCGGCGATGAACTCCGCGACGTCCTCGTAGAACGACTCGCGGAGGTGCTGTAGGCTGTCTTTCTGTCGCTCCGTCCGAAGCACGCTCCTGAGGTCGTCTACGTTCATTCTGTCACCTTCTCGGCTCGACCGCGAGTCATGAGAAACACGCCGAGGCTCTCGTCTACCGACTGCACGCCGGAGTCGAGTGTAAAGCTATCGCCGTCGAACTCGACCTCGCCGGGGTCGGTCACTCTGACGGCGATGTCGCGGCCGCGGAAGCGGTCCGGGACCGCATCGGAGAGGGGGTCGAAGTCGTCGATTTCGTCGCGGTCGAGCGGTTCGACGACGAGTCCCGACCCGCCGTGGAGGCTCTTCGGGAGGCGAATCAGCCGTTTCGTGTCGGTCGTCACGGGTTCGTCTATCGGCGAGGTCTCGTCCTCGACGGTCTCGTGGGCGAGCGCCTCGACCAGCGTCCGGACGCCCGGGCCGCCGGCCTCGACGTTGCCCTCGCGGACGGCGTCGGGGTTGTTCCGGAACGCGCCGAGAATCGTTTTCGCGCGCCCGTCGCCGATACCGTCGAGTTCCTTCAACCGCGAGAGCGCGGCGTCTTCTTCCATCTCCAACAGCGCGTCCACGAACGCGAGGAGTCGCCGGTGGGTCCGCCGGCCCCACCCGCCCTCGGTTCGGAGGACGCGCTGGGTCGTCGTCCCGTGCTGTCGCGTCTCGACGAGCGCGTCGAAGTCGAGGTCGATGGCGCGGATGTAATCGACCACCTCGCGGCGGGCCTCGCTGTCGAGGCCGCGGACCGATTCGTCGCGCACGTGGACGTGGTAGCCGCGGCCGCCGGAGAATACGGCCTGCATCTCCTCGAACGCGAAGTCGTCTTCGAGGAGGCTCAGCAGGTCGAGAAGGGCCTCCTTCCCGGCGTCGAGCATATCGGCGTACCCCGTCGTCTCGGGGTCGACGCCGGGGAGGTGGTCCGCGTCGATGTCGAAGACGAGGTCGGCCTCGCGCCAGTCCTTGTCGTCCATCGAGGCCGCGCCGGGGTCCGAAAACCGGGCCGACGAGAAGTAGACGTGCCGGGGCGCGCTCCGGGCGAGGTAGTCCGAGAGGTCGCCGAGGTCGAGAAGCGACTGGTGGCGGTGCATCCGCGTGCCGCCGGCCGACCACGGGATGACCCCCCACTCCCGTTCGCCCGGCGCGGGCGGGAGCGGAACGTCGGTGCTCCGGTAGTAGTCACCGAAGCGACCTTCGAGGTACTCACGAGTGCGCCCGTCCATACACCTCGGGTTCCAGAGGCGCGGGTAAAGCCATTACGTCTCCCCACGGCCGTGGTCGTTTCTCTCACGTCCGTGATGTGAGTATGCTTATCATTGACGTTCGTGTATGAAGCGGTGTGACCGACATGGAGTACACCTACCTCGGCGACACCGGCCTCGAAGTCTCACGGCTCTGTCTGGGCTGTATGAACTTCGGCTCCAGCGCGGAGTGGATGATGAACGACAGGCAGGCGAGTCTCGACCTCCTCGACAACGCGCTCGACGCCGGCATCAACTTCCTCGACACGGCGAACGCCTACTCCCGCGGGGAGTCGGAGGAAATCGTCGGCGAGGCCATCGCCGAGCGCGACCGCGAGGAGCTCGCCATCGCGACGAAGGTTTACTTCCCGATGGGTGACGGGCCGAACAAGTCCGGGCTCTCGCGCAAGCACATCATCGACCAGGCGCACGCGAGCCTCGACCGACTCGGCACCGACTACATCGACCTCTACCAGATACACCGCTGGGACGACGGCGTCCCCATCGAGGAGACGCTCTCGGCGCTCGACTACCTCGTCGAAGAGGGGCTCGTCCGCTACGTCGGCGCGAGCACGATGACCTCGTACCAGTTCACGAGGGCGCTGTACACCGCCGACGTGGAGAACTTCGAACGCTTCGCCTGCATGCAACCGGAGTACAACGCGGTCGACCGCCACGAGGAGGCGAACCTGCTTCCGGTCTGCGAGGGCGAGGGCATCGGCGTCATCCCGTGGTCGCCGCTCGCGGGCGGCTTCCTCACGGGCAAGTACGAGCGCAACGCCGAGGTCCCAGCGGACACGCGCGCGGACTCGGACGAGTACACGTCGAACCGCTTTACCGACGAGAACTGGGGCGTCCTCGACGCGATTCGCTCGCTCGCCGAGGAGAAAGGGGCGACGCCCGCGCAGGTGTCGCTCGCGTGGCTCCTCCACAAACCCGTCGTGGACGCGCCCATCATCGGGCCGCGCCGACTCGACCACCTCGAAGAGAACGTCGGCGCGCTCGACGTGGACCTGAGTGAAAACGATATCGAGCGAATCGAAGCCCCAAAGACGCCGCGGTGGCCCGCGCCGGGTAAAGACTAAGCGTCAACGGCGCTAACCTTTACGGACAATAGTTACAGATTCTCGACTGATTGAATTTCGGACTGCCGAGACTATTGACAAGTAATTTACTACAACACCGGTAGTGGCCAGCACCAAAACTATAAATAATCACTAATTGTAGAATACAGACTGTAATGGTTGATGCTGACTCACGCAAGGGCAAGCGTACTGGCGTCTCTCGACGCAGTTTTGTGAAGGCGGCCGGCGCATCGGGCGTCGCCGTCGGACTGGCCGGGTGCATTAGCACCGGCGGTGGAGACGGCAACGGCGGCGGAAACGGTGGCACCGACACCGACACCGACACGCCGATTAACACCGAAGAGACCACCGACGACATCACGCTTCAGTGGGCCGCCGACACCCGCGTCGCGGAGGCGGAAGAGGAAGTCGTGCAGGCGCTCCGGGACGCCGGCCTCCCGGAGAACATCGATATCGACATCCTCGCCGGGTCGCAGGTGACGGACAACCGGCAGGCACAGTACCAGCAGTGGCTCTCCGGTGGTCGCTCGGAGCCGACGCTGCTCATGATGGACAGCGGGTGGACGATTCCGTTCATCGCGCGGAACCAACTGCAGAACCTCTCGCAGTCGCTCCCGGAGGAGATGACCAGTACCATCGAAGAGGAGTACTTCGAGGCCAGCGTCTCGACGGCGAAGGGGTCGAACGGCGACCTCTACGGCCAGCCGCTGTTCCCCGACTTCCCGACGGTCCAGTACCGAAAGGACCTGCTCCGAAACGCGGGCTACACCGACGAGGACTTCTCGACGTGGGCGACCGAGTCCATGTCGTGGGAAGACTTCTCGCGCGTCACGAAAGAGGCGCTCGACGCCAACCCCGACATCGAGAACGGGTTCACGTTCCAGGCGAACGTCTACGAGGGCCTGTCGTGCTGTGACTTCAACGAGTTCATGACCTCGTACGGCGGCGCGTACTTCGGCGGCCGCGAGAACCTGTTCGGCCCCATCGGTGACCGCCCCATCACGGTCGAAGAAGAGCCGGTCATCAACGCGATTCGGATGGTCCGGACGCTCATCCACGGCGAGGACGATGAGTACGCCCTCGACGGCATCACGGGCGGCATCTCGCCCGAGGCGGTCCTCCAGTGGACCGAGGACCCGTCCCGACAGCCCTTCACGACGGGCAACGCGGTCATGCACCGCAACTGGCCGTACTCCATCGTCATCAACGGCGCGGAGCCGTCGGAGGAGAACGACCAGACCGGCTTCGGCGAGGACCTCGGCGTCATGCCGATTCCGTACGGCGTCACCGCCGACGAGGCCCAGTACGAGGGCACCGGCGGCCCCGTCGCCGCCCTCGGCGGCTGGCACATGACGATGAACCCGAACTCCTCGGACGAACAGAAGCAGGCCGCGGTGCAGGTGCTTCGGACGATGCAGACCGAGCAGTTCCAGCTGGACATGTTCCGCATCATCGGCTGGATTCCGCCGCGCCCGTCGCTGCTCGAATCCGACCAGGCCGCCGAGGTGCCCATCATCGGCCGCTACCTCGACGCCCTGAAGGTCGCCGGCGAGAACGCGATTCCCCGCCCGGTCACCGTCGTTTGGCCGCAGCAGTCCGGCCGCATCTCCCAGGAGGTCAACGCCGCGTTCGCCCAGGAGAAATCCCCCGAACAGGCGATGTCCGACCTCGCATCACAGCTCGAACAGATCGAGCAGAACGCGTAGAGCAACGTCTTTACCGAGACGTAACAAACATACACGTTATCATTTGACATGGCTACCGAACAACAATCAGGGGAGACACTTTCCGACACCCGGAGGAGCGGCCCGTACGCCTCGGCCATCAACTGGATGGAGTCGCTTTCCGAGACGCAGTTCGCGTACCTGCTTCTGACGCCCGCGCTCGTCCTCTTGGGGGTAATCGCCGTCTACCCGCTGGTCTCGACGTTCAGCATGTCGCTGTTCGCCGACCGGCTGACGGGGACCGCGCGACTCGGCGAGTTCGTCGGACTGCAGAACTACGTGGACCTGTTCACCGGCGCGCGCAACTACGCGCTTCCGTCGCAGTTCCTCCCGACGTTCAGCTCGGAGTTCCCCTTCGTCACGAACATCTACTCCAGCGCGCTCGCGGTGACGCTCATCTTCACCGTGTTCAGCGTGCTGTTCGAAACGCTCATCGGCTTCGGTCAGGCGCTCATCCTCGACCAGGACTTCCGCGGTCGCCGCTGGGTCCGCGTCGCCATCATCATCCCGTGGGCCGTTCCTATCGTCATCCAGGGGATGATCTGGTACCTGATGTTCCAGCCGAACATCGGATTCCTCGTCGGCACGAGCGAGAACCCGGCGCTGTTGAACCAGCTCGGTCTCATCGGCACGACGCCGCTTCGGAACACCGCCGACGCGCTGTTCCTCATCATCGTGGCCGACGTGTGGAAGACCTCGGCGTTCATGGCGCTTCTCATCCTCGCGGGGATGCAGAGCATCGACCGGTCGCTGTACGACGTGGCGAAGGTCGCCGGCGCGTCGCGCTGGCAGCAGTTCAAGCTCATCACCTTCCCGCTCATCCTGCCGACGGTGCTCGTGGCGATGCTGTTCCGCACCATCGACGCGATGCGCGTCTACGGTATCATCCAGACCATGGCCGGCTGTCAGACGGTCCCGTCGTTGTCGTGTCTCGTCGTCACGACGTTCAACACGCCGCTGTACGGGACCTCGGCGACCGTGGCGTTCGTCACCGCGGGCATCATCGCCGTCGTGGTCTCGGTGTACATCGTGAACTTCGCTAGCGAGGGTCTCTAAGATGTCCAGCGAAACTTCGGGAGCCGGCATCGGCTCCGACGACGCCGACATGGAACAGGGGCCGCTCGGCCGCTGGGTCGACTCCGCCATCAAGAACCCCGACAGGGTCTACCGCGCGATGTTCTACGTCGCGATGCTGTTCTTCCTGGTGACGACCCTGTTCCCGTTCTACTGGCTGCTCGTGCTCGCGCTCACGCCGAACAACCTCATCGCCAACATGGGGCTCGTACCGAAGGGGTTCAACCCCGAGGTGTTCCTCGCGATGTTCGAACGGGTGCCGTTCCACCTGTACATGTTCAACAGCTTCGTGCTGGGCATCACGACCACCGTGCTCGTGTTGCTCATCGCCAGCCTCGCGGGGTACGTCTTCGGCCGCCTCCGGTTCCCCGGAAAGGGCGTGCTGATGCTCGGCATCCTCGCCATCAGCTACTTCCCGCCGGCGGCGTTCCTCATCCCGCTTTTCGAACTGTTCACCGGGAACACGGCGATTAGCATCGGGATGGTGACGATATCGACGCCGGACCTGTTCAACACGCCGGCACCGATGGTGTTCCCGTTCAGCGCGCTGTTCCTGCCGCTGTCGATATTCATCCTCACAACCTTCTACGGGCAGATTCCCGATGGGTTGGAGGACGCGGCGCGGGTAGAGGGAACGACCCGACTGGGCGCGCTGTTCCGCGTCATCGTGCCGCTTTCGGCACCCGGCGTGGCGACCGCGGGCGTCCTCACGTTCATCAGCGTCTACAACGAGTTCTTCTTCTCGTTCCTGATGAACAACGGCGAGGCCGACTCGTGGGCGCCCATCGTCGCGGGTATCCTGAAGTATCAGGGGCAGTTCGACACCCCGTACAACCTGATGGCCGCCGCCTCCATCGTGGGGGTCTTACCCGTGGCCATCCTTGTCATCATCGCGCAGGAACGCATCGTGAGTGGACTGACTGCAGGAGCGCTGAAGGAGTAACCATGGGAGACGTAACACTCGAACACGTAAGCAAGTACTACGACGACGTAACGGCGGTCGACGACATGAACCTCGACATCGAAGACGGAGAATTCATCTGTCTCGTCGGTCCGTCGGGGTGCGGGAAGTCGACGACCATGGAGATGATTGCGGGCCTCACCATCCCCTCCGAGGGGAAGGTGTTCATCGGCGACCGCGAGGTGACGAACCTCCCGCCGAAGGACCGCGGGGTCGCGATGGTGTTCCAGAACATCGCGCTGTTCCCCCACATGGACGTCTACGACAACATCTCCTTCGGGCTCCGCCTCCGCAACTACGACAAGGAGGAAATCGAGCGCCGCGTCGAGCGCGCCGCCGAAATCGTTCAACTCCAGGGAATGCTCGAACGCATGCCCGACGAGATGTCCGGCGGGCAGCGACAGCGCGTCGCCATCGCCCGCGCCATCGTCCGCAATCCCGGCGTCTTTCTGATGGACGAGCCGCTGGCGAACCTCGACGCGAAGCTCCGGGTCCACATGCGGACCGAACTCCAGCGCCTACACAAGGAACTGGACACGACCATCATCTACGTCACCCACGACCAGGCGGAGGCGATGACGATGTCCGACCGCATCGCGGTCATCGACTCGGGACAGCTCCAGCAGATCGACCCGCCGCTGGTCTGTTACAACGAACCCGCGAACCTGTTCGTCGCCGGCTTCATCGGCTCGCCGTCGATGAACTTCCTCAACGGCGAGGTCACGGAAGGCGGGTTCGTCTCGACCAACATCGACGTGGAGTTCGACCCCGCGAACCTCGGCATCGAGGCGGGGACCGACGTCACGATGGGCATCCGCCCCGAGGACGTGTACCTCGTCGGCGACGAGGCGCTCGTGTCGAACCCCAGCCACAGTATCGATGCCGTGACCGACGTGCTCGAACCGATGGGCGACGAGATATTCGTCTACCTGAAGCTCTCGGAGTCGGCCGAGACGAACCTCGAAGACACGAGCGGCGTCGCCAACGACCAACTGCTGATGAGCGTCGCACCCGACACCGACATCGAGGAGGACGAGGACGTGACGGTCGTCCTCGACCGCTCGCGCGTCCACCTCTTCGACACCGAGACGGGCGAGGCCATCAGCCACGGCATCGAGACGCCCGTCCAGACGAGCGGCGCGCCCGGCACGGAAGCGGAAAGCGACGACTGACGCGCCCGTAAAACGGCTCGTGTCGGTTCGTCTCCGGTCGCCCGCTCGCAACTCGCACAGCCCGCACAACGCTTATCGGAGCCACACCACATCACACATCCATGGTCAACGAACTCGGTCTGTTCTACCTCGGCGGGATGACGGTCCTGTTTTTCTTCTGGGCCTACGGCATCGTCTCGTTCCTCCTCGACCTGAAGAACAAGTTCATCCCGAAGGGCAAGCAGTACCTCCGCGGGCGACGCCGACTCAAGGAGGAAAAGCGCCGCGAGGAAGAGCGCAAAGAGCGCGAAGAACAGCTCTACTGACGCCCAGTCTCGACCCGTGCCAGTCGCCTCGTCCCGCCTCGTCGTTCGCCTCACCCCGCGTCCCGAACGCCGTCTGACCGGGCGCTCGCGGTCGATTCTGGCAATTCAGACCAAAGAACGTGAAACTTAACACCACCTGTAGTTAATCATCGAATCATGAGTACGGAATCATCGGTCCGAGTCGGTATCGTCGGACTCGGAAACATCGGACACCACCACGCAGACCGCCTCGCCGACCTCGGCGCGACTCTCGTCGGCGGCCTCGACATCCAGGCGGACGCCCGTCGCCGCTTCGCGGAGAAGTACGACGTGAACACCTACGAGGAGAAGTCGGAGCTGTTCGGGGAGGTCGACGCGGTCATCATCACCACGCCGAACCGCTTCCACGAGGAGTACGCCGTCGCCGCGCTCGACGCGGGCCTCGACGTGCTGCTCGAAAAGCCGCTCGCGCACTCGCTCGAATCGGCCGAGCGAATCGCCGAGGCGGCCGAGGAGGCCGACGGCTTCTGCATGGTCGGCTTCAACAACCGCTTTGCCAACCCCGTCGAGGTCGTCCGCCACCACTACGAGGAGGGCCGCTTCGGCGACGTCACCCACGTCGAGGCCAACTACGTCCGCCGCCGCGGCATCCCCGGCCGCGGGTCGTGGTTCACCTCCAAGAAAGTCGCCGGCGGCGGTTCGCTCATCGACATCGGCGTCCACGCCATCGACCTCGCGCTCTACTTCCTCGACTTCCCCGAGGTCGTCGAGGTCTCCGGCGTCACCCGCTCGGAGTTCGGCGACCGCGACGACTACACCTTCGTCGAGATGTGGGGCGACGACGTCGGGCCGGAGGCGTTCGACGTGGACGACTCCGCGAGCGCCTTCATCCGCACCGAGGAGGGGACGACCATCTCCCTCGAAGTCGCGTGGGCGACGAACCGCCCGACCAACGACGAGTTCTTCCTCCGCGGCACGGAGGGCGGCGTGCGCTTCGACCGCGCGAGCCACGACCTCCAGTTCTACGAGGACGGCGTCGGCGGCGGCAACCACCTCTCGACGGCCGACGTAGAGACGCAGGACAACGACACCCACAAGACCGAACAGGAGGCGTTCCTCGCGGCCGTCGCCGAGGGCGAACACCCCGGCCGCAACACGGTCGAACAGGGGCTCGCCGTCCAGCGCGTCATCGACGCCATCTACCGCTCGTCGGAGACGGGGAAGGCGGTCCGCCTCGACGCGGTCGAGACCGAGACGCCCCCGGCGAACTGACCACCGCGAACGCGAACACCTCTCAGTCCCACTTTTCACACCATGTCCGTCATCGACTCACTCAAGCGCCCGGAACACACCGGCGAGAACCGCTGTCTCCCGTGTACCGCCGTCAACGTCGCGCTGGTCGTCCTCGTCGGCCTCGCGGTCAGCGTGCTCTCGCCGCTGGTCGGTTTCGTCGTCCTCGTCGGCGGCGCGCTCGCGGTGTACCTGCGGGGCTACGTCGTCCCCGGCACGCCCTCGTTCGCGCCCCGAGTCGTCTCTGCGCTCGGTCTCGCCGGCTACTTCGACCACGGCGTCGACGCCCCCGACCGCCGGTCGGAGTCGCTCGACGCCAACGTCGACCCCGACGTGATGCTCTCGACGCTCCTGAACGCCGGGGTGCTCGTCGAGGAGGAAGACGGCCTGTTCCTCGCCGACGATGCCCGCGAGGAGTGGGAGTCGACGATGGCGACGCTCCGGAAGACCACGGACGAGGAACTCGCCGAGGCAGTCGGCAACGCGGTCCCGTTCGAGGCGACCGTCGACGCCGAGTTCGGAGGCATCTCGCTAGACGGCCCCTCGATGTCCGTGTGGATTTCCCGGCCGCAGGCCATCGCGGACGTGGCGACGCTCTACACGGTCGTCGAGCGCGGCGTCGACCCGATGGTCGCGCTCGCGGCCACGGAACCGATGCGGATGTTCACCGAGGTCTGTCCGGACTGCGGCGGCGCGGTCGAGGAGACGACGACGCGCAACTGCTGCGGCGGCACCGCGGGGCTGTACGACTCGCCGGAACACGAGGTCCTCGGCTGTGCGGACTGCGGCGCGGTCGTCTACGAGTTCCCCGACGAGTAGCCGTCGCTGGCGGGGACTAGTCGAGCGGAAAAGACGCGAGCGGAAACTGACGACGCGGCTTCAGACGATTTCGTCGCGGTTCGGAACCTCGTCGCGGCCGAGCAGAATCTCCTGTCCTTCGACGTCTTCGAGCGCGGCGACCAGCCCGCCGACCTCGACGACGCCCTCTTCGGTCTCGATGTGGAGCGACGCGACCTCCTCCGTGTCCTCGAAGGCCGTCTCGATGACGCGCCCTTCGACCACGATGGGGTCGCCGGTCTCGATGTCGCGGCCGGAGACGGAGGCGTAGAAGTCGCCTTCTATCTCGCGGATGTCCTTGACGGCCCGGCGGATGGAGGCGTAGCGGCGCGGGAACGGCCGGCGCTTGCCGTTGGCGACGATGGTCTCGGCGGTGCTCCAGAGGACGGTCCCGAAGAAGCCGCTCACGAGGAAGCCGAGCGCGGAGCGGTTGAAGATGACGCCGTAGCGGTCGCGGTCGTCGCGGAGGGCGTCTTGGGTCGCGTAGATGGAGTACTCGCCGTCGGCGACCGCGAGGACGGGCGAGGTGATGCCGCGGCGGGCGCGGGCGATGGTCGCCACGTCGAGGTAGTTGAACTCGTCCGGGTCGGGCGCGCGGGAGGCGGGCGTGACGAGCAGGTCGATGCTGACGCCGCTGTCGATGGCCGCCGCGAGGTCATCGCGGAAGCGACGAAGCAGGTCGGGCGTCAACGAGAGCACGAGTTCGTACTCCGCGGCCTCGATAATCTCCTCGATGTAGCGGAGGATGGTCGACCGCGACTTGACGAGCGAGACGGCCTCGGTGTCGCGGGCCGGGGCGGTGTAGCGCGCCTCTAACTCCTCGATGAGCTCCTCCAGCGAGGTCTTGACGTTCGCGAAGGCGTCGTCGGGATCGACTGCGACGATTTTCATCGGCCGCGACTCGCGGAGTTCGACGAGGCCGCGGTCCGACAGGCTCCGGACCGTGTCGTACACCCGCGGCTGGGGGATGCTGGTTCGGTCGGCGATTTCGCTCGCCGTCAACTGTCCGTGTTCGAGGACGGCCAGATACGCGTCTATCTCGTACTCGCCGAGGTTGAAGCGCTCACCGACTCGCTCCATGGTGAGCCGCAGTTCGTCAGCCATGGTCGTGACGTGTACGGCATCACCTAAATCATTTACTGAAATCCGAGTAGCACAAAATTCCGAAAACAAGTGGCACAAACGGTAGCAGACCGGCTGTCGGACGCTATTTGACGGCGGGCGGGTCGGCGCTCACATGTACATCCGGTCGTCGGGGAGGTCGGCCTCGCTGTCGTGGAGTCGCTCGGCGAGTTCGGCGTAGTACTGCTGGACCTCGGCCGCGAACGACTCCAGCGGCGAGGAGTCGACGCCGAGGTCGTACACCTCGTTGGCGGCGTCGACGAGTCGAATCGTCGCCTCTACGTCGGGGACTTGAGCGTGAACCGGCGTGACGTAGACGCCGACGCCGAGGGGCGACCCGATGCCGCGCTCGACGAGCGCCGCGTTGGTGCCGTCGAAGAAGCCCCGACCCATCGGAGGGATGTCGCTGTCGGCGAGTCGCGCTTCGCGGTAGTCGTCGGTGGCGATGTAGAACACGCGGTGTTCGTCGGGGCCGTGAGCCATCGGAATCCCCGAGAGGACCGCGAGTTCCTCGACTTGATTGTGCTCTGTCCACTCGAGGATGGCGTTGCCGAACTGGGTGCCGTGGACGGCCGGGACGAACAGCTCGCCGACGAGGACGGTCACGTCGAGGTCCTCGCGGGAGAACAGCCGGGTGTGATGCCGAGGGCGGCCGTTCTCGAATGGAGTCACCGCCGGGAGGCCCTCGACGGTGAGGTGGCCAGTCTGTTCGAGGTCGAGGTGGTCGACGATGAAGTCGACGGCCGTGAGACCGGCGAGTCCGAACGACGAGAAGCCGCAGAGGAGCGCTCGGCTGGGCGGCGTCTCGTGGGTGATGCGGAAGTCCGGTCCGGGCGTCGTCACGTGGTTCATGCGCTCTCTACGCCCCGGTGACACTTAGCCGTTCACCGCGACCGGAACCCTCGGAGTAACAACCCTTTTTTCACCGCTCCCCGTTGCGGTTTCCATGGACGGAGTCGAGGGGGTTGCCGACGCGTCGGATGCGGTCGGCGGGACGCTGACGGCGGGGAGTCACGTCGCGGTCGCCCCGCTCCAGTCGACGGCAATCGAGCCGCCGGCGTTCGTGCCGGACTACCTCCTGTTTCCGGGGTGGCGCATCGCCGTCGCTCTCGTTATCGTCTCCCTGGCGGTCGGGCTCTCGAAGTACATCGTCCGCCTGCTCGGACGACCGATCGCCCGGCAGTTCCGGCGGCAGAGTGTCGCCCAGACGGTCCTCCGAATCGTCCGGCTCACCATCGTCCTCCTCGGCGTCGGCCTCGGGGCGAACGTCCTCGGCCTCGAACTCGGCGACATCGTCCTCTCGGTGACGGTGTTCTCGGCGGTGCTCGGTATCGTCCTCGCCCCCATCGTCGGGAGCATCATCAACGGGGTGTTCGTCCTCTCGGACCAGCCGTTCGAAATCGGCGACATGATAGAACTCGACGACGGCACGAAGGGCTTCATCGACGAGATAACCCTGAGCTACACGAAGATATTCACCCTCGACAACACGTTTCTGGTGATGTCGAACTCGAACATCCGCGACCGCGACGTCATCAACTACTCCGCGGAGGACGAGCGGACCCGCCTGTCGCTCGACGTGCTCGTCACCTACGAGTCCGACATCGACGCCGCCCGCGACCTCGTCGAGCGCGCCGCCCGCGACTGCGACGCCGTGGTCGAAGGCGGCCCCGACATCCGCATCGGGAGCGCCCGCTACCCGGCGAAGCCGACCGCCTACATCAACTCCTACGCCGACAACGGCGTCCTCCTGCGCCTCCGCTACTGGGCGCTGAAGCCGTACAAAATCGGTCGCATCCAGTCGGAGGTCCAGACGCGGCTCTGGACGCTCGTCGAGGAGTCCGAGGCGACCGTCGAGTTCGCCTACCCGCACACCCACCTCGTCTTCGACGAGACGAGCGGGAGCCTCCACGTCACCGGCGACGAGGCCGCGAACCGGAGACACGCCACCGCGTCGCCGGCACCGGGAGCGCCCGTCCAGCAGGTCTCTGACGGCGAGGGTGTCGACACCCCGGAAACCCCAACTGATGCGACCGACGCCACGGAGTCGACGGACGCCGAGTTGACGGACGCCGAGTCGACGGACGCCGAGTCGACGGACACCGCCGACGACTGACGAGAAACGGCGAACACAGTCGGGACTGAGGCCGCGTCGAAAGCGGAAAAACGAATCCGAACCGAGAGTCGCCGGCTCAGTCGTCCGCGCGGACGGTGATGACCGTGCAGTCGAGTTTTTCGCGGAGGAACACGTCGATGTCGGGGTCGTCGAGGAACCGCCGGAGCATCCGCCGCCAGCGGCTCGCCTGTTTCGACCCGATAACGACGATGTCGGCCTCCTCGGCGGCGACCTCTTCGAGAATCGTCTCCTCGACGAGGAAGCCTCGGCGGACCACGTAGCGCGCGCGGACGAGCGGGCCGAACTCGGCTTCGACCGCCCGCTTGAGTTCGGTCCGCGTGACGCCGCGGTTCGACTGGTAGAGGTCGACGTGGAGGACCGTCAGCTCGGCGTCGCGCTCGCGCGCGACGCGGACGGCCTCTTCGAGCGTCGCCCGGGAGTGCTTCGAGAGGGGGTACCGAACCGGGACCACGACCCGTGTCATACTCCGAGACCACTCGCCGGGCGTGCGTGAACCTTTCCCTCTCGGTCGGCTTGGCCGGCGGACGCGCGCCCGTCTCCGGCCCTTCGACCGCGCTCAGTCGTCGGCGCGGGTGGCCGACCGGCGCTCGATGCGCCCTTCGACCGCGGCGTCGAAGCCGACCTCGCGGGCGTAGCGCGCCAGCGCGTCGTGCTGTATCTCGAACTCGCCGACGCGGTGGGCCTGCGTGATGGCCGGGAACTCCTGTGTGCTGTGGAGCAGGTAGTCGCTCGTGGCGACGGTGTAGCGCGCCTCTGGGTCGATTGGCTCGCCGCCGACGAACGCCGCGACGACCTCGTCGCGGTCGTCGTCCCAGACGATGCGCGCGCCGCTGACGTGGGCGTGCCACCAGTCCGGTTCGCCGAATCCCATCTCGGCCCCGCGGGCGGCCCCGAACGCCGCCAGTAGCTCCGTGCCGGTCACCTCGGCGACGACGAGGTGCTCCTCGAAGGGGACGAGGCTCACGAGGTCGGCGTGGGTCACCTCGGGACCGATGGGCGGGCCGGAGCGGATGCCGCCGCTGTTCTGCAGCCCCACGTCCGCGCCGGTCGCCCAGCGGTAGGCGTCGGCGATGGCGTTGCCGACGCGGCACTCGCCGGCCGCGACGGTCTCCTCGGCGCGGTCCATGGGGCGGTCGATTCGACAGAGCACCTCGTCGAGGCCGGCGGCGTCGACTCGACCCGCCAGCGCCGCGACCAGCCCCTCGTCGGCCCGGTACTCGGCGGTCCGGTGGCGGACCGTCTCGATTCTGTCGGCGGCGACGCGGACCTCCCAGACGACGTGGCCGTTCGCGCCGGGGCGGACGACCGGCACGCCGTCGACCACGTCGTCGCGCTCGGCGTGGACGTGGCCCCCGAGGACGAGGTCCACGTCGCACCGGGCGACGAGTTCGTCGTCGCCGCTGCCGAGGTGCGAGAGCGCGACGACGAGGTCCGCGCCGTCGTCTCTGAGCGCGGCGGCCGCGTCGGCGGCGGCCGCGTAGGGGTCGGAGAAGCCGACGTCGGCCGCCTCCGGGTTGATAGTGCCGGTCGCGGGGTCGGTGACGCCGAAGAAGCCGAGGGTCAGCCCGTCCACCTCTCGGGTCGTTCGCGGGACGGTTCCCTCGGCGGCGGCGAACCGGCCGCCGTCCTCGCCGTGGACGTTGCTCGTGACCCACGTCGGCCGGCTCGCGGCGACGAGTTCGCGGGTCCGGCTCGGCCCGTAGTCGAAGTCGTGGTTGCCGAACGTTTCGAGGTCGGCGTCCACGGCGTCGTAGAAGTCGAGCGCCTGTCCGCCGCGCTCGACGAGCGAGAGGACGCCCGGCGCGGTGTTGTCGCCGGTGCCGACCACGAGCGTGTCGTCGCCGTCGAGGGCGCTGACGCAACCCGCGAGGCGGCCGGCGCGCTCGGTGTCGTCGAAGACGTTCTCGATGTCGGAGTAGTGGAGGAGCCGAGGCATTCGCTTCTCGAATGTGGCGGTGCGGGCGGATAAGAAGCCGTCGGGACGGCCCGTGGGCGGGCGAGACGGCGCGGAACCGGCGCGGCCGTCATCGCCTCGACCGAGTGAGCGTCGTCTCTACTCGCCGTCTTCCCCTTCGAGTTCGAACGCGACTTCGACCTCGGCTTGGTACTCTCGGGTCTCGACGGACGCGAGTTCGACGCCGAGTTCCTTTACTTCGACCCAGTGGACGCCCGCGAGCGTCTCCTCGGCGCGGTTAATCGCGTCGTCGACGGCGGCGTCGAAACTCTCTGCACTCCGACCGACAAGGGTGATTTTCTTGAACACCATCTCGTCGGACCCTTCGTCTTACTATCACAAATAATCGTCCCCGATTCGGCGGCGATGGCGGGACGAGCCGGAAGGGTGCGCGGCGGTGCGTGGCGGCGCGCGGCTCACTCGTCGGGCCGATACGGACGCGCCGTCTCGGCTCGCGCCGCGACGCGCGTTCGACCCCACGCCACGGCCGCGGAGTCGTAACTCACGACCAGCGCCTCCGGCCCGCCCATGTGGTCGTAGACGACGAGCGTGACCGACGCCGTCGTCGGTCGGTCCACGACCACGACGCCGTACGACGGGTCGCCCTCGACCGCGGACACGCGGACGCCGGCGTCGACCATGGCGTCGAGCCCGTCGGGGTACCGGTTCGAGAGCCAGTCGAGGGACTCCGCCGAGAGAACGAGCGTGGCGCTGTCACCGAGCCGCGCGAGTTGCTCGTGCGCTTCGGGCCAGATGCTGAACAGGAACGGGCCGTTGAACCCGGAGAGACTCGTCGATTCGCCGAGGTCGAACTCGAGGGGGGAGCACGCTTCCATCGCCGGGAGCTCGCCGGTGCAGACGACCGCGTCGCGGAACAGCGAGGGCGGCGGGTTGACCGATTCCGGGAGGCGGTCGAGCACGGGTTTCGCGTCGAGTACGTTCGCCATCGACCGGAGCGCCTCGTCGTGCGTCTCCAAGGCGACGCGACCCGCGCTCGTGGCGACGAAGCCGCCGTTCGACCGCTCGACGAGTCCGAGTTGAACGAGGCGCTCGACGCCGCGGTCGACGGTGGACCGAGAGACCGAGAGCGCGCGGACGAGGTCGGCCTTCGAAAGCGGCTCCGACGAGAGCGCCTGGAGGAGTCGACGGCGGCGGCCGACCGCCTCGAACGCGTCGGCCGCGTCTCCGCCCTCGTCTTCGTCCTCGTCACCAATCCAACTCGACATCGGTGTGAACATCTCAGGGCCTACACAAATGTATATCGGGACTCCGGATATTCGCCCGAAATCGGGGGGCTTGGGCAGACCGACGGCCGCCCCAATATGTCAACGAGCTGTTTATTCGAGCCGTTTCTGCAACGCGCCGACTACGTCGGAGAGGTGTGCGGTCCCCCAGATGGCGACGACGACCCCACCGACGGCGTCGAACACGAGGTCGAGGAGCGTGTCGTCGAGGCCGTACTGCGTCAGCACCGATGCGGTGCCGGCGAGCGAGGCAACCCCCGAGATAGCGAACTCGATGACCTCCCAGAAGACCCCGAACGCGAGCACGAAAAGCAGAATGAAGACGAACATGAATCGCGGTGGCAGGTAGATGTCCGCCGTGTGCTCGTCGACCGCGCGGACGGTCGCGTAGCCGGCGGCCGCGACGACCGACGACGACAGCGCGTGCGTGAGGTGGTCCCACCACCAGACGCCCGCGTAGAAACTGGTCTCCGAACCGGGGAGACCGACCGTACCCAGCGCGTGGAGGAACGCCGCCGTCGATATCCAGAGCGTCAGCCCGGCGTCCATCGGGATGCGGTAGTCGCGTTCGAGTAGCGCCGGGAGGTAGGTCACTCCGAGGCCGACGAGCGCGTTGACGACGATGCCGAGGTTCCCGCGGTCGAGGCCGATGAAGACGAGACCGACGAGGACGACCTGCATCGCCCGCGAGAGCTGGCGCTGGCGTCGCGCGTCGATGCGGAGATACGAGCGAACCCTCACGACGACTCACCGCCCTCTCTCGTGGAGTCGTCGTCAGTTTCCGCCGGACTCACGTCCTCGGCGACATCCGCCACCTCCTCGGGGAGCCGCTTGCGCGAGCCGGCCCGGCGGCGGAAGTAGTACTCGAACAGCAACCCGGCCCCGAGTCCGGCGACGGTGGCGGCGACGAAGTCCCACATCAGCCCCGCCTCGACGACGTGTTCGGGTCGGCCGTTCAACAGCAGGCGCGTCCCGAGGTAGAGGTCCGAGAGCCACTGGACGACCGCCCAGACGCCGGCGGCGGCCATCGTGGCGATGACGACGAAGAAGACCGCGAACGAGTGGTTCATCCGGACCGGCGTGAACACGTCGAGTTCGACGGCGACGATGAGCGCGATGGCGGCCACCGCGAGGTACGTCGAGACGCGTCCGGAGAACGTCACGCCGCCGATGGTCTGGCCCCGAACGAGGACGCGAGCGACGAGCGGGAGCGACGCGAGCGCGACGACCTCCCACGGCAGCATCGCTCTCGGTTCGCGGAAGGCGACCGCCGGGACGACGGTGACCGCGGCGACGACGGCCGCGAACCCGCCCCAGACGAGGTCGCCGCCGGTGACGACGCTCCCGACGGCGACGGCGACGAGGAACCCCACGAACAGCCACGCGAGTACCGCGTTGAGCCGTCTACTCCGGACGAATTGCGCCAGCTCCGTCTGTGCGGCCTGCGACATGCCCGTCCGTTAGCGACGGGCTGAGAAAACGTTTGGGCGAAGACGCCCCGTTTCGATTACGTGTTCGTTCCGTGAACGACCTCGTAGTCGTTCCCACTACCGTTCGACACGCCGATGATTGCCCACTCGTATGGAAGGTCGATACCGCGAAGCCGCTCTCGAAGCGCGCTGATGTGGTCGTCCCACGTCACGAAGCAGCGGAACCGATACGGTGTCTCGGTTCCGCCGTCTGCGAGCACCGGACGGCATTCGGTCGCTTCTCGCGAACTCAGTGCGGTCACGTGGACCGTACGCCACTTGCGTTCGGCCAGCATATCGGTTCCGTCGCCCGAGACGGAGTAGCCGAGCCGGCCGAATATCGACCGAGCCTCCTGGACGGGAGGCATCGAAGCCTGGGCCATGCACGTCTACGTACACCCGCACCCCTGATAAAGATTGCCACGGTATGACATACCAATAGTTGACGAACGGTCGCGCCGGCCGCTCGACTACTCGTGAGCGGCGTCCCACTCCTCGGGCTTTCTGACGTTTCCGCAGTTGTTGCACTCGATGCGGGCCATCGTGTCCATCGCGGTGTCGAACGAGTCGCAGTTACCGCAGAGGTAGCCCCATCGGCTCTCGGCGTCCTCGGTCGAGTACACCACGTAGAACGGCCCCTTCGAGCCGCGCTCGGCCTCGTCAGTGGCGACGAAGACAGTCTTGCCGCTCGATACGGTCTGGGTCTGGAGTTCGGCCATGCCACCGATTCGCGCGGGGGTGGCTTAAGAAATTGGTCCCTACGTCCGGAACGACTCGCCGCAGCCGCAACTGCTCTCGGCGTTCGGGTTATCGACGTGGAAGCCCGCGCCCTGCAGGCCGCCCTCGAAGTCGAGGGTGGAGCCGCCGATGTAGTTCATGCTCGCGGGGTCGACGAACACCCGAAGACCGTGCTGTTCGACGACCGTGTCGTCGTCTTCCGGTTCGTTGTCGAAGCGCATCCCGTAGGACAGACCGGCGCAACCGCCCTGCTGGACGAACAGTCGGAGGCCCGCCACGTCGGTGTCCATCGACTCCCCTTCGAGGAGGGAGACGGCTTCGTCCGCGGCCGCGGGCGTGACCGTGACCGCCACATCGCCGCCGCCACTCGCGGATTCCGTGCTCATACGCCCCACTATACTGTGGGAACGGTTAACTGTGGCGCAGGCGGAACCCGGAGCCGGCCCGGTAGGGTTCGGCTACCGGCCGCAAGTCAGAGGAAAACGAGTCGAACGAGCCGCGTTCGCTTACTCTTCGAACCGCTCGCGGACGCTCTGAGCGTGCGCGTCGAGCCCTTCGGCCTCGGCGAGCGTCGTAATCGTTCCCGAAAGCTCCGACAGTCCCTCGCGGTCGAGGCGCTGGACCGTCGTCGAGCGGACGAAGTGGTCGACAGAGAGCCCGCCCTGTCGCTTCGCGCCGCCGCCCGTCGGGAGAACGTGGTTCGTCCCGGAGGCGTAGTCGCCGGCCGCGACGGGCGTGTACGGGCCGAGGAAGACGCTCCCCGCGGAGTCGATGCGGTCCAACAGCGCCTCGTCGTCGTCGGCCTGAATCGTCAGGTGCTCGGCGGCGTACTCCTCGGCGAACAGCACCGCCTCGGACATCGACCGCGCGAGGAGGACGCCCGACGCGTCGCCTTCGAGCGCCGCCTCGATGGTCTCGGTCCGCTCGCGCTCGCCCGCCTGTCGTTCGACCTCCGCGACGACTTCCTCGGCGAGTTCGGCGTCGTCCGTGACGGCGACGACCGACGCGTTCGGGTCGTGTTCGGCCTGCGCGACGAGGTCGGCGGCGACGAACCGCGCCTCGGCGGTCTCGTCGGCGACGACGAGCACCTCGGAGGGACCGGCGAGGAAGTCGATGTCAACGTCGCCGCGGACCTCGGCCTTCGCCGCGGTGACCCACTTGTTGCCCGGCCCGACGACCTTCTGGACGGCCTTCACCGTCTCCGTGCCGTAGGCGAGCGCGGCGATGCCCTGCGCACCGCCGACCGAGTACACCGCGTCCGCGCCCGCGACGTGCATCGCGGCGAGCGTGACGGGGTTCATCTGGTCCGCGGGCGGCGTGGCGACCGCGACGTGTTCGACCCCCGCGACCTTCGCGGGAATGACGCCCATCAGGACGCTCGAGGGGTAGGCGGCGGTGCCGCCGGGGGCGTAGACGCCGACCCGGCCGAGCGGGCGGTACCGACGCCCGAGTTCGCGGGTGCCGGCGTCGCCGAACTCCTCGCGCCAGTCCTCGGGGACCTGTTTTTCGTGGAACTCGCGGACGTTCGCCGCGGCGGCCTCGATGGCCTCGCGCACGTCGTCGTCGATTTCGTCGTAGGCGCGCTCGGCGGCGTCGGTCACGTCGATATTACCGACCTGAACGCCGTCGAACTCGCTTGAGAACTCACGGACCGCCACGTCCCCCTCGCGGTGGACGCGCTCGACGATGTCGCGCACGTCGGAGCGAACCTCGCCGACACCGGCGTCCCGCTCGAAGAAGGCGCGGCGGGCGTCGGTGCCGAGGTCGGCCAGTTCGCGAACCTCGATGTTCATACCTCGGCTTTGCGGCCGGCGCGAAAAGTCGTTGCGGAAGCGGTGGGCGGCGCCCGCGCCTCGCGCCGCGGCCTCGCGCGACTTACGCCACGTCGCGCTGTTCCGTGTACGTCAGGGTCCGGTCGTCGGTCTCGATGGTCGTCTGGACCGTAATCCAGCCGTCGGCCTGCCGGACCGCGAACGCCTCGGAGTACGAGAGTTTGACGCGCTTCGTCGTCGTGTAGGACTCGCCGGCCGCGAGGCCGCCGACCGCTTGGGACCCGCGCCAGACCTCGTCGTCCGGGTCGGTGCTGTTGCCGACGAAGATGCGACTGTAGACGGTGACGCCGGAACTATCGGCGTCCTGCTGGTTGGTTATCGTGCTCGTCACGTCGCGGCACGTCTGGCCGCACTTCTCGATGTTGTCGACGACGACGCCGAACGGCGGCACCGATTCGCTTTCGGCCGCGTCGCCGTCTCCGTCGTCGCTACTGCTGTCTCCACTCTCGCTGTCACTACTTCCGCTGTCGCTGCTACCGCTATCGCCGCTATCGCCGTCGTCGGGCGGCGCGGTCGTCTGCGTGGGGAACGGTTCGTCTGAGTCGGCGTCGTCGTCGGAGAACGGTCCGATTCCGGTCACGAACGCGGCCGAGACGCCGGCCGTGAGGAGGACCAGAACTGTCGCGGCGACGAGGAGTGTTCGTCTCATAACTGAATTGAAACTTCGTCTTGGACGGCTGTCGTTCAGCTCAGTTGCCGGCTACCTTCGGGTCGCACTTAGTTACGCACCCGAAAAGTCGTCGGCGAGGTCGCTTAGCGAGCCCCCAAGCGACCCGTCGAGGGCCCCGTTCAGGAAGTCGCTAACGAGGTCGTGGATGTCCGAGACGAACTCCGGGGCCGGTCCGGGGAGTTCGCCGGGCGGCCCCTGCTGGCCGGCCTCGGGGCCCGATTGCTGTGCGTTCTCGCTCGGTGCGGCCGCGGCGAGGCCCGCGGTCGCGGCGAGAGCCGCGAGCGAGACGCCGACGAGAGTGAGTCTGCGTCGGTTCATGGTGAATCGCTTCGGTCGCCACTCGCGGAGCGACGCTCATGAATACGGGACACCGTGGCGGGCGTTTTGCGTCGGTTTCGCCGAGTTTCGCCGCGGTTCACATCGAATTGCCGCCGGTTCGGGGTCGCTACTGGCGCAACTGCTCGCGCATGGCGGCGAAGCCGGCCTCGGGGTCCACGTCCGCGCCCTGCGCCTCCAGCGCCTCCCCGAGTGCGGTCAGGAGGAACGAGACGTTCTCCGGCCGCGCCGAGTGGCCCATACAGCCGACGCGGAAGATGTCGCCCGCGAGCGCGCCGAGGCCGCCGGCGATTTCGAGGTCGTAGTGGTCGAGGACGTAGTCGATGGCCGCGCCCGCGTCGACGCCGTCGGGGACGAGCACCGCGTTGAGGCTCGGCAGCCAGTACTCGTCTTCGGGGTTGAGGCCGAGGCCCATCGCCTCGACGCCGGCTTTCAGCGCGCCCGCGACCCGGCGGTGGCGCGCCCACCGCTCTTCGATGCCCTCCTCGGCGACCAGACGGAGCGCCTCGCGGATGGCGTAGACGTTGGTGATGGGCGCGGTGTGGTGGTACGAGCGGTCGTCGCCCCAGTAGCCCTCCAAGAGCGACAGGTCGAGGTACCACGAGCGGGGCGACTTCTCCCGCGAGAGCACCTTGTCCATCGCGCGGTCGTTGAGCGTCAGCGGGCTCGCGCCCGGCGGGCACGACAGGCACTTCTGCGGCCCGGAGTAGGCCACGTCGATGCCCCAGTCGTCGACTTCGAGTTCGACCCCGCCCAGCGAGGTGACGGTGTCGGCGACGACGAGCGCGTCGTGGTCGTGGGCGATGCTCGTCAGTTCGGGCACGCCCGGCTGTTTCACGCCCGTCGAGGTCTCGGCGTGGACGAACCCGAACACGTCCGGCTGGTGCTCGTCGAAGGCGTCCTGCACGTCCGCGGGGTCGAGCGGCTCGCCCCACGGCGCGTCCACGTGGACGACCTCGCCGCCGGCGCGCTCGGCCATCGACTCCATGCGTCCGCCGAAGTAACCGTTCGTCGGGACGAGCATCGTGTCACCCGGTTCGACGAGGTTGCCGATGGCCGCCTCCATCGACGCCGACCCGGTCCCCGAGACCGGAATCGTCCACTTGTTGTCGGTGCGGAACGCGTAGCGCATGAGCTCCTGCACCTCGTTCATGATGTCGATAAACGACGGGTCGAGGTGGCCGACGAGCGGCGTGGACATCGCGCGGAGCACGCGCGGGTGGACGTCGCTCGGGCCGGGGCCCATCAGCGTGCGATTCGGCGGGCTGAGTTCGCCGACATCGGGTGCATCGGACATGGTCTGACTGCACGTGCCACGCAAACGGGCAAAAGGGATGTGATTGCGGAACGCTGTGAAGTGGGACTGACTCCGACAGGCCCCGACTCGCCTATCCGACCCGTGGAACTCCGGCCGGCCGGTCGAGTGCTTCGCGTAGCCCGCTCACCCCGACAGCGCCTGCGCGACCTTCTCTATCGGGTGCGGCGGTCGCCGCGCCGCGTCGTCCCTGTCTTCCAGTTGCGTCCGACACGACGCGCCGGGGGCGACCACCTCGTCGCCCGGGCTCTCGTCCACCTGTTCGAACAGGATGTCACCGATTGCCTTCGAGAGGTCGTAGTGTTCGGCCTCGTAGCCGAAGCTCCCGGCCATGCCGCAACAACTCGAATCGAGGGGGTCGACCTCGTAGCCGACCCGCCGGAGGACGCCCACCGCGTGGTGGTCCTTGTTCAGCGCCTTCTGGTTGCAGTGGCCGTGGTAGGTGAGCGAGCCGAGCGCGCCGCCGTCGGCGACCGCGGAGGCGACGGTTCCGGCCGCGTCGCCGTCGGACGAGCGGCCGCGAATCGGAAGCCCCTCGGCCAGCCGATAGGTGTCGAGGAACTCCATGACGCCGTAGGCGGCCGCCGCGACCGGGGCGACCGCGTCGTCCGGCAGGAGGTCGGCGTACTCGTCTTGGAACATCACCGCGTCGGAGGGCTCGACGAAGACGACCGACCAGCCGTTTTCGACCGACGGGCGGAGCGTCTCGACGTTGTGTCCCGCGCGCCGCCGCGCGAGGTTGAGGAAGCCGCCGGAGTAGGCGGCGCGACCGCTCGGCTCGATCCCTTCCGCGAGGCGGACGTGGACCCCGGCCGCCTCAAGCACCCGCACCGCCGCCTTCCCGATTTCGGGCGTGACGTAGTTCGTGTAGGTGTCGGGAAACAGGAGGACGCGGTGGTCGGCTTCGGACGCCGGCACGCGGGGTCGTCGCGCGTCCATCCACGATTCGAGCGTGTCGCGGGTGAACGACGGGAGCGCTCGGTCGGGGGCGATGCCCGCGAGTCGCTCCATCGCGGCCCGCGCGCCCGGTAGCTCGGCCGCCCAGTTCGAGACGGGTGCGAGGGCGCTGCCGACGCCCGCCAACCGGTCGATGTGGGCGAACAGGCGCTCGCGGAGCGACGCGCCCGCCTCTGTGTGGTGGGCGTGTTTCACCTCGGCTTTGAGCTTCGCCAGGTCGACGCCGGTCGGGCAGTCGTTCTGACAGCCCTTACAGCCGACGCAGAGCCCGAGGACCTCCTCTTGGAACCGGTCTGAGTGAATCTCGTCTTCCGGGAGGTCGCCGCTGATTGCGGCGCGGAGCATGTTGGCCCGACCGCGGGTCGTCTCGGCTTCGTCCTTCGAGGCGCGGTAGGTCGGACACATCGTCTCCGACCCGGTCTGCCGACAGGTGCCGCAGCCGTTGCAGAGTTCGACGAGGTGGGAGAAGCCGCTCTCGTCCGAGAAGTCCAGCGTCGTCGCGGGCTCGATGGACTGGTAGGCCGCGCCGTACCGGAGGTTCTCGCGCATGTCCGCGCCGACGCCGCGGTCGCCCTCCGGACCCGGGTCGGAGGGACCGTCCCGATAGACGACGTTCCCGGGGTTCATGCGCCAGTCGGGGTCGAACGCCGTTTTCAGCTCCTTGAACGCGCCCCAGAGTTCGGGGCCGTACATCTTGGGATTCCACTCGGTCCGGGCCATCCCGTCGCCGTGTTCGCCCGAGAAGGCTCCGCGATGGTCCAACACGAGGTCGGTTACGTCGTCGGTGATGGCGCGCATCGTCTCGATGCCCGCGCCGTCTTTCAGGTTCAGAATCGGGCGGATGTGGAGCGTCCCCGCGCCGGCGTGGGCGAAGTACGCGGCCGACGTGCCGTGGTCTTCCAGCACTTCCTCGAACGACTGGACGTACTCCGCGAGTTCCTCGGGCGGGACGCTCGCGTCCTCGATGAACGGGTACGGTTTCGGGTCGCCCGGAAGCGACATGAGAAGCGGAATCGCCGCCTTGCGGAGCTTCCAGAGGTCCGCCTGCGCCTCGGGCGTGTACGCCTCGATAGCCTCGAACGCGCCGCCGTCGGCGTCGCCACCGGCCTCGGTGTCGCCGTCTCGCAGGAAGTGGCCGTTCGCCTCGCGAATCACCGCCTCGAAGTCGTCGTGCAGTTCGGAGTCGAACTCCAGCATCAGCGTCGCCGCCGTCCCGTCAGGAATCTCCTCGACGTACTGCGCGTACTCGCTGGACTCGGCGGCCATCCGAAGCACCTCGTCGTCCATGAGCTCGACCGCGCTGGCGTCGAAGTCGAGGGCGTCGGGGACCGCCGCCATCGCCTCCACGAGGTCGTCGTAGGCGTAGAGGACGAGCGCCGTCTCCTCGGGGACCGTCACGAGAGACACGGTGGCCTCGACGACGACGCCGAGGGTGCCCTCCGCGCCGACGAACAGTTTGGAGAGGTTGATGACCGTCTCGCCGTCGTCCGTCTCGGAGACGACCTTGTGGAGGTTGTAGCCCGACACCGACCGCTTGAGGCTCGGATACCGCCGCTCGATTTCCCCCTCGTGTTCCTCGACGAGGCCGAGGACGGTCCGGTAGATGTCGGCTTCGCGGTCGTCTTTGCCGACGATGCGGTCCCACTCGTCGCTCCCGACGACCACGTCGCGGGTGTGGACGACCGACCCGTCGTCGAGGACGACCCGTAACTCCTCGGTGTAGGCGTCGGTGATGCCGTAGCGGACCGAGTGCGCGCCCGTGGAGTTGTTGCCGATGCCGCCGCCGACGGTCGCCCGGTTCGAGGAGGCGGGGTCCGGCGCGAACTTCAGTCCGTGGTCGGCGAGGCGGTCGTCGAGGTCGTCCTGCACCACGCCGGGTTGGACCCGCGCCCGCCGCGCGTCGGGGTCCACGCAGACGATTTCGTCCATGTACTTCGAGCAGTCGATGACGACGCAACCGGGGCCGACGGTCTGTCCCGCCAGCGACGACCCAGCCCCGCGCGGGAGGACGGGAACGTCGTGCTCGGCCGCCGTCCGCACCGCGGCGCGCACGTCGTCCTCGTCGCGGGGGACGACCACCCCCGCCGGGCGCGCTCGGTAAATCGACCCGTCGGTTGCGTACAGCACCTGCGCGTACTCGTCGAAGCGTACCTCGCCGGAGACGACTTCCCGGAGGTCGGCGGCGAGGTCGGCGTGCTCGGCTACGTCGACCACGTCGTAGTCGCGCGACTCCTGAAACCGCCGGAAGTCGCCTCGTTCCTCGTCGTCCGTCTCCGCCACGATGCGGGTCGCCCGCGAAGGGCCGTCGCCAGACATTATCACGTATAATCGTGCAGGATAGCAAAAACCTGTGTGTGACTCGCCATGTTTGCCAGAAGCGGTAGTCGTTCGCGGCGGACCGGCTTCGTCGCGCGCGGGACGAGTGTGCTGAGCCGGGTGAGAACCCGTCCTACTGCGGCGGATTCCGGAGGTAGTTCCCGACGCCGGTTCGCAGTTCGCCGTCGGCGACAACCCAGCCCTGGCGGTCCGCTGGGAGGTCGTAGGCGGCGACGTGGTCGACGTACTCGTTGTAGTTCCAGCCGCCGACCCACCACGAGTTCGCGCCGCGGAGTTCGACGCTCACCGAGACGTTCGTCGTCTCGGGGCCGTCGTACTGGACGAACAGCATCGACTCGTAGTCGTAACACCGGGTGTCGTCGCTGTTGCTCGGCCAGTCACACGGGACGAGCCGGGCGTTCTCGCGCGGTTCGAACAGCGGTTCGGTCCCCTCGGGCGCGAGCGTGTCGATGGACTGGTTCACCCGCACGTCGGCGCTGAGGTCTATGGCGTCGTGTTCGACGCGGAGCGTGTCGGAGTCGTTCCGACTGTACTCGCTCGCCGGAATCGGCTCCCAGCGGACGAGCCGGTCGTTCTCGACGACCGCCCGGTAGTACGTTGGGTCGGCGGGAAGCTCGTCGGCCCGGAGGCGGAGCATCGGGCCGTACTCCGTCTCGACCACGTCGTACGCCCAGCCCGTCGGAAGCAGGTACTCGCGGGACTCGACGGCCTCACCGACGGCCGAGGAGCCGTCGCTGACGGGTAGCGGCACGAGGACCGTCACGTTCGAAATCGGCTCGTCGGCCGAGACGCGGACGCTGTAGTCGTACTGGCTCCCGTAGGAGTCGAGGGACGAAAGCCGGCCGAACGCCCAGAGCCCGCCGGCCGCGACCGCGACCACGACGAGCGCGGCGACGACGACGATGCCGAGTGTGCGGAAATTCATCGAAATCACCGGGCAGGTCAGACCGCCCGCTCAGACCGCCGCACCTCCCGCGGCGGTGCCCGCGGTCGACTCCACGAACTCGGCGAAGTCGGCGGCGAACGACTCGACTTCGTCCCAGTCGGTGTACTCGTAGTCGCGGGAGGCGTCCGTGTCGCCGGTCGCCCCCTTGGCGATGCGCTTCATCATCATCCGGGTGAGAAAGCCGTACTCCGAGTACCGAAGCGCCCCGCCGAACGCGGCCATCCGCTCCGGGTGCCAGCCGCTCTCTTCGACGAACTCGTCGAGGTACGTCGCGACCTCGGCGCGGGCGTCCTCGTCGTCGAGCGCCGACGACAGCGACACCTGGAAGAACCCGTTGGGCCGCGCCTCGATATCGTCGCGGTGCTCGCGGACGAACTCGTAGACCGGTTTCGAGTGCGCGCCCACGTGAATCGACGACCCGACGAGCACCGCGTCGGCGTCGGCGAGCGCCTCGCTAACGTCCGAATCGGCGACCGAGGCGGTCCTCGCGTCGTGCCCGTGCGCCGCCAGCGCCTCGGCGATGCGCCCGGCTATCTTCTCGGTCTGTCCCTCTTTGCTCCCGTACGCGACGAGTATCGTCCCCATACAGCTCACCGCATACCTGTTGGTTCGCGCACAGCATAACCCCACACACAGCCTCTCACCCCCCGAGAACCGACCGCGACCCGATTCGACGCGAAGCCGGCCGAGTCGACTCCGACCCGCGAGGAGGAACTATTTTGCCCGTCGCTACATCACTCCAGAATACAACTCATGAATACCTCGATGGGAACCTATCTAGTGACGCAGTCGGACCGCTCCGGCGGGCGGTCGACGCCGGACGTGGTGCAGGCCGCGGTCGACGGCGGCGTCGACGTCGTTCAACTCCGGGAGAAGCACGCGAGCGCCCGCGACCGCTACGAGGTCGGTCGCGAGGTTCGGGCCGTGACGGCCGACGCGGGCGTCCCCCTCGTCGTCAACGACCGGGTCGACATCGCGGCGGCCATCGACGCCGACGGCGTCCACCTCGGCGACGACGACGTGCCCGTCTCGGTCGCGCGCGAACAGCTCGGCGACGACGCCATCGTCGGCCGGTCGGTCTCGACCGTCACGGGCGCGAGAACCGCCGAGGAGGCCGGCGCGGACTACCTCGGCGTCGGCGCGGTGTTCGCCACGGACACGAAGGACACCGACCCCGAGCAGTCCGAAATCGGGACCGAGCGGGTGTCGGCCATCGCGGACGCCGTCTCGATTCCGTTCGTCGGCATCGGCGGCGTCACGCCCGACAACGCCGCCGACGTGGTCGCCGCCGGGGCCGACGGCGTCGCGGTCGTCTCGGCTATCACCGCCGCGGACGACCCCACCGACGCGACTCGCCATCTCGCCGACTCGGTCGCCGCCGGGAGGGACCGCCGATGAGCGGACGCGACGACGCGGACGGCGCGGGTGGACCGGGCGGTTCGGGCGACGCGAACGACGTGGGCGGCGTCCCCGACGTGGCGCTGGACGAGGCGCTCGCCGCCGTCGCGGGCGAGCAACCGCTCATCAACTCGGTCACGAACGACGTGACTGTCAACGACGTGGCGAACATCACGCTCTACTGGGGCGGCCTGCCGGTCATGTCCGACGACGAGCGCGAAGTCGGCGACATGGTCGGCATCGCCGACGGCTGTCTGCTCAACATGGGGACCGTGAGCGAGTCCGGCGAGGAGACGATGCTGACCGCCGGCCGCGCCGCGAACGAGGCCGGCGTCCCCCTCGTCGTCGACCCCGTCGGCGTCGGTGCGACCCCGACGCGCGACCGGGTCGCGGACCGCCTCGTCACCGACCTCGACGTTGACGTGCTCAACGGCAACTACGGGGAGATATCCGCGCTCGTCGGCGACGACGCCGAGGTCCGCGGGGTCGAGTCGGTCGGGGAGTACGCCGAAATCGCCGCCGCGGCCGTCGAGTGCGCCCGGAAGACCGGCGCGGTCGTCGTCGCCTCCGGCGAGACCGACATCGTCGCCACCGAGGAGGCCGCCTTCGAGGTCGACGCCGGCCACTCGATGATGGGCGCGGTCGTCGGAACCGGCTGTATGCTCGGCGTGACGCTCGCCGTGTTCGAGGCCGCGCTCGACGACCCGCTTTCGGCGGCGCTCTCCGGGACCGCAGCCTACGGGCTCGCGGGCGAACTCGCCGCCGAGGGCGCGTTCGGCGACTACCGCGGCCCGGCGAGCTACAAAATCGCCTTCCTCGACGCGGTCGCCGGACTCGCGGACGCCTCGACGCCAGACATCGCCGACCGAATCGACCGCATCGAGGTCCGATAGATGCCGGGGGCCGCCCCCGACCCGCGGACGCCGCCGTACGTCCTCACCATCGCCTCCAGCGACTCCGGCGGCGGCGCGGGCATCCAAGCGGACCTGAAGACGATGACTCGGCTCGGCGTCTACGGCGGGTCGGTCATCGTGGCCGCGACGGCCCAGAACACCCGCGGCGTCGAGGGCTCGCACGTCCTCCCGACCGAGTCGATTCGCGCCCAGTACGAGGCCGTCGCCGACGACTTCGACATCGCCGCCGTCAAACTCGGGATGCTGGCGACCGTCGAGGCGGTCGAGACGGTCGCCGACTGCCTCGCCGACTACGACGGCCCGGTCGTCCTCGACCCCGTGATGGTCGCCACCTCCGGCGACCGACTGCTGGACGAGGACGCCGTCGACGCCTACGACGCCCTGTTCGCGCGGGCGACGCTCGCGACCCCGAACGCCGACGAGGCCGAGGCGCTGACGGGCGTGTTCCCCGACTCGCCGGCAGCCGTCTCCGAGGCCGCCGACTGGTTCTTCGACCGGGGCGCCGACGCCGTGCTCCTGAAGGGCGGCCACGTCGCCACCGACGACGACACCGTGGTGGACACGCTCGTCACGCCGACGGAGACGACGACGTTCGTCAATCCGCGCATCGACGCGACGGCGACTCACGGCTCCGGCTGTACGCTTTCGAGCGCCGTCGCCGCCCGCCTCGCCCGCGGCGACGACCTCGCCGACGCCGTCCGGCACGGTATCGAGTTCACGCGCGCAACCCTCGCCGAACCGGCCGACGTGGGTGAGGGTGCGGGGAGCGTGAACCACCTCGTCGGCGTCGGCGACGGCTGGACCCCCGACACGGACGCGCCCGACGGCGACGACTGACCGCCGGTCGCGCCGGCACTCGTCCGAGGTGCTCGCGGCACGCGCCTTTTTCCAGATACGTGTCGTATCACGAACATGGCAGAGAAAGCAGCCGCGAACGCGCTTCGTGCCCGAATCGAGAGTGGCGGCGTCGCGCTCGGCGTCCTCGACAACACCTACAGCCCGACGCTCGTGGAGTTCTACGGCGAGCTCGGCCTCGACTTCGTGTGGCTCGACCTCGAACACGGCGGGCCGAGTCCGCTCGACTCGGGCGCGATGGAGGACCTCCTCCGCGCGGCGGAACGAACCGGCATCGAGCCGCTGGTCCGGCTCCCGACGACGGACCCGGAGTTCGTCCGGAAAGCCCTCGACCTCGGCGTCAGGAACGTCTTCCTCCCGCGCGTGGAGTCGGCCGAGGAGGTCCGCGAGGCGGTTCGGTCGGCCCGATTCACCTACGGCGACGGCCCCGGCGACCGCGGCCTCGCGTCGCCGCGCGCCCGCCGGTGGGGGCTCGCCGACGACTACGTCGCGAGCGAGGACCGCGAGACCCTCGTCGGCGTGACCATCGAGACCGCCGAGTCGCTTTCGGACCTCGACGCGATTCTCGACGTGCCCGAACTGGGCTTCGTCTTCATCGGCCCGTTCGACCTCTCGGTGTCGCTCGGCCACCCCGGAGAGATAGACCACCCCGACGTGCAGGAGGCCGTCGAGCGAGTTCGCTCGGCCGCGGTCGAAGCCGGCGTCCCCGTCGGCGGCCTCGGCTTCGACATGGACGACGTGAACGAGAAGGCGGAAAACGGCTATCGGCTCATCAACCTCGGCAGCACCACCGGCGCGCTCAAGGGCGTCGTCGACGGCTGGTTCGACGCCGCGACGTTCGACCGCGAGGGGTAGCGCCCGCGCCTATCGAGTCGCGTCCGACCCCGAGTCGGACAACCGCATCGCCACGCTGTACATCTCGCCCGCGGACTCCGATTCGACCGCGTCGGCGACGCGCTCGGCCTCGTCGGCGAGCCACTTCACCATCTCGCCGGGGACTTCAGCCGCCAGCGAGGTCGCCACCGACGCGTGCGCCTCGACGTGGCTCGCGGACCACGGCACCGGGTCGAGCAGGGTCAGTTCGCGGTCGAAGCGCCAGCCGTATCCCGAAAACAGCGCCCTGAGCGCGTCGGCCGGATAGAACGTCAGCGCGGGCCGCCCGCGGGCCAACTGGCTCGCCGCGTTTTCGAGCGCGAACAGCTCTCGAACCGCGGCGTCGTCGGGGAGCGGTTCGTAGTCGTCGAGGACGAGGTGACAGCCGGGCGCGGCGACCCGCGTTAGCTCGCTCGCGACGGCGGCGAGCGACGCGGGACCGACGAGGTTGAACAGCCCGTGAGCGGTGACGACATCGACCGAGTCGTCGGCGAGCGGGAGGCTCCGGACGTCGGCCTCCAGCACCGCGGTTCTCGCTCGGTCCGTCGGCGACGGAGTCACGCGGTCGCGGACGATTGCCGCGTGCTCCGGGTCGTTCGTGACGGCGTAGACGCGCTCCGCGCCCGCGTCGAGGAGTCCGGCGGTAGTGTTGCCGGTCCCCGCGCCGGCCTCCAGACAGACCGCGCCGTGGACCGGACGGTCGTCGAGGGCGGCCGTAACGGTCGTGGGAACGTCCATCGCGGGAATCGAGGGTAGAGCCGTTCGCTCGCTAGTGGTGCAGTTGCTCCGGAACCGGGCTCTCGTCGTGCCGGAGGCGCTCGATGAGGGACCGCTGGGCCGTCTCGTCCATGCCGTTGTACCGCGTCGCGGCGTCGAGGACCATCGCCACGAGCTTCGGGTCGCCCGGCGTGACGACGCTCGTGAGGCCCTGGGCGGCCGCGAAGTCGAACCGCTCCGCGATTTCGCCCGGGGTGTCGACCGGCTCGTACCAGTTGGGGAACGGCCGGTCGGCCTCGGGTAGTTCGTCGGTGTCGGGCCACGGCCCGCGGGCGAACGCCTTGATTCCGAGGGTGCCGATTCCGGCCTCCTCGGCCGCCTCGAAGACGCCCGCGTAGTCGTGTTCGTCGTCGTCCTTGCCGACGACGACGGGGTTCAGCGGGAACATCAGCGTTTCGAGGTCGTCGATGCGGTCGATGGCGTCGCGGATGAGCCCCGGATTCCCGTGACTCGTCAGGCCGATGTGGCCGATTTTCCCCTCGTCTTTCGCCTCGCGGAAGGCCGCGAGCGCCCCGTCGTCCGCCGTGATTTCGTCCAGTTCGGACTCGTATTCGAGGCCGTGGACCTGATAGAGGTCGATGTAGTCGACGCCGAGGCGGTCGAACGAGCGGTCGAGCTTCCGCTTTGCGCCCTCGTAGCCCCGCTCTTGGGTCTTGCAGCCGAGGAAGATGTCCTCGCGGTGCTGGCGGAGCTTCGGCCCCAGCTTGAGTTCCGCGTCGCCGTAGGTCGGAGCCACGTCGAAGTGGTTGACGCCCTTCGAGAGGACGTGTTCGACCATCTGGTTCGCGCCCTCCTGTTCGAGCCAGTTGAGCGCGATAGCGCCGAACGTCGCGATACTACTCTCGTGGCCGGTGTCGCCGAGTGCGCGGGTTTGCATACGTCGAACGTCACCGTCGACGGACAAAAACGTGTGTCTCGACAACTAAACTGCCGTCTCTGCGTCCGCGACGCGATAGCGTCACCGCGACCCGGTAACACTCGCGTCAGCGGATACTCAAGTCCTTGCGGCCCGTAGCACCGTCCATGGCAGAACCCACGCCCACACCCGGCATTCACCACGTCACCTGCATCGCGGGCGACCCGCAGCAGAACCTCGACTTCTGGGTCGAGACGCTCGGGCTCCGCCTCGCCAAGCGCTCCATCAATCAGGACGACCCCAGCACGTACCACTTCTTCTTCACGGACGCGGAGGGGACGCCCGGCACGAGCATGACGTTCTTCCCGTGGGAGAACCTCTCGCAGGGGAAGGTCGGCACCGGGCAGGTCTCCCGGACCGCGTTCCGCGTGCCCGAGGGGAGTCTCGACTACTGGGAGGAGCGATTCGACGAGTACGGCGTCGACTACGACGAGCGAGTCGAGCGATTCGGCGAGACGGTCCTCCCCTTCAGCGACCCCGACGGCCTCCCGGTCGAACTGGTCGAAGTCGAAATTCCCGACGACGACCCGACCGTCCCGTGGACCGAGTTCGTCCCCGAGGAGGCCGCGATTCGCGGCTTCCACTCCGTGACGCTCTGGTTGGCCGACCCCCAGCCCACCGAAGACCTCCTCGAAACGATGGGCTTCGAGCGCGTCGGCACCGAGGAAGCGCAGGGCGACACCCCCGGCGACGAGCGGACGCGGTTCGCCGCGACCGGGAGCGTCGGGACGTACGTGGACGTGTTGCCGACCATCGAGAGCAGTCGACAGGGCCTCGGCACGGTCCACCACGTCGCCTTCCAAACGCCGACCGACGAGGACCAAGAGGCGATGCGCAAGGCCGTCCAGTCGAAGGGTCTGCGCCCGACCGCACAGATCAACCGCCACTGGTTCCGGTCGGTCTACTTCCGCGAGTTCGGCGGCGTGCTGTTCGAACTCGCCACGAGCGGGCCGGGCTACACCGCCGACGAACCCCTCGAGGACCTCGGCGGCCGCCTCGTCCTTCCCGGCGAGTTCGAAGGCCGGCGCGAGCAGATAGAGGCCGGACTGACCGACGTGACGGTCCCGCGGGCCGAGTCCGCCGAGGCCGACGACTAACCCTCGGAATCACCTCGCCCCGGAGCAGTGTTCCGCCCGTCGACGCCGCCCGTTTTGCCCCGTGTTAGCACCCCGTGAGCCACCGCGACGAGTGTCGCAATCACAAGTACCATCATCGCCCGCGACGCAGTGGTCCGTACTTAGGTGGATGACGTGACGGAAAAACGCGAATACACGGACGACTATCAGGACAAGACGCTGTACATCCCCGGTCCGACCGAGGTGCGCGAGGACGTCATCGAGGAGATGTGCCAGCCGATGTTCGGTCACCGGATGGACCGCATGACCGACCTCTATACGACCATCGTCGAGGACACGAAGGAGTTCCTCGGCACGGACAACGACCTGATGATTCTCACGGGGTCGGGCACCGAAATCTGGGAGTCGTCGACGCTCAACCTCGTCGACGAGAACATCCTCGTGCCGACCTGCGGGAGCTTCAGCGAGCGCCACGCGAACGTCGCGGAGCGCCTCGGCAAGAACGTCGACCGCATCGAGTACGAGTGGGGCCAGGCCATCAAGCCCGAGGACATCCGCGAGGCGCTGGAGTCCAGCGACAAGCACTACGACGTGGTCGCCACCGTGATGAACGAGAGTTCGACCGGCATCCGCAACCCCATCGAGGAAATCGGCGACGTGGTCGCCGAGTACCCCGACACCTACTTCGTCGTCGACGCGGTGTCCGCTCTCGGCGGCGACTACGTCGACATCGACGAGCACAACATCGACGTCATCTTCGCCTCGTCGCAGAAGGCGTTCGCCATGCCGCCGGGACTGGCCATCTGCACCGTCAGCGACGACGCCTACGAACGCGAACTGTCGAAGGACTCGGCGTCGTGGTACGGCGGCTTCCAGCGCGCCCTCGACTACTACGACCGTAAGGGCCAGACCCACTCCACCCCCGCGATTCCCATCATGCTCGCGTACCGCAAGCAGATGAAGTACATGCTCGAAGAGGGCCACGAGGGCCGCGACCAGCGCCACCGCGAGATGGCCGAGTACACCCGCGACTGGGCCTACGAGCACTTCGACATGTTCCCCGAGGAGGGCTACGAGTCCCAGACCGTCGCCTGCATCGAGAACACGCAGGGAATCGACGTCGCCGCCACCATCGAGGAGGTCTCCGAGAAGTACGACATGGCCTTCTCGAACGGCTACGGCTCCGCGCTCGGCGAGAAGACGTTCCGCATCGGCCACATGGGCGAACACGACGTGGAGTCCATCAAGGCGCTGACCGACGCCATCGAAGACGTGGCCGGCCTGTAACGGCCGCGGCTCACCCCAGATGCCGCACCTACAGTTCGACCTCGACTTCGAGGTCACGGAGCGAGAGGCGAACCAGTTCGCCACCGAGCTGGCCGAGTTGTACGCCGAGCGAATGGACGCCGACACCGACTACGCCGCCGTCACCGTCCGCGAAGTCAAGACGATTCATCTCGGCCGGGCGACCGACGAGAAGACAGTCGTACTGCAGGCCGATATCCGGGCGGGTCGGTCGGCGGACCGGAAGCGCGAACTCGCCCTCGCGGTCATCGACGCCGTCGCAGAGCGGTTCGGCGTGCCGGAGTCGAACCAGAAGGTCGTCTTCACCGAACACGAGGGGAGGCAGATGATGGGCTACGACCGCGTCGGCGACGACTGGTCCGAGCCGTCCTGACCCCCGTCGGCGGTCCGGAGTTCGACCGCGAAGACGGACCCGCAGGGGTCGTTGTCTTCGACCCACACGTCGCCGCCGTACGTTTCGACGAGCGACTGCACGAGATACAGTCCGAGGCCGGTTCCCCGACTCTCCAGTCCCTTTTCGTCCTTGGCGAAAATCGCTTCTTTCCGCTCGTCCGACACTCCCCGCCCGTCGTCGGCGACGCGGACGACGACGCGGTCTCCTCTCTCGGTCTCCGAGACGGAGATGTCGACAGTCGGTTCGTCTTTGTCGGTGTGCTGGACGGCGTTCGTGAGGAGGTTCCGAAAGACGGACCCGAGCATGTCGTCGGCGAGCACCGCGACCGCGGGTATCTCTGAGTTGACCGTCACGGTCGCGTCCGGGGCCATGTCCCGGAGCGACGCGAGTTCGGATTCGAGCACGGGTCGGAGCGGGACCCGCTCGTTTTCGACGCCCCGACCGCCCATCATCTCGGCCATGTCTCGCGCCGTCTCCGTTAGTTCGACCGCGTGATTGGCGCGCTTCCGAACGATTTCGACGTACTCCCGCGCCTCGTTGTCGTCGTCGTCGACGCGCTCGGCGAGCAGTTCCGCGTAGGCGGTCACCAACTGCAGGTCGTTGCGAACGTCGTGGCGGACGACCTGATTCAGCACCTCGAGTTCGTCGCGTTGCGTTTCGAGGAGGCGGTTCTGCTCGCGGAGTTCCGCCTCGTAGCGCTTCCGCGTCGTGATGTCGCGGGCGACGCTCAGCACGACCGTCTCCCCGCGGTAGGTCACGAGGCTCGAACTGATTTCGACGGGGAACTCCCGGCCGTTTTTCGCCCGATGGACCGTCTCGAACACCTGCGTTCCGTCCGTCGGCATCTGGGAGATGAGCGCCGAAGCCTCCTCGTCGCTGAGTCCCGCGTCGATGTCGTGGACTGTCATCGAGAGCAGTTCGTCCCGGGAGTAGCCGAGCAGTTCCACCGCGGTCTCGTTCACCGCGAGGATGTGGCTGTCGATGTCGATGACCCAGACGGTGTCGTTCATCCCGTCGATGAGCTCTTGGTACTCCTCGCGGGCGCGCTTCAGTTTCTGCTCTCGCTCTCGTCGGTCGGTGATGTCCCTCGACACGGCGATGACGCCGACGACCTCGTCGGTCACTCGAAACGGCGCGAAGCGGTAGCTCAGCGTCCGCGATTCGCCGTCAGGGGTGACGAGTTCGGTCTCGCCTTCGAGGCAGTCTACCTCGCCGTCCAAGAGTTGCTGATACGGGTCACCCGTGCGCTCCTCGCGAATCCTCTCGACGAGCAGGCTTCGCTCGCCTTCGAGTTCGGCGGGCGTCGCCCCGTAGAACCCGGCGAGGTAGTCGCTCACGAGTACGAACCGACCGTCGCGGTCGTACAGGCACGCGCCCTCCAGTATCTGTTCGAAGACGCGCTCGTAGACGAGCGACGGGTCGACCGCCCGGCGGCCGGTCGCCGCGACCGCCCGCTCGACTCGGACGGCCAACTCGTCGTACCCCTCCGAGCCTCGCGCCCGGACGTAGTCGGTGACGCCGGCATCGAGGGCGTCGCTCGCCGTCACCTCGTGTTCCTCGTCGGCGACGACGAGAAACGGAAGTTCCACGTCCCGCTTCCGAATCGCGGTGAGGAAGCCGAGCGCGTCCGTCTCCCCGGCGTCGACCCCCGAGACGACACAGTCGAAGTCGGCGTCTTCGAGCAGGTCCAGCGCTCCGGTCGCGGTTCGAACCGTCTCGACCTCGAACTGCGCCTCCCGCCGGCGAACGGCTTCGGCGACCGCCGCCGTGACCCCCAAGCTGGCGACGACGAGAAGTTCTACCGCTCCGCTACCTCCATCGCTCATTACATAGGTCACTCAGGTGCGGCAAATAAAAGGTAGCGTGCCGACCCACCGCGGTTCCGAAATAATTACTCGGTTGTAACACCCAGTAGCAACACTTTTGTGACGACCGCCGAGACCACGACGGCATGAACGAACCAAGACTCGACGTATCGGCGGTAACGGGCGGCAATTGGCGGGGATATCTCTCGGAGATGGGCCCGTCGTGGGTCGCGGGCGCGGTCGCGGCGGGGCCGGCGACGATGGCGACCGTGCTCACGGCCGGCGCGACGTTCGGCTACGCGATGCTGTGGGTCGTGGTGCTCTCGGCGGTCCTCGGCGCGTCGGCGCAGTACCTGTCGATGCGACTCGGCCTGCTCACGGAGGACGGTCTCATTGCCGTGGTCGAACGGGAGTTGGGCGACGGCTGGGCGTGGGTGCTCGTCGCCGACGCGGTGCTGGCCGCGGGGCTGGCCCAACTGGTCATCATGAAGGGTCTGGCTGACGTGAGCGCGACGATAACCGGCGTCGACGCCCGGGTCTGGGGCGTCGCGTGGGCGGTCGTCCTCGCGGCCGGGCTGGCCGGGCGGGGCTACCGCTTCGTCGAACTCCTCGCGAAGGGGCTCGTCGCGGCCGTCGTCGTCGCGTTCCTCGCGTCGCTGTTTTTCGTCCCCATCGACCCGGCGGCCGCGGTCGGCGGGCTCGTGCCGCGCATCCCGGCCGGGGTCGACGGCGCGCTCGTCGCCGCCGGCATCCTCGGCGGCGCGGTCCACATCACGCTCATCACGATGCACTCGTACACGATGCGCGCCCGCGGCTGGACGACCCGCGACTACGGGCTGGCGACGTTCGACGTGGGCGCGTCGATGCTCGTCGCCTTCGGCATCTACAGCCTCGCCATCTTCGTCGTCGCGGCGGGCGTCCTCCATACCCCCGAGGTGGCCGCGAGCGACCTCTCGGCGGTGACGGCCGCGCAGGCGCTCGGCCCGCTGGCGGGCGCGAACGCCAAGTGGCTGTTCCTCCTCGGCCTCTTGGGCGCGGCCGTCTCCACGCTCGGCGGCAACACCGTCGTCCCGCCGTATCTCGTCGCCGACAAACTGGGCTGGGGGACGGACCTCTCCGACGGTCGGTACCGCGCGCTCCTCGCGGGCGTGGCGCTGTTCTCCGGCGTTGGCGCGTTCCTCGGCGGCGCGTTCTTCCCGCTTCTCGTGTTGGTGCTGGCGTTCGGGCTCGTCGGCACGCCCTTCGCCATCGCCGTCGTGCTCGTCCTGCTCAACAGCGACGCGGTCGCGGAGCCGAACTCGACGCTCGCCAACCTCGGCGGCGTCGTCCTGCTGGCCGTGACGACCGTCCTCGCCGCGAACTTCGTCCGCTCGCGGGCGCTGTCCGACCTCGGCGACCCGCTTTCGGTGTTCGTCGTCGCCTTCGCCGCGGCGATGGGGGCGGCGACGCTCGGACTGCTCGGCAAGTTCGTCCGCGAGACCGTCGGGCGACCGACCGCGGCCTGACCGGCAGGCGCTCACTCGCGGGGGGGAATCAAGCGACTTATTTTCGACCCCGACAAGCGACAGAGACGCGACAGTGCCCTCCGAAACAGCCGCGGACGATACTCTCGACGGCGTCGTCCCCGACGACGATGTCCCTGACAGCGACATCTCTGACGACGAACGCGAGGCGCTCTTGACCATCGGCCACGGCGCGGTCGTCGCCTCCGGCGGACAGTCGCTCCAGCGGGCGCTGACGACGGCGACCGAGTACGCGCTCGCACAGGGGTTCGGCCCGGTCGTCTACGGCGTCTACGCGTTCGCGTGGCGAGTCTCCCAGCTCTTGTTCCGTCTCGTGAACTTCGGGTCGGTCCCGACGCTCCAGCGGTACCTCTCCGCACACGACGACGACCCCGCGCGTCAGGGACGAGTGGTGGGGCTGGCGTATCTGACGACGCTCATCGTCGGTCTCGGATTCGCCGGCGGGTTGGTCCTCGCGAGCGGGCGGCTCAACGCCGCGACCGTCTCGCACCCTGACTTCCCGCCGACGATACACCTGTTCGCGGCGCTGGTTATCCTCGTCGGCTTGGTGCAGGTCCACGCGGGAATCCTCAGGGCCGTGCAGTCGGCCCGCGGCGAGGCGCTTTTCAACCGCATCCTCCGCCCGGCGGTCAGGCTGGTGGGGGCCGTCGGCGCGATGGCGCTCGGGTACTCGCTCGTCGGCGTCGCCGGCGCGTTCGTCGTCGGCATGGCCGTGCTCGTCTTGGTGGGCTTTCCGATGGCCGTCTCGGCGAGCGGTATCCGACCCGGTCTTCGCGGCGTGCGCTCCGAGGCCCGGCGGTTCTACAACCACTCCGCGCCCATCGCGCTGAGCAGCCTCGGGAAGGTGTTCCAGAACCGCGTCGACGTGATGCTCGTGGGGTTCCTCCTGACGGCGAAGGCGGCGGGCGTCTACAACGTCGTACTCGTGTTGGTGACGCTGGCGTGGATTCCGCTCCTCTCGTTCAACATGCTCCTGCCGCCGGTCGCGTCGGCGCTCTACGCCGACGACGAGATGGAAACGCTCAACGCGGTGTACACGGCGGTGACGCGGCTCATCGTCACCTGCGTCGTTCCGATACTGGTCGTGCTCACGGTGTACGGGCGGTCGATTCTCTCCGTGTTCGGCCCGAACTTCACGGCGGGCTACGTCCCACTCGTGGTCTACCTCGGCGGCGTCTTAGTCGGGAGCGCCGTCGGCGCGACGGGGTGGCTGCTCATGATGACCGACCACCAGTACGCCCGGATGGCGCTCGACTGGCTGCTCGCCGTGCTGAACACGCTCCTCACGTTCGCGTTCGTCCGGGCGTTCGGCTTGTCGGGCGCGGCGCTCGGAACGGCCGTCGCCATCGCCGTCCAGAACTCGATTCAGGTCGTCCTCCTGCGGCGCTTCGAGGGGCTGTGGCCCTTCGACGCGACGTTTTTCAAGCCGCTCGGCGCGGGCGTCGCGGCGGCCGGTGTCATGTTCTTCGTCCGCGAGGCGTTGGGCGGGGCCGGTGCGGTCGTCGTCGCCACCGGCGCGACGCTGGGCGCGGCGACGTACGTGGTCGCGCTCGTCGCGCTCGGCGTCAACGACCGCGACCGACTCGTGGTGACGGCGTTGGCCGCCCGGTACCGCCGGGCGATACGCGCGGCACTCGGTGAACGGTCCGGCACGTTCGGGGACCGATAGCGGCTGCTCGCGGGGCTTCGGATTCGCCACACTCGCGAGTCGGGCCGGCGACTGGCGACTGACGGCTGACGAGCGTCGACGAAGTCTCTCACCGAGAGAAGGTGTCGCCCAGAACACTAACGGCCGGTCTCATCCCGAGGCGGCGTGCCGCGTCGACCGGGAAACCCTCGTGCCGGGCGGTCCGTCTTTCGGGCGCGGACGTTCCGAAGTACGCCGGCGTCTGCCGGCCAGTAGCTGTTGCGTACCCGGGTTCGCCGTGCTGTCATCGCTCCCGAAGCGGGAACACTCGGACGGGGACTTGAGGTACGCAGTCGACCCTAGCGCGCCGGGGGTAAAACGAGTTCCGACCGGCGGGCGTCGTCGCCGGCGAAGAAGACGGCCCGAAGTCGGACGACCTGCCCGTTGACGCGGACGAAGTAGAGACGGTCTTCGGACCGGTCGAACGCCGGGAGCGCGTCGAGGTCCGCGCGGAGGGCGTCGTAGTCGCTCAGGCAGTCGGAGATACTCGACTCGCGGGGGTGGCCCTCGGCGGCCGCTTCGACCACCTTCAGCACCCACGGGCTGTTCGCGACCCGTGGGTCGGCGGCGTCGACGACGGTCGCCCCGTCCGGGGCGTTCCCGACCAGTTCCGCCCGGAGGACGATTTCGGCCGACGTACACCCACGAAGCGACGAGCAGCCGGCGAGGCCGCCGGTCAGCCCGACGCCGACCGCCGCGGCTCCGCGGCGGAGCAGTTGACGGCGAGAGGGTCGACCGGCCATCCACTGACAGAAATTCGGAGAAACTGATAAGTCTTCCGTCGACTACAGCGCGTACTCGTCTTCGCGCAGTTGGACGTACTTGCCCTTGCGGTACTTCACCTTCGTCCGCTGGTACTGCGTGGCGAGTTTGGCGGCGCTGAACCCCGCGCTGAGCTTCGAGGCGCCGAACGCCTTGTAGCCCTCGTCCTTTTCGAGGAGCTTCCGGGCCGCCTTGAACGTCTTGTCCCACTGGCCGGGGCCGTAGTCGTGGACGATTTCGGCCATGGCGACGTTCCGGAGGATTTCGTCGCCGATGGCGTCCTTCCAGCGGTCGTTGTAGTCGCTCAGGTCGCCCTCGGCGGCGAGTTCGCCGGCGATGGCTCCCGTCCGGACGGCGACGTGGTCGCCGCCCTCGTGGAAGGCCGAAGTCGCGCCCATCGCCCCGCCGGTGACGGCGATGCCGGCCGCCGCGGGCGAGTCGATAGGTCGCGTCGAGGAGATGGCGTACGTCTCGGTCCCCTTCGTCTTCCCGCGGTCCTCGACGAGGGGGAAGTCCTCGTCGATGTCGTACTCGTCGCCGTACTCCTGTTCGAGGAGGCGGCGGACGTACTCGCGGCCCTGCGGGATTCGCTCGTCGTCCTCGCGGAGGAGCTTGTACGCCTCGCGGTCTTCGACCTCGTCGATGTCGAGACCGATGGGCATCGTGAGGCCGACCCGGCAGACGTTGTTGTCGTTCGGGAAAATCCACGGATACGCCGTGTGGCCGGGCATGTAGCCCCACCAGAACTTAATCGCGCCGTCGACCTCGTCGAACAGTTCCGGCGGGAACTCGCGGTGTTCCTGATAGGCGATGTGGTTCGCCTCGGTCGACGACAGGCGGTCCGTGATGGGGAACGGAAGCAGGTCGTCGAGCACCTTGTTCGTGATCGTCCGCTGGGGGCCGTCGGCGAGCACGACGAAGTCAGCGCCCACGTCCTCGCCGTTGGCGAGGCGGACGACGTGCCGGGGGTCGCCGCCGGCGGCGTCGAGGTCGGTCTCCACGTCGCGGACGGAGGCCTTCACGCGGTACTCCGCGCCGACGTCTTCGGCGCGACTGCGGAGCCAGTCGTCGAACTTCGCCCGGTGGAAGGTGTAGCCGAACTCGTCGTACGAGGAGTCGATGCCGGTGCTCCGAAGGGTCAGCGACTCGTTCGGCCCGATGAACTCCGCGCGGTCGAGGATGTCGAGCACGACGTCGTCGGGGAACTCGTCGGGGTGGATGCCCATGATGTCCACCCAGTAGTCGAGGATACCGGCCGCGTCCGTCGAGTCGGGCCCGAGGCGCGGTCGGTCTGCTCGGGGGACGCCCTTCTCGAGGACCAGGGCGGAGGCCCCGGCCGAGGCCGCGGCGTGTGCCGCCGACGTGCCGGCCGGACCGCCGCCGATGATGGCGACATCTACGCGTTCCATACCGCTACAGCACTTCGCTCGGGTATTAAACCCCCTGAACCGACGCGGCGTCCGACGGTTTCGAGCCGCGCGTCCGCGCGCTGCACCGACCGCGCTCCAGCAACGCCGCGTTCGCAGCTCGACGCGCCGCCGCTCGGCCCTCTCGACGGGAACTCCCCGGTCGATTCCGTGACGTGGCTCACCGCTCTTTCAAAATACTACTACCGATAATCATAGGGCTCGATGAATTTCATCGACGTATAGCGTTTTTGTCAACAGAATCTAGCTGAATACCGGGGGTGATAACTGAGTGCGGAGGTTTATAGCGGAGAGCGCGGTAGCTCCGAGTCAATGACCGCAGACGAGCCGGACGAACCGAGAGAGCCCGTCGTGTTTCGCGACGAGACGGGCGACCTCGTCTTCGTCGACGGCGGCCCCGCCCCACAGGGGTATGCGCCCGTTGCGTGGAGACTCGGTGAAGACGGCTCGCGGTTCGTCGTCGACCCGACAGTCGATGCCGTCGCGGTCACCCGTACGATTTCGAAACGTCACCCGCGACGGCGGGAGCCCATCGAGTGAGCGTACACCCGGCCGAATCGGACAGATTCATCACCGACTTCGAGAATCATCGAGCATGTCCGACCCAGACATCGCGGTGCTTCGGCAGAAGATTCACGGCCTGTCTGCCGAGGCGTACGCCGAAACGCTCCGCGAGCGGCTCCCCGACCGCGAGGTCGCCCTCGCCACGACTCCCGCGGAGGAGCGAGACCTCCTCTCCCGCGCGCGAGTCGCGACCGGCTTCGACGCGGACGAAGCGGACCTCGAAGCCGCAGAGAACCTCGACCTGTTCGCCTGCGTGTTCGCCGGCACGGGCCACCTCCCCATCGAGGCGTTCGAGGCTCGCGACGTGGCCGTCACAAACGCCTCCGGTGTCCACGGCCCGAACATCGCCGAGCAGGTCCTCGGCAGCCTCCTCTACTTCGCCCGCCGCTTCCACGTCGCGGAGCGCCAGCAGGACGCCGGTGTCTGGCAGTCGTACCCGACGGTCGAACTGCAGGACTCGACGGTCACCGTCGTCGGTCTCGGCGCGCTCGGCGAGGCGATCGTGGACCGACTCGAACCGTTCGGCGTCGAGACCGTCGGCGTGCGCTACTCGCCGGAGAAGGGCGGCCCGACCGACGAGGTCGTCGGCTTCGACGACGAACAGGGCCTCCACGACGCCTTCGCCCGCGGGGACTACGTCGTCATCGCGTGCCCGCTGACCGACGCCACCCGCGGTCTCGTCGACGCCGACGCGTTCGCGTCGATGGCCCCCGACACCGTCCTCGTCAACGTCGGCCGCGGCCCGGTCGTCGACACCGACGCGCTCGTCTCGCAACTCCGGAGCAACGGCATCCGCGGGGCGGCACTCGACGTGACCGACCCCGAACCACTCCCCTCGGACCACCCGCTTTGGGACTTCGAGAACGTCCTCATCACCCCCCACAACGCCGGCCACACCCCGAAGTACTGGGAACGCATGGCCGACATCATCGCCGAGAACCTCGACAAACTAGACGCCGGCGACGACGACGACCTGCGGAACCGCGTGGCCTAATCCGAGTCGACTCGGCGACTCCGCGACCCCGCAGTCGGCGACACCGTGACCGAGTTCCGCACCGAAACTGTCAATCCAGTAGCTACTGTCGGTTGCGCCGTGCAGTTCGCATCGTGGCGGTGGAACCGAATCATCGCGTTCTTCGGCGGCGCTGGACTCCTCTTTTTGGTTCCGTGGTCGGGGCTCTCGCCCGCCCTCCCGGAGTGGACGATAGACGTGCTGCTGTCCGTCCCGGTCGGCCTGTGCGTCTACGGGTTCACCGAACAGCCGCGAAAAGTGATTGCGCTGATACCGGTCGGAACCGCACTCGGAATCGGGGGGTTCGCCCTGTACCGGACGTCCGGCGTGCACCTGTTTTGACGACTGTGGTCGCGTCGCGGGAGACGCCGCGGCGACTCGTCGTTACTCGTCGCGCGTGAGCGCGGGATTCGTCACCGCGCCGTTCGCGGCGGAGCCGAAGTCGCGGGCGTACTTCGCCAGCACGCCGGAGGTGTACGCCGGCGGCTTGGGTTCCCAGTCCTCTTTCCGCGCTTCGAGTTCCTCGTCGGAGAGGTCCACGGAGAGTTCGCGGTTCGGGATATCGACGGTCACCTCGTCGCCGTCTTCGAGGAGGCCGATGGGGCCGCCCTCGGTGGCCTCGGGGGCGACGTGGCCGACCATCGGGCCGCGCGTCGCGCCGGAGAACCGGCCGTCGGTGAGAAGCGCCACGTCGTCCTCGTGGCCCTGTCCGACGACGGCCGCGGTGACGCCGAGCATCTCGCGCATGCCGGGGCCGCCGCGCGGACCCTCGTTGCGGATGGCGATGACGTCGCCCTCCTCGATGTGACCCTCCTGCACGTAGCGCATCGCGTCCTCCTCGTTCTCGAAGACGCGGGCGGGGCCGGTGTGGTGGAAGGCGTCGTCGCCGGTCACCTTCAGGACCGCGCCGTCGGGCGCGAGGTTGCCGGTGAGAATCTTGATGGCTCCCTCCTCCTGATACGGCTCGTCGACCGTGTAGAGGAAGTCCGCTTCGAGGCCCTCGTCGTCCGGGAGGTCGAGGTGGTCGAGTTCCTCGGCGATGGTGCGACCGGTGACGGTCATCGCGTCGCCGTGGAACAGACCGGCCTCGACGAGACGGCGGATGACGACCGGGATGCCGCCGATTTCGTGGAGGTCGTTCATGACGCGCGTGCCGCCGGGCTGGAGGTTGGCGATTTTCGGCGTGCGTCGGGAGATTTCGTCGAACTCCTCGATGTCGAGGTCGACGCCCGCCTCGGCGGCGAGCGCGAGCAGGTGGAGCACGGCGTTGGTCGACCCGCCGGTGGCGACCTGCAGGGTGATGGCGTTCTCGAAGGACTTCTTCGTGAGGATGTCGGAGGGGCGGCGGTCGTTTTCGACGCAGTCGAGGACGACCTCGCCGGCGCGGCGGGCGTTCTCGTAGCGCTCGTCGGACTCGGCGGGCGCGGAGGCGGAGCCGAGGGGGGCCATTCCGAGCGCCTCGGAGATGGAGGCCATCGTGTTGGCCGTGAACATCCCGCCGCAGGAGCCCGCGCCGGGGCAGGCGTGGCGTTCGAGGTCGTCGAGTTCGTCGGCGCTCATGTCGCCTTCGGCGTAGGTGCCGACGCCCTCGAAGACGTTCTGGACGGTGACCTCGCGGCCCTCGTGCTGGCCGGGCATGATGGAACCGCCGTAGAGGAAGACGGAGGGGAGGTCCGTCCGGATGGCGGCCATCATCATGCCGGGGAGGTTCTTGTCGCAGCCGGCGACGGTGACGAGCGCGTCCATGCGCTCGCCGAAGGAGACGAGTTCGACGGAGTCGGCGATGACCTCGCGGGAGATGAGCGAGGCCTTCATGCCCTCGGTCCCCATGGAGATGGCGTCGGAGATGGTGACGGTCCCGAACTCGATGGGCATCCCGCCCGCGGCGTCGATACCCTCGATGGCCGCGTCGGCAACGTCGTCGAGGTGGACGTTACACGGCGTGATATCGGCGGCGGGGTTCGGCACGCCGACCATCGGCGACGAGAAGTCCTCGTCGTCGAAGCCCATGGCGCGGAACATCGCACGGTGCGGGGCCTTGTCGGGACCCTCCGTGACCTCCGTGCTGCGGAGGTTCGGGTCCTTACCGCTGGAGAACACGTCGTCCGGGTCCTCCTCGCGTGGGGACTGCTGGCTCATACCTCTTCGGAGCGTGTGCGCGAACTTAAATGGCCGCGACTGGGCAGACGTTGCAGTCGGATTCGCCCGAGGACCCCCGATTCTGTGGGCACTTACCTACTCCTCGTCGCGCCGAGCTAGGCCGGTGAGATGCGGCGCTTCCGGGACGATTATCTCCGCGGTCCCGAGTCGGGCGGCGTTTTCGCTCCCCGGCAGACAGAACGTCGGCATCCCGTCGACGACGCCCGCGGTCGCGCGGGTGCCGACGACCTTGGTGCCGATTTCGTCGTACGAGAGCCGCCGGAACAGCTCGCCGAAGCCCGGAAGCGTCTTGTCGAACAACTGGGTCGCCGCCTCGACGGTCCGGTCGTCGGGCGTGACGCCGGTCCCGCCGGTCGTGACCGTCACGTCGACGTCGCCGCGGTCGGCCATCCGCGAGACCGCGGTCTGTATCGCGTCGTAGTCGTCGTCGACGACCCGCCGGACCGACACCGAGTGTCCGGCCTCGTGGAGCAGTTCCGCTATCGCGTCGCCCGCCGGGTCGTCGTCCACGTCGCGGGTGGACGAAACCGTCAGCACCGCCGCGTCGAGGTCGTCGATGTCGTGGTGGTGATGGTCGTGGTCGTGTTCGCCGTCGCCGTGGTGACCGTCGTGGTCGTGGTGATGGCTGTCGTCTCCGGCTCCGTGGCTCTCGCCGTGGTCGTGGTCGCTCACGGCCGCGGCTTCGTCGTCTGGCGATAAAATTCCCGCGTCGGCCCGGCGGTCGCTGGCTCGCGGCGGCCGGCCGGACAGTTCACCGCCGAGCGGTGCGGCTCACTCGCCGTCGGCTTCGTCGAGGTCATCGAGCGTCAGGCGTTCTGCGTTCTCGCGGAGCGTCTCGAACTGCTCGTTGGCCCACTCGACCGCGTCTTCGGTATCGTTGCGGGCGACCCCGCCGAGGCCGGTGTCGGTGTAGACGACGATGCCCGCCTCGTCTTCCGTCACCCAGAGGCCGAACCGGAACGGAACCTCGGCCCGGTAGAGCGTCACCGACTCGTGTCGGAGCTGGTCGGCGATGACCGCGTGAGAGTCCGGAGTGGCGACGAGACGGTCGAACAGCTCGTCGGCGATTATCATCTCGACAACCGTCCCGCCGGCCGTCGCCGTCTCGTAGAACGGGCGGAGCTGACCGACGAGCGCGACCGGGGCGACGCCGTAGACTCGCTCCGCGCTCTCGACGCTCGAAAACAGCTCCTGAATCGCGCTGTCCGGGATGTTCGGACTCGACGTGTGCACCGTCGCGCCCGTCAAGAACGCGGGGTCGAGCGGCGCGTCGACCGGGAGCATCGAGAGGAGGTCTCGGGCCGCGTAGACGCCGCGGAGCGAGTCGAGACACTCGTCGTACGCGTCGAGCGCGCGCCGGCCGACGCACGTCAGTCGGTACTCGCCGTCGCCGCGCTCGACGAGCCCGGCGTCGAGCAGTTCGCGGACGACGCGGTCGACCGTCGAACGCGACGTACCGAGGTCGTCGGCGAGCCCGCGCTTGTCTCGCGGTCGCTCCGCGAGCGCTCGGACGAACGCCGACCGCCTCACGAGCAGACGCGAGAGCTGTGCTGAAGTCCCGTCTCTGGTCACGTGCGTGCCTCTCTTCGGAGCAGGGTCCGACGACTGTCGGCCCGGCTGTTCAGCCCGCTGATCCCGTCGGCGAGCGCGACTGCCAAACCCGACTGTGTTGGGTACCCTGCGTCGTATATATCTTCGCACCGATAGGTTTTGACACCTATGAAATTACGTTAAATGTCGAAATAGAGGAAAGACGATTGGCGTAAACCCACACTTTAGTTCCTACCCTCCCTCGGTGAAGTCGAGATGAAAGCGGTCCAATTCACGGAACACGGCGACCGAGACGTCCTCGAATACGGCGACTTCCCGGACCCGGAGGTCAGCCCCGACGAGGTCCTCGTCGACGTGAAGGCGGCGTCGCTCAACCACCTCGACATCTGGACGCGACGCGGTCTTCCGGGCGTCGAGTTGGAGATGCCGCACATCCCCGGCAGCGACATGGCCGGCGTCGTCACCGAGGTCGGCGAGCGCGTGACCCGGTTCGAGGCGGGCGACCACGTCGCTCTCATCGCGGGCGTCGCCGGCGGCGGCGACGAGTTCTCCCGAAAGGGCGACCCGACGCTCGCGCCGGACTTCCACATCATCGGCGAGCACGTCCGCGGCGTCCACGCCGAGTTCGCGGCGGTTCCCGAGGAGAACCTCGTGCCCGTCCCCGAGGACGTGCCGTGGGAGGTCGCCGGTTCCGCGTCGCTCGTCTTCCAGACCGCGTGGCGGATGCTCGTCGACCGCGGCGAACTGCGCCCCGGCGAGAAGGTGCTCGTCCTCGGCGCGTCCGGCGGCGTCGGGCACGCGGCCGTCCAAATCGCCGACTACGCGGGCGCGGAAGTGTACGCGACCGCCTCCACCGACGAGAAACTGGAGTACGCGAAGGAGTGCGGCGCGGACCACGTCATCAACTACGAGGAGGAGGACTTCTCGAAGGAGATTCGGAAGCTCACGGACGGCCGCGGCGTCGACATGGTCGTCGACCACATCGGCGAAGCGACCTACAAGCAGTCGCTCAAGAGCCTTGTCAAGGGCGGCCGCGTCGTCACCTGCGGGGCGACGACCGGTCCCGACCCGGGCGCGGGCCTCAACTACATCTTCTGGAACCAGCTTTCGGTCATCGGCTCGACGATGGCGACGCCCGGCGAGGCCGACGAAGTGCTCGACCTCGTCTGGGACGGCACCTTCGAACCCCGCATCCGCGAGACGCTTCCCATGAGCGAAATCGACCGCGCGCACGAACTCATCGAGGAGCGACAGGGCTTTGGCAAGGTGGTCGTAATCCCAGATAGTGAGCTCTGACACCACGACTCGGGACGACGCGACCGCCGAGTCCGACACCTACGTCCACCGGCCGGACGGCGTCGCCGTCGGCGGCGGTAGCTCGGAGCCGGAGGCGACCGGCTTCGGTGACCGCGGCTGGGTGCTCGTCGGCGTCGTCGCGCTCTGCTTCCTCGTCATCCCCGGCGCGGTGTACCTCGTGCCGTCGCTCCCAGCGATGGCCGGCCTGCCGTACCTCGCGGCCATGCTGGCCCTGCCGATGCTCCCGGCGCTCGCGCTCGGCCTCGTCGCCGTCTGGTCGATGACCGCGGCGACCCGCGGCGGTGACTGAGCCGACCGACCCGTCGAAACCGCTCTTTCGGGGAGTCGAGACGCCCGTTTTCACCCCGATTCTCTCGCATCCGAGCCGCGCTCTCGTCTGCCGGTGTCGCACCCGGCCGCCGGCTCTCAGCGGTGGAATTGCGTGCCGATATAAATGGTTCCGACAAGGCTTATCCCGTTCCGTGGTTGACATTCACACGCACAGATGTTCGAACGGTTCTCCAGCAGTTACTTCCTCGGCCGCTTGTACGTCGAACCGTACGACGGAGCCGAGGCGGCGATTCACCGAACGGAACACGAGCGACTCAACGAGTGCGTCTACACGGACGGCCGCGGCGTCGAGCGAGTCGACTACCCGCTCGTGATGAAACTCGACACGGCCCACTTCCCCGTCGTCGGCGACGACGGCGTGCCCTCGGGAACGCTCGCGCTTCCCCGAGACGCCGTGGACGCGGACGCGCTTCCGGACGACAGACCGGTGCTTCTCGCCGACGCCCCGCGGGCCGCCGAGTTGCTCCGGTACGCCGGCTACGACCTCGACGGCCTCGTCCCCGGCGGTCCCGGTGAGACCGGCGGACCCGGCCCGGACCGACCCGACGACAGGCTGGCCTGAGACCCCGACGCCGTCGCGGCGAGCGGGTTCCCGCGCCGTCCGCCTCGCGTCCGAACGCTCAAGTGGTCGGCCCGCACGCGTCCGTGTATGCTGGACGAGTTGTTGGGTCGAGCCGAACTCAAAGCGCGCATCGCCGAGTTGGAAGACGAACGCGACGCGCTAGCCGGGCGTCTGGAGGGCGAGTCCGAGCGCCGAACGGAGGCGGCCCGCGCGCGACAGGAAGCCGAGAAGGAGGTCAACCGCCTCGAAGACCGCATCACCGAACTCGAAGACCGCGTAGAACGCCTCTCGGGCGACGACGACTCTCTCGACTACCGCGGCACCGAGGACCTCCGCGGCGACCGTCTCCGCGAGGTGCTGTCCCGCCTCGACTCGCTTTCGACCGACGCAGAGGGCGCGCTCACCGCCGCCGTCACCGACGACCGCTCGCTCCCCTCGGCCGTCGAGTCCGCCTTCGGCGACCGGGCCTCGCTCGTCCGACGGGCCGCGCCCTGCGTCGCGCTCGCCGACGACGCCGGAGTCGTGACCGTCGCGCTCTCACCGCCACGGCAACCCGACGGCTTCGACGCGTGGAGCGACGGCTTCGACCTCGACCCGGCGTGGTTCCACCCGACCGAGACCACCGTCGTCGCGCTCGTCCGCGGCGACTTGTTCGCTCTCGGCCGCTACGAGGGCGGCGACCTCTCGTTCGTCGAGGGCTTCGAGAGCGACGTGAAGTCCGCCCACTCGAAAGGCGGGTTCTCGCAGGGGCGATTCGAGCGCATCCGCGAGGGCCAAATCGACGACCACCTCGACCGCTGTCACGAGGCGCTCGACGAGTTCCTCGACGGCGGTTCCGGCGCGGGCGCGGGTGCCGCCGGCGGCGACGTCGACCTCGTCGTCCTCGGCGAGCGGACCGTCCTCGGCGAGTTCCGCGACCGGGCCGCGCTGACCGCGACCGTGGACGCCAGCGGCGACCCCGAAGCGGCGCTCACGGAGGCGTCCAGAGAGTTCTGGACCACGCGGCTCTACCGGCTCTGAGCCGGCGGCGACGCCGCGGTGCGCTCCCTGTCGTCCCGAATAGTCGCAGACGACTCGGCGACGCGACCCGACGGTCGCCGCCGAACCGTCCCACCTTTTAGGGTGGCACGTAGTGTCACCCAGTATGAGCGACCCACAGCGAGTCGTCGTCCTCGCACACGAGAAGTTCCCCGACCGCGCGAAGACCGCCACGGGCGTCCTGAAGTACGCCGACTACGACGTGGTGGCCGTCCTCGACCGCGACAACCCCGGCACCTCCGCCGCCGATCACCGCCGCGACCTCCCCGACGTGCCGGTCGTCTCCTCGATGGCCGACGCGCCCGACGCCGACGCCCTCCTCATCGGCATCTCGCCCATCGGCGGCGCGTTCGACGAGACGTGGCGCGACGACGTTCGCACCGCCCTCGAACGCGGCTGCGACCTCATCTCCGGCCTCCACTACTTCCTCACCGAAGACGAGGAGTTCGTCCGACTCGCCGACGAACACGGCTGCGACATCAACGACGTTCGCAAGCCTCACGACGACCTCGGCGTCGCGCAGGGCAAATCGGCCGACGTGGACGCGGAAGTCGTCCTCACCGTCGGAACCGACTGCTCGGTCGGCAAGATGACCGCGACGCTCGAACTCGTCGAGGCCGCCCGCGAGCGCGGCATCGACGCGGGCTTCATCCCCACCGGCCAGACCGGCATCATGATTGCCGGGTGGGGCAACCCCGTCGACCGCGTCGTGAGCGACTTCACCGCCGGCGCGGTCGAGGAGATGATTCTCGAAAAGGGCGACGAACACGACGTGCTGTTCGTCGAGGGCCAAGGAAGCATCGTCCACCCGGCGTACTCCGCGGTCACCTGCGGCATCCTCCACGGCTCGATGGCCGACAAGCTCGTTCTCTGTCACGAGGCCACCCGCGAGGCGATTCACGGCTACGAGGAGTTCGCCCTGCCCGACCTCTCGGAGTACGTCTCGCTGTACGAGAACCTCGCCGCCCCGGTCCACGAGGCCGACGTGGTCGCCGGGATGCTCAACACCTCCCACGTCGACGACGACGTGGAGGCGGCCGAGGCCGTCGACACCTTCGCCGACGAACTCGGCGTCCCCGCGGTCGACCCCGTCCGGTTCGGCTCGGCCGACCTCGTCGACGAGGTGTTCTAGATGCTCGCGACCGAGTTCGAGCGCGTCTCGATGCCGCTGGCCGAGCCGTTCGGCATCGCCCGCGGCGTCCAGACCGAAGCCGAGAACGTCGTCGTCCGAATCGAGGACGAAGGCGGCATGACGGGCGTCGGCGCGGCCGCCCCGTCGTCGCACTACGGCGAGACCGCCGACACCGTCGAGGCCGTGCTTCCGGACCTGCTCTCGGTAGTCGAGCAGGTCGGCGACGCCCACGCCATCGACCGCATCGAGCGCGAGATGGCCGAGACGGTCCGCCGCAACCCGGCCGCGCGGACCGCCGTGAGCATCGCCCTCCACGACCTCGCGGCCAAGCGCCTCGGCGTCCCGCTGTACCGCCTCTGGGGGCTCGACCCCTCGAAGACGCCCACCTCGTCGTACACCGTCGGCCTCGACGACCTCGACACGATGCGCGAGAAGACCGCGGAGGCCTACGAGGCCGGCTACGACGTGCTCAAGGTCAAACTCGGCACCGACCGCGACAGGGCTATCGTCGAGGCCGTCCGCGACGAGGCCCCCGGCGTGACCATCCGGGTCGACGCCAACGAGGCGTGGACGCCCCGCGAGGCCGTCGAGATGACCGAGTTCCTCGCCGACCACGGCGTCGAGTTCGTCGAACAGCCGGTCCCCGCGGAGGACCGCGAGGGGCTGAAGTTCGTCTACGACCACGGCGCGCTCCCCATCGCGGCCGACGAGTCCTGTATCACGGCCGACGACATCCCGAAAATCGCCGACCGGGTCGACATCGCGAACCTCAAACTGATGAAGTGCGGCGGCCTCACAGAGGCGAAACGCGCCGTCCACGCCGCCCGCGCCCACGGGCTGGAAGTCATGCTCGGCTGCATGATAGAGACGAACGCCGCCATCGCGGCGGGCTGTCACCTCGCGCCGCTGCTCGACTACGCCGACCTCGACGGCTCGCTCCTCCTCGCGGACGACCCCTACGAGGGCGTCCCGATGCCGAACGGCGAAATCGACCTCGACGCGCTCGACCGCCCGGGAACCGGCGCACAGCGTCGGTGACGCGGACGCGGTGACGCCGCGACGTCGTCGCGGGACCTCCGACTCCCTCAGGACTCCCAGTCGAGGTCGTCTTCGCGGGTCTCCGACCGGAGCACGAACGGCCCGATAGAGAGCGTCCGCTTGGCGACCGTGGAAATTCGGAGAACCGCGGCCGCGAGCACCGCGAAGGGCGCGAGCGAGACGGCCACCACGAACGCGACCGTGAGAAGCAGGTTCGACACGCCGAGCGTCGCGCCCGTAATCGTCGTCGGGTCGTCGAGAAAGAGAATCGCGCCGATGCTCGCCACGAGCGCGGGGACCGCCGCGTAGAACATCGTCCGCGAGAGGTCGACCAGTTCCCACCGGAAATAGAGCGTCTTGACGTGCTCGCGGGCGGGGCCGAACAGTTCGAGCGCGTCGCGAAGCTCCGACAGCGCGGTCTTCGTCTCCGCCGAGAGGTCGGCGTCGTGGACGCGTCGGAGCCGCGCCGCCTGATAGATTTTCCACGAGTAGTTCAGGTCCAGCGCCGCCGACAGCACCGCGAACGTCCCGAACTGCCGGCCTTCCAAGCGCCCCGCGACCGCCTCGGCGTTCGACTCGACCTCCTCGGCGAACTCGCGGACGCGGGTCGTCGGGTCGTCGGCGGCGTCGACGTCGCTCGCGTCCGCGTCGCCGCTCTCGCCCGCGTCACCGTCCGCACCGAGCGTCTCTTCGACCGCCCGCGCCCGCGACGCGATACCCTCGGCCAGTGCGCGCAGGAACGCCGAGGGCTCCGGCGGCGCGACCGGCGCGTCCAGCAGGTCCGCCACGTCCTCGCGGAAGGTCATCGACCCCTTCATCCGGTCGCGCTGGTCGCCCAGCGGGCCAAGTTCGCGCGAGAGCACGAGCTGATTGATGGTGACGACGAGCGTGACACCCGTGATAATCGCGGTGAGAAGCCCCTGCGCGAGCGTTTCGATGGGGTCCGAGGCCTCGACGGCGACCCGGAGCGGGGTCGGGTCCAGTTGGCCGAGGACGACGACGCTACAGAAGATGACGACGAGCGGGGCCGCGGCGACGACGCGGCGGTCCGCGTCGAGGAGGGCGCGTAGTTTCGCGCGGCTCGTCGTCCCGCGCTCCCGCATCGTGTCGTCGGGCTCGCCGGCCGACGGGCCGCCGGTGTTCGACATGGACGAAGCTATCGCGGGGTGGGGTCAAGTGCGTACTGGCGATTAGTCGGAGGGGCGACCGAGTCGCGGGACGGTGGGGGCGGTAGGGGGGCGGAGCGGTTGAGGCGGCGAGAGAGATTGAGACGGCGGGCGTGCTCAGGAGGAAGAGGACGAGTCGTCTTCGTTCTTCAGCTCTTCGAGCTCGGCTTCGACCTCCTCGTCGGCCACGTCGGTCTCGACGTCCACGTCGGCGTCAGCGGCGCTCTCGCTTTCGGCGTCCGACGACCCGGACGACTTGCCCATCTCGGCTTTGAGCGTCTCCAGTTCGGTGTCGACCTCGGCGCTGGAGCGACCGGCTTCGAGTTCGCGCTCGATGGAGTCCTTGTCCGACAGGGCGTCGTCGAACGCGCCGGAGTCCATGAGTTCGTCCATCGCGGCCGAGCGGGCCTCCATCTCGTCGGTGCGCTCCTCGGCGCGTTCGAGCGCGCGCCCCACGTCGGCCATCTCGTCGCCGACGCCGGACATGGCCTCGGAGACGCGGCTCGACGCCTCGGCGGCCTCGTAGCGGGCCTTCATCGTCTCTTTTTTCGTGCGGAACTCCTCGATGCGGCTCTGGAGTTCGTCCTTCTTGTTGACGAGCTGGTCCTGCGTCTCCTGCAGGCTGGCGATTTGGGTCTCCAGCTCCTCGATTTGGCTCATCTTCGCCTGCTTCTTTTCGAGCGCCTTGCGCGCGAGGTCCTCGCGGTCCTGCTGGACGGCCTCGCGGGCCTGGTCGTTGTGCTTTTCGACGTTCTCTTCGAGGCGGCGCTTCTGAATTTCCAGTCGCTTCTTCTGGGTGGTCAGGTCGGCGATACCCTGTTTGACCTGCTGTAGCTCGTCGCGCATCTTCTCGTAGGAGTAGTCGAGCGTCTCGGTCGGGTCCTCCGCACGGTTGAGGAGGGCGTTTATCTTCGACCGGATGACGTACGACGTGCGAGAGAGAATTCCCATACCCAATTACTACGCGACGTTCGGCTTAAAACCTCACCAGCGCAACCTGTCTCTATGACCGAGACGATTCTCGTTCCCGGGGGGCGCGACGTGCGGGCGACCCTCGACCGCGCCCGCGAAGACGGTGCGGACGGCACGAACGACCCGGCGACCCGAAGCGACGCCGTCGTCGTCGCCTGTCCGCCCCATCCACAACACCAAGGCCGCCGCGGCGACGGCCGCCTCGTCGCCGTCAGCGACGCGCTCACCGCCCGCGGCGTCGACTGCCTCCGCTTCGATTACGGCGCGTGGGACGAGGGCTATGGCGAGCGCGCCGACACCCTCCGGGCGGTCGAGTGGGCCGCGGAACGCTACGACCGCGTGGGCCTGTTCGGCTTCTCGTTCGGCGGTGCGATGGCGCTCCTCGCGGCCGCCGAGGGCGCGGCCGTGGACGCCGTCTCCGCGCTCGGCCCCGCCGGGCGACTCGCCGACGACCTCGACGCGATCGCGGCCTTCGACCGCATCCCCGTGCCCGTGCAGGTCGTCTACGGCACCCGCGACGACGTCGCCGACTGGGAACCCGTCGTCGAGCGCGCCCGCGAGTACCACCAACCGGTCGTCGAGTTCGCGGCCGACCACTTCTTCGTCGGCCAAGAGGCGAAGGTCGCGGCCGCCGTCGCCGACTTCCTCCTCGCGAACCTCGGCGTCGAGTGAGAACGAGGGTGGGAGACGGGGTCGCCTCCGACGCCAGCGACCCGCGACGAAACGACCGATGACAATTCGACCGAACGACATTTTTGACTCGGCTCCGAAGCCGGGCGTATGGTCCCCCGAAAGCGACTCGCCGCCGTCGTCGCCCTCCTCCTCGTCGGCGTCGCGCTGAGCCAGTCGTTCGCCGTCGCCACCTCTACTTCCTCGCTCGAATCGACGTACGAAGCCGACGAGGTGACGGCCGATTCGCCGCCCGGCCTCGTCGCCTCCTACGACCCCGGCGTGGTCAACCTCGCCGCGACGGTCAACCGGACGCCGCAACTCCGAGAGCCGGTCGCCACCGCCGCCCGGACCGGCCGGTACGACGGCGATATCGAGCCCGAGGCGTACATGACCCTCTCGGACGTGAACGAAGACGCCGAGTTCGCGGTCTACGACGGCCGGTACTACCGCTTCTCGCTGAACGTCTCGGGCGACCCGGTCCGTGCGACAATCGAACTCGACCCGACCGACTGGGAGACCGTCGCCGCCGCGGCGTCGTCGCCCGCCGCGAACGCCAGCGCCGACGTGCGCGAGGCCATCGACGGCGGCACAGTCACCAACAGTACGTTCGTCGTGCCGGGGCTCTACGAGCGCGGCGACGCGCACTATCTCGTCTCCCCCGCGAACGAGGGCGAGATTCTCGGGAACTTTCTCGCCGTCATCGGTGGGTTCCTGTTCAACCCCATCGGCTGGGCGTACACCGTCGCCGGTCTCGGCCTCCTCGGTGCCATCCGGATGCGCCGCCGCGCCCGCCCGCTGGACCGCCGAACCGCCCTACTGGTCGTCCCCGGCACGCTCGTCGCGATGTGGCTGGCGACGACGCTCACCAACACGGGCTCGCTCGGCATGCGCTACGTCCTCGTTCCCGGCATCGGCGCCGTGACCGCCTTCGGACTGTTCGCCGGCTTCTGCATCCGCCGCGGGTCGTGGAAGTCGCTCGTCGGTTGGAGCGTCGCGCTCACCGTCGTCGTCATCGCGGCCGACGCCGTCGCAATCGGCCTCGTCGGGACGATATTCGGCGCTCTGGGACTCGTCGTCGGCTGGTTCGGGAGCCTGTTGCTCCTTCCGTACGGCTACGCGCTCGCGGCCGATTCCGAGGACGAAGTCGAGGACGGGCCGGGTGCGGTGACGGCCGCGGAGTTGGGTGACGGGTGACTCGGCTCGGTAAGGTGTGAGTGTGTGGAGAAGTCGGGGGGCGGGGCCTCAGTTGTACTCCCGCCACCGATAGCCGCACTCTTGGCACTTGCAAGAGTGCGGCTCAGGGGGTGCCCTGTATAAAGATTGCCCAAATCTCTTATACTGGATACTTTCTGAACCTTACTCAATGTAATCTGACCCAACGCTGTCTGCCGGTTTTGGAACCTCCAATGGTGGAGAACTACATTTCTACCAGATTCCTCACCATTTTATTTGCCCCATCAGGCAACGAGGAATTAAGTACTAATCTGAGAAATGTAGATACAGAGCCTGCGGCGGCAATACAAGGGTTCTCACCCATGAGTAAGACAAACCAGACACCGGACAATAGTGGTAACGCTGACTTAAAAGAGAATCAGGCACAACAGGACTTGTGCGATTTCCTGTCTGAGCGAAGCGAACTTGATGTCACCTACGAGGAGCCAGACGATGGGCGGGACCGTCGCCACGACTGCCTGCCTGTCGCCCGTACCTACGATGGCGATAAAGCAGAGGTGAGCGATTTCCCCAGTGGCAAGAACGATGGCCGGGGCAACTTCAGCAAGTCCACCTACACCCGATACCGGGATACGGTGAACGACTTCATCCAAACGCAAGGCGTGAGCGACTTGATGGACCTAACGCCTCGTGAGATTAATCGCTACAATCAGGTGACTCAACGTCGAGACTATGCTCGAACCACTCGTGACGGATTGCTCGAAACGCTTGAAGTGTTCTTCAAATGGGCAGAATCGGAGTGGCGTGCGCCCCGTGGTGATAACAAACTCAGTGAGACAATCGCCCGAAAGCGGGAAGATTTGGACGTAGGTGGCGACGAGAAATCACGGGCGGGCGACGACAATCACCGTATCTCGACTGAGCGAGCACAGGTGATTATCGGAGACTTGGCGGAATTCAAGTACGCATCTCGACAGATGATTGAGTTTCTTCTAATCTATCACGTCGGTATGCGGAAATCCGCGCTACTGTCCATCAATTGTGACGACGTGATGACACGAAAGGGAATCATCCAGATTCGCAATCGCCCGGAGCAAACTGGGGTCCGACTCAAGCGCGGCAATAAGGGTGAACGTGACGTGAATATAGCCAGCGGTGTCATGAGTGTCGTCATTGACTACATCGAGTCAAACCGGACGGAACCGCGAGACGGCAGTGATGCGCTACTCACATCATGGGCGGGACGGATAGATGACTCAACGCTATATCGGGATATCACCGGACTGACGAAGTGCGGTGAGTGTACCGACGACGACGGTAAGCCCCTCGTCAAGCAGAACGCCTCGGACTGCCCCGAGTCTATCGGCTGTCACGACTTGCGCCGGGTGGCGATTACCCGAATGCGAGATGAAGGAATGTCGTGGGACACGATTAGTGGACGGGTGAATGCTACTGTCCAAATGCTCAAGCACCACTACGATTCACCGACCCACTCACAGGCGGCAGAACGGCGCAAGGAAGAGGTTCTAAACGCATTATAGGGGGAAACCCTTGCGGACCACTGAGGGGCCACACAGACGCCTCACGCGCCTCTCTGTCTGTTTGTCAATCCTGTCCCGACAGTGAGGAACAGATGTTAGAAGATACTGTGTATCCGTCTACTCTAATCGTCGGAGATACGGCGCAATTCTTTGATATATCGCCTCTGCCCGTCGCTCTTGACCAGCATCGTCAGGCCATCCACTCTCGTCCCACTTTGGCTGGTACATTCCCGAACTCAATATTTCATTAGTATATCCGTCACCTATTGACCCTTTCAGTCTGGATACGTACATTTTTTCTTTTGCCTCTTCAAATAATTCTAATCCCTTCAGATTAGTCGGGGGATTACCACCACTGAATTCTTGACTCGCTACTTCAGATGTCAATTCATTCAGTGCCCGCGCAATATCTGAATCTGACTCGAACTCCTCGTCTGTCGAACCAAAACGGAAGACCGTAATTTCATCCCGATTGTCGTAGAAATCTCGCATTGTCTCTTGCGAGAATTCACTAAACGAATAATCGGAATCGACTTCTACGCCAGTTTGTTCAAGAATGAACTGTGGAATCCAATGCTTTACCAGACCTTGTTCTGGTTCGTAAGCAAATTGGCCGTTTTTGAAATAGAATACAATTGGTCTGACTGGTTGGTCGTCTGGCGCGACTTTTAACTCATCTCCATCTCTGACAGTAGCACTATTCTCTTTATCTGAGATGTAGGTGAATTGGCAGAAGGAATGGTCCCCGTGAGAGTCACTATGGTAGGAATTCATCCCCTTATGCTCAAGTGCGATTGGGTCCTCACCCTCAACTACTGTCTTCTCGCTTCGCTTTCTCCACGTATTGTCAATTAAATTGTGAAGTTCTTCTGGTGTAGGGAGGTTTTCTTCGGGAAGGTTTATTTTACCAAACCGGAATCTCATACTTTCTGCCATGTTGGTTTGAATATGATTGTCCAGACACATAAATGCTTGTGGACCACAGTGAAAGTGTAACCGCATTACAGAGCAGGGATGAAAAATAGCAGTTTTTGAACTATGGAATTGCGGCAATCTATCTGTACGCAACTGTGATTATGGATTTCCGTTATTAGCGCAACGGGAACCGCTACGAAGCAAACAATATGTACCGAAGAGTTGATGTGTTCCCTTCAGCCAAGACGTGGGTCCCGGTCCCGTTTGCCCCTCAACCAGTCTCGCATGGCTTGCTCAAGTGCCTCTCCTGATAGTTCCCCAGTCTCTTCAGAACTATGCTCAGGCCGTCGCCGTCGTAGTTCGTCACGTTTCGTCTCAGCCGACGCAAGTTCCTCAAGCCCTTCCTTCATGGCATCGGCAATGCGTTCATCGGAGAACTGCTCAAGTGCCTCTGCGTTCGAGTCAGACACCTCTACGGAAAGTTCGTAGACTCTACTCATCGTCGTCCCCGTATCGCGCAATCGTCTCCTCTGCCATCAGGCGCACCATTGCGCCACGGCTGATTCTCGACTCGCTCCCGAACCGAGCGCGAGTTGCTTCTTTAAGTGTGGACAATTCATCAGACTTCAGACTAACCATTGTGTTAGTATTACCATTCATAATTGCAAAAAGTGAGTTTGGACGAAACGGCACTCACTAAGCCAGTAACCATCATGACATAATGACATCGAGCGAAACTCGAATGAGCCACAGACGGGCCATGTAGTCAAAAGTATCAATCAATTGACTACACAATATACTACGTACTGCAACTACTTAAATCTTTTGGTTATTTGATATGTATTTTTATATGAGTGCATATTGCCTGACCAGATTTCAGGATATTTTGACAATTGAGTAGGCTGGCCCCGTCCGGCGAAAATTATCCGAATCTATAAAAAATTGTTTGGTCACAAAAAGTAGTCAGGTAACACTATGTTATCGTAAGACTTATATATTTGTAGTGCATAGTTGTATATAACGATTGCGAAAAATCTACGTTGATTCCTCTACACATTTTTGAGGAAAATTGAAAGAGAAGGGCCGAAACCTGTCTCAGCAGGATTTCAGTACAAATATTAGTACATTCTCAACTTACTAAAATCTTTCGGTCTTTTTATACTTAGTAGTCGAACCGCAGTCGTGGATGACAATTGAGTACAACGACGAACATACAGACGGCTGACAGTATCGAAAGCGAATCACTTGCCCGACTCACCGTAGAGGCAGGCAAGTATTATGGCAAGACGGCAGGCGAGACTCTGCCCCGACGTGAGGTAGTCCTACAGGCAGAGGCGAATGGCTACACCACGACAGAGGCAAATGCCCTGCTCGAAGGCAAGGGGCAGACGGTTGAGATACCAGAGCAAGGCGATTTGTTCGGGGACTTGTGGCGCACTGAATTACCCAATGCTAACCCCACACGTATTGGCTCATTCCTGACATGGCTTGAAGAACGACGAGACAAGGCTCACCCGTATCCGCTTCAACACACGTGGTCCCACCGTAACGCCCGCAAGCGATTCGCTCGCTCGAAGGACGTGGACCGCTACTTTTGGAAGAATCATGAAAATTTCACGACAGTATTGCTCACTCGCACTGCCGACAAGAGTACCGCCGGACTAATTGAGCAAACAGAGTCGTTCAACCCACGGGCATACAAGGCGAAACGCCGCAGGTTGCTCAAGAGCCTGTCTACCGACTATGCAGGAGTCTCGTGCATCGCCCCGAAGTACGACCTACCCATGGCTAACTCCACAGTCTTGAGCCATGTACACGAGGCATACTGGATTCCGGGCCACCATTCGACAGAGGACTTTCAGCCACTCTTGGACAAGCACCGTGAGACGGTCCCGGGAGCGACGACGGCACACGTCTCAGTGCAACACCATTCGTCCGATACCTACCCATGGCTAACTCCACAGAGTGAGACAGACGCTATCCGTGGGACGACGACGGCACTCCCCTACGAACTGGCGGCGAACCTGCCTCTGATGAACGTAGCGACGGACGCCTCAGACTTGCACGACTCTCGTGCGCTCGAATGGTGCGCCCGCCTCTCGGCAGGCTCAGACGGGGACCACTCCACCAAGGGTGTACGTCGATGGCAACCGTTCGGACGATTCCGTGAGTGTGCCGATACGGTGAAGGATGGCCTACGGTACAAGGTGGAGCGCGACTATCGGAGGACCGTCAGAGACGAACTGAATGACCCATGGCTAAGTCCACAACAGTCTGAGTCGAACGTCATGCACTCCCTCCCTTCAAAGGCGGCTTGATGCTCACGAAATCATCAGATTCAGAGCCTCCAACGGGATATGTCCAGTCTCAGAATATAAGGGAAATCTTATCATGAAACCAAAAGAAATCGAACTAACAATTCCAGAAACACACGACAGAATCGTAGAAATCGTAACCGCTTCTCTCGAATCGGAGGGGATTTCCTACGAGACAGAGTATTGGCTTGACGACAGCAGTAGGGTGGACGTCTACTACGATGGAATTGTCATAGAAGTCAAATCGTCGGTGGGAGTTATAGACCATGATAAACTCGCCAGATACGAGGCGCACCCAGAAGTGTCCGAAGTGGTCTTAGTCATGCCCGAACCCCATGCTTCGAGGGTCGAGACGGGGGACTATCGGATTCTCACGATTCCGAGGGAGCAGTTCACCGTGACATTTTGAGATTACTGGAAGTGACGGCAATTATTGCTGATTATTCACGGAGTATTCCAGCAAATAGGTAGTTTGAAGTGGCGGTGAACCGTTGTTTCATCTGGAAAGATTACGATGCAATCGTTGCAAGAACTAAGGCTCACCCGGAAATCCAATTCTGCCACTAATGGTGGTTCTGAGCCTTCTACCGCTGGTTTTAGTTATACTCTCTCCAGCGGTAATGACAGTCCTTGCACTTGAAAAAGCGCGTCGGCGGTTCGTCGGCAGACCCGGTCTGCTTGATTGTGTACCACGCCTTGGTGTGGCCGCAGTCGTCGCAGTGAACGTCCTTCGCGGTGGGCTTGCCCTCGAACTCCGCGCCCTCTTCGGTCTCGATGAGTTCGTCGCCCGACTGCGCCTCGGTGGAGACGAACTCCGCCGCGAGTTCCTCGTCGCGCTCGGCGGTCCCCCCGCAGTCGTCGTTCGTGCAGGTCATCGCGCCGTTCTGGCTCACCATCATCGAACCGCACTCGTCGCAGAACTGCATACCCGCCGGTAGCGGACCGAGGGCAAAGAAGCTGTCACTCCGCGCTGTCGGGAGAATCAGAACCGACCCGCCGCGCCGTAGTCAGTCGTCTTTCTCGACCATCGGGCAGTTCCGCACCCGGAAGTGGTCGCTGTCTTCGAGTTCGACGATGGTCGTCCCCTCGTGGTGGCACGCGAGCGCCGGCGGGTCGCCGAAGTGCTCGCAGCGCTGGCAGAACTCGGTCTTGGGGACGACGTGGTCCGAGACGCCGTCGGCGTCGTCGACGGGGGTGGCCTCGGCTCCGACGCCGACGGCCGTCGCGCGGTCGTCGTCTTCACCTTCGACGAGCGCCGTCCACACGTCCTCGCGGTCGAGTTCGCCGACCTCGACCGACTCGAAGAGTTCGTCCGTCTCGTCGCGCTGGTCGGTGACGCGCGAGCGAGCGCGGCGTTCGGCCACGCGTCCGGCGAGGTCCGAAAGCGGGGCCGAGTCGGCGTCGTCGCTTCGCCCGTCGCGGCTTCCGTCCGGGGCGCGGACGGCTTCGGCGCTGTCGTCTCCCGGGTCGGCGCGTCCGAATGAGTCGTCGCGGTCGCCGGAGACGGATGGCTCGCCCTCCGCCGCGTCGTCTGTTGAGTTGTCGTCGGTCATCGTCCTCGTGAGTCTTCAGTCGTCGCCGTGTTCGCTCCCCGCCGCGGCACCCTGCTGAGCCGACTCCTCCTCCCGGGAGGCGTATCGGTCGTCGTCGCCGTCGGTCGCGTCGTCGACCACGCCGGTAATCGCCTCGTCGAGGAGGTCGGCGACCTCGTCGGTCGCGCGGGCGTCGTCCGCCGATTCCAGCGCGGGGAGCCGGCCGGTGTGGAGCGTCGCCGACCCGAAGAAACCGGGCGAGGACGACAGCTCGCGGAACGGGGACCGACACGACGGACAGCGGGGCTCCGCGAGCAGGTCCAGGTGGACGGTCTCGTCGCACTCCTCGCATCGCGCTTTCTTCTCGCCGGCCGCGTTCGCGGTGCGGAGGAGTTCGGCGAGCGCCTGTCGTTCGAGGCCGGCGGCTTCGAGGTCGGCCGCCCGACCGCGGAGGTCGAGTAGCGTCCGCGCGACCGTCCGGAGGTTCTCGTCGAGCGTCGCGGTCGTCTCGTCGAGGTAGGTGAGAATCTCCTCGAAGTTCTCGAAGCCGGCGTCGACCCGCTCGTCTAGGTCGGTCACGCGGTTCCGAGCCGCGCGCACGTCGTCGGCCAGTCGGTCGAGTTCGGCGTCTAACTCCGGATGCGTGTGGTCGCGCGGAGCCTTCTCGTCCGCCTCGCGCTTGACCTGCACGACGCGCATCCGAACGTCTGATATCTTCTCGTCCAGTTCGCCTTCGAGCTCATCGACGCGCGCTTCGACCCCGCCGAGGCGGTCCGAGACCGCGTCCGCGCCGTCGAGCGATTCGCCCGCGTCGCTCACGGCGAGCCGATAGGTCCCGAGGGCCCGTGCGAGCACCGTCTCCGGGTCGACGCCCTCCTCGTCGGCGCGCGCCTCGACCCACGTGCGGAGGTCGTCTGGGAGCGACACCCCGTCTTCCCCTTCCATCTTCGTTTCCAGTTTGTCTACGCAGCCTTAAGAACTATCCCCGAATTCGCGACTGTTCGGTGATTCGACAGTCGAATCAGCGAATCTTCCGCACGTCGCTCACGTCGAGGCCGCTCTCGTTGATTTCGGTCTCGAACTGCACGATGTTCTCGCTCTCTAACCGGGCGAGCACGCCGCGGAACTCCTGGACGACCATGGTCCGCGCGCGCTTCGACCCCCCGGACTCCCACTCGAAAAGCAGCGAGCCGCCGGTCGCGCCCTTGAGGACGCCGAGTTCGGTCTTCGAGAGCGCCTCGGTGCTCACGAGCACGAGGATGAGCCCGCCCCACTGGTAGGAGGCTTTCTCCAGTCCCTTGATGACCATCGCGATGTCAGACCACGTCATCTCGTCGGACTGGCTCGCCACGAGGTCGGTCAGGGAGTCGATGACGACGAGGTTGCCGGGCGCGTGCTGACTCAGGGTGGTCCCCAGCGCGCCCAGCACGGACTCGCGGTTGTGTCGGTGGCCGAGGTCCTCCAACTTCGTCGGCTGGCCGAGGTACCACTCGCGCGGAATCGGGCTGAGTTGGAAGTACTCCGGCGAGAGGTCGTGGAACTCGATGTGTTCGACCGCGGATTCGACGAGTTCGTCGTCCATCGTGTAACCCATCTCGCGGCGCAGGTACTCCTCGCCGGCGGTAAACGAGACGTAGTGAATCTCCGGCGGCGGCGTCGCGGTGTCCGCGAGCGAGCCGTAGTGGAGGTCGAACAGCTCCTCGTCGGTGTGCGAGAGGGCGTTCATCGTCGCGCTCGTGTAGAGGAACTCCCGAGCGCCCGCGCCGGACTCGCCCGCGAGGAGCACGACGTTCCCCGGGGGTGCGCCGCCGCCGATGATGCTGTCGAGGCGGGGGACGCCGAAGGGGATTTGAGACATATCGAACCCGACTCGGCCGCGTCGGTTAGGCGTTTCGGGGAGCGCGACGCGAGGTTCCGCCGCCGGCGCTCCCGCTCCGTCGTCCCCCGCGCTCACTCCACGCTCGCGCCGCGGTTCCGCCCGCGGGCGACCGAGACGCTTCCGTCGATGTCGGCGTCAGCCAGCGCTGCCCGCCCCGCCTCGACCGCCTCGTCGACGTGGTCGGCGTCGGTCACGCCGTAGACGGTCGGCCCCCACGACGACTGACCCGCGCCGTAGACGACCGGCGACTCGGACAGCGACGAGACGAGCGCGCCGACCGGCGGCCGGTAGACGCCGCCCTGCTCGTCGGCGTACCACGTGCCGTTGAGCCGGCCGACGGACTCGACGGCCTCGCCGAAGCGCTCGGCGGACCCCTCGGCGAGCGCCGGGAGCAGTCGTCTGGTGACGATGCCGGCGATTCGGTCGCCGGTCTGTGCGTCCGCGCGCTCGACGACGGAGCGCATGCTCGACTCCTCGGCCGCGCCGTTGCGGCCGGGGTCCACGTCGGGGACGACGAGCAGGAACCGCCAGCGGTCGGGTATCTCGTGTCGGGCGGCGACCGCCGGCACCGACCACGAACCGTCTTCCGGTCGGTCGGTGGTGAACCGCGCGGTCGGGTGGCCCGCGTCGAGGACGGCCCCGCCGGCTTCGAAGGTGCCGACGCCGACGCCGGAGCGGCCGCCGCGACCCATCTCGGGGGCGAGTCGGCGCACGTCGGCCTCGCGGCCCGTCGCGGCCCCGACCGCCCGCAACACCGCGAGCGCGAGCTGTGTCCCGCTCCCGAGGCCGGCGTGTCGCGGCAGGGTGCGCTCGACCGAGAGGTCGACGCCCTCGACGCCGAGAAGTTCGACCGCCTGCTCGGCGTACTCGCGGGCGGCGGGATGCCGACACCGAACCTCGGACGCGGGCTCGGCGGCGACGACCACCCGCGGCTCGTCGAGCGCGACGCCCACGCCGCCGTAGAGGCGGTCGCGGGCGAGGCTCAGATTGAGGAAGCCGAAGTGGATGCGCGCGCCGGTCGAGACCCGGACCATGTCACCGGCTATCGGCGGGGACGCCAAAAGGGGGTTTCGACCATGGCAACGCGGGCCGGAGTCACCCGCCGCTGTCGGCCGGTTTCGACTCTCGTGGCGGTCGAAGAGGGTGGGCCGAGCGTTCGAAAGCGCAGGAAGAACGAAAGCGGGGCGAACTGAAATCGGGGCCGTGCCGCCGCGGTCGTCGCGCCGCCGGCGAGTAGCAGTCCGGTCGCGCCGAGGCTCTTCAGCATCGTTCGCCGGGAGAAAGACGACAGTTGCAACCGTCATGAAGGTCCATAAAGCCAGCAATATTTCTACAAATCAATTATTGAAAAACTCTTCGGGTCGAGACAGTCAGGCGTTCCTGACCGTCTCAGACGAGTTCTTCGGCGACCACGTCGACCGAGAGCAGGTTCGGGTCGATGGCGAGGTCGGCCTGCGCCGTGGCGAACTCCGGAAGGGAGTCGTAGGCGTAGGTCACGACGCGCACGTCGGGGTTCAGTTCCTTCGCCACCGAGATGGCCGTCGCGTCGTCCATATCGGTGAGCACGAACAGGTCGGCGTCCTCGATGCCGGCCTCGCCGAGCGAGTCGGCGGAGGCGATACCGCTGACGCGGACGACCGTCGCGCCCTCGGTTTCGAGCGCCTCGCCGAGTCCGTCGGGGTCGGTCCCCGCGACGACTGCCGTCGTCATTCGTACTCGATGGTCGCCGGCGGTTTGTGGGTCACGTCGTAGACGACGCGGGCGACGTTCTCGTTCGTTCCGGTGATGCGCGACTGGATGCGCTGGAGGGTGTCCCACGGCAGTTCCTGCGCGCGGGCGGTCATGCCGTCGCGCGACTCCACGGAGCGGACCGAGACGATCCAACCGTGGACGCGGTTGTCACCCTTGACGCCGGTGCCCTTGCCGATGACGGCGGCGAACGCCTGCCACGGCTCGTGCTTTTCGGTCTCGTCTTCGACGACGTGACACGCGTCGCGGGCGACCTGCACCTTCTCGGGCGTGACTTCGCCGAGGACGCGGACCGCGAGGCCCGGCCCCGGGAACGGCATCCGCTCGGCGATGATGGACTCGAGGCCGAGCGCGCGGGCGACCTCGCGGACCTCGTCCTTGTAGAGGTCGCGGACGGGTTCGACGATGCCCTCGAAGTCCACCACGTCCGGCAGACCGCCGACGTTGTGGTGGGACTTGATGTTGCCCTCGGACTCGATGCGGTCGGGGTAGATGGTCCCCTGTACGAGGTACTGGGCGTCGGTCTCTTTCGCCTCGCGTTCGAACTCGCGGATGAACTGCTCGCCGATGACCTTGCGCTTTTCTTCGGGGTCGACGACGCCGTCGAGGGCGTCGAAGAATCGGTCCCGGGCGTCGACGACGCGGAGGCTCTCCATGAAGGAGAAGGTGTCCGCAATCTGCTCGGTCTCGCCTTTGCGCATCAGGCCGGTGTCGACGTAGACCGGGGTGAGTTGCTCGCCGACGGCCTCGTAGGCGAGCGTCGCGGCGACCGAGGAGTCCACGCCGCCCGAGAGGGCGATGATGGCGTGCTCGTCGCCGATTTGGTCACGAATCGATGCGGTCGCGTCTTCGATGAATTCGTCTACGTTTACCATTATGCTGTCACCTCTTCGTTGCCGAGTTCGCGCGCGTCGAGTTCGCCGAGGACCGCGCGGAGGAAGCCGAGGAACGGCGGGCTCGCGCGGTCGGGTCGGGAGCGGAACTCGGGGTGGAACTGCGTCCCGAAGAAGAACGGGTGGTTGGTCAGTTCGAGAATCTCCATGCGGTTTTCGGCGCGGCCGGAAAAACGGAGCCCCTCGGACTCGAGTTCGTCGATGAGTTCGGGGTTCACCTCGTAGCGGTGGCGGTGGCGCTCCGTACAGGAGGTGTCGCCGTAGACCGCCTCCGCGAGCGTGCCGGCGTCGATGTCGGTGTCGTGCGCGCCGAGGCGCATCGTGCCGCCCATCTCGTCGACCTCGTACTGCTCGGGCAGGAGGTCGATGACGGGGTACGGCGTGTCGGGGTCGAGTTCGGCCGAGTGGGCGTCCTCGTGGCCGAGGACGTTCCGGGCCTGCTCGACGACGGCCATCTGGAAGCCCAGACAGAGGCCGAGGAACGGGATGTCGTTCTCGCGGGCGTAGCGGATGGCTTCGATTTTCCCGCCGGTTCCGCGGGAGCCGAAGCCGCCGGGGACGACGACGCCGTCGGCGTCCTTCAGGCGCTCTTCGTGCTTGTCGAGCATCTCGTCGGAGTCGACCCAGAGGATGTTCACGTCGACGCCGCACTCGATGCCCGCGTGCTTGAGCGCCTCGTGGATGGACATGTAGGCGTCTTCGAGGGCGTACTTGCCGACGAGCGCGATATCGACCGAGCCGGTTCGGTCGGCCGTGACGAGCTCGCGCCAGCGGCTGTCGCGGTCTTCCTTCGGAAGCGCCTCGTCGGCGATGCCGAGTCGCTCCATGACGTACTCGTCGAGGCCCTCCTCTTCGACCATCAGCGGGACGTGGTAGATGTCCGGCACGTCGGGGTTGGAGAACACGGCGGCGTCCGGCACGTCGCAGAACTGCGCGATTTTGGTCTTCGTCGCCGGTTCGAGCTTGTCGTCGGCGCGGCCGACGAGGATGTCGGGCTGGAGGCCGATGCTCCGAAGCTCCTTGACGGAGTGCTGGGTGGGCTTCGTCTTCTGCTCGCCGTTCTTCGAGTAGGGGACGAGCGTGACGTGCGTGAACAGCACGTCGCCGTCTTCCTCCTCGGAGGCGAACTGGCGGAGCGATTCGAGGAACGGCATCGACTCGATGTCGCCGACGGTGCCGCCGACCTCGACGATACACACGTCGGTCCCCTCGGCCGCCTCGCGGATGCGGCGCTTGATGTCTTCCGTGACGTGCGGGATAATCTGGACCGTCTTCCCGAGGTAGTCGCCGTCGCGCTCCTTCTGGATGACGTGCTGGTAGGTCTTGCCCGTCGTGATGTTGTGGTCGGCGGTCATGTCGACGCCGAGGAACCGCTCGTAGTTCCCGAGGTCGAGGTCGACTTCAGCGCCGTCTTTCAGCACGTACACCTCCCCGTGCTCGTAGGGGTTCATCGTCCCGGCGTCGACGTTCAGGTACGGGTCAATCTTGACCGCGGTGACGTCGAACCCGGCGTTCTTCAGGAGTCGGCCGGTGCTCGCGGCCGTGATACCCTTCCCGAGACCGGACATGACACCCCCGGTTACGAAAATGAACTTGCGCCCCATCTCTGGGTCGTATTCGTCCGTCGGCATACTGACCGTGTGCGAGCGTACTTCAAAACCATTTCGGAGGGAACATCGTGTGCCAGAGCACCGCACGCTCCCGAATCCGCGAGAATCGCGCGACGGCGACGCGACGATGACGCCGACTCGGCGGCGCGTCCCCAGTCAGTCCAGCCTTTTAATGACCCGCGCCGGGTTACCGCCGACGACCACCGAGTCGGGCACGTCCTTCGTGACGACCGCACCCGAGGCGACCACCACGTCGTCGCCGATGGTGACGCCGGGATTGACGACCGCCCGGCCGCCGAGCCACGCGTTGTCGCCGATGGTCACCGGCTCCCCCGACTCGGGGCCCTTGATTCGCTCCGCGGCGTCGAGCGGGTGGGTCGCGGTGTAGATGTGAACGCCCGGCGCGAGCTGGCAGTTGTCGCCGAGCGTGATGGGACACACGTCGAGGAAGACGCAGTCGAAGTTGGCGAAGAACCGCTCGCCGACGCGGATGTTGTAGCCGTAGTCGCAGCGGAACGTCGGCTCGATTTCGAACGATTCGCCGACCTCCCCGAACAGCTCCCGAATCAGCTCCTCGCGGCGTTCGATTTGGGTCTCGTCGGTCTCGTTGAACAGGCGCGTGAGCCGCCGCGCGCGCTTTCGTTCCGCGACGAGTTCCGGGTCGCTCGCGTCGTACAGTTCGCCCGCGAGCATCTTCTCCTTCTCGGAGGGCATACCCTCGATGACTGGGGGAGCGGTGGTAAGTGTACGCACGACTTCCGCAACCGCAGGATTTGACTCGCCCGCCCACGACCACCCGTGCATGAAGGACTTCCCGCGACTCGGCTTCGGGACGTACAAGCTCGAAGACCGCGACGAGTGCGTCGAGGCCGTCAAGACCGCCCTCGACGTTGGCTACCGCCACGTCGACACGGCCCAGATGTACCACAACGAGGAGTTCGTCGGCGAGGGGCTCGCCGAATCCGACGTCGACATCGACGACGTGTTCGTGGCGACGAAGCTCGACACCGACAACCTCGGCCACGACGACGTGCTGGAGACCGCCCGCGAGTCCGCCGAAAAGCTCGGCGTCGACACCATCGACCTGCTGTACGTTCACTGGCCGCTCGACAGCTACGACGAGGACGAGACGCTCGCGGCCCTCGACGAACTCGTCGAGGAGGGCGTCATCGCCAACGTCGGCCTGAGCAACTTCCGACCCGACCAGCTCGAATCGGCAATCGAGACGCTCGACGCGTCCGTGTTCGCCCACCAGGTCGAGATGCACCCGATGCTCCAGCAGCGCGAACTCCGCGAACACGCCGCGGAACACGACCACCGTCTGGTCGCCTACTCGCCCATCGCGCGCAACCAAGTCGCCGACGAGGCGGTCATCGTCGACATCGCCGAGAAGCACGACGCCTCGCCGGCGCAGGTCGCCCTCGCGTGGCTCATCGAGAAGGGTGCGACGCCCATCCCGAAGGCCGCCTCACCCGACCACATCCGCGACAACTTCGCCGCGCTCGACCTCGACCTCGACGACGAGGACGTGGCCGCCATCGACGACCTCGATTCGACCCACCGCATCGTCGACTTCGAGGAAGCGCCGTGGAACCACGCCTGACCTGAGTCGACTCAACCCTGACCGATACCGGTGACGCTGAGAATCCTCATTTTTCGCCGCGAACGGCCCGCTGTGTGTCGTCTTCGTCACCGACGAATCCCTGATAGAGCGGGCCGTGGGTCCCCGCCACAAACAGGGTGAACATATATGATGGACTCGGCCGTACTGGCGAATATGGTAACGGTGGTGGTGTGCCCGCACTGCGGACAGGAAGTGGAATCGAGATACGAGGGCGACGCCGACTTCGACGGTGTCAGACAGCGGTTAAAAAGCGAGTATCGCGTCGCGCGGCAGACCTGTCCGGTCTGTTCGAACCCGTACGATCTCCGTCGGGCCTAATCGGTTCCGACGGCGCGGCGACGACGGTCTCGGCGGGTGGCCGAGGGCGTCGGCATCGCGTTATCCCGTGTTCTTCATCCCGGCGGCGATTCCTTTGACCGTGAGCCGCAGGGTCTGTTCTTCCTCGTCGGTCCGGTGGGTCTGCGACAGCAGGTGCGTCTGCAGCAGGTTCAGCGGGTCGACGTAGGGGTTGCGGCGGCGGAGGCTCTCTTCGAGCCACTCGCGCTTCAGGAGACTGCTACGCTCGCTGATGTCGAGCATGAGGTCCGCGGCGTCCTCGTACTCCTCGGTGAGGCGGGTGAAGAACTCCTCGCGGAGCTCCTCGTCGGCGAGGTTCGCGTACTCCGTGGCGATTTCGAGGTCGGTGCGCGCCAGCGCCATCGCGGCGTTGTCGAACGTGCTCCGGAAGAACGCCCACTCGTCGTACATCTCGCGGAGGTCGTCCATGTCGCCGCCGTCTTCGAGGAAGGCGTTGACGCCGGCGGCCAGCGAGTACCAGCCGGGGAGGATACACCGCGACTGGGTCCACGAGAACACCCACGGGATGGCGCGGAGGTCCTCGACGCTGCGCTCGTCGGACCGAGAGGCCGGCCGGGAGCCGAGATTGAGTTCCTCGATGACGGTGATGGGCGTCGCCTGCTCGAAGTAGGAGACGAAACCGTCGGATTCGAGGAGGTTCCGGTACTCCTCGCGGGCGGCGGTCGCCATGGTGTCCATGGCGTCGACCCAGCGGTCGGGCACCTCCTCTTCGGGCGTCCGGATCGCCTGCAGGCGGGCGCGAATCTGGGCGTTGAGCATCTGTTCGAGGTTCCGCTCCGCGATTCGCGGGTTGGCGTACTTCTCGGCGATGGCCTCGCCCTGCTCGGTGAACTTAATCTGTCCCGTGACGGTCTCGTTCGGGAGCGCGAGCATGGCTTCGTTCATCGGACCGCCGCCGCGGGAGATGGAGCCGCCGCGGCCGTGGAACAGCCGCATCGTCACGTCGAAGTCGTCGCAGATGTCGGCGAGGCGGCGCTGGTTCTTGTAGAGGTCCCAGTTGGCCGCGAGGAAGCCGTTTTCCTTGTTCGAATCGGAGTAGCCCAGCATAATCTCCTGGACGTCGTTCCGGGCGGCGAGCGCCGTCCCGTAGGCCTCGTTTTCGAACAGCGTGCCCATGATTCGGCGCGCGCCGTTGAGCGCCGACTCGGTTTCGAGGAGCGGGACCACGTCGATGCCGCAGTGGTCGGGCAGAGAGACCACGCCCGCTTGGTCGGCGAGGAACAGCACTTCGAGGACGTGCGACGGCTCTTCGGTCATCGAGATGCAGTAGGTGTCGATAGCGCCGACGCCGTACTCGCGCTGCCACTCGCCGAGCTTGCGGAACCGGCGGAGGACGCGCTCGGCCGTCTCGGAGATGTCACCGGGGTCTTCGAGGTCGACGACCGGCTCTTCCTGCAAAATCGCGTCGGTGAGGAGTTCGACGCGCTCCTCCTCCGAGCTCCCGTAGTAGTCGAGGCCCTCGTGGGCGAGCGCCTCGTGGACGGCCTCGGTGTGGTTCTCCTGGTGGTCGCGGAGGTCGAGGCTGGCGAGGGTGAAGCCGAACGTGTCGGCCTGCCGCATCAGGGGCTCGACGTACACGTCCGCGACCTGCGCCGCGCCGGTCCGCCGGAGGCTGGCGTCGATGACTTCGAGGTCGGCCAAGAGTTCGCTCTCGTCCGCGTAGCCGTTCGGCCGCACGTCCTCGACGCGGCGGAGTCGCTCGCGCATCAGTTTGAGCTTCTGGCGGTACGGCTCGTTGGGGTAGCGCTCGTCGGCCTCCTCGGCGACGACGGGGAGGAGTTCGCGGTCGGCCTTCAGCGAGCGTTCGAGCTCGTGGCCGGGGTCGATTCGCGTCGCGTCCTGACTCAGCACACCGGAGAGACGTTTGAGCGAGTCGCTGTACTTTTCCAGGGCGACGCTGCGCTGGCGTTCGAGCGTATCCTCTGTCACCTCGGGCGTGACGAACGGGTTGCCGTCGCGGTCGGAGCCTGCCCACGACCGGAACTCGAACAGCTTCGGCACGTCGAGGCCGGGGTACTCGGCCCGAAGCTCCTCTTCGAGTTCCTCGTACACCTCGCCGACAACGTCGAAAAGCGTGTTTTCGAGGTACCACTGGACGTTGCGGGCTTCGTCGGTCGGCTCCGGGCGGCGGTCGCGGACCTGCGAGGTCTGCCAGAGGCTCGTCACCTCGGCGACGACGTGCCGCCACTCCTGGTCGTGTTCGAGGTCGGTGAGGCGGCGCTCGTCGAGCGTCTCCAGCCGGTTGGCGATGGAGCGGAGCTTCGATTTCACCGTCTTGCGGCGGGCCTCGGTCGGGTGCGCCGTGAACGTCGGTTCGATGAGCACGTCTTCGAGGACCCGTCCCAGAAGCTCCTCGTCGACCTCCTCGTCGTCCAGCGCGTCGAGCGTGTCGAGGATACCGTCTTCGAGCGTCCCCTCCTGTGACGCCTCGCGGATGACGCGAACACGCTCGCGCTCCTCGGCGAGGTTGATGAGTTCGAAGTAGGTGGTGAACGCGCGGGCGACGACGCTCTCGCGCTCCGGTTCGAGGTCGCCGACCACGTCGTAGAGCCGCTCGCGCGACCCGGACTCGCCCTTTCGGTAGGCGATGGCCGCCTGCCGAAGCTCTTCGACCGTCTCGAACGACGCCGTCGACGTCTGCGCTTCGAGCACGTCCCCGAGCAACGCCCCGAGCTCGCGAACATCTTGCCGCACGTCTCTGGTGTGCAATCGCATCGTACTCGGATACGAGTAGCACATTCTAAAAGGCCACGAGTAACGTCGAAAATTTGCCCGGAAGTCGGTTCTAAACGAACGTTACGAACGTTTTCGTCCAGTTTTCGACGACCGACGAATTCCGCGCGTTCGAGCGGTCGAACCCCCTCGCTGGCGGCCGTTTCGTGGGGCGTACTACCACGGTGGATTCGTCACGCTTTTACTGGCCGCCTCGAAGGTGGGAGTATGAGCGATAGCGACAAGTACCCCGCCGACTCGGGTCGCCGTCGGTTCGTCAAGGGCGTCGTCGGGGGAGCGGCGCTCGCGGGCGTGGGAACGACAGGCGCGGCCGCCATCAACACCGCAACGTCATCCACCGGGACCGGTGGGGGGCCGACGCAGGCGTACGCCATCGAGAACACCGGCGGTCCCGCACCGCGCGGCATGCCGCAGATTCCGATTGAGATCGACGACGAGGGCTACATCCGCGGCGTCTGGCCGGAGGTACAGACCATCACCCAGAACGGTGTGGATGTCGAACTCGCCCTCACCGAGGACTACCAGGGGACGGGCGTCACCTACTCGCAGGACTGGTACCAGTACTGCGGCGTGCAGACCTACGAGGGCCTGAACCCGACCTACGAGTCTGACAACTACTTCCGCTCCGACAACGGCGGGTACGACTGGCAGTCCGAGACGTACAGCGCCGGCGACCGCCTGAACGTCAACGACTTCGACGAGTACGAGACCTGGGGCAACGGCATCGGACAGGCCGGCATCGGGATGCCCGCGACCGGCACCTGGCGCTCCCAAGACGCCGAGGACACGATTCCGATTCAGGTGCTCCGCTCGACGCGCATCGAAGAGGCCGCCCAAGACAACGAGTGGCTCGCCGCCTCGACGGACCAGGGCGTCATCGCGTGGCTCAACAAGTGTACCCACTTCTGCTGTGTCCCCGGCTACAAGCAGACGGCCAGTTCCGCCACGTTCGGCGGCGAAAACGGGGTCTACTGCCAGTGCCACCAGTCCATCTACGACCCCTTCTCCATCGTCCAGACGCTGTTTACGGCGCTGCCGCGTCCGGGCGAGTAACGACCCTCGAAGCCGCCCTCCCGTTTCGAGTCCGACCGCGACGCGTTCCCGCCGTTTTCTCTTTTCCGACTCCCGAACGACCCGTTTCCGCCCCGACGAGCCGCTCGTTTCGACCCCGTGGTCTCGTTTTCGTCTTCCGCCCACGAGTGCCGACGGAGCCGCCGCTCGCGGGATGTGGGTCGAATCCGAGAATGGTTTCGATTCGCCGGTTCGCTCGGCGCTCCGACGCGCCGGCGCGCTAGCCGCCGCTGACCGGCGGGAAGAGCGCGAGTTCGTCGCCGGCGGCGGCCTCCTCGCCGAGCGCGGCGGCTTCGCCGTTTCGCAGAACGTTGATGTGGTCGTACAGTTCACCGTCGTCGCCGAACACCCGCGATTCGAGCGCCGGGTGCGCCCCGACGAGGGCGTCGAGCGCGTCGCCGACGGTCGCGTCGCCGTCGACGTCGACCCGAACGGTCCGCGTGCCGGCGACTTCCGCGAGGTCGGCGAACAGCTTCCACTCCATACTCCCGTCTCGTCGCCCGGCGCTCATGAGGATTGCGCCCCTGACGACCGCGGCGCGTCGCCGTCGGAGTCGCCGTTTTCGTCTCCGTCTCCGTCTCCGTCGCCCCCGCCGTCAGTTCGGCTCGTGTCGGTCGTCGCCCGGCGTTCGACCTTTCGGAGGACCTCCGGCCGGCCGACGACGTAGAGCGTGTCGCCGGCCGCCAGTTCGCGTCCCCGGCCGGGAATCGCGTCCACCGGGCGGTTCGCCGACCGGATGGCGACGACGGTCGTGTCCACGTCCGAAACCGCCAGTCCGTCGAGGTCTGCACCCGGTGCGACGGTCGTGACCGCCATCGTCTCGTCGGCGTTCCGGAGGAGCGACGCGAACTCGCGGTCGACGTGGGGGTCCGCGGGGAGCGTCACGAGTCGGTACTGCTCGCCGCTCGTCAGGCGGTCGGCGTCCTCCTCGTCGAGGGCGACGGTCGCCACGTCGTCGGCGACGCCGCGAAGTTCGCCGAAGGCGACGCGGGCCGGCGCGGCCGGCGCGTCGGTGCCGCCGTCGGACAACGACCCCGAACCGCTGGGAGGCGTCTCGGTCGTCGGTTCGGCGGACTGGGCCGGTTCAGTCGCGTCGGTCGCTCCCGCGACGGCGTCGCCCGACGGGTCGTTTTCGTCGTCAGCCGCCGGCTTCGGAACCGACCAGACCTGCACGGGGTCGCCGGCGGCCGCGCCGGAACCGGGGTCGCCGCGAATGGCGACCGCGACGGTGCCGGGTGCGAGCGTCGGCCCGAGGCCGGCCGCGCGACTGCCGAGCGCGAGGTACGACACCTCGTTCCCGCTGGCTTCGAACTCCACGTCGACGTGACCGACGCCGTGGTCGTCCTTGATGCGCGTCGCGAGTCGGTCGCGGAGCTCGGCCTCGCTGAGCCGCCGGGGGAACAGCAGCGTCTTGCCGCTCAGTTGGGTCTTGACGGCCTCGCCGACCGGGTCGTACCCCTCGATGTCGCCGATGTCCTCGGGGAGCGTCACCGACGTGACGCGGCCGACGGTCCGGACCAGTCGGCTCACGTCGGCGTCGAGTTCCTTCGCGCCCGCGACGGCGAACACGTCCGTCGCGAGTCGGTCGCCAGCGACGCGGCCGACCGGCGCGATAAGCGCTCCGCCAAGGAGCGACACGGTGTTGAAGAGGACGGTGTCGAGTTGGAACACCTCGGTCTCGGTGCCGGTGGTGAACGCGCCGAACAGGCCGATCGTGTTCAGGTAGAGCGCGACGACCGCCCCGCCGAAGAGGACCGAAAGCGCCCGCGGGATTATCTCCCGGGTGTACCACCGGTAGAGCAGCGAGGCGATCGCCGAGACGACGAACGCGCCGACGACGAGTCCGACGAACCGGAGAATCTGCAGGACGAGCGAGTCGTCCGCCGGCGGAATCGACACCTGTCCGGCGGTCGCCGACCCCCCGACCGCCGCGAGCAGGTCGGCGGCGGGTGCGGCCGAAGCGGGCCCGGCGGCCGAGGCGAGGGCGGCGAACATCACGCGACCGCCTCCTCGAAGCCGGTGAGGTCGCTTCTCGACCCGACCGCATAGAGCGTGTCGCCGGCGGAAATCTCCTGGTCTCCCCGCGGCGCAATCGTCCAGTTCCCGCCGTGGCGGACCGCGAGAACGGCCACACCGTAGCCGTCGCGGACGCCGGCCTTCCCGAGTGTCACCCCGTCAAGTGGGCTCTCGGCGCGGACCGAGAGCCGCGAGAAGCGCTTGCCCGCGCGGCGGAGCAGGGAGACGAGTTCGAACTCCCGGCGGACGCCGCGGGAGGTGACGATGAACCGCTTCACGTCGCTCCCGAGAAGCGATTCGACCTTGCCTCGGTCGACCGCGAGCGTGACGCGGCCTTCGCCGCCGACGGCCGTCGGCGCGCGCGGCGCGGCCTTCGGGGCGTCCGCGTCGTCCTCGTCCTCGTCGGCGTCGCTCGGGGTCTCGACGACCGATTCGACTCCGGCGACGCTCGCCGGGACGGTGCCGCCGTCGGTGACGACGACCACCTCGTCGCCGCGCGCGAGTCCAGTCGGGACGAGCGCCGTCACCGACACCGCGCGCTTGCCCGTCGGGAGGCGCTTCGAGAGACCGCCGACCGGGGCCGCGGCGGAGACGGTCGCACGGGCTCGTTCATCGAGTCTGACCTCGACGGCGGCGAGGTCGAACTCGTTCTGCAGGCGGTCGGCGAACCGCGATTCGAGTTCCACGAGCGGGATGTCGGCGGGGAACGTCCACTCGCCGTTTCGGATACTGGTACGGATGTCCAGCGGGACCGGCGGGTAGCCCTCGATGTCGCCGACCTCACCGGTGACGGTGACGCTGACCTGTCCGCGGCCGCCGACGAGTTCGACCACGTCGGTCGAGAGCGACCGCTCGGTGAGCTTTCGCAGCGACATCTTCCGCGGGATGTCGTTGGCGAAGGCGTCCCCGCGGTTGTGCGCGTACAGCGACCCCATCAAGACGACAAGCAGCGCGACCGTCAGCCTGACCTGACTCTCCGACTGGGTGATTGTCGGGTCGGCCAGCGCCATGAGACCGCCGCTCGCGCCCGCGATGGCGACGCTGAGGACGACGACGGCGAGGCCCGGAACGGTGACGCCGGTGACGTAGCGGAAGCCGAATCCGAGGAGCCACGCGACGGCGGCCGGGACGAGCCCGGTGAGAATGCCGAAGTACAGCCCGTAAACGACTTCGACGGGGAGTGAAGCCATGGACCGGTACACTCGCCGACGGAATAAAGACGTGACGACGCGCCCGTGACAGGCCGATACCCGACCGTTTTTGGCCTCGGACGCCAGAACTGGGAGAGACATGGCTTCGGTACGCGAGTGGGTCGGTGCCCGCGCGACGATTGGGACGGTGTTCTTCGCCGCCGTCCTATCGGTCGCCATCGGCATCCTCAACATCAGCTCCCCGGTCACCGGCGGCGTGCTGGCACCGTACATCCCGGAAGCGGTCCGCATCACCGCCGGCTTCACCGGGACGCTGACGGGCTTTCTGCTCCTCGCGAGCGTCTTCGGACTCCGCCGACGCTACCGCGCCGCGTGGTACTCGACCGCGGTGTTGCTCCCGGTGACTGCCGCGCAGGGGCTCATCCAGTCGCCGGAACGGGCGGCACCCCTCGTCGGCCTCTCGCTTATCAGTCTCGCGCTCCTGCTTTTCAACCACAGGGCGTTCGACCGCGACCTCGACCTGACGGCGACACAGCTGTCGGCCCTGCTCGCCATCGCGGGCGCACAGACCTACGCGACCGCCGGGGCGTGGGCGCTCAGAGAGCAGTTCAACGGCATCGACACGCTGTTCGACGCGTTCTACTTCGGCGTCGTCACCGGCAGCACGGTCGGCTACGGCGACATCACGCCACAGACCGCCATCGCAAAGCTGTTCGGCATCTCGGCGCTGTTGCTCACGGTGGCGACGTTCGCTGTGGCGCTCGGTGTCCTGCTCACGCCCGCAATCGAAGCGCGACTCACCAAAGCACTCGGACGCATGACCGAATCACAACTCGACATCCTGGAGAACCACGTCCTCGTCCTCGGCTACGGGGAACTGACAGAACCGATTCTCGAAGAGCTCGGCGACCGCGCCCGCGTCGTCATCGTCACGCCCGACGAGAGCCGCGCCAAGCGCCTCACCGACCGCGGCTACGACGTGGTCACGGACGACCCGAGCGACGAGGAGGCGCTCCAGCGGACCCGCGTGGACGCCGCCCGCTCGGTCGTCGTCGCCACCAACAACGACGCCGAAGACGCGCTGGCCATCCTCACGGCGCGACAGCTCAACCCCGACGTGCACATCGTCGCGGCGGCGACCCAGCGCGAAAACGAGCGAAAGCTCCGCCGCGCCGGGGCCAACACCGTCATCAGCCCGGCGGCGCTCGGCGGTCACTTCCTCGCCGAGTCCGCCGTCGGCGGGAGCGGCCTCGAAACCATCGAGGAACGGCTGCTCGACGAACAGCCCACCGACCCGACCGTAGACGAGACGGTCGAGACGAACGGGAAGGGTGCGGCCGACGAGACCGACGACACCGACGAGACGAACCGCTCGTAACCGCGCGCCGCCTCCGCTCTGACTCTACGACCGCGCGCTCAGTGCCCGCGGTCGAACACCGCAACGTCGCAGTCTATCTCGCGGATTCGCTCGAACGTCGGCGGCGAGATGAACCGCGAGGCGGGCGAGCGGTCGCCGCTGGACCCGAGCACCACGAGGTCGTAGGTGGCGGCGTTCGAGGCGATGAAGTCGGTCACGTCGGAGCGGGCGACCCGCGTCTCGATGTTCCCGTCTGCGGTTTCGACCAGATTGGCGAGTTTCGACTCCGCGGGCCGGCGCTCGACCTCGGAGGAGATGCAGGTCGTGACGCTCACGCTCCCGGTCTGCCCGGCGAGGCGGGTTGCGAAGTCTATCATCGCGTGGGCAGAGTCGCCCGGCCGCGAGACGAGGACGAGGATGCGCCGCCAGCGGGTGGTCTCACCGGTCGAGCGAAACGCCACGGTGTCGTACGACCCGCCGAAGAGGCCGCGGATGTAATCGGAAAGCAGGCCGCGATCCTCCTCGTAGGGCGTCACCACGAGGTCCGAGTTGGTGTTCGCCGCGGCCTCGGTCGTCGCGGTCAACGGGTCGCCGCGGGCGACCGCGACCTCCACGGGCACGCCCAGTCGGGTCCGCAGTTGGTGCGCGCAGGATTCGAGGCGCTCGACCGACGCGTCGGCGTCGGTGTCGAGTTCGCCGCCGGCGTTCGTCTCCGCGTCCGCGTCGCCCTCGGCGGTCGCCGCCGGCGGGAGCACGTCGAGGAGGACGACCTTGCCGGCGCTGTGGGCGGCGGCGAGTCGGGCGGCGAAGAAGGCCGTCTGGGTCGCCGCCTCCCCGCGCATCGGGACGAGCACGTGGTCGTCGCCGCGGACGGTCCCGTAGAGGTACTCCGCGCGGCGCTCGTAGAACTGCTCGCGCCAGATAGTGAACGCGATGGCGATGACGACGCTGGCGAAGAAGATGCTCACCACGTACTCCTCGGGGTTCACGTCACCCGTGACGAGCGTCAGGAGCGCCGTCGAAAACGCGGAGGGGGCTTCCACGTCGAGGAGCCACGTCGTGACCCCCGCGAGGAAGATGGCGAGCGCCGCCGCCGACGGGTGGACGATTGCGGTCCCCGTCGGGCCGTAGGTCCACCCGGTAAAACCGACCGCGACGAGGCCGCAGAGCGCGCCGATAGTGAGTGCGACGACGAACTTCACCGGCGACGCGTACCGCCCCTCTGGGTCGGAAAACAGCGTGTACGACCCCGACGCGAGCGGCGGGAACAGCAGGAACGAGAGCGTGCTGACCGAGTTGGAGACGAACGTCACCCCGGCGATGAGCACGGGGATGATGAGGAGAATCGAGAGGTGAAGCAGGTTGTTCGTGTTCTCTATCCACCGACCGAACGCCACCATCTCACGCCGCTCTATCCGGCGGAGCCGGGCGCGGAGCGCGCCGGCGCGTGCGACCGCTCGGGCCGCGAGGTGGCGCAGGTCCACGGTTCGGTTACGCGAGGTCGGTGACGGCGTCGAGCGTGATGGAGATGGCGCGCTCGACGTTGTTCTTGGCCTTCTCGGGGAGTTCCTCGTCCGAGTCGGCTCCCTTCTGGGTGCCGGCGACGAGGTTGCCGTCGACCGTGCAGATAGCCCCGGCGCGGAGGCCCTTCCGGCGGGCGAGCGAGAACACCGTCGCGGCCTCCATCTCGATGGCGAGCAGGCCGGCGGCGTTCCAGTCGTCGACGTACTCGTCGGACTCGTTGTAGAACGCGTCGTCGGAGACGATGGGGCCGACGTGGACGTCCTCGTCGTTGGCCTCCGCCGAGTCGACGAGCGACGTGAGCACGTCGTAGTCGGGGACGGCCGGGTAGACTTCGGACTCGTAGCGCTTCGAGGTGCCCTCCTCCTTGGCCGCGCCCGTGGCGACTATCATGTCGCCGACTTCGATGTCCGCCTGCAAGGCACCGATGGTGCCGACGCGGATGAACGTCTCCACGCCGACGCGGGAGAGTTCCTCGATGGCGATGGCCGCCGAGGGGCAGCCGATACCGGTCGAGGAGATGGTGAGCGGGACGCCCTCGTACTCGGCGTTGACGACCTTGTACTCGCGGTTCTGCGCGACTTCCTCGACGTTGTCACACTGCTTCGCGATGCGGTCGACGCGCCCGGGGTCGCCCGGGATGAGCGCGATGTCGTTCACGTCGCCTTCTTCGACGAGGAGATGGGGCTGTTTCGCCATGTACCGACCGACTCGGGTCGCGGGCAAAAACGACGCGGTTCGAACGGGGGCGGGTGCGATCGGCTGGAACGGCCGGCCGACTGCTCGGCCGACCGACCGAGCCGCCGTCACGCGAACCCGGTGAAAAGCGCCGGCGCGAGGACCAGCAACGTCGCGCCGAAGACGAGCGAAGAGCGGAGCCACTGCCCGCGCACCGCCGTCGCGCGCTCCTCGTAGATTCGCCGGCCGGCGCGCGGGAGGACGAAGCGGGCGAACGCGACGTAGATGAACGCCACGACGACCGCGGTCGCGACGAGATGCGACGGGAGGTCGACGCCGGCGACCCCGAGGTCCGGCGCGACGGCGTCGGTCGCGAGGTAGACGAACGCGTAGAGGACGCCGGCGAGCGCGCCGGCGGCGTGGTGGACGACGTTGGCGTCGCCGAAGCTCACCTCGTCGGGCGTCGTCCGTCGGACGACCGCCGCGGCGACGTAGGCGGGGGTAAAGCCCTCGTCCTGTCGCCACATCGGGATGGCCATCACGACCGCGGCCGCGACCCCGACGACCGCGCCGAGGAGCAGTCGCCCGGCGACCGCACCGAGGCTCGACGCGGCGTCGAGGACGGCGACGGCGACCGGGAGCTGGTCTAACATCGTCCCGACGAATGACTGGTGGGGATAAAATTTGTCGGGTCGGAACCGAACGGTGTCGAACCGAGGCGTGCGGTCGGTTCAGCCCTCGACGAGGTCGTCCAGCCGCCGCCAACTGAGTTGCGTCCGCGCGCCCGGCTCGGCCGCGGTGAGCGCGCCGCAGGCGTTGGCGACCGCCAGCGCCCGCTCGTAGGCGGCCCCGTCGAGGCGGGCGGCGATGAAGCCCGAGGCGAAGGCGTCGCCCGCGCCGGTCGTGTCCACCGCGTCGACGGGGTAACCGGGGTGAACGTGTCGGTCGTCGCCGTCTCTGACCTCCGCGCCGCGCGGACCGTGTTTGAGGACGAGCGTCGTCCGCGCGAGCGCCTCGGCGACCTCGGACGGGGGCTCCGAGCCGGCGCTTCGGCCGCGCTCGACCGCCGCCTCGCCGAGCGCGGTTGCGGCCTCGCGGTCGTTGAGAAAGACGTAGTCAACCTCGCGGAGGGCGTCGGCGTAGCCCCGGTCGCCGACGCGCCGACCGGGGTCGAAGCTGACCGTCGTATCCACCTCGTGTGCCCGTCTGGCGAGCGTCGCGGCCGTGTCGGGCGACTGGCTCGTCAGGTGGAGGTGGTCGGCCGCCGCGAGCGGGTCGGTCGGGAGGTCGGTCGCCTCGAACGCCTCGTTGACGCCGGGCGAACCGAGGACGAACACCTCGCCAGCGGCGTCGACGACGATGTATTTGACCGTGGTCGGGCCGCGGTCGACGCTGACGACGTGGCGGCAGTCGACGCCCTTCGAAGCGAGTTCGGCGACGGCGGCGTGGCCGTGTTCGTCGTCGCCGACGCTCCCGAGGAGCGCGGCGGGCACGTCGAGACCGACGAGGCCGCTGGCGACGTTGGCGGCGCTCCCGCCGCCCGCGCCGACCCGCGACTCGACGGTCGCCTCGCCGTCGGGCTCCGGCAGCGCGTCCACGCGGAGGGTGACGTCCCAGTTCACGTGGCCGGCGCAGATGACACGGGACATGCGTCCGCGTAGGTCGGTTCGCCGGTGGGATAACTCTCCCGGGTCGGGCGACTACGGAGCGCGGAGAAACAAAGCGTGGACGCGGGGCGCGGTCGCGACCCGGCCCGAACCTCAGCCGGCGATGGCGAACAGCAGGAGGTTGTGGACGCCGGGGCCGAGGCCGACGGCGGCGACGAGACCCAAGAGGAGCGACCCCTCGGTCGGGTCCTCGCGGACGTAGTCGGCGAGCAGGGCGACCACGAAACCGGCCACGACGAGTTTCACGAGGACGAACAGCCAGCCGACGCCGATGACCTCGGCGGTCGGGAGCGCAGCGGCGGCTTCGAGGATGATGCGCGACAGCGGCGTCCGCTCGCCGAATCCGAGCACGTCGATGCCGACGGCGGTCGACAGCGCGTCGAGGGCGTGCCCGAAGATGGCGAGCAGGCCGAGCGACCCCGCGGCGGCCGCGTCGGGTGCGACCCGGGTCACGACTCGCCACGTCAGCGGAGTGACCGCGAGCGCGGCGACGAGGGCGACGCCGGGCCAGACGATGGAGAGCGTGCCGGCGGCCAGACCGATGAACAGCGCGAAGCCCGAGAGTCCGGCGGCGACGAGCAGTCCGGGAACCGCGAGCGCCGTCGGGGAGGCGAGGTCGGCCGCGTCGAGCGCGAGCCACGTCGCGCCGGCGGCGACGGCCACGGAGAGGTAGACCGCGGGCGTGCCGGCGAGCGGTTCGACCGCGGGCGGGAGCGCGTCGATGACGTAGAGGACGTGCAGCGCCGACCCCGACACCATCCACGGGACGAGTGCGGCGACGTGGGCGGGCGTGACCGTCGGGCGCGTGCGGCTCAGTCCGACGCCGACGCCGACGAGTCCCGCGACGAGGACGACGAGGTAGGGAAGCGGCGGGAGCGCGAACCCCTCGGGAAGGATGGCCATGCAGGAGGCGCGGCGGGGCGGCGTGAAAGCCTTACGTTCTTTAGCCTCGGGTCGCCTCGACAGGGTATGAACCGAGCCGACCTCGCCGCCCGCATCGACCACACGGTCCTCGGACCCGAGACGACGATGGCCGACGTGGAGGCCGTCCTCGACGACGCCGACGAGTGGGGGATGAACGCCTGCATCCCGCCGTGCTACGTCGGCGAGGCGAGCGAGTACGCTCCGGACGTGTTGCTGGCGACGGTCGTCGGCTTCCCCCACGGGCAGAACACGACCACGGCCAAGCGCGAGGAGGCCGTCGACGCGTGGCAGGCCGGCGCGGACGAACTGGACATGGTCATCAACGTCGGCCGGCTCAAAGCCGGCGAGGACGAACTCGTGACCGAGGACATCTCCGAGGTCGTCGCGGCCGTCCCGATCCCGGTGAAGGTCATCATCGAGACGTCGCTCCTCACCGAGGAGGAGAAACACCGCGCCTGCGAGGCCGCCGTCGAGGCCGACGCCGCCTTCGTCAAGACCGCCACCGGCTTCGCCGACGGCGGTGCAACGGTCGAAGACGTGGCGCTCATGGCGGAGTACCTGCCCGTCAAGGCCTCCGGCGGGGTCGGCTCCTACGACGAGGCGGTCGCCATGTTCGAAGCCGGCGCGGAGCGCATCGGCGCGTCGTCGGGCGTCGACATCGTCGCCGGCGCGCCCGAGGAATAGGTCGGTCGTCGGCCGATTGGCATCGCGCGGTCGCCGGTGCCCAACATTGATTACTCGACTCCCGAGAACCCAGTACCATGCTCCGAGGCGGGCCGGTCGTTCAAATCGGCGTCATTTTCGTGTCAGTACTGGGGCTTTGGGTCGGCGCGCGGCTGTTGGTCGACGCCGCCGTCCGGTCGGCTCGGAGGTTCGGGCTCTCGGAACTTACCATCGGACTGACAATCGTCGCGATAGGGACCTCGACGCCGGAGCTCTCGGTCGCGGTCGACGCCGCGTACAAGGGGTTGGGCGACATCGCGGTCGCGAACGTCCTCGGTTCGAACATCTACAACCTGGCGTTCGTGTTGGGCGTCATCTCTCTGCTCCGGGTGATTCCGGTCGCGGAGTCGCTCGTCTATCGGGACGGCCTCGCACTGCTGGCGAGCACGCTCCCCGGCGGACTGGTCCTGTTCGACCTCCGGGTCACGAGGCTCGAAGGCGTCCTCTTAGTCGGGGCGTTCGTCGCCTACACGGCGTACCTGCTCCGGGGGTCCCAGTCAGACGGGGACGGCGCGACCGACCAGTCGCTCGGCGACGGCGGCGTGACCCGCCCGATAACCGAACGAATCGACTTCCCCGGACGAGACGCCGTGTTCCTCCTGGGCGGGTTGGGGCTGGTGTTGGTGAGCGGCGACTACATGGTGCTCGCCGCGTCGGGGTTGGCCCGTGGTGCCGGCGTCTCCGAGTGGGTCATCGGCGGGACAATCGTCGCGGCGGGGACGTCGACGCCGGAGTTCGCCGTCTCGCTGGTCGCGCTCCGACAGCGGAGTTTCGGGGTCTCGGTGGGCAACGTCGTCGGCAGCAACATCCTCAACATCACGGGCATCGTCGGCGTCGCGGCGGTCGCTAGCCCGCTCGCGGTGAGCGGGTCGGCGCTCGGAACGTTCGCGTGGCTCGTCGCGGTCACGCTCCTGATAGTCGCCGCGCTCTGGACGGGGCGGGTCCTGTCCCGCTTGGAGGGCGCTTTCTTCGCGACCTCCGAAGTCACCCGGTGGATACTGGGGCTCATCTGAGGGCCCCGGGAGTCCCCTGATGCGGTTCTTTCGGACGACCGCCCTCGCACTCTTCTGTTACTCGGCTCGCAACGCGACGAGCCGTCGCGGCCCGTCGTCGCCGCCGGATTCGAGTACGAACAGCGCGTCGCCCGCCGGCGTCGGGCCGGTCAGCGCGCCGCCCGCGAGTTCGTACCGCCAACGCTCGGCCCCGATTCGGGTGTCGTCGAGGCCGACGCCGCCCCCGGCATCGTAGGCGACGACGCGGCCGTCGTCGCTCGTGTCCGAGACGAATATCGTGTCGCCGGCACCGGCGGGCGGGGCGAAGAAGTCGTCGCCGGCCTGCCACGCGGGCGACCCCTCGCGCCTGTCGAAGGCGTCGAGGCCGGTCCCGTCGGTCGAAAAGACGCGTCGAGGGCCGACGACGAGCGAACCGTGCGGGGAGGGGTGTTCGCGGTGCCAGTCCACCGCACCGGCGCGGAGGCCGCCTCTGAGCCGGGCGACGCCCGCGCCGAAGAAGCCGGCGAACACGTCGTTCGACTGGGCGACTGCGAGCGACTGCACGCCGCCGGGGAGTTTGGTTCGCCACTGCCCGGTCGCGCCGCGCTCGACGCCCTCGTCTTGGAATGTGAACACTTCGCCGCCCTCCGTGCCGGCGACGACGGTGTCGTACCGGGCCGCGAGGGACCGGACCGCGCCGAACACCTCCTCGCGCCACTCGACGGTCCCGTCGCTGGCGCGGACGCGGTAGAGGTTCCCCGCGGTGTCAGAGACGTAGAGGCGGTCGCGGTCCGGTTCGGGTCTGACGACGGGTGCCCAGACGCTCGACTCGGTCGGCGCGTGCCACGCTTCTTCGCCGTCGTGGGTGTACGCGAGCACGCCGGTTTTGGTCCCGACGTGGCCGATGTAGACGCGCTCCGAATCGACCGTCACCGACGAGCGGAAGCCGCTCTGGGGGTCGCTTTCGACCGACCACAGTTCGGTGCCGTCGGCGACCGAAAACGCTCGGAGGCGCTCGCTGGTCGCGAGGTAGACCGTCTCGCCGAACACGACCGGGCGCGCCAGTTCGATACCGTTGACCTCGACGCCCCACGACTCGCTCGGCTTCGAGGCCGGTCCGGTCGAACGGGGGTTGTAGCCAGTCCCCTCGGGCGAGAAGTACGGGTGCGGCCAGTCGGCGCGGCCGTCGCCGGTGGAGCCCTCGTCGCCGCCGACACAGCCCGCGAGACCGGCGGCCGCGCCGATTCCGAGGGCTCCGAGGAACGTTCGTCTGGATAGGTCCGCGTCGGGTTCCGTCACGACTCCGAACCTCCAGCGTCCGCGGCTGTCCTCGCGGTCGCGTTCGTCCCCGCAGCAGCGGTCGTTCCCGCGGTCGACGCGTCGGGGTCGGCGTCGCCGACGACGGTCAGGCTGAACAGGCCGTCGTCGCGGACGAGCGGGCAGAACACGCGCCGGTTGGTCGCGGCCAGCGAGTGGCCGACGTTGCGGCCGAGCGAAATCGACCAGCGCTCGCGGTCGCCGAAGAGGCCGCGGTCGCCGGTTCGATTCAGGGCGACGAGTTCGCCCTGCCCGGTGCCGACGTAGACCGTGTCGCCGACGATGCTCGCGGCGGAGACGGTCTCTCGCGGGTCGTACTTCCACCGCTCTTCGCCGGTCGCGCTGTCGAGCGCCCGGAGCGACCCGCGGGCGGCGTAGAGGCGCTCGCCGTCGAACGCGAGTCGCTTGTGGACGCCGCGGTCGTCCTCCCAGACCACGTCGCCGTTTCGCCGTTCGAGCGCGGCGATTCGGTCCCAGCCCGCGATGTACACCCGCTCGTCGCCGACGACCGGCGCGACGGGCTCGACCGTTTCGGTCGAGACCTGCCAGAAGGGGCTGCCGTTCGTGCCGAGGCAGTAGAGTCGCTGTCCCTCGGTGACCACGAAGAGCGAATGGAGGTTGACCGCGAGGGGACGCCGAACCGCGCCGAACAGCGACCGCGTCCAGTTGACTTCTCCGGAGTCGATGTCGACCGCGCAGACGCGCTCGTCGTCGAGGCCGAGAAACAGCGTCTCGCGGTCGTTGGAGAACGCCGGCGGCGTCTGCGGACGGCCCGGGAGTTCGATAGTTCGGAACAGCCGACCCGAACGGGCGTGGTAGAGCGCGAGCCGGTTCGGCCCGTGGACCGTCGTGCCGAGCGAGTAGACGACGCCGTCGAGGACGACGGGAGCGGTCCAACGCTCGCCCTGTGCGGCCCACAACTCCTCGCCGGCGGCCGGGGCGATTACTCGCATCGGGTCGCCGGGCGTGTAGCCCACTCCGTCGGCGACGACGGGCTCGGTGGAGTCCATCCCGAAATCGGGTTCGTATTCGATGGTCGGCTCGGAGATGGGAGTCCCCTCGCGGAGGTACGCGGTGTTGGCGTCGTCGTGGGCGTAGGTCCGCCAGCCGCTTTCGAAGCGGACGCCCTCGGCGGAGTCGTCGTCGGTCTGTTCGTCGCCGCCGAGGCAACCGGCGAGGCCGACGGCCGCACCCGACCCGAGTAGTCGAAGTACGTCGCGGCGGCGTGGAAAACCGACGGAAGACGGACTGTGAGCGGCGGACGAAGCGTCGCTGTCGGTCGAGCCCGAGTCGTGGGCGGAGGGCGAACCGGGCGGTGTCCTGCGGGAACGCATCTACCACAACTGCACAACACCGTGACAAGTAACTTTTCGCCGGGAGCGGTGGCGAGGGCGCGAAAGTGAGAGGGGGTGAAAGGGAGCGTGAGGGCGCGGGAGGAAGGCGAAACGCGGACGAAAAGCAGGAACCGGGGCCGAGTCGGCTCAGGCCGCGGGTCTGGTGCGGCGGGCAGCCGAGCGGTCGTGGAGCATGCTGCCGACCGCACCGCCGATAGCGCCGGGGATGCCCGCGAGGGCGATGACGACGACGGCCGCGGCGAACACGGTCAGGCCGAAGAACGCGCCCGCGAACAGGACGTTCATAATCACGAGGCCGATGGCGACGATAATCGCGCCCAGCGTCGTGCCGACGAGGCCGTTGAGCGCACCGTCGGCCATGCCGGTCGTGACGAGGTAGCCGGCGACGAGACCGCCGATGATACCCGTGAGGACGTAGCCGACCGTGGGAAGCGTGACGTTCGTGAAGGGAACCGTGAGGCCTCCGAGGATGCCGACGACTACGGTCGCGATGAACCCGTAGGCGATGGCGCGCATGTTGAACTTCATAGCGAATCTAAATACAACTCTTGAGGTAATGAATTATATTCGTCCTCGGGCGGATGATACGGCCGACACGAGACTCATCGGCGACGGAGCGTCCGGTCGGTGCGACGCTCCGCCCGCCGTGTTCGTCGGCGTTCGTTGGCTTGTCGGCATCCGCGTCGAGCGGGCGAAGCACTCGGGAGACGATATTACGGGCCGTGGACGCCGGCGGTCTCGGGGGAGACCGCGGCGTTTTTGCCCGCTGACCCGGTACGTGGGATAACCGAATGGCCCGATACCACATCGAGACATACGGCTGCACCTCGAATCGCGGCGAGAGCCGCGCCATCGAGAGCGCGCTCCGCGACGCCGGTCACTACCGCGTCGACGGGCCCGAGGAGGCCGATGTCGCCATCATGAACACCTGTACGGTCGTGGAGAAGACGGAGCGGAACATGCTCCGTCGGGCCAAAGAGCTGGAGTCGGAGACGGCGGACCTCATCATCACCGGCTGCATGGCGCTCGCGCAGGGCAACGACTTCCGTGAGGAGGGCATCGACGCCCAGATTCTCCACTGGGACGACGTGCCGACCGCCGTCACCAACGGCGAGTGTCCCACTCCCGGCCCCGGCGTCGAACCCGTCTTGGACGGCGTCGTCGGCATCCTGCCAATCGCCCGCGGCTGTATGTCGAACTGCTCGTACTGCATCACGAAGTTCGCCACCGGCCGGGTCGATTCCCCGTCGGTCGACGAGAACGTCGAGAAGGCGCGGGCGCTCGTCCACGCCGGCGCGAAGGAACTCCGCATCACGGGCCAGGACACCGGCGTCTACGGCTGGGACAAGGGCGACCGGAAGCTCCCCGAGCTACTGGACCGCATCTGCACCGAAATCGACGGCGAGTTCCGCGTCCGCGTCGGCATGGCCAACCCCGGCGGCGTCCACGGCATCCGCGAGGAACTCGCCGGCGTGTTCGCCGAACACGACAAGCTCTACAACTTCATCCACGCGCCGGTGCAGTCCGGCTCCGACGAGGTGCTCGAACACATGCGTCGCCAGCACCGCGTCGACAAGTTCAGAGAAATCGTCGAGACGTTCGACCGGGAGCTTGCGTACTGGACGCTCTCGACCGACTTCATCGTCGGCTACCCGACCGAGACCGACGAGGACCACGAGCGGTCGATGGAGCTGCTCCGCGAGATTCGCCCCGAGAAGGTCAACGTCACGCGTTTTTCGAAGCGCCCCGGTACCGACGCCGCCGACCTGAAGGGCCTCGGCGGGACGCTCAAAAAGGAGCGCTCCAAGGAGATGTCCGAGGCGAAGATGGACATCGTCGCCGCCGCCTACGACGAGATGGTCGGCACGGAGCGCGAGGTGCTCGTCGTCGAGGAGGGCACCGGCGATTCCGTGAAGTGCCGCGACGAGGCCTACCGACAGATAATCGTCCAGAACGCGACCGAACACGGCCTCGAACCCGGCGACTTCGCCCGCGTGAAGGTGACCGCCCACCAGACCGTCTACGCCTTCGCCGAACCGGTCGAGGCACAGCCCGACCCGCGCGAGCCCACCGCTGCCTAAGCGGTCGATTCCCCGCCGATTCCCCGCCGACCGCACTCGTTTCTCAGCGCTCGTCGCGCCCCCGAACGCCGTCCTCGCCGACCCGGAGAAACATCCCTTTGGACGCCGGCGCGGTCGGTTCGAACCCCCAGCGCTCGTAGTAGCCGTCCACGTCGGCCAGGAGGTTCACGAACGCCGACGGCGGGGCCTCGCGGTCGAGGTAGTCCACGAGCGCGTCCATCACGCGGGTGCCGAGCCCGCGGCCCTGATGGTCGGGGTGAACCGCCACGTCGACGACCTGAAAGACGGTGCCGCCGTCGCCGACGAGCCGACCCATGCCGACGACGAGCTCGTCCGAGTCGTCGCCGCCACGGGCCACGTCAGCGTCGCCATCGCGGTCACCGCCGTCGAAGACGACGCGCACGCCGAACGTCGTGTTCGGAACGCCGCGCTCGGCGGCCGCGAGCGACCGGGGAGGCATTCCGGCGGCGTCGCGGAGGGCGACGTACGTTTCGGGGTCGGGAAACTCGGGGACGAGGCGGTAGTCGTCGGTCACGATTCGGCCGTCGCGCCGCCCGGTCCTAACGGTTTCTCTCCGCCGAACCCAGCAACAGATTGATAGCGACCCGCGGGGTGACAGCACCCGTGTCCGACGACAGCCCATCGGAGCCCCGAACACTCGCGAGAGACGCGCTGGAGACGGTCGCTATCGTCGTCGCGGTCGGCGCGGTGCTCTTCGCGGTGAGCGGCGTGTGGCCCCCGATGGTCGCCATCGAGAGCGGGAGCATGCAACCCACGCTCGAACGCGGCGACCTCGTCGTCGTGACCGCGGAGGGTCGCTACGGCGGCCCCGCGGCCGACGACTACGGCGTCGTCACGGCCAACGCGAGCGAGGGCTACGGACGGCTCGGTGGGCCGGGCGACGTCGTCGTCTACGACGCGCCGTCGCACCCCACACCCATCATCCACCGCGCCGTCTTCTGGGTCGAGGAGGGCGAGAACTGGTACGACCGGGCCAACGAGTCCTACGTGAGCGGCGCGGACTCCTGTGCGGAGCTTCTGAACTGTCCCGCGCCGCACGCCGGCTACGTCACCCGCGGGGACAACAACGACTACTACGACCAAGCGCAGGGTATCGCCGTGCCGGTCCGCCCCGACTGGGTGCGGGCGAAAGGCCAGTTCCACGTGCCGTACCTCGGAGCGCTACGGCTGGAAGCCGAGAAACTGTTCTGAACACCCCCCGACGCGTCAGCGACCGTCGCCGCCGTCGGGCGAGAACATGGTGTAGCGGTCCGTCTCGTCGTCTTCCTTCCACTCGCCGAGTTCCCGCGGGTCGATGTGGACGAACACGTCGTCGACCTCGTCGATGTTCCGAATCGCCTGGACGACCCACGTCTCGATGTCGTGGGCCTCGGTAATCGTCATGTCGCCTTCGACCTCGATGTGGAGGCTCACGTCGATTTCGGGGCCGACGTAGTGGGCGACCACGTCGTGTGCGCCGTAGACGTCGGGGTGCGACAGGGCGGTCTGGACGATGAGCGCCCGGAGGTACTCCGGCGGGGCGGCCCCGACGAGGTAGTTCACGTTGTCGCGGACGATTTCGTAGCCGGTGTAGACGATGCCGATGGAGACGACCATGGCGGCCAGCGGGTCCAAGATTGGGTAGCCGAACTGCCCGCCAATCACGCCGACGAGCGCCGCCCCAGCGGTGAGGATGTCGTTTCGGTTGTCGACGCCGGCGGCGACGAGCGCGGGCGAGTTCTGCTCGCGGCCGACCGAGTAGCAGTAGCGGTAGAGGACGTACTTGGCCGCCGCCGCGACGACGAGGACGACGACGCCGAGCATCCCCGCGTCTCCGCCGTAGGTTCCGGCGAGGATGCTGGACGTGCTCTGCCAGAGAATCGCCCCGCCGGCGGCGAAGATACCGACCGCGACGAAAAGCGAGATGAACGGCTCGATGCGCTCGTGGCCGTGGGGGTGTTCCCAGTCCGGCGGCTTCGTCGTCAGGTAGAGGCCGCCGAGGATGATGGTGCTGTAGACAACGTCCGCGAGGCTGTTGACCGCCTCGGACCCGAGGGCCAGACTCCCGGTCGTCCACCACACGCCGCCCTTCCCGAGGACGAGAAGCAGGTTCGCCACGAGGACGACGAATCCGACTCGACGGATGGCCCGCTTTCGCTCCATTACCGTGGCTTTCGGGAGTGGGGTTCAAATGCGCTTCGGGCCGGAGCGGCCCATTAGATGCACTTGATGCGAGTTTTAGAGTCAGTCTAATCCGAAGTGAACCGCGTCGTCGTCGCCGTCGACGACCGCGCCGTCGAGGCCGGCGAACGCCTCGTGAAGTTGGTCGTAGGAGTCGTCGAGGGCCTGCACGAGCACTTTCGTGTCGGAGATGACCGGCATGAAGTTCGTGTCGCCGCTCCACCGCGGGACGACGTGGGTGTGGAGGTGGTCGTCGATGGAGCCGCCGGCGGCCGACCCGCCGAGGTTCTCGCCCGCGTTGCAGCCGTCGGGGTCGAAGGCGGCGTCCAACGCGGCGAGCGTCTTCGATTTGAGCCGCGCGTGGTCGAGGAGCTCCGCGTCGGAGAGGGCGGCGAACTCGCCGGTGTGGCGGTACGGGATGACCATGACGTGGCCCGGCGCGTAGGGGTAGTTGTTCAGGAGGACGAACGAGTGCGGGGAGCGAGCGACGATTTTGCTCTCCCTGTCGTCGTCGCGTTCGGGGAGCGCACAGAAGGGACAGCGGTCGTCGTCCGGGTCGTCGGCGTCGGCCGCGTCTTGGTCGTCGTCGCGGGCGACCCACTCGATGCGCCACGGGGCGAACAGTTGGTCCATGGCGGCCCAACGGGACCGGACGTGCAAGCCGTTTCGGTCTCGGAGCGGTCGATACCGACCTCGAGCCCGACGCCGACCCCGACTTCGTCCGATTACCGCGTGAGGTTCTCGTAGCCGTCTTCGGTGACGATGATGGTGTCTTCGGCCTGTCCGACCAGCGCGCCCTCCTCTTCTTTCAGGACGGGGTAGCCGCGCAGGATGCCCTGTTGTTCGAGCCGGCGGATGGCCATCTCGGAGCGGCCGCCCTCGAACCAGCGACCCGCGAAGGGGAGCAGTTTGTACTTCTCGCGGACCTCGTCGAGCAGTTTGCGCGACATGCGGTCGCGGACCGAGCGGTCGTTGACGAGGCTGTAAATCTCGTTTTTCGAGCCCTCGGTGACCTTGCCGGAGCCGTCGGTGGCGAACGGTTCGATGGCGACCACGTCGCCGACTTCGAGTTCGACGCCGCGCTCTGCGCCGCGGTTCGGGATGGTCGGGTCGGTGTGGGCGTCCCACTGTTCGACGCCGTGGCCCGAGAGATTGAGGACGGGCGTGTAGCCGTAGCCGCGAATCACGTCCTCGATTTCCGCGCCGATTTTCCCGGTGTGTGCGCCCGCTTCGACCATGTCGAGGGCGGCGTCGAGCGCCTCTTCGGCGGACTCGACGAGTTCGTCGTTGCCCGAGAGGTCGACGGTCACGGCGGAGTCGGCGATGTAGCCGTCGACGTGGACGCCGACGTCGAGACAGACCATGTCCTCGCCGAACACGGTGTCGTCGTCGCGGCCGGGGCTGGCGTGCGACGCCTCCTCGTTGACGCTGATGTTGACCGGAAAGGCGCAGCCGTCGGCGAGTTCGCGGATGCGACCTTCGGCGTACTCGGCGACTTCGAGGTGGGTGACGCCGGGTTCGACCATCTCGGCCGACTCGTCCAGCACCGTGCGCAGGACCTCCCCTGCCTCTCGATACTTCTCGACCGTCTCGTCGTCGAGGGGTCCGATGCTCATGGTCGCGACTTCGCGGCCGCGCCGGAAAGCGATTGCGGGATGGCCGGCGACTGAGCGCGGGCCGCCGCAGCCGACTCGGACACCATGCGAGACAAACGCTCTCACGTCTATATAGCACAACATTCCGAAACTAGCAACCCTTTCTTAGGTAGCCGTGCTCAGAAACAGGAGAGAACGTTTCCAATGAGTGTCCCATCCTTCCATCCCGACGTCGCCGAGCAACACCTTCGAGTCGACATCGACGACTGGGACGACGTGTACGTCGTCGGCGACGTACACGGGTGTCTGCCGGCGCTCGAACGCCTCGTCGATCGGCTCGACCCGTCCGAGGACGACCTCGTCGTCTTCGTCGGCGACCTCGTGCGGAAGGGGCCGGACAGCAAGGGCGTCGTGGACTACGTCCGCGAGCGCGACAACTTCCTGACCGTCCGCGGCAACAACGAAGAAAAGCTCATCCGGGGCACGAAGGAGATAGACGCGCTGACCGACGACGACCTCGAGTGGATTTCGAACCTCCCGGTCGCCATCACGTGGGACGGGGCCATCGTCGTCCACGGCGGCATCCACCCCGAGAAACCGCTGTCCGAACACGACATCGACGCCCTCGAAAACACCCGGGCGATGAACCCCGGCGACAGCTACGACGGCCCGTTCTGGTTCGAACACTACGAGGGCCCCGAGCGCGTCTTCTTCGGCCACACCGTCATGGCCCACCCCGCCGTCTTCGAGCACGCGATGGGTCTCGACACGGGCGCGGTCTACGGCGGCGCGCTCACGGCCTACGACCTCCGCGCCGACGAACTCGTCGCCGTCGAGTCCGAGGTCACCCACGAGTCACGCAAGGACTCGAAGATTCTCGAACCGCGCCAGCCCGCGCTGGTCTGAGCCGCGCCGGGGCGGAGGCGGCGAACTAAAGGTCGCCGCCGAACCATCTCCTCTCAGCACATGTCCGACGACGAGGCTCGCGGCGGCGACTCGCAGGCCCGGCAGAGTCAGACGACCGCGCCGGTCCGCGTCCGCGAGCGCGGAGACGGCGAGTCGACCTCAGCCGACGCCGACCTCACCGACCCCGCGCTGTACCTCAACCGCGAACTCAGCGAACTCGCCTTCCACGAGCGCGTCCTCCACGAGGCGGTCGACGACCGCAACCCGCTTTTCGAGCGCGTCAAGTTCCTCTCGATTCTCACCTCGAACCTCGACGAGTTCTTCATGAAGCGCGTCGGCGGCCTGAAACAGCAGATGGCCGCCGGCGTGAGCGAACTGTCGCCCGACGGTCGGACGCCGAGCCGACAGTGGTCGCTCGTCCTCGACCGCGCCCGCGACCTGCTCGACCGGCAGTCGGCCTGCTTTCACGACCTCGTCCGACCCGCGCTCGCCGACGCGGGCATCGAAATCGTCGGCTACGACGACCTCGCGCCCGACGAGCGGGCGGCGCTCCGCGACTACTTCGAGGCCTCGGTCCTGCCGACGCTCACGCCCCTGACGTTCGACCCGGCGCACCCGTTCCCGTTCATCTCGAACCTCTCGCTGTCGCTCGCGGTCCGGACGACCGAGGGCGACGACGAGCCGACGAAGTTCTCGCGGGTCAAGGTCCCCGGCAACCGCCCGCGACTCGTCAACGTCGACGAGCGCGTCGGCGACGCGGACGGGGCGACCGTCGCCGATGCCTCCACCACCGAATCCGCCGGCTCAGCCGCTCCGGTAAGGTTCGTCCCGCTCGTGGCCGTCATCGAGCGCAACATCGACCTCCTGTTTCCGAACGTCGACGTCGTCGACACCTCGGCGTTCAGGGTGACGCGGAACGCCGAGGTCCGCCGGAACGAGGAGGTCGCCGAGGGCCTCATCGCCACGATAGAGGACGTGCTCCGCCAGCGTCGGTTCGCCACGGTCGTTCGGCTGGAAGTCCAGTCGGGCACGCCCGAGGCGGTCCGCGACCTGCTCGCGGAACAGCTCGACGTGGACGACCCCGAGGTGTTCGAGCGCGACCTGCCGCTGGACTACGGGGCGCTCACGTCGCTTTTCGACCTCGACCGCCCGGAACTCGAAGTCGAGCCGTGGACGCCGCAGCCCCACCCGCGGTTCGCCGGGCGCTCCGCCGACGACCCCGAGTCGGTGTTCGCCGAAATCGCCCGGAAGGACGTGCTCGTCCACCACCCGTACCACTCGTTTACGGGCACGGTGGGAACGTTCCTCGCGGCCGCCGCGGCCGACCCGGACGTGCTGGCCATCAAAGCCACCATCTACCGGACCGCGCCGGACTCCGAGGTCATCGAGACGCTCATCGAGGCCGCGAAGAACGGCAAGCAGGTCGCGGTGATGGTCGAACTCAAAGCGCGGTTCGACGAGGAGAACAACCTCCGGTGGGTCCGCCGCCTCGAAGAGGAGGGCATCCACGTCGCCTACGGCACTATCGGGCTGAAAACCCACTCGAAGACGGCGCTCGTCGTCCGCGAGGAAGACGACGAGGTGCGACTGTACTCCCACGTCGCCACCGGGAACTACCACTCCCAGACGGCGAAGCTCTACACCGACCTCGGGCTGTTCACGACCGACCCCGACATCGGTCACGACCTCGTGCGCCTGTTCAACTTCTTCACCGGCCACTCGCGGCAGGAGACCTACCGGAAACTGCTGGTCGCGCCGACGAACCTCCGCGAGGAGATGACTCGGCTCGTCCGCCGGGAGGCCGACCACGCCCGCGCCGGCCGCGACGCCCGCATCGTCGCCAAGATGAATGCCCTCGAAGACCCCGCGATGGTCCGCGAACTCTACGAGGCGTCGATGGCGGGCGTCGATATCGACCTCGTGGTCCGGGGCATCTGCCGGCTCAGGCCCGGCATCGAGGGGCTCTCGGAGAACGTCTCGGTGTCGAGCGTCGTCGGGCGGTTCCTCGAACACTCGCGTATCTTCTACTTCGAGAACGGGGGCGAGCCGGACTACTACGTCGGTTCCGCGGACTGGATGACTCGCAACCTCGACCGTCGGGTCGAGGCCGTCGCGCCCGTCGAGGACCCCGAGCACCGCGCGGAACTCGACGCCGTCCTCGACGCGCTCCTGTCGGACAACCGCCGGCGCTGGGTGATGGACGCCGACGGTCGGTACGAACAGCGCCGACCCGGCGACGACGAGCGGGTCAGAGAGGCCCACCGAGAGCTGATGGACCGGGCGTTCGGCGAGGCGTACCGGGCGGGCGACGACTGACCAAAAAAGACCGATTCAGGCGCTCGGTTGCACCCGCGCGAGCACGTCGCCGCGGTCGAAGTCGCCTCCCTCGGCGACGAGTATCTCCGTGACCGTCCCCGTCGCCGGCGCGGCCACGTCGATGCTCACCTTCTCGACCTGTATCTCGCAGAGCGTCTCGCCCTCGTCGACCGCCGAGCCCTCGCGGACGAACCAGTTGGCGAGGTAGCCCTCGACCACGTCGTCCGCGTCGTCGGGCCAGACAGACGCCGAATCGACGTCGATGGCGTCCGTCATGCGCGACCTCCGTCTGGTTCCGACGCTCCCGTCATTCGTGGAGTTCGCGGACGGCCGCCGCGATGTCCTCGGTGCCGGGGTTGACTTCGTCTTCCAGCGAGCGGGCGTAAGGAATCGGCACGTCCGGGATGGCGAGACGCTTGACGGCCGAGAGGTCGTCCAGCGCGCCCTCGGCGGCCCGCGCGATGATTTCCCCCGTCACGCCGAACGACTGGTAGTCCTCGTCGACGACGAGGAGTTTGCCGGTCTTGCGGACCGAGTCGAGCACCGTCTCGGTGTCGAGAGGCACGAGCGTCCGGAGGTCGATGACCTCGGCGTCGATGCCGTCGTCGTCGAGCTGTTCCGCGGCCTCCATCGCCCGGTGGACGTGCAGGCCGAGGGTGACCACGGTCACGTCGTCGCCGGGGCGCTTCACGTCCGCCTCGCCGAACGGAATCGTGTAGTCGTCCTTGGGAACCCCAGTCTTCGGGCCCGAGGGCGAGGGCATCCAGCCGAGGCCCATGAGGCGCTTGTGGAACATGTAGACGACCGGGTCGTCGTCGCGGATGGCGCTGTGCATCAGCCCCTTGGCGTCGTAGGCCGTCGAGGGGACGACGACTTTCATCCCCGGCAGGTGGGCGAAGGTCCCGTAGAGCGTCTGGGAGTGCTGGCCGGCGTCGTTGTAGGTGCCGCCGACGGCCGTAGTCAGCACCATGGGGACGGAGAACGACCCGCCGCTCATGTAGGTGTTCTTCGCCATGTTGTTGTAGATTTGGTCCATGGCGACGCCGAAGAAGTCGACGAACATCAGTTCGGCAATCGGGCGCATGCCGGCCTGTGCGGCCCCGACGGCCGCGCCGAGGTAGGCCGTCTCGCTGATGGGAACGTCCATCACGCGGTCGCGACCGAACTCGTCCAAGAGGCCCGTCGTACTGGAGAAGATGCCGCCGTAGTCGGCGACGTCCTCGCCCATGTAGAACACCTCCTCGTTCTCGCGCATCTCCCACGCGATGGCTTCCACCATCGCCCGGCTCATGGTCAGTTCGCGGTCCGTCTCGGTCGCCTCCGTGTAGTCTCGTGATTCGGTCGCCATCAGTTGTCACCTCCCGTCTCGTCGGCGTCACCCGACGCGTCTGTCGCGCTCCCGCCGTCCGTCGCCGCCTGCGCCGGCGGGTTCGTAAACACGTTCTCGTACGCCTCCTCCGGGTCCGGTTCGGGCTGCTCTTTGGCCCACGAAATCGCCTCCTCGACCCGCTCGTGGGCGCGCTCGCGAATCTCGTCGAGTTCGTCGTCGGTCACGCCGTGCGAGCGGAGGTCCTCGGCGAGTCGCTCGATGGAGTCGCGCTGTTTCGCGCGGTCGATGTCGGCCTCCGGGCGGTACGCCTCGGCGTCGCCCATGAAGTGACCCATCCGGCGGTGGACCTGCACCTCGATGAGCGTCGGCCCGTTGCCGTCGCGGGCGCGCATCACGGCCTCGCCCGCGGCCTCGTAGACCGCCGTGGCGTCGTCGGAGTCGATGCGGACGCCCGGCAGGTCGAAGCCGGCGGCGCGCTGTGCGCCGTTCTGCACGTCGGTCACGCGGTCTTTCGGCATGCTGATCGCCCAGTCGTTGTCCTCGACGACGAAGACGACCGGGAGGTCGTGGACCGCCGCGAGGTTCAGCGATTCGAGGAAGCCGCCCTGGTCGATAGCGCCCTCGCCGAGGAAGGCGACGGCGACCGAGTCGGTGTTCCGCTTTTTCGCGGCCATCGCCGCGCCGACCGCCGGCGGACAGCCCTGCGCGATGATGCCCGAACACGCGAAGTTCACGTCGGGGTCGAACAGGTGCATGTGGCCGCCCTTCCCGCGGCACAGCCCCGTCTTCCGGCCGAAAATCTCGGCCGTCATGCGCTTGAGGTCGACGCCCTTCGCGATGGCGATGTGGTGCGGTCGGTGCGGCGCGGTCACCGTGTCGTCGTCGCGGAGGTGCATGCAGACGCCCGCCCCGGACGCCTCGTGGCCGGCCGCGAGGTGCAGTTCGCCGGGAATCGGCCCCGCCGAGATGTCGAACGCCGGCTGTTTGCCGACGAGGTACTCGTCCACCAGTCGCTCCTCGTAGTGCCGAGCGGTCACCATCTGCTCGTACATCGTCTGTAGGTCGGTAACACTCACCATGGTTGGCGTCCGGGTGTACTCTCGTAGAACTATTAACATTAATTGTGTAAGTCATGACCATCAGAACGAGCGGACTACGAATTCACGCGAAGCGACGGGTCGAGACAGGTCTAAGCCCGACTCGAGCGTATCGTCTCGTATGAACGACACGACCGCGAACCTCGTCTCGATACCCGTCGGCGACGCGGTGCTGGAGGGCGACCTCCGCGTTCCGTCCGGGGCGTCGGGACTCGTGGTGTTCGCCCACGGGAGCGGCAGCAGCCGCAAGAGCCCGCGGAACACCTTCGTCGCCGAGGTCATCCGCGATCGCGGGCTCGGGACGCTCCTTTTCGACCTGCTCACGGAGTCGGAAGACGAGACGTACGAGACGCGGTTCGACATCCCGCTTCTGACCGAGCGACTGCTCGGCGCGACCGAGTGGCTCCGCGGCCGCGACGACGCCGCCGCCCTCGACTACGGCTACTTCGGGTCGAGCACCGGTGCGGCGGCGGCGGTCCTCGCGGCTGCCGACCTCGGCGACGACGCCGGCGCGGTCGTCTCTCGCGGCGGGCGCGTCGACCTCGCGGAGTCGCGGCTCGGCGACGTGACGGCACCGACGCTGTTCGTCGTCGGCGGTGCCGACGAGCCGGTTTTGAGCCTGAACCGCGACGCGTTCGACCGACTGGACTGCGAGAAGTCGCTGGCGGTCATCGACGGCGCGGGCCACCTGTTCGAGGGGCCGGGCGAACTGGACGAGGTGGCCGACCTCGCCGCCGACTGGTTCGAGAGCCACCTCGGCTGAGGGCGTCGCCCGCGGTCGCCGGCGACCACGGAGCGGCGGGTCGGGACGGTCAGCGCGAGAAATTGCGGTCCTTCGCGGGGTCTTCGACGACGACCCACCAGCGGACGTCCTCCTTCGGGTGGCGGCGCTCGACGTGTTCGTCGAGTCGCTCCCCGGAGTCGAAATCGCGGCCGCAGCGGTTGCAGCGGTGGTGTCTGTTGGCCATGGGTACGGATACGCCGTCGATGCTGATCAACATATATGGGTGGCCGCTTCCGACGCGACCGAACTGTTGTAGACGGCCTGAACCGGTACGTTTAGAACGGTTTATTCGAAAAACACCGCTCAATGACAGAACCCGAGTCGACGGAGCTCGACGAATCCGTTCGCGAGGCCGTCGAACGGTCACGAAGCGGCGCGCCGGCGGTCGGTTCGGTGGTTCGCGACCGGTTTTCGTCCGACGAGGTGTTCCAGCGCATCGTCGCGGCCGCGGACGAGGAGATAACCTCCGGCGCGCGGGAACTGTTCTTCAGCGCCCTCGCCGCGGGCTTCGCGATTACGATCACGTTCCTCCTCTACGTCTCGATGAAAGCGTCCACCGGCGGCGACCCGGTGTTAAGTGCGATGCTCTACCCGCTCGGGTTCATCTACATCATCATCGGGGGCTATCAGCTCTACACCGAGAACACGCTCCCGCCGGTCGCGTTGACGCTGGAGCGGTTGGCCAGTATCCCCGCGCTCTTGCGTAACTGGGTCGTCGTCCTCGCGGGGAACCTCTTCGGCGGGACGCTCGGTGCGGCCGCCCTCGCCTTCGGCGGCGTCCTCTCGCCGGAAGCCGCGAACGCGGCGCTCGAACTCGCTCAGAAGGGCGTCGAGACGCCCTGGTGGAGTCTCTTCTTCAAGGCCGCGTTCGCCGGCCTCATCGTCGCCGGCGTCGTCTGGGTCACCTTCGCCGCCCGCGACACCATCTCTCGCCTCGTCGTCGTCTACCTCGCGTTCCTCGCGGTTCCGCTGGGTGGCCTCTTCCACGTCGTCGTCTCCTACACCGAGATGGTCTACCTCGTGATGAACGGCCAGCTGGCGTTCCTCGTCGGCTTAACCGAGTTCGTCGTCCCCGTGCTGTTGGGCAACACCTTCGGCGGCGTCGTCCTCGTCACCGTCGTCAACTACTTCCAGACGACGGAAAACCGGTTGGAATCCGCTCGCTTCGAGGGGGCGAAACGACAGCTCTCGGTTCGCGAGTGGGTGCTGGGTGGGCTCGCGGGACGGTCGTACGTCCCGCTCATCGAGACCGAAGAGGGAACCGAAGACCACCCGGACTCCTACCGGGTCGTCGTCCCCATCGCGAATCCACGGACCGAGTCGCACGTCGTCGAACTCGCCTGCGCGCTCGCGAAGTCGAAAGAGGACGCTATCGTCGATATCGTCCACGTGGTGCAGGTCCCCTCGCGCGTCTCGCAACGCTACGGTGCCGCACAGAACCAGCGGATTATCGCACACTCCAACGAGCAGCTCGAAGACGCTCGCGAACGCGCTGCCGGCTACGATATCGAAGCCCGGACGTCGACCGTCGTCTCACACCGCTCGTTCGAGGAGATATTCACCGTCGCCCGACGCAAAGACGCGGACCTCGTCGTCATGGGCTGGAGCAACGACCGAATCTGGGCGGGGGGACGTGCAGAGCGGACGATGAGCGAGTTGACGAGTCGCCTGCCCTGTGATTTCCTCGTCCTCAACGACCGGAACTACGACACCAGTCGACTCCTCTTGCCGACGGTCGATAGCGCCCACTCGGCGCTCAGCGCCGAAGTCGCGAAATCCCTCCACTCGACCGTCGGGTCGGAGGTGACGCTCCTTCACGTCGTCGACGGCCCGGACGACCGCGAACGGGGCGAGGCGTTCCTCTCCGACTGGGCGACCGAACACGGCCTGCAGGACGCGGCGCGAATCGTCGACGATTCCGGCGACATCGAACGAGCCATCGCCGACCGGGCCGACAGCCACTCGATGGTGCTGATGGGAGCGACCGAACGGGGCCTTCTCACTCGACTCCTGACCGACTCGCTGCACCTCGACGTGGTCAACGACACCGATCACGCGGTTCTCTTGGTGGAGCGCGCCACCGACCGAAGCCTCAGGCAGCGTCTGTTCGGACGCTGAGGCGGTCGGCTACTCTCCTCGCGGCCGTTCGCTCTCTGCAACTCAGTAGCGTCGGCATTCGAACTGGTCGCCCGCGACCGCGCCGTTTTTGTAACCGTAGGAGAGACAAATACGCATGAGTTCAGACGCCGACCAGGCGATAACGGTCTACTCGGACTACGTGTGTCCCTTTTGCTACCTCGGGAGGCAGTCCCTGTCGCAGTATCAAGAGACGAGAGAGGAGGAACTCGATATCGACTGGCATCCGTTCGACCTGCGGAGTCAGAAGCGCCGCCCCGACGGAAGCATCGACTTCTCGGTCGACGACGGAAAAGACGAAGACTACTACGAGCAAGCGAGGCAGGGAGTCCGTCGGTTACAAGAGCGGTACGGCGTCGAGATGAACCTGGAACTCGGGACCGACGTGGACTCGCTTCCGGCGCAGGTCGTCTCGTACTACCTGAAGGGACACGCCGACTACGAGACGTGGCTCGCGTTCGACGAGTCGGTCTTCGAGGCGCTCTGGCAGGACGGCAAAGACATCGGCGACGAGGCGGTACTCGTCGAACTCGCCGAGTCGGTGGGCGTCGACGGCGAGGAAGTCACGTCCGCGCTCGACGACGAAACGCTTCGGACCGAAGTGCGCGAACGATTCAGTGAGGCCCAGCGACACGGCGTCACCGGTGTCCCAACGTTCGCGTACGAGGGCTACGCCGCGAGAGGTGCAGTTCCGCCGGAACAGCTAGCGCGACTCGTCGAGGGCGCGTAGACACCGGACGACCGACCAACGAGACCGACAGCGCTCGAAGAGTCGTCGCGCCCGCCGGCCGGTTCACCCGGCGGTGTTCGTTTCGAGCATCCGACGGAGCGCGACTTCCATCTCCTCGAACTCCGAGAGTTCGAGTTCGTCGGTGGTGACGATGACGCCGCGGTCCCCGGCGACGACGCGGCCGACGAACCCGTCCGAGAAGACGCGAAGGGTGAACTCGTACTCGCCGAACTCCGGACGCTCGCCGTTCCTGCCGGCGTTGTAGGTCTCCTGAGGTCCGAACCCGGTGCGCTCGCTCTCGACGAGTTCGGACTTGGCCGCGCGCGCCGCGGCCTCGTCGCCGTCGTAGAGGTCCCGCCGGACGTACAGTACGTCGAAATCGTCGCGGGTGAAGTGGACGACGCTTCGGAGAGAATCCCCGAGGGTCGTTCGGCAGGTGGAGACGAGGGCGTCGGCGACGCTCCCGGTGATTGTCGGCGTTGATTCGGTCACAGGAGTAGATAGCACGCCACAGTATTTGGCCGTCTCGCCTCTCTCACCACCCGGTTGCCGCGCCGCTCGGCCCGGCGCGGTTCAGGCCAGTCGGAACCGCGTGTCGGTGAGTTCCGCCGAGACCTCCCAGAGCCGTGCGGCAGTCTCCGGGTCTCTGGCGCGGTCGCTCGGCTCCGCGATGCCGGGGTTGCCGCGCATGCCGAACAGCCCCTGCGGGCCGACGTACTCCCCGCTTTCGACGGCCGGCGACGTGGCGGCGTACAGAAGCGGGAGCGCGCCCATCTCGGCCGACTGGGCGAATATCGCGTTGCCGAGTTTGCTCATCCAGTACCGGAGTGTCGACCCGGACGCCTCGGGGCCGCGGAACTGGAGGTTCGTGTCGGCGTAGCCGGGATGTGCGCCCACGCTCAGCACGTCGTCGATGCCCGCGGCGGTCAGCCGGCGGTCGAGTTCGAACGCGAAAAGCAGGTTCGCGAGCTTGCTCTGGGCGTAGGCGTCCCACTCGTCGTAGTCGCGTTCGCCCTGCAGGTCGTCGAAGTCCATCCGGCCGCGCTCGTGGAGGCCGCTCGACATCGCGACGAGTCGCGTCTCGCCGGGCGTGTCGCGGAGCGTCGGAAACAGGCGGGCGCTCAGGACGAAGTGACCGAGGTGGTTCACGCCGAACTGCGTCTCGAAGCCCTGTGCGGTCTCCCGCCGGGGAATCGCCATCACGCCGGCGTTGTTGCAGAGGGCGTGTAACGCCCCGTGTTCGGCGGCGAACTCGTCGGCGAACCGCCGAACCGAATCGAGGTCGGCGAGGTCGAGTTCCGAGAGGGTCAGCGAGGCCGCCGGCACCGAGTCGCGGATGTCGGCCATCGCGTCCTCGCCGCGGTCGAGGCTCCGGCAGGCCATGACGACGTGCGCGCCCTTCTCGGCGAACGCGCGCGTCGCTTCGAAGCCGAGGCCGCTGTTCGCGCCGGTGACGATGACGGTCTTCCCCGAGAGGTCGGGGGCGTCGGCCGCGGTCCAATCGCTCATGGGGAACTGCAAGGACCGAACCGAGTAAACCGTGGCGGCGACCGCCGGCGCGGCCGGGCGAGCGGTCGCAGACGCTCGATTGAGACTACTTCGACGCGGTGCTGGTCTGCATCCCGTCGGAGTTGTACGCCGAGCCGAAGCCCTCGTCGTCGAGGAGGATGATCCCCGCCGACGACCCGGTGAGTTCGCCGAACTCCTCGATGGCGAGGTCGGCCGCGGTCTGGGCGTCGCAGCCGCGTTCGAGGTGGCCGACCGCCCTGCGAGCGAGCGTCACGCGCGCGATGTCTTCTCCCGCTCCCGTGGTCGACGCGCCGCCAGCGGGGGAGGCGTAGAAGCCCGAGCCGATTTGGGGTACGTCGCCGACGCGGCCGGCGAGGGCGAACCAGCGGCCGCCGGTCGAGGTCGCGGAGGCGAACGTCTCGCCGTCGGTGGCGACCGCCCCGACCGTGTCGTGACCGGGAAGGCGAACATCGTGAGCCGAGCGGTCACTGCTTGCTGAGGTTCCCTCAGAATTGTCGTGGCCGGGCAGGCGAACGTCGTGAGCCGAGCGGCCACTGCCTGCCGAGGTCTCCTCGGAACTGTCGTGCGCCGGCAGATAACCGTCGCCCGCCTCGGCCGTCGGGTCGCTCGTGCTACCGCCGAATCGGTCGGCCAGCCACGCGAGGTGTTCGCTGGGCGAGCCCTCGGGCGCGTCCGCGTTCGCCCAGCGCTCGCGGGTCTCGTCGGTGAAGAGGTCGACGCCGGTCTCGACGCCCGCGTCGGCGGCGAAGTCGACCGCCGGCTCGCCCGTTAGGAGGACGTGCGGGGTGTCTTCGAGGACCGCGCGCGCGACGGAGACGGCGTGTTCGACGCCCTCCATGCCGGAGGCCGCGCCGGCGCGTCGGTCGCTCAGCATGACGCCCGCGTCGGTGCGGACGACGCCGTCGGACTGGACCGCGCCGCCGACGCCCGCGTTGAACCGGTGGTCCGATTCGAGGACGCGGACTGCGGTCTCGACCGCCGAAAGCGGGTCGGGTTCGCTCGCGCCCGCGTCGGCCGCGTCGTCCAGGACGGCCTGTCTGGGTTCCGGTTCGCCGGGGATGCCGCCGGCACCGCCGTGGAGGATAATTCGCATACGAGGGTGTCTTCGGAGCGCGGTCCTAAACGTATCGACCGACGAATAGAGCGATACTTGCACTTCGCCGTCGATAACGGCAGGACTTTTACACCGCACTGGAAAACCCAAATTGTTCATGAGCTACGACCAGATTGAGGTTCCGGACGACGGCGAGAAAATCACGGTCGACGAGGAGACGGGCGAGCTCTCCGTCCCCGACAACCCGATTATTCCGATCATCCACGGCGACGGAATCGGAACGGACGTCGGCCCCGCCGCACAGAAGGTCCTCGACGCCGCCGCCGAGGCGACCGGCCGCTCTGTCTCTTGGATGCGCGTCTACGCCGGTTCGTCCGCCCGCGACAAGTACGACGAGAACCTCCCGGAGGACACGGTAAGCGCCATCCGCAACCACCGCGTCGCAATCAAGGGCCCGCTCACGACACCCGTCGGTGCCGGCTTCCGCTCGCTCAACGTCGCGCTCCGCAAGAAGCTCGACCTCTACGCGAACGTCCGCCCGACCTACCACCTCGACGGCGTCCCGTCGCCCGTGAAGAACCCCTCGGCGATGGACATGGTCACGTTCCGCGAGAACACCGAAGACGTGTACGCCGGCATCGAGTGGGAAGCCGGCACCGACGAGGTCCAGAAGGTCAAGGAGTTCGTCGAAGAAGAGATGGGCGCGGACGGCGTCATCCACGACGGTCCCGTCGGCATCGGCATCAAGCCCATCACCGAGTTCGGGACGAAGCGCCTCGTCCGCGAGGCTATCGAGTACGCCCTCGAAAACGACCGCCCGTCGGTCACGCTCGTCCACAAGGGCAACATCATGAAGTTCACCGAGGGTGCCTTCCGTGACTGGGGCTACGAACTCGCAGAAGAGGAGTTCGGCGACGTCACCATCACCGAAGACGAACTGTGGGAAGAGTACGACGGCGAGCGTCCCGAGGACAAGGTCGTCGTCAAGGACCGCATCGCCGACAACATGCTCCAGCAGCTTCTCACCCGCACCGCCGACTACGACGTCATCGCCACGATGAACCTCAACGGCGACTACATGTCCGACGCCGCCGGCGCGCAGATCGGTGGTCTCGGCATCGCCCCCGGCGCGAACTTCGGCGAGGGTCTCTGCCTCGCAGAGCCCGTCCACGGCTCCGCGCCCAAGTACGCCGGCCAGGACAAGGTCAACCCGACCGCGATGATTCTCTCCGGCCGCCTCATGTTCGAGTACATGGGCTGGAAGGACGCCGGCAAGCTCATCCGCGACGCCGTCGAGAAGACCATCTCGGACGGCGACGTCACCTACGACCTCGAACGCCAGATCGAGGGCGGCAACAAGCTCGCCACGAGCGAGTACGCCGACAAGGTCGTCGAGAATATTCAGGAACTCGCGTAAGCGAACACACCACTTCTCTCTCGCGGCATCGACGCCGCAGTTCTTTCGCGCCGACTACAGTCGATTCGGGTCCCGCCAGCGCTGAATCCGGTTCCACAGGGGGCGGACGAACCCGAAGACGACCGCGCCGGCGGTGTCGGCGACGATGTCGACGCCCGTGTCCTCCAAGTAGACAGAGCGGGGCCACTCGACCCAGAAGCCGGTGAACAGACGCTCGTACACCTCGAACCACGTGCCGATGGCGGCGACCGCCATCGGGAGGACGACGAGGAGCGCGACCCGCGAGTGGAGCAGGCGGGGGTTGAGGACGTAGAGGACCGCCGCGACGCCGAACCCGGAGGCGGCGTGGACGAGGATGTCCCACCACCAGATGCGGGTGTAGAGAAACAGCGCCATGCTCGTGAAGTGCGTCGCGGTGACGGCGCCTCCGAACACCGCGACGGCGGCCATCTCTCGGGGGCGTTCTTCCCACCCCGCCAGCACCATCTCGTCCCAGGTGCGCCTCAGCATGCGCGAGGGGGTGCGCGGGTCGCGCCGAGTACGGTGTGGAGGTTCGGTGCCGGGTCTTCTGCGAGCGGAGGCATAGACGAGAGATAGGACATCATCAATATGTACGTTTTCCCGACGGAGCAACACGTTTGGGGTTAAATTAACCACCTCGGCGGGAGCATCGCGTCCGGAGTCAGCGGTTCGACGGGGAGTCGTCGTCCGCCTTCTCGCCGCCGTCGGAGCGGAGGTGACCGGCGCTGCGCGGCGAGTCGCCGCGGGGGGAATCTGCCCGCGCCCGCGACCTGAGGACGCCCTCGACGAGGACGAAAAAGCCGAGGCCGCCGACCACGTCGACCACGAGGTCAATCGCGGTGTCCTCGAGGTAGTAGGCCATCGACCAGCCCCACCAGAAGTCCTTGAACAGGTACTCGTACACCTCGAAGCCCGCGCCGATGGCGAGGATGACGCCGGCGACAACCACCGGGGCGCGATCGCCCCGGAAGGTCTGCGGGAACACGAGGAACAACACGCCCGCGACGCCGAAGCCCGAAAGCGAGTGGGTGAGCACGTCCCACCACCAGATTCTCGTGTAGATGTCGTAGGCGAGCCCGCCGAAGTGGAGCGCGCTGACGACCGCCGCCCAGACGCCGACGAACACCCACAGCCACGGCTCGCGTGCGAGCTTCGAGTGACTCATGGTCGCCCGCTGCTCGGCGGGGTATCCGGGGTGTTCGGCGCGCCGGGCGCTATCCATAGAGGAAGTACGCGGGGGAAGGGCATAGTTAGGGACTACCGTCTATCGGATGGTGACACCGGACTGATAAATGCTTTCTCCTCATGTGTTTCGAACGAAACGTTCCGGGACTCGTTCGAGAGACCCCACCCCGACGGCCCGTCAGGGAGATTCTAACGGGGGGTCGCGCTCGGCGTCAGTCCAGCCACGGCGGGTTGTCCCGCGGCGGCGAAAACACGTCGATGCCGACGACGGTCTCGTCGCCGCGGTTCTCCGCGCCGTGGAGTTCGCCGCCTGCGAGCGAGTAGGCGTCGCCGGGACCGACGACGAGTTCCTCGCCGTCGTCGCCGACGAGGAACGTCAGTTCGCCGGCGACGATGTAGCCGACCTGCTCGTGTGGGTGGTCGTGAACCGGGACGGCCGCGCCGGGTTCGATGCGGAAGTGCTGGACGTTCATCTTCTCCCCGCCCGCGAGGAGCGAGAGGGAGACGCCGTCGGCCGCCTCGGCGGACGGCGCGTCGTCGAGTGAAACTCGGTCCATGGTGGCAAGCCACAGGGAACGGGGATAAATCCGCCGGGGAGGCGCCGCGGGGGTCGTCACCCGCGAGGGGTTCACGGTCGCTTCCGCTCCCGAACGTTCAAATCCGACGCCGCGGAACATCGGCGTATGTACGCGGTCGTGGGGTGTACGGACTGCGCGAACATGTGGCTCCTTTCGGACCCCGACGGGTCGAAGACGGCGACGTGTCCGCGGTGCGGCAGGCGACACCAGACGAAAAAGCTCCGGCGGTTCTTCGAGTCCGATGACCGGGACGCCGCGCGGCAGGCGCGGTCGGCGCTCTTGGCGAAGAAACACGGCGACAGCGAGGCGTTCGCGCAGGTCGAACACGTCTCGGAGCTCGACCGGCGGGTCGAGGAGTCGGGCGTCGACGACCGCGAGTACCTCGAAGGCTCGGGACTCGACGCCGACGAGGTGTTCGAGGCGGGCGAGGCCGCCTCTCGCGGTCGGAACTCGTCGGCGGCGTCGCCCGACCGCCTGACGGTCGTCCGCGAGGCGGTTCGGGATGGCGACCGGCCGACCGAGGAGGAAATCGTCGCGACTGCGGTCGAACGCGGCGTCCCGGACGACCGCGCCCGCGACCTGCTCGACAAACTCCGGCGGCGCGGCGAGGTGTCGGAGTCGCGGGGCCGACACCGACTGGTCTGAGCGTCGCGGCGGGCGACCGGTACAAAGGGGCCGCGAGCGCAGGCACCTCAGAGCGCGCCGAGCAACTTCGCCACGGTCAGCGCGGAGGCGACGACGCCGAGGGCCAACTTCACCAGCCTGAGCGCGAGCGCCAACCGCCGCGCGTCGTCGTAGTCGTCGGGCGATTCGGGGTCGGTACTGCGTGTAGAGAGTGGCATGGGAGGGGATGGGTTGTGGACACGCCCGCGGGTGCTGCCCGACGGACGCGTTTTCATCGTTTCCGCGGAAACGGAATAAACGCGAGCCACGGGTGCGGGGTGAAAGTGAAAGTGGACGTCGATGACTGAATCCGTCGATACAGGTCTGTGGGAAGCGAATAACGGCTGTTTAGTCGTCTCCGGCAGCGGTGAAACTGAAACCGGGTTCGGATTACCGGCCGAGTTCGGCGTGGGCGCTGGAGAGGTGCCGCGAGGCGAGCGCGGAGAGGAGCGAGAGTTCGCCCGCGAGGGAGCCGACGGCGATGCATTCGGCGAGGGCGTCGGCGTTGGAGCCGGCGGGGTCGCCGCCGCCGCTGACGCCGAGGATATCGAGGCCCTCGGACTGCGTCGGGAGCTTCGTGCCGCCGCCGACGGTGCCGACTTCGAGGGAGGCGATAGAGACCGAGACGTAGAGGTCGCCGTCCTGCACCTCGGCGGTCGTGATGGCGTTCGCGCCCTCGACGACCTGCGCCTCGTCCTGTCCGGTGGCGAGGAACATCGCGGCGACGACGTTGGCGACGTGGGCGTTGAAGCCGAGGCTCGCGGCCTTCGCGGAGCCGACGAGATTCTTGCGGGTGTTGAGTTCCGCGACCGCCTCGGGCGTGGTGTGCAGGCGCGCTTCGACGACTTCGCGCGGGATGCGCACGTCGGCGGTGACGCTCCGGCCGCGCCCCTCGACGGCGTTGATTGCGGCGGGCTTCTTGTCGGTACAGAGGTTGCCCGAGAGGGCGACGAGCGAGGCGGTCGTCTCTTCTTCGACGACGCCGCAGGCGGCCTCGGTGGCGATGGTGGCCATGTTCATTCCCATCGCGTCCTTGGTGTCGTAGCGGAACCGCAGGTAGACCGAGTTGCCGACGACGTACGGCGTCACGTCGAGGAGTTCGCCGTGGTTCGTCGTCTCCTCGGCGGCTTCCTTCAGCGCCGCGAAGTTGTCGCGGGTCCACGAGACGAGCGCCTCGGCCTCGGCCACGTCGGCGACGCGGAACACCGGCGCGCGGGTCATCCCGGACTTGAGGACGCGAGCGGTCGCGCCGCCGGCGCTGTTGATGACCGAACAGCCGCGGTTGACCGACGCGAGGAGCGCGCCCTCGGTGGTCGCGAGCGGGAGGTACTTCTCGCCGGAGACGGAGCCGCCGTCGACCGAAACGGGGCCGGCGACGCCCATCGGCACCTGAATCGCGCCGACCATGTTCTCGATGGCCGACTCGGCGGCTTCGGCGGGGAAGCCGTAGTTCCCGACCGCGTCGAGCGACGCGCCGGACTGCGATTCGACGAGCAACCGGCGCGCCTCGGCGGCGGTGTCGGCGTCGGCGTGCGCTTCGAGTTCGTGGAGGCGGAGTTCGCCCTCCCGAACGCGGTCGGCGAGGGACGCGGCGTCTGTCATGCTCCGACGTTTTCCGCGCCGGCCCTAACGCGTTCCGGTTCTTTCAACGGTCGCTGTCCGGCCGCCTCCCGAACCGTTTTGCCCTCCCGCGTCGGGGTCAAACGTATGACCGCGGCAGCGGACCTCGTACTGACGAACGCGGAGGTACACACGCTCGGGTCGCCCGACGAAACCCACGAAGCCGTCGCCGTCCGCGACGGCGAGGTCGTCCGCGTCGGCCGCGCGTTCGACGTGGAACTGCTCGTCGGCGTCGAGACGCGGGTCGTCGACTGCGAGGGACGAGTCGTCCTCCCCGGCTTCATCGACGCCCACACGCACCTCCCGATGGTCGGCCGGTCGCTCGTCCACGCCGACCTCTCCACCGCCGACTCCGCGGCTGAAGCGGTCGAACTACTCCGCGAGCGAGCCGCGGAGGTCGAACGCGGAGACGAGGTCGGCGGTGACGGCGACAAGACCGACTGGGTGCTCGGCTACGGCTACGACGAGAGCACGTGGGACGAGTCCCGATACCTCGCCCGCGACGACCTCGACGAAGTCTCCGAGACGGCCCCCGTTGTGGCCTTCCGCGAGGACCTCCACACCGCCGGCGTCAACTCGGTCGTCCTCGACCGCTACGCCGACGAGATGCCCGACGCGGGCGTGCGGACCGCCGGCCGAGACGCTGTTTCCGAGGGTGTCGGCGACGGTGACGCCGCCGGCGAGCCGACGGGCGTCGTCGTCGAGGGCGCGGTCGACGTGCTCCGCGAGGCGACCGAACCGGGCCGCGAGGAGATGGCGGCGCTCGTCCGCGCCGCGCAGTCGTACGCGACCGCCCGCGGGGTCACCGGCGTCCACGACATGGTCCGTGGCTCCCGCGCTCCCGAGGTCTACCGTGACCTCGACGAAGCCGGCGAACTGGACCTCCGCGTCCGAATCAACTACTGGTCGGACCACCTCGACGCGCTCCGCGAGGTCGGCCTGCGGACGAACCACGGAGGCGGAAGCCACCGCGACCTCGTCACCGTCGGCGCGATAAAGACGTTCACCGACGGGAGCTTCGGCGGCCGGACCGCGAAGCTCACCGAACCGTACGCCGACGCCGCGGGTGACCCCGCCGCGGCCGACGACGAGACGGGCCAGTGGGTCGTCGACCCCGAAGAACTCCGCGAACTCGTCGCCGACGCGGACGAGTCGAGCTACCAGCTCACCGCGCACGCCATCGGCGACGCGGCCATCGACGCGGTTCTCGCGGCGTACGAGGAGACCGACGACCCCGGCTCGGCCCGCCACCGGGTCGAACACCTCGAACTCGCCTCCGACGAGGCCATCGAGCGGTTCGCCGAACTTGGCGTCGTCGCCTCGGTCCAGCCGAACTTTCTGAAGTGGGCCGACGAGGGCGGCCTCTACGACGCCCGCCTCGGCGAGCGACGCCTGCGAACCAACCGCTACCGCGACCTGCTCGACGCCGGGGTCGACCTCGCGTTCGGGAGCGACTGCATGCCGCTCGGGCCGCTTCTCGGCGTCGACCTCGCCACCGACCACCCGAACCCCGACCAGTCGCTCACCGTCACCGAGGCGCTCCGGGCGTACACGTCCGGCGCGGCCTACGCCGGCTTCGACGAGGACCGACTGGGAACCGTCGCGGCAGGCACCGCCGCGGACCTCGTCGTCCTCGACGAGTCGCCGTGGGAAACCGACTCGATTCGCGACGTCGCGGTCTCGATGACCGTCGTGGACGGTCGCGTCGTCTTCGAACGCGACTGAACGAGAAATCGCCATCGACGGAGGAGTACATTCGAAGAAAATTATTCTTCAACCGAGTAGACGACGTTCGAGGGTTCTGAACCCAATCAGACTGAAGTACCACCGACCAATCGGGGCTGAAGAGAATCTTTACTGGTGGGTTGCGAGTATTGAAGAAAAATATTTTTCAATAAGGGCCGATGATTGGACTTCTACCGTGGTGACCAATCGTGGTTGAATTACAGTCGGTCGGGTTCGAGTCGGAGCTCAGCCTGTTCAAATACGACACGCTCGAACAGCTTCCGGAGAGCCACCGCGACCTCGACGAGGCCGCCCGCTCCCGGCGAATCGCCGCCGCCCGCGAGGAGCTCGGCGACCGGGTTATCGTGCTCGGACACAACTACCAGCGACGCGAAATCGTCGAGCACGCGGACTTCATCGGCGACTCCTACGAGCTCTCGAAGCGCGCCGCCGAGTCCGATGCCGAGTACGTCGTCTTCGCCGGCGTGACGTTCATGGCCGAGAGCGCGGACATCATCACCGACGACGACCAGACGGTGATTCTCCCGTCGATGGAGGCGTCGTGTCCGATGGCCGGGATGGCCGAGGCCGTGCAGGTCGACTCCGCGTGGGAGACGCTCGTCGAGGAGTCCGGCGGCAAGGACATCGTCCCCGTGACGTACATGAACTCCTACGCAGACCTGAAGGCGTTCTGCGCCTCCCACGGCGGGCTCATCTGCACCTCCTCGAACGCCACCGACGCCTTCGAATGGGCCTTCGAGCGCGGCGACGCCGTGCTGTTCCTGCCCGACAAGCACCTCGGGCGCAACACGGCCGACGAACTCGGCATCGACGAAGTCGTCGAGTGGGACCCGTGGGCCGGCGACGTGGCCGAGTCGATGGGTGCCGCCGGCGAGGTCGAACCCGAGGTTCCCGACCTCGGCGACGCCGAGGTCATCCTCTGGGACGGCTACTGTCAGGTCCACGAGCGCTTCCGGGTCGACCACGTCGAGGAGGCGCAGGCCGACGGCGCGAAGGTCGTCGCCCACCCCGAGTGCCGCCCGAGCGTCGTCGCGGCCGCCGACGAGGTCGGTTCGACGAGCCACATCTGCGACGTCATCGAGAACGCCGCCCCCGGCGAGACGTGGGCCATCGGCACCGAAGTCCACCTCGCGCGACACCTCGCGCGCTGGCACCCCGAGGTCGACGTGCGGCCGCTCTGCGGCGACGCCTGCATGGACTGCAACGCCATGCGGCAGGTCGACCCCAACTACCTGACGTGGGTGCTCGAAGAACTCGCCGCGGGCCACGAACCCAACGTCGTCGAGGTCGCGCCCGAGGAGAAGGAACTCGCCGCGGTCGCGCTCGACCGCATGCTCGAACTATGAAGGCCGACGTGCTCGTCGTCGGCTCCGGTATCGCCGGCTGTGCCGCCGCCCTCGCCGCCGCCCGCGAGGGGGCCGACGTGCTGGTCGTCACGAAGGCGACCGAGCCCGAGGACGCCGCGTCCGACTGGGCGCAGGGCGGCATCGCCGTCACCCAGTCCGCGCCCGAGGAGTTCGCCGCCGACATCCGCCGGGCGAGCGACGGCACCGCCGACCCCGAGGCGGTCGAGACGCTCGTCTCCGAGTCCCGAGCCGTCGTCGAGGACGTGCTCTTGGGCACGCTCGAAGTCGAGTTCGACGCGGTGGGCGGCGGCACCGACGGCACCGGCGCCGCCGACTTCGACCTCGCCCGCGAGGCGGGCCACTCCAGCCGCCGCATCCTCCACGTCGACGCCAGCACCGGCGCACACGTCCTCCGGCCGTTTCTCCAGCACCTCTCGGCCCGCGACGGCGTGCGCATCGTCGACGACGCGACGGCGCTCGACCTCCTGACCGAGGAGGGAACCGTCCGCGGCGCGACCGTCCTCGCCGACGGCGAGGTCGAACCTGTGTTCGCCGGAGCGACCGTCCTCGCCACCGGCGGCATCGGCGACTGTTACGCCCGGTCGACCAACCCCGCGGGCGCGACCGGCGACGGCGTGGCGATGGCCGCCCTCGCCGGCGCGACCGTCTCGGACATGCAGTACGTCCAGTTCCACCCGACGGCGTACGACCCCCGGACTGACCCCCAGGCCGACGACGCGCAACCGTTCCTCGTCAGCGAAGCCGTTCGCGGCGAGGGCGCGGCCCTGCGCGACGCCGACGGCCGCCGATTCATGCCTGACGTGCACGAAGACGCCGAACTCGCCCCCCGAGACGTGGTCGCCCGCGCCGTCTCTCGCGCCCGCGACCGAACCGGCCGCGTCGTCCTCGACGCGTCCGACCTCGACTTCCGCGAGGAGTTCCCCGACCTCGCGGCGCTCTGCGACGACCGCGGCGTCGACCTCGACGCCGGTATCCCCGTCGCCCCGAGCGAGCACTTCCTCTGCGGCGGTGTCGCCGTCGACGACCGCGGCAGGACCTCGCTGTCCCGCCTGTTCGCCGCCGGCGAGTGCGCCCGCACCGGCGTCCACGGCGCGAACCGACTCGCCTCGACCAGCCTGCTCGAAGGGCTCGTCTGGGGCGTTCGCGCCGGCGAGACCGCGGCCGAGCGGGGCCGCGGCGAAGCCGAGGCCGTCGAGTACGCGTCGCCGCGCGACTCCGACCCGGCGCTGCCCGACGCCTTCGCCGACACGAAGTTCGACCGCCTCGGGCGAACGATGGACGGGTTCGTCGGCATCGAACGCACCCCCGATGGGCTCGGGACCGCGCGGGCTCGGCTCCGCCGCCTGAAGGGCGAGGTCGACGCCTACGCCCGCACCCGCGTCTCGCGGTCCATCTACGAACTCCGGAACGCCTGCGTCTCGTCGCTCCTCGTCGCCCGCGCGGCCGCCGACGCGCCGTCGGCCGGCTGTCACTCGCTGGTCGACCCGGACGGAAGCGAGGAAAGTGACGACGCGGGTCAGGGGGTGACCCCGCGTGCTGACGACTGAGACCGTCGAGCGCTGGCTGGCCGAGGACGTCGGCCACCGCGACGTGACGAACGACGTGCCCGGCGACACCACCGGGCGACTCGTGGCGAAGGAGCCGGCGGTCGCCGCCGGTCTCGACGCCGCCGTCGCCGTCTTCGACTCCCTCGGCGTCGAGGCCGAGCGAACGGTCGAAGTCGGCGACGCGGTCGAAGCCGGCGACGAAGTGCTGCGAGTCGACGGCGACGCCCGGAGCGTCCTCCGCGGCGAGCGCGTCGCCGCCAACGTCGTCGGCCACGCCTCCGGGGTCGCGACCACGACTCGCGAGGCAGTCGACGCCGCCCGCGAGGTTTCCAACTCGGTTCGGGTGGCGGCGACCCGCAAGACCACGCCCGGCCTCCGCGGCGTCGAAAAGCGCGCCGTCGTCGCCGGCGGCGGCGACACCCACCGCCTCACGCTCTCGGGGATGGTGATGGTCAAGGACAACCACGTCGCCGAACTCGGCTTGGAGGAGGCGGTCAACCGCTTCGCCGAGCGCAAGTCGTTCGCCACGAAGCTCGAAGTCGAAGTCGAGACGCCCGAGATGGGCGAGCGCGCCGCGGCCGCCGGAGCCGACATCGTCCTGTTCGACAATCTCCCGCCCGAGGCGGTCCGCGAGGGCGTCTCCCGGCTCCCCGAGGGCGTCATCGCCGAGGCCAGCGGCGGCATCACGCCGGAGACGCTCCCCGCCTACGCCGACACCGGCGTCGACGTGGTCTCGATGGGGTGGCTCACCCACAGCGCGCCGAGTTCGGACTTCTCCTTCCGGACCGGGTGAGCTGGGCGCCCGCCAGCCGCGCCGAAGGGAAAACCCCTTACTTTCGGTCGTCGCACTCGCGGGCAATGGGCTTCTTCGACGACCTCCGCGACCGCATCGAGGCGACAGACAGCGTCGTCTCGGTCGGCCTCGACGCCGACATCGACCGTATCCCCGACCACCTCCTCGACAAGGACCTCCCGCGGTGGGCGTTCAACCGCCGCATCATCGACGCGACCCACGAGCACGCCGCGGCGTTCAAGCCGAACGCGGCGTTCTACGAGGACGAAGACGGCTGGCGCTCCCTGCGCGAGACCATCGCCTACGCCCACGGCAAGGGCGTGCCGGTACTCCTCGACGCCAAGCGCGCCGACATCGGCAACACGACCCGCAAGTACGCCGACCTGCTCGACGACGCCGACGCCATCACGGTCAACCCCTACATGGGCCGCGACTCCATCCAGCCGTTCCTCGCCCGCGAGGACAAGGGCGTGTTCGTCCTCTGCCGCACCTCGAACCCCGGCGGCTCCGACCTCCAGTCGCTCGAACTCGATTCGGGAGAACCCCTCTACGAGCGCGTCGCGGCGCTCTGCGACCTCTGGAACGAACACGGGAACGTCGGCCTCGTCGTCGGCGCGACCGGTCCCGACGAACTGGAACACCTCCGCGAACAGGTGCCCGACCTGCCCTTCCTCGTCCCCGGCGTGGGGGCGCAGGGCGGCGACGCCGAGGCCGCCGTCGAGTTCGGTCTCGCCGACGGCGTCGGCCTCGTGAACTCCTCGCGCGGCATCATCTTCGCCGGCGAGGACGACGGCGAGGACTTCGACAAGGCCGCCGGACAGGCGGCAAAGCGCCTCAAAAAGCGGCTGAACCAGTACCGTTGAGTCGGCGCGGGCGCTCGATTTTCGGCAGGTGGCTCGTCGGCAGGTGACTCCCCGGCGAGACGTTTACCACCGTGCGCCCCTAACTGCGGCCGTGGACCGAGACCGACTCGTCATGGGGCTCGCGGCGGTGTTCGCGGGAATCACCATGCTCCTCGTCGTGTTGGCGTTCGCCTACCAACAGCTCCTGTTGCTGTTCGTCGCCATCCCCTTCGGCGCGACGACGTACTTCATGTACGCCCACGTCAGCGGCCGCCTCGAAGAGCGGTTCCGCAGGACCCGCGTCCGCGCCGACGCCGGGCGCGGCGGGTTCGGCTTCCGGTCGGAGCGACGGCGGGGCGACCGCCGACAGACCGGCGGCTTCGGCGCGGGTCCCCGCGGCGACCCCCAAGAGGGACCGCGAGCCGGGCGATTCGGCCCTAACGTCGGTCCCGACGGCGGGTTCGACGGCGGTCGGCGGAGACGGCGCGCCCGCGACGGAAGCGGGACGCGAGTCCGCCCGCCGCGGCGCGGTATGAGTCGGCAGAAAGCCCTCGAAACGCTCGGCCTCGACGACGACGACGCCTCCGAGGACGAGGTGAAGGCGGCCTACCGGAAGCGAGTCAAAGAGACCCACCCCGACTCGAAGACCGGCGACGAAGAGGCCTTCAAGCGCGTCAACCGCGCCTACGAGCGCCTGACCGAGTAACACGGTTTCCTTTTCACCCGCATTCGACCGCCACGACCCCCGACGAGCGCCCCCGCGTCGGTTCCGTCTCGATTGCGGTACGTTCTCATGGTAATGGCTACCGCGGAAAGCGTTTTCACGGTCGGTTTCCTACCCGCTTCCATGAGCGCGGATCGGGCCCTCTTGGATGAGGCCCTCGAGCGCGGTGAGGAAGAAGGCGGCAACGTCGAGTTCAAAGAACGCCTCACCCGCGCCGTTCACCTGTCCGACGGCCGGATGGAGTCGCTCGCGGCTCAGCTCCGACACCGAGTGCTCTCCGGCGACGGCGTGGCGACCTACGTGGTCGGCGTCACCGACGACGGCGGCATCGCCGGCATCCCGCCGGACGACTTCTCCGAGACCATGGACGTGCTGTCGCTTTTAGCCGAGGAGGCCGGCGCGCACATCGAAGACGTGGAGACGTGGGGCGTCGGCGATTCGGCCGAGCGCGGCCTCGTCGGCGTCGCGACCATCCGCGAGGGGGCGATGCTCGACGTGGACGACGACCACATCGTCGTCGGCACCGCGGGCCACGTCGACCACGGGAAGTCCACCCTCGTCGGCTCGCTCGTGACCGGACAGGCCGACAACGGCAACGGCGGCACGCGGTCGTTCCTCGACGTGCAACCCCACGAGGTCGAACGCGGACTGTCGGCGGACCTCTCGTACGCCGTCTACGGCTTTTCGGACGACGGCCCGGTCCACATGCGAAACCCCCACCGGAAGTCCGACCGGGCGCAGATCGTTCAGGAGGCCGACCGGCTGGTCTCGTTCGTCGACACCGTCGGCCACGAGCCGTGGCTCCGGACGACGATTCGCGGCCTCGTCGGTCAGCGTCTCGACTACGGCCTGCTCGTCGTCGCCGCCGACGACGGCCCGACGCGGACGACCCGCGAACACCTCGGCATCCTGCTCGCGATGGAGCTACCGACGGTCGTCGCCATTACGAAGGTCGACGCCGTCTCCGAGGAGCGCGCCGCCGAGGTGGAACGCGAGGTCGAGCGACTCCTCCGCGACGTGGGTCGGACGCCCCTGAGCGTCGAGCGCCACGGCGTCGAGGCCGCGGTCGAAGAGATAAGCGAGTCGGTCGTCCCGCTGTTCCTGACGAGCGCGGTCACGATGGACGGCCTCGGCGACCTCGACCAGTTGTTCGAGTCGCTCCCGAAGCGCAGCGCCGCGGAGGGTGACTTCAAGATGTACATCGACCGTACCTACTCGGTCACGGGCGTCGGCGCGGTCGCCTCGGGCACGGTCAACTCCGGGGCGGTCGAGGCCGGCGACAAACTGCTCTTGGGGCCGATGTCCGACGGCGAGTTCCGCGAGGTCGAGGTCCGCTCCATCGAGATGCACTACCACCGGGTCGACCGGGCCAACGCCGGCCGCATCGTCGGTATCGCCCTCAAGGGCGTCCGCGAGTCCGAAATCGAACGCGGGATGGTGCTCCTCCCGGCCGACTCGGAGCCCACCGCCGTCCGCGAGTTCGAGGCCGACGTGATGGTTCTCAACCACCCGACGCGGATTCAGGAGGGCTACGAGCCCGTGGTCCACCTCGAAACCATCTCCGAGGCGGCCGTCTTCCACCCTGACGGGGGGCGGCTCCTGCCGGGCGACACCGGTACGACCCGCGTGGAGTTCAAGTTCCGGCCGTACTTCGTCGAGGAGGGCCAGCGGTTCGTCTTCCGCGAGGGCCGGTCCAAGGGCGTCGGGACCGTGACGAAGGTCGACTAACGTAACACGGGCGGCGACGCGGATTCGTCCCCGCCGGCGGTCAAGACGATTCTTCGACCGGGGCGTAGCCGCCCGGTTTTCTCGCCGCCGCGCCGAACAGCACCGCCCAGTCGAGCAGCCGCGCGACCCTGTCTCGCCAGCGAGATTCCCACCCGTCGGGGTCGCGGTGGCGCTCCCAGTTCGGGACGGCCGGCTCGAACGCGTCGAAGACCGCGTCGGCAGACCTCGGCTCGTCGCCGAGCGCGTCGAGGGCCTCTCTCGCGCCGAAGACGTTCGCCTCGAAGGCGGCCCGCAAGGCGTCCCGCGTCGGGTCGTCGCGGACGCGCTCGAAGCCGCGGCTCACCTCGCGAGCGAGGCCGAGCGACTGGCAGAACACGAGCCAGTCGCGGCCCTCGTCGGGCGTCACGTCGAGTCGGTTCGCCACCCGGCCGCAGCAGTCGTCTTCGGAGCCCGGAATCAGGGGCACCGCGCGGTGGGCGTCCCACAGTCGGTCGAGGGAGTCCGGCGCGGGCGGGACCGGTTTGCGCCTCACAGTCCGAACGAGTCGGCGAGCACGTCCTCGTCGGTCTCGCCGAGGGTGTACGTCGGGCCGTCGACCACGTCGACGGTGACCTGCGCGGGGCCGAACACGTCGGGGTCGACCTCGCCGAAGTCCCAGTCGGCGTCCTCGAACAGTTGTTCGAACGGCACGCCGTAGTCGGGTCCGGCCGTGGAAATCGCGCGGTCGAAGTCGTCGAAATCCTCGCTGACGGTGACGTGGACGCGCCCGCCGTAGGCGACGGCGTCGTTCGTCCGTCCCATGGCGACGCTCTCGTCGTAGCTGACGGGGGCGAGCGGGGCGGAGCCGTTGATAGAGAGGACGTTCGTCGGGTCGTAGCCCGCCTCGAAGAGGTTGAACACGGCGAGTTCGGCCGCGCGGGCCGCGCCCGTGACGCTCCCGACGAGCGAGCCGGTCGCGTAGGTCGGCAGGAAGACGGCGCTCGGTTCGAGACCGGTCGTCTCCGCGACGTGTTCCGCGACCTCGTCGGTCGGGAGGTCGATGCTCTCGACGGAGAGGACCGTCAGGTCGAACTCGTCGTAGTAGCCGAGGTGGTGGAACTCCTCTTCCTCGCCGACCAGCGCGCGTGCGGGGCCGGAGCCGAGGCCGTCGAAGTCGTCGAAGGTGAGCTCCCAGCCGGCCTTCTGCGAGCAGAGGAGAGCCAGCGCGGGGCGGTCGGTGGAGAGTTCGACGTGCGGGCGGGGCGTGCCGGCGACCTCGCCCATCCGCGTCTGTACCGTGGCGAGACCCGCGGTCTGAATCTCCGCGAGGAGCATCCCCGCCTCGACACCGCCGTCGGCGTCGACGCCGAAGTCGATGACCGTCGCGCCCGAGTCGAGTTCGTAGCCCTCGATGCCGAGTTCCCCGGCGAAATCGAGCGCCTCGTCGACCAGTTCGATGGCCATCCGATTGATGCTGTCCATGCGAGGCGATTGCGCGCCTTCGGCTAAAGGGTTTGTCAGTCACCCACCGCTCCGGGGCGCGTGGACGTGCCACGTGGGGCGGGTCGCGGGAATGCGCGGCGGGTCGCCGCGCCCCCGTGCGACACTATTCGCGGTCGCTTCTCGCTTCCCGACCGAGGTGGGCTTCGACCGCGTCGACCTTGTCGGCGGCCGTCTGGTCCTTCGTGCGCTTGTCGTCTATCTTCAGGAACGTGCTCACGCGGTCGCCGTCGACCGCCTTGTGGGCCGCGCCGACCGCCGCGAGCAGTTCGTCGATGTCGTCGGCCTCGATGACCGTCCCCATCGGGTTCGTCTCGTAGGACACCTCGAAGTCGTCGAGGGCCGCGACCGCCTTGGCGACCTCGCCCGACATGCTCCCTTCGACGACCGGTGCGACGCTCAGCATCGCGATGACTGTCATGGTCGAACCCACGCGCCACGCGGTAGTAAAACGGAGTGGACCGAGACGGCCGATTCGACGACGGAACCGACGAGGCTATCCCCTCGAACAGCCACAGGTTCCGATATGTTCCAGAGCGAACTCACTCGGGTGGCACTCGTCGTGGGGGCGAACGTTGTCGGCGGGGTGACCCTCGGCTCGGCCATCGGCGGAACGGTCGGCTACGCGGCGGAGTGGACCGCGACGGGCGCCGTCTTGGGGCTGGCAGTCGCCGTCTTCGCCGCCCGACGATAGCCGCCTCCGCACCCCCGACTTGGCGGCGCATCGCGCTTTTCTCGTCGGCCGACGTATCAGTGTCCATGAATCCGCGTGTCACGAGAGCGCTCACGCTCGGCCGGGCCATCGTCTACGAGGTGCGAACCGAGCGGCTCACCTTCATGGCGGGAAGCATCGCTTACGGGGCGTTCGTCTCGCTGTTACCGCTGTTCCTGCTCGTCCTCGCGGCCGTCTCCGCCACCGGCGACAGCGGCCTCCGCGAGGGCGTCATCGCCGTCATCCAGTCCGTGTTGACCCCCGGCGCGGGCGACGTTATCATCGCCGAACTGGAATCGTCGACCCAACTGGCGAGCCTCTCGCTCGTCGGGGTGCTCGTGTTGGTGTGGGGGACGCTTCGCATCTTCCGCGGCCTCGACACCGCCTTCTCGGACATCTACGAGTCGGAGGCGGCCAACACCTTCGCCGACCAGCTCTCCGACGGCATCGTCGTCCTCGTCACCGTCGCCGTCGCCGTCGTCGCCGGCGCGCTTATCGAGTCCGCGCTCCCGGCGCTCGACGGGGCGCTCGGATGGGTCGTCTACCGCGGGCTCCTCGTGGTCGTCCTGTTCGTGACGTTCTACCCGATGTACTACATCTTCCCCGACGAGGACGTGACCTACCTCGAAGTCGTCCCCGGGACCCTCGTCGCCGCCGTCGGGCTGACGACCTTCGAGTCGCTGTTCCGGCTCTACGTCGAGTTCAGTAGCCGCGCGCCCGAGTCGAGCGTCGTCGCCGGCATCCTCGTCCTCCTGACGTGGCTCTACTTCAGCGGGCTCGTCATCCTCCTCGGCGCGGCCGTCAACGCGGTGCTGTCGAACCGCTCGCGCGACGTGAACGTCCGCCCGCTGTTCGGCGGCGTCCCCCTCGACTCGCAGACCGACGCGGTGACTCGTGGCGAGGTGACGGCCGCCATCGAACGACTCGACCACCTCGTGGCGGCCGCTCCGCACGAGGACCTGACGGTTCGCGTCGGCGACGAGTCCGTCACGCTCCCCCGGCCCGAACGGGTCGTCGTCGACACCGAAACCAGTCGATTCCTGCCGGAGGGGCCTGTCAGACTGGAACTCCGATGGTCCTCGTGGCCTGACAGTCAGGAGGAGTGATGACGGGCGTTATGTGGCTGGCGTGCGTATGCGACACTATGGCAATAAAGACCCCTGCCCGACCGACTCAGCCGGCGCGACCGCTCGAACGGGACCGAACGAGGTGGGAGGCCGTGGAGACGACCGCCGAGACCGCCTCCCGCGCGGTTCGGCCTCCGACCGTCGTCGAACACCGACGACTGCCCGAGAAGGATTTCGGCGAGGCGCGACTCGTCTGGCGCTGTGACGACTGCGGCGAACTCGGCTCGCTGACCTCGTTCCCGGCGGGGTGTCCCGACTGCGGCGCGGGTCGCGAGGCGCTGTTTTACTTCACCGAGGACTGACGCCTCGGTCGAGCGCGGTCCGCCACCGGCCGACCGCGACCGTTTTCCCGCCGGCCGACGACCCCCGGATATGTATCTCTCTCACCCCGTCCGTCGCATGCGCGACGACCCCCTCGACGACGAGGTCGCGGAACTCCGCGTCGAACCCGCGGACGACGACGCCCGCGCCGCGCTCGAAACCCGCGTCGAGTCGCTCGGCGGCAGCCTCGAACGCGAACTCCGGTTCGGCGGCGTCGTGGTCTCGATCGCCGAATCCGCCGTTTCTGACCTCTGCGAACTCGACGGCATCGAACGAATCGAGACGGTGGACACGCTCGGATATTGATTCTTCGCCCACGCGTGCGAGGCCAGAATCGCGAATGGTGTCAACTATTTAGTGTATCCTCTGCGGACGTGCCGTATGGTCTCCCTCCATTCCCGCGTCACGCGAGTGGTCGGCGTCGTCGCCGCCGCCGTCGGCGCGTCCGCCGCGCTCTCCGCCAGCGAGTTCGGCATCGAACTCCGTGAGAGCACCGCGCCCGCGTCGCTCATCACACGCCTCGCCACCCGGTCGCCGCTCGAATTCGGCGCGCTACTCGTCGTGTTCGCGGCCGTTATCGCCCTCGTGACGTTTCCGACCGAGTCATGAGCGTGCTCGCCGACCTCGGGGGCGTTCCCCTACTCGTCGCGTACCTGTTGCTCCTCGCGGGCACGGGCGTGCAGTACCGACGCGGAGCGCTCTCCGCCACGCGGGCGGTTCTCCTCGTCGGGATGTGTCTCACGTGGCTCTCGTACGCCCTCTTACAGGTGACGCAGTCCGGGACCGTGCCGACGGGAACGCCGCTCAACTACGCCCTCGACGCGCTCGCCGTCGTTGTCCTCATCGTCGGCGTGGCCGCGATGGTCTGGTGGTGGCGAGCGCGGGACGAAACGTGAGTTCTCGGGGACGCGACGAGACGCGTCGCTGACCGAGTTGAATTCAGAGAAGTGCGTCGGCTGGGATTTGAACCTCAGTCGCTCTGCTCACTCCGTTCGCGTCGCTCCCTGATTTAAATCCCACCGGGCCGCATTCACAACTCATAGTCCGAGCGACACGCACAGCGGTCGCTCGGAAGGTAGATTCGTTGTAGAAGTGCGTCGGCTGGGATTTGAACCCAGGTTGTGACCATGGCAAGGTCACGTGATACCACTACACTACCGACGCATGTGGTGGAAGTGCGCTGGCTGGGATTTGAACCCAGGTTGTGACCATGGCAAGGTCACGTGATACCACTACACTACCAGCGCATTCCGCGTGTATCGTGGCGTGCTGCTGCGTTACTCGATAGTGTCGGGTTGATAAATAAGACTTGCGAAACGGGGGAGAAATCGGGCGACGGCGCGCCACCTGCTACCACGTGAGATTCGCCTTCGCCGACCTGTCGTCGACCGTGTAATTACGTACCACGCGTCATTCGCCAATCGTCCACAAACTGGGTCGTGGGACGCTCTATCACCCCAGAACGGATTCGCTACTCTTTTAGGTAGGCCCCCGGTACAAACGCCACAGTCTAGACGAGACGAGGATGAACCCGGCATGAAACTCAGCGTACTCGTGCCGTCCTCACTCGTCCGGGAAGCCGAAGATCAACGCGAGGCAACTCGCAAACTCGGCTACGTCGCCCGCGCGGCGGCGGTCTTCCGGGCGAACGAACTCGTCGTCTTCCCCGACGAAGACGGCGAGAACAAGTGGGGCGGCGAGTTCGTCGAAACCGTACTTCGGTACGCCGCGACGCCCCCTTACCTCCGCAAAGAGGTCTGGGGCAAGCGCGACGAACTCCGCTACGCTGGTATCCTGCCGCCCGTTCTCGTGGCGTCTACGACCGCGGACGGCTCTGACGAGTCGCCCGCGTTGCGAGAAGGAATCGTGACCGAGGTCGGACCTGACGACCGCGTTCGGGTCAATTGCGGAATGCAACACCCGATCTCCCTGTTCGTCCCTCCCGGGATGGACCTCACAGAGGGAGAGCGCGTCGCTGTCAGGATCTCTTCGCGAGAACCGGTCCGTGCGCGGATCGTCGACGAGCCCCTCCCGGGCTTCGACGTATCCCGCATGGACCTCACGGAAGCACTCGGCAGGCCAGATGCGGGCGTGCGAATCGCCACGTCTCGCTATGGCGAACCGCTGTCGGTCCCCACATTGGGTGACTTGACGGCCCGCATCACCGATGTCGGCGGCATGACCGTCGTCTTCGGGTCGCCGGGCCGTGGGCTTCCGGACATGCTCGGGATGTCTCCCGAGGATGTTGCAGACGTCGAACCTTCCGTTGGTCCGGGGTTCGACCTCTGGCTCAATACGATTCCGCGACAGGGCAGCGAGGTCGTGCGAACAGAAGAAGCGATGTTCGCCTCCCTCGCCTCCCTGACACTCACGGAGTGAATCCATGCCACAACCAAGCAGACCACGAAAAGGCTCGATGGGCTTCAGCCCCCGCAAGCGTGTGACCAAAGAGGTCCCGCGTATCAAGTCGTGGCCAAGTGACGACGGTTCCCCTGCACTGCAGGGATTCGCTGGCTACAAGGCCGGTATGACCCACGTCATGATGGTCAACGACGAGGCCGACTCCCCCCGCGAGGGAATGGAGGAGTCCGTCCCGGTGACCGTCGTCGAGACGCCGCCGATGCGCGCCGTCGCCCTTCGCGCCTACGAGCAGACGCCGTACGGTATGAAGCCGCAGACCGAGGTCTGGACGGACGAGTTCCACGACGAACTCGACCGCGTCCTCGACCTGCCGGCAGAGAACACGTTCGACTCGGACGCCGACGCGCTTCGCGAGGCCGTCGAGGCCGGCGAAGTCGATGACCTCCGCGTCATCACGCACACGGTGCCCGCCGAGCTCGCGAACGTGCCCAAGAAGAAGCCCGACGTGATGGAGACTCGCGTCGGTGGCGGCTCCATGGTGGAGCGCGCCGACTTCGCCCTCGACCTCGTTGCCGAGGGCGGCGAACACGAGATGTCCGACGTGTTCCGCGCCGGCGAGTACCTCGACGCCGCGGGTGTCACGAAGGGTAAGGGTACGCAGGGTCCCGTCAAGCGATGGGGCGTCCAGAAGCGTAAGGGCAAGCACGCCCGCCAGGGCTGGAGACGCCGTATTGGCAACCTCGGCCCCTGGAACCCGTCCCGTGTCCGCTCTACGGTTCCGCAGCTCGGTCAGACTGGGTACCACCAGCGCACCGAGCTCAACAAGCGCCTCATCGACCTCGGTGAGGGTGACGAAGCCTCCGTCGAAGGTGGCTTCGTCAACTACGGCGAGGTCGACGGCTCCTACGCGCTCATCAAGGGCTCGCTGCCGGGCCCCAACAAGCGCCTTCTGCGGTTCCGCCCGGCCATCCGGCCGAACGACCAGCCGCGCCTCGACCCCGAGGTGCGCTACGTCTCTACCGCATCGAACCAGGGATAATCCATGCAGGCAACTATCCGAGACCTGAACGGCGACGACGCGGGCAGCATCGACCTGCCCGAGGTCTTCGAGACGGCTTACCGTCCCGACCTCATCAAGCGTGCCGTCATCGCCGCGCAGGCAAACCGAAAACAGCCGTACGGTGCCGACCCCTACGCCGGACTTCGAACCCCGGCAGAGTCCATGGGCAGCGGCCGTGGGATGTCCCACGACCCACGCCAGAACGGCGTCGCCCGACGCGTCCCGCACGCCGTCTCCGGCCGTCGCGCTCACCCGCCGAAGGCCGAGAAGGACCAGGGGAAGGAGATCAACACGAAGGAGCGTAAGCTCGCTGTCCGCTCGGCGCTCGCCGCCACGACGGACTCCGAGCTGGTCGCCGAGCGCGGTCACCGCTTCGACGACGACGTCGAGCTCCCCCTCGTCGTCTCCGACGACTTCGAGGACCTCGTCAAGACGAAGGAGGTCGTCGACCTCCTGCAGTCGCTCGGCGTCTACGACGACATCGAGCGCTCCGAGGAGAACAAGAAGGTCAAAGGCGGCCAAGGCAAGCTCCGCGGTCGCAAGTACACCCGTCCGAAGTCCATTCTCTTCGTGACGGCCGAGGAACCCTCGAAGGCCGCTCGCAACCTCGCCGGCGTCGACGTCGCCACCGCGGCGAACGTCTCCGCCGAGGACCTCGCGCCCGGCACCCACGCCGGTCGCCTCACGCTCTTCACCGAGAGCGCGCTCGAGGAGGTCGCAGAACGATGAGCATCATCGAACACCCGCTGGTCACGGAGAAGGCGATGAACCAGATGGACTTCGACAACAAGCTCCAGTTCATCGTCCACATCGACTCGACGAAGTCCGACGTGAAGGACGAAGTCCAGTCGCGCTACGACGTGACCGTCGAGAAGGTCAACACGCAGGTCACGATGAAAGGCAAGAAGAAAGCAACAGTTCGTCTCTCTGAAGACGACGACGCGCAGGAAGTCGCGTCGCGTATCGGGGTGTTCTAACAATGGGACGCCGAATTCAGGGCCAGCGTCGTGGTCGCGGTACGTCCACCTTCCGGGCGCCGTCGCACCGCTACAAGGCCGAACTGTCGCACAAGAAGTCCGAGGAGAAAGACACCATCACGGGCACGGTCGTCGGCATCGAGCACGACCCCGCACGCAGCGCGCCCATCGCCCTCGTCGAGTTCGAGGACGAACAGCGCATGATTCTCGCGCCCGAGGGTGTCACCGTCGGCGAAGAGCTTCAGATCGGCGTTTCCGCCGAAATCAAGCCCGGCAACACGCTGCCGCTCGCCGAGATTCCCGAGGGTGTCCCCGTCTGTAACGTCGAGCACCAGCCCGGCGACGGCGGGAAGTTCGCCCGCGCCTCCGGCGTGAGCGCACAGCTTCTCTCGCACGACCGCAAGGTCGCCATCGTGAAGCTCCCGTCGGGCGAGGTCAAGCGCCTCAACCCCAACTGCCGAGCCACCATCGGCGTCGTCGCCGGCGGCGGCCGCACGGAGAAGCCCTTCGTCAAGGCAGGCAAGAAGTACCACAAGATGAAAGCGCGCGGTATCAAGTGGCCGCGCGTGCGTGGTGTTGCTATGAACGCCGTCGACCACCCGTTCGGTGGCGGTGGCCGGCAGCACCCCGGTCAGCCGAAGTCCGTCTCGCGGAACGCTCCGCCGGGCCGGAAGGTCGGTGACATCGCCTCCAAACGCACCGGTCGCGGTGGCAAGGGAGGTAAGTAACCATGAGTACGCAATACCGCACCGGCCGCGAAGGTGAGTTCACCTACCGCGGCTACACGCTCGACGAGCTGCAGGACATGGAGCTCGACGAGGTCACGGAACTGCTCCCCGCTCGTCAGCGGCGAACCATCACCCGAGGCCTGTCGGCCGAGCACGAGAAACTGCTCGCGAAGGCTCAGGACAAGACGGAAGAGGAGACGGCTAACACGCCGATTCGAACGCACCTGCGTGACATGCCGATTCTCCCCGAATTCGTCGGTCTCACCTTCGCCGTCTACACCGGCCAGGAGTTCGAACGCACCCAGATTCAGCCCGAGATGATCGGTCACTACCTGGGCGAGTTCCAGCTGACCCGTAGCTCGGTCGAGCACGGTCAGGCCGGTATCGGCGCGACCCGGTCTTCGAAGTTCGTGCCCCTCAAGTAAACCATGGGAATCAACTACAGCGTCGAGGCCGACCCGGACACCACGGCCAAGGGTATGCTCCGGGACCGGCCCATCAGCATCAAGCACAGCAAGGCCATCTCCCGAGCCATCAAGGGGATGCCCGTCGCCGACGCAGAGGAGTACCTCGAAGCCGTCATCGACGGCGAGCGGTCGGTTCCGTTCAAGCAGCACAACTCCGGTGTCGGTCACCGAAGCGACATCGACGGCTGGGACGCGGGACGGTACCCCGAGAAGGCGTCCAAGGCGTTCCTCGAACTCCTCGAAAACGTTCGCAACAACGCGACCGAACAAGGGTTCGACGGACCGGCCATGGAGATCAAGCACGTCGCCGCCCACAAGGTCGGCGAACGTCAGGGTCGCAAGCCCCGCGCCTTCGGTCGGGCGGACCCGTGGAACACCCCAATCTGTGACGTCGAACTCATCATCGAAGAGGTCGAGGAATAATGGCTGACGAACACCAATTCATCGAGAACGGACTGCAGCGGTCCCAGATCGACGAGTTCTTCGCAGAAGAGCTCGGCCGAGCGGGCTACGGCGGCATGGACGTCGCCAAGACGCCGATGGGCACCCAGATCGTGCTCAAGGCCGAAAAGCCCGGGATGGTCATCGGGAAAGGCGGGAAGAACATCCGTAAGGTCACCCGCGAACTCGAAGAGCGATTCAACCTCGACGACCCCCAGATCGACGTGCAGGAAGTCGACGAGCCGGACCTCAACGCCCGGATCGTCGCCGACCGCCTCGCCAACGCGCTCGAGCGCGGCTGGTACTTCCGTAAGGCGGGCCACACGACCATCGACCGCATCATGGACGCCGGCGCCCTCGGTGCCGAAATCGTCCTCTCCGGTAAGGTCACGGGCGCTCGCTCCCGCGTTGAGAAGTTCAACCGCGGCTACATCAAGCACAACGGCGAGCCCGCACAGGAGATCGTCGACGAGGGCCAGGGCGTCGCAGTCATGAAGCTCGGCACCATCGGCGTGACGGTCAAGATCATCCCGCCGGGTGCGAAGCTCCCCGACGACTTCGAAGTCGAGGAAGACGCGAACCCCGAAGCGGTCGAACAGATCGAAGAGACCGAGAGCGTCGAGGACCTCCTCGAAGAGGAGCCGGAGGAGGTTCCGGACGTCTCCGAGGAGGCCGACGCCGAGACGGACGCAGTCGACGAAGACGTCGTCGAGGAAGCGGCCGTCGAAGCGGTCGAAGAAGAAGTCGTCGACGAAGCCGACGACGAGGACGACGAAGCGGTCGAGGAAGTCGTCGACGACGACGAAGAACTCGACGAAGACGTCGCCGAAGAGGCGGCCGACCTCGTCGCGGAGATGGAAGACGACGACGAAGAAGAAACGGAGGAAGAATAAATGGCGATCCTCTACACCGAAGAGATTCGCGACATGACGCCCGCAGAGCGCACCGCCGAGCTCGAAGAGCTCGAGACGGAGCTGCTCAACGCGAAGGCCGTGCAGGCCGCGGGTGGCGCGCCGGAGAACCCCGGCCGCGTCTCTGAACTGAAGAAGACCATCGCCCGAATCAAGACGATTCAGGGCGAAGAAGGCGACCTCGACGAAGAATAAAATGCCACTTACACCCGAGACCCTCACGCGACACGAGCTCAACGGCCTCCACGTGGAGGTCGTCGACGCGGCGAACCCCGACCTCGTCGGGATAGCCGGTCGCATCGTCGTCGAGACGATGCACACGCTCATGGTCGACGACGGGTCCCGGGTGCGGCAGGTGCCGAAACGAGGGGCGACCTTCGAATTCGAGATTCCGCGTACAGATGAAGCCGCCGGCGCCGCGAAGGCGTCGGGGACCGCGTCCAAACTTCGGTCGGATACTACTGGCGGATTTGATGCCAGTCAGTCTGATCGGCTCGCCGACTCATCATCGGCGGCTTCCCGTCCCGGGAATTGCGAGGGCGCGGCCTACGTTACGGTGGATGGCGCACAACTGCTCTCACGACCCGCCCTGCGCACCGAAACTACAGGTGACTCGAAATGGCGATAGGACTTGACGTTCCAATGCCTCCGGAACCTGACGATTCCGAGGCTTACGACTACGAAAAATGTCCGTTCTACGGCTCGCTCTCCGTCCGGGGTCAGACCCTGGAGGGGACAGTCGTCTCGACGGACATGGCAAAGACCGTCATCGTCGAGCGGGAGTACGACGTATTCGTTCCGAAGTACGACCGCTACATGAAGCGACGTTCCCGCATCCCGGCACACGTGCCGGGCGTGCTCGACGACGTCGCTGTCGGTGACGAAGTAACGATTGCGGAGACCCGACCTCTCTCGAAGACGAAATCCCACGTCGTCGTCGAGATTATCGGAGGTGACGAGTGATGGAAGCGCTCAAAGCGGACATCACCAAGGGTGTCGCCCGTGGCTCGCTGGTCACGTGCGCCGACAACACCGGCGCTCGTGAACTGAAGATTATCAGCGTCGCGGGTTACTCCGGCACGAAGAACCGCCACCCCAAGGCAGGCATCGGGAACAAGGTGACCGTCTCGGTCACCAAAGGTACCCCCGAGATGCGCCGCCAGGTGCTCGAAGCGGTCATCGTCCGCCAGCGGAAATCCATCCGCAGGCCCGATGGCACGCGTGTGAAGTTCGAGGACAACGCCGCCGTCATCATCGACGAGATGGAAGAGCCTCGCGGGACCGAAATCAAGGGTCCCGTCGCACGCGAAGTCGCCGAGCGCTTCGGGAGTATCGCATCGACGGCTACGATGATTGTATAGTATGACTCGACAACCGCGCAAACAGCGAACCCAGATTCGCGACGCGCCGCTCCACGAGCGGCAAAAGCAGGTCCGCGCACCGCTGTCGGACGACCTCAGCGAGGAGTACGGCAGCCGTAACGTCCGCGTCAACGCGGGCGACACGGTCGAGGTGCTCCGCGGCGACTTCGCCGGCGAAGAAAGCGAAGTCACCGAGGTCGACCTCACCGACGCCGTCATCTACGTCGACGGCGTCACCGTTGAGAAAGCCGACGGCGAGGAGGTCCCACGCCCCCTTCAGGCCAGTAACGTCCGCGTGACGGAACTGGACCTCGAAGACGACGTGCGCGAGGCCCGACTCAAGGAGGATAACGAATGACTCGACACCAGAAGCGACTGTCCGTACCGAAGTCCTGGCCGGTCGAGCGCAAGACAGGCACGTTCACGGTCAAGGCCGGAGCGGGTCCGCACGGCGAAGAGGGGGTTCCCCTCCTCATCGTCCTGCGCGACGTGCTCGGCTACGTGGACTCGAAGAAGGAGGCCCAGTACGCCCTCAACCACCAGAGCATTCTGGTCAACGGCGACGTGGCCTCCGACGTCCGCCGTCCTATCGGGATGTTCGACATCCTGGCGTTCGTCCAGCGAGAGGAGTACTACCGCGTCTTCCCCGACGAGGGAGGCCGCCTAGCGCTGACCCCCATCGACGCCGACTCGGCATCCAGCCGTCTCGGTAAGATCGTGAACAAGACGCAGGTCGGCGGTGGCGACTTCCAGCTGACGCTCCACGACGGGGCGACCCTCATCGTCGAGGACGCCTCGGAGTACAGCGGCAAGGACTCCATCGTCGTCGACAACGAGACGAAGGACGTCGTCGCGCACTTCCCCTACGAAGAAGGCGCGCTCGTCACGGCCGTCAACGGGCGGCACTCCGGCGAGATCGGCGAAATCACCGAGATTATCGTCACGCCCGGAAGCGGAAACAACTCCGTTGTCGTCGAGACCGAAGACGGCGAGTTCGAGACGGTCGAACAGTACGTCGTCGTCATCGACGAGAACTTCACGGGTTCGGACGACGAGTCCGAAGCACGTCAGGCTACTGACGGCGGTGATGACGAATGAGCGAGGCTGACTTCCACGCGATGCGCGACCCGCGCATCGAGAAGGTCGTCGTCCACATGGGCGTCGGCGAAGGTGGTCGCGAACTCGCGAAGGCCGAGGACATCCTCGAGGAGATCACCGGTCAGGAGAGCGTTCGCACGATCTCCGGCCGCGCCTCGCAGGACTTCGGCGTCCGCCGCGGCGAACCCGTCGGCGCGAAGGTCACCCTCCGTGGTGACACCGCCGTCGAGTTCCTCGAAACCGCACTCCCCATCGCGGACCTCTCCGTCTCGTCGTTCGACCAGACGGGCAACTTCGGCTTCGGCGTCGAAGAGCACACGGAGTTCCCGAGCCAGGAGTACGACCCGCAGATCGGTATCTACGGGCTGGACGTGACGGTCAACCTCGTCCGCCCCGGCTACCGAGTGAAAAAGCGCGACAAGCGTTCCCGTCAGATTCCGTCGTCCCACCGGATGACCGTCGAGGACGCCGTCGCGTTCATCGAGTCCACGTTCGACGTGGAGGTTGAAGAATGAGCGATAGCGAAACAGAACAGACGGGCGAGCACGCATCCCGCCGCACCGGCCAGGAGAACGAGTGCCGGCGCTGCGGTCGAAAGCAGGGACTTGTCAGCAAGTACGACATCAACCTGTGCCGCCAGTGCTTCCGAGAGATCGCCCGCGAGATGGGATTCAAGAAGTACCGATAAGCAATGGCTGACAACGACCCACTCAGTAGCGCTCTCTCCGGTGTGGACAACGCCGAGAGCGTCGGACATCTGTCCCACGAGATCCAGCCCGCCTCCAACATCATCGGCTCCGTCCTCGAGGTCTTCTACGACCGCGGGTACATCGACGGCTTCGAGTTCGTCGACGACGGCAAGGCCGGTCTGTTCGAGGTCGAACTGAAAGGCGCAATCAACGATTGTGGCGTCGTCAAGCCCCGGTATTCCGCCGGAGCCGACGACTTCGAGAAATGGGAGAAGCGATTCCTCCCCGCCCGTGACTACGGCGCGCTCATCGTCACGACGAGCCACGGCGTCATGAGCCATTACGAGGCCCGCGAGAAGGGCATCGGTGGCCAGATCATCGCCTACGTCTACTAGAACAATGAGCCGAATAGAAATCGAAACCCCAGACGAGGTATCCGCCGAGGTCAAAAACCTCGAGCTCACCATCGAGGGCCCCAACGGAAGCGTCACCAAGCGCCTCTGGTACCCGAACGTCTCGGTCTCCGCCGAAGACGACGCTATCGTCATCGAGAGCGACGTCGAGAACGCGAAGACCAACGCGACCATCGGTACCTTCGAGAGCCACGTGAACAACATGCTTCACGGCGCGACCGAGGGGTGGGAGTACAAGATGGAAGTCCACTACGCTCACTTCCCGATGCAGGTTAGCGTCGAAGGCAGCGACGTGGTCATCAAGAACTTCCTCGGCGAGAAGTCCCCGCGACGAGCGCAGATTCGCGGCGACACGGACGTACAGGTCGACGGCGAAGAACTCACCCTGACGGGCTCCAACAAGGAGGACGTCGGGCAGACCGCCGCCGACATCGAACAACTCACCCGCGTCAAGGACAAGGACACTCGCGTGTTCACCGACGGCGTGTACATCACCCAGAAACCGCAGACTGGTGATGCCTAATGTCGGAAGAAATCACCGAACTCGAAGACATCAGCGGCGTCGGCCCGTCGAAGGCCGACGCGCTCCGCGAAGCCGGCTTCGAGAGCGTCGACGACGTACAGGCCGCGAGCCAGTCCGAACTGGCCGAGGTCGACGGCATCGGTAACGCGCTCGCCGCGCGTATCAAAGCCGACGTCGGTGGCCTCGAGGTCTCCGACGAGGCCGAGGCCGAAGTCGAAGACGAGTCCGAAGCCGAGCCAGAGGAAGAGGAAGCCGAAGAGGTCGAGACGGAGCTTCAGCCCCGCGGTCACGCGGACAAGAAGCCCCAGCTCGACGAGGAAACCGCGGAAGCCCTGGCGCAGAAGCGCCGCGAGGGCAAGCCGCAGTTCAATCGGCAGGACCACCACAAGAAGAAGCGCACGCCCACGTCGTGGCGTCGCCCCCGTGGTGGGCTCTCCAAACAGCGTATCGGCATCAAGGGCAAGGGCCCCAAGGTCGAGGCGGGCTACCGCACGCCGAAGGCCGCCCGCGGCCTACACCCGTCGGGCTTCGAGGAGGTCCGCGTGTTCAACACGGACGACCTCGAAGGCATCGACGGCGATACGCAGGCAGTTCGCATCGCCTCCTCGGTCGGCGCGCGCAAGCGCGAGCGTATCGAGGAAGCGTGTGAGGACCGCGAGATTCGCGTCCTCAACCCCACCTACGTCGAAGTCGAGGTGGACAACTGATGACGGACCTCAAAGCGCAGAAGCGAATGGCGGCCGACGTCCTTGACGTCGGCAAGGGTCGAGTTTGGTTCGACCCAGAGGAACAGGCCGAAATCGCGGAGGCCATCACGCGCGAAGACATCCGTGAACTCGTCGACGAGGGCACGATTCGCGCCAAGGACGCCAAGGGCAACTCGAAGGGTCGCGCACGCGAGCGCGCCGCCAAGCGTTCCTACGGTCACCGCAAGGGTGCCGGCTCCCGCAAGGGCCGTTCCGGCGCTCGACAGAACAAGAAAGACGCATGGGTCAGCCGAATCCGCGCCCAGCGCCGTCGCCTGAAGGAGCTTCGCGAGGACGGAACGCTCGACCGTTCCCAGTACCGCTCGCTCTACAACAAGGCGTCCGGTGGCGAATTCGATAGCGTGGACCGGCTCGAAGCGTACATTCAGAACAACTACCAGGTGGAGATTCAATAATGGCGACCGGACCACGATACAAGGTTCCGATGCGGCGTCGCCGCGAAGTCCGGACCGATTACCATCAAAGGTTGCGCCTGCTGAAATCGGGCAAGCCCCGCCTCGTTGCTCGCGTGAGCAACAAGCACGTCAGGGCGCAGCTGGTCACTCCGGGCCCGCAGGGCGACGAGACCCACGCTGCAGCGACCTCTGCCGACCTCGACGAGTACGGCTGGGAAGCCCCCACGGGCAACCTCCCGAGCGCGTACCTCACGGGGTATCTGGCAGGTAAGCGGGCGCTGGCCGCCGGCGTCGAGGAAGCGGTCCTCGACATCGGCCTCAACACGGCCACGCCCGGAAACAAGGTCTTCGCGGTGCAGGAGGGTGCTATCGACGCTGGCCTCGAAATCCCCCACAACGACGCAGTACTCGCTGATTGGGACCGCAACCGCGGTGTCCACATCGCCGAGTACGCAGAGCAGCTCGACGAGCCGCTCTACAGTGGAGACTTCGATGCCACGAACCTCCCCGACCACTTCGACGAAGTGCTCGGGAACCTTCAGGAGGACGAATGAGCAGAAATAACAACGGCTGGGAGCCGCGAACGCGGCTCGGCCGCATGGTGCAGAACGGCGACGTCACGTCGATGGACCAGGCGCTCGAGACGGGACTTCCGCTCAAGGAACCCCAGCTCGTCGACCAGCTCCTTCCCGGACTGGACGACGAGGTGCTCGACATCAACATGGTCCAGCGCATGACCGACTCCGGCCGCCGGGTGAAGTTCCGGTGTGTCGTCGCAGTCGGGAACCGTGACGGCTACCTCGGCTACGCTGAGGCCCGCGACGACCAGGTCGGCGGTGCCATCCAGAAAGCCATCGAGGTGGCGAAACTGAACATCATCAAGGTAGACCGCGGCTCGGGGTCGTGGGAAGACCGCGCAGGCGGCCTCAACTCCCTCTCGCGCAAGGCAGAGGGGAAGGCCGGCTCCGTGACGGTCCGCATCATCCCCGCCCCGCAGGGTCTCGGCCTCGCGGCCGCAGAGACCGTCCGGAACATCCTCGAACTCGCCGGCATCCAGGACGCCTGGACCAAGAGCGACGGGAACACCCGGACCACGGTCAACCTCGCGAAGGCGACCTACAACGCGCTCAAGAACGCGTCGCAGTCCCGTACGCCCCAGCGCGCTCGTGAAGTGCGTCAGGAGGTGCGCGAATAATGCAGGCTATCGTTCAGCTTCGCGGTGAAGTCAACATCGCACAGGACGTCCGCGACACGCTCACGATGCTCAACATCCACCGCGTGAACCACGCGACGTTCGTGCCGGAAACGGACGCCTACCGCGGGATGATCTCGAAGGTCAACGACTTCGTCGCGCACGGCGAGCCGAGCGTCGACGTCGTCGAGACCCTCATCAGCACGCGCGCCGAGCCCGAGCAGGGCGACGGCGACATCACCGACGAGTGGGTCTCCGAGAACACCGACTACGACGACGTGGCCGCGCTCGCGCAGGCCATCGTCGACGAGGAGACGACGCTGCGAAAGCAGGGCGTCTCGCCCGTGCTCCGTCTGCACCCGCCGCGCGGCGGTCACCGCGGACAGAAGCACGTCACCAAGGAAGGTGGCCAACTCGGAAAGCACAGCACCGAACAGATCGACGAGCTCCTGGAGGACATGCGATGACGTCCAAGAAGCGACGCCAACGCGGTTCCCGCACGCACAGCGGCGGTACGCACAAGAACCGACGCGGTGCTGGTCACCGCGGCGGTCGCGGCCGCGCCGGACGCGACAAACACGAGTTCCACAACTACGAGCCGCTCGGCAAGCACGGCTTCAAGCGACCGGACGTCCTGCAGGACGACGTCGCCGAAGTCAAGATCCAGAAGCTCGACGAGGACGCGGCGCTCCTCGCGGCCGACGGAGTCGCCGAGAAGGACGGCGACACCTACACCATCGACGCCCGTGACGTGGCCGAGGACGGCTGGGAAGCGGACGTCGTGAAGGTGCTCGGTGGCGGGCAGGTTCGTAACGAACTGCACGTCGTCGCCGACGCCTTCACCGCCGGTGCCGTCGAACTTATCGAAGAGGCGGGCGGCAACGCCGAACTCTCCGAACGCGCCGAAGAAGCGGCTGAGGCCGAGGAATCGGCCGACGCCGACGAGGACGACGAGGAATAAATCATGGGATGGAAGGACGCCGCCGAACCAGTGCTGGCGCGGATGCCCGCAGTCGCCCGACCGGAGGGACACGTACCGTTCCGCCGGAAGCTCGGGTGGACTGGCGGGATCCTCGTTCTGTACTTCTTCCTGACGAACGTGACGCTGTTCGGTGTCGACGCCGCGACCGCGAACGACCTGTTCGGTCGGTTCCGGTCCATCTTGGCCGGCCAGCAGGGCTCGGTGCTCCAACTGGGTATCGGCCCAATCGTCACGGCGAGCATCGTCCTACAACTGCTTGGCGGTGCTGACCTGCTCGGGCTCGACACGGACAACAACCCGCGCGACCAGATCCTCTACCAGGGACTGCAGAAGCTGCTCGTCGGGGTCATGATCGTCCTGACGGGTCTGCCGATGGTGTTTGCCGGCAACTTCCTGCCGGCCGACCAGGCCGTAGCGGCGTCGCTCGGCATCGGTACGCTCGGCGTGAAGGGACTCATCTTCGCGCAGATCGCCGTCGGTGGTGTCCTCATCCTGTTCATGGACGAGATCGTCAGCAAGTGGGGCGTCGGCTCCGGGGTCGGCCTGTTCATTATCGCCGGCGTCAGCCAGCAGCTCGTCGGTGGGCTGTTCAGTTGGGAGGGCCTCGGCGGCGCGTCCGGGTTCTTCCCGACGTGGATCGGTATCGTCACCGGTGCCATCGAACTGCCTGCCTCGCCGACCGACCTGCTGTCGACGATCTTCCTCGGTCAGGGACAGCTGCTCGCGCTCATCACGACGGTGCTCATCTTCGGCATCGTCGTCTACGCCGAGAGCGTCCGCGTCGAGATTCCCCTCTCGCACGCCCGCGTGAAGGGTGCCCGCGGTCGCTTCCCGGTCAAGCTCATCTACGCGAGCGTCCTGCCGATGATCCTCGTTCGCGCCCTGCAGGCGAACATCCAGTTCCTCGGGCGCATCCTCAACAACTCGTGGGCCGCCATGCCAGCGTGGCTCGGCCAGTACACGAGCGGACAGGTCACCGGTGGCCTGTTCTACTACCTCGCGCCCATCCAGTCGCGGTCCGACTGGATGTGGTTCCTCGGGCTCACGTCGGCCGACCCGCTCGACATCGCCATCCGCGTGCTCATCGACCTGGTCTTCATGATCGTCGGTGGCGCGGTGTTCGCGATATTCTGGGTCGAGACGACGGGTATGGGTCCGGAATCGACCGCGCGACAGATTCAGAACTCCGGGATGCAGATTCCCGGGTTCCGACGCAACCCGCAGGTCATCGAGAAGGTCATGGAGCGGTACATCCCGCAAGTGACCGTCATCGGTGGCGCGCTCGTCGGCCTGCTCGCCGTCATGGCGAACATGCTCGGCACCATCGGCGCAGTCTCCGGGACGGGGCTGCTCCTTACGGTCTCCATCACGTACAAGCTGTACGAGGAGATCGCGGAGGAACAGCTCATGGAGATGCACCCGATGATGCGCAACATGTTCGGCTCCGAATAGCGGGCACCGACGCGCTCGACTGCCGCCGCACGCTCGCGGCGAACGTCACTTCCACATCACCTCATTTCTGACGCGCTCGCACCGAGAGCGGCGCGGCCGCCTCGGATCGCCCGTACCGCCGGACAATCCGGTCACTTTTGACTGCCGCCGCCGGAACAGCGGGGTATGCACGAGGGGCGACTCGCAGTCGACATCGAGACGGCCAGCCCGAACGGCCCGCCGAGCGACTTCCGGAACACCGACGACTTCGAGTTGGTCGCCGTCGGCCTCGGCCACCGTGGCGACGGCGACGACCCCGAGGTCGAAGTCGAAGTGCTCCTCCGCGACGGCGACTGGTCGCTTGAACACACCGCCGACCTCCTCCGACGGGTCGTCGAGTGGTGCGAGGCGCGCGACGAGGGCGTCGTCACCTACAACGGCGAGTACTTCGACGAACACCACCTCCGCGCGTGGGCCGACCGCGTCGCCGACGCCGGCGTCTGGGCGGACGCGCCGCGTCGAATCGACGCGCTGTTCGCCGACCACGTCGACCTCGGAACCCTCGCCGCGGACGCGTACCCGGAGGCGGTCCGTCCGAACCGCGACATTCCGGCGCTGTGGAAGGCGTGCAAGGAAGCCGGCGTCGACCAGCCGACCGTCTGGTACGACGACTACGACCTCCCGGCGGGCTACCTCGAACGCCTCGGCATCGAGGACGGCCACGTCAAGGGAGCCCACGTCGGGGAGGCGTTGGGCGAGGCGTACGTCGACGGCGTGGTCGCGGGGCTCGACCACACGCGGACGCACGCCGAACTCACTCGGCTCCTCGTCGACTACGCCGCCGGTGACATCGAACCGCTGTTTTCGCTCCACGACGCGCTCCGCCGGGCCGACGCGAGCGCGGACTGAGTCGTTTCGTCCCTGCCGACCCGGCCCGACGCCGTCGTCGGACCCGCGCGTCGTCCTGTCTCGCGGCAAACGTTTAGCCGCCGGCAGTCGTATCGCGTGGTATGAACGACCTCGAACCGGCGGCCGCCGTCGAGGAGGCGCTCCGCGGCAACGGCATCAGCGTCGAGTCAGTCTCGCTCGACGACGCCGTCTCGCTGACCTATCTCACGGCGTTCCCGGACGTCGAACCCGACCACGGCGAAGTCGGCCGCGCCGTCACGGCCTTCCTCGACCTCGCTCGCGACGACGAGTTCAACCCGAGGACCGTCGAGGCGACGGTGCTCCGAAGCGAGGGCGACGTGCAGGCGACGTGGACGCTCGAAGCCGACTGGATTCGCGCGTACAACGACTACTCGCTGGGCGACGAGGAACTGTCCCAACGCGTTCTCGACAGCCTCTACGAGGAGGGAGACGCGTGAGTGCGTGGCGTCACCGCGGCGAGCCCTCCGCCGCGCGCGGCCCGCGTCGGCCCTCGCACTTCGAGTACTCGCGCGTCTCGCTGACCTTCGAGAGCGAGGGGACGAACTGCGCGGGCTGGCTCTATCGCCCCGACGGCGTCGAGTCGCCGCCGGTAGTCGTCATGGCGGGCGAACTCGCGGCGGAGCGTCGCTTCGGGCTTCGACCCTACGCCGAGCGACTGGCCGAGGCGGGCTACGCGGCGTTCCTCTTCGACTACCGGAACACCGGTGACTCCGACGGGGAGCCCCGGAATCTCGTAGCCCCCGACTCGCAGGTCGCCGACTGGCACGCCGCGCTCGACGGACTCCGCGGGCGCGACGAAATCGACTCGCGCTCGCTCGTCCTCTGGGGTGCGGGGCTCTCCGGCGGCTACGCGCTCCGCGCGGCGGCCGAAGACGGTCGGGTCGCCGCGGTCATCGCCCAGAACCCCATGCTCGACGGAAAGGCGGTCACGCGGGGCCGAGGCGTCAAAGGGACGCTCGCGGCGGTCGCGGCCGCCGTTCGCGACAAACTCCAGTCGCGGCTCCTCGGCCCGTATCGCGTCCCCGTCGTCGGCGACGGCTCGTCGATGGCGGTCTTCGAGGACCCCGGCGTGCGCGCCGCCTACCGCGACCTCGTGCCGCCGGGGAGCGCGTGGCGCGACGAGACGCCCGCTCGGCTGTTCCTCTCGCTGCTCCGCTACCGGGCGCTCCCCGACCCGGAGGCCGTCACCTGCCCGACGCTCCTCGTCTCGGGGACGCGCGACGACCTCGCGCCCGCCGACGCGGTGGCCGACCTCGCCGACGAGCTACCGGAGTCGACGCTGGTCGAACTCCCCGCCGGCCACTTCGACCACTACGACCGGGCGTTCGAACAGACGTTCGGCCACCTCCTGTCGTTCCTCCGAACGGTTCGCTGACGGGGGACAAGTCACCCCGTTGAACGCTCGCGCGAACCATTATGTCCTCGCCCGGCCTATACCACACAGAAATGTCCACATCCACACGTTTCGTCTCGTTGTTCCTCGCCGTCGCGCTCGTCGCGGTGGCCGCGTCCGCGCCGGTGTTCGCACAGGAGTCCGAGACGCCGAGCGACGAGGAGATGCAACAGCTCCTCGAAGAGGGCGTCGCGCTGTACAACGACAACGTCGAACAGCTCGACGTCTCGTTCGCCCGAAGCCTCATCGCGGGGAAGACGGTGAACGTCTACGTCGAAGACGGCGACGAGACGCACGTGTTCTCGGCGTCGGTGCAAGACGACATGCGCATCGACGACATCTCGACCGGTCCCAACGACGAGGCGTCGACTCGAATCACGACGGACCGACAGACCCTCGAAACCATCGCCGACTCGTCTGACCCGCTCGCCGAGGTTCAAGACGCTCTCGCCGACGATCGCATCCGCGTCTCCGGCGAACGGGGTCACCCCGTCGACCAGGTCGTCTGGACCGTCGCCAACACGTTCAAGGGCTTCTTCCTCTGAACACGGGCAGAACCGAACTTCGTCCGACCCCGTCTTTTCTCCGCGTCATCGCGTCCGTAACCCACTTTGCCGCCTCCCCCGTCTCTCCGTCGATGACGTTCACGCGCACGGTCGAACTCGACGGCCACATCATCGACTCGGGGATGATGCAACAGGCCATGGGCATCGTGATGGACCTCGGGGGGGACTTCGACGTCGAGCAGTTCGACGTCGGCCGGCAGAAAGACGAGACCTCCTACTGCCGGATGTCGGTGTCCGCGGACGACCGCGAGACGCTCCAGGAGATACTGCACGAACTCCACCAAATCGGCGCGAACCTCACTGACCCCGTCGACGCGCGCGTCGAGGCCTCGCCCGCCGACCGGGTCGTCCCCGTGGGCTTTTACTCGACGACGAACCACCCGACCGACGTTCGGTATCAAGGCGAGTGGCTCCCGGTCGAGGACATCGAGATGGACTGCGCGATAGTCGTCGAGGAGACCGACGACGGCCCGCGGGCCTACACGAAGGTCCTCAACGGCATCGAGGAGGGCGACCTCGTCGTCACCGACGAGGCGGGGATTCGCGTCAAGCCGCCGGAGCGCCCCCGAGACGCCTCCGGTCCCTTCGGGTTCATGCAGGGCGGCGTCTCCTCGGAGCGACCGTCGGAGTCGCTCATCGGCGAGGTGGCCGACGCGCTCCGCGAGACCAAAGCCGATGGCGGGAACGTCCTCGTCGTCGCCGGGCCGGCGCTCATCCACTCGGGCGGCGGCGACGCCCTCGCAGAACTCGTCCGCGAGGGCTACGTGGACATGATTTCCGCCGGTAACGGCTTCGCCACCCACGACATCGAACGCGGGCTGTACGGCACCTCTCTCGGGATGGACATGGAGACGATGGAACACCCCCGAAAGGGACACAAGCACCACATCTACACCATCAGCGAGGTCATCCGCGCCGGCGGTATCGCCGAGGCCGTCGAGGAGGGACTCATCAAAGAGGGCGTGATGTACGAGTGCGTGAAAAACGACGTGCCGTACGTCCTCGCGGGGTCGATTCGAGACGACGGCCCGCTTCCGGACACCATCACCGACACCATCGAGGCGCAGAACGCCATCCGCGAGCAGGCCCACCGCGCCGACATGGTGCTCATGCTCTCGACGCTCCTGCACTCGGTCGCCGTCGGCAACTGCTTGCCCTCGACGGCGAAGACCGTCTGCGTGGACATCAACCCCGCGACCGTCACGCAACTGCTCGACCGCGGCTCCTCGCAGGCCATCGGCATGGTCACGGACATCGGGACGTTCGTGCCGACGCTCGCCGAGAAGGTGCTCGAAGCCGACGGCGAGAGCTGAGCGGGTCGCTCGCGGGTCGCGTCGTGCGCCCCCGTCTGACGTGTCTATTATGACCCCGGGTGGCCTCTCGTGTCCTGTATGCAACCCACAGCAGCGCGAGTGCTTCTCGCGGCACTCATGGTTCTCCTCGCCGGGTGCGGGGGCGGTGTCGGCGGCGACGCCACGACCGCGACCGACGCATCGACGGGTGCGACAGACGCGACCGCGACAGCCACCGACGGCGAATCGGCCGACCAGAGCGGCGACGGCGACGCCGAACGGGCCTCGTTTTCGTTCAACGGGACGTGGGACCAGCGGTACCGGACCGGGCAGTACTACCGCTACGACATCACGAGTCCGAGCATCGATGGCACCGCTACCTACGAGTGGGAGGTCGTCTCCGCGACCGACGACGAGGTGACGATTCGGACGAAACTGGTCACGCCCAACACGACGAGCGAGCAGACCGTGAGCGCGCCGCCGGACGAGATTTACGGCGAACTCGCCGGAAGCCCGTCGGGGTCGGTCGCTACCATCGGCTTCGACTCGCCGTACTACAGCGGGGTCGACGGCGAGACGCTCCGCGTCGGCGACGGCTGGGAGGCCTCGGGCGAAAACGGCAACGTGAGCTTCAAAGTCGAGGAGATATCCACCTACGCCGGCCTGGAGTGCGCGAACTTCGTCGTCCGGACGAACGGGAGCGTCTTCTGGGAGAGCTGCGTCACGCCGGAGAGCCCGCTGCCGGGCTACATGGCGTTCTACGAGGAGGAAGGCGACGAAGAGCCCGCGTTCGAGATGGTGCTCGTCGAGTACCGAGCCGGAGACTAACGCGGCCGCGGGCGACCTCGGACGCGACGATTAGACTTTTTCCAGCGGGACGACCGCCATCGGGATGTTCGAGTTCAACAGCACGTCCTGTGCCGTGCTGCCGAAGACGATTTTCGAGGTCGGATTGCGCTTTCGGACGCCGATGACGATTTCGTCCGCGTCCTGTTCGTCGGCGCACTGGAGGATGTCGTCGGCGGCGTCGTTACCGCGGATGTACTGGTGAGTCTCCACGTCCACGAGGTCGCCGAGGCGGGAGACGACGACGTTCAGGGCGTCCTCGCCGTCGCGAACGTCCTCGCTGTCGGTCTCGTCGCCGCCGCGGTGGGAGTTGACGACGTGGAGCACGTCGCCGGCGTCGATTCGTCGCGAGAGATAGTCGCAGACTTCGGCGCTGGTGTGGACCGAGTTCGTCCCGATAACGTATGTTGCCATGCCACATATCGCTACGCCGTCCTATAAAAATCCACGCCCGACCGCGCTCGTCAGGCCTGCTTCATCATCGCCAGCACGTCGTCTCTCGTCATCTCTTTTCCGTGCTCGTCGTGGGCGTGGTGCTGAATCACTTTCACGACCTCGTTTCTGTTCTCAGAGGTCACGCTGAACCCGCACGAACACGTCGCCTGTTGCATCGCCTTCGACATGGTAGCAGAGATAGGCGCCCCGAGAGCAAAGCGTGTGTTCACACTCGTCGTGACACTCCCGCTGACGGGCGGGTCCCCGCGGCCACGGTGTCTCTGCGGCCGTGGTCTCGCCGTTGTGTCGCCCGCTCCGCCAACCCATCGGGGACAAAACATATACCCGACCGTAAATGTCAGTCGGGTATGGAAAGAAACGCCCTCCTCACGGCCGGGACGGTCGGCGTCGTCGTCGTGGCGCTCGTCGCCGCCGCCGTCGTTCCGGGGGTCGTCGCGGACCCGACCGACGACGGCCCCGTCCGTCCCGGACCGGTGGACGTCGCCGGCGTCTCCATCGCGGCCGGACAGGCGACGGGGGAGACGGTCACGCTCGAAATCGAGACCAGAATCGACCACCGAGGTAACCCCACGCAGAACGTGAGCGTCCTCGTCCGCGCCGTCGACGCCGAGTCGGGGCTGTTGACGACGACGCAGGAACTCGACGTCGGGACGCTCTCCAAGGACGGTGAGGTGGCGACGACGACCAACCTCACGGTCCCCCGCGAGGGCGGCTACGACATCGAGGTCGTCCTCTACAGCGACGACGAGCGGGTCGACCAGGCGCGAAAGAGCGTCCGCGGCGTCTCGGCCATCAAGCCGCCGTACCTCCGGTCGACCACCTCGTTCACCGACAGCGAGGCGCTCCCGCCCGTCTCCTTCGCCATCGCCGAGGCCGGCGAGGACCGGACGACGCTCGACCTGACGGCGACGCTGACGAACGCCGGCGACGACCCGGCCGAGGACCTCTCGGTGCTGTTCGTCCTCCGGCAGGCCGAATCGAACATCGTGGCCTCCCGGACGACGGTCGACGCGGGGACCATCGCGGCCGGCCGGACCGAGACGGTGGACGCGTCGGCGAGCGTCCCGAACGACTACAACTACTACATCGACGCCGTGTTGCTCCGCGACGGGGTCGTCATCGACACCGCCCGCGGCGCGGCGAACCTGAACCCAACGAGGACGATTAGCGTGAACCAGACCAGAGAGGACGTGGAACTCCGCGTCGAAGACTTCGAGAACGGCGACGGCGGCGACGCGCCGCAGCGAACCGACTACGAGCGGACCGAGACCTCCTCGGCGGCACCGGGCTTCGGCCCGATAGTGGCCGTCGTCGGACTTCTCGTGGCCGTCTTCGCCACCCGGAGGTGGTCGAAATGAGCGACGAGACGCGGACGGAGGGAGCGCAGTCGACGACTGACGAGCCACCGACGACCGACGATGACGCGTCCGGGGTGGACAGACTTCGAGAGCCCACACCGGACCCGACCGACGAGGAAGAAGGCGAGAACCGCGAGTTCGCGGAGCGGATGCGCCGCTACCTCGACTACGCGGTCCTCGCGGGACTGCTGTTGCTCGCGCTCATCGCGGCGCTACAGTTCTACCTCAACGCCAGCCAGACCATCACGACGTGGGTGAACCCCGAGTACCGCGCGCCGTTCCAAGCGGCGTTCAACCTCGTGTTGCTCCTCGGGGCGGCGCTCGGCGTCTCCATCCAGCTTCGCCGGCTGACGAGCGACTGAGCGGTCGCCGAGGTAGCTCTCGCCACACACACAGTTTTCAGGCCGCCGCCCGACACCTTTGTGTGAACTTCCTTTTCGTGTCGGCGGACGCCGCGCTCATCACCGACCTCGCGTGGCAGGTCCACAGAGAGGGCCACGACGTTCGGTACTACATCGAAGCCGAGCGCGACAAAGAGATCGGCGACGGCTTCGTCCCGAAGACCGACGACTGGCGCGCGGAGGTCGAGTGGGCCGACGTGACCGTCTTCGACGACATCTGGGTCGGCTCCGACATCGGCACCGGCGCGCTGGCGCAGGAACTTCGCGAGGAGGGACACGCCGTCGTCGGCGGGACGCCCAACACCGACCGCCTCGAAGAGGACCGCGGCTACGCGATGGACGTGCTGGAGTCCCACGGCGTGAACACGGTCGAACAGCGCGTCTTCCACGACTTCGACGAGGGCATCGAGTACGTCCGGCGGAACCGCGCCCCCTACGTCATCAAGCCGCTTGGCGAGGTGCAGAACGTCAAGCGACTCCTCTACGTCGGCAACGAGGACGACGGCAGCGACGTGGTCGAGGTGCTCCGCGCGTACAAGCAGGCGTGGGGCCACCGAATGAAGGGCTTTCAGCTCCAGCGGAAGGTCGAAGGCGTCGAAATCGCCGTCTGCGGCTTCTTCAACGGGGAGACGTTCGTCGACCCGGTGAACTTCAACTTCGAGCACAAGAAACTGTTTCCGGGCAACATCGGCCCCTCGACCGGCGAGATGGGAACCTCGATGTTCTGGGCCGGGCGGAACCGGCTGTTCGAGGAGACGCTGGGTCGGCTCGAATCGTGGCTCGCCGAGGAGGGCTACGTCGGGAGCATCGACATCAACTGCATCGTCAACGAACACGGCATCTATCCGCTGGAGTTCACGCCGCGGTTCGGCTACCCGACGATTACGCTCCAAGAAGAGTCCTTCGAGTCGTCGACGGCGCAGTTCTTCTACGACCTCGCCCACGGCAACGACCCCGAACTATCGGTCCACGGCGGCTACCAGATCGCGGTCCGCATCGTCCTGCCGCCGTTTCCCTTCACCGACGAGAAGACCTACGACGAGAACTCCCGCAACGCGGCGGTCGTCTTCGAGACCGACAGCCGCGAGGGCGTCCACATCGAGGACGCGAAACTCGTCGACGGGCAGTGGCGCGCCGCCGGCGAGAGCGGCATCCCGCTCGTCGTCACCGGGAAGGGCGAGACGATGCAGGAGGCGAGAAAACAGGCGTACGACCGCGTCGACGACATCGTCATCCCGAACCTGTACTACCGCGACGACATCGGCGAGCGCTGGATAGACGGCGACGGCGACCGACTGCTCGCGTGGGGCTACCTCGGCCCGACCGGCCAGTAGTCGATTAGTTGAGCACCAGCCACGCGACGAAGACGGCGAGCCCGCCGACGGCGGTGCTCACCGCGGCGTGGAACCGGAGACGGTCGAGAATCGCGTGAGCGTGGCCGTCTTCGACCGACAGCAGTTCGTGAATCTCGCTACCGATTTCACAGCGCGGGAGGAAGTCCATGGCGACGTGGAGGAAGACGCCGGAGGCGAAGCCGAAGACGAGCCCGCGGAAGGCACCGGTCGCCGGGAGCGACACGGCGCTGGAGACGATGGCGGCGATGCCGAGACCCGCCGCGGGGAGGAGAAGCGGGGCGACAGATTTGCCCTGTCCCGAGAGCCGCCGGGCGGCGGCGTAGCCGGCCGGGCCTTTGTGCGAGACGATGGCGAGTCCGAGGCCGACGCCCACGTCGATGTTCCCGTAGACGATACCGATAATCGCGCCCGCGGAGATGGCGTGCGCCGAGAGTTCGGTCACGGTGCGGTCAACGGGGAAGTCCATGTGGGCGAAGCGGTGGCCGACGGTGTGAGCGGCGAAGCCGGCGAGGATGCCGAAGGCGATGCCGAAGCCGCCGAACTGGGTGTGGTGGCCGAGCGCCTGCGGGACCAGAAACACCGCGGCGCTCGTCACCATCGCGCCGCTGGCGAGGCCGTAGCCCCAGACGAGTCCCTCGGCGTGCTCGGCCCGGCTGCGCGCGCCGAAGGGCGCGGCGAGCGCCATCGCGCCGAAGGCGGCCCACGAGACGACGAGCAGGTTCCACGCCTCGGCGCTCGCGGCGTACGCGGAGAGCGCGACGAGTGCCACGACGCTCCCCACGCCGATGGCCGTCGAACGGTTCATATTGTGAACGAACTGGTTCGGATTAATAAGGGGCGCGGTTCCGGCGGGATGGGGGAGTCGAAGCTGCGAGAACCCTCACCGCGTCGCTTTCTTCCAGACCCTGCGGTCCGCGATGTCGCCGTCGAACTCGGCGGGGTCGGCGTCGGTCGCCGCCCAGACGAACAGGTCGGCTACGTCGTCGGGGTCGCGGCCCTGTCCGCCGGTGAGGTCGGTGGCGACGAGACCGGGGTCGACCACGGTCACGGTCTGGTCGCAGTCGGCGGCGAACTGTCGGACGAGCGCCTCGGCGGCCGCCTTGGAGACGGCGTACGCCCCCATTCCCGGCTTCGCCTCACGAGCGATTGAGCCGGAGGGCACGAGGATGCGCCCGTCGTCGGCCATGTGCGGGAGCGCCTCTTTGACCGCCGCGAAGACGCCGCGAACGTTGGTCCGGAGCGTGTCGTCGAACGCCGCGTAGGACTCTTCGGGCGCGGGCATCTCGCCGGGCGTCCCGTGGGCGACGGCGGCGTTGGCGACGAGCACGTCGATGTGCCCGCCGGCGCGGGCCGCCGTCTCCATCAGTCGCTCCATGTCGAGTTCGTCGCGCACGTCGGCGCGGACGGCGCTCGCGGTCCCGCCGTCGGCCTCGATGTCGTCGACGACCGACTGGAGGGCGTCGCCGTCGCGGGCGCAGGCGACGACCGTCGCGCCGGCGCGACCGAGGGCGCGCGCGACCGCCGCGCCGATTCCGGAACTCGCGCCTGTGACCACCGCGGTGGTGTCGTTCATGCGGGGCCGTAAGGAGGGACCGAGCCTAAAGCTACCCCCCGACGGCGGTCGATTCGGTCAGTCGATTTATGTTCTCTACGTCCTTACGAACGGACATGAATTCTGTCTCGGCTCTCGACTCCCTCGCCGGCGAGTCCGTCGTCGTCGTCGGCGGCGGGTTCGGCGGCCTCTCGACGGCGTGCTACCTCGCGGACGCCGGTGCCGACGTGACGCTGTTGGAGAAGAACGAACAGCTCGGCGGCCGAGCCAGCACGCTCGAACGCGACGGCTTCCGGTTCGACATGGGGCCGTCGTGGTACCTCATGCCCGACGTGTTCGAGCGCTTCTTCGCCTACTTCGGCAAGCGGCCCGAGGACTACTACGGGCTGACCCGACTCGACCCGCACTACCGCATCTTCTTCAAGGACGGCGACCGCGTGGACATGCTCCCCGAGGTCGAGGCCAACAAGGCCACCTTCGAGTCCTACGAGCCCGGCGCGGGCGACAGGCTCGACGACTACCTCCGGAAGGCCGAGCGGAACTACCGCATCGGGATGGAGCACTTCGTCTACACCGACCGCCCGGAGCTGACCGACTACATCGACCTCGACGTGTTCCGGTACTCGTGGGGGCTGTCGCTCGTCGGCTCGATGCAGGACCACGTCGAGAAGTACTTCGACCACCCGAAGCTCCAGCAGATAATGCAGTACACGTTGGTGTTCCTCGGCGGCGCGCCGAACAACACGCCGGCGCTCTACAACCTCATGAGCCACGTGGACTTCAACATGGGCGTCTACTACCCCGACGGCGGCCTCGCGGGCGTCGTCGACGCCATCGTCGACCTCGCCGAGGAGCTGGGCGTCGAGTTCCACACCGACTCGCCCGTGGCCGAAATCGCCGGTCGCCGCGGCGGGTTCGCCGTCCGCACCGAAGACGGCCGCGAGTTCCTCTGCGACCAGGTCGTCTCCGACGCCGACTACGCCCACACCGAACAGGAACTCCTCCCGGAGAAGAAGCGCCAGTACGACGCCGACTACTGGGACTCCCGAACGTACGCCCCCTCGGCGTTTCTGCTCTACCTCGGCGTCGAGGGCGACGTGGACGAACTCGCCCACCACACGCTCGTGTTACCCACCAACTGGGACGACCACTTCGAGACGATATTCGAAGACCCCGCGTGGCCCGACGACCCCGCGTACTACCTCTGTGTCCCCTCGAAGACCGACGACACGGTCGCTCCGGAGGGCCACAGCAACCTGTTCGCGCTCGTCCCCATCGCGGCCGGGCTGGAGGACACGCCGGAACTCCGCGAGAGCTACCGCGACCTCGTCCTCGCCGACATCGCCGACAACACCGGCGTCGACCTCCGCGACAGAATCGTCGTCGAGGAGTCGTTCTGCGTGAACGACTTCAAGGAGCGCTACAACAGCACGCAGGGAACCGCCCTCGGACTCGCCCACACGCTGTTCCAGACGGCGCTCCTCCGCCCGCCGCACGGCTCCGAGACGGTCGACGGCCTCTACTTCACCGGCTCGTTTACCACGCCGGGCATCGGCGTCCCGATGTGTCTCATCAGCGGTCAACTCACCGCCGAGGAGATGGCCGAAGACGCGAGATGAGCGCCGATATGGCCGCACAGAGCGAGTCCGGCGAGGGCGGCGACGACGGACGAGCAGACGGCGGTCTCCGAGACCGACTCGTCTACCTCGCGGTCCTCTCGCGGCCCCGGTTCTGGCTCTACCTCGCCGGCCCCGTCGTCGTCGGCGTCGCGGCCGCCGCGAGCGCCCCCGCCGACCTGTTCGGCCTCGAACCCGTCGCCCTGTTCGCGTACTTCCTCGTCCCCGCGAACGTCTTTCTCTACGGCGTCAACGACGTGTTCGACGCCGACGTGGACGAAGCGAACCCGAAGAAGGACGACCGCGAGGCCCGCTGGCGCGGCGACCCCGTGAACACCGTCGTCGTCGCCGCGAGCGGCCTGCTCGGAGTCGGCCTGTTCGCCGTCGCTCCGCGGGTGGCGTGGCCGTGGCTCGCCGCGCACTTCTTCCTCGCCGTCGAGTACAGCGCGCCGCCGTTTCGGTTCAAGACGACGCCGCTTCTCGACTCGGTCTCGAACGGCCTGTACGTCCTGCCGGGCGTCGCCGCCTACGCGGCCGTTTCGGGGTCGAACCCCCCGATGCTCGCCGTCGCGGGCGCGTGGCTCTGGACGATGGGGATGCACACGTTCTCCGCGATTCCCGACATCGAGCCGGACCGCGAGGCCGGCATTCGAACGACCGCGACGGCCCTCGGCGAGCGGCGGACCTACTGGTACTGCGCCGCGACGTGGGTTCTCGCGGCCGTCGCCTTCGCCGCGGTCGACCCCCGACTCGGCGCGCTCTTGGCGGCCTATCCGGTCGTCGTCCTCGGTATCGCCACCTCCGGCGTCGACGTGGACCGGGCGTACTGGTGGTACCCCGTTATCAACACCGTCGTCGGCATGCTCATCACCCTCGGGGCTCTCTGGAGGCTCGTCAATGGGTGAACCGGAGGTGCGGCCGTGAGCGCGAGCGACCTGCGAGCGCGGCTGCCGTCTACCCGCGGTGAAGCGGAGGCGGCGCTCGACCGACTCGTGCGCGACAACCGCTTTACCATCTCGGTGTTCTTCCCGCTGAACGGCGCGGTGCTCCTCGTCGCCAGCGCGATGGGCTGGCTCCCCGACCCGCTGGCGTTCAACGCGTTTCTCATCCTCCTCGGGACGTTCGTGATGCGCTCGCCGCTCATCGTGGGCGTCCTCCCGCTCGTGACCAGACGTGCCGCTCTCGGCGTCGGCGCGCTCACCGCGTACGCCTACGCCATCGAGTACACCGGCGTCACCACGGGCTGGCCGTACGGCTGGTTCCACTACGGCGTCGACCTCGGGCCGACGGTCACCGGGGTTCCTATCGGCTTGCCGGTGTTTTTCATCCCGCTCGTCATGAACGCCTACCTGCTGTGTCTGCTCTTGCTGGGCGACCGCGCCCGCAACGGGGCCGTCCGCCTCGGCGTCGTCATCGCGGCCGTCCTCGCCATGGACGTGGTGCTGGACCCCGGCGCGGTCGCGCTCGGCTTCTGGGAGTACTACCGCCTCGCCGACGACGCGGTGCTGTTCTACGGCGTCCCGCTTTCGAACTACGCCGGTTGGGTCGTCAGCGCGACCGTCGCCGTCGTCGCGCTCGATTGGTCGTTCGACCGCGAGGCGCTTCTCGCGCGACTCGACCGCACGGAGTTCATGCTCGACGACCTGGTGAGCTTCGTCATCCTCTGGGGCGGCATCAACGCGTGGTTCGGCAACTGGATTCCCGTCGCGGTCGCGGCGCTGTTCGGCGTCGGACTGCTCAAGACGGACCGGTTCGACTCGCGGCTTCTGCGGCTTCCGCGGCGGTTGCCGTGGCGCTCCTGAACGGCGGGATTCCCTCGCGCTCGCGCCCGTCTGTCGCGGCCCCAGCGCTGTCTCTCAGTCGGATTCGACGCCGCGACGCCGGCCCCGATAGGCGGCTCCGAGCCGTTTCCACTTGAGCAGGCCGAAGCCGAGGAGGACGAACCCGAAGCCGACGAGCGTGGTCGCGGTCACGGGCTCCGTGAACAGAAGCCAACTGTACACCGTCCCGAAGCCGGCGATGGCGTAGGTGACGAGGTTGAGCTCGACGGAACCGAGTCGGGGGAGAAGCGAGAAGTACAGCAGGTAGCCGACCGCGCTCACGAAGACGCCGAGATAGACGAGACCGACGACGCCCGCCGGCGACGCGTCGACCCCCGCCAGCGACTCCGTCGGACTCGCCGCGCTCGCGAGATGGGTCGCGGCGGCTCCGACGACCATCGCCCACGCGGTCTGGGTGGCGAACGGCATCTCGGTCTCGATTCGCTGGGCGAGCACGCCGCCGAGCGCGAAGGACGCCGCGGCGAGCACCAGTATCGCCTGCCCCGCGGCGTTCCCCGCGAGGAGGTTCGACGGGTTCGGGTCGGTGATGACGACTAAGCCGAGGAAGCCGACGACGACGCCGAGCAGTTCGACCGGGCCGAATCGCTCGTCGGGCAGAAACAGCTTCGCGAACCCGACGGTCAGTATCGGAATCAGCCCCGCGAGCACCGAGGCGACCGCGCTCGGGACGGTTTGCTGGCCGACGTTCTGGAGGACCCCGTAGCCCCCGAGCGTCAGGAGACCGGCGACCGAGACGGCCGCCCAGTCGCCTCGTGTGCGGGGTCGCCAGTAATCGGTGCGTCGCCCCGCGTACAGCAACAGGAGGACCGCCCCGATGTCGAGCCGGAGCGCGGCGTACAGAATCGGCGGGAACGACCCCAGCCCGACCGTCACCGCGGGGTAGGTGCCACCCCAGACCGCCGCCAAGAACACGAACAGGACGGCGTTCCGGTATCGACCGGCGAGGAGTTGGCTACCGACCATGACGAGGGACGGTGTGTGAAGCCGGCGTCGCGGGCGCGGTCGAGTCAGCGGTTTGCGGTGGCGTGTCGAGAATCGATCTCGGCTCGTCGGCGGTCGAGAGCGATGCGTCGGCGTGTGCGCTCATCACCGGGACCTACGCCCGCGAGCCGGGAGAACCGGAGGGTTAGGATGCTAACCCCCGTCGCCGGGCCGCGCAGCCGGCGGGTCGCGGTCGGCGTCGAGACCGGCGAGCGCGGAGACGGCGGCCCCGAGGAGCTTTCGCTCCGCACGGCGGAGCGTCTTCGAGATGGCGACGTCGGAGACGCCACAGCGGTCGCCGAGAGAGGCGAGCGACTCGCCCCGCGGCGTCTCGTAGTAGCCGTGTTCGACCGCGGTTCGGAGCACCCGCGCCTCCGTCTCGGTGAGTCGCTCACAGCCGTCGAGGAGCGTCGCGGCCTCGTGGAAGTTCCGGAAGACGGCGGCCGCACCCGAGTCTGTGAGCGGCGTCTGCTCGACGACGGTGAGTTCGTAGCGGCGGTCGAGCGAGTCGAGAGTGGCCGCCGCGGCATCCGGCTCGGCGAACCCGAGGTGCCACCGTTCCCAGCCGTCCCTGTCGCGGAACGGAGCGATGACAGCGCCGCCGTTGGCCATGACCGTCTCGATGGCGACGGTCTCTTCGAGCACGACGTGGGCCGTCGCGTGCGACCCGCGCTTCCACTTCAGTTCGAAGTGGCGCACGCCGTCGGCGTCTCTGAGCGCGCGGATGCCGGCCTCTAACTGCGACCGCCCCGGCGACGAGGCTTCGACCCAGAGGTCGCACTGGCCGGTTTCGGGCGAGAGATTCCAGTACGGCGTGGTCAGCGTCACGTCGTGCGCGGCGGTCACCCGTCCCAGCGGACAGTCGTCTAACCGGGTGTCGAGGGTGACGCGATGCATGCCGGGGGCTCTCTCGGCCACCCAGTAAATCTTTCAGTCGCGGAAAAATCGCGCGTCGCTCAGTCCGAGCCCCAGCGGTTCAGCGACCGGAGCCAGCCGGAGACGCGCCCGCTCCGTCGGCTGCGGCCGATCCGCGTCGAACCGGGGCCGAAATCAGCGTCGAGGTCGTCGTCGTCCGGGTAGGGGACGACGCTGACGGCCTTGAACACGGCCACGGGGTCGCGCCAGACGGCCCAGTACGCCGCGGTCTTCGCGAGGAGCGTGAGCTTCCGCCCGAAGCTCAGTTCGGGCGTCGCCGTGAGCGTGTCGTAGCCGAGGTTCCGAATCGACCGGTGGTGGTCGGCGTACAGCACCGCCGAGAGGAGCACCGGGAACTGGCAGTCCGCCGGGAGGTACTCGATGCCGGCGACGCCGTCGCGGTACAGCGACTCCGTTCGACGGAGTTCGTCGCGCATCACGTCGGCGACGCGCTCGTCGAACTCGAGGTCGAGTATCTGTTCGGCGTCGACGCCGTGGCGGTCGAGCGTCGTCCGCGGGAGGTACACCCGGCCGCGCTCGACCACGTCTTCGCCCACGTCGCGCAGGAAGTTCGACATCTGGAACGCCTGTCCCAGCGCCGTCGCGTGCGGGAGCGCCGCCTCGGGGTCGTCGGGACGCATGACGTCGGTCATCATCCGACCGACCGCGGAGGCCGACCCGTCCATGTACGTCTCAAGTTCGTCGTAGGTCTCGTAGCGGTCTTTTTCGATGTCCGACTCCATCGCGTCGATGAAGACGTTCACGTCGTCGGGGTCGATACCGTAGCGCTCTCTGAGTTCGGCGAACGCCGACAGGACGGGGTCGTCGGTCTCGACCTCGCCGAGCGCCTCGGCGCGGAGGTGTTCGAGACGCTCGCGCTGTTGTGCCGGCGGCGCGGTCTCCTCGGCGTCGACGACCTCGTCGGCGACCCGAAAGAACGCGTACAGCACGTACGTGGCGTGTCTGACGCGCTCCGGGAGGAGGCGCGTCGCGAAGTAAAACGTCTTTCCCGTCCGCTGTTGGATGTCTTTTCCCGCCTCGACCTGTGATTCGTTGAGCATCGTTTCGTGTACGTGGCCGCATCCGTCTCGGGACCAACTGAGCTGACCGGGGAGGACAGTCATTCGTTAGGTCTCCGCCGACATAACGCTTCGTGCTGTCGTGAAATCAACCCGCGAACCCGCCGACTTCGCAGTGGTACCAGCGCGGGCGTCTCCTGTCAGGTTTCGTTACCAGAACGTGTCGCTGCAGTCGTAGACGACCCCGTGTTCCGGGCAGACGTACTTGCAGTGGCGGTGGTCCATCGATGTGCCGCAGAAGGGACAGGGCCGTCCCTTCGGAGACTCGATGGCACACGCGTTCCGTCCGGTGTCGTCGTCCATACGAGTTTTCGTAGGACGCGACCGACATATCCCTTACTGCCGTCGGGGGGTCCTGCCGGTTCGAGTCGGTCCGCCGGTGAGGCCGAGTCGGTTCCGTCTCGGACACCGGCGAGCGCTGTCGGGGCGGCGGCACCGACCGACTCGGCGCGCCCGGAGACTCCACCCGAATTTGGTACGGAACTGGAACAACGCTCATGTGCGGTCGTCGCCGAGTCGAACTCGTCGCGTCGAACGGCACCCGCGAGAATAATACCGCGCTCGACCAATCAACCAAACGAACAGTCGATGGAGAAGGCGCTTTGGTATCTGCTCACGGCGACCCGCGGCGGCGAGAACCGCGTCCGCATCATCCGCGCCCTCTCGGAGCGCCCGCAGAACGCGAACCGCCTCGCCGACGAACTCGACGTGGGCTACAAGACCGTCAGACACCACCTCGACGCCCTCGAATCCCACGGGGTCGTCGAGGCCGGCGGCGACAAGTACGGACGGCTGTACTTCCTCACCGACCAGTTCGAACGGTACCGCGACACCTTCGAAGAAATCACGACACACCTCGAATGACCATGGCAATGGACACCCAAATCATGGCGGCCAGCGCCCTCTCGGGCGCGAACATCGTCTTCCTCGCGGCGCTGACCGCCGTGTGGATTCGCAACTACCGGACGTTCCGCACCTCGCTCGTCCTCGGTCTGCTCGCGTTCGCCGTCGTCATGCTCGTCGAGAACGCCGTCGCGCTCTACTTCTTTTTCACCATGCAGAGCCTCTACTCCGGGGACCCCCACGTCCAGCAGGCCGTGTTGGTCCTCCGCGGCCTCCAACTCGTCGCGCTGACGTTCCTGACCTACGTGACGGTCCGGTGAGCGACCCGGCGGTATCGACCTTCGGCCCTCGCCCGGTCCGAATTTGGTACAGAGTCGACCCCGATTCGTCACGGAGTCACCCCGAATCTCGAAAAACCGCCTTTAGCCGGTCTCGCGTCTTCGTTGTCGTGGCACCGACCACACGTGAGACCAATGACGGACACGACGACTCCGACGACGCGACGAACCGTACTCGGACTGACCGGCGCGGGCGTGCTGGCCGCCCTCGCCGGCTGTTTGGGTAGTGCGAGCCTGCCGGGCCAATCGACCGGAAACGGAAACAGCCAGTCCGCGCGAACCTACCGCGTGACCGTGGCGAACCTGACGACCGGACAGCCGTTTACCCCGCCGGCGGTGGTCGCCCACCGCGCCGGCGTGGAACTGTTCGCCGTCGGCGACCCGGCGAGCGACGCCATCAGAGAACTCGCCGAGAACGGGAACCTCGGCCCGCTCGGTGAGCTGGCCGAAGCGAGCGACGACGTTCGCGGCGTCGCGGTCGGCGACGCGCCGCTCGTCCCCGACGAACTCCCGGCGAGCGAGATGTTTCCCGCGGCCGCGACGCTCGAACTGGAGACCGACGCCAGCGGCGCGTACCTCTCGTTCGTCAGCATGCTCATCGGCACGAACGACGGGTTCGCCGGCCTCGACACCGTCCCGCTCCCGGAGCGGGTCAACGAGTCGCGGTCGTACTTCGCGGCCAGCTACGACGCCGGAACCGAGGTCAACACCGAGGCGTACGGCGACATGGTCCCCCCTGCACAGGCCCTCTACGGCATCGACTCCGGGACCGACGGAACCGGCATGAGCGACCCCGACCTCGCCGAGAACGGTGTTATCGCGCCGCACGCGGGTATCGTCGGCGACGGCGACCTCGACCCCGCCGTCTACGGCTGGGACGACCCCGTCGCGCTGGTTCAGGTCGAACGACTCGACTGAGTCGGCCGCGACCTGACTTCTCGACCGCTGAAACGCCGTCGCTCACGGGTCACGAGCGTCGTCGGAGAACAAAAACCGAGGCGTGGACGCCGTCGGAAGCGAACGACCGGGGGCGGTCGTCCGGTGAAACCACGTAGCGTACCACGCGGCGAGTGCAGGGAGGCCCGACCGCGCGATGCTGTTGCAGCCGCGTCTACCCGTTGTCGGAGCGCGTTGAACCGCTCTGGTGGTGATGGTGGTGGTGGGGGGCATCCGGTCGGCGAGAGACCGACGCGAACGGGAGGGTCTCTGACAACGGCGATTACCAGTTCGTTATCACTCGTCAAAGCTGTACCGGTGGTTCGAGAGCCGGGCCATCGGACATCGACGGGCTCGGATTCGGCACTAAGACGGCGTTTCACGCCCCCTGTACTCGTGTTACCTACCGAAATGTCACCGGTGTCGGTCCCGAGTGACGGCGCTTCGCGCGTCGGCTCTCGGCCGGTTCACTCGTCGCCCCCGTCGCCGAACTTCGCGTACGGCCGGCGGTGGGTGTTCCGAATCAGATCCTCGTCGGAGACGCGAAGCCCCAGTTCGTCTAACTCCTCGCCGATTCGACTGAGGTCGTCGCCGTCGACGCCGATGGCTCGGACCATGACGTTTCGCTCGCCGGTCATCACCTCCTGTACCTCGACGACGCCGGGGACCGCGGCGGCGGCCTCGGCCAACTCCTCGCGCTCCGGAATCGGGGCCGTACAGACGATGAGCGTGTACAGTTGGTACCCCGCGCGCTCGTAGTCCACGTCGGCGTGGTAGCCGCGGACCACTCCGTCGGCTTCGAGTCGCTGGATACGGTTTCGGACGGTGCTCGCCGAGGCGTCGAGTTTGTCGGCGATGTCGGTCGACGACGTGCGGCGCGCCTCCGACTGCAACGTGTACAGTATCTTCCTGTCCAGCGCGTCGAGTTCTCGACTCGTCATTCGTCTGGTCGTCTGTCGCCCGCGACATTAACCCTCCCGGCATCGTTGTCAGAAGCTTAGTTTAAACTAGATAATATGCGACTCCCGACAATATACTACATATACTTCCGGACGGCCGATGCTTTCTAACGGGTCGAACGCGAACGAAGGGGACACCGACACAGATGAACCCAACAGAGATCGGTATACGCCTCGTCGCGGGGGCGTTGCTCATCCTCACGAACGGTTTCTTCGTGGCCATCGAGTTCGCGCTGACGCGCGCCCGCCAGTTCACCGAGTCCGAGTTCGTCGACGGCGACTCCCGACTCGAACGGGCCTGGGAGATGACCCAGGAGCTCGAACTGTATCTCACGACCTGCCAAGTCGGAATCACGGCGTCGAGCATCGCCGTGGGTATCGTCGCCGAGCCCGCGCTGGCGTCGCTGTTCGAACCGCTACTCGAGCCGCTGTTCGCCGGCACGACGCTCGCGACCATCGGTGCCGGCGCGCTCCTCGCCTACCTGATCATCAACCTCCTCCACCTCACCCACGGCGAGCAGACGCCGACGTACCTCGGCGTCGAGCGCTCCCGAATGGTCTGTCGCTACGGGGCGGCGCCGCTGCACTGGTTCTACGTCGCCATCTCGCCCGTCATCAAGTTCGGCGACTGGGTCGCCAAGTGGACGCTCAAGCTCTTCGGCATCGAGATGTCGGGCGCGTGGCTCGAGACCGAAGCCGAGGTAATCGAGTCCCGGGGTCAGCTCCGCGAGCGCCTCCACTCCCTGCTCGAGGAGGGCGAACTCCCCGAAGAACGCCGCGACGAGGTCCTCAGCGCGCTGGACGTGGACGAACTCTCCATCAGCGAAATCATGATTCCGAGCGACGACATCGTCTCGCTCTCGGCGACGGCGACGCCCGGCGAGAACTTCGACCGGATTCGGAACACGCCCCACACCCGGTTCCCGCTCGTCGGCGAGTCGTTCACCGACTTCCGCGGCGTCGTCTACGCGCCCTCCATCATCGACAACTTCGAGGCGCTCCGCGCCGGCGAGCGCTCGTTCGACGAAATCGCCGCGCCGACGATGACGCTCGCCGCCGACACGAACGTCAGCGACGCGTTCGACCAGTTCCAAGCGGAAGACCAGGAACTCGCGCTCGTCCTTCGGGACGGCGAAGTCGTCGGCCTCCTCACGGCGACCGACGCGCTCGAAGCCGTCATGGGCGAACTCGACGACCCGCTCGACTAGCGTCGCAGACGACGTTTTCGACGTTTTTTCAGACGCGACGCGTCGCTCACAGCGACGTGATTTCGCGGAAAACGGGGCGCGGCCGTGACGACTCACGGACGGCTCTGCGTGCGTGACGAATCGAAGAATGCCCGGGGTGGGCTCCGAACCCACGATCTCCGCATGTCCCAGGTGCGAAGCCGGCATGACTTCGCGAGGGGCGGAGGCTTCCAAGGCGTTCCGCACCGATTGTGAAACCCTATGAGTGCGGCGCTATGTCCAGCTAAGCCACCCGGGCTCAACTTCCCGTTGTGTGCTGGTTGTATTTAAGCTTCTCATCTCCGACGACCGCGAGGCGAGTCACCACGCCACTCGATTCGCGTCATCACCCGCGGATTTATGTCCCAACACCGGGTGCACACACGCATGAGCCAACCGGAGATCGTCCAGTCCGTCCTCGGAGAGGAAGACGTGGTGACGCGCGTCCACCTCGGGGGCGAGGACGAACTGTTTGTGACTCCGACGCGGACGCTCGTCTATCGGGCCGAAGGCCTCCTCTCGGACGAGTCCGTCGACGAATTCTCGCACGCCGCGGAGCGACTGTCCGTCAAGGAAGGGCGACGAAAAGCGAAGCTATCGCTCGACTACGGTCTCGACGGGAGCGAGACGTTCTCGATGTCCTCGAAGCGGCTCGACGACGCGCTCCAGCCTATCGTCGAGGGCGTTCTCGCGGCAGCCGGCGTGACCGACGAGGAAGGCGAGCGTGTCGTCCAGACGTTCCGTTTCAGCGAACTCACGTTCGTCGTCACCGACGCCCGCGTCGTCCGGCACATCGGCAGCGCGGTCTGGGACGAAGACTACGAATCGTACCGCTACGCCGACGTGACTGACCTCGAATTCGAGTCGGGGAGCGTCGCCACGACGGTCGTGCTCACCGTCGACGGCCGCCAAGAGCGGTTCAAGATTCCCAACGAGGAGGCGCGGCTCGTCCGCGAGAAACTCGCGCGTGCGCTGTGCGACTACCACGGCGTCGGCAGTCTCGAGGAGTTCCGCGTCCAGATGGAGAAAGCGCGGGCGAACGACGAGTCCGCCGACGCCGCCGCCGACCGCGACAACACCGACTTCGGCGCGGGCCCCGACCCGCTGAGCGCGAACCCCGGTGAACTGTCCGACGAACCGGCGAACGGCACCCGCGCCGAGGGTGACGCGCCCGCCGAGCCGAGCCAACAGACCGCCCGCACGCAGTCCGTCGAAGCCCCGTCCGCGACCGGCGCGGTGGCGGAGGCGAAGCAGGCCGCCGAGTCGGCGTCGACCGAGTCGGCGTCGGGCAACGTCGCCGACGCCGCGGACCTCGGGTTCGAGGGCTCCGGCTTCGAGTCGGCTGCCGAGTCCGAGTCGGCGGACTCCGGCGCTGTCGATGCCGACTACGCCGAACTCGCCGACGAAATCGAGTCGCTCCGCGAGGTCGTCGAGGCCCAAAGCGAGCAGATTCGCCACCAGCAGGAGCTGGTCGAACAGCTCATCGAAGAACTCCGCCGCGGGCGGTAACCGCGGCAGTTCGCCCCCGACGACCGCCCGGACACCTATTCCCGCCCGAGCACTTTCCTGATACACGACGAGCCGAAGGGCCCGAGTTCGCCGGACTCGAACGTCACGAAGTGGCCGGTGGAGATGGACGCGCCGCAGCGGCGGCAGTCGAAGTCGCCCTCGCGCTGGACGACCTGACTCTCGAATCTGACGAACGTGCCGCCGCGGTTGTGACGGACGCGGCCGCCGTCGCGCTCGATGATGCCCCGAAGCTCCGCCGTGTCGAGGATGTCGCGCGTGAGCGTCGGGTCCGTGGTGACCGTCTCGATGCGGTCGACGACCTCGGCGAGGGAGAGTTCGTCGGCTTCGAGGTGCGCGAGGAGGTCGAGCGCGAGTTCGACGCGCTCGTCGCGTGTGGGCTCGGTCACGGTTCGGGAGCCAATCGAACCGGGTCGGGCTAAAGCCCTCCGAAGCACAAAGCGTTTGGTCGCGGCGCGACGACCGACTCCAGAGCTTCCGTGCCCCGTCCGCGTCTCGCCGCCGGCCTCGCGCTCGCGGCCGTCGTCGCCGGTCTCCTGTTCGCGTCTCCAGACGCCGTCATCGCGCGCGCGGCGTGGGTCGCAGCCGACCCCGTCCGACTCGTCGCCGTCGTGAGCGCGCTCGCGCTCGTCCGCCCGCTTCTCGCGTGGCCGACGACGCTCCTCGCGCTCGTCGTGGGCTACGGCCTCGGCCCGGTCGGCGCGCCGTTCGCGCTGGCGCTCATCGTCCTCACGAGCGTCCCGCCGTTCCTTTTCGCGCGGCGCTACCGCGGAACGACCAGACTGGCCGATGTCGGCGAGCGGACCGTCGAGCAGACGGGGTCGGTCAAGGGCGTGGCCGCGAGCCGCCTGCTTCCGGTCCCCTCCGACGTGGTGTCGGTCGCGGCGGGCGTCGCCAACGTCCGACTCGGCGCGTTCGCGCTCGGAACCGCCGTCGGCGAACTCCCGTGGGCTGTCGCGGGCGTCATCGCCGGCGCGTCGGTCGAGACGCTTACGACCGAGTCGCTGGCCGCGGCCGTCCGCCCGGAGTTCGTCGTGCTCGCGGCGGTCGCGGGCGTCTCGATGCTCGTCCCGACCGCGTACCGTCGCTACCGGGGCGAGTCCGGCGCGTAGGTGAACTCGAAAATAGAGAGCGTAGAGGTACGTAGCGCGCGCGAGCGGCGGTCCTATTCTAACAGCGACTCGCCGGTCATCGCGGCCGGCTGGTCGACGCCGACGAGTTCGAGGATGGTCGGCGCGATGTCGCACAGCGAACCGCCCTCGCGGACGGTCCGGCCGCCCGAAAGCGGGTGGTCGGGGTCGAGGTCGGCGGCGTCGCCCTCGACGGCCTCGTCCCCGGCGTCGTTCTCCGCGGCCGCCTCGTCGTCGCGGTCGGCCGCGAGGTAGACGAACGGGACGGGGTTGAACGTGTGGGCCGTGTGCGGGTCGTCCTCGGTGCCCATGTCGTCGGCGTTGCCGTGGTCGGCGGTGATACAGACGTGGCCGCCGTGAGCGCGGACGCTTTCGACGAGCCGCCCGAGTTGTTCGTCGACCGCCTCGACCGCCTCGATGGCGGCCTCGTAGTCGCCGGTGTGGCCGACCATGTCGGGGTTGGCGTAGTTGAGAACCATCACGTTCGGGTCGTCGGACTCGATGATGCCGATGGCCGTATCGGTGAGCTCCGCTGCGGACATCTCGGGCTGGAGGTCGTAGGTCGGCACGTCGGGGCTCTCGACGATGTTCCGAATCTCGCCGTCGAACTCGACCTCGCGGCCGCCGTTGAGGAAGTAGGTGACGTGAGGGTACTTCTCGGACTCGGCCATGCGCAGTTGCGTCATGTCCGCCTCGGCGAGCACCTCGCCGAGCGTGTCTTCGGGCTGTTCCGGCGGGTAGGCGACCGAGACGTCGAACGTCTTGTCGTACTGCGTCATCGTCGTCATGAGAAGCTCCGGCGGCGTCGTCTCGAACTCCCAGACGGGCTCGATGTCGCAGAGCATCCGCACGAGCTGTCGCGCGCGGTCCGCGCGGAAGTTGAAGAAGATGACCGAATCGCCGTCTTCGAGGGCGGGCGCGTCGTCGACGACGGTCGGCTCGACGAACTCGTCGGTGTCGCCGCGGTCGTACGACTCGGTGACGGCGTCGACGGCGGTGTCGGCGGTCCACTCCGCCTCGCGCTCGACGATGGCGTCGTAGGCGCGCTTGGTGCGCTCCCAGTTCTGGTCGCGGTCCATCGCGTAGTAGCGCCCGGAGACGGTGGCGACGCCACCGGTTCCCTGCTCCTCGGCGACGGCTTCGAGGTCCGAGAGGTACGCCTCGCCGCCGGTGGGACTGGTGTCGCGACCGTCGGTAAAGGCGTGGGTGACGGCGTCGACGCCGCGGTCGGCGGCGAGTTCGATGAGCGCGTGGAGGTGTTGTTGGTCGGAGTGGACGCCGCCGTCTGAGACGAGGCCCATGAGATGGACGCGCCCGTCGTGTTCGTCGGCGTGGTCGTAGGCGGCCGTGATGGCCTCGTTCTCGAAGAACGAGCCGTCGTCGATGCTGTCGCCGATGCGGGTGTACGCCTGCTTGACGACCCGGCCGGCCCCGATGTTGAGGTGGCCGACTTCGCTGTTGCCCATCTGGCCGTCCGGAAGGCCGACGCGCCGGCCGTCGACGATGAGCGTCCCGAACGCGCCCGCGTCGCGGTAGCGGTCGAAGTTCGGCGTGTCCGCCGCCTTGATAGCGTCGCGGCGGTCGTGGTCGCCGAGTCCCCACCCGTCGAGGATGATGAGTGCTGCGTCCATGCGTCGCCGTTCGGCGCGCCGGGCTAACTGTCCTTTGCTCCCGACATGGAATGACAACGTGTCGCGTACGGAGATGAGAGGGCGGCGTTCGCGCCCCGACGGGGGTTCGCGCCGCCCCAACCGCCCCCGCTGCTCCCGCCCCGACGGCCTTTTCTTTCGGGGCGTCGTCCGACTCGGCGATGGGTCTACGCGACTTCGACCTCGACGCGGCGGTCGACGACTGGACGGAGTACTACCTCGGGAACGGCCCGAGCCTCGTCGTCTTCCTCGTCCTCAACGCCGCCGCGTTCCTCGTCGGGGTGAGCTTCTACGTCCACTCCGACCCCGCGCTGTCGGACCTGCCGACGTTCCTCTACCCGCTTTTCGGCGACTCGCCGACCGCCCTCGCGCTGATGACGCTGTCGGCCGCGACGCTGCTTCCGAACCTCGGCCGCCGCGTCGCCGACGCGCCGGTCAACCGACCGCTCGCGTACCTCCACACGCTCGCGTTCGTCTGGCTCGTCAAGTACGGCGTCTGGACGGTCGTCGCGCTCAACCTCCGGCCCGACCTCTACGTCGGCTTCTCCGGGGCTGCGCTGTGGGACTACTGGGGCATCATGCTCACCCACGCGGGCTTTCTCGCGCTCGCCCTCGTCGTCCCGCGCTACGGCGCGACCACCAAGGGCGCACTCGGGTTCGCCCTCACCCTTGCGCTCGTCAACGACGTGTTCGACTACGGTCTCGGCTACTACCCGCCGCTGAAGTACGAGGCGGGGGCGCTCCTCGCGGGTATCACCGTCGCCCTCTCGTTCCTCGCGGTGTTCCTCGCCTCCCGGGCGTTCGACCGTCTCTCAGAGACGCCGGAGACGGCCCCGTGAGCGCCCCGGGACCGCCCCGACAGCGCCCCGTGAGTCACAATCGCTAATCGCATGACGGCGCGGAGTATCACATGAGTCAGGCTTTTCCCCGCCCGCAGTCTATGACCTCGTAATGGACTCCGCGGTACTGCTTGACCTACTCGGGAACGAAAACCGCCGGCGAATCCTGCGGTTGCTCTCGCACAAACCGTGCTACGTCACCGAGATAAGCGAGTACCTCGGCGTCAGCCCCAAGGCCGTCATCGACCACCTCCGAAAGCTGGAGGACGCGGGACTCATCGAGTCGCGCACCGACGACCAGCGGCGCAAGTACTTCCACATCTCACGAAATCTCCGACTGGAGGTGAACGTCTCGCCGTACGGGTTCGGCGCGAAGAGCGCCTACCCGCCGAGTCCGAGCCTCGACATGGCCGGACGCTGTCCGCACGTGACGCTCGAAGTCGAGAACGCCGGGAGTGACGACGTCTCGGAACTAGCGCGCGAACTCGGAAAACTGGAGGAACTCGACAACGAACTCTCCTTGGCCCAGCGGTGGGTACAGGGCCGCATCACCGACGTGCTCGACCGCCTCAACGACCGCCTCGGCGTCGACGCCGACAGCAGGTTCTACGCGGAGATTCTCGCCGCGCTCGCCAACGGGTCGAACACCGTCCGCGGCATCGCGAAGGACCTCAACGCGGACCCCGCGGTCGTCGACAGCGCGCTGCACCACCTCGCCGACGGCGGTCTGGTCGCCCACAACGGCGACCGCTGGCGAATCGACTGACGCCTACAACTCCTCTGTCAGGCCCGCCCGAAGGTCGCGGCCGAAGTAGTGACCGACCAGCCCCGCGAGCCCGCCGCTCGCCGCGCCGACGCCCGCGATGGCGACGCCGTAGTCCGCGAGCAGTTGGACCGCGAAGGGCGCGAACACGGCGAACAGCGTCGAGAGGACGAACGCGAGGCCCGCGGCGATTGCGCCGGCGAGGACGACTTCCGTGTAGCGTCGCTTCGACCCGACGAGGCCGAGGACGAAGCCGGCGGCGGCGATGCCGACGAACCGCCCGACGAAACCGACGATGGGAATCGCGCCGCCGACGAGCAGTCCGCCGATGGAGAGCAGGAGCGCCGCGAGGAACACGCGCGGGGAGAACAGCCCGCTGAGGCGACCGCCGCCGGACGAGGCGGAGCGCTCCGCCCGCATCGAATCGTCGCTCTCGCGGTTCACGCCGGAGAGCAGGTCGTCGACGGACTGCTCAGACTCCCGTTGGTCCGACCGTTGCATGTGTACAGGGTCGCGGGCGAGCCTGATGGCTCTTGTGCCGGTGCGACAGGTGCCCGTCGAAAAGGAGGCGCGACGCGGTCGTTACGAACCCCGGCCCAAGATGAGGTACAGGAGGATGCCGAGAAGCGGGGCGAGGAAGACGACGACGGCCCAGAGGAACGCCGGGTGACTGCTGTTTCGCTTCGCGTCGCTGTACGTCCACGCCGCCATCCCGATGGTGACGAGGAACACCAGCAGGAACACGCCGGCCGCGCCGCCCGACTGGAGGGGTATCGTGGGGAGCATACGCTGGCCGACGGACGGTCCGGTAAAATGTCTTGTGTCCGTTATGTCTGTGATGCGGGCATCTCCCTCGTTGCACTCGGCCGGTTCTCTCCCAGTCGCCGTACCGAGTCGCGAGCGAAGCGAGCTACTCGGCTTTTTCCCTCCAGGTTTTTGCCGTGAGCGGGTCGCCGGAGGCGACCCCGAACGGTAAAAAGGTGGGTTTGAAGTCTGCCCCCACGGTATCCCGCGATATGAACGCAGGGGACCGCGTCCGCGTCACCCGCGCGGACGTCACGAACGAAGGCGTGCTCATGCCGTCTTCCACCGAGGACCATCTCGTCGTCAAACTCGACGGCGGGTACAACGTCGGCATCGCCCGCGAGGGAGCCGACGTGGACGTGCTCGAAACCGACGTGTACGACATCGAAGACGCACAGTCCGAGGGCGACGGCACCTCCGAAATCGAGTTCGACGACGACCTCCCGACCGTCTCGCTCATCTCGACCGGCGGGACAATCGCCTCGACGGTCGACTATCGAACGGGCGCGGTGACCGCGCAGTTCGACGCCGAGGACGTGCTCCGGGCCGTCCCCGACCTCGCGGGCCGGGCGAACTACCGCGGCCGCGTCGTCGCCAACATCCTCTCGGAGAACATGACGACAGACGTGTGGGTCGACCTCGCCGAGGCCATCGCCGAGGAAATCGAGGCCGGGGCCGACGGCGTCGTCGTCATGCACGGCACCGACACGATGCAGTTCTCCGCGTCGGCGATGTCGTTCATGCTCGACACGCCCGTCCCCATCGTCTTCACGGGCAGTCAGCGCTCGGCCGACCGCCCCTCGTCGGACAACGTGATGAACGCCGTCTGCGCCGTCGAGGCCGCCAAGGCCGACGCCGCCGAGGTCATGGTCTGCATGCACGCCTCGGAGTCCGACGACGTCTGCGCGCTCCACGAGGGGACGCGCGTCCGCAAGAACCACACCTCCCGGCGCGACGCGTTCGAGACCGTCGGCGCGAAGCCGCTCGGCGAGGTCGACTACGAGGCCGAGGAGGTCACGTTCCGCCGCGACTACGCCCCCCGCGGCGAGGCCGACCTCGCGCTCCACGCCGACATCGAGTCCGAGGTGGAACTCGTGAAGTTCACGCCGGGGATGGACCCCGCGGCGCTCGACTACCTCGACGGGAAGGCCGGCGTCGTCATCGAGGGGACGGGCCTCGGCCACGTCCACACCGACCTCATCCCGCGGTTCGAGGAACTCGTGGAAGACGGAACCACGGTCGCCATGACCTCGCAGTGTCTCGACGGCCGCGTCTGCGACCGCGTCTACGACACCGGCCGCGACCTGCTCGACGCCGGCGTCGTCGAGGCGGGCGACACGCTCCCCGGCACGGCGAAGGTGAAGCTCATGTGGTCGCTCGCCAACCTCTCCGACCCGGCCGGCGCGATGGGCCGGAACCTCGAAGGCGAGCTGACCCAGCGCTCCGTCCCGTGGGAGTGAACTGATGGAGATTCGACCCGCGCGACCCGAGGACTACGACGCGGTCGCCGCGTTCACCCGCGACACGTGGGCCGACCGCGGCGGGTCGGACTACATCCCCGACATCTACCACGACTGGATTTCCCCCGGCGAGTTGGACCAGGCGACGCTCCTCGTGGACATGTGCGAGGAGACGCCCTCCGACGATGTGGCCGCCATCGCGCAGGTCGTCATGCTCTCGGAGTACGAGGGCTGGGCGCAGGGGATGCGCGTCGCGCCCGACTACCGCGAGCAGGGGCTCGCGACCCGGCTGTCGCACGCGCTTCTCGACTGGGCGCGCGAGCGGGGGGCGCGCCGCGTCCGCAACATGATTCACTCGTGGAACGTCCCGAGCCTCGCCAACGCCCGCACGGTCGGGTTCGACCCCGGCGTCGAGTTCCGCTGGGCGACGCCCGAACCGGACGCGACCGCCGAGCCGGAGACGGCGGTCGGCGACGACGCCGACGCCGCGTGGGCCTACTGGACCGGGTGCGAGGCGCGAACCGCGCTGTCGGGGCTCGCGCTCGACCCCGTCGAGTCGTGGGCGCTCTCCGAACTCACCCGCGCGCGCCTCCACGACGCCGCGGCCGACGACCGACTGTTCGTCGTCGGCGACGACTGCACGGCAGGCTTCACCTACCGGAACCGAACCTACACCCGCGAACGCGACGACGAGGGCGAGGTGACGTGGGCCGAGTACGCGGTCGCCGCGTGGGACGACGCGCCGGCCTGCGAGTCGCTGTTGGACGCGGTTCGACGCGACGCCGCCTCGGTCGGCGCGGACCGGACGCGCGTCCTGTTCCCCGAGCGAATCGAGTGGATTTCCGACGCGTCGCTCGCCCGGAGCGACCTCGCGGAGGAACCGACGTTCGTGATGGAAGCGGACCTCTCCTGACCGGCGCGTCTCGTTCGCTCCCGGCCGAGCGCGGCCTACTTCCACACGACGCCGCGGACTTCGAAGCGCGCGCCGCCGAGTTCCGAGTCGGCCACGTCGAGTTGCCACCCGTGGAGGTCCGCGATTCGCCGGGCCGTCGAGAGGTGAAGCGAGTCGTAATCGACGCCGAGCAACTGGTTCGGGCTCGCGGTCGTCGCCGCGCGCTCTTCGGACGACGGGTGGGGGCCGTCGTCGTCGACGTAGAAGCCGTCAGCGGTCGTCCCCACGACGACGTCTGAGGATGGCCCGGACGGCGCGTTCCGCTCGAAGCAGTTCGTAAAGAGCGCGACCAAAAAGAGCCCGAGGAGATGGGTGTCGGCCAAGAGCGTCCCGTCGCCGACGACCCGGTAGCTGGCGTCGTTCGCGCCGTCGAGCGACGCGACGGCCCACGCCTGTGCGACGTGCTCGCGAAATCCCACCGGCGCGAGGTCGAGCGTGCTCGGTTGCTCGGCGGCGTCGATACCCCACTCGACGAGCGACTCGATCCGAGAGAGGCTCTCGGAGAGCGCGACGGCGGCGTCGCCGTCGAGCGACGCGAGTCGCTCGGCCGCCTCGATGGCCGTCGTGAGGTTGGTTCTGAGCTCCGACGCGAGCGCGCCGACGAGCGCAGCGAGGTGTTCGTTCTTCTCGTTGACCTGCAGTTCCGCGAGCCGCCTGTCGGTGATGTCGAGGTGGACGACGAGCGCGAAGTTCCCGTGTCGCGGTGTGTCCACCTGGACGACCCGGAGCGCGAACCACCGGTAGACCGTCGGTGAGTGACACGGGTACTCGGCGGTGAAGAGGTCGCGGTCGCCGCGGAGCACCGCGCGGATGCCGTCGGCGACGACGCCCGCGATTTCGTCGACCTCGCGGGCCGCGTCGCACACGTCGAGGTAGTTGACGCCCGTCGAATCGGGGTCACCGACGTAGTCGTTCGCGTCGGCGAACGTCCGCCACGCCCGGTTCGTGTAGACGATATCCCCGTGTCTGTCGAGGAGGGCAATCGTCGCGGGGAACTCTTCGAACCCGCGTTCGATGAGCGAGACGTCGTCCATCACAGAGCGTACGTCGGGAAACCGTTTGACAGTTTCTACCACATCGGGGCCGAGACACGAGCCGCGCCGCTCGCTGGGTGGCGTGTCGGAAAAATCGGCGTTCCTCCGGTCGCGGCCGGGTGCAATCGGCCGCGGATTCGAGTTCGGTCGCGGTTTGGGTGGTCAGTCCGAGGCGACGGCTCGGGGCTTATGCTCGTTTCCCTCTGTACCCGCCATGGCGAGCACGTCGTCGAAGAAGCCGAGCGAGTCGTGGGGGCCGGGATGGGCTTCGGGGTGGTACTGGCGCGTGATGACGCTCAGTTCCTCGCTGGCGAGGCCTTCCGCGGTGTCGTCGTTGACGTTCACCTGCGTCACGTCGAGTTGGTCGCCGGGGTCGGCGACGGTGTAGCCGTGGTTCTGGGTGGTCATGACGACCTTTCCGCTCTGGAGGTCGCGGACGGGCTGGTTGACGCCGCGGTGGCCGAAGGCCATCTTCTCGGTGGTGCCGCCGAGCGCGCTGGCGACGATCTGCTGGCCGAGGCAGATACCCGCCAGCGGGACCTCGCCGGCGAACTCCTCGACGAGTTCGCGCGTCGCGGTGTAGTTTTCGGGGTCGCCGGGGCCGTTGGAGATGAACAGCACGTCGGGTTCGAGCGCGGTTACGTCCTCGGCGTCCGCGTCGTAGGGAAGCACGTGGACCGTGGCGCCGCGGTCGACGAGAGAGTCAACGATGGAGCCCTTCGCGCCGCAGTCGACGAGCGCGACGGTGGTGTCGCCGTCGCCCTCGAACGTCGTCAGCTCGGTCGTGGTGACCTGCGCGCCGATGTCGACGTGCTCGCTCATGCCCTTACACTGCGCGAGTTCTTCCTTCGCGTCCTCGGGGGTCACGTCCTCGCCGACGGCGATTCCGACCTTCATCGCGCCCTCCTCGCGGATGGACGTGACGAGGTCGCGCGTGTCGAGGTGGTCGACCGCCGGGACGCCCTCGTCGGCGAGCCACTCGACGACCTCCTCGGTGAACTCGCGTGCGACGGCCGCCCGAGGGTGGACCCGGTCGGACTCGAATCGCTCGGCTCGGACGCCGTAGTTCCCGATGAGGGGGTACGAGAAGGTGAGCACTTGTTCTTCGTACGAAGGGTCGGTCAGACTCTCTTCGTATCCCGTATATGCGGTTGTGAACACCAGTTCACCGCGTGTGCGCCCCGGAACACGGCCACGCGCTTCGACCACGCGACCGTCTTCCAGCGCCAGATAGGCGTCCGACATTACGAGAAACGAACGGAACACGGGTGCATAAGTGTTACTTTCGAAGTCGAGTTACGAAATTCGTAATCGGTAAGTCGCTGGGGACGGCACGTGAGATATGGACGAGCTTGACCGACGTATCCTCGATATCCTTCGACGGGACGCTCGGACCCCCAACACGGAGATCGCGGCCGAAGTCGGGACCTCCGAGGGGACCGTCAGAAACCGCGTCGAGCGGTTGGTCGAGGAGGGCGTCATCGAGCGCTTTACGATTTCGACCCGCACGGGGAACCTGAAGGCGATGATAGAGGTGACCGTCGCGGTCGACGTCGACACCAACGACGTGTCCGAGCTGATGGCCGACTGGAAGGACGTGGACTTCGTCTGGCAGGTCTCCGGCGAGGAGGACATCGTCCTCGTCGTCGACGCCGCCGACACCCGCGCCGTCAACGACCTCATCACCCGCGCCCGCGAGCACGACGACGTGAAGAGCACGAAGACCCGCCTGATTCTCGACGAGCGCCTCGGCTAATCCCGCGCCGCCGCCGCGTGGTCCGCGGTTCGCATCGAAGCTTAGTTGACCCCCGACTCCGACGGAAGGCACATGAGCAACGCAGCGGCCGACGAGGCTACTGAACTCCACAAGAACGCAGCGCAGGACGTCATCGCCGTCGACTCCGACGACAACGCCGAGGGGACGGTCAACCGACTCGACGCCCACACGGGCGACGGCATCCGCCACCGCGCCTTCACCTGCCTCGTGTTCAACGAGGAGGGACAGATACTCCTCGCCCAGCGCGCGCCCAACAAGCGCCTGTGGGACACCTCCTGGGACGGCACCGTCGCCTCCCACCCCGTCGAGGGCCAGACCCAAGAGGAAGCCACCGAAGAGCGCCTCGAAGAGGAACTCGGCATCTCGCCCGACCAGTACTCCGACCTCCGCGTCACGGACAAGTTCGAGTACAAGCGCTACTACGAGAACGCCGGGCTGGAGTGGGAAGTCTGTGCCGTCCTGAAGGTCACGCTCGAAGACACCACGCTCGACCCCGACGAAGAGGAAATCGCGGGCATGCTCTGGGCGGATTACGAGCACCTCCACGACAACCCCGAGTGGTACCGCCAACTGCGTCTCTGTCCGTGGTTCGAAATCGCCATGCGCCGTGACTTCGAGTAGGCTCTCTCTCGCAGCTGACGCGCGGGACTCGATTCTCTCGCACGCCCGCGAGGGTGCCGCCGGCGACCCGCCCGCCGAGGTCTGCGGCGTCCTCGCCGGCGACAGCGACGCGCGCACCGTCACCGCCGCCCACCCCGTTTCGAACGTCGCCGACGACCCACGGGTCGCCTACGAACTCGACCCCGAGGAGACGGTTTCGATTCTCGAAGCCATCGAGTCCGCGGGCGACGACGCGGTCGGCTTCTACCACTCGCACCCCGAGTCCGACCCGGTCCCGAGCGCGACGGACCGGGAACAGGCGTCGTGGCCGGGATACGTCTATCTCATCTGCTCGCCCGACGGCCGGATGACCGCCCACGAGTGGACCGGCGACGAGTTCGACGAACTCACTATCGCGGTCGAGTGATCCGTCGGCCTCCCGAACCTCGCCGGTACGCCGCGACCGCCGGCACGCTTCGGTGAGAATATCCTTTCTCAGTTCACAGACGCAGCCATGGAACCCGACCGCTACGACGACCTCGACGGACAGGTCGCGCTCGTCACCGGCGCGAACCGAGGTATCGGCCGCCAGATAGCCGAGAACCTCCGCGACCGCGGCGCGACGGTGTACGCGGGGTCGCGCAGCGTCACCAACGAGACGCCGGAGGAGACGGAGCGAGTCCTCCTCGACGTGACCCAAGAAGGGGACATCGAGGAGGTCGTCGACGGCATCTTCGCCGACCAGAACCGCCTCGACATCCTCGTCAACAACGCCGGCGTCGGCGGCGAGGGCGAGGACATCGTCGCCGAGTCGACCGAGCGAATCGACCGCACCCTCGGCGTCAACCTCCGCGGGCCGATGCTCCTGTGCAAGCACGCGGTTCCCCTTCTCCTCCAGTCCGACGGCGGCCGCGTCGTCAACGTCTCGTCCGGCATGGGCGCGCTCGGCGAGGAACAGTCCGGCGGGTCGCCCGCGTACCGAATCTCGAAGACCGGCCTCAACGGCCTCACGGCCTACCTCGACGGGCAGTACGGCGACGACGGCCTCATCGCCAACTCGGTGTGTCCCGGCTGGGTCCGCACCGACATGGGCGGCGAGGAGGCCAACCGGCCGGTCGAGAAGGGCGCGGAGACGCCGACGTGGCTCGCCACGTTCAAGCCCGGCGCGCCCGCGGGGAAGTTCTGGCGCGACAAGGAAGTCATCGACTGGTAAGCGACCGACCCCCCGCCGCGACCCTCACGTGACGCCGCCGCTCTGCTTCTCGAACGCCTCGTATGCTTCCCCGTCCAGAATCTCGCGGAAGTGCTCGACCGCCCGGTACACGTCCTCGAAGCCGACGTAGGCCGGCGCGGGAGCCATCCGGACGACGTTCGGTTGACGGAAGTCCACGATGACGCCCCGCTCCTTGAGCGCGAGGCTGACGCGGTAGGCCTCGGGGTGCTCGACCGCGACGTGGCCGCCGCGGGCCGCGGGGTCACGCGGGGTGCCGACCTCGCACTCCGGCAGTCGCTCGTCCACGAGGGCGATGAGGTAGTCCGTGAGCGCCAGCGACTTCTCGCGCAGGGCGGCCACGCCGCCGGCGTCCTCGACGACGTCGAGCGCGCCGTCGAGGGGGGCTGCGGACAGCACCGGGACCGTCCCCGACTGGAACGCGCCGGCCGACTGCGCCGGTTCGTAGGTCATCGCCATGTCGAACTGCGTCTCCTTGTCGTTGCCCCACCAGCCGGCGAGCGCGGGCGTGACGCCGAAGTGGCGCTCGTTGACGTAGAGGCCGGCGATGGAGCCGGGACCGGCGTTGAGGTACTTGTAGTGACACCAGACCGCGAAATCGACGCCGACCTCGGAGAGCCGGTGCGGGACCGCGCCGACCGAGTGCGCGAGGTCGAAGCCGGCCAGCGCGCCGGCCTCGTGAGCGGCTTCGGTGATGGCCTCGATGTCGAACAGTTGGCCGCTCCGGTAGAGGACCGACGGGAGAAACACCATCCCCACGTCGTCGTCGATGGCCTCGAGCACGTCCTCGGTCTCGATGGTCCGCCCGTCACGGCTCTCGACCACGCGGAGCGCCTCGTCGGGATCGCGGCCGGCGTGCCGGAGTTGCGCGCGAATCGCGTAGTGGTCCGTCGGGAAGTCGAGGTCGTCGACGACGATGTTCTCGCCGCGGGCGGGGTCGTAGAACGTCCCGACGAGCGCGTGGATGTTGACCGTCGTGGAGTTGGCGACCACGACTTCGTCGGGCTTCGCGCCGACGAGCGGGGCGAGTCGCTCGCCCAGGCGCTCGCCGTAGGTGAACCACTCCGGGTCGGCGTCGGTCCACCCGCGGATGGCGAGGTCGCGCCACTCGTCGACGACGCGTTCGAGCGCCGCCTCCGCGTCGACAGACAGCGGGCCGAGCGAGTTGCCGTCCATGTACAGTTCGCCCTCGGGGACGTAAAAGCGGTCGCGGAGGTCCGAAAGCGGGTCCGCCGCGTCCATCTCGCGGGCGGTCTCGACGGTGGGGTCGTCGGTCATACGCGTGTCGAAGCGCCGGCGCGACAAGTAGATTCACGACCCGCACGGCGTGGTGTTTTTCACGGTCGCCCGCGGCCCACCGGTATGGTTCGCTCCGACGGCGACTCCCGACCCGACCCCGACGACCCCGACGACCCCGACGACGGCGATTTTAACGACTCGTCTGCCATCGGGGTCGCCGACCGCGCGGCCGACCTCGACCCGCAGGCTCACGCCGCCGTCGCCGAGGTCGAGCGTCTGGGCCTCCCCGAGTGGTCCGCGCTCGGCGTCGAGAGCGCCCGCCGGGTCGAAGACGAGGTGTTCTCGGCCGGCGACGCGCCCGAGGTCGCCCGCGTTACGAACTTCGCAATCGACGGCGAGAGCGGGGACGGGGCCGCCTCGACCCACGAGATTCCGCTTCGCGTCTACCACCCTGAACCCGGCGAGACGCGCCCCGCGGTCGCGTTCTTCCACGGCGGCCTCTGGGCGATGGGCACGCTGGACTCCATCGACGGCGTCTGCCGACGACTGGCGGTCCGTTCGGGCCGCGTCGTCGTCTCGGTCGACTACCGACTCGCGCCCGAGTACCCGTTTCCCGCCGGCCTCGACGACTGCGTGCGGGCGGTCGAGTGGCTCGCCGAACGCGGCGCGTCCGTCGGGGCCGACCCCGACCGAGTCGCCGTCGCGGGGACCAGCGCCGGCGGGAATCTCGCGGCCGCCGTCTGCCTCCACGCCCGCGAGTTCGACGGCCCGACCATCGAGAAACAGGTCCTCCTGTACCCGATGACCGACTGCTCGGCCGACCACGACTCGCTCCGGGAGAACGCCGACGGCCCGCTTCTCACCCGCCGCGACGTGCTGTGGGCCCACGACACCTACCTTCGGAACCCGGTTGACCGCTACAACCCCTTCGCCGCGCCGCTCCGGGCCGACTCGCACGCCGACCTCCCGCCGGCGCACGTCATCACCGCCGGCTTCGACCCGCTTCGAGACGAGGGCGCGGCCTACGCGTCGGCGCTCGACGCCGCGGGGCCCGACGTCGTCCACGACCACGAGGCTGCCATGCCGCACGGCTTTCTGAGCCTCGCGGCCGACGTCGACGCGGCGGACGCGGCGCTCGACCGGGTCGCGGACGCGCTGGAAAACGAGGGCTGAGTCTGCTTATTCGGCGTCGGCGTTCGCTTGCTCGGCCTCGCGGGCGAGTCGGTCGTAGGCGGCCCACGAGGGGTCAACGTCGGGGTGCTCGATGCGCTCGCCGTCGACGACGACGCCCTCGCCCGCGACGACAGTGCCGGCGACGCCGACGGGGGTGCCGCGGGCGTCGAGCGCGGCGACCACGTCGTCCGTGACGGCGGGGTCAGTGACGACGACGAGCGACCCGGCGGTGGTCGAGCGCCACGGGTCGATGCCGAGGAAGTCGCAGGTCTCGCGGACGCCGGGGCGGAACGGGATGCTCGACTCGTCGATTTCGAGTTGGACGCCCGCGCTCTCGGCGATTTCGTTGAGCGCGCCGTGGACGCCGCACTCGGTGGCGTCGTGCATGGCGTGGACACCGCGGCCGCCGGCGGCCGAGACGGTCATCGCGTCGCGGACCGCGTCGGTCTCGTCGAGTCGCGCCTGCGCGTCGGCGAGCACGTCGTCGTCGAGGTCGACGAAGGCGTCCGGAAACAGCGTCGTCAGGAGGCCGGTCGCCTCGACGCCGGGGCCCTTCGTCACGAGCACGTCGTCGCCGGGTCTCGCGCCGTCCGGGCGGACCACGTCGTCGTGGTCACCGACGGCGAGGGCGGTCGCGCCGCCGACCCACGGGTACGAACAGCCGGCGTAGCGGGCGGTGTGGCCAGTGACGATGCTGACGCCGAGGTCGTCGGCCTCGGCGTGCATCGCCCCCCAGAGTTCGGCGAACTGCTCGTCGGTCATCTCGGGCGGGAGCGTAAAGGAGACGGCGAGGTGCGAGGGGTCCAGCCCCGAGACGGCGATGTCCGAGAGGACGATGTCGATGGCGAACCGGCCCGCGCGCTCGAAACCGAGCGCGGGGAGCACGGAGACGGGGTCGGTCGCGATGGCGACGGCGGTGCCGTCGATGTCGAGGAGGCCGAAGTCGACGCCGTGGGTCGGGCCGAGCGCCACGTCGTCGCGGGCCGCGCCCAACCGCGGGTAGATGTACTCGTCGAAGAACTCGCGGTCGACCTTTCCGAGGTCGGTCATACGCGACCTGCGGGGGCCGCGAGTAAGAACGTACTCATCCGGCGACGACGGGTCCGGCCCGGTGGGGTTCGAGGCCCGGTCGTCGGCGCGGTCGCTCGCCGGTCGAAAGGTGGGACGGTCCCCCGTCCCTGCTCATGAAGAGACGCGGAGACGGTTCGAAGGGGCATGGAAAGTCCCACCACCGGACTGCTCCCGCGTCGGTTCAACGTGCACGCCGGACCTACAAGAACCTCGCTAAGTTCCCTCGATGGACCTATATAGCTTCAACGAGCAGCCGGCAAATACTGCCTCCATTGGTCGAAATCGCCGGCGGAGCTCAGACCGGGCGATGGCCCGCCTCGTCGGGGGTGTTGTTCGGCGTTCGCCACGCGTCGTCGAGGTGCTCGACGAGTGCGCGGGCGACGGCCACCGGCTCCTCGTGGTGGACCCAGTGGGTCGCCTCGTCGAACGTCTTGAGGTGGCCGTCTTCGCAGAACGCGAGGCTCTCGCGCGCCATCTTCGGCCGGAGGAACCGGTCTCGGGTCCCCCAGACGACGAGCGTCGGGGGCTCGACCGTCTCGACGCGGGGCCGCGGGCGCTCGCGGGCGACCGCCCGGTACCAGTCGACCATCGAGCCGTAGGCTCCGGAGACCGACCACGCGGCGCGATAGCAGTCGAGGTCGGTCGCCGAGAACGTGCCGGGGAGCGCGGTGCCGGTCATCGTCCGCTCCAAGACGGCCCAGTCGCCGACGGGGGCGACGAGCTCGGGGAGCTTCGGCAGTTGGAAGAACAAGACGTACCAGCTCCGAAGCTGTTGGCCCGGGTCGCGTCTGAGGTGGCGGGCGAGCACTACCGGGTGCGGGAGGTTCATCGCGGTGAGAGAACGCACCCGGTCGCGGTGGTGGAGCGCGGTCCACCACGCCACCGCGCCACCCCAGTCGTGACCGACGACATGGACCTTCTCGTAGCCGAGCGCGTCCGCGACGCCGACCACGTCACCGGCGAGTTCGTCGATGCTGTACCACTCGACGCCCGAGGGGCGGTCGCTCAGGTTGTAGCCGCGCTGGTCGAGCGCGACGACCCGGTAGCCCGCATCGGTCAACGGGCGGAGGTAGTCCGCCCACGCGTACCAACACTCCGGAAAGCCGTGGAGGAGGACGACGAGTTCGCCGTCTTCCGGTCCGGCTTCGACCGCGTGGAGCGTGACCTCGCCCGCGTCGATGCGGCGGCTCGTCGCCTCGACGGACAGCTCCGCGTCGTCGCACGACAGCCCCGATTGCTTCGCCATACCCCTCGCTACGGCGGCGAAGGACAAATGTGCCGCGGCGGCGCGAGAGGCCATCGGCGGCGAGAAAACGGGTCGCTTCCGCGGCGCCGTTCGGACTACCCGAACAGGCGCTCCCTGATGCTCCGAGCGCGACTCCGTTCGGCCAGGAGGACCGAACACTCCACGTCGTCGACGACGTCCATGACGACGGTGCCGCGGACGAGCCGCGAGAGGAGGCCGCGTTCCGTCGCGCCGACGACGAGCAGCGACGCGTCGGTCGCGTGCGACTCGATAGCCCTCTCGACGTCGCCGGTCTCGACGGTGAGCGTGGCATCTCCGAGACCGCGCTCGTCGGCCCACTCGCGGAGGAACTGCTCACCCGCTTCCCTGTCGTCGGCGACGTGGAGAAGCTCTATCTCCGCGTCGCAGAACTCGCGCAGGACCGAGGCGATAGACGCCGAGAGGTCGGAGTCCGGACCGCCGGCGGTCGGCACGAGCACGTGCGAGGGGTCGAACCCGCGGTCCTTCAGCACCAACACGTCGTAGGGGAGCGCGTGCGTTATCTCCTCGAACGCGCTCTCGGCGCGGCCGGGCGACCCGTGGCTGTCGGGGCCCCAGCCCATGACGACGAGGTCGGCGCTGTAGGTCTCCGCCGCGTCGAAGACCTCCTCGAACGACCGGTGAGAGAGGACCGTGTGGGTCTCGATGTCCACGCCGAGTTCGTCGGCGTCGACGCGGGCCTGTTCGAGCAGGCGGTCGGCTTCGGCGAAGTCGTACTCCTCGCGGGCCGATTCGAGGGCGGTCTGGTCGGGCACTTTCACGATGTGGACGCCGACGAGCGTCCCGTCGTTGGCCTTGGTGACGGCCCCGGCCAGCGAGATGAGGTCGCGCTCGCTTTCGGGGTTCGAGAGGGGGACCATGACGCGATAGCCGCCGTCGGGCTGGACCGACGTGGCGGCCGAGACTGCGGCATCCGGGAGCTGCTCCGACTGCTGGAGCAGGTACTTCCCGAGGATACCCTGCTTCGTCGCCCTGGTGCGGGCGTAGGCGGCGTACCACAGCATGGCGAACACGACGAACCCGGCAGCGAGGAGGACGATGTTGTCGGCGAAGAAGGCCATGAGGGCGAACGACGTAATCGCTCCGAGGATGGGGGTAATGGGGTACAGCGGAACCCGGTAGTCCGGCTGGTAATCCTCGGGGTCGGACACGCGCATCACGATGAGCGCAACGTTGAGCAGCCCGTAGATGATGAGGTGGAGGACGCTCCCGGCGTTCGCGAGGGTGTTGACGTCGGCCAGCAGGATGAACAGGAGGATGAACCCGCCGGTGATGGCGATAGAGCGGTACGGCGTGCCGAACCGGGGGTGAATCTCGTTGAGTTCCTCGGAGACGATGCGGTCGCGCCCCATGGCGAAGTTGATGCGCGAGGAGGCGAGAATCGAGGCGTTCGCGGACGAGGCGGTGGCGAGGAGGCCACCGAACAGCATCGCACCCGCGCCGACCGGACCGATGAGGAGCCGGGCGACGTCGACGACGGCGGTCTCGTTTCCGGCGACGAGGCTGTTGTCCACGGCGGCCAGCACGGTCAGGAGGACGAGCGCGTACACCAGCGTCACGATGACGACGCTGCCGAGGACGGCCCGCGGGAGGTTCTTCCCGGGGTTCTTGATCTCCTCCGCGACGGAGGTAATCTGGACGAATCCGAGGTACGAGACGAAAATGAGGCCGGTCACGGGGAGGAGCGGTGACACGCCCTTGTCCGGCGGGACGAACGGTCGGAGTTTGGCGAGGTCCGCGTTCAGCAGTCCGAAGACCGTGAACACCGCGAGGATGGCCAACAAGATGAGCACGATGGCGTTCTGTAGCTTCCCCGTCTCCTTCGCGCCGACGTAGTTGATGAACACGAAGAGGAGACCGCCCGCGAGGGCGACGAGTTTCACGCCGGAAACCGTGATACCGCCGAGGACGAGGCTCGGAATGGGGAGGAACGTCACCACGTACTGACCGAACCCGGTCATGTAGAACGCGGAGGCGAACGCGAGCCCCATCCAGTTGCCCCACCCGGCGACGCTGCCGAACAGCGGCCCGAGGGCGTGGTTGATGTAGTAGTACGCGCCGCCGGATTTCGGCATCGCGGTGCCCAGTTCGCTGGCGGACATGGCGGTCAAGAGCGCGATGACGCCGCCGAGAACGAACGCGGCGGCCGCGAGCGGCCCGGCCTGTTGGACCGCGGCCCCCGGAAGCACGAAGATGCCCGCGCCGATCATCGTCCCGATACCGATAGTCAACGCCGCGAGCGGGCCGAGGTCTTTGGCGAGTTCCTCGTCTGTCATGTTTCACCGTCTTCGTCGGCGTCGCCCGCCGGCAGCACGACCACGGGACGGTCGCTGTGCCGAATCAACTCCTCGCGGACCGCGCCCGAAAAGAGGTCCCACCACGAGCGGCCGCCGCGCGGGGTGAAGACGATGGCCGTCGCGTCGGCCTCGCGAGCCGCTTCGAGAATGGCGTCGCCGACGTCGGTCGCGAATCGGAGGTCGGTCTGAAGTTCGATGCCGGCGTCGTCCGCGGCGCGGCGGGCGATATCGAACAGTTCCTCCGCGACCTCCTCACGCTGTTCGACGCCGGCTTTGTCCGGCGCGCCGCCCGCCTTCTCGATGACGTGGACGACGGAGGCCCGACCATCGGCCGCCGCGATGCGCGGGAACGCGGTGGCACAGGTGATATCGGCGTCGTCCGCGTTCGCGAGCGGGAGCAGCGGGCGAGAGAACAGCGACTCGACGTGTTCAGTCATGTGTCGAACCTGCGAGAGTGGAGTAAGGGAGGCGATTCCACCCGGCGGAACGGGATTGTGCCGGGGCGAGCGAGCCCTCTTCACAACGTGACCGTCGGGAATTCATGCGCGGAGGTTGTGCGGCAATAGATTTAGAAGTTCGCAAACCGGGGCACAGCGTCGAAGCGAATCGAACGCGGAGGGAACGCGCCCGCTCAGACGGCGGTGACCCACGCCCGGTACGCCTCGTCGCGGCCGTAGACCGCCTGAAAGACGCGGTCTGCGAAGCCGGCGAGGCGGTTCGCGTCCGAGCGGGCGGTGATGCGGACGTTCGTCCCCTCGGCCTCCTCGGGGCTCTCCAGTTGGTCGATTCGGAACTCGGGGAACTCCGTGAGCAGCCCCTTGAGCCGGTCGAGTTCCTCGTCGGTCACGTCCATGTTGAACGTCTGGTCGGCGAACTGAATCCACGGGCCGGGCCCCTCGCCGTCGACGTCGGCGAGGCGTTCGGCCTCGATGGTGAGAAAGGCGCTGCCGCGGTCGCGGTGCGCCGACACGGCGTCGGCGAAGAGCTTTCGGCGCTCGCGCGCGGTGTCGGCCTCGAATCGGGTCATGCGACCTGCTACACCCGCGCGGTACAAAAACGGCCCGCGTCGGGGCGGTGAGTCTCGGACGGCGGAGCGACCGGAACGGCCGTCAGCGCGTCAGAACAGCGCGAGAACCGCGGCGAGCGCGAGCGCGCTGATGGTGAGCAGTTGCAGTCCGAGGACGGCGAGCGGAGCCGCGCCCGTCTGTCGCATCGCGTCGAGCCGAACGTCGAGGCCGAGGCCGACGAACGCGAGCGCGAACAGTGCGTCGCTGGCGGTGCCGACGGTCGCGAGCGTCGCCTCCGAGAGGAGGCCGAGGTTGGCGACGGCGGCGACGGCGACGAAGCCGACGAGGAACCGGGGAACGCCGTCGAAGACGGCGCGCAGACCGGTGGCTGCCTCCTCCGCCCGGCCGGCGTAGCGAACCGCGTAGGCGACGGCGACGAAGCCGAGCATGGAGTTTCGCGCAAGTTTGGTCACGGTCGCCCAGCGACCGGCGACCTCGGAGTGGGCGAAGCCGGCCGCGGTGACGGGGCCGGTGCTGAACATGCTCAGGCCGGCCCAGATACCGAACTGGCGACCGGACAGCGGAAGCAGGTCGCCGGCGATGGGGAACACCGCGAGGGTGAGCGCGTCGAACAGGAGGACCGCGGCGACGACGTGGGTGAGGGACTCACCGTCGGCGTCGATGGTGCCGGCGATGGCGGTGGCCGCGGAGACGCCGCAGACGCTCGCGCCGGCCGCGAGGAGCGACCCGGTCTTGTCGGCGAGGCCGAACACGCGCCCGGCGACGGCCTCGACGAGGAGGACGCCGGCGGCGACGGTGACGACGACGAGCGCGACGAGCACCGGTCCGGAGGCGACGAGTTCGTCGATTGCGATGCGAGCGCCGAGCAGGACGATACCCGTTTCGAGGAGGAGCTTCTGCGTGTCGACGCCGGGGCGCACCCAGTCGGGAACGCCGACCGTGTTGGCGACGACAGCCCCGAAGAGCACGCCGAGCAGGAGCGCGTTGACGCCGGGGACGAAGCCGGCGACGAGCGCCGCCGCCCCCGCGAGGACGACGAGGAGGCCGACGCCCGGTGCGAGTCGCGCGAGCCGGCCGATGCCGGCGTCCGAGCTCTCCCCGGCGCTCACGGCCCGAGCGTCGCGAGGACGGTCACGACGACGAGACCGAGGGCGGTCGCGCGCCAGCCGCGTTCGAGCGTACACCACAGACCGTACGCGCGCTCGACGGTGGCCGCGCCGAACGCGTCGCGCATGAGGGACGAATCGCGCATCTGTCGGTGCCACGAGGGCCGCGCCGTTGAACGTGTCGCTTCCGTCTGCGAAACCGGCAACAAAACCCGCCAACACCGCGGTGGGACGGCCGTGAGAGCTGTAGAACGACGAACAAGGAGCAACATTGTCTCATTCCTCTGACCGCCGCCGTCGCAGAACTCAGTACGTATCTTCAACACTATATGCTCTCGCCGGATGGGGTCAGATATGGGAAAGCGCATCCTCCTGCTCGGAGCGCCGGGCGCAGGTAAGGGCACACAGTCGAAGCGGCTCGCCGAGACCTACGGCGTCGAACACGTCACCACCGGCGACGCGCTGCGCGCGAACAAGGACATGGAGACCGAGTACGGGACGCCCCGCTCGTTCATGGAGAAGGGCGAACTCGTCCCCGACGCGGTCGTCAACGAAATCGTCGAGGCCGCGCTGGAAGACGCCGACGGCTACGTCCTCGACGGCTACCCGCGGAACCTCTCGCAGGCGGAGTACCTCACCGAGATCACCGACCTCGACGCGGTCATCTACCTGAAGGTCGCCGAGTCCGAACTCGTCGAGCGCCTCACCGGCCGCCGCGTCTGCGACGACTGCGGCACGAACTTCCACGTGAAGTTCAACCAGCCCGAAGCGGAGGGCGTCTGCGACGACTGCGGCGGCGAACTCGTCCAGCGCGACGACGACACCGAAGAGACGGTCCGCGAGCGTCTGTCGGTGTTCAAGGAGAACACCGAGCCGGTCATCGAACACTACCGCGACGAGGGCGTCCTCGTCGAGGTCGACGGCGAACAGACCCCCGACGAGGTCTTCGAGGACGTCCGGACCGTCGTCGACGACGCGTAAGCGCGCACACGGAACGACGCTTTTCACCGACTATACTCGGAGCGCCGGCGCTGTCGCCGGCGCGCCCGCTCTCGTCTCCAGAGTAAAACCTTGATAACAGCCGGTTGCTAAAGGGCCGGTAATGGCACGAATCGAATCTCGGGTGCGCGACCTCGTCGGCTCCGACGCCGACATGCGCGCCGCCGTCGAAACCGTCCTCGAACGGGCGGACGACGGAGAAGTCGAGTGGGCCGACGTTCGCGACGAGCTCACGAGCGGCCAGTGGGGTCGCCTCATCGAGAAAGGTATCCTCGTCGACGGCGACGAGGGGTTCCGGCTCGCCGACGCGGCGGAGACCCGCGCCGGCCTCGAAGACGACACGTCCGACTCCGGCGGCTCGTCGTCCTCGTCGGCCGACACCGACACCGGCGACTCCTCGTGGTCGAAGTACGACAAGGGCGCGGCCGTCGTCACGGTCGGCCTGTTCCTCGGCTACTCGGTCGCCGAGGTTCGGAACGTCATCGGCGGCGTGATGGACGTGGCGCTCGGCCCGCTGGCCGACATGCTCCCGTTCTACGCCGTCGTGATGGTCCTCGCGCTCGCGACCGGCCTCTACTCCACGCTCCTGCAGGCGAACCTCATGGACATGGAGAAGATGGGCATGTATCAAGAGCGGATGAAGGACATCCAACAGCGGCAGAAGGACGCCAAGGAGCGCGGCGACGACGCGGCGCTCGAGAAGATTCAAGAAGAGCAGATGGAGGCGATGGGCGACCAGATGGGCATGTTCAAAGAGCAGTTCCGCCCGATGGTCTGGATCATGTTCCTCACCATCCCGGTGTTCCTCTGGATGTACTGGGCCATCGGCGTCGGCGGGGGCTCCGACCCGCACATCGTCACCGAGAACATCGTGCTCCCGCTCGTCGGGTCCGTCGAGTGGAAGCAGGGTGTCATCGGGCCGATGCAGGCGTGGATTGTCTGGTACTTCCTCTGCTCGATGGGCTTCACCCAGATCATCCGCAAGAGCCTGAACATCGACATGTCGCCGTCGGCGTCGTAAGCCGACCCGAGCGACTCGAAACGACTCCGTTTCTCTCTCCGTTTCCGCGTCTCACCACCCTCGGTTCTCTCCCACTCTCCCCCGTGAGAAGCCTCCGCAGGGGCGGTCGGCAACGATAACACCTTTTAGCCGACCGCACCCAGCATGGATATGTTACTGACCGTCTCCGGACCACCGGGCAGCGGGAAAAGCACGACCGCCGCCGCGCTCGCCGAGGCGTTCGACCTCGAACACATAAGCGGCGGGGACATCTTCCGCGAGCTCGCCGCCGAGCGCGACATGACCGCCGTCGAGTTCAACAAACTCGCCGAGGAGGACGGCCAAATCGACCGCGACCTCGACCGCCGCCTCCGCGACATCGCCCTCGACCGCGACGACGTGCTCCTCGAATCTCGCCTCGCCGGCTGGCTCGCCGGGGACGCCGCAGACCTCCGCTTTTGGCTCGACGCCCCCGTCGACGTTCGCGCCGAGCGCATCGCCGACCGCGAGGACAAAGCGCCCGATATCGCCCGCGAGGAGACGACGACCCGCGAGGCGAGCGAGGCCAAGCGGTACGACGCCTACTACGACATCGACATCACGGACCTCTCTATCTACGATATCGCGCTCAACACCGCCCGTTGGGGGCCCGACGAGGTGACGGCCGTCTGCATCGCCGCGGTCGACTCCTACGACCCCAAGGCTGACGAGGGCAAGTACCCCGTCGAAGGCGTCCGCTACGACTTCTGACCATGCTCCGAGACCCGCCCGAAGACCGGAGCGTCGACGACCTGCTGTCGTTCGGCGTCGTCAACCTCGACAAGCCGCCGGGGCCGTCGGCCCACCAGGTAACCGGGTGGGTCCGCGATATGGCCGACGTCGACCGCGCCGCTCACTCGGGGACGCTCGACCCGAAGGTGACCGGCTGTCTCCCCACGCTCCTCGGCGACGCGACCCGCATGGCGCAGGTGTTCCTCGAAGGCTCGAAGGAGTACGTCTCCGTGCTCGAACTCCACGGGCCCGCGCCGGCCGACATCGACTCGACCGTCGCCGAGTTCGAATCGAAGCTCTACCAGAAGCCCCCGCGGAAGTCCGCCGTCTCGCGCCGCCTCCGCGTCCGCGAGGTGTACGACCTCGACCTCCTCGAAGTGAAAGACAGACAGGCGCTGTTGCGCATCCGCTGTGAGTCGGGGACGTACATCCGAAAGCTGTGTCACGACCTCGGACTCGCGCTCGGCACCGGCGGCCACATGGGCCACCTCCGCCGGACCGCGACCACTCCCTTCGACGACGCGGACCTCGTGACGCTCCACGACCTCGCAGACGCGCTCGCGTTCGCGGAGGAGGGCGACGAGTCGTGGCTCCGCGACGTGGTCTCGCCCGCCGAGCGGGCGCTGTCGCACCTCCCATCGGTCACCATCGCCAACAGCGCGGCCCGCGAAGTCGCCAACGGCGCACCCGTCTACGCGCCCGGCGTCTTCGACGTCGACGCCGACGCCTCCCGCGGCGACCTCGTCGCCTGTTTCACCGACGACGGTTCGGCCGTCTGTCTGGGCGAACTCGTCGGCGACGCGGACGCCGACGCCGGCGAGGTCGTCTCGCTGGAAGCCGTGTTAGTCTGAGACCGCTTCGCGCTACTTTCTCCGGCGCTTTTTCTCCGCGTCCGCGAGCGTCTCCGCCTGCTCGTTGACCGACGCGACCTCTCGTTTCGCATCCGACTTGTCGAGGTCGTAGACGTAGCGCCACGACGCCAGCGGGTAGCCGTGGGACTCCTCGGGGCGGTCAGCCGACGGTTCGGACTCGGAACCGCGGCGAATCGACCACCACCGGAGGCCTGCGACGCCCAACGCGAGGAGGACGAGGAGCATCGCGACGAAGGGGAGGAGTCCGAGCGGGACGCTCTGGAGGGGCGTGAACATACGTTGTCATTAATCTCGAGGCGGCAAAAGCGTACTCGTGGTCGGGAGTCAGCTTCTCGGCACCGTTCGAACCGCACGACGACGGTGCGATACCGTGGCACGCCAGCCCTTCGCGTCGCCGCGACGAAACGAAGGGCTTAACCGCGAGACACGCATCGCTTTGAATGCACCCCGGGACCGTGGGGTAGTGGTATCCTCTGCCGATGGGGTCGGTAGGACCTGAGTTCGACTCTCAGCGGTCCCACTTCTTACTTTCGTGGGTTAAAATTACCAGCAGTACAAGCTCTCTCTGTACATTTTGCACTCCCTAACAAAGAGAAAATAAAGAACTGCTTAAAAACCCCCTCTGACGGGTGGTTTGCGTGACCCGCGAGTGCCCCACGTGCGGTCACGAGTCAGAGAAACTGTTTCGCTGTGAGCGCTGCGGGCGCGACCTCGTCGGAGGTGCCGACCAGTGAGCGACGACACCAGCGAAGTCGTCGCGGAGTTCTCCGTCCTTGACGATGCAGACCTCGTCACGTCGAACGACGAGGACACCGTCGAGTCCGCTGTTGACAACGGCTACGAGCCCGGCTCGACCATCGACGACGACCCCGAAGACGTCGAGTTCGAGATGCCGGAGTTCGTCGCCGCCTGTCGTTACTGCCAGCGGACTTTCGAGACCGAGGAAGCCGCGCTCGAACACGAGTGGAACTGCGACCTGGAGCCGACTGGCGAGTGTCGCTTCTGCGGTGGGACGCACATCCGGAAGGACGTTCGCGAGGACCACTTCTACTCATGCGCGGAAGCCGAACAGCACGAGCGTCGTCAGAAGCGCGGTGTCCGCGCGCGGACGATGCGCGGGCAGGACTCGAAGACCGCCGTCTCGGGGCTACGGAAGTTCCTCCTCCCACAACCGCACGAGTTCAGCGCCTATCTCAAGTGGGACGACTCTCTGTCGACGTACTTCGGACTCGTCTCGCTGTACAAGATGCACGACTTCGAGGAGTACGGGAATCTCCGCGCCGGAATCGAGTTCGACGATGAGGAGTGGAACGTCGAGTTCGGCTACGCCGACAATCCTGGCCTCGCGACGCCGGACGACAGTACCGACCTCGGTCGGTGGGACTGGCGACTCGACGACGTTCCCGAGTTCCTCATCCGCGTCTATCCAGCGGCCTATCAGTCGTTCAAGGACGCGAAAGACGAGAACCGGAAGCGCGCGTACTTCCGCGTTCGACCGCGGTGGCCGGGGATCACTTCGAAGAGCGGGAAGAACATCCCGAACCCGCACAACATTCTCGGCGTCGACGTCGAGACGCGCGGGAGCTACTTCGAGTTTGACCAGTATCCGAGCGTGCTGTTCGAGGCGCTGCGCGAGCTTCGCGAGCGGCAAGAGGAGTTCGGATGGAACTCGTTCACGGGTATCGACTACCGGGCGCTCGACCCCGGCGAGATACACGAGTCGTCGAACATCACCGACGCCGAGCTGTACGTGCGCGGGAAGAAGGGTGAGACCGGCAAGGTGTTCGCGCTCGACGGGACGCTTCACCGGATTTCGATGATTCTCGGCCGCGAGCGACGCGGCTACTCGAAGAGCGTTCGCGACGACCGCGAATGCGCCGGCTACTACCACACGGCGACGATCTGCGCGATGCGTGCGTCCGAGGTCGTCGGTGGACACGAGCTGCCGAAGGAGTTCAAACACTACCACATGAGGAATCCCGAAGCGGTGTCTGGGACCGAACTCGAGAATCCGAAGATCGGTGTCTCCTACCAGAACTCGCTGTACGACGACACCCTCCGGTTCGACGATGTCGATCGACTCCACAACGAACTCGAAGAGGGGCTGCTGAACGTCCTGAACTGGTCTGACTTGCCGGTGACGCCTGACCACCAGAAGTACGTCGCAGACGACTACTTCGCCGTCGATGGCGAGGCGCGCATGGTCAAGGTCATCGACAACCCGTTGCCGCGTATTGCGCAGCAGCAGGACGACGAAGTTCGACTGTTCGCCGCCGCGAACAACCTCTACGATACGGACGTCTCGATCGCCGACGAGTTGGTGACCGACGGCGGCCAGATCTCGCCGGCCGACCTCGCCGAGCGAATCGGCGTCCACATCGACACCGTCTATCGAGCGCTGAAGCGTCTCGGTGACCTGGTCATCCACGAATACGGTCACGTCGAACTCGCCTCGAAGCACATCGCCGAGGGAATCGTCGAACACATCGAGTCCGCTCGACGCTCAGTTTCAGCGACGCTCGAGGAAGCGACGGACGACATCATCCGCGCCGATACGTACGGCGATGGGAACGGTCCGTGGGAGCGCTGGCTTCGTAACTACGTCCGCGACCGGCAGGACGGCCGCGACGATGGTCGTGAACTGCTCGAGCTTGCACCGCAGGCGACGCGTAAGGAGGTCAAGCGTATTCTCCGAACCGGCGCTGCGAAGTGGGCAGAGGTCACGGGCAACGAGATGAAGCAGTTCTCTGGTCGCTTCGCGGTCGTCGCCGACGCGTACGATTCCACCGGGCGAGTTACCTACAGTCTGGGTAAACTGCGTCAGCTCGTCGGCTGACGCGCTGCCTTCCGAGTGGCGACGCTGTTCTCGGACGTTAGTACCGGCAAAAATGTCTGTATTTTCAGGACGTTAGCGACTGCATTTTTCTTGGCGCCGTCTCGCGTCGACCAGCGCCGCGACCGCCGTCACTCCGAATCCGGGGGGACCCCCCTGATTCTCCGTTAGATGTGTGGCTAAAGAGCCACACACCAAGATTACTGGAGTCTTCGCTGCGCTCAGACTCCAGATGAAACACATGAAACAGGGGTCGCCGCGCCTACTCGGCGCGGCTTCTATCTCAATATGTAGTTACTGACTATTCAAGAACAAGTTTATGTCCCTGAAATTCAGATATTTGGACAGAATGGAGAATAATAACTCAGCACCCGGGGCAAGCAGTTCAAACAGTAGGCTGACTGAGCGCCAACGACACGTATTGATAGGCTCGTCTGTCGTGTTCTTTGTATCACTCGGCGTACTCATCCCTGCATTCGGCCTTTTATTCGGATGGATATTCACTCTCGGTGGCGGCCTCTTGGGAGGTGCTGCGATAGGTTACTTACGGAAAAGTGGAGGTCGCGACGGTGCAAAATACGGCCTTGTTGTTGGGTTAATTGGTGGTATTCCATCATCACTTATCGGTGTCATTGGCGGGTCAATTCTCAATGCAGCACTAATATCATCCTCATCAGGAGGAGATAGTGGTACTGCGGGAAGCCTGCTCATTTTCGCAATCATCGGATTAATTTCGGGTCTATTTCTGAAAGTACTCGGTGGGTTCGTGGGTGGGGGTTTGGTTGGTTGGTTCTTAGACGAAAACGCATAGAGTGCGATCTATTTTGACCAAAACCAGAAGAATCTAAGATACCAGTACTTGGTCTGGTAGATTCACGATGAATCCGTCTGTGCCTGTGCTCGTCTTCGCACAGACAAACCCCAAGACGAGTAATTAGTAGGTGTTCTGTAGCTCGGTTCGCATTTATGGTCGTTTATCATTCCACTCTGGTGGCTGGCCATGCTTCTCAACGTGTCTATCATAATGATTCTGTTCTGCTTTTTTTGCGCTTGAGAAGAACCCCAGTTTCTTGAACCGGTAGAAGGTCGGGTTTCGTTTCTCAAGATGCTCAAGAAGACGGTGACGGAGGTTGCTAGATCTCCCGACATATTTTATCTCGCCGAACATCTTGAGCTCGTAGACTCCCTTCTTTTTAGGTGCGTTTGATTTGATATGCTGTTCCGTTGCCTTACTCCATTTCTTGTCGATTGGCATGATTTCTCTCCTTATGATTGTTTCTCTCGGGAGGCAGTCAGACAAACTCACTGGATAGTAATAAGCATAAACAGAGCGGAGTGTGAGTGAAAACTAGTTCGTCACAGTCCAGATTAGATAATCAGTCTCGAGGAGATGGCTCCACGAAAATTCTGATCGCTTTTATTTTTTAACAGTGCACGGCCGTTGGACCTATTCCAATAGCAGATGTGCCATGGCCCTCGAAGTCACATGGTCTGGCACGGGACCGAGGTAGTTCCGACGGAACGTCTCGCGCCCGGAGTCGGTCATCGCCCAACCGCCCCACGCCATCGTCAGCTCCTCGGCGATAGGAACGCCCTCGAACGCGAGTGAGTAGAACATGTCCGTCGCCCACGTCCGTCGGAAGTCGTGCATCCCGAGGTCGTGCCAACGGTCGTCGTCGAGGCCATTAGCCAGTTCTTCGCGAGCCTCAACAATCCAGTCCCGCAGCAAGGGAGTCGAGACGTTGACGACCGACTCATCGGCTCGTATCCGCGCTGCGTCGTCGCTCGATATCGTCTCCCCCTCCCTGTTCGTGCTCTCTCGTAATCACACAGACTGGGCGAATTAGATGTTTTGAAACCAAATCAGCACAGAGCAAATTGCTGTTCAGTCTGGATTATACTCCGAGATTGCCTTCTCAACGAGTGGCCTCACATTTGGTAAATTGTAGCGCTCAAGTATCCGATTCGGTTCTCCAATATTCTCGTGGTTGACGATATGATGCTCGATGAGATTTCCGATACAGTGAACTAACCAATCCGGATTAGACGTTTTTGCTTGACCTCGGTGTACCGCGTCATGACAGCTTCGACAGAGATAGCAACCAACCTCGTTTTCTCCATACCGCCAATGGTGGAAGTCGAGCCCAGTTGACTCACTCTTGCATAATGGACACTCAGAGGGGCGTTCTCGGTAATTCGAACCACTCTCCAGTGGCTCAAACCCAGCTTGCCTGACGGCGTCTGACCAACTTCCAAACCGGAGTTGGTACGTTCTTGCTCCGTGCTCCCCATATTCGTTCATATCTTTCTTTCGGGGGACACGGCCTAGACTTTCGGCCAATTGACGCAAGTCGTTTAGTAATTCATTTTCCGTGTATGTGGGGCCCCTGGGCATACTGACTATACTAACGAGCGTGGTGTCAAACTACCGCCAGTGGCTCTGTGATTAGATTGCGTGTTTGTGTAGAAACGGAGGTCGCCGCACCTACTCGCCGCGACTTGCCTGTGCGAAAAATATAGACTCGACGTTGGGGCGGTTCTTTCATTATGGCAGTCTGAGAACTGTCAAATTGATGTTCGTTGACTCTCTCCCAAACCGTCCACTCCTCATGCGAGAGGTGTCCAGCTTTCCCGACGACTCAGAGACGATAGCTGATTCGACGCCTCTAACCGTACTCGAAGTCGGTGGTCAAGCAGAAATTGTACTGTCCTTCGTCATCAGCACCTACTCACCCGCCCACTTCGGCTTAGTCTTCGAACGCGAGGAGGACTCATGGACAGCTGTTTTCAAAGAGTTCTACGAGACTGAGAAAGATGCCAAAGGCGGCTTTCAAGCCGCTAGTGATGCAATTATGGAGTACTGGGAACAGCGGACGACGATGACAAAGTCAGATGAAATCGAAACACCAGATGGTGTCACGTTCGATGAAATGACTGCTGGCGGTATCGACGAAGATGCCTATTTTGACTACTTCCGGTAGGTGATCCATCTCGATTTCGCGTTTCTACAGAAACGTGCAACTACGACGGACACTACACGCTCAGACACTCGAAAAGCGCCGTCTCAGACAACCCACTAAACCCGCCCGATGACTTATCCTGCGTGCTTGTCTAGAAAAACGTGAACCTATGCGAACCGAACGGAACAAGGACGGCACGTGGAACGTCTGGATGAATCGCACCGAGTATCGAGAGCTCCCGCGTCAAGCACACTCCGACCTCGCAGAAATCGCGCTCAGACTGATGGGCGACTCCGGACTCCGTGTCGCCGAAGTCCTCGACGTCACCCCGAACGACATCTCCCGGCGCACTGATGGCCGACACTACAAGCTCGAAGTCCAGAGTGGGAAAGACACCACGGGCGAGCACGCACACGGGAAGCAACGTGAAACGTGGCTTCCCATCGACCTCGAAGCGCGAATCAATCGCTACGTCCAAGACGACGACAACGACATCGGCCTGAACGACCCTGTCGTCCAACGCTCGAAACGTACCCTTCAGGGTTGGGTCAACCGCGCCGCCGCCGCAGCTGCGGACGCGACCGGCGACGACGACTACCAACGCGTGTCCAGTCACGATCTGCGCCGCTGCTGGGCGCACCATCTCCTCGTCGAGGAAGGAGTGTCACCGCGAATCGTGATGGCACTCGGCGGCTGGTCCAGCTACGACGCCATCGAACCCTATCTCGCAGCGCCGTCAGAAGAGAATATCATCAAGTCGATGAGCAAGGTCTCTCTTTAAGTTCGTTCTTTTCTCGGAATCAGTAATAGATTGGACGTTTCTAAGCGATGAAGTCCAGAACAGAATCACAACTAGGACAAGCTACAACTGTCAAGTCTGGTCCACCACTTTCATCCTGCAGATCAGTAGTATACACGCTTTGTACCTCTTCTGAGCAATGTGGGCATTCTAGATAGCGCATGTCATAAAATTGACGGCCTTGCATATATCTCTATTCTAGCCCATGAAGTAATTCAGAATACTCTAATTAGAAGCTTATCTGAAATACCAACCCACAGAGACCGGTATTCAAATCCTGAAACACTCACAGCTTGTGGATGTACAGAACATCCCCTCCACTACCCTGAGCAAGACAGATTTCGTAATCACCAACCGATGTTCGTTTCCCAATATCATACCCTTCTTCATCCATATCTTCCAAACCCACGTTCATTTTCTCTCCACCGATTACCAATTCATAGTCATCTCCACAGGTTGGACAAGGCATACAAGCTGTTGGAGTCCAAAGAACTTAGCTGTATTTTGGCCTTATTGCTTAACTTGGAGACCGTGGAGTGCGAGATCGAGGGCAATGTGCCAACGTGGATACTCGTCCTCAACGAGTGAGAGGAACTTGTTCTGTTCGTCGCGAGAAAGCCACAGTCGCTTTCCCGACTTCAATGGGTATGGGCGTGCCTGCATGGTTCCGATCTTGGTAGTTGGCTCTGCTTCCCGGAACCTTAGCTAGTTTGGCCGGGCCAGTCTCCCCCGAAAAGACGCCGATTACGCGTCGTCGAGAAGCAGTTGGTTACGAGAATAGCCTATTCTCGGAAGTTCTCGCACCACGTAGTGATCTACTCATTGCAACAATTCTCCGCGAGTTCGATAACTTTGTTTTCAGACTCAGCTCGGTACTTGCTCATGCACTCAGAACACCAGCACTTGTATCGGTAGTGACTCGATGCATCCGGGTCTCTAAGTACGTTAGACCTCGACGATGAAGTCATCTGGACCCACTCCAGTAAGCGGCCTCGATCTCTGTGTCAGTTCGTTCTTGCTCTGGCATTCAACACATCTCTATTTTACAGCGACTACAACTTTCGCGGCGACAAACTTGGCGAATGACGTTGAGTATCTCCGCGACACCTCGATTCTCGGAACTACTGAATGTCATCGTAGTTGTGACACCAGTTGAAAACCGGATCTAGGTGGACTTATCAGCATATATTGAATAGTTTGCTGCTATGACTGAAATTGGTGACTGGGGCTTCCTAATCAATTTTCTCTCGCTCTTCATTCCCGCGACAATTGGTGTGGTTGGTAGCTTTTGCATCTACATCCAGAGACAACAGGATCGAGAATTAAATCTCCGGAAAGCTTTTATTGCAGAGCTAGAAGGTTCTGAGGTTTTGAGGAAATGGCCGATTGAAGAGCGTACTATCCCTTTTGGAAATTTTGTTTCTATGTCTGTGTACGAGGGGAATACGAACCATCTTGCTCTGTTATCTGAAGCAGAGACCAGCGCACTAGTACACTTCTACACACAAGCTAAGCGAGTAAAGAGTGCGTCAGAGTACAGGGAACAGGTTGCTGCAAGGACTGAGTCATCGTCTATGAACTCGGATACCAATACAACCAGCCGAAATGATTCACTACGTGAAATGATAGACAAATTAGAATTGTTCCGGCAAAGAGCACTACTCATTTTAAAAGAAGTAGAGGGGAGTGATAACCTTCCGACAGCCGGGGATAAGTTAGTTGAATATCCAGATAACATCCAGAGCATTCAGCCACTATTGATAGATTATAGCTTCATCGAGTGTGATGGTAATTGCCATGTCTTTACTGAGTCTGGTCAAAAATTCTTCAAAGGAAATATGATTATTACAGGCTACGATAGGGAAGCAGACTCTTTGGGTAGGTATAAGTCTCCAATTCAAAAAACATGGGAATCGAGATATCACTCGGTCAAGTCCACTATATCAGGTCTATTTAACTAACTGTTCTGAATTGGGAGTGAGAACATGGTTGCTTCTGGAGTATCTGATGTGAAGGTTGCACTTAGTCTCTACCAGGTAGTACTTGTTGCTCTATCACTCTGGCTTGGAATCAGCCAACATGGTTTCAAAAGGTTAAGTGATGAAAATACTAACGAGTACGTTGTTCTGGCCACGGTTTCGTCTGGTTTCTTAACATTAGGATTTGCTGGAAAGGAGCTAGGTGCTTATCTGGTTAATGTGACATCCTCTCCTGCGATAGAATCCGCTGTTCAAGCAGTTGAGGTATTTATGGTCTTGATTGCAATGAGTGTGATTCGAATGTTTTTACAGTACAGTCGAGACTACGATGCAAATATCAAAAACGTCATCAAGGTCATGTTTGGTGGCCTACTGCTGTATACGATATTGTATCTATCTACACAGGTCTTCTAGGAGTGCTAAAGTTCTTCTCAGAACGGTTTATTGGAGTGTACCCGGTGCTTTGACGCTCTGATCCGAGTACCAAATTGCTGACTTGGGGGCAGATATTTATCATTAGATGTACACCATTGAGTGTATAATCATGACTAATTGGGCACGACACTATGACGAGATCCCAGAAGCACTCGGTTCCAATGATAAAGTGAGATCTCATACTTTGGACCTGATTGCTGATGAACCAATCATAGGAAAATCCCTTGAAGGAGGTACACGAAAAGGGGATTTCAGAACGATTCTGACGGCACTTGTTAAAGGAGAAATTGACCATGCAGCCGCTGAGCAACGTGTCTCATCAGAGCTACCTCGCAGTAACTCACCACATATGGGGAACAACCGCGTATTCAATAGCCAATGGAAGGAACGGTTGATACGGTCGCAACTGAGCCGATTTTATAACCAGTCAGTAATGGAAGTTCTTGAGGAGCGAGGAGACTCGGAATGCTTCGTTCCGCACTCGCCTCGAGAAGACACGACTTCAGATTGTACCCAGCAGCTAGCAGGTGGCACACATGCAATTTCAGAACTTCTCCGTGCGCTGTATTCGCAACAGAGACAAGGCAACTGGAACGATGGGGTTACTGTCCCAGGACACGCAAATTGCACCCATACAGTAATTCCTTCAGATCTAAGCATAGACTAATTAATCACCGGTCCGAGAACAGCCGGTTCACGGAAGTCTTTGATTCAACGATGTTCATTCCTAATACGGCCATGAACACCGCGCTGAATACAGAGCGCGTATCTCGTTGATCTATCCCAGTATGTCTTACGCGAATATATGGCCCTCAACAGATTTTTGTTCTCGATTTAGCCCTTCGCGTATTGCACGGCTGACAGCAAACGCCGCACAAAGACTGTCTAGTGCGTCGTCTGATTGGATGGCTTTCTCAACGAGGTCGTCTTCAATGGACAGATTCTCGTGGGACTGCAATCCTTCGGCGTTCACTCGCCGGCGATCTTGTGATTGTTTGGTATTTTCTTTGTATCCAATTCGATAGAGCCGTTCAGCCCCAAACGTAGCTGCTGGATAAACTTCAAGCACCGATGGTTTCGTTGAGTCACGGTTCTGCATTGGCAGTACGCGTACTTCATCATCGGTCACGAGAGGATGAAGAACATCACGTAATCCATAGAAGACCTGATATCGTACTTGCGGGCTCATGGGTGATTGACCTCCGAACCGGAAATCGGTCTCGCGCCTTGACTCCTCGTCTGATTCATACGGACCAGGATATGCGTCGATATCCTGATTGTTGAAATTGCTAGCAAACCCTTCGAGAAAGTCTTCCCAATCCTCAGTTGAGATGGATGATTGAGAGAGACTAAACGGGAAATCTAACCCAATCACAGCAGCATCTGACCTGCGAATTAAGTCGCGGAGTTCAGTAAGAACCTCGCTTCGGTGTGTAGCTGAAAATAGTTCAGCAGCAGCACTTACGTCCTGAACGTGAAGATGTTGGTCAGAAGAGTCCGTCAGGGATGCTTCTGTAATCCATATCTTCTGGCTAGGGGATTTGCTCCCGCTAAAATCGATTCCGTAGACCTTGGTTGACATACCGGCTATTGCCTTCTGGGGGTAATCGCTTTTCTGCAGGAATAGCGTGTTACATACTTAGAACCAGTTATCACCGCGGCGGCCACCATTCAAGTTCCTGATTCCGTTGTTCGATGTAATCGTTGTTGACCTTGGTGAGGGTTTCCACTTTTTCTCCATGGCGACTAACCAGAGAGTCTTCAAGATACGGACTGCTCGTCTCGAAGCCTGGTTCAACCCAGATCCGTCCAGACTCATCGAACGTCCAGAGACCAGCGTCAAGCGCCATATGGTGTGTCCAGTCAAGAATGAGGACGTTTTCTATGTCTTCGGCGAGATCTCTGTGATCCGCTCGGCCCAACACGTGACTCACCGTGAGCAACTCAGGTACCTCGATACCTGTTAGAACGCACTGGTGATCGAACCGATCATATGCCACGTTTTTGAATTTCTGAGAAACCACAACGGTCTCTTGCTGGCTGTTAATCACGCTACCCGATGTGTCCGCCTGAGTAAATTCGGTATCAGATACACTATTCTTAGGGCCAACTTGTGTGGATTGCCGAGATTGATCTGGAGAACCGTTCGTAGCGTATTCAAAAACCGCGTCCCAGTTGTCGACGTACTTAGAGAGTGGACCACTATACTGGCCATCTCCGGTGATGAAGATTTTCTGATCACCTTGAGAGTAGGTATCCTGGTCGATCATTTGCTCGGTCAGGAAGATGAAGTGGTGTTCGTCAGGGTTGAATTCGTCTTTACTCCACACGTCAAGTGTGATGTTGACTACCCTTCGCTCAGATCCATCTTCGATTAATTGCTTTTCGCGATTGTACCGATGCCAGATGTGCTTGAGGCCCTGTTCGTTCTCAAAGTTCCGCTCTCTGGCTTCAGAGTAGCGAACTTTCCCGATGACTCCTGGGTCCTGACCTAGGTGGAAGTGAAAAATGCGACCATCAATATCTGTGTCTAAGTAGACACCTCGCCGATCGGCTTCACGAGAGAGGAGAGAAAGCCAGTCTTTGGTGGCATTCACCGGCATAGATGAAACAACAAATTAGGCACATATGTCACTTCGTATTCTATGACTTGGTTTCCAGAAACGAAGCAATAAGATAACTTATCACAGATAATATTGACACGGCACAGTAGATGAGTGATTTAACACGCTTCCTCCCTAGTACTGAGCAACTAGTGTCTGGAATTATTACAGCACTTGTCGCTTCAGCTATTTCTACAATAGTAATATCTGGAGCCTTGACGACACCATACAGTCCATTTACCGAGGCAGATGTTCAAATCCTCTCAAGTTACACAACCGAAGAGAGAACTCACGAAATTGTTCTAGAGAATGAAGGAGAACTAGCTGCCCACAATATCTCAATTGAAATTACTGGAGGTATTGAAAGAAGGATAGATGCAATTGAAGAGCTAGATCCAGACCAAAGAAGTGGTGCGATTAAATTCACATTAGCAGAGTCGATGAACCAGACGCATTCTGGAGTTAGGTCTACAGAATATATAGTAAAGAACGCGTCCGGTATTGCTACAATTTGTCAAGAAATTCCTAGGGGAGAGTCCCAACTACTTGATCCTCAGAATTCATATGTGACTGCTACTGAACAGCGGATATCCGGTTACACAATATATCCTACTTCGTACTTTATTTCGATTAATTACGAAGGGGCAGAAGTCTGGCCATTTGGGCGTTGGCATAAGAAAGACTACTTCAGTTTCAAATATCCTAAGAGCCCCATTGAAGCAGAACAGATGACGACCAACAGAATTGGTGTGAGTGTGACAAAAAAAGCAGAAGAGTGCCACATAGATGGGATACGACTACTCCGTTTCAATGTAAGTAATGGGGAGGTTGTGACGAACAACTGACAGAGTACAACTCGCCCACATATATTCCATCTCAGGGGTGTACGCGTCGTGCTCAGTATATGGACAACAAGTACAGAAATGATTGATCTGTCCCGATAAACCCCCATCCCACCAATTACTCCAAGTACCTTACCGATCCGGGTGGAGTGTACTATCTGAAAATCATCTATTATTTCTTTGTAGGCCGTTGTTTCACGAGTTTTCCGAGCTGTGTTAGCCGCGGATATAGCTTCTCAACCGTTTTATAGTGATTTACTCGTGAAAAGGTCCGTCCTGGAGACACCATCCGAGAGAATCTGTTTGATCAGCGCTTCCACCGAATGTTTAAGTGGTGTTGATATACTGACATAGATGGCTCAAAAAGATAAAATAGCATGGGTGGTAGCAGCTCATTTACTCTGTCACACGGTTCAATTTAAACAATCGTCGTCAGAGGACCTCGTTAATTCGTTGCCTGAAGTACTCCTGAAGACCATCATCACAACAATAAATATAGCAACCCTTCATACCACGAGTCATTAGCGTCCGATAGGTGTTCTTGATAATCTCATCGGCTAATTCCTGAGCATCTTCGGGCGTCTCTTTGAACATCTTCTTCATCCCAAAGACCGACCGATCGCTACTCGCTCGCTGTTTGAAGTCGGTCACAATCTCACCGTCTTCATATCGGAGATCTGGTCCGATGATGACGCCAGCGTAGTCGAACTCGAGGCCTTGGCACGTGTGGATACAGCCGACCTCGTCAACTGATCCTTCAGCAATCGCCCACGGGTCTCCCTTAGTGAGGTTCCAACTCCGTTCGTAATCTCCGATTTCGATATCCATGTAGTCCGCATCGCCCTGTCCGTCTGTATCCCACTCCCAACAGTACCCAGCAACGACCCGTGAGAGGCCAACCTGCTCATTCTTCTCTTCGATGGCATCGTGTAGCGACTCAGGCGAGTCGAACAACTGGACATCGTAATCGACCTCGAGGGAGTCGGCTACAGTTGGTGTTTCAATATCTAATACATCGTTGACCCAGGCGATGTAGTCGCCAGAACCACCACACCGCAACTGTGACTCAAGTGCAGTCTCTTCAATTTCTGCTCCGAGCTCGCCCGCCTGCTTTCTAATCTCAGCCTTCGTTCCAATGTCGTCAATATGGACACGCTGTTCCTCGTCGATGAAGAACACGCTGAACTGGGCAGCGTTGATGATCTCCATGATCTGGTTCTCACCATGCCCGAAGAAGTTCGACTCCGCGTTGAGGCGGTGGGCCTCATCAGCGATGAGCGCTGGGATCGCGTTTGCAGACTCGTCGACGTACGAGCCAGCACCTTTGAACAGATGCTTGATGTTCTTGACCAGCATGTCGCCCCGCAGCTTCTGTTCGTACACGTCTCGAGGAGCGGCGTTCTTTGAGACGTACTGGGCAGTCAGGTCGTTTTGAATGAGTTCTGCGAGGATGTTAATCGCGACAACTGTCTTCCCCGTACCCGGTTCCCCTTCGACGAGGAGGACACGCTTCTGGCCATCCTGCTGAGATTTCTTCGCAAGCTCAATAGCCCGCTCGTAGACGACTTTCTGGGAATCGAGGAGCGTGAACTCTCGATTTCCATCGATCATCTCTCGAATTGAGTCTTGGAGCGATTTGCTGGGTCGAAGGCTGCTGTCTTCGATATCACGGAGGAGTTGACCACCGTCTCCGACTTGGAGTCGCTCTTCTAGGAATTCCCGGAGTTCGACTGCATCTCCTTTGAGATATAGGGGTGCAGCCTCGGTGTAGTGTTCGTAGCTCTTGTTGTCGATGGCGTCGCGGTATTCTGGTTCGTAGTTGTGGAGGTACGCCAGAGGATGCAGTTCGATTGGTTGCTCTTGGATTTCGACGTTGAAATCACGGAGGAAACTGGCGTAGGACCATGCCTGATAGCTGGGGTGAGTCGTCTCGCGAATACCGTTGCCGATGTAAGTCTCAACGATTCCATCTTTGCCTTCAACCCGCGAAGTGTCCTTGCCTTCCCACTGTTTCAGTTCAATGACGACGACGTTCGCGTTCCCGTCGTTGTCCCGTCCTGAGAGCATCAGATCGACTCGACGCGAAGTGAGTGGGATTTTGAATTCAATCGCGACGCCAACGTCGTCTGGGATATCGCTGCCCGCGAGTACTTTGTTAACGTGCTGGAACGAATTGTGCCAGGCGCGACGTTCATTCGGGTTTACTCCTAGCCCATTGGCCGCATACGCATCTTCGAGTTCAGAGACAAGATCGTCAGTGAGGATATCTTCTAAGAGTCCAGATTTGGTATTCTCGTAGATTAGCATCTCAGTTATTCGTTGTATTTCCTGTTGCTAGACTTGTATTCTTCTTTCGGGTACCGCTCGCGGTTTTTCTCGAGTTTCGTTGCTAATGCTTCCTCAAGATCAATGTCGTTGAGATCAGCAAAACGCAGCAAGAAGAAGAGTACGTCTGCAAGTTCATCTTCGATATCCCCACGCTTATCTGAGTCTTCAAGAATGGTTGATTGCTCGTGTTCGTCTTTGAATCGGAAAATCTCTAGTAATTCGTTTGACTCTGTCGTCAAGCCAATTGCCAGATCTTTTGGTGTATGAAACTGCCCCCAGTCTCGTACCTCACAGAAGGTCCGAATCTCTTGATTCAGGTCGGTGAAATCCATAGTCGTCTTTCAAACTCAATAAGTAAATACTGCAATCCTCTCAACCGAGACAGGCGTCTCTCGATTACACAGTTCGAGAGCAATTGGTTACGAGAATAGCCTGTTCTCGGAACTGGTGAATGCCTTCGAAGTTCTCGCATACCCGACGTTTCCGACGCTAACCGAGTCGCACAAAATCATTGGGATATACAGCGCGCAAGTCGATCACAAGTCAGTGGTCGCCTGATCAGGGAACGGTCCCTACAGGGAACTAACAATCACCCTCGTGTTCGTTTTCAGTGGTTTCCTACTCTGAGCGCACCGGGTCAAAGCTCGGTCCTCTCCTCACGATGTGTTGATTTCGGTCCCAGATGACCAATCCCTTCTCCTCCAATTCGTCAAGAGGGACGTGAGACAGCTTTAGGCGGAGTTTTGCCACATCTTCATCGGCAGATGGTGGGTCATCACGCGGTGCAGTTTCAGACGACCTTTCGCCCAGCATAGATATATAGAACGGTTCTTGAGACTGATGAACCCCGGAGCTTTTCACTGAAGTTTGTTGTTTGAGTAACCGGCTGACTACTCATTCCTGCGTAAACTTCGCAGCGAACTTCAACGTCTGTTAAAGCCAAGATTTGCTAAACCAATCGAACGGGACTGCTGCATACACCCTTTGTCTGTGTCACGCGGGTTCTATCAAGTTCTACGGATTTCAACAGGGCCGTAAATACTGCAATCCTCTCAACCGAGACAGACGTCTCTCGATTACACAGTTTGAGAGCAATTGGTTACGAGAATAGCCTCTTCTCGGAGCTAGTCGAAGGTTGAACGATAACTACAGAGGATTCAGTTAGCGGCTGTACTTTTGTCATTTCGGATGTGAGTCCTGCCTATGACTACAATAGCGACTTGGAACTGTAATATGGCCTTCCGAGAAAAGAAGGGTTTAATTCTCAAATATGATCCAGATGTTCTAATAATTCAGGAGTGTGAAAATCCAGAGACGAAAGGGGAATGGGGAGAATTTTCTGACTGGCGGTGGATTGGTGACAATGATCACAAAGGTCTCGGAGTGTTTTGTAGAAATGGCTTAACAGTCGACTCTACACCCTCACAAGATAGCAAATCCCGATACGTACTTCCAGTTCACATCTCTGGAGGGATAGACATTCTCGGCATCTGGGCAATGAACGATAAAGAAAATCCACGGCAGAGGTACATCAGCCAAGTGTATACAGCTCTTCAAGATTATCGGGAGTTTTTAAGCTCTAACTCAGTTGTTGCGGGCGACTTCAACTGGAATATCATCTGGGACGAGTCACCAGATGCTCCACTTCAAGGAAACTTCTTAGAAACAGTTGATAAATTGAGTGAGATTGGACTGGTTAGTTCATACCACCGCTTGAGAGGGAGCAAATACGGAACTGAGGACTTACCAACATTCTTCATGTATAAGAAGCAGAGTCGCGGTTACCACACAGATTATCTATTTATTCCAGAAAAATTGTCATACAGCGTGGATAACCTCAAAGTCGGCTCATTTCAGAACTGGATTGATGCAAGTGATCACATGCCAATAATTGTCGATCTCGGCAACTAAAGAGGGAGAGTTCAGCGGTCTGTAACTGAGGGCATCGCCACCGAACGTTATCCCCATCCGTCGTGCTCCAAAGAGGAGGCTCAAGAGGCTTCAATTCTACTTCCGTACAAACAATATTTCAGCAGCATGTTGGTGTGGTTCATCTCCAGAATCGTCGTCGAAGATGACAGTTTCTGACTGAAGAACCTCCCAGTCTTCGTAATAGCTCAGGAGTTCACCCTGTTCGTAGAAATATTCGTTCTCCGTCCAGTCAGGTGGTGTCGGTACGTCTGGGTGATCGATGAACGCAAAAATTGCGTGTACTCCGCCCACCGCTGTGTTCTGTTTGAAGTGATTGAACTGCTGCGAGCGACTCGTTGGATGAATGTACTGGACAGCCCCTGCCGAATACACAACTTCGACCGGTTCCGGGAGAGAGACCTCATTTGCGTCGGCTCGGATCGTCTGGAGGGTTACTCCTCTCTGGTCAGCGAGCCGCTCGGCCTTCTGCAATCCATTTGGAGAGACGTCCATCGCATAGACGTTCCACCCTTGTTGGGCGAAGAAGACAGCATCTCGCCCTTCGCCAGCACCAATATCAATCGCTGTTATGTCAGTAAAATCTCCAGAGGTGAGTTCTACAACCGTTTCTGCCATCTGATTCGGTTCTGTTCCCCAGTAGTAGTCGTCTCGTCCGTAGATCTGTTCTCTGTCTTCGAAGTCCATTATATGGCTGTGTTTTCAGACACTAGATAAGAAATACTCGGTTCTTTGACCGACTTGATAGCTCGAACTATAGTAGAATCTGGAAGTCTTTGCACCCTATGACGACGTAACCTGCTGCTATCCGTCGCTTTTTACCCTTGCGTCAAGAGAAATGAACAAATTCTTCTGGAGATTACTATAGTCGTTTCAGAGCTGGCCACCCTCCAATCGCAAGGACGCCGACGAATCCGTTGAGAACAGACCCAACGATCGCGTGATTCCACGCCCCAAAGGCTGCGAAGGCGACCATCAGAAAGCCCCCGACTAATCGGACTCTCTGAGAATTGTTGACCGCCCATCTCTCAGCCCGTCCGGGCTGTTGCGAGTCAGTCATCGGTACCCTAGTGCCTCCAGTTGCTCTGCGATATCAGTCTTCGACGCGTTTGCCGTTACCTCACCGGGTCTGTACACCCCGCTGTCACTCGCGTCGAGTTCTATCCACGGCACCCGCTTTAGCGCTGGAACCCACGAGTTCCGCGGATGTCCGAAGACACCGAACTCGCCAACTGCGTTCGCATGGTCAGCCGAGACCACAACCATCCCATCGACATTCTCGACGAGAATTCGAACTTCGTCGAGCACAAGTTCGAGGTTCCGTCGATAGGCGTCCCACACTTCGTCAAACGAACGCTCGCCATCTCGAAGTTGCATCCACGGTGATTTGACCCCACTATCGACACTCGTCTTGCCGACGTCACGTCGGTCGGGGTAACCATCCGACCACTCTTCCTCGACGAACGGAACGTGCGGCTGCATGAACCAGACAATTATCCGGTCCTGGTCGCCAGCACGAGACTGTCGAATCGCGGCATCAGTCACCGACCGAGGCAGAATCGTTCCGTGGTCGTCATCCCACGAGTGTCTCCACACCTCGTTGACGGTGAACCACTCCTCGCTGTCGATGTCACGAGAGAATGGATTCGCCGTCACTAGTGCGGTTCGCGACATCTCGTCACGATATCGTGGTCGCGTCATCCGCTCGACGAACTCCGCTGACATCGACGCCGGACTCACATGAGTGTCGACATCCGGGATCCAGTCAGTCTCGTCAGCGACCTCGGTCATCAAGTCGAACCGGCACGCGTCGAGGAGAACCAGAATGTCCCAGTCGCCACGCTCCCAGTGAGGAACACCATAGTTCACGCGCCCACCAACGCGCCGGCCAACGCCGTTGACGATTTCGCCAACTGTGGTCTCGAAGGCTTTCGACGGCGGATGTCGCTCGAAGTCGGAGCGCACCTGAGCGAGAAAGTCCGACACCGTCATTTCTCGTCCTCCAGTTTGTCGAGAATCGCCTCAGTATCGCGCTTCAGAGGGCTTCTTGCGGCCCTCTGCGATTGCGTTTGGTTGAACGATTGCTCGCTCGGCAGAACCACCGCGTAGTCGAACAGCATCCACACCGACAGCGACGAAACAGCCACACCGATGAACACGACGAAGCTTCCGAAGACTTCGCGAATCACCGGCGTCGTCGACCAAGCTGCAGACATCGCCGAGAGCATCGTGATGAGCTGCGTCACCATCCCAGACCGCTGGAACAGCACTTTTGCACCACCGAGACGGATCACGCCGCTCTCGAGCTGGGGCAGCAGTCGAGAACTCATTTGTCGCACCTCCGGAACACAGCAGTCAATTCACCAGCGTAGCATCGACTTGACGCCCAATCTGGCCACCGTTGTGCTGCGAGTCGCAGCAGCGGAGATGCTGGGGACAGCGGACCACCAAGCCAAACGTCGACCTCGCGGTGCACAAGTTCCAGCGGGATATCCGGGTCCCACTGTCTTCGATGCGCCCGCGAGAACTGTTCAGGAGTTCGCCACGTCCACCGTGGAGCGACGTGGTCAGAGTCAGTGTCGAAGTTCGAACCCAGCGGGACCGTGATGCGCAGAATCCCGTTTGGTCGCAGTGCCTTCGCCGCCTCAACGAAGAACGCCGCCCGGTCTTCCAGGTGCTCAACGACGTGGTGCGCCTCGATCACTCGCACATCATCCGACGCGAAGTCCCACGGCTTGGTTAGGTCAGCCACCACGTCCGGGTCAGCGTCTTCGTTTACGTCGACATTTGTCCAGCCATCTCGGTAGTCGGGTCCACTCCCGAGATGGAGATACTCAGCGCTTCTCTCTGTCAGGCTCATTGTTCATCACCACCATCTGCTGCGAGCCTCCGCGTTGGTAACGGCGGCTCGACGGACGTCTCGATTTGCGAGTCTTCGACCGCTTCGTTCACGATAGAACGCATCTGACGTCTGAATCGCTCCACCGAGAACTGTTGCGCGAACCTCTCGATATCGTGCTCAGTCGCAGTGACGCCCTCCGACTCGAATCGCTCTATCGCGTCGACGAGGTTGTCGACGCCGCGGTCGAAGAGAACTCCGTTCACGCCATCGATGATTTGGTGGCGAGTGAAGCCTTCACGAACACCGATAACTGGCGTCCCCGCGGCCATCGATTCGACTGGGACCATCCCGAAGTCCTCGTTGTCCGCTGCGAAGAGCGTCGCTTTCGCTCCACTCACCAGACGGCACAGTTCGTCCCACTCGACGAATCCACGGAACTCGACTGTTGGCCCCGCTATCTCTTCGAGACGCTCGCGTTCCGGACCATCACCACCGACAATCAGCTTCGTCCCCGTTCGGTTGCACGCGCGAACAATCTCGTCGATGTTCTTGTTGTCGAACATCCGGGACCACGTCACAACGTAGTCGCCAGTCTCATCGTCATGTCGAGACCAGCCCTCGACATCGATTGGAGGGTACACCACGTCGACGTCGTCAGCATCCACGTCCCAGTATCGAACAATCCGGCGCTTCACGAGGTCGCTGTTCGCGACCAATCGGTCCGCGTACTTCCCTTCTGGATGGAGCGTCCTCGCAGCCTTCGTGTAGATGTGTTTGGCAAGACCGTGGGTCTCCTCAGAGTCCGCCCACATGTCGTAAGGCGTCCGTTGAGGTGAGTGCACGTAACTGACGACCGTCTGCGTGTCACGCGGCACGAACCAACCGGGATTGTTCCCGCTCGTCACGATCACGTCGAAGTCACGCAGCTCAACCACATCCGTCCACGCGAACTGATAGAACGCGTCTCTGATGAACGCAGACCGTCTGATGAGTTGGCCCAGGACTCCATCACCAAACAAGTCGTGAAGCTCGACGTCCGGCGCGGTCGCATCCCTGTTGACGAACCCGGCGTAGACTGGTGCGTCGAACGTCCGTGCGAGTTCGTCCGAAACCATCTCGCCGCCCCCGCGCTGCGGATAGTGCTCGTGAGCGATGGCAATCTTCATCGCACACCACCGTAGGACCTCGCGAGCGCCGCGCCAGCCGGGCGTACACGCGATGAAACGCCGAAGGACCGCCGAAAGCCACGACCCGACGAACCGCCACTTGCGTATCTCAAGTTAATATAAACACAAGGGTGTGGGGCTACATGACATCCAGATCCGCCTCCCGTACGACGTATTTCTTGATCTGCTTCGACTCGTCCTCGCTCACGCCGTAGTCCATCTTCAACAGAGCACGGTCGAAGTACTCGCCACCCGACGCCTCACTAATGTACTCCTCAACGCGGCCCTCGTCGAGAATCTCTTTTGCCACCTGCACCGGCGAGAGTTGCTCCGCCTCGGCTTCCTTCGACTCCGCCCGTACCTTCTCCAGCAAGTCCTCGATGAGGTCGTCAGTGAACTCTCCCTTTGTCGACTCGTACTCCTCCACGAGATCGGGTGTCGGGAGCTGAAACTTCATCCACTTGTGCCGGCGAAGCACACCATCGTCGCCGATCATCCGATGGTACTTCTTGTACATCTTTCCCGTCTCGTTGTTCGTCTGGATGTACTTCCACCGTGCCTTGCTGATGCCGGCTGACTCGTCCTTGCCGACCATAATCCCGAGGTGATGGAACCGACGCTGAACGTGCGAGTCGATGAGGTCGAAGTCAGGCGCGGTCATGATCGCGCCGTTGTTTCGATGTCGCCACGTCTGCGTTAGAGCGTCTAAGACCTGATTGGCGACCGTGTACCAATTCCGGTTCCCCGCGGCGACACCCGCTTCTTCGAGCACGATAATCGCACCCTCTGGGAGGTCACTCGCAGCGATTTCGAGGAACTCCTCAACGGAGTACGTCACACGATGCGGCCCGAACGTCGGGTCAAGTGCCTCCGCGAGTCGGAGTGCCGCGTAAGACTTCCCGTCCCCAGTCTCCCCGGCTAAAAAGCACATCCAGTTCTCGTTGTACACGTTCATCCGCGGCCATATCTTGCGTCGGAGAATCAGGTTCTCGCGAACTCGGTCGGGCATCTCCGACCAGTGGCTTGAGAGATTCTTAGGAGGTACGTGCGACTGCATCCGGTCGACGATCTCCGGCTCGATCTGTGAACTCATACGACTTCACCCTCCGCGTCCTGAAGTTCGATAGACGGCTTGAACCCGAGTTTCGTCGCCGCGTCGTCGAGGACACCCGCGATATCCATCAACTGTCGTACGTCGAGGACGACCTGTTGCGTCGTCTGTTCCTCCCGCACTCCGCGCATCGTTGAGCGGGTTTCCACGACTGTCTCGGTCGCATCCTCCAGTTCGTCGAGACGTTCGAGACCTCGATATGGGATGTCTCTGACTTCGACTGGTGCCACACCTTGTTTCTCGTAAATCGTCATCGCCTCGTCTTGCGACACCTCGATTTCCTGCCCGTCAATCTCGAAGACGTACTCTCGTCCGGCGGTCCAGCTTGGCGACAGTACCACGGAAGACCACCACTCTTTGATGATGCCCTCGGTCCGAAGTGGACGGAGCGCTCGGTAGTACTCCAGAACCCGATTCTGGAAATCGCCTCGGAGAGACCGCGGAACTATCGACATCCGCAACCGGGCGTCTTGGACCTCCGAGCGCTTCTGATGGCACCGAACCTGTGCGTCTTCGATGATACGCTCACGGACCGTCTTCGACCGCAAGTCATCCGATTTAGACATCACAGTCACCGTCAGGAATCGTGATGACAATCGAATCGGCGAGCGTGTGGACCACGAGGGGCTGCTGTTTCTCGAGTTCAAGCCACTCCGCTGCGTAGCTCGTGAGATTGATGTTCATCGAACTCCCCGTCTGCTGGATATTCCGAACCTCGCTGTTGAGCGACACAGAGTCGAGGTTGCCGGACTCGATGTGTTGAGCGAGTTTCTTCAGCTCAAGCGACTGTCGAACACCCATCTGAGACGTACACTCCGCGATTACAGACTCTATTTGCCGTGTCTGACCACTATTCTGGATTGCCATAGCGGCCGTACTAGAGAATCTGCATTAAGTCTCTACACGAGGATAGCCATGGTGGCTATCCGGCTGGATATCCACCGGAGACCCGCTCTATTACCCCATTCGTGACAGTATATTCCGGAGACATATCATCTCTGCAAAAGAGGGCACGTGTATGTCTGCATGTGCAGGCCACCCCGCCGCTGGGTTCCGCCTGGGGCCGGGTGCCAACGTCGACGACGACCACGCTATCGAAGTGGCGGTCGAGGAACCGTTCACCAACCCAATCGAGGAGTTCGTCCACGGACGTGGCGGATTCTCCGGTCAAGCGCTCAACCGCGGACTCGAAACCGCACAGCGCCTCGGCATCGAACCCAAACAGGAACACTTCGCAGAGGACGCGACGACCACCGCCCGCATCTCCGGCTCGATCATGATGGTCTCACAGGCCATCATCGTCGCCGTCGTCGCTCTCATCGTCCTCGGGTCGCTCTACTCGACCGAAATCGTCGCTAATCCGACGTACAACAACACCTGGACGTCGATGTTCGATACGTTCGCCAACTATGGTGAGACGGCGTTTATCCTCATCGGCGTCGGTCTCATCGCCGCAGGTGCGAGCGTCGCGCTCGGATTCTTCGGTGGCATGGGTGGTGGTATGGGCGGCGGCCGGTAGACCGGAACACACCACCTACGCACCGATTTCTCACCGCTCATCACCCAACTCAAGAGCCATGACTAACGCAATCGTCACGTTCGCTGTCATCGTCGTCGTCGGTGTTTTTGCTATCGCTACCTTCGGGACCTCCTATATCGAGAGTGCCGAAGCTCAAGCGACCACCGAAGGCATCACCCTCGACGATGCCGGTCGTCTCGTCGACGCATCCGGCATCGCCGTCGACTTCGGCGCGAACGTCACCGTCACACACAACGGTACGACCCTCACCGAAGGCGTCGACTACCGTTTCAACGAATCGAATGGGGAACTCGAACGACTCGAAAACGCCAGCGTCCCCAGCGGGACGCAGGTCAACATCAGCTACCAGTTCGACGCACCCGACAAGACCACTCGCGACGTGAACCGCGGGCTCGGAGCGATTAGCATCCCAGTCCCGCTTCTCGCGCTCATCGCCGCCGCATTCGTCGTCTGGGGGGTTCTCGGATGATACTCGTCGCCCACCAGCTGGCACTCGGGCTTCTTGGGACGCTCGCCCTCTTCGGGGCGCTCGTTTTCCGCGGCCACGACTCGGAAGCCATCTGGGCACTGCTTGGTCTCATCGTCTGGGGCGCACTCGCCATTACTGGCGGTAACGTCGCCGTGTTCAACGAATCGACCGGCGAGTTCGTCTCACTCGGCTCGCCGACCATTCAGTTCGTGTGTCTCAGTGCGGCCGCCGTGAGTGCCATCGCACTCTACGGAGCCGTCTTCCACACTGCCACCAACGAGGGGGTTCGCGCATGATGGGACACGACTCCCAGCCCGACCCCGGCGAACTTCAAGCGCGAGAACTCGACGAGCGCGCCGCCCAAGACCTCGAACGGACCGCGGTCAACCGCGGTGTCTCGAACGGCCCGGTAGTCGACCCCATGCACGACATGGAGCCCGAGGATCTCCTCGACCGCCTCCTCGAAGCCGACGTCGAATCCAACGAGTACGAAGAACTCGTCTCGCTCATCCAGCCATACCTCTCGCCGAGTGAGATGCTCGCCGACCACGACGAGGAGTACTACGACGCCCGGTCCCGGCGACTCCTCAACGAGAACCTCCGCGACCGCATCGTCCGCGGCCGCGAGTACCCAGACCTCTGTACTGGCGTCTTTCGGCAGGTCGCACAAGAGGTCAACGGCGACTCGTTCAGTGGCGTGCGAAGAGACCTCGCAGAGCATGAAAAAGAGGCTATCCGCACGGTCATCGACGACGTTCGAACCGACCGCCAGTCGCTCGGTGACGGCCGGCTTCTCGAAGCAATCACCGAAACACACGTCTCCAGCGAACGGCGCGACCCCGACGGCGACACGCAGTCCAGTGGTCGAGTCAGCAGTATCCTCCCGTGGTAATCCATGACTGACAAGAATCCAAAACCCGACGACACCGACCCACTCGCACCGGACGAACCAGAGCTGTTCGCGAACACTCGAGAGAAGCTCGACGAAGAATCAGAAGACCACAAAATCGCCCGGAAAGTTGGTGACGCCAGCGGCGGCCTCGTCTACAACTTCTTCCGCGGCTGGTGGGTCTTCTGGGTTTCCTTCTTGCTGAAGGTACTCAGATTCGTTCCGAGGACGAACAAGCTCGGTGACAAAGTCATCGACGCCGGCTACAAGCTCAAGCTCAAAACGACCGGAGCCGACACCATCACGCACGTCATCTACGGCGACGGCGTCATCGCACCGCGCGCGTCTTCGTGGCACACGACTGAGAACGAGTTCCGAAGCGAGAACGACGAGCGCTTCAAAACCGACGAGCAGGGCATCCCGTACCGGATGCTCGGGAAGTACCCCGTCGCGTGGGCGCTCGGCAAGTATGCCGAGACCACCGACCCAATCGAGGCGTTCATGGGTGGACAACGTCGCCGTGGGGAGTTCGAGCCAAGCGCCACGACCGACGGAGGGACTGATGTTGCAATCCACGCCGAAGTCGTCGATGGCGAATACGACGGTCGTGTTATCTCTTTCCGGGACGGCTACCGCCTGTTCGGTAGCAAGGTCACACAGGAGGACATGAGCCTCCAGGGGACGCGTGCGAAGCTCGCCGAACTCGACTGGTCCCGGAAAGAGCAGCTCTACCTCGTACTCGTCGGTCTCGGAGGCGTCGCACTCGGTCTCTTCGGCCCAGCGCTCGCCGCGAGTATCGCAGGGAGCGCATCCGGCACTGGCGGCGGAATCAACGTCCTTCCGTTCATGATTAACGCTGGTCTCGGGGGTGTGTTCTGATGTCCGCTGTAGACCGTATTTTCAACGCCACGGTGTTCGCGTGCCTCCTCGTGCTGAATTTAGCCCAGCTCACCATCCTCAACGAGCTGAACGCGTTAGATCAGTCTGCCGTCGAAGGATTATCACTCACCATCTGGCTGTTGGCGGGTCTCGTAATCTCATGGGGGTGTAGCGGGCTTTTGAGTCACCTTGTCATTGGACTCAAATCCGTGGGAGGCAAGCGAAATGGCTACTGGATCATTTTCGGAGCGACCGTTGTTGCCTTCACGATTACAGCATATCGAACAGCTCCGGATCTCTACACCGTACTCAATGCAATTCAGTTCGGTTCTATGCTCGGTATTCTGGCCGGGTACCCGGCGCTCAAAGCAACCCCACAGTGGGACGCCGCAGTGGACGCACTGAATCGGCGGTTCGACAACTCCGAGGAGGTGGTCTAAATGCCACTCCCCGGCGGTGGGGACGCCGAGGACCGCGAAGCGAAGCGCCGCGCTGAGGAAGACATCCGTGACGCTCGCGACCGCGCTCGGGATGACAACGACAGCTCTTCGTCTTCCTCACGCTCGTCGTCATCGAACGACGATGATAGGGGCTCGTCGGTTGACCGCTCGCGAGACCGTGACCGACAGATCGTCGAACAGCGGAAATCTCAGCGTCGAGGGGACCGATACCAATCGGGTTCGTCGTCATCCAGCTCATCGTCGTCTGGCTCGTCAGATTCGTCTTCCTCGGGCTCGACATCTACCGGGCGCTCCAGCAGTCGCTCATCCAGAGACCGTGACCCGGTTAGTGACCGCGAAGCAGCCACTCGGTACAAGCGAGAAGTCCGCGAGACGAAACAGCAGAACCAACGACGGCAGAAGCAAGACGCGCCGATGGTGGCCGACGACTTCGGCGGCCGTGGCGAGCCCATCACCCGCGCCGAAGCGAGGCGTCGTGCGAGACTCCGAGACAAGAAGCAGGAACTCAAACAGCGCGTCGTCGACCAAACGGCCGGCCTCGACAACACTCGGAACGTCCGAGTCCGACGCGACGGCAACAAGCTCGTCGCATCGATCACACCCGCCGGTCAGCAAAACATCCGCGGCTATCAGGTCGAACAACAGCGAAACGCACGAGCGCGCGAACGGCGACTGCCCGAGAAGCTTGGGCTTGACTCATCGTCTGGTGACGTGACCGACCAAGCCGCAGACATCGACGCCGAACTCACCAAGGACGCCAGCGGCGACATCTCCACGGTCCAGCGGGAGAAGGCACGCCGCGACATCGCCGACAAAGTCGACGTCGACCCCGACCGAGTCAAGATTGTCGGGCAGACGGACGGCGGCGGCTTCCGCGCGCGTATCCAGGAGCAACCCAAACGCGAAGAGCAGTTCGGTGATATCGACTGGTCGTTCGGCTTCGGCGACCCCGACAAAGACGAAGTCGAGGGTGGCCTCCGAAGCGCCGCCGACGAGGTCGACAAGGCCACGAGAAAGGTCGTTGAGATCAACGACAAGTACGGCCCACCCGCAGCGATTGGGGCGACCTATGACGCGGTTCGAGAGTACGTCCCCGAACCCGTTGATGACGTCGTTGCCGGACCAGACGGCGAGACCTTCGGCGAAGAGTTCGCCAGCGGTGCTGTCGAAGGCGCTGTCCAACTCGCCAACGTTCCGCAGACGGCTGTTGGTCTCATGGAAATCGGTGAAACGGGGAAGTACATCGTGGCCGGTGACGAGGGGACTGACGGGGTTGTAGACCTCAGTACAGACACCTCCGCGGCCGTGATGGGCGCAGGCTGGAAGGCAGCCCAAGAAGCAAACGACGCTTTTTGGAAGAATCCCGGACGGACCTCGGGCGCTGTCGTCGGGTCACTCGCTGTGTCTGCCGGGGGATTTGCGGCGGCGGCGAAGGTCGGTGGGAAGACCGGCGCGGCCGCTCGCGTCGCGGTTCAACCCGGTGAAGAGGCTGCGAGTTACGTTGCGACGCGCGCTCTCGAGCAGACGGCAAGGGGTCAGCGCATCCTTGACGCGATCCCCGGTGGTCGCATCGACAACGAGGAGATTGCGATGGCTGCCGCGTCCAAAGCGAAGCCAGCCACCTCGAAACTCGTCCGTGGTATCCGACGCACCAAATACGACGCTGTCCGTCGGTTCGAAGTAGAAGGCAAGCGCGCGAAACAGTTCCTCGCCGGTGAACGGGGGCAACTCGAACTCTCCGGTCCGAGCGGGCGGCAGACTGTCGAAGTCGATGACTCTCCCGGTCGGATGTCGCCCGAACTCGACCGCGCCGACGCCCGCGAACAGGACCTCGACCAGACGCAGTATGAACTGCGTCGGTTTGCCCAGGAAGAGCGCGATGCCGAGCAGGTCCTCTTGGAGGACGCCGGACAGCCGACCTCGACGCCGACGCAGGCCACGCGCGCCGACCAATTGACTGTCGACCCAGACGAACTCGAAGCTCGCCGTCTCGAAACTGAGAGACGCTTCCGCGAAGCCTACAGCGTCGGTGGCCGCTCCAGTCGAGGTCGTCGTCAACTTCGAGACGGAAGTCGCCTCAGCGGACAGGAGTGGCCGACTCGTGAGGCGAGACAGATGCGGCAACAAGCCGAAGCATCCAGTTTCGAAGCTGATGCGGCTCGAACCAGGCGGAGAAAAGCCACTGGGGCTGAAATCGCGACCGGACAAGAACTCGCGCGCCAACAGCAGCGGGAGTTCGAGCGCGCACAGGCAGACCTCGCACAGCGTCTCGGTCTCGACACTCGGGGCGATACTCGACAGGATACGTGGCAACCCACAGACGTTCGTCTCGACCAGCGGTTCGAGACTGGCTTCGAGACCGAGACGGAACGTGCGACCGAGTTCGAGAGTGAGATTGGGCGTGCCGGGACCGAATACGAATACGAACCGGTCCAGATGTCCACAGGAACTGAAGTCGAACGCGAATTCGAACAAGCTCGCAGACGCTTCGAGACCGAGTTCGAGCGGGAGCGAGAGCGCCAACAGTCCTTCGGAAATCGGAACCCCAGCAACGCGTTCGCGGTCGATATGAGCGCGTGGGAGAACAGTTGGCGAACTGGCATCGCCGACATCGACAAGCTCTGGAAAGAGCGCTTCGGAGGTCTCTGATGGCGACCTTCGGGTTCTACATCAAGGCGGCGCTGACGCTCTTCCTCTCGGTGTACGTTCAGGACATCCTCCAGACGGTGACCGAACCAATGCTCGGTCCCGCCTGTGGGCCATCACGGGTTTCCCAGCCCGTCGTCGAGGGTGCGCAGAACTGCCTCTACGTCACGCAGGCCGTGACGTGGCTCGTTGCACTCGTCATCGTCGGTCTCTTCGTGACTGGACTCACCCGTGGTGCGCTCCTCGGTGGTGTCAGTCCGTGAGCCCTCGAGTACTCATCTTCGTGGCAGTCGGTATCGTCCAGATTGCCGGACTCGTGTTGTTCCTCAACACCGCCGGTGCGGAGGTTTTCCACGTCGCGGAGAGTATGTCATTCCTTCAGTCCACGTGGGTCTGGGGACCGATTCAGAACTTAGAGACGCTGAGCTACTTCCTCATCGTCCCGATATTCATCGTCGACTACCTTGTGTACGCGGCCATCGCTGGCGTGACGCGAGAGAAACAACAGGTCGCACAGTACCGGAGGGGTCGGTTGTGAGGCGTCAGAGTATCGTCCTGTTCGCGACCATCGCGTCGTTATTGGTTGTCAGTGCCGTGCCCGTATCCGCGACCTCGACCAACGTCGCGATTGGTTCCGAGAACGATACCGACACGGAACTCCAATCGGGAACACTCGAAGGCGTCTCTGTCACAGGCGCTGGGGCCGGTGCAACAGTTCGCTACCATCCAACCGATATTGTCGACGATTTCGAAGACGGTGACGTTAGCGAGTATACGCAGTATGGCGGTGGGACCGGGACGTGGGGGACTGACACCACGTCTTTCGAGGGGTCTCTCTCGCTCAAAGGCGACTCCGGTTCGACACGGAGTGACCTAATTTCAACGACCGGACTCGGAAGATATCCGAGTGCCGGAGACTCGTTTAGCACGCGGTTCCGGTATGAGGATACCCAGGTTCACTACCGGCTCTACTGGGCAGCACAATCGTCACAGGAGACGCCGGATGGATACAACATCCGTTTCAATTTCGATAAGAACCAAGTTGAGTTGCAGAAATCCAACGGGTCGGATGTCATCCTCGACTCAGCGAGTGTTGACCCCACGCTTTATCAGACCGAGTGGACCAAAATCGAAGTCGATTGGCAGACTGACGGGACCATGACCGTGACGTGGGTGGATTCCGCAGGTTCCGAAATCCTCCAACTTCAGGGGACTGACTCGGCGTTCACGAGCGGGGGAATTGGATTCCGTCACAACAACAAGAACGAGAACGCGGTCGCGTTCTGGGACGACTTCAGAGTCACTGGTGGTTCCTCATCGGGAACGTATACCTCCGGTTCTCACGTCGTTGACAACGCCACTGGCGGGAGTGTCGAAATCACGACACTCATCGATGCGGAGGTGACTGTGACGTGGCAGCAAAATGTGGCGGGAACATGGTCGAACATCACGAACACGACCCACACCACGTCCGGCGTCAAGACCGCAGACATCTCGGGCGCTACCTCTTCCGAGGTTCGTGTCCGAGTCGATTTCGAACCGACCGGCCAATCCCCCGAGGCAGAGTTAGACCGCGATTTCGTTGAGTTCACTAACCACGCACCGACAGCATCGAGCCCGTCGCTGAGCGGTGGCGAGGTGGTCCATGACGCGAGTCCAAACCTCTCGGTCGTCGTTGACGACGATGAATTCTCCTCTGTGCAAGGTGACTTGGTCACTGTCGAATGGTTCATCAATGGAAGCAAAGTCGGGGAGAAGAACGTCTCTTCGTCGGGGGCAGTTAACTATTCAGACACGAAATTTCCGGATGGAAACCACTCGTGGCACGTCGAACTCACGGATAGCTACGGGGGTTCGTTGACGTCGCCGACGTGGTCCTTCGAAGTCGGACACTTCGACCCGTCGGTCACGGCTCTCTCCCCGCCCGACAATTCAACCCAAAGCACTCGGGACATCTCACTATCCGCGGACCTCACAGATTCCGACTTCGCGTTCGAGGGCGACGAACTCACGGCAGAGTTCATCGTCGACGGCAGTGTCGTCGGAACTGACACACTCATCAGCAACAGAACCGTATCAACGAGCTATACGATGCAAGGTGGGACTGCATCGTGGTCAGTTCGTGTGACCGACGACTACGGTAACGTCGTCACTTCTGAGACTCGAACGATTCGCTCACCATCGACACTCACCATCCGGAACGTCTCGACTGGCGAGCCGATAACAGGGTCCGCGCAGGTGACTGCGAAGCTCTACTCAGGCGAACTTATCTTCACGAAGAACACCTCTGACGGGACAATCGACCTGACCGGCGTCCCGGTTGAGCGCGGGTACATCATCGAGGTGACTGTCGACGGCTACGTTACTCGGACGGTCGCCATCGAGTCGGTGTTCGAGCAGGGAGATGTCTATCTACTGCCGGAAACCGCCGATACGGTCTATCAGGAGATGACGCTGAACGACCAGACCGGTGACTTCGAGGCAAGCTCGACGGTGCTCTACGTCGAGCGACCAATCGAGCGGAACGGAACTATCGAATGGCGCGTCGTAACTGGAGACTACTTCGGCGCGGACTCAGTGTTCAAGACGACGCTCGAACAAGACCAACGCTACCGGCTCGTCATCGAGAACGACGACGGCGACCGTCGCGAACTCGGTGCGTACATCGCCGCGGTCAACGGCACTGCCCCCCTCGATGTCGGGACGATCCAGTGGCAGGCACCCAAGGGAGACACCTATCAGTGGGATGCATTCGTCAACGAGGAGAACGCGGCACTCCGCGTCATGTTTTCTGACCCGGAAGATGAGACCACGTCGTTCAATGTCGTCGTTCACGAGCGAGGCAACGCCTCGAATGTCATATTCGAATCGTCGGCGACGAATCTCTCAACCTTCCAGCGCACGCAACCACTCAGCCAGTCTCAACTTGAACAGGACTGGGCGGTGAACATCACCCTCGAACGGAACAGCCAGACGACCACCATCAACGAGCCGATCTCGTCGGCCGCCTCGATCCGGACGCCCGTCCCTATCGATACTCGATGGGCGACGCTCGCCGGACTCGTCCTTCTCGTCGCACTTTCGGCCGCGTTCCCCTCGACGCTGTCGAGAGTTGGCGCGGTTGCTGTTGTCTCCGTCGCCACGGGCATCACGTGGCTCGGCTGGGTCGACATCCCGATGAGTGTCATCGGACTCTCCGGCGCAGTCGCGCTACTCGGGCTCGCAGCCTCCTTCAACTCCTACTAATGAAAGTCACAGTCCCAATGCTGTTCGTCATCTGCTTCGCCGTCGCTGGCGGCCTCATGGCCGGGTCCGGTTTCAACGACGCCGTTGGAATCGACAAAGCGACTGGTCTCCAAGATGACGCCGACCAGCTATCCGAAGACGCATCGTCGTACCGTGCTGACCGCGGCGGCTCAGTTGAGTCCTACCTCGGGTTCACCACGCAGGCGACCGGCGCGATAGTGAGTGCTCTCAAATGGAGCCTCATGCTCCCGCTTGCTCTCCAGAACGTCGGGTTCCCTGCATGGTTCGCCGGTCCCATCGGCATTCCGATTCAGTTCGTGAACTACATCGGCGTCTGGCAAATCATCCGGGGGATGCGTATCTCATGAGCGAACTCGACTGCTGGTTCCAGCAGGACGTCCACTCGTGTGTCGCTGATGGCCTCGGAAGCGCCTTCGGTCCCGGTACCGAGAGCGTCCTCGCGATGTTCATCGTCGCGGGCGTTATCATTCCGATCTACGCAAAGACCGGCGACTACGTCCTCCCCGCGACGCTTCTCGTCCTCATCTCGGGGTTCGCTGCGACATTGCTTCCCGGTATCATCGCCTCCATCGCTTGGACAGTCATCTTCATGACGCTCGTCGTCTCGTTGTTCGCTGCACTCTTCCAGACGGTGGTACAATGAGCATCGCGAATCTCCGCGATGGATTCTCTCTTGGTGAGGACCTCGACGAGAAACAACTCGCCGCGCACGTCTTCATCATGGTCAACCTTCTCTGCAACGGGCTCATGACCGCACCTATCGCCCTCGAGGCACCTGACGTCCTCACACGCGTTGGGATCTACTTCGCGCTGGGATTCAACGGCATGGTCCTCATCACGCTCTTCGCCCGCGAGGTGCCGCGATGAGCCGCCTCTCGAACCTGCTGACGCCATCGGTTCCCCTCCACGAACTCACTCACGCTGCCGCGGCCTACCCGTGGGCAGACATCGACATCTCTCTCGATGGTACTGACTCACGAGTGACGATGGACTGGGACGACGACGCGCCTGTCTGGGCGATTCGCGTCGCGCATCTCGCACCGACGCTTGTCGGTCTCGGTATCGCGATGCTCCTGGTCGTTGTCTTCGGCGTCCCGAGTGTCTCCGGTCTCGCCGGGCTCGCACTCCACGATCTCGGCCTGTTCGTGATACTCTTCGTCAACTGGGTCGTCTACGCCTTCCCGAGTTACGCCGATAGGCACCCGTTCGGTTAGCTTCCGCCAAGAATCCCGACTTTTCTGAGGACAGTGTCGATGACATTCGTGAGGTAGTCGAGTGCGAGAAAAGCGCCAGCAGCCAGAGAGCCACATACTGATGTCAGTAGTACGAAGACACCGACCCTGCTGGTGATGTCTGAAAAGAGGATGGAATTGACAATCGCGGACCACTGTGGACCAACCATCGGAAACGCTTTTGAAACAAAGCCGACAGAGATGGCCGCGACGATTCCTATTGCAACAATAGCGCTGAATGCGAGCCAGTAGAGGATGAGTACTGACACGACGAGACCCGCGATTTCGTCGACGAGCGGAAGGTCGTGGAACCGATGATTCAGCCCTTTTCTCATATCAATATCACTGAGTGAAGACTTGATAATCGTTCTGCCGTCTGACGACTTTCAGCTGTGTCTTTACTTTCACTCTGCTTGCCGACTATTCAAAGCACTGTCTCACGAATGATACCGGCATGATACGCGATGCACGGGCACTCCGGGACAGCTTCGTCCCGGCTGACCTGGAACATCGAAACGCCGAAATCGGGCACCTCTCGTCGTTACTGAAGCCAATCGAAGGCGGCGAAGCCGGATCGGACATCCTTATCACCGGACCCTCGGGTGCGGGTAAGACGACCCTTGCTCGGTTCGTGGCGAACGAACTCGAACGTGCGACGCTCGATGTCCGAACCGCCTACGTAAACTGCCTCTCTAATTCGACGAACGCCGCTGTTCTCCACACGCTCATGCGTGACGCTGGCCTCGGACTCGACTTTGACCGAGCGTCGACGCCAGTTCACGAGTATCTCGCTCGAATCGATGACCGAAACGAGCAGTTCGTTATCGTCCTCGACGAGGTTGACGTCCTCGAAGACCCGTCGCTCATCGCGATGCTCTACGACATCGACAACGTCACTACGATGATGGTCTGTGTCTCCGAAGACGCGTTTCTCTCTACGCTCGACATGCGCGTCGAGTCACGCGTTCGCGCCGCGGCGTCGGTCGTCCTCGAGAAGTACCGCGACGACGAACTCGCCGATATCATCCGGGCCCGCGTCGACCACGGTCTCGTTCCCGGTGCTGTCGACGAGGCGACGATCAAGCATATCGCGGATCGCGCAGCTGGTGACGCGCGGCTTGCAATTACCAAACTTCGACGGGCGGCCCAGCTTGCAGACCTGCAAGAACTCGATGCACTCAGTCCGGGTCTCGTCGATGACGTCGCTGATGGTGCCGCGGGAGAAGTCCACGAGCGGAACGTCGAACGCCTCTCGACGCACAAGCGACTCCTCTACGACATCGTCAAGCGCTACGGTGAGGTCTCGTCTACGGACCTCCACGCAGCGTACGAAGAGCACATCTCCGCGCCAAAATCGAAGGCGACCCGTCGCCGCTATCTAGGTGCGCTCGAACGGTACCGACTCATCGAACAAGAGGGGGCGACGCGGGGGACTCGGTATCGACTCGTTGAGCCGTAGTCTCACGACGCTGCTGCGGCTGTGTCGTTGTTCTCCATGTCGAATGGAAGGTTAATGACTAACTCATCAAACCAGACGACTGGTCGCTTACTCTGGCCCTCTTGCTCGAAGAAGATGACACCCAATCGAGCGAGACGGTTGAGCTCTTCGTGGACGTTCTTCACGTCACGGTTGACTACGCGGGCCGTCTCGTTGATGCTGGATGGTTCTTCCCGACGAATAGCTTTGATGAGGTCAAGCGTTCGCGGAGTTAGCGTAGCCATCAGGTCATCATAGCTTGTGAATGAAATCGTCGGTGTGGAGTCTACAGAGTCGCCATCTGCGAGAGCGGTGAGACTCTCGGTAACGTCCTCTTCGAACTCTCGGTCCGATTTTACTGTAACGACGAGTGTCGATTCGGCTTCGAGTAGTTCGCGTTCCATCGGGTGCAGCGGTGGCACAGTATCTGACATTGGGACCTCCCTCGGATGGCCTCACTTGAGTTCAAACTCCGATTTCGGTATCTCGCTCCAGAACCGCTCCCAGAGTTCGACGATTCCGGGGAACTCAATGATCTCTGGGTCAGGGTTCGGCGCGACGTGGAGTTCGTGGCCTTTTGTGTCTTCGTGTGAGTTATCGTACCGACGAATCGTTCCATCCTTGAGAGTGCGCTCAGAGTCTGGTTGTATCGCACCGTAGTGGAGCTTGTAGGCCCACCCAGATGGGTACGCATCATCTGAGGTTCGCATGCAGAACACTCGAACCACAGTTCCGTCGGGGTATTTCTCCCCTCTGCTCACACCATCAAGGTCGTCGTCGGTCAGCGAGGCCATCCTCAACCATTGGTACGTAGACCAATTGCATAACTCTATCCATTGGTCTGAGTACCAATAGTAGTGGGAACGATTGATTCGCTCATCGCGCTAATCGACAGACTGCGCGAGGATTCGTTCATTCGCTCATTTTCGCTCATTCGAGAGAAGAGAAGCGAGAGCGTCCAAAAACCAGAGAATAGAACGTCGAATTTCGATGATTCGCTCACCACCCTGCAAACCGTTTATATCCAATTCTCATCGGCTCGGGTATGTCGACGACGATTGGTAGTGGACCGAACGGAACCAGCAGAAACCTTCGGCTGCTGAGTGGTGTCGAAGTTCGAATCGAAATTACCTCGGACGCGGATTACGCGGCCCGCCTTGACGTTCATCACGAGGGGCAACGCTGGGTCTACGGTATTGATTCGAATCAGCGTGCGACGTTCATCGATGTGTTCAACGGAAAAGGTCGGAGCGACGATCCTGACGAGCCGGACTGGATGCGCGAAGTTTTCGTGCAGCTGGAGGTCGATTGGGAGTGACGCTACTCACTATAGAATTCGTAGCTGGAAGGGTCCCTTTCACCACGGATAACGGCTTGGCCTTCCGCCGTGATTCGATAAAATGGGCCACCGTCAACCTTCTCTACAAGACCACCCTCAAGCAGCATCTTCAGAGCACGATTAACTGTCGACCGAGACGGTGGTCTCTGCATCTGATTCTCAAGATTGTGGACCATTGCTTTCGGATTCAGATCGAGACCGGATTGGTCCAACAGAGACAGAATCGGCTCAATTGCATCGTTCCTCCACGGACTCATGTCTGGACCGTAAAGCGGCCATGCTGTAAAATTACGCAAACGACCTTCCCGAATCAATTTAGTATCAATAGGGCCCATACTGGTTCATTTGACATAGTACTGTATCAAGCTTTATGTAGAGGTGGGGTTATGTGGGAAGTGACGACTCTCTCCGGATGCTACTCGTTCGGGCAAAAGCCCGGACCCCTGTACCAGCAGGAGCCCGGTAGGAGGTCGTCACCCCAGATGACGACCAAATCAGCACTCTCGCGGGTGCGAAATAAGTCCCGCGACACGACTAGTGCAACGTCTTCGAACTGCCCAGCGTGTGCCACGCCCATTGAGGGGTTCGCCGCGAGTGGGCCCGCCAGTCGTACGGTTGAACCGTGCGGTTGTACCCTACCGAACGTCCGCGCGAGCGATATCGTGCGGGAGGACTAACACCATGAGTTACAACAACCTCGATACGCTCCTCGCGTTCCTTCGTGAGGACCTCGACCCCGGACAAGACCGCATCTACTACGCGAAGAACATCTCGAACAGGACTGACATCGATGGGAAAGAGGTCGGCTACTGGTTCTCCCGTGCTATCGGTCTGTACCCGCAGTGGGACCCCGTCGAGTTTGACGGCCTCGAAGTCGAACGCTACCGTCCGGAGACGAAGGCGACACGATGGCGAGTGACTCGTCTTGAGCAGGATGTGGGGCTCGTTGCCGATGGTGGTGTTCGGTGGCTCGACCTGACCGGCTTCCAGCAGCAACTCGTCAAGGCCGTCATCGAGTTCGAGAACGAGGAGGGCAAGTCGCCGTACGGCGTCCAAGTGAAGCGGTCACTAAGTGAGTGGTACGGTCACGAAGTCAGCAACGCTCAGGTCTACCCGAATATCGATGACCTCGTTGAGATGGGCGTTCTGGACCGGGAGCCGCTCGACAAGCGAACGAACGCGGTTCAGTCGACTCCGCTGGCGCGCCAGATGCTCGCTGGAGAGGCTGAACACATGGCTCACGTTGCCGGGCTCGAACTAACTGAGGCTGTTGCTGATGGTGGTGAAGAACGGTGAGTCAGACGCCAGACGACAGCTGGGAGTCGCCAGTCCCCGACGCACAGGCGGCCGCCGGTGCTGACGAGATGCACGTCTCGCTCGATATGGAGTCGACCACTTCGAATGGCGGGGTGACCGCGGATATCTCCGACCGGGTCAACCGGCTCTACGTCGAGTCGACGACCGACCGAGTCGTCTTCGAAGTCTGTGAAGAGTTCGACACGGTGCGCGCCTCGACGACGATGACGCCAGACCAAGCCGAAGCGATTGGCATTGGCCTGATGCAGGCCGCGGCACGCGCATCTCGTGGACGTGAGGGCGTCGTCATCAAGAAGTACAATCTCGCTGGAGTCGAACGTGGCGACGGTATCGAGACTGACGGGAGTGGAGAAGAGAACCCACTCGACGATCTCCTCGTCAACGCGCAAGAGCAGAAAGAACAGTTCAACGAAGCCCGAGAACGGTTGCAGTCGGTTCGAGAGAAACTGAAGCTGTTCGTCCAGCAGCTCCGCGAAGACGGAACGTTGGACGACGACGATGCAGAGGAGATCTACGGGCTCATCTCTGACGGCCAGTACGGCAAAGCCCGAGGGGCGATTTCAGAAGCGCTCTCGAAGAAGGAACTGGAATTCGATGACGACGAGAAGGACCTCTTCGCGCGGAACTTCTCCGAATCGTGGGAGGTGCACGTCGAGGCTGTCGAGCAGGTGCGGACAGCACTCCTCAATTTCTCCCGCGACCTGAGCCGAGAGGACCTCGTCGATTACCTCTACGGCAAACACTCCGGCTTGAACAAAGGAGACATCCGCGCCGTCTTCGACGCGTTCGATGAGGTCGAGCGGACCGGACTCGGCGTCAACCAGATGGCGCGCGTTCTCGCGTCGTACAACCGCGACCTCAACATCCAGCCAACGGAGGAGGTTCTAAAGGCCATCAAACAGGAGGCCGACAGATGACGCCGGCGATCACGTCGCTGCAGGACGCCCTCGACGGTGCGAACCACGAGCGCAGTCGCGAACTCATCCGCGAGGCACTCCAGTACGAAGAGATTCACATCAACGAGTGGCTCCAGACGGTCAGCGGCCTCGAAGGCGTCCGACACATCGAGTGTGACCGCGACGGCTCCGAAATCGTCTGGTTCGACCCAGACGCCGACTTCGCCATCGAGGCGACGCTCGAACTCGCACAGAAATTTGGATGGTCGATTAAATCGGTGAGCTTCCACGCTCGCTCGCTCTCCTTCGAGAGACCGGAGGTTAGTCTCGAATGACTAACCGTCGCTTGACTGACCGTGTCGACGGCACGATGATTGTGCAATGTCCGAGCGACCCTGACCATGTCGCGTTCGAGATTGAGGTCGCCTGCAGCGAGACGAAGCCCTCGGAGATGTTCTCCCTGGAAAAGTGTCCTGACTGCGGGTCGGATCTCTCTACTATCGAATCAGTCACTCCTACGGAGGTGCTCTGAGACGATGAGCGATCTCGAACCACTCTCGCCCGATGATGCGATGGAGATGTGGCTCACTCGACAGCGGTCGGAGAAGGCCGACCAGACGGTTCAGAGCTACTACTACCGAGTCAACCAGTTCATTGAATGGTGTGATGAGAACGACGTCAAGAATCTCAATGCACTCACAACACGTGATATCTTCAAATTCGACACTGAGCTGCGAGAACGCGACTTGTCTCAGTCAACGCTGAAGAATCGATTCGGGACGCTGAAGCTGTTTCTGTCTTTCTGCGAGGACCTGAACGCCGTTGAGGAGGGACTGGTCAAAGCCATCGAGATCCCGAGTCTGCTGAAGGACGAGCGGGTCAATAAAGAGAAACTCGCATCGGGTCGAGCTGAAAGGATTCTCGACAACCTCGCCAAGTATCGATTTGCATCCCGCGAGCACGCGATGTTTGCCCTTGCTTGGCACACAACTGTCCGTGTTGGTGCCCTGCGAGCGCTTGATGTCGGGGACTGCTACCTCAATGACGACGATCTAGATCGTCTTCGACACTACCCTGAGGTTGGTGAAGAGGAGTTCGAGGAGATCGTCGAGACTGTGGATACGCCGTTTGTCTATTTCCGGCATCGGGAGCAGACGCCTCTGAAGAACAAGTTCGAGGGACAGCGTCCTGTTGCTATTTCGGATGAAGTTGCTGAGGTTTTGGACGCGTTCATTCGGGTGAACCGGGTTCCAGTGACCGATGATGATGATCGAGCCCCTCTCTTCTCAACCGAGAAGGGAGAGAATCGGATGAGTCGGGGTGCGATTCGACGCGTTTTCAATATCATCACCCAACCCTGCCGTTTCGACGAACCGTGTCCGCATGGTCGGGACGTCCAGACCTGCGAGGCTCGAGAACATGGACTCGAGCAGCGGTGCCCTTCTGCCCGCTCACCACATCGGGTTCGGACGGGGGCGATCACGCACCACCGTGACGAGGGATGGCCGCCTGAGGTGCTGTCAGAACGCGCGAACGCGACTCCTGAAGTCATCCGGCAGCACTACGACCATCCTGATTTGCTCAAGCGGATGCAGTCACGTCGGGCGTTCCTCGGAGAGGATTCTGAAGAGGAGGACGAGGATGAATGAGATGCCGGCGCGCAGAACTCGGATTCTTCACCTCAGCGGTCCCATACCACCTTTTTACTTCGTCGACTGTCGCTCACAGAGCGATAGTCTCCTCGCAAGGAGCTGGACGAAAAACGTCCCGCGAGGACTCGCTTCGCCCGCATCGCAGTGCAGTAATCCGGGTGTCCGGGCTCAGTCTGGTCTCGGCTACTCAGGCGGTGCCGTGTCTCCGAGTGACCGGTGTCGTGCAGACCCATGCGTGAGACACTAACTCGGGCTGCCGAAAATAGCTAAATAGAACACTCTACTGCGACGAGGAACCCCTTTCCGAACATGATTAACGCAGAGATAGTCAACAGAGTGGAGAGACCAATCAGAACCGCACCGTCCCGCTGGACGACCGAATTCCCTCGTATCCACTTTTCGTATCCACTCAGAAGCCAATTTTCCACAAACACCTGTGAGTGCTCTTGGGAGGTGAATATCTGGTCAAGTGTGTCACCAGAGATACCGCCAGTATACTCTACGGTCACATACAGATACGTTGCTGAGAAAATTGAAAACGTCAGTAGTCCGCTCCCGACCTGCGTGAACACGTTTACAAAAGAAACTGCGGTAACACAAGAGTCAGAGTCGATGCCAATAGCAATAGCCGAGATGAGGATACTGGCTAGCAGCAGGTTCAATTTGATCAACTGAATCGCGTCTGTTCGCAAGTTCTGGATTGAACTGACCTGATGATCGACTACGGTTCGAGCCTCTTCGAGAAGGGTTGAGAGTTCTTGATCGGAATCTACTGTTGGGACAATTCGGACGTTATCTTGCCCAACTCGCCGGGGTTCCTCGCGAATGAGTGTACTGAATAGAATGAGGAACCCACCCGCAACGATACCCAAGGCGGGCCAATCATACGGGGCAAGTGGGGTGTATACTGGGTGGTTTTGGATGATTCCGGATAGTTGAACGAATATGAGACTGACCAGACCAACAGAGAACAATACCCGCCCAGCCAGCGATGTCCCCGATTTGAATAATTCCTTGAGCCAGGACATGGTATCTGAATGAGCGTATACACAACGTGTGTGAAAACTCTATTCACCCGTCGCCAGACCTCTTTCGTGGTTACATTCCTTTTGTGGCGGAAGCAGCTCGCTGTGTCGATTCTTTCGGCTCAATGTGAACTACCCCGCCCTACTCAGCCGCTGACGCGGCTTCCTTGAGGACGGGGCTTCCTGTTTCTGTGACGCGACTTGCATCCACGACGATGGACGATGAATCGCCACCATCAGTGGACACAGCGGTCGCAGTCTCCACAGGCGTGTCTTCGGAGTGAACCACTCCTAGTTTGTCGAGTCCTCGTGAGAGGACGTTAAGAGCCGCATTCCAATCCCTATCGAGTTCGAACCCACACGACGGGCACGAATGCTCGCGCACCCACAACGGCTTGCCAGTCGAAACGCCACAGCTCGCACACTCTGTGGTCGTCCCGCGCGGGTTAACCTGCACGACGTGACAGCCGTTCTTCTCACCGTGGTGTTCGAGGATGGTGATGAAGTCTCGCCAGCCGACTTCGGCCTTGTTACGAGCGTTTTGCGGGGATTCGAGCATCCCCTTGACATTGAGGTCTTCAACGAATACGGCATCGTACTCAGTGGTGTAGAAGTGTGCTAGCTTGTGTTTGAAATCACGCTTCTTGTTCGACATTCGTGCATGGATTTCCGTGACGCGACGCCGTTGTCTCTCCCAATTGTTGGACTCGTAGTCCTTTCGAGAGAGCGAACGTTGCTCTCGTTCGAGGCGTTCTCGGTCGTTAGACAAGTCGAGTCGCCCTATCGAACGCCCGTCCGAATCGTGGGCGAAGTTGAGAACACCGAGGTCGAGACCCACCGCATCGTCAGAGCCGATGGCTTCGACGGCAGGTTTCTCGGGAGTTTCTGTTTCGATGCAGAATGATACGTACCACGCTCCCGTGGGTTCTTTTTTGAGCGTGACTTCTTTGACTTTCTCGTGGTCTGGAAGGTCACGATGGATGCGAATTGGAATCTCGCGGGTTTCGCCTTTGAGTTTCTTGAGGATGAGGAGTCCGCGACCATTCGGGCCACTCTTCTTGTCGAGTTCGAAGCCCGATTGCCGGTACGTGAAACTCCGGTACTCACGCGGTTTCTTCCAGTTCAACGACCCCACGTCGTATCCTTTCGCTTTGAGCTTCCCGAGGTTCTGGATGTTGTCTCGGATACGCTCGACAGCTTTCTGGAGAACGGTCGAGTAGACCAGTTTGAGGTCGGTCCACCAGCCTTTGAGCGCCGGGAGCGTGTCTCGGACCATCCAGACGCGCTGGCGGAGCGTGCCCGCGTCTTCGGGTATCTGGTCAAACTCGTTGAGAGCGTGGTTGTACAGTTGTCGCACGGTGTTTCGTTGCCAGTCCATCGCTTCGCGTTGCTCCGTGGTGGGGAACTAAAATCGCGGCACTGGATCCGACCGAGCGGGGGCGTTGTTATAGTTGGCTTGTTCTACCAGCAGTCCACGAGGAACTCACTCCCCGTAGAACAGATACGAAAACGCCAGAAACGCCAGCACCGACCCGACGAAGAACGCCAACAGCCCCATCGTTCCGCCTGTCTGAGACCCGACGAGCTCGACCGTACTCTTTTCAGCCATACAACATTTCTCCCGGCGGCGGACAAAAATCTCGTGGTGACTCCGAGCTTGATACGGTGTGACTGTTCGTCACACCCTGCAACAACCACCAAAAAACGGCCGGGAACCGCTACTCAGGTCGAGACGGCATCGCAGGTCCAGCCGGGGTCGCTCCCCGTGCGCCGGATGAGGTCCGCGCGGCACGCCGGACAGTAGTCGGGGACCGTCGTTTCGCCCCGCGGGACATAGACGCCACCGCCGCATTCCACGCACGCATCGGCGACGACTGTCGTGCAGTCAGCACAGAGGTTGAAGTCGTCAACCGTGAGGTCGCGCAGCACTTCGAGCTTTTTGTCCAGGATGTACTCGTCGATAACCGCCTGACAGCTGTGGCACGGCTTCATAGCGATACAGCGTGACAATTGAGACCATGGAACATATACTTGTCGTCGTAGGTGTCTCTTGTCGCGGAATGTCAGTCGGGGCGGAGGCTCACCGATGCCGGATATGCCACGGTTGCACGCGAGCGACCCTAGCGCGGCCGGTGTGAACGTGTTTCACAGAAATCATAAGTTGGATGGTGACGAATTTCGTTTGCTGCTGTCAGAGGCACATCAGGGCGACGAGCGGAATCATTCGCCCTCTATCCATCTATTCTCTCGGCTATCGATTCGAGCCGGCGGTACCGAGAATCGACCGTCTGAGCGGCTTCCGAGGTCCGGACAAGACCTCAACTCCGCGTTCCCGCGTCGGTTGGACTGTCCCCGTACATCTCAACGAGCAGCGCGTCCGTCGCCCGGTGGGCCCCCACGAGAACGACCACGCTCGCGACGATAGTCGCGACCGACTGCGGCGTCGAGAGCAGGCCGAGCGAGACGATGAGCGTCGTCGCGCAGGCCGGCGGGTGGACCGCGTCGAGTTCGACCATCCCCCAGCCCGTCGCGGCGACCGAGACCGCCCCGCTCGTGACGAGGCGCAGCGTGTCCGTCGACGCGGCCGAGAGCGACGGGTCGAGCGTCACGCCGGGGGCGATGAGCGCGTAGGCCGCGAAGCCGACGACGGCACCGACGGCGTGGCCGCCGACGATGCGAGACGAGCGGGAGCGCCCGCCGCGACGGCGGAAGGCGAGGACGAACGCCGTGGGGCCGAGGCTCGGAAAGACGAACGGCTCGCCGGTCGCCCACGCGATGCCGCCGAGTGCGGCGACGAGCAGGCCGGCGGAGAGTCCCGTTTCGAGACCGCGTCGAGACATGTGACACGCTCTGTCGACGCGGCGTGAAAACGGTGTCTAACTCTGGACGAATCGAACCGGTACCGTGAGACTCGCCGACAGATACCGCGTGCTCCGCACGCCCACGTTGAAGTGCGGCCGCGACGACGGACGAGATATGTGCGGAGCCGCGTTTCTCGAAGGCGACCGCGTCGAACTCAGAACCGTCGAGTCGGAGCACGTCGAGTTCCTCCACGAGACGGTCAACGACCCGCGGGTTCGGCGGGGAATCGCCGCCACCGACCCGGTGACGCGGGCGACAGAGCGCGAGTGGGTCGAGTCGCGCGGCGACGGCGACGACATCAACTTCGTCGTCGCGGTCGACGGCGACCCGGTCGGGACTATCGGACTCAAGCCGCCGAACGTCGTCACCGGCGCGGCCGAGGTCGGCTATCTCGTCGCGCCCGACCACTGGGGCAACGGCTACGCGACAGACGCGCTGCGGACGCTCTGCGGCTACGCCTTCGGCGAGCGCCGACTCAACAAACTGTACGCGAACGCCTACGAGACGAACCCGGCGTCGACCCGCGTGCTGGAGAAAGCCGGCTTCGAACGCGAGGGCGTCCACCGGGAACAGGGATTCGTCGACGGCGACCACGTCGACGTGCTTCGATACGGTCGGCTCGCCGACGAGTGGCGAGACGAAGAGAACGTCGGCGACGCCGAACGCGAGTCCGGGAGCGACGCCGACGGGTGGATATAGCCTAAATCCAGCCCTCTTGGGCGAGGAGTTCGCCGTTGAGGACGGACGCACCGGCCGCGCCGCGAATCGTGTTGTGCGCGAGGCAGTTGTACTTCACGCCGCGCTCGGTGGCCTGGATGCCGCCCGCGGAAATCTGCATGCCGTCGCCGCGCTCGCGGTCGAGGCGGGGCTGCGGGCGGAAGTTGTCCTCGAAGACGTGGATGAGCTGTTCGGGCGCGCTCGGGAGGTCGACGCCGGGGTACTCGCGCATCGCGGCCGCGACGTCCTCGGGGGAGGCGTCGTCGGCGAGGTCGGCGAAGACGCTCTCGAGGTGGCCGTCGAGCGTCGGGATGCGGTTACACGAGGCGTTGACCTCCGCGCCGTGGAGCGCGACTTCCGCGCCGTCGAACGAGCCCAGAAGCTTGCGGGACTCCGTCTCCATCTTCTCTTCTTCGCCGCCGATGTGCGGGATGGCGTTGTCGATTATCTCCATCGAGGTGACGCCGTCGTAGCCCGCGCCGGAGACCGCCTGCAGGGTCGTGACGTCGACGCGTTCGAGGCCGAACTGGTCGAGGGCGGCGAGCGTCGGGACCATCGTGATAGTCGAGCAGTTCGGGTTCTTCACGAGCGCGCCGTCCCAGCCGCGCTCGTCGCGCTGGACCTCGATGAGGTCGAGGTGCTCCGGATTGATCTCCGGAATCGTGAGCGGCACGTCGGGTGCCATGCGGTCGTTCGAGGAGTTCGAAGAGACGACGTAGCCCGCCTCGAGGAACTCGGGTTCGACCTCGGCGGCGACCGACGACGGGAGCGACGAAAACAGGAGGTCGATGTCGTCGGGCACGTCCGCGGGGTCGGTGCTGCCGACTTCCATCGCGGCCACGTCGTCCGGGATGGGAGTGTTGACGCGCCACTTCGCGGCCTCGTCGTATCGCTTGCCCGCGCTCGACTCGCTCGCGGTCAGCGCCGCGAGTTCGAACGTCGGGTGGTCTTCGAGGAGTTGGATGAATCGCTGTCCGACTGCGCCGGTTGCACCGAGGATGCCGACTCGTACTGCCATTACCCGTGTCGTAGTGTGGCACACGCATAAGGCCGTTTGGATTTGAACCAGTATTCGCGGCGTATAGTGCCAGAGAAGTGTAATCTCGGCCGTTCCTTCATGGTCGAACACGTAAATCGTCGTCTGTCGAAGCGGGCACCGACGTGCGTTGGTAAAACCGATAGAATAACGTGCGGTTCCCTGAAAGACTACCGCAAATGTTCAGCAAGGTTCTCGTCGCCAACCGAGGCGAGATCGCGGTGCGCGTCATGCGCGCCTGCGAGGAGTTAGGAGTCCGGACCGTCGCCGTCTACAGCGAGGCGGACAAACACGGCGGGCACGTGCGGTACGCCGACGAGGCGTACAACATCGGTCCCGCCCGCGCGGCCGATTCCTACCTCGACCACGAGTCGGTCATCGAGGCCGCACGGAAGGCCGACGCCGACGCCATCCACCCCGGCTACGGCTTCCTCGCGGAGAACGCCGCGTTCGCCCGGAAGGTCGAGGAGTCCGAGTTCAAGTGGGTCGGCCCGTCGGCCGACGCGATGGAGCGCCTCGGCGAGAAGACGAAGGCCCGCGCGCTCATGCAGGACGCCGACGTGCCGGTCGTCCCCGGCACGACCGAGCCCGCCGACTCCGCCGACGACGTCAAGGCCGTCGCCGACGAGTTCGGCTACCCGGTCGCCATCAAGGCCGAAGGCGGCGGCGGCGGCCGCGGCCTGAAGGTCGTCCACTCCGAGGACGAGGTCGACGAGCAGTTCGAGACGGCAAAGCGCGAGGGCGAGGCGTACTTCGACAACGCCTCCGTCTACGTCGAGAAGTACCTCGAAGCGCCGCGCCACATCGAGGTGCAAATTCTCGCCGACGAGCACGGCAACGTCCGCCACCTCGGCGAGCGCGACTGCTCGCTCCAGCGCCGCCACCAGAAGGTCATCGAGGAGGCCCCGTCGCCCGCGCTCTCCGACGACCTGCGCGAGCGCATCGGCGAGGCCGCCCGCCGCGGCGTTCGCGCCGCCGACTACACCAACGCCGGCACCGTGGAGTTCCTCGTCGAGGACAGCGAGTTCTACTTCATGGAGGTCAACACGCGCATCCAGGTCGAACACACCGTCACCGAGGAAGTGACTGGCCTCGACGTGGTGAAGTGGCAACTGCGCGTCGCCGCCGGCGAGGAACTCGACTTCTCGCAGGACGACGTGGAAATCGAGGGCCACTCGATGGAGTTCCGCATCAACGCGGAGGCCCCCGAAAAGGAGTTCGCGCCCGCGACGGGCACGCTCGCGACCTACGACCCGCCGGGCGGTATCGGCGTCCGCATGGACGACGCCGTCCGTCAGGGCGACGAAATCGGCGGCGACTACGACTCGATGATCGCCAAGCTCATCGTCACCGCCTCGGACCGCGAGGAGGTCCTCGCCCGCGCCGAGCGCGCGCTCGCCGAGTTCGACATCGAGGGACTCCGCACGGTCATCCCGTTCCACCGCCTCATGCTCACCGACGAGGCGTTCCGCGAGGGGAGCCACACGACGAAGTACCTCGACGAGGTGCTCGACCCCGACCGCATCCAGGCCGCCGTCGAGCGCTGGTCGCCCGAGGCCGTCGCCGACGATGACGACGACGACGAGGTCACGGAACGCACCTTCACCGTCGAGGTAAACGGCAAGCGCTTCGAGGTCAGCCTCGAAGAGCGCGGCGCGCCCGCCATCCCGGTCGGTAACGCGTCCGCGGGCAAATCCAACTCCTCCGGCCCGCGCAAGCGCCGCGACGACGGCGGAAGCGACGACTCCCAGCAGATTATCGAGGGCGACGGCGAGTCCGTCACCGCCGAGATGCAGGGGACCATCCTCTCTGTCGAAGTCGAGGAGGGCGACGAGGTCGAACCCGGCGACACCGTCTGCATCCTCGAAGCCATGAAGATGGAAAACGACGTGGTCGCCGAGCGCGGCGGCACCGTCTCGCAGGTCCTCGTCTCCGAGGGCGACAGCGTCGACATGGGCGACGTGCTGCTCGTCCTCGAATAGTCCCGAGACCTCGGGACCGACGTCCGAACCGCGAACCTCTTTTCCCGTGCGCCGGTATCCACCCGCATGAGCGACACGCGACGCGCCCTCCTCGACGCACTCGCCGAGGGTCCCGTCTCCGGGCCCGACCTCGCCGACCGACTGGGCGTCTCCCGCGCCGCCGTCTGGAAGCACGTCGAGTCACTCCGCGACGAGGGGTTCGGCGTCGAGAGCGCCGGCGACGGCTACGTCGTCACCGACGTGCCGGAGTACGGCGGCCCGGCAATCGAGTACGGCCTCGGCGTCGACTACGACGTTGAGTTCCACGAGACGCTCGACTCCTCGAACGTCCGTGCCCGCGAGCTCGCCGCCGAGGGCGCGAGCGACGTGGTCGTCGTCGCCCGCAAGCAGACCGCCAGCCGGGGAAGAAAGAACCGCGAGTGGTCCGCGCCCGACGGCGGCGTCTGGATGAGCCTGCTCGTGCGTCCCGACGAACCGCCGGCGTACGCCCCGCTGTACACGCTGGCGATGGCCGTCGCCGTCTGCGACGCGGCGCGCGAGGCCGGGGTGGGCGCGAGCATCAAGTGGCCGAACGACGTTATCGTGAGCGAAGCGAGTGGCAGTTCGTCTGCGAATGCAGACGGTGTTTCCGCGAACGAAGTGAGCGGAAGCTCACCGAGTCACGTCGGTGGCGTTTCCGCGAGCGAAGCGAGTGGTGGTTCGAAGGACTCCGACACGCCCGCCGACCGCGGCTACCGAAAGCTCTGCGGCATCCTCACCGAGATGGAAGGCGAGGCCGACCGCGTCTCGTGGCTCGTCATCGGCCCCGGAATCAACGTCAACCTCGACCCCGCGGACCTCCCCGAAGGCGCGACGAGCGTCGCCGCCGAGGCCGGCCCCGTCGAGCGCCGCGTGTTCGTCCAGCGGATGCTCGAACGGTTCGACGAACTACGCGGCGACCTCGACGCCGTCCTGCCGGCGTGGCGCGAGCGGGCGGACACGCTCGGCAGGCGGGTCCGCGTCCACACCGCGAACGGCGTCATCGAGGGGGAGGCGGTCGATATCGAACACCCCGGCACGCTCGTCGTTCGAACCGACGAGGGCGAAAAACGAGTCCACGCCGGTGACTGCGAACACCTGCGCCCGGCCGACGGCGGGCGCTGAAACCGCGACCGAACCCGCGCACCGCCGGTCGGCTAGTTCACTAGCCCGCTATTCTCCGCCGTCCGCCGTCGCCGTCGAGTCGGCGACCGCGTCCGCCTCGGCGGGCGACTCGGGCGCGGCGTCGTCCGGTACCTCGACGGCGAACTCGTCCGCGTCGTCGCCACCGCCTTCGATGCGGACGGTCAGGACGGGGACTTTCGACGCCCGGACGACCTTTTCCGCGACCGACCCGAGGAGGAGGCGGTCGATACCGCCGCGCCCGTGGGTCCCCATCACGATGAGGTCGCACCCGCCGCGCTCGGCGAACTCGACGATTTCCCGGCTCGGCGTCCCTTCGAGGACGTGCGTCTCGACGGGGACGCCCTGCGACTCGGCCGCGCGCTCGACCTGGTCGAGCGCCGACTCGGCGTCGGCGCGCAGCATGTCGTCGAGCCCCTCCCACGACGATTCCATCGGGAGCCCCGCGAAGCTCCCGGCGTTCACCACGTACACCCCGTGGAGTTCCGCATCGTGGACGGCCGCTAACGCCGCCGCGTGGACCGCGACGCGCTCGGAGCCGGCGGAGCCGTCGATGGGAACGATGATTCGGTCGTACAACACCATGACACTTGATAACATTTTCTCGGGGTCGGTAATAACCCTTTGCTACGGGAGGAGTACTGCGAGAATAGGTCGGCTCCACGGGAGTTCTGGGCCGCTTCGGTCGGAAGCCGAAGGCGGGGGCGTCGCCCGAACTCAGAGGTACACGTCTTTCACGTCCGCCTGCCCGGCGCGGCGGACGACGGCGCGGACCACATCCTCGACGCCCGCGAGGTTGTCCGTGTCGCCGTCGAGGACCAGCAGCTTGGCGTCGCGGCCCTCCTCGACGAGACCGTAGTTCAGCCCGGCGATGTCGGCCCCGTTGACGGTCGCCATGCGGAGGACCTCGGCGGCAGAAACGTCCGCCAGCTTGGAGGTGAACTCCATCTCGCGGAACATCGAGGGGCTGTTGAGCATCACGTTGTCCGTGCCGAGCGCGACGGTGGTGCGGTCGACCAGTTCGCGAATCGGCGCGACGCCCGCGTCGGTGACGAGGTTCGACCGCGGGCAGATGACGACCGGAATCTCGCTGTCCTCGACGCGTTCGAGGTGGAGCGCCTCGGGGTGGACCATGTGGACGAGGAAGTCCGGTTCGAGGTCCAACGCGGCGTTGATGTCGTGGGCGTCGCGCTCGCCCGCGTGGATGCCGAACAGCTTTCCGGCGGCCGCGGTCGCGTTCCGGAGCGCGCCGAACTCGCCGTCCCGCGCGCCCGACGCGCCGAAGCCGTCGGCGACTGCCATCGCGTCGGCCGTCTCGCGCCCGAAGACGACCGCCTCGATGTCGCGGCCGTCGAGCGCCCGCCGGATGACGTCGACGCCCTCGACGCCGCCCTCGCGGAACTCCAGACAGGCCGCGGTGCCGCCGGCCTCCATCATCCGGAGCGACCGGTGCATCGCGGCGGCTTTCTCCTCGGTGCTCGCGGCCCGGAGGAGTCGGTGTTTCAGGCCGTCCGGCGGTGCGACGAGGTCGTCGAGCGACAGTCCCTCGCCGGCCTCCTTGGCGATGGAGTCGCCGAGGTGGGTGTGGGCGTTGACGAACGCGGGCAAGATGATGTCCGTCGAATCCGTCGCCGTCTCCTCGATTGCGGTTATCGTGCCGTCTTCGACGACGACCCGCCCCTCGACCGGGTCGAAGTCGCGGCCGCGGAGTATCGTCCCCTCGAGTTGCATCGCTCTCGAATGCGTCTCGGCGGTGCTTGAACCTCCCGTCTCGGGACGGCGGCTACTCGAACTCGTCGAGCGTCGCGTTGAGGCCGCTTCTGACCTCGGCGACGAGCGCGCCGTCGACGTCGAGGCCGAGCACGTCCGCGGCAGCGCGGCCGACGCGCTCCGTCTCCTCGCGCGGGGCGTAGACGCCGAGTCGCCACTGCTGTTCCTGTGCGGTCCGAAGCGCCTGCACGAGCGGCGATTCGCGCTCTAACTGCCGAATCTCGCCGTTGACCATCACCCGCGACGACGACTCGGTCATCGACGGGCGCGAGGGCACGTCGAGGATGACCGACTCGGGCGACACGTCGGCGGCGTCGGCGATGTCCCGCTCGAACGTCGCGAGCGCGTCGTGCCCGGCGTCGATAATCGAGTCGGGGACGTTCGGTAACTCCGCCCAGACGGCCCGCTTGTAGAGGTCGCGGGTGGCCAGTCGCTCGGCGAAGGCGCTCGTCGAGTCGGTGAGTTTGAGCGCGACGAGCAGGTCGGGGTCGTCCATCCGCCGAAGCTCCTCGGCGTCGATGTCCGGCTCGGCGAGCAGTCGCTCCGACGCGCGCCGGAGCATCGCCTTCGAGATGCGCGCGACGTGGTGCTGGTAGACGGTCGGGTTCATGAGCGCCCGAGCGAGGAGGAGCGACTCGGCGGTCTGGACGTTCCCCTCCGCGAGGACCAACTCGCCGTCGACGAACGTCAGTTCCCGAATCAGGCGCTCGTGGTCGATGGTGCCGTAGGGAACGCCGGTGTGGTGGGCGTCGCGGACGAGGTAATCCATCCGGTCGACGTCCAACTCACCGGAGACCAACTGGCCGAACTCGCCGTTGCCCTCGACTAAGGCGGCGACGCGCTCGGGGTCCAGTCCCTCGTCCTCAAGCGTCTCGCCGACGGTCCCGCGGGCGACGAGCTCCTCCACGTCGTCGTGGTACTTGCCGGTGTGGCGGTGGGTCACGTCCTCGATGTTGTGGCTGTAGGGCCCGTGGCCCACGTCGTGGAGGAGCGCCGCGGCCTCGACGTGGGCGGCGGCGTCGCCCTCGATGCCGAGGTGCGAGAGGGCGCGGGAGGCGAGGTGGTAGACGCCGAGGCTGTGTTCGAACCGCGTGTGGTTCGCGGAGGGGTAGACCAGTTGGACGGTTCCCAACTGCTTGATGCGCCGGAGCCGCTGCATCTCCGGCGTATCGAGGAGGGCTTCGGCCGCGCCCTCGACCTCGATGTGGTCGTGGACGCTGTCCTTGATGGTCGTCATTGTGGGTGAATCGGCCGCCATCGGTGAAAAAGGGTCGGACGACCGTGTGTCTCCGGCTTTCCCCGCGCCTCAGACCGGGGTCGTCACGCGAACCGGAAGTCCGAGCACGTCCACGGCGGCCGCGGCCACTTCGTCGCGGACCGCCTCGGGCGCGTAGACGCCGAGTCGCCACTGCGTCCGCTCGGCCGACCGGAGCGCGCCCACGAGTTCCGAGGCGTCTTCGAGCCGCCGGACGACGCCGTTGACGACGACGCGCGACCGTGACTCCTTGATTCGCGGCCGCGACGGGGCGTCCACGATAACCGACTCGGGCGACACGTCGGCGGCGTCGGCGATGTCCCGCTCGGCCGCCCGCGTCGCCTCGAAGTCGAGTTCGACCACGTCGGTCGGCACGGCGTCGATGGGGGCCCAGACGGCCCGCTTGTAGAGGTCGCGGCGCTCGATTCGGCGGCCGAGGTCGGGCACGCGCTCGCCGAGGGCGACGAGCAGGTCGTGGTCGGCCATCCGGACGAACGCCTCGATTGGCACGCCGTCGTCGACGAGGCGCTCGGAGGCGCGTTCGAGCATCGCGCCCGCGATGCGGGAGACGTGGTGGCGGTAGACGATCGCGTTCATCAGCGCCCGGGCGAGAAGCAGGGATTCGGCGGTCTGGACGTTCCCCTCGGCCAACACGAGTTCGCCGTCCCGGTACCGGAGTTCGCGGACGAGGCGGCCGTGGTCGATGGTACCGTAGGGGACGCCCGTGTGGTGGGCGTCGCGCACGAGGTAGTCCATCCGGTCCACGTCCAACTCGCCGGAGACCAACTGTCCGAGACCGCCCGCGCCGTCGACCATGTCGGCGACGCGCTCGGGGTCGAGGCCGTGGTCGGTCAGGACCTCGCCGACCTCGGTCCCGTCGAGCAAGTGGTGAATCTCGTCGTGGTCGCGCCCGGTGCGCCGGCGGATGAGGTCCTCGGTCTGGTGCCCGTAGGGGCCGTGGCCCACGTCGTGGAGGAGGGCGGCGGCGCGGACGTGGGCGGCGCGGTCGCCGTCGACGCCGAGATGCGAGAGGGCGCGGGAGGCGAGGTGATAGACGCCGAGGCTGTGTTCGAACCGCGTGTGGCTCGCGGAGGGGTAGACGAGCCGGACCGTCGAGAGCTGTTTGATGTGTCGAAGCCGCTGGAAGGCGGGCGTATCGACGAGTTCGGCGGCCACGGGGTCGAGCGAGATGTAGTCGTGGACGCTGTCCTTGACGGCGGTCATAACGGGTGTTGCACGAGAGGAGTCAAATAGCCGAGCATTCGGGTCGTCGCGGAGGCGGGGTGGCCGCCCGTACGGCCGCCCGTGCCGCCCGCCTCACCGCTCGGGGAACTGCCCGACGACCTGTTCCGCGGTCGCATCGGCGACGACGCCGACGAGGTGGTCGCGGTAGGCGGGTCGGCTGACGACCCCGGTCCCGGCGCTCTCGACCGACGCTTCGACCGACCCCGCGAGGTCGGGACCGTCGGTTGATTCAAAGACAAGTGGACCGCCCGACAGCGCCGCGTCGACGTGTCTCTCGTGACCGCCCGCGTCGAACGCCGCGCGCCACGCCACCGACCCCGAAGGAGCGACCGGGTTCCAGCGCGAGTCCCACTCGTCCACGACGACGACCACGACCGGACCCTCAGCGTCTTCGTCGCGGATGTCGGTCGGTTCGAGCGTCACGCCCCGCTCCGCGAACGACTCGACGAGTGCTGCCGTGAGATCGTCGCGGACGGCCTCGGGCGCGTCAACCACGAGGACACCCTCGGTAACCGGTGGGAGCGAATCGAGGTTCGTCCCGCCCGACGAGGCGGTCGCCGAGGCCGTCGTCTCGTAGTTCGCCGCCTCGAAATCGAGGGCGAGCAGGCCACCGGAGACGGCGGCGACGACGAGAACGAGTGCGAGCGCGACCGCGGTTCGAGGGGACAATTCCATGGGGTGTATTCGTCTCGCGGCGGCGATAGCCGTTCTGTGACGCGTGTTGTCGGTGGTCCGTCTCGTCGGGTTCTTCAATCGCTGATAGTTTGCTGAGACCGTGCTGAATACAGGGCGCGTATCTCTCATCTAGTATCTGAAAATGATAGAATTGTTACTTAGCATGAGGTGTCTGTAATCTGAACGCCGTAGTTCCCATTGAATCCAATATTAATATCGATTTCTTCGTCCATCGGTTGGTCCTCTCGACTGGTACAGTCCATAGTTGTGTCGAGTGTTTCTGTTTCCTCTCCGTCAAAGAAGAGAGAAACAGAGTATGTGACACCAGCAGGGATACTTGAGAGCGCCGGGGTCTCTGTTCGCACATGCGGTTCGATGCCTTTCCCGGTGGGGAGCTGCTTTGCAGCAGGCAGCTGGCATGTCTGCTCAAATGCAGTTCGTCCGTGGATTTGAATTTCAATACGTGCTTTGTATGCCTTGTCTGTGTAATTTCGGAGATAGAATCCCAACGACCCCACAAGCGGCAGTGAGGCACAACCGGACAACCCTGAGACGGCAGAAAGACCACCAAGCTGGAGGAGTCGGCGTCGAGACCAATTAGAGGGCATATTAGCTAAGTTTCAGACTACAGTGATGTGCTTTCTGATGAATCCACCCTCTCTATTCAGCACGCCGGTTCTGTCAGACTCTGCGGATTTCAAGGAAGCTCCTGTCGCACGATGGTAGCGGTGGTTCGACCGCCCACAAACCGTTTCACTCGGGAGCGACGAGACGCCGACATGAGCCTCCGCTCGGCCCTCGGAAGCGCCATCGGCTACGCCCTCCTCGGCCTCGCGTGTCTCTTCGTGGCCTTCGCGGGCTACTGGGCTGCCATGAGCGCACTGACCGGCGTGACCGCCGGGCGCGTGATGTTCGTCATGTCCGGCCTCGGGGCGGCGCTGATAACCGGCTTCTCGGGCTACTTCGTCAGGAAGGCGGTCGCCGGACAGGTGATGCCGTCGGAGTTCGACGTGTCGGTGGCCTATCGCGGCAGTCGCTGAGGAGGACTTCGTCGGTCTGCGCGACTTATCGACATCCACCGGCGACCGGCCGGCGTCTCCGGTGAAGGAACTTTCAAACGGACACTCGCCCTACGGCGCATCATGGTTACCTTCCTCGCCGGGGGTACGGGCACCCCCAAACTCCTCGACGGGGCCGCCGGGGTGTTCGACCCCGCCGAGACGACCGTCGTCGCCAACACCGGCGACGACGTGGAACTCGGCGGTCACCTCGTCTGTCCCGACGTGGACACCGTCCTCTTCGCCGGCGGCGGCGTCCTCGACACCGACCGCTGGTGGGGCGTCGCCGGCGACACCACCGCGACCGACGACGAACTCCACCGGCTCGCCGACGCGGCCGGCCTCGAACCCGGCCCGCGCTATCTCCCCGAATCGGCCCAGACCGCCGGCCGCGACATCGCCCGCTGGCGGCGCTTCTCCGGCGTCGCAGAGTTCATGGAAATTGGCGACCGCGACCGCGCGGTCCACATCACCCGAACCTCGCTTCTCGACGAAGGAGACACGCTGACCGAGGTCACAGAAACCCTCGCCGAGGCGTTCGACCTCGACGTGTCGCTCCTCCCGATGAGCGACGACCCCGTGGCGACGCTGATTCACACCGACGAGGGGACGATGCACTTCCAGGAGTACTGGGTCCACCGCCGGGCCGACCCCGCCGTCCGCGACGTGGAGTTCCGCGGCGCTGCCGACGCGACCGTCACCGACGACGTCGCCGACGCCCTCGCGGACCCCGTCGTCGTCGGTCCCTCGAACCCAATCACGAGCATCGGACCGATGCTCGCCATCGACGGCTTCGCGGACGCCCTCGCCGACACGCCCGTCGTCGCCGTCTCGCCGTTCGTCGAGGACACCGTGTTCTCCGGCCCCGCCGCCGACCTCATGGAGGGCGTCGGCTACGACCCCTCGACCGCGGGCGTCGCCGAGGCCTACCCCTTCGCCGACGCGTTCGTCCTCGACGCGGACGACGGCACCGACCTCGACCGCCCGGTGGGTAGAACCGACACCCGAATCGACGGCCCGGAAGACGCCGAGCGCGTCGCCCGCGCCGTCGCCGAGGCGCTCGCGGAGGTGTCGTGATGTTCGAACCGCGGGTCGCCGTCGCGAGCCTCAGCGGCGAGTCAGACGCCTCGTGGGCGGACGCTGCGGCACCCCACGTCGGCGCGGCGTTCCTCGGCGGCGTCGCGCTCGACGACGCCTCGCAGGCGGCGGCTCGCGAACTCGTCGCCCGCGGGCGCTCGGAGTTCCTCGCCGACGACCCGGTCGCCTTCGTCTCCGACCAACTCGCTTCCCTCGCCGGATTCGACGGCGAGGACCGCTTCGCCGCGGTCAACGTCAGAGCGACCTCGTCGGCCCCGATTCGGGAGGTTGCGGCCGTCTGCGCCGACCGCAGTGCGGGCGTGGAGATAAACGCCCACTGCCGACAGGACGAACTCTGCGCCGTCGGCTGCGGCGAGACGCTCCTGCGCGACACCGACCGACTGGCCGCGTACGTCGCCGCGGCCGCCGAGTCGGGCGCGCCGGTCGGCGCGAAAGTCCGCGCCGAAATCGACGGCGTTGACCTCCCGAGCCTCGCGGTCGCGCTCGCCGACGCCGGGGCCGACTGGCTCCACGTCGACGCGATGGACTCCGAGGCCGCGGTTGCCGACGTGGCCGCCGCCGCGCCCGAACTCTTCCTCGTCGCCAACAACGGCGTCCGCGACCGCGAGACGGCGACCGAGTACCTCGATTACGGGGCCGACGCGGTGAGCGTCGGGCGGCCGAGCGACAACCCGGCAGTCCTCCGCCGGGTCCGAACCGCCGTGGACGACTGGTTCGGTGGCCGCGAGGACGCGGCCGAGTCGGGCGACGAGAGCGGGGTGTCCGCCTGATGGCCGCGCCCGTCTCCGACCGCGGGTTCGGCCCCGCGCGACACGCCGAACTCGCGCTCCTGCTCGAAGTCGCCGGCACGCCCAAACCGGGGAACGTCGACCGCCGCCGCGACCTCTCGGACCTGCACTTCGAGCACTTCCTGACGGGCGCGGTCGGCTCCGCGGCCGGCCTCGAACTCGCCGCGTCGGGCGCGCCCGTCGGCGAGGCGTTCGAGGAGGCGGTCGCCGGCATGAGCCGACAGGGCGGCGGGAACACGCAGTTCGGCTGTCTCCTGCTTCTCGCCCCGCTCGTCCGGGCCGCGGCCGACGACGACCGAGACCTCTCGCCCGCCGGGGCGGCCGACGTGGTCGAGTCGACCACCGTCGCCGACGCGGTCGACTTCTACCGGGCTTTCGAACACGTCGACGTGGCCGTCGGCGACGTGCCCGAGGACGCCCCCGACCTCGACGTTCGGCGCGGCGGCCACGCGGCTGCCGCGCTCCGGGACCGCGATTTCACGCTCTACGACGTGATGGACCTCAGCGCCGAGCGCGACGCCAACGCCCGCGAGTGGACCGGCGGCTTCGCCCGCACGTTCCGCGCGGCCGAGGCCGTCCTCGCGGACGACGGCCCCGTCACCGACCGCGTCGCTCGCGCGTTTCTCGACCTGCTCGCGGAGGAACCGGACACGCTCGTCGCGACGAACCACGGCGAGGCCGTCGCCCGCGACGTGATGGACCGCGCGGCCGCGGTCTCGGACCTCGCCGAGGCCGAGGAACTGGCCGACGAGTTCGTCGCCGAGGGAATCAACCCCGGCACGACCGCCGACATCGTCTGCGCGGCGACGTTCGTCGCGCTGGAGCGGGGGGTCCCGCTGTGAGCGACGACGAGACGACAGACGCGGGGCGTCGCGTCGGCGACCGCGACGGCGACGACTGGCCCGTCGAACTCCGCGGCGTCACCGAGACGGTCGTCGCCACGCTCGGGCCGAACGACCGGTGGAACTTCGCGGCGCTCGGCGTCCACGCACCGGAGACCGACGGCGACCCCCCTGCCAGCACGCCCTCGCCGCCGCCCGCCACCGCCACGACGTGGGGAAACACTCGAACCCGTCGGAACTTCCACCGACAGGGGGGCGGCGTCGTCCAGTTCGTCTCCGACCCGCGGGCGTTCGTCGAGGCCGCGATGACTATCTACGAGCGTGACTCGCCGCTCCTCGACTCGGCCGACGCGTGGGTCGAAGTCGAGGCGACTGCGGTCGATTCCGGCCAAGACGGCGGGACCGAATGGGAGGAATGGGAACTCCGGCCCGTCGATGCCGCGGTCGAGCAGCGCCGACCGTTCACTATCAATCGGGGCTTCGGCGCGGTCATCGACGCGACGGTGGCGGCCTCGCGCCTCGACGTGCCCGCCTTCGACACCGACGCCCTGCTGGATCGGCTCGCGTACTTCGCCGAGACGGTCGAGAAATGCGGCGGGGAAAGAGAGCGCGAGGCGTTCGCGCGAATCGACGAGTTGACGGGCTGGCGCGAGCGGGCGGCCGCGAGACGGAACGAATCGTTTTAGTGTTCGTCCGGGGAATCTTCCGACATGGCAATCAAGCCCAAGTACGTCAAGCAGCTTGGTAACATCCTGCTGGAGCGATACCCGCAGGCGTTCAACACGGACTTCGAGACGAACAAGGACAGCGTCGAAGAACTGACCACGGTCGAGTCGAAGGGCGTCCGCAACCGCATCGCCGGCTACATCACGCGCAAGAAGGGCGGCCAGGGCGCGTAAGTTCGAGTCAGTCGATTCTCTCTGCGAACACATCTTCTCCAGCCCGCGCGGAGCGGCCGCGCCGGTCCGCGCGCGGCCCGTGACGCCCGCACGACGGTCCCCAGTAAACGATTCCCGTACAAACTGCTCCCCACCGCTCCCCATCGCTTTCGACCGGTCCGGAGGAAGCGTTTAGTCCGCCCTCCCGCGATGCACCGACATGCGCATCATCGGTCACCGCGGCTGTCCCGCCCTCGCGCCGGAAAACACGCTCGCCGCCTTCGAAGCGGCCGCGGCGCGACTCGACTGGGTCGAACTCGACGTCCGACGCTGCGGCTCCGGCGAACTCGTCGTCTTCCACGACGAGACGCTCGACCGCCTGACCGGTGCGACCGGTCGCGTCGCCGACACGAGTCTCACGGACCTACAGGAACTCACAATCGGTGACTCAGACGAGTCGATTCCGACGCTCGCCGCGGTGTTCGACGCCCTGCCGGACCGCGTCGCGGTCAACGTCGAACTGAAGGTGGCCGGCCTCGCCGACGACCTCGCCGCCGTCGTCGGCGACGCGGGAAACGAAGTGCTCGTCTCGTCGTTCGACCCGGTCGCACTCCGCGAGGTGCGCGAGACGACCGCGCTCCCGCTCGCCTTCCTCTTCGCGGCCGACTGGGCGGAGTCGCTGTCGGTCGCCGCCGACGTCGACTGCGCGGCCGTCCACCCGCACTACGACCTGCTCTCGTCGGCGCGGGTGGACGAGGCGCACGACCGAGGCTTCGAGGTCAACGCGTGGACGGTCCCCGACCGCGAGGTCACGCGACGACTCCGGGAGTACGGCGTCGACGGCGTCGTCGTCGACGACCCGGCACTCGCGGTGTGAACTACCGACCATCGACTGCCGGCTACTGACCGCCGGCTACCGAGATCGAGTCCGAGCGTCGCCGCGAAACGCCTGAAACGCCGTCTGGTCCCGTTTCACACCGAGCGCGAGCGAGACCAGGGCGGCGACGATGCAGACCCCGACCGCGACAGTCGGGAAGACGCTATCGGGAATGTAGCCGTTCGCCATTCCGAGTTCGACGCAGGTCCCGGCGAAGACGGCGGCGAGCGCCGCGGAGACGAAGTCGGGCTCGCCCTCGTCGGCGTAGTGTGCGGCGACCGCGACGGCGGCGAACCCGGCGAGGCCGGCGTTGAGAAACAGCCAGACGAACGCGGTTTGGACCATGTCGGGCGAACTGCTGTCGGGAGAAGATGTAAGCGTTCTGGAGTGAATTTGCGGACGCCCCGACTCAGAACCGGTCGACGCGGCCCGAGGCGGCCCACGCGTCGGTCGGCGCGCCGGAGGGGACGCGACGGCCGCAGCCGGTGACCGATTCGAGGCGGCCGGCGTAGCGCCAGCGCTCCTCGTTCCACGTCTCCTCGCCGTCCGCTGCGGCCGCGGCGGCCGCGGCGACCGACTGGTCGTGGAGGTGCGCGCCGACGGCGGCGGCGATGGCCGCGGCCTCCTCGGCGTCGGCGTCGTCCGGAATCGACAGCCCCGACAGCAGCTCCCCGCTCATAGCGGGATATTGCCGTGTTTCTTGTCGGGTTGGGACTTGCGCTTGGAGTTCAGCATCCGGAGGTCCGAGATGAGGCGCTCGCGGGTCTCGCCGGGTTCGATGACGTCGTCGATGAAGCCGCGGTCCGCAGCGGTGTAGGGGTTGGCGAACTCCTCGCGGTACTCCTCGATGAGTTCGTCGCGGCGGGCGTCGGGGTCGTCCGCGGCGTCGAGTTCGTCGCGGTAGAGGATGTTGACCGCGCCCTGCGGGCCCATCACGGCGATTTCGGCGGTCGGCCACGCGTAGTTCACGTCCGCGCCGAGGTGCTTCGAGGCCATCACGTCGTACGCGCCGCCGTAGGCCTTGCGCGTGATGACGGTCATGAGAGGCACCGTCGCCTCGGAGTAGGCGTACAGGAGCTTCGCGCCGTGGCGGATGATGCCGTTGTGCTCTTGGTCCGTGCCGGGCAGGAAGCCGGGCACGTCCACGAAGGTGAGGATGGGAATGTTGAACGAGTCGCAAAAGCGGATGAAGCGCGCGCCCTTCTCGGAGGCCTCGATGTCGAGGGTGCCGGCGTTCACGCGGGGCTGGTTGGCGACGATGCCGACCGAGCGGCCGTCGAGGCGGCCGAAGCCGACGACGATGTTCTTGGCGAAGTCCTCCTGGACGCCGAAGAACGAGCCCTCGTCGAGGACGCCGTCGAGCACGTCGTGGATGTCGTAGGGCTTGCGGGGCTGGTCGGGGACGACCTCGGCGAGGTCGTCGTCGACGCGTTCGGGGTCGTCCCACGGCTCGACGCGCGGGGGGTCTTCGACGTTGTTCTGCGGGAGGTACGAAAGCAGGTGGCGGATGTCGTCGAGCGCCTGCTCTTCGGTGTCGGTGGCGAAGTGGGCGACCCCGCTTGTCGAGGTGTGCGTCGTCGCACCGCCGAGTTCGTCGAAGGTGACCTCCTCGCCCGTGACCGTCTTGATGACGTCCGGGCCGGTGATGAACATGTGGCTCGTGTCGCGGACCATGAACGTGAAGTCCGTCAGCGCGGGGGAGTACACCGCGCCACCCGCGCAGGGGCCCATGATGGCCGAAATCTGCGGGATAACGCCGGACGCCTCGGTGTTGCGGCGGAAGATTTCGCCGAAGCCGCCGAGCGACTGGACGCCCTCCTGAATCCGCGCGCCGGCGGAGTCGTTGAGACCGACGACGGGTGCGCCGACCTCCATCGCCTTGTCCATCACCTTACAGACCTTCTCGGCGAACACCTCGCCGAGCGAGCCGCCGAAGACGGTGAAGTCGTGGGCGAAGACGAAGACGGTCCGGCCGTCGACCTCGCCGTAGCCGGTGATGACGCCGTCGCCGGGCAGTTTCGTCTCCTCCATCCCGAACTTGTGGTTGCGGTGGGTCCGAAACTGGTCGAACTCGCGGAAGGTGCCGTCGTCGAGGAAGTAGTCGATGCGCTCGCGGGCGGTCATCTTGCCCTTGTCGTGCTGGGAGGCGATTCGGTCCTCGCCGCCGCCCTTCAGGGCTTCCTCGCGCTTCTCGCGGAGTTCGTCGATCCGGTCTTCCATCGTCATGCCAGACCACCTTCGCTCATTGGAGCAACGGTCCGCAGTCCTCGGTCAAAGGAGTTCCGCAATCCGGCAACCCTTACTTCGACAGTTGTCGAAGAATAGGTGGAACAATCATCATGGTTAGCGACGCGAACGCGAAGTACTCCCCGCGGTCGAGTCGGTCGAAAACGGAGCAAACAGAGCAGTCGGAGTCGAGTCAGCGCGCCGAACGCGGCGGGGAGAGCCCCACTCAGACGACTGAGTTGGGCTGTCGCAGGCCCAAGAAGGCGGCGGCGGACGCGACGACGGCGACGCCGACGGTCGGCCAGAAGCCGATGGTCGTGTCCACGCCGAAGTGCGTGAGGAGCGTGAAGACGAGGAACAGCGGGAGGACGACGCCGACGGCGAAGAGCCACGGCGTGCCGAGAGACTTCGAGAACTCGCCCGCGCCGGCGGAGAACTCCTCGAGCGCCTCGCGGCCCATGACCCAGCCGACGAACAGGAGGAACGCGGCGAGGCCGGCGGTCAGGAGGACGTTCACGAGCGGTCCGGCGACGAAGCCGAAGATGCCCGGATTGAACGCGCAGACGGTGCCGGTGACGGCGACGAGCGCGGTCATCCCGGTGACGGCGCGCCTTCGCGAGACGCCGTACTCGTCGACGAGGAACGCGACGGGGATCTCGAGCATGCTGATGGAACTCGACAGCGCCGCGAGCGTCACGACGGCGAAGAACGCGGTGGCGATGAGCGTCCCCGCGGGGAGCTGCGAGAACGCCCCCGCGAGGCCGACGAACAGTGCGCCCGGTCCGGTCCCGGTCTCGGTCGGGTTGACGCCCTGCGAGAACAGGAGCGGGAAGACGACGAGACCCGTGATGACGCCGACGCTCGTGTTGAGGACGGCGATGGCGCTGCCGTCGAAGGGAAGCGAGCGGTCCTCGTCGAGATACGAGGAGTACGTTATCATCGTGCCCGCGCCGAGCGAGAGCGTAAACAGCGCCTGTCCGGCGGCGGGGCCGAGGATGGCGAAGAAGTTCTCGGTGATGACCGAGGGGTCGAAGCGGAGGAAGAAGGCGTAACCGGCGGCCGCGTTAGGCTGGGTCGCGGCCCAGGCGGCGAGACCGGCGAGCAGGACGAGCACGGCGGGCATCATGATTTTCGTGCCGAGTTCGATGCCCTTGCGGACGCCCGCGAAGACGATGAGCGCGGTCAGTCCGAGAAACAGGAGGTGATAGAGCGCCGCATCGACGCCGGCGGAGACGCCGCCGAAGTACTGGCCCGGATTCGTGAAGTACGCGGGGCTGCCGCCGACGACCGCGGCCCCGCTTTCGAGGAGATACCGGATAATCCACCCGCCGACGACGCTGTAGAACGAGAGCAGCGAGATGCCGGTGACGACCGAGAACGCACCGACGACGCCCCACGTTTTCGACCCCGAGAGGTCCCGGAGCGCGCCGACCGGCGACTTCTTCGCCCGGCGACCGATGACGAACTCGCCGAGCAGACCGGGGACGCCGACGAGGAGGACGATGCCGAGATACACGACGAGGAACGCGCTGCCGCCGTTTTCGGCGGTCTGCCACGGGAATCGCCAGATGTTCCCGAGGCCGACCGCGCTGCCGACGGCCGCGAGGATGAACCCGAGCCGTGTTGCCCATGTTTCTCGTGTCATTGACACCCATTGCCAGTCCACCGGTAAAAGGGCTTTCGAACCAACGATACGTCATCGGAGAAATTTAACGGTTTTGAGTAGTCTACGCGTGAAAATCGCCGTCGAATAGTCGAGAAAAACGCACCGCTACCGACGATTCCTAGGCGCGATGAAAGCGGGACCGGTCGCCGCCTCAGAGGGGCGGAACGATGGCCGGGCTCTCGCCGAGGAACAGCGTCTGGAGCCCGAGGGCGAGCGTCGCCACGACGGCGACGATAACGAGCGTGCGGACCAGCCAGAGCCACGTCAGGCCGACGCCGTCACCGAGTCCGCTGCCCTTCATTAGCTCGTCGATGGCGGGCGCGCCGTAGACCCACGCCGCGAAGACGAGGATGCCGAGGACCGAAAGCGGGAGCAGCAGTTTGTAGGCGAGCGTGTCGAACCAGCCGAGCCACGCGGTGTCGATGGCCGACGGGACGCCGAGCAGGAAGATGGCGCCGCCGAGGCCGACGGCCATCTGCGGACGGGAGACGTCGTAGTTGTCGATGGCCCACGAGACGACGACTTCGAGGAGGCTAATCGCAGACGAGAGCGCCGCGATGAGCACGACCACGAAGAAGACGAGGCCGATTATCTGGCCGCCGGGGATGTCGCCGAACGCGCCGGCGACGCTGATGAACACCGCGCCCGCGCCGCTCGTGTTGGGGTCGATTCCCTGGGCGAACAGGAGCGGGAGGACGACGAGACCGGCGAGGATGCCGACGAAACTGTTCAGGAAGACGATGGTGATACCGTCGCCGAACAGACTCTGGTCGCCGTCGATGTAGGAGGCGTAGGTTATCATCGCGCCCATGCCGAGCGACAGCGAGAAGAACGCCTGCCCGACCGCGAAGGGGACGATGTCGGCGAAGTTCTCTGCGAGCGCGTTGAAGTCGGGCGAGAGGAAGTACGCGTAGCCCGCGGACGCGCCGGGGAGCGTGAAGGCAAAGGCCGCGAGCACGCCGAGGATGACGACGATGCTCGGAACCATCAGTTTCGTCGCCTTCTCGATGCCGTCTTCGATGCCGGCGGCGACGATGCCGACGACGAGCGCCATGAACACGGCGTGGAGCGCGAGCGCGTCCATCCCGGCAGACACCTGGCCGAAGTACTCGGCCGGGGCGGCGAAGTACGCGCCGGTCAGGCTGCCGCCGATGTACCGGAGGACCCAGCCGCCGACGACGCTGTAGTACGACAGAATCCAGAAGCCGGTGAACAGGCCGATAGCGCCGACGACGCGCCACTCCTTGTAGCCGAGCTTTTCGAAGGCGTTGATCGTGTTCAGGTTGGTCTTGCGTCCGATGACGAACTCGGCGAGGATGGCCGGGAGGCCGATGCCGAGCGCCGCGATGATGTAGACGATCAGGAAGGAGGCACCGCCGAACTGAGCGGTCTTGAACGGGAACTGCCAGATGTTCCCGAGGCCGACCGCGCTGCCGACGGCCGCGAGGATGAACCCTGCCCTGGTTGCCCACGTTTCACGTTCGGTCATGTCTATCACCCTGTTGCCGATGTGGGTGTGATAAATGACGCGGTATGCCGTCGCATATCGGAGCGAAAATCAACATAATTCTCCAACCAACTATAGTATGTGGCACGTTCGTCCGAATTTAGACCTCGATTAGCCTCATTTTTCTAACGAGTGTCGTGTTCGTGAATCCCTTGCGCACCGCGTAAAAATTCGTGCGCACCACAACGAATGTTATGTCTCCTCGTGGCGAATGGTGCCACGAAATAGGGCAATCAGGCCTCGCCGTACACCGGGACGGCCGCGCCGCTCGTCACGGGGGTCGCGTCCGAACAGAGCGCGAGGACGGTCCGGGCGATTTCCTCGGGTTTCACCCACTTCTCGAAGTCGGCGTCGGCCATCATCTCGCGGTTCATCGGCGTGTCGATGACGCTCGGCATGACCGCGTTCGCGCGCACGACGCCGCGGTTCTCCTCGGCGATGGTCTCCGTGAGTAGACGGACGCCCGCCTTCGACGCCCGGTAGACGCCGTCGCCCTCGCCACCCTCCAGCGACGAGCGAGCCGAGACGCTCACGACGGACCCCTCGGTCTCCCGGAGGTGCGGAATCGCGTGTTTCGACGCGAGGAACATCGTCTTGAGGTTTACGTCGAACAGGAAGTCGAACGTGTCCGCCTCCGTCTCGTCGATTGGCGTCCCGCCCCGCCACGTCCCGGCGATGTTGGCGAGGTGGTCGAGACGGCCGAAGTCGGAGGCGACCTCGCCGACGACGCGCGCCACGTCGTCCTCGTCGGTGAAATCACCCTCGTAGAATCGGACACCCTCGGACTCGAAAAAGCCGTCCTCGTCGTCGGGTTCGACCACGTCCGCGGCCGCGACCGACGCGCCCGCCTCGTGGAACGCGCGAGCGATTGCGCCGCCGAGCGCGCCGCTCGCGCCGGTCACGAGAGCCACGGTTCCGTCGAAATCGAATGTCACGTCCATGTGCGTGCAATAGGTGCGCACGGGACATAATTCGGTCGCGGCTGTGTGCTCACCGGCGACCGGCCGCGTCCTCACCCCTCCGCGTCGCCCTCAGGGCGTGATGACCAGTTTGCCGAGGAAACTGTCTTCCATGACGGCGCGGTGGGCCTCGGCGGCCTCGTCGAGGTCGTAGGTCCGCGCTACGTCGATTTCGAACTCGCCCGCGCCCATCTGGCCGGCGAGTTCGCGCAGGGGAGCCGACAGGTCGGGCGTGTTGAACATGCTCATCATCGTGAGCGAGAGGTCCTTGCCGCGGGCCGACGACGACAGGTCGAAGCCGACTTCCGGGTCGTTCTCGCCGATGCCGACGACGCGACCGCCGTGGGCGGCCACGTCGGCGTCGAACTGGAGGTAGTCGTCGAGCCGGTGGTCGAGCGTCAGGTCCACGCCGTCGCCCGTCGCCGCGTCAACGACGGCGTCGGCGAGGTCGTCGCGGGCGTAGTCGAGAACCACGTCCGCGCCGAGTTCGGCCACGCGGCCGTGGTAGTCGGGCGCGGCGGTGGCGACGACGCGAGCGCCGGACGCGGCGGCGAGCTGGACCGCAGCGTGACCGACGCCGCCGGACCCACCGTGAATCAGGACCGTGTCGCCGAGTTGCATCCCGCCGTGGTCGACGAGGGCGCGCCACGCCGTGACGCCGGCGACGCCCGCGCCACCGGCCGCGACGAGGTCCACGTCGTCCGAGAGGACCGCGAGCCGGTCGGTTGGGACGGCCGCGAACTCGGCGTAGCCGCCGTAGTGGTCCTTGCCGATGCCGGTGCCGACGACGTGGTCGCCCTCGGCGAAGCCGGTGACGTCGGCCCCGACCGCCGCGACCGTTCCGGCCACGTCGACGCCGGGAATCATCGGCATCGCGAAGGGCTGGTACGAGCCCTCGCGGAAGTACGTGTCGACGGGGTTGACGCCCGCGGCCGCGACTTCGACGAGGACCTCGCCCGCCGCCGGGTCGGGCGTGTCGATGTCGTCTACCTGAAGCACGTCGCGTCCGCCGTGGTCGTGGAATCTGACAGCGCGCATGCCGAACGATGGGGTCGGACGGGTGATAAATTCGGACGACTCGGAGCGAATCGCAGCGGTTCGATTGGCGGCCGCACCGACCGTTATCTCGGCGGCGAGTAAACGCCCTGCGGCAATTCTCTCGGTCGTGCCTGAACGGAGATGAATGGGATTTAAGCGCGTGCCTTTCCCTCCCACGCATGGTAATGAAGCTTCACGAATACCAGGCGAAGGATATCTTCGCAGAGGCTGGGATTCCGGTGCCAGAGTCCCGTCTCGCGTCGTCGGTAGAGGAGGTCATGGAGGCGGTCGAGGAGATCGGATACCCCGCCGCCATCAAGGCGCAGGTACACGTCGGTGGGCGTGGCAAGGCCGGTGGCATCAAAATCGCCATGGACGAAGACGAAGCTCGACAGGCCGCAGAGGACATCCTCGGGATGGACCTCAAGGGCTACACGGTCGACCGGGTGCTCGTTGAGGCCGGCGTCGACTTCGAAAACGAACTGTACGTCGGTATCACGATGGACCGCAGCGAGGGCAAGCCCGTCGCGATGGTCTCGACGGAAGGCGGCGTCAACATCGAGGAAGTCGCGGAGGAGAACCCGGACGCAATCGCCCGCGAGCACATCGACCCCGCGTTCGGCCTGCACCCCTATCAGGCCCGCAAGGTCGTCTTCGAGGCGGGCATCCCCCGTGACGTCGCATTCGACGTCGCCTCGTTCCTCACGACGCTGTACGACCTCTACGAGTCGAACGACGCTTCGGACATCGAAATCAACCCCGTCATGATTACGTCCGACCGCGACATCGTCGCCGCGGACGCCGTCATGAACATCGACGACGACGCCCTGTTCCGTCACGAGGACCTCGCGGCGATGGAAGAGGACGCCTACGAGAACGACCTCGAAGCCAAGGCCGGCGAGTACGGCTTCGACTACGTCCGTCTCTCGGGTAACGTCGGCATCATCGGCAACGGCGCCGGTCTCGTCATGACGACGCTCGACCTCGTGGACTACTTCGGCGGCGAGCCCGCCAACTTCCTCGACATCGGCGGCGGCGCGAAGGCCGAGCGCGTGGCGAACGCGCTGGACATGGTCTTCTCCGACGAGAACGTCGACTCCGTCGTGTTCAACATCTTCGGCGGCATCACCCGCGGCGACGAGGTCGCCAAGGGTATCAACGAGGCGCTGGAGAGCTTCGACGAGATTCCCAAGCCGGTCGTCGTCCGCCTCGCGGGCACGAACGCCGAGGAGGGCATGGAGATTCTGAACACGGACCTCGTACAGGTCGAGGGGACGCTGGAGGACGCCGTCCAGCGTGCCGTCAAGAACGCACAGGAGGTGTCCCAATGAGCATTTTCGTCGACGACGACACGCGAGTAGTTGTACAGGGTATCACCGGTGGGGAAGGTAAGTTCCACACCCGGCAGATGGTGGAGTACGGCACGAACGTCGTCGCCGGGACCTCCCCCGGTAAGGGCGGTCAGGACGTCGACGGCATCCCCGTCTACGACACCGTCGAAGAGGCAGTCGACGAGGAAGACGCCAACGCCTCCGTCGTGTTCGTCCCGCCGGCGTTCGCCGGCGACGCCATCTTCGAGGCGCTCGACACGGACCTCGACCTCGTCGTCGCCATCACCGAGGGCGTCCCGACGCAGGACATGGCCAAGGTCAACAAGCGCCTGTCGGAGACCGACACGCGCCTCATCGGCCCCAACTGCCCGGGCATCATCACGCCCGGCGAGGCCAAACTCGGCATCCTCCCCGGCAACATCTTCGAGGAGGGTAACGTCGGTCTCGTCTCCCGCTCCGGCACGCTCACCTACCAGGTCGTCTCGAACCTGACCGAGCGTGGCATCGGCCAGACCACCGCCATCGGCATCGGCGGCGACCCCATCATCGGCACGTCGTTCGTCGACGCCCTCGAAGCGTTCGAGAACGACCCCGACACCCACGCCGTCGTCATGTGCGGCGAAATCGGCGGCGAGGACGAAGAGCAGGCCGCGAAGTACATCGCGGAGAACATGGACACGCCGGTCGCCGGCTTCATCGCGGGCCGCACGGCACCGCCGGGCAAGCGCATGGGTCACGCCGGCGCTATCGTCTCCGGTTCGGGCACGGGCACCGCGGAGTCCAAGATTTCCGCCCTCAACGACGCGGGCGTCCCCGTCGGCGACACCCCCAACGAAGTCGCCGACCACATCGAAGACTTCCTCTAACCCCGCTCGAACGCGGTTTTTCGGTTCTCGTCGATTCTTTTTCGCGCCCTATCGCAACGTCGCGCCGCACATTCCACAGCGTCCGCCGTCGGCCGCGTTCGGCACGCCGCACTCCCGGCAGACCGCCGTCCGCCGGCGCGATTTCTCCCGTGCGGACCGCAGGAACGCCGTCGGGTCGACCGCCGTCCCGGTCGGCCCGCCGCCCTCGTCGACCCTGTCGAGGACGCGCTCGACGAGGTCGTCCTCGCGCATGGCGTCGAGCAGTCTGACGAACCCGACGAACAGGAGCGACGGCGCGACGATACAGAAGCCCGCCACGAGCAGGCGGAACTCGGTTTCCATGTGGTTTGCTAGCGCCCGACAGGCGTATGGTTGACGCTCGTGTCGCCCGCGAGCACTCGCGCACGCCGTCTCCGTCGACTAGATTATCTAGATTGATATTCAAGTGCGCGGATTTATGCACCGCATTCCGGTCGGTACGGTAATGGCCGAGAATCTCGTTTTGGAAGCCGAATCACGGCTTCCTGATGCGATTACGGAGAGCTACACGCGGCGGCTCGTCGCCGCGATGCTGCTCGTTTCAGTCCTCGTCGCCGGCGTCGGAGTCGTCCAGTATCAACAGACGGCATCCACGATAGACGAGGACGCCCGCGCCGACCTCCTCACCGAGGCCGAACGCGAGGCCCTGCAGGTGAACACGTGGTTCGACGAGCGGACCCGCCTCGCGACCATCGTCGCCGACGACCCCTCCGCCGGGAGCACTCTCGACGGGCGGTCCTCGGCGACCCTGACGGCCGCAAAAGAGGACATGCCCGCCGACGTGGCCGCGCTCCACTTCGTCGACATCGAGACGACGACCGTCCTCGGCTCGTCCGAGGAGGGCGCGGTCGGGACGACGCTGTTCGAAAGCGGGTCGCTTCCGCTCCCCGCGAGCGCCGACCTCTCGGACGACGGCGTCGAGCGGACCACCGTCTACGTCGAAGACGGCGTCGCCTACATGGGTTTCGTCGCGCCGCTTCCGTCCATCGAGCCCCGCGCAATCGTCCTCGTCGCCGAGGCGTCCTCGCTCGGGACCGCGCTCGACGGCAACCACATCGACGGCGGTTTCACCCAACTCGTCACGAGCGACGGAACCGTCCTCTACGACGGCGGCGGCGGCCAGTCGAACGTCGCCTACCCCGCCGCCGAGGCGTCCGAACTCGACGCTGCCTTCGCCGGCGAGACGGGGGTCAGCCGCCTCGCTCCCGTCGAGGGCTTCGTCTCCTCGCCGCACGTCGTCGCGCACGTCCCCGTCTCCGGCGGCGTGCTCCTCCTGCACGCGCCGGCCAGTAGCGTCTTCGCGCTCTCCCGGAGCGTCGGCCTCCAGATTGCGACGCTGCTCGCGCTTTCGATGTTCGGCTTCGTCGCCTTCGCGCTCATCGTCCGCGGGAACACCGCGCTCCCGCTCGTCGACCTCGCGTCGACCGTCTCCGCGCTCCGCGACGGCGACCTCGACGTGGAGCTCGAAACCGACCGGCGAGACGAGTTCGGGCAGGTCGTCCGCGGCGTCGACAACCTCCGCGACGACCTCCGCGACCAGCGCGCAGACGCCCGCGCCTACAGCGAGGCGATGACCCGCGCGGCCGACGGCGACCTCCGCGTCCGCCTCCCGACCGACTCCGAGAGCCGCGACATGGCGACGGTCGCCGCCGCGTACAACGAGATGATGGACGACATCGAACGGACCGTCGGCACGGTCAAGACCTTCGGCGAGGACGTGGCGACGCTCGCCGACCGCGTGACCGACCGCGCCGACGACGTGTCCGCCGCGAGCGAGGAGGTGTCCGCGTCGGTCCAGCAGATTTCCGAGGGCGCGAGCGAGCAGACCGACAGCCTCGTCGCCGCCGCCGACGAGATAAACGACCTCTCCGCGTCCATCCAGCAGATTGCCTCGTCGGCCGACGAACTCGTCCGGCTCACCGAAGAGGCCGAGGCGCGCTCGCTCGACGGCCAGACCGCCGCCACCGACGCCCTCGACGATATCGACGCCGTGCGCGCCGAAACGGAGGCGACCGTCAGCGAGGTTCACGAACTCGACGACCGGCTCGCCCAAATCGAGGACATCGTCGAGGTCATCACCGACATCGCGGAACAGACCGACATCCTCGCGCTCAACGCGAACATCGAGGCCGCCCGCGCGGGCGAGGCCGGCGAGGGCTTCGCCGTCGTCTCCAACGAGGTCAAACAGCTCGCACAGGAGACCAAGTCGTCGGCGGGCGACATCGAGTCGCTCGTCGCCGAAATCGAGACCCAGCGCGACGCCGTCGTCTCCCGCATCGAACGCATGCGGGCGCAGGTCGAAGAGAGCGCGACCTCGGTCGACGAGGCGCTTTCGTCTTTCGACGGTATCGTCGAGCGCGTCGAGGAGACGACCGCGAGCGTCCACGAGATTTCGGACGCGACGGGCAGTCAGGCCGACTCCTCCCAAGAGGTGCTCTCGATGACCGACGAAATCGCAGGTATCTCCGAGGAGACCGCCGCGGAGGCCGAGAACGTCTCCGCGACCGCACAAGAACAGAGCGCCGCGCTCGTCGACGTCAACGGCGACGTGCGCGAGCTCTCGTCGCACGTGAGCCACCTCGACGACCTCCTCGACGCCTTCGAGGTCGACGACGTGGGCGAGGTCTCGTCGACCATCGACGACGTGCTCGGCGACGCGGCCGCCGGCTCCGGCGCGAGCACCGACCCGACCCAGTCGCGCGCTGCATCGGACTCCCACCACGAGCGAGAACCCTCGCCTGCGGACGACTAACATGCGCGTCGACGAAATCATGACCGAGGAGGTGGCGACCGTCGGACTGGGATCGAGCGTCGCCGATTGCGCGCGAACCATGCTCCGCGAGGGCGCGGGAAGCGTCGTCGTGATGGCCGACGGCGGCCCCGCGGGCATCGTCACCGAGTCGGACGCGCTCCGTGCCGGCGTGGCGAGCGGCAAGCCCCTCGCCGCGGTCCCGGCCCGCGCGGTCATGTCGAACCCAATCAAGTGGGTCCGACCGGACTCGACCACGCGCGTGGCCGCCGAGAAGATGCGCGACCAGCGGGTGAAGAAACTCGTCGTCGTCGACGGCGCGGAGATGGTCGGCATCGTGACCGCGACGGACATCGCCTTCCACCTCTCGGACGTGGCCCGCGGGGTGGGCCAGATGATAGAACTCAAGGACAAGTGGGAGTCGGACCGCCGGTTCCGCTGACCGCCGCCTCGACGCATCGACACGTCGACTGCTACCACCCGACCGATTCTCGGCGAAGCGTTGATAACGACGTCTCGCCTCTAGTCTCGACGAGTGTACGACCGTCTCGCGTCGATTCGTCCCCGCGTCCGGTCCGGCCTCGAACGAGCGTTCGCGGCGGACCACACCCCTCACGAGGTCGCCGCCAGCTTCGCGTTCGGCGTCTTCTTTGTGGCCATGCCGACCGCAGGGACCGCCCTCGCGCTGTTCGCCCTCATCGCCTACTTCGTCGAGCGGGCGAGCCGACTCGCGCTCGTCGCCACGCTCGTCGTCTTCAATCCGCCCGTCAAGTGGGCGGTCTACGGCGCGAGCTTCTGGCTCGGCTCGCACCTGCTCGGCCCGGTTCCGGGGGCGTCCGTCGCCGACGTGTCGCTCAGCGCCGGTCTCGACCTCCTCTTCCGACAGCTCCTCGGCAACACGATTCTCGCCGTCGCCCTCGCCGTCGTCGGCTACGCGGTGGCGCTCCAACTGGCGCGCCTGCACCACCGACGACAGCGGTCGGAGACGCCGACCCGCGGCACGGACGCCCGGAACGACGACACCCGGTCCGACGTGTCGTCGTGACGCTACCGCTGTGACCGTTCTTCTCTGCCCTCTTCGAACGCCCGGAGCGACTGGATGAGTTTGTATCCGAGGTAGACGACCGCGAGCGGGATGAGGAGCAACAGCGCCAAGATGACGAGTTCGGGACCGCCGGGGATTTGCAGGAGGGTCATGGGCGGGATTCGCGGGCGGCAGACATAGTGGTTGGGTGGGTGGGATGTCGAAATACATAGGGAGGGGTCGCCAGACGTGATTCACGCTCGCTTCGCTCGCGTGTACCTCACTCGCTCACTGCGTTCGCTCGCTGGTTCAAATCTGCCCGTGACACGATTGCACGCGACTCGCGGCACCGAGCACACGCTACGCGGTGCTCGGGAGGCAACTCGTCGCGAGAAAGTAGTGGGTTGGGGCAGATTTGAACTGCCGGCCTCCTCCATGTCAAGGAGGTGTCATAACCAGACTAGACCACCAACCCGGTGTGTTGCGAACATCGCCGAACGCCGAAACGCGGGAAGAGGAGTGGGTTGGGGCAGATTTGAACTGCCGGCCTCCTCCATGTCAAGGAGGTGTCATAACCAGACTAGACCACCAACCCGGTTACGGTGCTTCCCGCGCCCGTTCGGACGCATCTCTCCGTTGTCCGGGGTTACAATTTAAGCTTTCGAATCGGACTACGTGCGGCGATTCGGGTCACAGCGCGCTCCCACCGTTCGAGGCGGGCGATTCGCTCCGGGTCCCGACCGTCGGAGCCGGCGATTTTCGCCAGCCCGACACGCTTAAGCCGATGTACTGATTTGTACATCATAACCCGAAGAAGTACATCGGTGATTACCAATGCAGGATTATATCGAACGTGTGACCGGCGGTGCGGACCTGACTGTCGAGGAGGCGCGCGACGCCGCGCGGGCGGTCTTCGAGGACGCGACCGAGGCGCAAATCGGCGCGCTCCTCGCCGCGCTCCGGGCGAAAGGCGAGACCGAGGCCGAAATCGCGGGGTTCGCACAGGGGATGCGCGACGCCGCCTTGACCATCGACCCCGACCGCGGCCCGCTCGTCGACACCTGCGGCACCGGCGGCGACGACTACAACACCATCAACGTCTCGACCACGAGCGCGCTCGTCGCGGCCGGCGCGGGCGCGGCGGTGGCCAAGCACGGCAACTACTCCGTCTCTTCGTCTTCTGGGAGCGCCGACGTGCTGGAGGTCGCCGGCGTGAACGTCGAGGCCGAACCCGAGTCCGTCGAGGCGTGCATCGAAGACAACGGCGTCGGCTTCATGCTCGCGCCCGTGTTCCACCCCGCGATGAAGGCCGTCATCGGCCCGCGGAAGGAGCTCGGCATGCGGACCATCTTCAACGTCCTCGGCCCGCTGACGAACCCCGCCGGGGCCGACGCGCAGGTCCTCGGCGTCTACGACTCCGACCTCGTCCCCGTCATCGCCGAGTCGCTGTCGCACATGCCCGTCGAGCGCGCCCTCGTCGTCCACGGATCCGGCATGGACGAAATCGCGCTCCACGACGCGACCACGGTCGCCGAAATCGACGGCGACGAGATTACCGAGTACACCCTCACGCCCGCCGACCTCGGCCTCGAACAGGCCCCCATCGAGGCGGTTGCCGGCGGCACTCCGCAGGAGAACGCCGACGACCTCGAAGGCATCCTCACCGGCGACGTGACCGGTCCCAAGCGCGACCTCATCCTCGCCAACGCCGGCGCGGCCGTCTACGTCGCCGACCTCGCGGACTCCCTGGAGGAGGGCGTCGAGGTCGCCCGCGACGCCATCGAGTCCGGTGCCGCGAAAGCCAAACTCGACGCGCTCCGGGAGGCGTGAGATGACCCGCGTCAAAGTGTGCGGCGTCACCGACGAAGCCGACCTCGAAGCGGTCGACGCGGCCGGTGCCGACGCGGTCGGTGCCATCTGCGACGTGCCCGTGGACACGCCCCGCGAGATTCCTCGCGAGCGCGCCCGCGAGCTGTTCGCCGCCGCGCCGCCGTTCCTCACGACCGTCCTCGTGACGATGCCCGACTCCATCGACCACGCCCGCGACCTCGCCCGCGAGGTCCAACCCGATGTACTCCAACTCCACGGCGACTTCGCGGCCGACCACCTCGACTCGCTCCGCGCGACGGGCGTCCGCGTCGTCCCCGTCGTCGATGCCATCGACCTCGACCGCGCGCGCGCCCTCGCGCCCGTGGTGGACGCCATCCTCGTCGACACGCCCTCCGCGTCCGGCGCGGGCGGCACCGGCGAGACCCACGACTGGGACGCCTCGCGCGAACTCGTCGAGGCGGTCGACGTGCCCGTGGTTCTCGCGGGCGGCCTGACCCCCGACAACGTCGCCGAGGCGGTTCGGACGGTCGAACCCTACGGCGTCGACGTCGCGAGCGGCGTCGAGGCCGCCGGCGGCGTGAAGGACCACGACGCGGTCCGCGCGTTCGTCGCCGCGGCGAAGGCGGCCCGCGGGGAGTCCGGCGACCACGAGGAGGTCGTCGCGTGACGGCTCCCGACACCGACCGCGACGAGTTCGTCGACCTCGTCGGCGACGCGGACGAACCGGTCGTGACCCACCTCGTGACCGACCTCGACGTGTCCGTGGACCCGCTGGCCGCGTACACGACGCTCGCCGACCGCAGCGACTACGGCTTCCTCTTGGAGAGCGCCGAAAAGGTCTCCTCCAGCAACCCGCAGGGCGCGTTCTCCGCGCCCGCGACGGTCGCCGACTCGCACGCGCGCTTCTCGTTCGTGGGCTACGACCCCGAGGCTGTCGTGACGGTCGGTCCCGGCGGCGTGGACGTGACCGACCTCGGCGGTCCCGCCGCCGAGTTCGTCGGCGCGGGCGACGGCGACGTACTCGATTCCCTGCGCGGCGCGCTCCCCGACCTCCCGCGCGTCAACTTCCCCGAGACGGACCGCCAGACGCTCACCGGCGGTCTGGTCGGCTTCCTCGCCTACGAGGCCGTCTACGACCTCTGGCTCGACGAGGTCGGCCGCGAGCGCCCCGACACCGACGACCCGGACGCCGAGTTCGTCCTCACGACCCGGACGCTCTCGTTCGACCACCGCGAGGACGCCGTCCGCCTCGTCTGTACGCCCGTCGTCTCGCCCGACGACGACCCCGGCGAAGTCTACGACGGCGTCGTCGCCGAGGCCGAACGCGTCGCCGAGAAGCTCCGGGCGGCTGACGACCCCTCTCCCGGCGGCTTCGAGCGGACCGGCGAGGAGGCCGGCTCACGCGAGGACTACGAGGCCGCGGTCAGGAAGACGAAAGACCACGTCCGCGACGGCGACATCTATCAGGGCGTCATCTCGCGCACCCGGAAGCTCCACGGACAGGTCGACCCCGTCGGCCTGTACGCTTCGCTGCGCGAGGTGAACCCCTCGCCGTACATGTACCTGCTCCGGCACGGCGACCGGCGCGTCGTCGGCGCGAGCCCCGAGACGCTCGTCTCGGTCAGGGGCGACCGCGTCGTCGTCAACCCCATCGCGGGGACGTGCCAGCGCGGCTCCGGCCCGGTCGAGGACCGCCGCCTCGCCGGTGAACTCCTCGCGGACGGAAAGGAGCGCGCAGAGCACACGATGCTCGTCGACCTCGGCCGCAACGACGTGCGCCGGGTCTCGACGCCCGGCAGCGTCCGCGTCGAGGACTTCATGAGCATCATCAAGTACAGCCACGTCCAGCACATCGAATCGACCGTCTCGGGGACGCTCGACCCCGACTCGGACGCCTTCGACGCCACGAGAGCGACGTTCCCCGCGGGGACACTCACCGGCGCGCCGAAGGTCCGCGCGATGGAGATTATCGACGACCTCGAAGACGAGCCCCGGGGCGTCTACGGCGGCGGCGTCGGCTACTACTCGTGGACCGGCGACGCCGACATGGCCATCGTCATCCGGACCGCGACGGTCGAATCCGACGGCTCGGAAGACACCATCACCGTCCGCGCGGGAGCCGGCATCGTCGCCGACTCCGACCCGACCTCGGAGTACGAGGAGACGGAACAGAAGATGGGCGGGGTGCTCGACGCCGTCCGCCGCATCGAGTACGGGACCGAGGAGGTGTCGCAATGATTCGACTCGTCGTCGTCGACAACTTCGACTCCTTCACGTACAACCTCGTGGAGTACTTCTCCGAGCAGACCGTCGAGGGCGAACCGCTCGACATCGAGGTGCGCAAGAACACCGCCTCGCTCGACGAGATACGCGACCTCGACCCCGACGCCATCGTCATCTCGCCGGGGCCGGGCCACCCGAAGAACGACCGCGACGTGGGCGTGACGAACGACGTGCTCACGGAGCTATCGACCGAGATTCCGACGCTCGGGGTCTGTCTCGGCCTCGAAGCCGCGGTGTACGCCTACGGCGGGACCATCGGCCACGCGCCGGAGCCGATTCACGGCAAGGCGTTCCCGGTCGACCACGACGGCGAGGGCGTCTTCGCCGGCCTCGAAGACGGCTTTCCGGCCGGCCGCTACCACTCGCTCGTCGCCACCGAGGTCCCCGACTGCTTCGACGTCTCGGCGACGACCGACCACGACGGCGCGGCGCTCGTGATGGGCGTCCGCCACCGCGAGTACCCCATCGAGTGCGTCCAGTTCCACCCGGAAAGCGTGCTCACGGGGTCGGGACACGGCGTCGTCAGAAACTTTCTCACGGCGGTCGCCGGCCTCGACGTGGCCTGAGTCGGATTAGACACGCCGAGGTGCGGGCGCGGTTTTGCCGTTCTCTTCCCCCGATGGCCGTGCAGCCACCTCAGAGGACGTTGATGCCAAAGAACGAAAGCAGCAGCAGCGCCCCGACGACGATGGCGGCGATAGTGACCAGTCGCCACGCGACTTTGAGGAACAGTCGCCCGACGAGGATGACGACGGCGACGGCCACGAGCACCACGAGCATCTGACCGAGCGGCCCGGAGAGCAGGCCGCCGAGCTGTAACGGTGTGAGCGCGAGGGGAGTCAGTACCATACCCCGATATGACTCCCGTAGAGCGGATAAGCTTGTGGGCGGTCTCGTCTCGCGGTTCCGGTGCGATTCCGCCGTCGAAACGACCGATTTCGGCACCCCTGAGCGGTTGGCTGATTTGAACGTACGAATTCTGATACTTATCTGAATGTCGACTGTCCGGCCTCCCTTTATATCCTCTCCGGTGATGCGGCACTGTTCACCATGTGACCGATTCAGACGGCTCGTCTCCCCCCTCACGTTCTACTGGATATAGCCGTTACGTCTGCCGATTTTCTCCGCCGAGATTTCACTTCCGCTCCGCTCTAACTACGGTTATGTGGCTTCCGTCCGTTCTATGAATCCGTGCACTTCGGACCCGGTCGTCGGCCGCCGACGTAATTGCACTAATTATGATACGTTCGGCGGTGGAACCTCCGAGTTCGAAGCCCTTAACCAACCACGCAACACACACCAATATCGTCACCAATGAGCGGAATTTCCGGACACTATCGACGCGACCTCGCCCGAACGCGGCTCGGGCGGGAGGAACAGTAAGATGAGCGACGCGAACCTCTCGACGGACGAAATCGTGCTTCCGGTCAAGCGGACCGAAGGCGAGACCCTCGAAGAGCGGATGACGGGCAACGCCTACAACAATATTCTCCCCGCCCGTTACCTCCGCAAGGACGCCGACGGCGACCTCGTCGAGACGCAGGAGGACCTGTTCCCCCGCGTCGCGAAGAACATCGCGCTCGCCGAGGCCGTCTTCGAGGCCGAACAGCGCGACATCGAAATCACGGTCACTCCCGACCTCATCAAGCCGGACCATCCGCGCCGCGACGAACTCGCCGAGGAGGTCTTCGGCAAGGGCGTCACGGCCGACGACGACGAGGCCGAGACGACGCTTTCGGTCTACAACGTCAACAAGTTCGCCTACGACACCCTCGTCTCCGAACTTCCGGAGGGCGTCCGCGAGGTCGTCGTCGAGAAGCGCGAGACGTTCGAAGAGATGATGGGACAGCTCTCGTTCATGCCGAACTCGCCGACGCTCATGAACGCCGGCGACGAACTCCAGCAGCTTTCCGCCTGTTTCGTCGACTCCCCCGGCGACGACATCACGGATATCCACCAGACGGCCAAGGAGGCCGCCGAGGTGTTCCAGTCCGGCGGCGGCATGGGCTACGCCTTCTGGAAGCTCCGCCCCTACGGCGACGCGGTCGGTTCGACCGGCGGCATCGCCTCCGGCCCCATCACGTTCATGCGGACGTTCGACCAGATGTGCGAGACCATCGCACAGGGCGGCGCGCGCCGCGGCGCGCAGATGGGCGTCATGCGCGTCAGCCACCCCGACGTCATCCAGTTCCTCCACGCGAAGAACAAGGACGTCTCGCTCGCGCACACGCTCCGCCTGAACGACCCCGACGACTTCACCCACACCAAGTTCGTCGACGCGCTCGACGAGGCGCGCGAACTCATCGACGAGGACGGTCGCGTCCCCAAGCACCTCCGTAACGCCGTCGAAGGCCACCTCTCGAACTTCAATATCTCGGTCGGTATCACCGACGGCTTCATGGAGGCGCTGTACAACGACGAGGAGTTCGTCTTCACGAACCCCCGCACCGAAGAGCCGCACATCGCCACGCCCCAGACGAAGGAAATCTACGACATGTTCGGTCTCGGCGAGCACGTCGAGGTCGGCGAGGTCCTCTCGGTCCCCGCGAAGAAACTCTGGAACCAGATCATCGAGGGCGCGTGGGAGAACGGCGAACCCGGCGTCGTCTACCTCGAACGCGCGAACAAGCAGCACTCCTTCGACGTCGAAAAGCACCCCGACCACCGCATCCTCGCGACCAACCCCTGCGGCGAACAGCCGCTCGAGGAGTACGAGGCGTGTAACCTCGGACACATCAACCTCTCGACGCTCGTCGCGGAGGACTCGCCCGACTGGCGCGTCTGGTACGACGCCCACGGCGACGAGTACGACTCGCTTGAGGCCGCGACGGACGCCTTCCTAGAAGATGCCGTCGACTGGGAGGAGTTCGACCACCGCATCGAAAACGGCACGCGCTTCCTCGAAAACGTCGTCACGATGTCGGACTTCCCGGTCGAGAAGATCGAACAGAAGGTCCGCGAACTCCGCAAAATCGGGCTCGGTATCATGGGGCTCGCCCAGATGTACATCCAACTCGGCGTCCGCTACGGCTCCGACGAGGGCAACGAAATCGCCCAACAGCTCATGACCCACATCAACCACGGGTCCAAGCGGGCGTCCCACGAACTCGCCGAAGAACGCGGCCCGTTCGAGGCGTGGGAGGACTCGAAGTACGCGAACCCGACCGAGTACCGCGAGTGGTTCGAACACCACACCGGCGAGTCCGCCGACGATTGGGAAGACGGCTACCCCATCCGCAACCACAACACGACGACCATCGCCCCGACGGGCACCACGTCGATGGTGTCGAACACCACCGGCGGCTGTGAGCCCATCTACAACGTCGCTTACTACAAGAACGTCTCCGACGACGTGCAGGGCGACGAGATGCTCGTCGAGTTCGACGACTACTTCCTCCGCGTGCTGGAGGCCAACGACATCGACGTCGAGGCCGTCAAGCGCGAGGCCCAAGAGCAGATGGCCAACAACGAGTTCGACGGCGTCTCCTCGCTGTCGACCGTCCCGGACGCCATCTCCGAACTGTTCGTCGTGACCTCCGACCTCGCGGGCATCGAGCACGCGGGCGTCCAGTGCGCCCTCCAGAGTGGCGTCGACTCCGCTATCTCGAAGACCTGTAACTTCCCGAACAGCGCGTCGAAGGAGGACATGGACGAGGTCTACCGCTACATCTACGACCACGGCGGCAAGGGCGTCACCGTCTACCGCGACGGCACCCGCTCGAAGCAGGTGCTCACCACGCGCGCGAAGAACACCGAGTTCTCCGACGACGAAGAGGCCGCCGAGGCCATCGTCTCGCAGATTCGCGACGTGTTCGGCGACGTGGAGGCGTTCCTCGAATCCGAGGAGGTTTCGGACCTCATCGGCAGCGAACTCGAACTCGCCTTCGCCGATTCGCCGAGCGACGTCGGTAAGAAGCGCCCCCGTCCGGACGTGCTGTACGGTGTTACCCAGCGCATCGACACCGGCTACGGGAAGCTATACGTCAACATCAACGAGGACGAACACGGCGAGCCGTTCGAGCTGTTCGCCAACATCGGTAACTCCGGCGGCTTCACCGCGTCCTTCACCGAGGCGCTCGCCAAGACCGTCTCCACGTCCCTCCGCTCGGGCGTCGACCCCGAGGAGATTGCGAACGAACTGAAGGGTATCCGGAGCCCGAAGGTCGCCTGGGACAAAGGCGAGCAGATTAACTCCATCCCGGACGCCATCGGCACCGCGATGCGCCGGTATCTCGACGGCGACATCGACAAGGGCTACCCGCAACAGCAGAACCTGACCGAGGTCGAAGCCGAGGCCGCCGCGGCCGAGGACACGGACACCGACGGCGGCGTCGCTGTCGACGAGAGTCCCGGTGGCAGTTCCGACGCCGTTGCGGACCTGCTCGCGGCGGGCGAGAGCCCCGAGTGTCCCGAGTGCGGTGAGATGGACCTCTACTACTCCGAAGGCTGTAAGACCTGCCAGAACTGCGGCTGGTCCGAGTGCTGAACGCGAGACGGTAACTCGCCACCGTCGCTGTCTCGTCCGTCACTCGATTTCCGTTCTTTTCTTTTGCGCTCCCCGACCTCACGAGCCTGTACTATCCAGTCTTGCTGGCGTGTTCGACACGAAGGTCTCGTCGAGGCCGACGGGAGAGACACGCCGATAGCGGACTCCGTCGCTCGCCCAATAACCCTCTCTGCTCGGGAACAGCCATCGCTCCCTTCTGCTGGACCGCCCGTCGACGACGGGAGAGATGTGGTGAAATAGAGTGCGACTGTGGAGCCCGCGGTCGTATCGCTCCTGTGATTCCACGCTGTTCGAGACGAGGTGTATCGGACGACGACACGAGAGACGCACTCGCTCGACCGTTAACCTCGACTGCGTAGTACGGTACGTCGTGAACTGCGGGCGCGTCGGCCCACGTAGTCGGTCACGACTGCCATCGGTCTCGGCTCACTCACGGCGGTCGACCGGCCATCGCCCGATGCAATTCGTTCTCCGCACGTCGCCGACGGAACGCGAAGACCGGCCTTCGACGAACCCAAACCACGCACAGCGACTGGGAAGGACAAGGACCACCTCGGTACGACCGCGCGTCTCGGTTCTGTATCGTCGTCTGGTCGTCAAGCGGAGTCGTCGCTCATAGCTTTCTGACTTCGAGGTCTGCACGTCGCGACGTTACTCGCCGTTTGAGTGCGTGACGACTGTCGACCCGAGTGCTGCGGCTGTCGGGTCAGCGTCGAAAGAAAGGAAAAACGCCGGGAAGGGTCCCGGTGGTTAGCTATCGTTAGTTGTCGCGGCGGACCGCGAGGAGCGCAGCGGCGACGAGCGCGACGAGGGCGACAACGACACCGAAGCCGGGCGTCTGGGACGACGTGGTAGTCGTCTCTTCAGTCGTGGTGGCGGCGGTGGTCGTCGTAGCCGCAGTCGTGGTCGTCGTGTCTGCGGTCGTCGTGGTGTCAGCCGTCGTCGTGGTGTCCTCAGACGTCGTGGTGGAGGTTTCCACGGACTCGACGACGTTGCCGTCGACTTCCTCGTCGGACGCGACGCCACCGTCAGCCGTCACGGTGAACGTGTCGCCGACGCTCTGCTCGGAGAAGTCGAAGCTACCGGAGAACGAGCCGTCTGCCTGAACGTAGACCGTAGCGGTCTTCAGGAAGCGCGGCTGCGTGTCACCGTCGGACTCAACGCGGAGCGTGAGTTCCGTACCGGGCGCGACGTTCGAGGAGCCAGAGATCATCTGGTCCGCAGCGTTCGTCACGTTAACCGGGTCAGCGTCGAACGTGTGTTCGGCTTCGACGTGCTCGTAGGAGTCAGTCTGCGACGAGTTGTCGTCAACGAGCGCAAGGTTGGAGGAAGAGACCTCGTCTTCCTCGATCATCTTGAACTGGACGTTGAACGAGTCGTCGTCGTCGACGTCAACAGTACCGGCGTTCTTCTCAGAGGTCTGGAGAACACCGTCGTCGTTCTCGTCGCGGTACGCGTCAATTTCGTCCGAGTCGAACACGACGAAGTACGTGTCGTTGTCGCCGTCTGCGACAACAGAGGCGTTAGCGACGTCGAGGATCTTCGGGTCGCGGTTCGGGTCGGGGTTCGTCTGGTTGATCGTCAGACGGTAGGAGTCGTCGTAACCGTTGCCGGTCGCGAAGAAGTTAGGCGTCTCGTCGTCCTGGGCACCCGTCGTGCCCTCGAGACCGGAGGCCTCGATCTGGACGACAACCTGGTCTTCGAACGCGATCTGGCTGTCTTCAGTGATGTTGCCGTTCTCGAGCGCCTCGGAGACCTCGTCGAGGTCCGTCAGCGACTCGCCGGCCGGAGCGGTCCACGTGCGGACCGCGGAGACGCCGCCTTCCTCGAGGACGAGGGTCGCGACGTTCTCGCTGTCAGAGACTGCGCTGCCCGTGCGGACTTCGAGGTCGTAGTCGCCAGCGTCGATGAGGTTGCTGGTCGCGAGGCCGACTTCGGCCACGCCGTCGTTACCAGACAGGACGTCATCGTCGCCGTCTTCGACGTCGAAGACGCTGCTCGGGTTGTTGTTACCGGTGGCGGTGGACTTCGAGGAGTCCCAGAGGAGGATGACTTCGCCGTCGTCGTTACCGTCTTCGACGGTGACGTTAGCGGCGTAGCCCTGCTCCCAGCTACCGATGGAGACCGTTGCGGTGTCAGTGTTTTCGACGGTCACCGGGATGGAGACAACGTCGCCGCGCTGCTCGGTGATGACGGACTCGCCGAAGTCGGCGGAGCCCTCACCGGCGTCTTCCACGGTGATGGTGTCGGATTCGACGGAGACACCGGAGGCCGTGTCGGTCACTTCGACCGTGTAGTCGCCGGTGTCGAGGTCGAGTTCGCTCGCGTTGAACTCGAAGTCGTATTCACCCTGACCGTTGAGGTTGACAGTCATGCTCCCGTCGTCGACTTCGTCGCCGTCGTCGTCGAGGAGAGCGATCTTGACGTTCTCGCGGTCGGAGTTCGCGTTGACCGTACCTTCGATGAGGTCCTCGTCGGTGACGTTCAGGTCGTCGATGGAGACCTCGAGACCGAGGTCACGGACCTGAATCTTCTCGTCGAGGCCGGTACCGATGGTGATGTTGTAGCGCTGGAGTTCGCGGTTGGACGTGTCGAACGTGTAGACCGCGGAGGTCGAGCCGGTCGAACCGGAGCGGAAGAAGCTCTCGACGTCGTCCTGACTGTCGTCAGATTCGACTTCGACAGCCGTGCCGAGGTTACCGCTCGTCGCTGCAACGGTCTCGCCCTTGTAGGCGTCGGTGACGGAGACACTGCCGTCGTCCGTGACCGTGACCGTCGCGACGGTGACCGTCGAGTTGTAGTCGTCGTCGAGACCCTCTTCGAGCTCGTTGCCCTCGGTGTCTTCGACACCTTCGAGGTTCACGACGATGTCGCCCGTGTAGAGGTCAGTCGTCTGGATGACAACCTGACCGGGGTTGTTCTGGGTCGGACCAGAGGAGACAACCGCGGAGGTGACCTCTTCGCCGTCCTGGTACACTTCGATGTTGCCACCGAGGTTCTGGACTTCCTCGTTGAACGAGAGTTCGAGGAGGTCGTTGCTGCCGTCGTTGTAGTGGACGGCGGAGATGAGCTCAGGCTCGTCGTTGTTCGTGACTGTGACCGTGGAGCTCACGTCTTCGGACGTCGTGCCCGTGACGGGAGCGCCGGCGGTCTCAGCCGCGGCCAGCTCGTACTGACCGGGCGTCAGGTCAGAGACGTCGAGGCCACTGACGAGAACGTCCATGGCCGAGCCCGCGGTATAGGAGTCGTTAGTTGCGACCGGTTCGCCAGAGTCGAGTGTACCGTCGTCGTCAAGGTCGATCCAGACGGTGGTGTTGTTGTCACCAGCCGTGGCGTCAACCGTGACGTCGACAGTTGCGCTGCTTCCACTCACCGTCGTGGTGTTGATGGAAGTAGCGGCAGCAGCAGCACTACCCGTAAACGCGATGGACCCGGCGAAAACCGAGAAGACCATCAGCGCAGCGAGGAGTACCGCGCGGATTTGCTTATTGCGTGTCATTGTTGATGGTGTTGCAGTCGGGGACATCGTTTTCGTCGGCCCTCGGACGGAACCAAGCCGGGCAGAACCCGGGCCGAGGCGAGGTACTCACAGATGCCTCCGTGGGCAGGGGTACAGTTTGCTCTGTTGACCGTTCGCGGTAAATACTTTGTGTGATTGAATGGTCTCTGAAACGTTACCAATCGTGTCACACAGGCCTCGAAACCCGATTCTACCCCACAAAGCATATGTACGTCTGTTGAAAATATATCTAGCGCGTGCGCACGCCACCTTGGGTAGGAACGGCGTCCCCGGTTCGCCGGGGGCGTACTCGTTCTCGATAACTATTCGTCGAGCCTTGGCTGTCGAAGCCACTCGACGTCGGCACTTCTCACAGATTTGGATTGTCGACCGCGTCTGCGGACGTACGTCCCTCGCGTGTACTATGGGACTCCACGCGTACGTGCGAAAGACACATTTTTTGGTACGTTTATCGTCACCAGCCGACAGCCATACCGAGTAGTGGAGAAGAACGACCGGGAACGTGTCAGACATTCTTTAAGCTGATTCGACGACGGAGTACCATCACCCTCTTAAACGACATATAAACACTATATTAATGCCCGAATTGTTTCGAGAAACCATCCATTAATCTGGCACGTACATTTAAGTTACCCCGGGGATACGAGTCGGTTGGACACACCGCGACGGGTGCCGGGCAGGGATGACGGTTGCGCAGCGATGAACGCGTGCGCACCGGCGTCTTCGGCGAGCGATACCGTCCCGGGTGTCGGACACAACGCATGCAACTCAAACATCTCTTCACGGAAGACCGTGCAGTCAGTCCCGTCATCGGGGTTATCCTGATGGTGGCGATTACAGTTATCCTCGCGGCCGTTATCGGTACTTTTGTCCTTGGTCTCGGCGATCAAGTGAGCGAGACGTCCCCGCAGGCGAGCTTTAGTTTCGATTACGACGGGTCTAGTGCGCTGACGATTACCCACGAGAGCGGTGAGCAGATTCCGGCGAATCAGGTCACTGTGACGGGTGACTTCAACGACTCTGGTAGTGCTTGGACTGCACTTGGTGGCTCAGACCCAATCACAGCAGGTGGCTCCGCAGTTGTAAACGACTCTAGTGGGTTCAGCGACGGAGACACCATCCGCGTCGTCTGGACCTCCGAAAGTGGAAGTAGTTCCTCCACGCTTCAAAAGTGGACCTACAACGGATAGATGAATTTCAAGCAACTCCTCGCTGAGGACGACGCGGTATCACCGGTTATCGGTGTTATCCTCATGGTCGCGATTACCGTTATCCTCGCGGCCGTCATCGGCACGTTCGTCCTCGGTCTCGGCGACCAGGTTGGCGATACTGCTCCGCAGGCCAGCTTCAGCTTCGACTATCAGGACGAGTCGTCACTAGATAACCTCACCGTCACCCACGACAGCGGGACAGCAATCGACGCTGAAAACGTCAACCTGACCGCCGATACGTCGTTCCAAACGGTTGCATCAGACGGCAGCCTCGGCACATCTGAAACTACCCAGTCCTTCGCAGACATGGGCGTCTCTGACGACGTGACAGCCGGAACGTCCGTCCAAGTCGGTAACAACGATTTCAACAGCGCAACGTTCCGCATCGTCTGGACCTCCGAGAGTGGCAGTAACTCCGCCACGCTCCAGAAGTGGTCCGGCCCCGACGCCTAAAGGCGACACAACCTTCGCGGCAACGTTTTCTTCGAACCGACTGACCACGTAGCGTTGCGACTGGCACGACACGGAAGGCATCGCTATCACGGCTGTGGCGAACGAAACGTGCTCTCACGAGAAAAGACGGTTTTAGTCAGTACGACGGGCGAGTGCCGGACTCAGACCGGCCGGCCGCCCTCGGACGTGCCGACCAGCCACGTCCCGAGCGTGAGCGCGCCGGCACCGACGGCGAGCGCGTAGGACATCACCTGTGCGGCGTTCGGCAGCATTCCCGGCAGCATCGTGAGCGTCCCGACGATCATCAGCGCCATCCCGATGACGGCCTTCTTCGAACTGAGCAGTCCCATGTCCGTCTCTCCGGAAGCGTCCGATATGGAACTTGCGCTTTTGCTTCGCCGGTTACTCGTAGTCTCGCTCCCCGGCGGGGACGACTACGTCGAGCCAGTTCTCCTCGGGGGGAAGCGGACACTCGAAGGTGTCGGTGAACGCGCAGAACGGGTTGTACGCGAGGTTGAAGTCCACGACGACTTCGTCCAACTCGTCGAGGGGCGCGTCGGGCGTGAGTTCCATGTACCGACCGCCGTTGTAGGTCTGCTGACCCGTCGTCTTGTCGCGGAAGGGAACGAACAGTGTCGGTGAGTCGTCGTGTTCCTGACGATACGCGCCGAGGGTGAGTTCCGCGTCGCGGAGTTCGAAGTGGAACGTGGCGACGCGGAGATACCGGACCTCGCCGTCGGTCGAGGTGTCCATCGCCACCGGCTCGGGGTCGTCGTGCGTCTCGACCGACGCGGTCACCCGGTAGTCGGGGTCGGGGTCGAAGTAATCGAGGCCGTCGAAGTCGTCCCGTTCTTCGGGCGGAATCGGCGACTGGGGATGCGACCCGAAGAAGTCGTCTTTCTCCTCGCGCTTCGCCCGGAGTTCGGAGACGTAGGCGTCGGCGTCAAACGCGTCGGCGGTCATACGCGGCGATACCCACCGGCGACACCTACACCTGACGGTTCGGGGGCGCTTCCGAAGCTGTTACGCGGACAGGTGACGCTTGGCGGCAGAGATGCGTTTGAACTGCTCGTTCGTGAGTTCGATGTCTGCGGCCACGACGTTCTCGCCGAGCTGGTCGACGGTTCGTGCCCCGATAATCGGCGCGGTGACCTGCGGGTGGTGCATGAGCCACGCGAGGCTGACCTGTGCGGGCGACGCACCGACCGCCTCGGCGACCTCCTCGATAACCTCGAGCGCGTCGAAGTTCGACGGCGTGAGGTAGGAGTCGGCGAACCGCTGGTCGTTCGCCGCGCGAGAGTCCGCAGGCGGGCGCTCGTCGCGGGCGTATTTCCCCGTGAGAAAGCCGCCAGCCAGCGGCGACCACGGGACGACGCCGATGTCGTAGTCGGCGCACATGTCGAGGTAGTTTCCCTCTATCTCGCGGTTGACGGCGTTGTACCGCGGCTGGGCGACTTTGAACGGTTCGTAGCCGCGCTTGTCGGCGAGTTCGTTCGCCTTGACGACTTTCCAGGCGTTGGGTTCGAGCGTCGAGGTGCCGAGGTAGTTCACCTTCCCGTCGCGCACGAACCCGTCGAGCGTCCGCATGAACTCGTCGACCGGCGTCTCGTCGTCCCATCGGTGGATGTACAGCAGGTCGACGTAGTCGGTGCCGAGTCGGTCGAGGATGCGGTCCATCTGACGGCGGAGGTGTTTCCGGTTGAGCCCGCGGCCGTTGGCGTCTTCGCGCGTGGGCCAGAAAATCTTGGACGCGACGACGAAGTCCTCGCGGTCGCGCGCTTCGAGCCACTCGCCGATGTACGTCTCGCTCGCGCCGTCGCCGTACATGTCGGCGGTGTCGATGAAGTTCCCGCCGGCGGCGGCGTAAGCGTTGAGCAACTCGTGGGCGCGGTCGCGGCCGACCTCGACCTCGCCGTCGTCGGCCTGTCGACCGAACCGCCACGTCCCGAACGCGAGTTCGGAGACCGTCGTTCCGGTCCGTCCTAGTGGAACCATCGCGAGCGACATACCGAACCCGAAGACCGGACCGCGGTAAAGCCACTCGATTCCCGATGGTCGAAGATGAGAAACGTGAGGCCGTGGCAGGTCGGCGCATCGAGCGTCTGAGGAGCGATCGAGAACCTCGATGGAGGCGCGTGGCGGGCGCTCGCGAGGCCGAGAAATGGAGAGCGGGAAGTGGAAGCGGGAAGTGGAAGCGGGAAGTGGAAGCGGGAAGTGGAGGGAGAACACCGCGTCTGTTTGATTCGCCGTGTCCGGCAACGCACGCACGATTACGAACAGGCGTGTCGGCGCAGGCGTATCGGTGCGACCGGGAGACTACGACCGGGCGTAGTTGTGCCCGAGCACGAGCGCGAGCGCGTTGAGCGCGAGAAGCGCTCCGAAGACGGTGAACTCGCCCGCTTCGAGGCCGCCGAAGAGCAAGGGAACATACAGGAACGGGAGGGCGACCGCGGCCCAGAAACCGACGAACCGGAGCGGTGCGGCGACGAGTTCGAAGCCGAGGCGGAGCGGTTGCTCTTCCGTTACGACGTCGCGGAGTTGGGAGAGGCGTTCGCGGGGGACCGTGGATGGGGAGTTCGACATTGGTTGGGGGGCACCTACGACTACATCATGGAGTGGAGGGGTCATAATTACGTGCGAGAATTCCATTCGTTTCATACTCGTTTACTGGTGACTATTCGATAAATGTGAAGTTTCATAGAGTTACGAGCGGCGCCCTAACACTTCATAACCGCCTCTAATTCTTTTATTCGCACAACAGTCAGGCGTTCTTGAATAGTCGCAGAACCCTGAATTTCTACGGGGGTCGACCGAACGGATTCGAACCTCGGTGCGCTCGGTGGCCCCCCGCGTGGACCGTCGAGCGGGCGACGTTTCGACCGGCAGCGTCCGCAGGGAGCAGGGATTTAGCCCGCCGGGACGACTGTCGATGCGATGCCAGAGCTCAATCGCGTCGCAAAGCGCATGTACAACATCCACCCGAACGCCATGCACCTCACCGTCGGCGAGGAGATAGACGGCACGTTCACGCTGGAGAGCGCGGAGTTCTTCCAGACGGACTTTCAGGCCGAGGGCCGACGCGACGGCGACGACGCAGTCTACCGGTTTGCGACGACTGAGGACAACGACGCTGTCGTCGTCGGTCAACAGCGACCCGGTCAAAACGGGTGGAGGATGGTCGGCGAAGTGGACTCAGTCGAGCGGGCGGACGCGTAGCCGCGCTTTTCAGTCGGTCGCGCGGACGCCGTCGCCGAACCGATAGCGGAGTTCGCGTCGAATCGCCCCGCGCTTCAGAAGGAGGAACCCGAGAAAGATGAGCGCGAACCCGCCGACCGTCGACGGGGTCGGAACTTCGCTCAGGAACGCCCACCCCGAAAGCGCCGCGAAGACGGGCGCGACGTACGAGACGAGGTTGATTTCGATGGGGCCGAGGCGGTCGAGCAGGTCGAAGTAGATGAGGAAGCCGAGCGCGCTCGCCGCGAGCGAGAGGTACCCGAGCGCGGCGACGGACTGGACGTTGAAGACGACCGAGCCGAGGCGCTCGCCGAGCGCGACGGACGCGACGTGCATCAGTCCCGCCCCGAGGAGCATCGACCACGCCTCCATCGTCTCGATGGACAGTTCCGAGTCGACTCGGCGGGTCAGCACCGACCCGAGGGCGAAAGCGGCGGCCGCGCCGAAGATGAGGAGCTTCGCGACCGTGCCGCCGGCGAGGAGGTTGCTCGGGTCGAGCCCCGAGAGCACCGCGACGCCGACGAGGCCGAGGAGGAGGCCGACGACGCCGAGCGCGGTGAGCCGCTCGCTCGGGAGCAGGAGCCGCGCGAATCCAGTGGTGAGCACCGGGCTGAGGCTCACGATGACCGCGGCGGCGGCGCTCGTCACGCCCGGGTCGGTTTCGCCGATGAACAAGAGCGCGTGGTAGGCGGCGATGAGGAAGACCGCGCCGATGGCGACTTCCGTCCACTCGGCCCTGCCGCGCGGAAGCGGCGAGTCGGTGGCGTACAGCGCGTAGGCGAGCATCACTACCCCCGCCACGTCGTACCGGAGGGCAGCGAAAAGCACCGGCGGAAAGAACTCGAGTCCGGCTTTGATAGCCATGAACGCGGACCCCCAGACGGCGGCGAGGACGACGAACAGACCGAGGTTTCGGTACCGTGTCACAGCGATGGTGCGCCCGGTGGGGGCCTGAACGTTTCGTTACGGGGTGGTTTCGCCGGTGCCGCGGAGCGAGAACCGCCCACCGCCCACCGCCCACCGCCAGCACACTGGTCGGTCGCCCGTCGGGTCTCAGTCGTCGGCCTCAGCGGTCGCGCCAGCGTTCGTCTCGATGACGGTCACCTCGTCGGAGCCCTCGTAGAGGTGACACGCCGCGGGATGCGGCGCGTCGCCGACGGCGGGGCGGCGCGTCTCACAGGGACTCTCGAAGCGTTCCCGAAGCGTCTCGCTGGCGCTGTCGGCCTCGCCCTCGGCGAGGTGGCCGAGCGCCGTGTCGACGACGCCCGCGACCTCGCCGCGGAGTTCGGCGTCGACGTGTCGCGCGCGGGCCTCCTCGATGAACGCTTCCGTGTCCGCTCGGTCGGGGTCGGCGGCGTCCCAGATGTGGTCCGGGTTGACGTCGCCGACCGCCAGCGCGTCGCGGAGGTCCATCAGGGCGCGGTAGGCACCCTGCTCAATGTCGAGGTCGTCCGGGGGGATGACCTGCGGGCACCGCGTCCGGAAGCGACAGCCCGACGGCGGGTTTCGCGGCGACGGCACGTCGCCCGACAGCGCCTCGACCCGCCGGCCGTGTTCGGTCGTGGAGGGTCGGGGAACGCTCTCCAACAGCGCCTTCGTGTATGGGTGTTTCGGCGACTCGAACAGCTCGTCGGTCGGACCAAGTTCGACCACGTTGCCGAGGTACATCACGGCGACGCGGTCGCAGATATGGCGGACGACCGAGAGGTCGTGGGCGATGAACAGGTACGTCAGCCCGAACTCCGCTTGGAGGTCGTCGAGCAGGTTCAACACCTGCGCCTGGACGGATACGTCGAGCGCCGACACCGGCTCGTCGAGCACGATGAAGTCCGGTTCGAGCGCGAGCGCCCGGGCGATGCCGATGCGCTGGCGCTGGCCGCCGGAGAACTCGTGGGGGTAGCGGTCGAGGTGGTTCGCCGAGAGGCCGACCCGCTCCAACAGGTCGGCGACCTTGTCGCGCCGCCACTCGCGTTTCGACTCGGTCTCGGTGGTCTCCGGAATCCCGTGAATCTTCAGCGGTTCGGCGACGATGTCGCCGACGGTCATCCGCGGGTCGAGGCTCGAAAACGGGTCTTGGAAGACGATTTGGGCGTCCCTGCGGAACGCCTTGAGTTCGTCGTCGTCCATCTCGAAGACGTTCGTCCCGTCGAAGGTGACCGTGCCGCCGGTCGCCTCGCGCAGTCGGAGCAGCGTCTCGCCGGTCGTGGACTTTCCGCACCCGGACTCGCCGACGAGGCCGAGCGTCTCGCCGCGTTCGACCTCGAAGGAGATGCCGTCGACGGCCTTGACGCTCGTCGGGTCGCGCCCGAGGAGGCTGTCGACGAACGAGTCCTGCTCGAAGTAGTACTTCTGGAGGTCCCGAACCGCGAGGAGCGGCTCAGTCATCGGCGCTCACCTCTCGGTCGACCGCGTCGGCCGAATCGACGGCGTCCGCGGGGTCGTACTCCTGTTCGGCGAGGACGCACCGGACGCTGTGTCGGCCGTCCAGTTCGTACTCGGGGATGCGGGTCAGACAGTCGGTCATGGCTTTGGGGCACCGGTCGGCGAAGTAACACGCGTCGGGCATCTCCGAGTCGAGCAGGCTCGGGACGTTGCCCGAGATAGGTTCGAGGCGACCCGAGGGGTCGTCCACGTCCGGAATCGACCCCAACAGCCCCTGCGTGTACGGGTGGACGGGGTTCTCGAAGATATCGGCGAGCGGGCCGCGCTCGACGACCTCGCCGGCGTACATGACGCCGACGCGGTCACACATCCGGGCGATGACGCCCAAGTCGTGGGTGATCATCAGGATGCTCATCCCCTCCTGTTCCTGCAGGTCGCGCAGCAGGTTGAGAATCTGTGCCTGGATGGTCACGTCTAGTGCCGTCGTCGGTTCGTCGGCGATGAGGATGTCCGGTTCGCCGGCGAGCGCCTGGGCGATCATCGCCCGCTGGAGCATCCCACCCGAGAACTGGTGGGGGTACTCGTCGGCGCGGTCCTCGGGGTCGGGGATACCGACCTGGTCGAGCAGTTCGACCGCGCGGTCCATGCTCTCGTCGTCGACGTAGCTCTTCGAGGGGAGAAGCGAGTCCACGAGGAGCGAACCGAGACCGTAACCCTGCGTCCGCGAGCGCGTGCTTCGCGGGTTCGAACGGGCGCGCCGCTGGACCTCGACCGCCTCGGCTATCTGCTCGCCGACGGTTATCGAGGGGTTAAAACTGCTCATTGGGTCCTGAAACACCATGCTGAACGACGGGCCGCGGAGCGACCTGCGGACGCCCTTCGGGAGCCGGCGGATGTCCACGAGGTCGCCGTCGACGGCCTCGGGTTTCGACCCGCGGAACTCGTCGGCGAGGTCGGCGTTGCGGTACCAGATCTCGCCTTGGGTCACGCGGCCGGGCGACTCGATGAGGTCGATGACCGAGAGCGCGGTCACGGACTTGCCGGAGCCGGACTCGCCGACGATGCCGAATATCTCGCCGTCTTCGACGTCGAACGAGACGCTCTCGACCGCGTTGACCTGCCCCTCCTCGGTGAAAAACCGGGTGGAGAGGTCGCGGACGCTGAGAATCGTGTCGGCCATCTCAGACGCCCCCCTCCCCTTCGATACCGGGGTCGAGCGCGTCTCTGAGCCAGTCGCCGACGAGGTTCAGCCCGATGACCGTCACCACGATGGCGAGGCCGGGCATCGTCGAAATCCACCACGCGGTGGACTGGTACTGCCGGCCGAGGGCGATGTCGAAGCCCCACGACACGTCGGCCCCGGAGAAGCCGAGGAACGACAGCGCCGATTCGAGCAGGATGATGGCGGCAACCTGAATCGTCGCCAACACGAGGATGGGCGTGATGGCGTTGGGGAGGACGTGTCTGAGCATCGTCCGCCCGTCGCTCGCGCCGAGGGCCTTCGCGGCCTTCACGTACTCCTCTTCGCGGATGGAGAGCGCCTCGCCGCGGGCGACGCGGGCGAACCACACCCAGTTGACGAGCGCGACGACGACGATGACCGTCCCCGGGAGGACGACCGTTTCGGGCATGCCCGTCGGTAACCCGACCGCCGAGCGGAACGCCGGGGCGAGCCCGGTGGCGACGAAGGGGTCGGGGATGGGCGCTTGGGCCTGCCCCCAGACGCCGACGAGGGCGATCGCGAGGACGAGCGAGGGGAACGCGAGCATGATGTCCGCGCTCCGCATCAGCACGTCGTCCACGCGACCGCGGTAGAACCCCGCTGACAGCCCGACGAGGACGCCGATGAGCGCCGCGAGCGACGTGCCGAACAACCCGACGAGGATGGACGTTCTCGCGCCGTAGATGATGCGCGAGAGGATGTCCCGCCCGTTGCCGTCGGTGCCGAGCGGATGGGCGGCCGTCGCGTTCGTGTAGACGGTCTGCGTCTCGGTGACGACCTGGCCGTCCTCGATGACGACGCTCCCGTCTTCCATCTTCGTCACCTCTTTCGTCTCTTTGGTGCTGAAGCCGAGCGGTGGCTGTCGGGAGTTATCGAGATTCTGTTGAGACGGGCTATACGGGGAGATAAACGGGGCGAAGACGGCCATCGCCACCATGAGGACGACGACGATGATGCCGAGCTTCGCGAGGAGACTCCGTCTGAGTTCCCGACGAAGGTTTCTGCGTGTGCGTTCCGATATCATAGAGCGTTAATCGTAGGCCACCTGCGGGTTGACGTAGGCGTACAGGGCGTCGACGAGGATGTTCACGAGGACGAACCCGACCGCGACGACGATGAGCGAGCCCTGTAAGACCGGCCAGTCGCGGGCGTTGATGCTGTTGATGATGAGCGTCCCGAGCCCCGGCCACGCGAAGACGGCCTCCGTGATGACGGCCCCGCCGATGAGGGTGCCGAGTTGGAGACCGATGACGGTGATGACCGGGATGAGCGTGTTCCGAAGCGCGTGCTTGTAGCGAACCAGCGTCTCCGGGAGCCCCTTCGCCCGCGACGCGCGGACGTAAGTCTGTCCGAGCTGGTCGAGCATCCCGCTGCGGGTGAGTCGCGTGATGAGCGCGGTGAAGTAGGTCCCGAGCGTAATTGCTGGCAGTGTGATGTGCCACAGCCACGTCACGAAGCCGCGTATCGCCGCGCCCGCCTCACCGCCGGCGAGGAGCATCGCGATGCCGTCGAGGCCGATGGGGCGCTGGCTCGTCGGGAACAGGTTCAGCTGGACCGCGAGCACGAGGATGAGCATCACCCCGAGCCAGAAGTTGGGCGTGCTGATGCCGACCAGTGAGAACACGGTCGCGCCGTAGTCCGCGGGCTGGTGACGCCGCGTGGCCGACAAGACGCCGAGCGGAATCGCGATGACGACGGCGACGACGGTCGCCGCGATGGCGAGTTCCAGCGTCGCCGGGAGCTTCGCGACGACGCGCGCCGCGACCGGCGTTCGGGTCACGAGCGACAGGCCGAGGTCGCCGAACGGGATGCCCGAGACGAACTCCCAGTACTGCACGTACAAGGGCTCGTTCAGCCCGAGTTCGGCGATGACCTGCGCCCTGACCTCCGGGTCGACGTCGGGCGGTAACAGCACGTTCGCCGGGTCCCCCGGCGAGATGAACCGGAGGCCGAAGACGACCGTGATGACCCCCCAGATGACGAACAGCCCCTGGAGCGAGCGTTTGATGAGGAACCTCGACAGCGACATCGACTACTGCTGGCTCATCGCGTACGCGTCGATGCGCTCGTCGGAGCGGGCCTCCCAGGCGATGGCGTCGTTGACGCCGTAGACGCTGTACTGCTGGTTCAGGAATATCCACGGGCACTGCTCGTGGGCCATCGCGTTCGCCTCCTGGAGGGTCGCCTCGCGCTCCTCGCCGGACTGGTTGCCGGCTTGTTCGAGTAGTGCGTCGAACTCCTCGTTTTGCCACGTCGTGAGCGTCCCGTCGGAGGCGAGAAGCGCCTCCATGACGAGGCCGCCGTCGAACGTCGCCTCGCCCCAGCCGATGAGGAACCACGGCGGGCGGGCCTCGATACTGCCCGCGAGCAGTTCGTCCACGAGCGAGCCGAAGTCGCGCTGGCGGACCGTCGCCGTGACGTTCGGTAGCTCGTCGATGTAGCCCGCGACCGCCTGCGCGATTTCGAGGTCCTTCAGGTAGCGGCCGACCGGCGTGTTGAGTTCGATCTCCGCGCCGGCGTAGCCGGACTCTTCGACCAACTGCTCTGCCTGGTCCGGGTCGTACGGGTACGGGTCGAGGTCGGGGTTGTGGCCGACGAACTCGGGGAGCGTCGGCTGGCCCGTCTGCGCGCCGAAGCCGCCGAGGACGTTCTGGACGATGCTCTCGAGGTCGATGGCGTAGTTCATCGCCTGCCGGAACTCGACCGAATCGAACGGTTCGACGTCGTAGCGCATCCCGTTGTAGATGATGCGGGTCGACGGGGCCGCGGCGACGCGCGCGTTGTCGGAGTTGGTGACGCGCTGGACCTCCTGCGGCGGGACGTTGACGATGAGGTCGGTCTCGCCCTGCAGGAGTTGGTTGACGCGCGTGCTGGCCTCGGACGCGGCGCGGAAGGTGAGGGTATCGACCGCCGCGGGCTCCTGCCAGTAGTCCTCGTACGCCGTGAGGACGACCTCCTCGTCTTCGGTGTACGAATCGAGTTGGAACGGCCCGGTGCCGTTCATGTTCTGGCCGATGTACGCCTTGTCGTTGTCCTCGACCCACGACTGCTGCATCACGTCGAGGTAGGTTGCGAACTCGGAGAACACGATGGGGTTGAGCGAGGAGTTGTTGACCTTGACTGCGTTCTCGCCCTCGATGACTTCCGCGCCGGCGACGCCGGCGAGTTGGTCGCTCTGCGGACTGGCGAAGCCCACCTCCTCGTCGACGACGCGGTTGATGCTGTACGCGACGTCTTCGGGGGTGAGTTCGTCGCCGTTGTGGAACGTGACGTCCTCGCGGAGGTCGAATCGGACCGCATTCTCCCCGTCGATGCGCTCGTAGTTCGTCCCCAGCGCGGTCTGAATCGACCCCGCCGCGTCGCGGGTCAGGACGCCCTCGTACGCGTGGAGGACGACGATGTCCGTCGTCGTCTCGCGGTGGTCGTGGGGGTCGAGGCCGGAGGGCATCTGGCCCTGCGTGATGGTCACGTCGAACGAACCGCTGTCCTCGGTCGTCGTCGTTTCGGTGGTCTCGGTCTCCTCGCCGCCGGTCGTCGTCGTTTCGGTGGTCTCGGTCTCCTCGCCGCCGCCACCGGAGCAGCCCGCGAGCGCCGCCGACGCCGCCGCGCCGCCTGCCAACTTCATGTACGACCGCCGACTAATGTGTGAATTGGTATCAGCCATCGAAGGTAGATTGCGTCGGTCGTTCTTATATCCATTGCCTGTGATTCGGCCCCCGCATAGCGTTCTGCCCATATATTGTGCACAGTTATGCTCCCGAGTCATCACCCCCCGAACACGGGGTACGTTTATTAGGGACTATCGCCGAACGATTCGTATGGCCGTGACCGGCCGTCCCACACTTCGGGACTTGTTCGACGAGTCGCCGACGCCCCACATCGCACACCCGCCGCGCACGCACCAACGACACTTCTACGTCGCGACGGACGGGTCGTACCGCCCGAACGGCGGCGGACTCGGTGCGGTGATAGAGACCCGCGACGGCGAGCGAGTCGCCCGTATCGCGCTCCCAGACGTGCCGCCGGACAACAACGTCTCGGAGTATCGCGCGCTCCATCTCGGATTGGACGTGCTCGCCAATCGCGCGCCGCCGGGCGCTCGCGTCGGCGTCCTCGTCGACCACGACGACCTCGCCGCGAACGTCAACAACGCGGTGCTCGCCGGCGACCATCCCGACTGGAAGTCGCCGAAGCGCATCGTCGTCCCCGCCGGCAGCGAACACCACTGGCGGGGGATTCAGGCCCGCATCGCCGGGTTCGAAGAGCTTCGCGCCGCGCGAATCGATAGCCGCGAGAACCCCGCGCACCCGCTGGCGAACGCGCCGGGGGAGTACGAACACGTCAACCGGCGGCCCGACCGCTGCGTGCTCCCCGACCCGCCGGAGTTCGAGGCGGACTCCGGCACGGACGTGAGCTATCTCCCGCCCTCGCGGTTCGAGGGACGCGCGAGCGACTGAGCGCAAGGCGTCGACGACGACCCGTTCGCCCCGCCCATCCGGTGGGCCGCCGAGCGCGAGCGGTCCCACCCGTCTCGCCCTACCGTCGCCCTGCCGACGGCCGGTCACTTCATCGTCAAAAAGTAGACAACGCGGAGCGACGACGCTATCGCATGGACTCCGCGGAGACCGTCGACGCGTTCGACCCCCGGCGACGCGGGCTCTCGCCGCTCGGTGCGGCCGCGAGACGCCACGCACGCCGACTCGCCGCCATCGGCCTCTTGACGGCCGGTTTCGTCTTCGCCGCCGTCCGGGACCCCGGAACCCTGTCACCGGCCGCCGGCGTCTCACCGACCGCCGGTGTTTCGACGGATGTCGTTACCGCCGGCGACCCGACCTTGCTCGTTCGCCTCGAACTGGGCGTGCTCGCCGGCCTCCTCGCCGCCGGCGCCTCGCTCGTGTTTCTCGCCGACCGCGACCCCGCAGTCGATATCCGCGCCGCGTGGGGCTGGTTCGCGCTCGCCGCCGCGGGGTTCCTCGTCGGAACCGCCGCCGCGCGTCAGGTCGCGCCCGCGCTCTTCGACCTCTTGGTCGAATGGGGCCGCGTGGCCGCCGGCTCGCGCCAGTCGGCGCTCGAACTCGAACTGTTCTTCCCGGCCGCGGTCGGCGGCGGCGCGGCCGTCGCCCCGCTCTTGCTCGGATTACGCCGCGCCGGCGCGCTCTCTCGTCGACTCGCCGGTGGGACGAGAGGGCTGTCGCTCCTCTGTCTCGTCGCCTTCGCCGCGTGCTTCTCGCCGCCGGATTCGGCGACGTTCGCGCTCTACGCGGCCCCGTCGGCGCTCGGGCTGGGCGTCGCCGTCGCGTGGGTCGAGTTCGGGTGAACGACTCGCCGAAAAAGCAGAACCGAGGTCGTCAGTTACTCTTCTTCTTGCGCGTCCACGACTGCCGTCGCCGCCAGATTGACGATGTCTTTGACTTCGTCGCCGCGCTGGAGGACGTGGACCGGCTTGTCCATGCCGACGAGCATCGGGCCGATTGCCTCCGCGCCGCCGAGGCGCTGGAGGAGCTTGTAACCGATGTTACCCGCTTCGAGGTTCGGGAACACGAGCAGGTTCGCGGGGTCGTCGAGCTCCGCGAAGTCGTAGGTGCCTTCGAGGATGTCCTCGACGAGGGCGGTGTCGGCCTGCATCTCGCCGTCCACCGGGAAGTCAACGGCGGGGTCGTCCTGCAGGAGCGCCGCGGCGTCGCGGGGCTTGCGCGTCCCCTCGTTCGTGACGCTGCCGAAGTTGGAGTACGAGAGCAGCGCCGCGCGGGGTTCGACGTTGAACTGGCGGGCCAGCTCCGCCGTGTGCTTCGTGATTTCCGCGAGAATCTCCTCGTCGGGGTCGAGGTTGACCGTCGTGTCGGCGCAGAAGACGACGCGGTTCTTGAACGTCATCATGTAGACACCGGCCGCGTAGTTGGCGTCGTCGGCCGTGCCGATAATCTGGAGCGGCGGGCGAAGTGCGGAGGGGTAGTGGTGAGTCAGCCCCGTCAGCATCGCGTCCGCGTCGCCGACCTCGACCATGACGCTGGCGAAGTAGTTCGAGTCGCGGCGGACGAGTTCCTCCGCTTCGGACTTCGTGATTCCTTTGCGCTGGCGAAGCTCGTAGAGGCGGTCGACGTAGTGGTCCCACTCGCCGTCGCGGGGGTTGGCGATGGTCGGGTCGAAGTCGAGACCCAACTCCTCCGCCTTGCGCAGAATCGTCGTCGTCTTGCCGACGAGGATGGGTTCGGCGATGCCCTCTTCCTGCATCTGGTAGGCGGCGCGAATCATCTTCTCGTTGGAGCCCTCGGCGAGGGCGACCCGCTTGGGGTGCGACTTCGCCTTGTTGAGGACGACGCGCATCATCTCGCGGGACTTCCCGAGACGCGCTTCGAGGCGCTCGCGGTACGCGTTCATGTCGAGGCGCTTGCGGGCCGCACCGGAGGTCATCGCCGCCTGCGCGACCGCGGGTGCGACTTCGAACAGCACGCGGGGGTCGAGCGGTTTGGGAATGACGTAGTCGGCACCGAACTGGAGCGGGTGGTCGCCGTAGGCCTTGACGACCGCGTCGGGCACGTCCTGCCGGGCGAGTTCGGCGAGCGCCTCGGCGGCCGCGCGCTTCATCGCCTCGTTAATCTCGGTGGCGCGCACGTCGAGCGCGCCGCGGAAGATGAACGGGAAGCCGAGGACGTTGTTGACTTGGTTCGGGTAGTCGGAGCGCCCGGTCGCCATGATGACGGTGTCCTCGCGGGCCTCTTTCGCGTCCTCGTAGGTGATTTCGGGGTCCGGGTTCGCCATCGCGAAGATGACGGGGTTGTCGGCCATCGACCGCACCATCTCCTGACTGACGATGCCGCCGACCGAGAGCCCAGCGAACACGTCCGCGCCCTCCATGGCGTCCGACAGCGAGCCCTCGTCGACCGGCTGTGCGAACTCGGCTTTGTACTTGTTGACGTCGCCCGCCTCGACGCGCGACTCGGTGATGATGCCCGTGGAGTCGCACATCGTGATGTTCTCCTTTTTCGCGCCGAGGGAGACGTAGAACCGCGCCGTCGCGAGCGCTGACGCGCCCGCGCCGGAGAAGACGATTTCGAGGTCGTCGAGGTCCTTGTCCACGATGTCGGCGGCGTTGAGGAGCGCCGCACCGGAGATGATGGCCGTGCCGTGCTGGTCGTCGTGGAACACGGGGATGTCCATCTGTTCGCGGAGCTGTCGTTCGATTTCGAAGCACTCCGGGGCCTTGATGTCCTCTAAGTTGATGCCGCCGAACGTCGGCTCCATCGCCTTCGTGGCCGCCACGAAGTCGTCCACGTCGGTGATGTCGAGTTCGACGTCGAACACGTCGATGTCGGCGAAGCGCTTGAACAGCACGCCCTTACCCTCCATTACCGGCTTCGACGCCTGCGCCCCGATGTCCCCCAGCCCGAGGACGGCGGAGCCGTTCGAGACGACGCCGACGAGGTTGCCCTTCGCCGTGTACTCGTAGGCGGCGTCTTCGTCCTCCGCGATGTCGAGACACGGCGCGGCCACGCCCGGCGAGTACGCCAGGCTCAGGTCGCGCTGCGTGTTCGTCGGCTTCGTCGTCGCAATCTCGATTTTTCCGGGTGGGTCTTGTCTGTGATATTCCCGTGAGTCGTCGTCCAGTCCCATGACCCACACGTCCTCACGCAGGGGGCAAAAAGCTATTCAACAACGTCGAATTTTGACTTCGACAATAGTCGAACACTCACCGGACGGCGGCGAGGTCGGGACGGTGAATCGACGCCGTCGCGCTCGAAAAATTACTCCGTTTCGATGTGAAGAATTTCCGGGCGTTCGAGTTCGATGGTCTCCTCGGCGTCGGTCACGGTCCTGGTCGGCCAGCGACCGGTCGTGGTCAGCACTTCGACGCCCTCGTCGGTGACGAGCGCCGTGTCCTCGCTTTTCGCCCCCTGGATGGTCGGGTTGTAGGCGTAGCCCATCGGCGCGTGGACCTCGTCGTCGGCGTCGGGCGTGGCGAACCACTCGCGGCCGGCGAACCCGGCCGCGCCGCCCTGGTGGTGGTTCAGCCACTCCTCGGACTCGCCGACCGAGTCGTAGGCGTCGCGGATGGCGTCGAACACGTCGCCGGCGGTTCCGCCTTCCACGGCGGCCTCTCGGGTCGCCGCCAGCGCCTCCGTCTCGACCTGCATCGCTCCTTCGTGGCGGGTTTCGAGCCACTCGGGCGCGTCGAACGCGACGGTTCGCGTGCAACTCGCGTAGAGGCCGCCGCGCTGGGCCGTCACGGAGACGAGCGCGTAGTCGCCGAGTTCCTCCTGTTTGGGCGTGTAGTGGCGGTACTTCTGGGCCCGCCGCCCGCTGCCGACGAGGACAACCGGCGCTTCGATGCCCATCGCGCTGAGCGTGACTTTCAGGCCGGAGGCGACCTCGTGTTCCGTGTCACCCGGTTCGAGTTCGCGACAGACCCGCTCGACGGCGCTCGCCGCGTCGCGGCCGAGTTCGCGGTAGGCCTCGATGTCGGCGTCGGAAAGCGGCTGGCGAACGGCCGCGGCGTCCACGTTCTCGAAGCCGGGCACGTCGAAGTCGGCGGCGGCGGGGGTCGGCGAGACCGCCTCGACGCCGGACGCCAGCGAGCCTTCGTACCACTGGAAGCGGTGGACGCGAACGTCCTCGTGGGGTACTTCCTCGTGGAGCAGGCGCTCCGCTTCGATGTTGTCTGTCACGACGTGGAACTCGTCGCCGTCGTAGCCGGCGGCGGCGACGCCCAAAGGCGAGTCGCGGTCGACGACGTTGTCGCCGCCGAGGAGCCACGCGAAGGAGTTCGGTCGGGCGAACCAGACCGCTTCGAGGCCGTTGTCGTCGAGGTAGCCATCGAGTCGGTCCGCTCGGGATTCGAGTCGCTCGTCCATGTTCGCGGGTCCAACCGAACCGACTTGAATGGGACGGCTCGGACAAGTGGGACGAAGCCCGTCGGGTCGTCCGGGGCCGGCCGGTTCCGACTGGTGCCAGCCGTGGGACTTCGTTCCGGGCTGACGCCTTCGAGGACCATACCGACGAAATATAAGTTCGCGCGGTCCTGAGCCACGCGTATGACACCTCGGCTTCGCCGCCTCCTCACGGGGGCCGCCGCGATGACCGGCGTCCTGATGGTCCTCGGCGTGTACACCGCCGCCTCGGGGGCCGGCCTCACCTGCGCCGGGCGCTGGCCGTTCTGCGACGGCTTCCTCGGCCTGTTCCCGGCCAACTGGGGCAGCTTCATCGAGTGGTTCCACCGCCTCGTCGCCATGCTCACCGGCTTCCTCATCCTCGGGACGACCGTGCAGGCGTGGCGCGAGGGCGTCGCGAAAGGCGTCCGCTACGCGCTCGTCGTCGCCACGGTCATCCTCCCGTTCCAAATCGTCCTCGGGGCGCTCACCGTCACCGAGTACGAGTGGGTCATCCTCACCGCCCACTACGTGGTCGCGACGTCCATCTTCACCGCCGTCGTCGCCGCCGCGGCCGGGGGGCTCGTCGACCGCGGCATCCCCCGCATCGCCGACGCGGTCAGACTGGCGCTCGTCGGCGCGCCCGTCATGCTCGTCCTCGCGCCCCACGCGTTCGTCTCCTTTGGCCCGACGACGCAAGCGGTCTACTACGTCGTCGGCCTCGCCACCTACGCCGCGCTCCTCGCGGTCACCCTCTGGGCGAACACCGCCCACGGCCCGCGAGCGGACGCCTACGGTCGGCTCAGATTCGTCACCGCGCCCGCGAGCGTCGTGGTCGTCGCGCTCCTCATCGCCGGCCGGCAGGTGTACGGTCCGGCGCTCGAACTCGCCCACCTCGGCGGGACGGTCCTCGCGCTCGTCCTCGTCGTCGGCGCGGCGGTGCTCGTCCGCGGTGGGCTTCCGGTACCGCAGGCCGGCGCGACGAACGACGCGGACTGACGAGCGGACCGCAACCTGATTGGTCGTGCGCTCGCCCGCTTGTCGGAGCTGGCTTCAATACTCGCACTAATCGCGGCAAAAGTTACAACAGTATCGCCAGAAGTTGTACGGCAATCCGAGACCCACGAAGGGGCTGACTCCGTTTCGCGGTTGGAGATATATCCCACCCATCTACACAATTCCCGGATATTTTTCGTCAATATCGGAACGAATTGATGAACGGACCGAAGAAGTGTTATACGGGGCTGTGCTACCTGATGGCTGTTATGGAACGTCGTACCTTTCTGAAGGGCTCCGCCGGGGCCGCGGCCGCGTTCACGCTGGCCGGCTGTCTCGGCGGCGGCGGCAGCGGTAGCGAGACGATTACCATCGGCTCGGACATCCCGTACCGTCCGTTCGAGTACGAGACGACCGAGGGCGAACTCGTCGGCTTCGACGTCGACATCGCGGAGGCGGTCTTCTCAGAGGAACTCGGCTACGAACACGAGTTCCAGAAGACGAGCTTCGACAGCATCATCCCCTCGCTCAACAACGGGAACTTCCGCGTCATCATGTCCGCGATGACAATCACGGAGGACCGCGCGGAGCAGATCGACTTCTCGGACCCGTACTTCACCGCGTACCAGACGGTCATCGTCCTCAACCAGAGCGACATCTCCTCGAAGGAGGACCTCCGGGGCGTCACCGTCGGCGTCCAGAAGGGGACGACCGGCGAGAGCGCCGCGACCAGCCTCAAAGAGGAGTTCGGCGGCGACCTGACGATTCAGAGCTACGACCAGGTGACCGGCGCGTTCGACGCGCTCCGGAACAACCAGGTCAGCGCCGTCGTCAACGACAACACCGTCAACGCCGCGTTCGTCGAGCAGAGCGACAACGTCCGGTTCCTCGAGGGGGCCGGTGCCGCCGAAGAACAGGGCAAGGAGAACGCCCCGCCGTACCTCACCCTCACCGTCGAGGAGTACGGCATCGGCTTCCGGCAGGACGACGACGACCTCCGCGAGGAGGTCAACGGCGCGCTGGAGACCATCCGCGACAACGGGACGTACGACGAGATCTACTCGGAGTACTTCTCCGGATAATTCGACCAGGACGCGTTTTTTTATCCCACTACCGTGAGAAATACTACCAATGGCTGAATCTTACTCCGAGGGACGAACCGGCGACGGTGAGTACCAAGAGCAGTTTTTGAACGACAAAACGCTCAGACGACTGGGCGCGGCCATCGCGGGGCTATTCACGCTCGGAGTCGGCGGATTCATCGCGGCGATTATCTTCACCCAGGTCGATTTCGAACTCTTCGTGGAGATCATCCACCCGCAGTTCGTCAACGCGTTCCTGCGAGTGCTCGCCATCATCCTCGTCGGGAGTCTGTTGTCCGTTACCGCGGGCATCTTCGTCGGACTCGGTCGGGTGTCGAACACGGGGTTCACGAACGCCGTCGCGACCGCCTACGTCGAGTTCTTCCGCGGGACGCCGCTTCTGTTCCAGTTGCTCGTCATTTACGTCGGGATTCCGGCGTTCTGGCCGCCGGGGCAGTTCCCTATCTCCAACTGGCAGTACCCTACAGCCATCATCGGGCTGACGCTCAACCACGCCGCCTACGTCGGCGAGGCCGTCCGCGGCGGCATCGACGCCGTCCCGGAGGGACAGATGGAGGCCGCCCGCTCGCTCGGGATGTCCTACGTGCAGGGCATGCGCGAGGTCGTCCTGCCGCAGGCGTGGCGCAACGCGCTCGCCGCCATCGGCAACGACCAGGTCATCCTCGTGAAGGACACCTCGCTCCTGACGGTCATCGCCGTTCCGGAACTCATCAGCGCGTTTCGCAACGTCAACTCGACCACGTTCGACCCGTGGACGCCGATTATCCTCGTCGCCATCGCCTATCTCATGATTACGGTTCCGCTCGGCAAAATCGTCAGCTACCTCGAAGCCCGCTCGGACTGGGGGGGTGACCGCCGATGAGTCTCCTCGAATTCGACGAGGTTGACAAGTACTTCGGCGAGACGCACGTCCTGAAAGACGTCGACCTCGACGTCGAAGAGGGCGAAGTGTGCGTCATCATCGGCCCCTCGGGGTCCGGGAAATCGACGCTCCTCCGCTGTGCGAACCGCCTCGAAGAGATTCAGGACGGCGAGATTCGACTTGAAGGCCAGTCCATCTCCGCGGCCGACGCGGACATCAATCGCCTGCGCCAGCGAATCGGCATGGTGTTCCAGAGCTTCAACCTCTTTCCGCACAAGACGGCGCGGGAGAACGTGACGCTCGCCCCGACGAAGGTCAAGGGTCTCAAGAAAGGCGACGCCGAGCGCCGCGCCGACGAACTGCTCGACCGCGTCGGCCTCCGCGCGCAGTCGAACTCCTACCCGAACCAACTCTCCGGCGGCCAGCAACAGCGCGTCGCCATCGCCCGCGCCCTCGCGATGGACCCGCACGTGATGCTGTTCGACGAGGTCACGAGCGCCCTCGACCCCGAACTCGTCGGGGAGGTGCTCGACGTGATGCACGACCTCGCCGAGGAGGGGATGACGATGCTCGTCGTCACCCACGAGATGGGCTTCGCCCGCGAGGTCGGCGACCGCATCGTCCTCATGGCCGACGGACAAGTCGTCGAGGACTCGCCGCCCGAGGTGTTCTTCGAGAACCCGAAGACCGACCGCGGCAAGCAGTTCCTCTCGAAACTGCTCTGAGCCGGGGTAGCCGGGCACACACCCGGATTCATCCAACAAGCTTATCCCCCGAAACGCCGCTTGCTGCGGCATGAACTACGCTCCCCGCGAATTCAGTCACGAACCGCCCGATTGCGAACACACCAAGACCGTTCTCTTCTGTCAGACCTGCGGTCGCGCCGCCGGTATCGACGAGTGGCCCGAACAGGTGCGCGACGGCCGTGCGGTCCGACTCGACTGCCCGGACTGCGGCGAGGTCGTCTGGCGCGGACTGGCCGACGACGAGTCGTCAGAAAAACGTCGGGCGCCGACGCCGACGCCCTGAGCGGGCAACGGGCATCCGAACCGACGACCGCTGTTTTACGGAACCATCACTTCGACGCCGACGGTGTCGTAGTCGGTCATCGCGGCCAACCGCCCGGGAACCTCGTCGAGCGAGACGGTCTTCGTCACGAGCGACCCGGGGTCGACCGCGTCCGACGCGAGCAGCGAGAGCAGGTCGTCCGCGCTCGTCGGCGGCATCCCGCGCGCCCCGAGGAACGACACCTCGTGTCTCGTCATCCAGTCGGTCGGCAGCGACACGTTCCCCTTTTCGGCCTCGGTCGTCAGCCCGACTTGCACGTGCGAGCCCCGCGGCCGGACCGACCGAACCGAGTTTCGGCAGGTCTCCGCAACGCCGAGCGCGTCGAGCGAGACGTGCGCCCCGCCGTCGGTCAGCCCCCGGATGGCGTCCACGGGGTCTTCCGCCGAGCCGTTGACCACGGCGTCGGCTCCGAGGTCGGTCGCGGCGTCCAGCGCGGAATCGCGTACGTCGACCGCGACCACGCGCGCCCCGAGGACGTTCGCCACCTGAATCGCCGACAGGCCGACGCCGCCGCAGCCGTGGACGGCGACCCACTGGCCCGCGCGGAGGCCGGCGCGGGCGTCGAGGGCGTTGTAGGCGGTCATGAACCGACAGCCGAGCGCGGCCACGTCGGTCGGCGAGACGCTCTCGGGGAGCCGAATCGCGTTGTAATCGGCGGAGGGGAGATGCACCAAGTCGGCGAACGCGCCCTGCGCGGAGAGTTCGAAGCCGAGGGCGTTGGGGTGGTCGCCCGTGCAGACGTTGCCGTGGCCGGTCCGGCAGTAGCCGCACGAACCGCACGCGAGGTTGAACGGCAAGGCGACGCGGTCGCCCTCCGCAATTGTCTCGACGTCCTCGCCGACTTCGACGACGCGGCCCGCGGGCTCGTGGCCGAGAATCTGTCCGGACGGAACGGCGTCGTTTGCCCACTCGCCGTGGCCCATCCACGAGTGCCAGTCGCTCCGGCAGATGCCGCAGGCCTCGACCTCGACGACGACGCCGTCGGAGTCGCACGTCGGGTCGGGGACTTCGGTCACGTCGAGCGGTTCACCGTGTTCGCGGAGGACTGCGGCTCTCATACGCGCGGTTCGTCGGGCGACCTGAAAAAGCTCCGCGTGGCGTCAATCTCGGGCGTCGGTGCGGCGGAGACGAGACGGCTGGCCCGCTCAGAAGAAGTCGTCGAGGCCGGACTGTCCGTCGTCGGTCGACGCGTCGGTCTCGTCGCTCTCGGCCGACTCGTCGGCGTCGGCGTCCCGGTCGAGCACGTCGTCGGAGCCGCCACCATCGCCGTCGGCGGCCGCGGCGTCGCCCTCGATGGCCACGTCCTCCATCCCGGCGAACGCGCCGCCGGCGTGTGCTTCGACCAGTTCCTCGCGGAGTTCGCCGGCGTCCTCGACGATGGACTGGACCTTGTTCGTCGTCTCGCCGCTCCCGGTGACGAAAGAGACGTGGGACTCGTCGAACTCGTAGTAGGCGGCCGTGGCCACGGTCAGCTCGCGGGGCTTGCAGTGGTGGGTGATAGCCGAGAGGTACGGAAGGACCTCGCGACGGGCGGTCGCCATGCTGAAGCCACCTTGCTCCGCGATTTTCCGGACGACGGTGTCGCGGGTCTTGTCGCGGGTCGAGCGGTAGGGTGCGCCGCCGTAGCGCGTCCACCCGCCGCGGGTCCGGTCGCGGGAGGCCGCGACGCCGGCGGCGAGGTTGTCGGTCGCGTAGCGCCAGTAGGAGTAGTTCTGCGTGGCGCGGACGCGGCCGAGCCAGCGGTCGGCGTTGGCGAGGAAGTCGTAGGCGCGGGCGAGTTCGTCGGGTTCGTAGACGAGCGAGACCTTGTCCTCGACCCACTTCGTGAGGTCGTCGGGCGTCTCGTCCACGTCGTAGGCGGTGTAGAGCGCCTCCTGTGCGGACTTTTCCTTGAGGACGGCGTCGAGGAACTCGAACAGGCCGACAGAGCGGTCGCGGTCGCCCATGACCACGTCCTCCTCGGTGATTTTCTCGCGGCCCTCGGCGATGGCCTGCAGGTCGTTGACGGCCGACCGGAGGTCGCCGCTGTTCATCTCGGCGATGCGGTCGAGGGCGTCGGACTCGAACTCCAGTCCCTCCTTGCGGCAGATGTCGCGGAGGACGGGGACGATAGAGCGGGCGGACACGTCGCGGAACTCGATTTCCTGACAGGCGTTCCGAAGCCCGCGGCTCATGTCGTAGAACTCGTTGGCGATGAGGACGATGGGCTGGCTCGACGACTTGACGAGGCGGGTGACGGCGCTGGCTCCGCCGCGGTCGTAGTTGCCGTGGATGTTGTCGGCCTCGTCGAGGATGACCAACTGCCGGGTGGACGTGCCCGCGGAGGAACCGGCGAGCGTCGCGTTCTTCGCGGCGCGGCCGGCGAAGCGTTCGATGACGTCGCCGGTCCGCTGGTCCGACGCGTTCAGCTCGACCGTCTCCCAGCCCATGTCGGCGGCGAGCGCGTGGGCCGCGGAGGTCTTTCCGATGCCCGGGCTCCCGTGGACGACGACGGCCTCCCGGTGGTCGTCCCACGTCTTGGCCCACTCCGCGAGGGCGTCGCGGGCCTTGTTGTTGCCGCGGACCTCGGAGAGCGTCGATGGGCGGTACTTCTCCGTCCAGTCTACCATTACCGGAAGGAGGACCGAGGCGCGTTTAGTGGTTGCGGAGCGCCGCGCGCCGGTCGGACGTGGACTCACCACGCCGCCCGCCGCGCCCGGTTCCGGGCGTCGACGAGCAACCAGCCGAGCGCCGCCAGAGTGACGAGGCAGACGACGAACAGCGCCACGACGACGCCGACTCGTCCGACACCGGCGTAGTAGCCGGCGCTGTCGATGACGCCGGCGAACAGCAGGCCGAAGGCGACGAGGCTGAGCGGCCGCGCCCACAGTTGGCTCCGGACGAGTCCCACGCCCGTCGCCAGCAGCGACACGCCGGTCAGCCCGCCCAACACGAGCGACGCGAACAGCGCGAACGGGTCGGTCCGCGGTTCCATGACGGACCCGTGCTCGACGGTCAACACCCAGATGGCGAGCGTCACGGCTCCCATGACGAGCGCGTAGCCGCCGACCGTTCGCTCCCAGTCCATAGCGACTCCCTTCTGTCAGACGCGCTCCGGCCACAAATACGCATCTCCGCGTTCTCGCGCGGGAGAACGTGTGTGCGACCGGAACGTGTTCGAATCCGACTGCTCAGTCGTCCGCGACCGCTCGCCGGACACTGTCCCGTGCCGACATGTGTCAATATTCAGAAAACTTATTAGCGCCCTCCGAGTGGACTCCGTTCCATGTTTCCCGACGAAATCGTGACCCCGCGGCTCAGGCTCCGCGCCCTGTCGCGGGAGGTCGTCGACCCGTTGGACGCGTACGAACACTTCGCCGCCTCGCGGTCGGACACCATCGAAGAGGAGACCGAGTTCGTCACGTGGGGGCCCCACGAGACGCCCAAGGAGACGCTGGACTTCCTCGAACAGGCCGAGGACGGTCACGAGTCCGCCGACAACGCCATCTACGCCGTCTTCCCCCGCGACGGCGAGGACGGCGCGGGCGAGTTCGCGGGCACCGCCGGCTTCAACCCCGAGTGGGACAAGCGCCGGGCCGTCTTCGGCATGTGGCTCCGCAAGGAGTTCTGGGGCCGCGGCTACTCGGGCGAGCGCGCGGCCGCGTTCTTCGCCGCCGTCTTCGATGTGCTCGACCTCGACGTCGCGCTCGCGTACGCCATGCCCGAAAACGAGGCGTCGTGTCGAGCCATCGAGAAGTACACCGACCGCTTCGGCGGGCAGGAAGACGGCCTGTTCCCCAACGAGGCCGTTGACGCCGACGGCACTCCACGGGACGTTCGCGGCTGGTCCGTGACCCGCGAACAGTGGGAAGACGCCACCGGCGGCGACTACGACGCCGAGTTCCGCTGGGAGGGCCGCGCGTGAGCGACCTCTTCCCCGAGGTCATCGAGACGCCGCGGCTCCGACTGGTCGCCCGCCGCCCGAAGCACGTCGGTGTCCACGAGGCCTACGACCTGTGTTCGGCCCCCGAGATGGACGACGTGACCCGGTACATGCCGTGGTCGCGCCACGAGACGCCGAAGGTGACGAAGGACTTTCTCGACCGCGGGGAGTCGAGTTGGACCGACGCCGAGAGCGCCGACTACGCGATTATCCCGCGCGAAGGCGAGGAAGGTGCGGGCGAGATTGCGGGGTTCGGCGGCCTCCACACCGAGTGGGACCGCCGCGTGGGCGAACTCGGTCTGTGGCTCCGGCCGCGCCACTGGGGTCGCGGTTACTCGGGCGAGCGCGCCGCGGCGCTGGCGGCGCTCGCGTTCGACGTGTTCGACCTCGAAGTCGTCGCGGTGTCACACGTCGCGGCGAACGAGAAGTCCCAGCGCGCCATCGAGAAGTACACGGCGGCGCTCGGCGGCGGCCTCGACGGCCGCGAGCGAAACAGCATCGTCATCGACGGCGACCCGGCCGACGAACTCCGCTACAGCGTCTCCCGCGAGGATTGGCTGGCGACGACCGGCGGCGACTACGACGCCGAGTTCCGCTGGGACCTCGACCCCGACGACGTTCGCTGAGGCCGACTTATTCTCCGCCGGGGACCGCGCCGGCGACGACGCGGCCGCCCTTCAGGACCGCCGTCGGGTCGTTCAATACCGTCAGGTCCGACAGCGGGTCGTCGTCGAAGACGAGCAGGTCGGCGTACGCGCCGGGTTCGACGACGCCGCAGTCGTCCAACCCCACCGCGTCGGCGGCCGTCTCGGTCATCGCTCGGATAGCGTCCAGTGGCTCCATGGCGTGTTGCGCCATGAACTGCACCTCGGAGGCGTTGCCGCCGTGGAAGTTGAACGGCGTGCCCGCGTCGGTGCCGCCGGCGATTCGGACACCGGCCTCGGCGGCCAGTTTGAACGACTCGATGTGACGCTCGTAGACGGTCTCGGTCTTCGCCACGTCCTCCTTCGTCGCCGCCTCGGTGTTGCGGACGATGTGGTACGGCGCGGAGAGCGTCGGCACGAGCGTCACGTCGCGCTCCACGAACAGGTCGATGGCCTCGTCGTCGAGGAACGTCCCGTGTTCGACCGTGTCGACGCCGGCCCGGATGGCCGCTTTCACGCCCTCGCCGCCGTGGGCGTGGGTCGCGGTGTGGACGCCCCGGCGGTGCGCCTCGTCCACGAGCGCGTGGAGTTCCTCCTCGGTGAACGCCACCGCGCCGGGGTCGCTGCCGGGCGTCGTCACCCCGCCGGTCGTCATGAACTTGATGAAGTCGGCACCCAGTTTCACCTGCTCTCTGACCGCCTTTCGCGCCTCGGTCGGCCCGTCTATCTCGCGGCCCATGTGGTGGCCGTGGCCGCCGGTGATGGTTATCGACCGGCAGTTGGCGACCGTCCGCGGACCGGGCACGTCCCCGGCGTCGATGGCGCGTTTCAGCGCCACGTCGATGTCTCGCGCGCCCATCACGCGAGCGCCCGTGACGCCCGCTTCGAGCGTCTTCCGAGCGTTTCGCGCCTCGACCAGCGTGAGTTCGGCGTCGGACATGCCGACCACGTCCTCGACGCTCCGCTCGCCCGACAAGGAGAAGTGGACGTGCGCGTCCACCAGTCCGGGGGTGACCGTCTTCCCGGCGAGGTCGACGACTCGCTCGTCCCCGCGGGGGTCGAGGTCGCCGACGGCCTCGATTCGCCCCGTCTCGGCGTCGATTCGAACGTCCGCCTCGTCGATGACGCGGTCGCCACGAATCACCCGTGGGCCCCGAAGTAACATGCCCGTCGCTATCGCACGGCGAGACTTGAACGTGACCCTCCGGTATTCGATGGCCGTCGGGCGGTCGCTGGACGCGTCGCCACCGTCACGTATCGGCATCACGTACCGCGAGAGGCCCTCTCACGGCGGCCACGAGACATTTACGGGAGAACGACAATCGCTTCCGACACGATGTCAACGACACCTGAATCAACGCCCGGTTCCACACCATCGACGCTTCGGTCGGTCGGCAGCGGCGGCGTCGCCGGTCTCGGGGCGGCCCTCTTCGGCTACCTCGTGACCTACCTCCTCACCTCCTCGACCATCGAGAACTCGACGGCCAGCCAGGTGCTCGAAGCCCTCGGCTCCGACATCTCGACGTGGAAGGTCGTCGGCTGGGTGTTCATGAGCGCCCACGGCGTGACCACGACGTTCCCCGGGCTGTTCGGGACCACCTCCGCCGCGAACCTCATCGAGAGCGTCGAGGCGTTCTCGCCGGTGCTCTACGTCGCGCCCGTGGTCGCGCTCCTCGCGGCGGGCGCGCTCGCGGCCGTCGTCAGCGGCGCGTCCTCGACGCGGGCGGGCGCGCTGGCCGGCGCGGGAACCACCGTCGGCTACCTCGTCTTCGCGCTCGCGGGTATCGCGCTTTTCACCGTCACCGTCGGCGACGCGGCCGTTAGTCCCGACCCGGTCACGTCCGCGCTCCTCGCGGGCGTCGCGTACCCCGCGGTTCTCGGCACCGTCGGCGGCCTCGCGGCCACGGCGCTCCGGTAGTCGCGCCTGTCCGAGCGCTCGAATCGCCGTTCTCCAGTACCTCGCTTTCTTCGACTCAGAGGTCGCGAGCGACGAGCTCTCCCCAGTGGTCGAAGCCGTAGCGGTCGTAGAACGCCCGCGCCCGGTCGTTCGCCTCGTCCACGTCGAGGACGATTCGGTCCAACGGGAGGTCCTGCGAGCGCGCGTGGTCCAGTACGGCCTCCATGAGTTCGTCGGCGACGCCCGTGCCGCGGTAGTCGGCGTCGAGGAACAGCTCGTTGAGGACGGCGGCGTCCCAGATGAACGTCATCTCCTCGGGGAGCGCGAAGGCGTAGCCGACGAGACGAGCGTCGTCGCCGCGGTCGTCGCCGTCGCTATCGACGCCGACGTCACCGTCCTCGTCGCCCGACACCGCCTCCGCGACGACGACGCACCCGGGGTCGTCGCTCGCGCAGTGCTCGACCCACGAGAGGTAGCGTTCGCGGTAGTCGTCGGTGAGTTTCGCCTCGTACGTGGTGAGCTTGTCGTCGCCGCCGGTTCCCTCGCCGATGCCGAGTTCGAACCCGCGTTTCAGTTCCCAGAACGCGGCCGCGTCGCCCGGTTCGTAGGGTCGCACCTCGACGCCGTCGGGTGTCTCGCTCATGGACGCGAATGCGTCGCCATCGGTTATGAACGCTCGGAGTCGCGAGCCTCGGCCGCTCCCCCGTCTCGTTCCGACGACTCACTCCATCCGCCCGCGCAGGCGCTCCGAGAGGAGTCGACCGCCGACCACGCCCGCACCGAGCACGATGAGCATTAACTCCGTCCCCGACGAGGCCAGCGGAGCGACCCGCTCGACGTTCTCGGGTTCCGCGCCCGGCGAGGGGTCGACGACGGTGCTGTAGTGGAGCGTCTCCGTCGTCGGCGCTGGCGACGACGCCGGCCGTCGTTCGACGAACGTCTGGACGAACCCGCGCGTGCTCGACCACTCGGCGCGCCCGCTAATCGAGTAGAACGCGTCGTGGAGCGGGTAGAAGGCGTTGACGCCGTTGGTGAACAGGTCGGGGAAGATACCCCCGCAGAGGAGCGCGGCGATGCCGACCCACGAGACTACGACGCCGCGAGCGCCCCACCGACCGCGAATCACGGATCGCTCGGGGTCACGAACCCGCGTGTCGTAGGCCACGACGGCGGCGAGAGCGAGCGGAAACAAGAGCGTGTGAAACAGCGCGCGGTGGCTGCCGGGCAGGAGCGTGCTGGTGAACGAGTCGAGGTCGGGGACCGCGGCGGCGACGAGCGCGACGCCGACCGAGCGGGCGTCGAACCAGCGACCGAGGAGGGCGGCACCGACGAGTCCGCCGACCGCGACGTGGACGAGGGTCGATGGCATACCGCGTAGTGGTCGGGCGACGACCTTCAGGGTTCCCACGGGGTTCGTCAGGCGACGACTACCCCTTTCGACACCCTTTTGCGGGACACTCACGCACGTTGTCGCATGATTCACTCGTCCGTCGAACCGAGGTGTTCGCGATGACCGCGGCACCGCGCGACGACCTCGCTCGACGCATCGCGGGCGAGATTACCCTCTCGGACGACCCCGGTGCGACGCTCCGGAAGTGGCGGACCGACTTCGACATCTCGCAGACGGCGCTCGCCGAGCAGTTGGACGTGTCGTCGTCGGTCGTCTCCGACTACGAGAGCGGCCGCCGCGAGAGCCCCGGCATCGGCGTCATCCGCCGGATGGTCGAAGCGCTCCTCGACATCGACGAGGCCCGCGGCGGCAGTCGCATCCGGCAGTACGCCCGCGTCCTCTCGGCCGGCTTCGAGAGCGACATCGTCCAGGACCTCCGGGAATACCCCACGTCGATTCCGCTGGACAGCTTCTACGACGCCATCGGCGCGACACCCATCGTCGACGGCGACCAAGACCGCATCAGCGGCCACACCGTCATCAACAGTATCCAGGCCATCACGCGACTCTCTTCGGAGGAGTTCTACCGGCTCTACGGCCAGTCCACGAGTCGGGCGCTCGTCTTCACCGGCGTCACCCGCGGCGAGTCGCCGCTCGTCGCCATGCGCGTCGTCACGCCGACGCCGAACGCCGTCGTCCTCCACGGCCTCTCGGAGGACGAACTCTGGGAGCACGCGCCCGCGCTCGCCACTATCGACGGCTTCGCCCTCGCCGTGACCGACCGGGACCTAGACGAGATGCTCGAAGACCTGCGGAAACTCCCCTGAACCGGCGTCGGAACCCGTTTTTCGCGTTCTCTCCGATTCGATTCGAATTTCCAGAGTGTCCGTCTAAGGGCGAAAAAAGCCGAAGGGCGGCCGCGACGATGTCCGCCCATGGACATTCGCGACCTCCGATCACATCTCGAAACGGCGTTCGAATACCCCGTTACGACCGACCGCGTGCTCGAACGCGCCGGCGACGTCGAGGTGACCGCGCCGAACGTCGACGACGCGGAGACCGTCGAGACCATCCTCGCCCCGCTCGGAACCGAGACCTACGAGTCGGCCGCCGACCTGTACAACACGATACTCGGAAGCGTGAGCGACGACTACATCGGCAGAAAGTTCTACGACGACCGGGGCGCGGACCCGGCAGACTCGTGGTCGATACTCCCCGAACAGGCTCGTTCGTTCTAACGACCGGCCGCGAACGCAAGCGAGGCGCTCGCGTAGACGGTCCCCGTTACTCCGCGTATTCTACCTACTCCACGTACTCGTAGCGGCGCTCGTTCATCCGACCCCAGCCCGTGAAGACGAACTCGGCTTCGGGTTGGGTGAACTCCTCGACCTCGATTTCCTTTTCGTGGTTGTGCACGTCGTGGATGAGCTCGTAGTCGTCGAAGGAGATCTCGGTTCGGGCCGCGAGCTGGTCGTCCACGTCCACGGCCTCGATTTCGTCGCGCCACGTCTCTTGGACCGTTTCGGCGTGAATCTCGGCCTGCGCGCCGGAGCCGTACGACCCGACGAGAAGCTGCTTGCCGGTCATGTCTTTCCCCTCGTCGGCGGCGGCGATGAGCGCCGACAGTCGGGCGATGTGGACCGAGCCGGTGTACCAGTTGCCGACGCGGCTGGAGATGTCGAGCGTCGGCTCGATGACGCGGCCGTACCACTCGCGGTACTGTTCGGTCGTCTTCAGCTCGTCCATGTAGCCGCGGATGGCCTCCTCGTAGTCGTCCCACGTCTCGAAGTCCTCCTCGCGGGGCTGTCGGCCGATTTCGGCTTCGAGGTCGTCTTCGATGTCGGTGTCGCGGGTCATGTGACGGAACCCGAGGAGCGCCGCCTTCCGGACCATGCCGGGGAACGGCGTGTGGAACGGGATGTACTCGAAGAGGTCGGGGTGCGTGCGACCCGCGACGCTCTCGTAGTCTTCGAGCGCCTCGCGCATGCGGGCGAGGTACACCTGCATGGAGCGCTTGCCGTCCACCGAGGGGAACTGCTGGTTCGGCTTGAGGAAGTCCGTCTCGTCCATGCTGCCGTAGCCCTGCTCGGTCGAGAGTTCGACGAGGTCCGGGTCCTCGTCGATGAGCATCGCCACCGCCCCCGCGCCCTGCGTCGCCTCGCCGGGGTCGCCCCGCTCGTAGAGGGCGGTGTCGGTGGCGATGACGAGCGCCGCGCGCCCGCGATTGCGACCCGCCTTAATCCAGTTGTAGGCGTCGTCGAGGCTCTGGGTGCCGGCGATACAGGCGAACTTGCGCTCGCCCTTGTTCGCGTGGCGGAAGTCGCCGTCGTACACCTGTTCGAGACAGCCGGCGATATACGTCGACACCGGCTTGGAGTTGTCGAACGCCGACTCGGTCGCCACGTCGATGCGGCCGATGTCCGCGGGGGTCAGGCCCTTCCGGTCCATCAGTTGCTTGGCGGCGTTCGCGCCCATCGTGACGATGTCCTCGTACACGTCCGGGAACGACGACGTGTGGAGACCGAGGCCCTTCGTGTACTTCTCCGGGTCTTCGCCCTTCACCGGCGCGAAGGTGTTGGGGAGGTCTAACACGAGTTTGCCCGTCCAAATCTCCATGGCGTCGATGCCGACGGAAGTCATGGTCGATGCTACAGAACCGAGGGATAAGGTTTTGTCGATGGTGAGTTACGTCGGTTGTCGAAGAATAGGCGACGAGCGGTCAGGCGTTCTTGTCGCCCGCAATATCCGAGAGGACGTACCGGTCGACCACGATACCGTCGGTGTCGACGACGCGGACCTCGATGTCGTAGGTGTCTCCAGTTCCGTAGGTCTCGGCGTATTCGAGGTTGTTCTCGCTCGTCGCCGAACTTCGGACGACCCCGCTGGCCTGCGGTTGCTGACGGTTGCGGAAGTACACCTCAACTTCGGCGAACTCGCTCGTCCCGATAACGTCGTAGTCGACCCGGTAGCGAACTCGATTCCGGTTAGTCTGCGACTGATCCGACACAGACACCGAGTCGAGCGCGGGGCTTCCCGCGCGGGAGAGGCCGTCGTTTCCGGACGGGTCGGTCCAGTCCGCGTCGTCGGTCACGATGCGCTCGTCGACGACGACGCCGTCGGCGTCGAGCAACTGAAGCCGGATATGGTAGGTCATCCCAAAAGTCCCGCCGTTGTCCTCGGCGGCGAAGTCGTCGATGGTGTGCCGCGGGTCCGCGCTCTCGTAGATTCCCTCGGCGTACGACGCGTCCACGTTCGAAACCCACAGCCTGACGCCGCCGAACTCCGCCCGGTCGGTGACGTTGTACGAGGCCTCGTAGTCGGCCTGCGTCATGCTCAGGTCGTCAATGATGGTCCCCGCGAACGACGGGCTGGACGCCCGCGTCAGGTCGTCGTTGCCGGCGGGGTCGACGCCGTCGGCCACGTCCGAGATGACCCGGCGGTCGACGAGTACGCCGTCCTCGTCGAAGACGCGGATGACTGCCTCGTAGTCGTCGCCTTCGGTCCCGTCGTACGCCGAGTAGCCCGCGATGGTCCCGCGGGATGCGGTCCCGCTGAGTTCCGCGGTCGCCGAGGGCGCGTCGAGGTTGTCGAACTCGACGCGAATTTCCGAGAGGTTCGAGGCGTTCGTGACGTTGTAGTTCAGTTCGTACGCCGCACCCTCCTGCGTCAGGTCGATGAGCGCGGCACCGCGAATCTTCGGGTCGTTCGACTCGGGGAGTCCCGTGTTCGCGTCGGGGTTGTCGCCGTCGGCAACGTCCGAGATGGTCCGCGAGTCGAGCACGTTGCCGCCCGCGTCCAGCGCCGCCACCGTGATTCGGTAGCGGTCGCCGACGCCCGCGCCGATATCGTAGGTCGCGAAGCCGCGGGCGTTCGTCTCGGTGACCGTCTGGGTCGCCCACGACGAATCGAGGTTCTCGAAGGTCACGCGGACGCGGTCGAAGTCCGGACCCGCGGCCACGTCGTAGTCCACGCGGTAACCGGCACCGCCGGAGTCGGTCGTCCGGTCTTCCACGTGCACCCCGTTGATAGCGGTCGATTCCGGGGGCGTCGAAGTGGTCGTGGCCGTGGTCGTCGTTGCGGTCGTCGAAGTTACGGTCGTCGAAGTTGTCGTCGCCGTGGACGTGGTTGTCACCGGCGAACTCGTCGTCGTCGGCCGCGGCGTCGGCGCGGGGCCGGGCGTCTCCGTGATCGCGCCGAGCGTCCGCTCCGCGCGGTGGATGACGGTGTTACTCGGTTCGTGGACGACCAATACGAGGTACGGATCGCTCCCGTCGAACCCGACAGGGGCGGCCGGCCGCCAGCTGTCTCCGGGGCCGAACAGCGACTCCGTCGTCGCCGCTCGACCGTTGATGTCACCGTCAGTCCCGAGTGAGTACCGGGTCGTCGTGTCCTCGCTTCGGGTGATGACGGCCACCTCGCCGGCGCGGAGGGTGTCGCCGGCGCGGTGCGCGAGCGTCAGGTTCGACCCGTCGACGGTCACGTCGAGTTCCACTAGCGGAGCGTCGTCTCGGTAGTCGTCGACAGCGGCGAGCGCGGCGACGCCCCCGACCGTGACGACCACCACGACGAGTCCTAACAGGAGGACCATCCCGACCGTCTCGCTCTGTGCGCGCGAAGCGACCTGCACGACTGAACGCAGGCGGGTGCGACATAAAAACGTACGCGGCAACAGACCTTTATCAGTCCGACCAGTTGACCACCCCAATGGAACTCCTCGACAGCGAACGGGGGCAGGCGGTTCAGGTCGGCGCTATCCTCCTGTTCGGCTTCCTCGTTATCGGCCTGTCGCTCTACCAGGCGACGGTCGTTCCCCAGCAGACGAAAGCGACGGAGTTCGGGGCCTATCTGGACGCCTCGGACGACCTCGTGTCGCTCCACAACGACGTGCTGGCGACCGCGACGAGAGGAGTGCAGTCAGGTGTCACGGTTCAGACCGGCGTCCAGTACCGCCCGCGCGTCGTCTTCATCAACCCCGGTCCGACGACCGGAAGCCTCGCGCTTACGGACTCGCGGAACGTCACTATCGCCGGTGCCGACGCCGTCGACGGCGAACCCGAGGCCGTCCGGACGCTCTGGGACGGCGGGGCGCGAACCTACGAGAGCAAGGTCCTGCGCTACTCGCCGGACTACAACGAGTTCGACGGCACGCCGATTACGGTCTCCGGCGCGTCGGTCCAGCGCGAGGCCGGCGCGAATGTGGTCCCGCTCGGCGGCCAGACGCTCGTCTCGGGGAACCGAATCACCGTCGTCTCCGTCGACGGCCGAGTCGGTCAGACGGCGACTCGAACCCCGCTGACCGTCGCACCCATCTCGTCGGCCACGCGGACGGTGACCGTGACGAACGAGTCCGACGAGGACATCACCCTGACTCTCCCGGTCGGGTCGAACGCGACGGCGTGGAGTCGGTCTCCGACCGCCGACCGGATGCTGGAGAACGTCCGGGTGAAAGCCGTTTCCGACCTCGGCGACGGTGCGGACCCGACGAACAGCCTCGTCCGCGTCACCCTGAACGGCTCGTACACCTACGAACTCCGACTCGCCAAGGTCGAACTGTCGTCCTCGTCGGCCGCGTCGACGGTCGCCAGTCCCGACGGACAGTACCTCGTCCCGGTCACGACGGGAACTTCCGCCGCGCCCGGCGAGTCGACCGGAGTCGTCGTCGAGGCTCGCGACGGCTACAACAACCCTGTCGAAGGCGAGCGTATCGACTTCACCGTTACCGAAGGCGACGCGTCACCGACGAGTCGGACCATCACAACGACCGACGATGGCCGCGCCGGGTTCGCGTTCACGCCCGCCGCCGACGCGGACGGACCGATAACCATCCGGGCGTCGGGCGACCTCGACGGCGACGGGGCGGTCGAAGCAATCGAACAGACGACCTATACTGTCCCGCTCGTCAACGGAAGCGGCGGTGGCGGCGGCACGGGCGCGGGAGACGACGGGTCGACAAGCGAGATTAATCCGCCGCAGGAGGACCAAGACGTCATCCTAACGGGGACAACCGCCACGAACGGGAACGACGCCGCTCGAATCTCCCTCAACAACACCGGAACGGAGCGCGTCGTGACGAGTTTCCGCGTCTCGTTTTATTACCCCGACCAGGGCGGTAACGGCGCCGAGACCGCGTCGTTCAACGGTTCTCCAGCTCAGAACGTTGGGGCTGATCAGTACACGCTTGGCCCGGACCGGGTCACGCTCCCGTCGGACGCGACGACGGACATCACCATCGACTTCGCGGCGAACAAGAACCTCGACACACGTGGCGACTTCTTCATCCTCACCGTCCAGTTCGACGACGGCGAGTTCGCGACGTACTTCGTCGCGGTCCCGTAGCCGGGGCTCGCCGTCGGAACTACAGGTGGGCCGATTCCGGGGGACCCCGACGCTCTCGGCGGTCGAAAAGCGAGACGAAAAACAGCGTGAGAGAGGCCGAGCTTAGTCTTCTTCTTCGACGACCTCGGGCTCCGAGAGACCGCTCTGGAGGCTGTCGAGGCCGTTGACCCACTCGGTGACGAGTCCGAATTCGAGTTCGTCGAGAACCTCGATATCGAGGTCCTCGCCGTCGATGACGCGGGTGCCGACCTGGACGATGTAGCCGAGCGCGCTGTCGAGGTCGTCGGCGGCCTCGGCGTCCGCGGCGGCGCGGATGTAGGCGTCCATGTCGTCTTCGAGTTCGGCGGGGCCGGCGACGATGAACTCCTCGGCGGCGAAGAAGGCACACGAGAGGCTCGTCTGGACGCTCCCGATGAGGATTTCGGCCTCCTCGTTCTCCGACTCGAACTCGGGCTCGACCATGACGATGTCGTGGACGGTCGAAAGCTCGTCGAGCGCCTCTTCTTCGCCCAGCGTGTCGTCGTCGTAGGCGGTCAGAATCTTGGCGATGGCGATGGCCGCGTCGTTCTGGATGTTCATCAGAAGACGGCCGGTCTCCTCGCTTTCGAGGTCCAGGTCCTCTTCTTCGACGCGCGTCAACCAGTTCTGCCAGCGTTCCGGCGAGTAGTATCGTTCCTCGGCCTCGGTCATACCTACAACCTCCCGTGCCGGACTCAAATGCCTTTCTTATCCTGCTCGTGACCGTGTGAGGGCTCGACGTGGGAGAAGACGGCGCAATTCGGCTCGTGCGCCGGTCTCGGTGGCCGTTCCGCGCTCCGCCCGACGGTCCCTATCGGTCGAGCGTCGCTTCGGTGTCGACGCCGTAGACCAGCGCGGGCGTCTCGACGTGGGCGTTCCTGACGGCGTCCTCGCGCCCCTCGTCGAGGAGCCAATCGACGCGCCGGGGGACGGTCTTCGGCCCCATCACCGCTCCGGGCCGGTCGGGGTCGTCGATGAAGTCGGTCTCCATGAGGAACGGGTCGCCCCGCTCAGCGGCGTCTTCGAGGCGGTCCTTGTCGCTCATGACGCTCGGCGTGCCGCCGGTCAGGTGGCCCTGCGCGTAGTGTTTGACCACGCGCTCTCCGGGGACGCCGCGCTCGGCGGCCCACTCGGCCACGTCCGAGAGGTCGGTCGTCGACTCCGTGTGGAGTTGGAGCGCGCAGTCGCAGTCCGCGGCGAGGTCGAGGCCGTGTCCGAGGACGGCGTTCGAGGCCTCCCAGACGGCGTCCGTGACCTCGTAGTGCGGGCGGCCGGACTTGAGCGCGAGCGCGTCGCCCCCGCGGACGAACTCGGCGGCGGTGTCGAGACCGGCGCACATCAGGTCGCGGGCGTCCTCGGGGTCGTAGCCGCGGTCGTCGACGAGTTTCGAGACGAGGCCGGGGTGGACGCCGAGGACCGGCCACGCGCGTCCGGGAAGTAGTTCGGAAGCCTCGCGGACGACCTCGACCGTCGTCTCGAACACCGGGCGGAAGTCCTCGCCCGTCTCGACCACGTGGCCGAGGAGCCACGAGGGCTTGTTGACGACGAGGAGATGCGTGCCGCCGCTCCGGGCGAAATCCTTCACCGCCTCCAGACCGCGCCCGTGGTCCGGGTCGAGGTGGAGGTGGTTGTCCACGACCGGCGTGTCGAACTCCTGCATGGACGAGTGGTCGGTCGGGGGAGGAAAAAGCGAACCGTTCGCGGTCGAGTCGGTGTGTGGTTGGTGCGGTGTCGTTGCGGCGTCGATGTCAGGGCAGGCGGCGTCGGGAGAGCCGGTGACACCGCCCCGCTCGTCTCCCGGCTCAGTCGCCGCCGTCGGCGAGTTCGTCGAGGGTCATCGCGTGGGTCGCCGCGTTCTGGAGCGCGTCCGAGCGGCCGTAGCTCCCCGGCGCGATGGCGACCGTCCGCAGGCCGTAGGCGTTGGCCGTCTCCAGGGCGGGCTTGAAGTCGGTGTCCCGCGAGGCGACCGCGATGACGTCGGCGCGGTCCTCGACGGCGTACCGGGTGAGGTCGACCGCGAGCTTCACGTCCACGTCGCCGCTCGTGACGATGACCTCGAAGCCGCGCGCCTCGGCCGCCTGAATCAGCCCCGGCGTGGCGTGCTCGTCGAGGTAGAGCCGCGCCGCACTCAACTGCCCGCCGAGCGAGCGAGCCGCCGCCCGGATGTCGTCTAAGTCCACGTCGAACTCGTCGCGGAGGACGTTCGGGCCGTCCACGAAGAGCGCCACTCGGCCCGACGGGAGCCCGTCGGGACCGACCAACCGCCGCAGGAGGTCCATACACCACCTCACCCGGTTTCGGGTTTATAAATTTCGAGGGAGGAGCGACCGAAGCAGGAACGACGATTCGGGAATCTGTCGAGGATTTATTTTGGTTTACGATTCTGTTCCGAATGGTCTTTGAAGAACAGGCTGAAATTGAAATTTCAGTCAAGCTAACAAATATTGCCACGGTCTCCCGAGACATGTGTGCCCATGGCAGGCACACCGAACTTCGACAGACGAACCTTCCTGAAACTCGCCGCGGCCGCCGGGCTGACCGGCGCGGCAGGCGTGACCACCGCGACGCCCGGTCGGTCCCCCGGCCCGAAGAAAGAAGAGATTCTCGTCGGCGTCTCGAAGACGGCCGACAGTCCGCGCAAGGCCGTGGAAAAGCACGTTCCCGGCAACGCGACGGTCGTCCACGAAAACAAGACCCTCAGTTACGTGGCCGTCAAGTTCCCGTCGGTCGCCGCCGACCGCGCCCGCGAGAACTTCATCTCGGCCGTCACGAAGCGCGACGAGGTAAAGTACGCGGAGAAGAACGTCACCCATCAGGCGCTCTACACGACGAACGACCCGCAGTACGGCAGTCAGTACGCCCCGCAGCAGGTGAACGCCGACACCGCGTGGGACACCACGCTCGGCAGTTCCGACGTGACCGTCGCCGTGGTCGACCAGGGGGTCAAGTACGACCACCCCGACCTCTCGGCGCAGTTCGGCTCCGACAAGGGCCAGGACTTCGTCGACGCCGACGGCGACCCGTATCCGGACGTGCTCGCCGACGAGTACCACGGCACCCACGTCGCCGGCATCGCCGCCGGCACCACCGACAACAGCGAGGGCATCGGCGGCATCAGCGACTCCTCGCTCCTCTCGGGGCGGGCGCTCTCTGAATCCGGCAGCGGCTCGACGAGCGACATCGCCGACGCCATCGAGTGGGCCGCGGACCAGGGCGCGGACGTCATCAACCTCTCGCTCGGCGGGGGCGGTTACACGTCCACGATGAAGAACGCCGTGTCGTACGCGACCCAGCAGGGGAGCCTCGTCGTCGCCGCCGCCGGCAACGACGGGAGCGGGAGCGTGTCGTACCCCGCCGCATACAGCGAGTGCGTCGCCGTCTCCGCGCTCGACCCCGACGAGACGCTGGCGTCGTACTCGAACTACGGTACCGACATCGACCTCGCCGCCCCGGGGACGAACGTCCTCTCGTGTTGGACGACCGATACCGAGTACAAGGAAATCTCTGGCACGTCGATGGCGACGCCGGTGGTCTCGGGGGTCGCCGGGCTCACGCTCGCCGTCTACGACCTCTCGCCGGCCGACCTGCGGAGCCAGCTCAAGAACACCGCGGTCGACGTCGGCCTCTCCGAGAACGAACAGGGAGCGGGCCGCGTCGACGC
>NZ_LK053000.1:0-723528 GCF_000723845.1 Haloferax prahovense | reverse complement strand
GGCGGCGGCGGTGGCGGTGGCGGCGGCGACTCGACCACCTCCACCATCGACGACTCGCTGTCGTCGTCGGCCGACTCCGACTGCTGGAGCTACGCGTGGGAGTACGGCTCGCCGTCGCAGGTCGTCGTCGACCTCAGCGGGCCGTCGAGCGCCGACTTCGACCTCTACGTCAACGAGGGCTCGGGGACGTGCCCCACGACCGGGTCCTACGACTACCGCTCGTGGACCACGGACAGCGAAGAGCAGATAGTCATCGACGACCCCGACACGTCGGCCGACCTCTCGGTGCTGGTCGACAGCTACTCCGGCGGCGGCAGCTACACCGTGACCGTCACCGAAAAGGAGTAACCGCGACCGCCGACTCGGTGGCGGGACCGAACCGATAGCCGACTTCATGAGCAGGTGACCGCCGCGCCCGCGACGCGTCGCGCGGCGTCACATTCCGATTCTGCGGAACCTCGCGATGCGCTGATGCGACCGCGACGCGTAGTGTCACCCATGGAGGGGGACAAACCGACGGTCACCGTGGGGATTCTGGGGTTCCACGACAGCAGGGAGACGAAAGCCATCAGCAACGCGGTCACGGCGCTCGGCCACGAGGCTGTCTGGCTCCACGAGGAGGCGGTCGGTATCGACGTGTCGCCGTCGGGCGTCGCGCTCGACCCCGACGTCGACGTGGTGGTCAATCGGCTCCTGCTGTCGAAGTCGACGAGCCCGCTCGAAGACCTCTCTATCGCCAGTTGCTACGCCGCGGTTCGGCCCGTACTCAACGACCCGCGGAACGTCCTCTTCGCGGTCCACAAACACGCGACTTCGAGCAGACTGGCCGCCGCGGGCGTCCCGGTGCCGCACACGTACATGGCCACCGCGGACGCCAGGCTGAACGCCGCGCGAGAGGGGTTCGGGACGCCGGTCGTCTACAAGACGGCCATCGGGACCAACGGCGGAGGGACGTGGCTGGTCGACCACGACCGGGCCGTCTCGGCGACCGTCGACGGCCGGCGAGCGTTCATTCAGGAGTACGTCGACGCGAGTGAACGCCACCGCGACCTCCGAATCTATATCGTCGACGACGAGGTCGTCGGCGCGATGTACCGATACGCCCCGGCGGGTGACTGGCGCACGAACGTCGCGCTCGGCGGCGACGTCGAGGACGCGACGGAGGAACTCTCGCCGGAGGCCGCGGAAACGGCGCTCCGGGCGACGAGGGCGCTCGGTCTCGACTACGCCGGCGTCGACCTCATCGAGAGCGACGACGGCTGGGTCGTCCTCGAAGTCAACCCGACGGCGGGGTTCCGCGGGCTCTTCCGCGCCACCGGTCGGTCGCCCGCGGCGGCCATCGCCCGCCTCGCAATCGAGCGCGCCGGCGGACGCGTCGACCCGGCGCTCGTCGAGCGGGTCGGGCGCTCTCTCGACGGGACGCGACCGGCAGACGCCCCTTCGGGAATCCGCGACGAGCGAGTCCCCGTCGTCGGCCACGCGGAGCGCGTGACCGTCACCGGCGTCAGCGGGTCGAAAGCGGTGCTCGCGCGCATCGACACCGCCGCGTCGACGACGCGAATCGACCCCCGGTTGGCGGCCGACCTCGGTACCGAGCCGCCGGACGTGGTTGACGACGGCGCGCCCCCGCGAGTGGATATCGTGGTCGAACTCGCGGGGGAACGGCGGACCGTGACCGCGGTGCTCGACGAGGACGTGGGTCCGGAGACGCCGCTTCGAATCGGCCGAGACCTGCTCCGCGACTACTACGTCGACGTGCGCCGGGGCGTCCGCGGCGACGCGGGTGACTAATGAAACCGGATATATCAAGCCATTCGGTTAATTGGCTCCAACCCCTAGGATGACCGCGCCCCGTCCCCGATTCGAGAAGCCGTACTTACGCGACACGATTCGTTTCGACGACCCACCCGCGCTCGATAGCGTGGCCGTGTCGCGTCACGTCCCACGCCGGTCGCAACCCAACAGCCGGCGCACGGCGCGTCGAATCGACCACCGGACGCGGGCCATTCTCCGAAAATCGACTGACGGCGAGCGGACAGTTTCCCGTGGGGAACAATCACGATGTGGTTTATAACGATTTACTAAACGCACCGCCGGGTTTTATGTATCCAATTAACATATAATTGGGTATGTCTGAGACAGCGTCCAGAAATAATTCGAATACGTTCACAATCGTAAACGAGGTAAACGACCACGGTGCGGCGACCCTCCGCGGCGACAACGGCTCGACGTACCACGTGACCTCCTACGAGAACAGCACCTTCCGCGCCTACCTCGCGAACCACCACGCCGGCGACCGCGTGCGGATGGACATCGAGCGGGCCGGCGTTCGCGCGAACGTCTGGCAGGTGTCGGCGCTCTACCCCGGCGCTAACGAGTGACGCCGCAGGCGGCGGACGCTCACACGCGGTTTGTGACCAATCGGTCGACCGACCGCCGTGCAGACGGCCCAACCGCTGTCGCGGCGGTGGGACGAAAAACGGTGGTCGAAACCGGGCGCTACTCGTAGACTTCGAGGACTTTGCCGGCCGCGATGGTCTGTCCCATGTCGCGGATGGCGAAGCTGCCGAGTTCGGCGATTTCTGACGACGGTTCGATGCTGAGCGGCTTCTGGGGACGCAGCGTGACGACGGCGGCGTCGCCGGCCTTGATGAAGTCCGGCTCTTCCTCTGCGACCTCGCCCGACGCGGGGTCGAGCTTCTGGTCGAGCGACTCGAACGTGCAGGCGACCTGCGCCGTGTGCGCGTGGATGACCGGCGTGTAGCCCGCGGTGATGACCGACGGGTGTTGCATCACGACGATTTGCGCCTTGAACGTCTTGGCAACCGACGGCGGGTCGTCGGCCGGGCCGCAGACGTCGCCGCGGCGGATGTCGTCCTTGCCCACGCCGCGGACGTTGAAGCCGACGTTGTCGCCGGGGCCCGCCTCCGGGACCTCCTCGTGGTGCATCTCGATGGTTTTCACCTCGCCACCCGCGTCAGAGGGCATGAACCGGACGTTGTCGCCGGTCTTGAGAATCCCCGTCTCGACGCGGCCGACCGGGACCGTCCCGATGCCGGAGATGGTGTACACGTCCTGAATCGGGACGCGGAGCGGCGCGTCCGTCGGCGGTGACGGCTCTGGGAGGTTGTTGAGTGACTCCAGTACGGTCGGCCCGTCGAACCACGGCATGTTCTCCGATGGCTCGGAGATGTTGTCGCCCTCGAACGCCGAGATGGGGATGAAGCCGGCGTCGTCGGAGTTGAACCGTACCTGGTTCAGGAGCTGTTGGACCTCCTCTTTGACCTGCTTGTAGGAGTCCTCGCTGTAGTCGACGACGTCCATCTTGTTGACCGCGATGATGAGTTCCTCGATACCGAGCGTTCGGGCGAGGAAGACGTGCTCGCGGGTCTGCGGTGCGACGCCGTCGTCGGCGGCGACGACGAGAATCGCGTGGTCGGCCTGCGACGCACCCGTAATCATGTTCTTCACGAAGTCGCGGTGGCCGGGCGTGTCCACGATGGTGAAGTAGTACTTGTCCGTGTCGAAGCGCTGGTGGGCGATGTCGATGGTGACGCCGCGTTCGCGCTCCTCGGCGAGGTTGTCCATGACGTAGGCGAACTCGAAGCCCGACTTCCCCTTGGACGCCGCCTCCTCGCGGTGCTGTTCGATGATGTGTTCCGGGACGCTGCCTGTCTCGAACAGGAGCCGGCCGACGAGCGTGGACTTCCCGTGGTCGACGTGTCCGATGATGGCTAGGTTTTGGTGTGGTTTGTCTGCCATGGGTATCAGGGCGGTGTCGCCCAGTTTGATAGAATATGACACCCAAAGGTAAATCCGTTTTCCCGGGGCGAAGCGCGTCTCGCGCCGGTTCAGACGGGTCGTTGAAACGGGCTATCAGGAAACGCGAAAACTCAGGAAATCAGTCATGTCGCGGCGCAGTCGGGCGAACTGAAAGGAGAACCGAACCCCGACGAACCGCTCAGAACCCGCGCATCGCGGCGGCCATGTCGGCGAAGGTGGCCGTGCGGCGAACGGACTGCTCGTGAGCGTCGGGCGCGTCGGTGTTATCTTTTACAACAATCATAGTAACTAATTGTATCGGATGGGTAATAAATCTATCTCCGGAGACGACGGACCTCGGATGCCGAGCGGGCCTCCGTCCGAGCAATATCAAAGGATAAAGTGCTCTCCTCTCCGATGTAGTGGTATGGCTGGCGAGGATATCGACGACGTAGACAAGGCGATTCTGTACGCGCTCCAAGAGGATGCCCGGAACATGTCGTCCGGCGACATCGCGAAGCGAACGGGAACCTCGGACAGCACCGTCCGCAAGCGCATCCAGCGACTCGAATCCGACGGCGTCGTCAAGGGTTACAGCGCGAGCGTCGACTATGGGAAGTCGGGCTACCCGCTCCGAATGTTGCTCTACTGTACGGCCTCGATTCCCAAGCGGGGCGAACTCGTCCCCGAGATTCTGGAGATGGACGGCGTCGTGGCCGTCCAAGAGCTGGTCACCGGCGAACAGAACCTCCTCGTCACCGCCGTCGGCGAGACGGACAGCGACATCACCTCCATCGCGCAGGAACTCCTCGATATGGGCCTCACGGTCGCCGACGAGGTGCTCGTCCGCACGCACGAGACGACGCCGTTCGGGAAGTTCGACGCCGAGAGACACGCCGAAAACGATTCCTGAGCGGACGCGCGCACGATATCCTCGCGACGAACGGAGCGTTCACGAATCGGTCAGCGAGTCCGACGAACGACTGCAATCGCGGATCGTCGCGGAAAGTCGCCCCCGTGTGAACCGTCGCCGACATTCGGCCGTCGAACGGGCAGATAGCAGGGCATGAGGCTCGAAACGAGCGTTCTAAGCCGATTTCCCCTTCCAGAACCGGCGGTTCAAGCCGGACCGCACTCACAAAACCATAATGTTCTATAATGGCTAATTTACGAACGATTTGTGAATGTAGGTAGATTTAATAGACAATCTGTTCTCGGATGGGTGTAAGGACGACCAGTATCGGACGCCGAACGCGTTTCGGTGACCGTTCTGGTCAACGACGAATCGAACGATGTCAGGACGCACCTCGAAACCGACGGTCGGAGCACTCCCGGACGCGGCGGCGGACTCGCCGTTCGCGCCCGTCGCACTAACGAAGCTCGTGTGGGCGCTGTTCGCCGCGAGCGTCGCCGTGCTCTTCGCCCGAGTCCGACTCGGCGGCGCGTGGGAGGTTCCCGGCGTCGTCGCCGTCGACGGCCTGACCGTGCTGCTATGGGTGGTCGTGACGTTCTTCAGCGGCATCGTCCACAGCTACTCGCGCCGCTACATGGCCGGCAGTCGCCACGAGACGAGCTTCTTCGCTACCGTGTTCGGCTTCACGGTCGCCGTGATGGGCCTCGTCGCGGCCGACCACGTCGCGCTGTTTTGGCTGCTCTGGCTGGCGATGGGACTGGCGATGGCGAAACTCATCGGCATCGTCGACGGCTGGAGTCAAGCGCGGGCCGCCGCGAGCGTCGCTCGCAGGTACTTCCTCGCCAGTAGCGCGTTCCTCGGCGTCGCGCTCGCGGCTCTGTGGTGGGCGACCGGCGCGGCGACGGTCTCCGGCATCGCCGCGAGCGCCGACGGGCTCGGCGGGCCGGTGTGGCTTCTGGCCTGCGTCGCGCTCGTCCTCGCGGCGATGATTCAGTCCGCGCTCGTCCCGTTCCACGGCTGGCTCCTCTCGTCGATGACCGCCCCGACGCCCGCCTCCGCGCTGATGCACGCCGGGTTCGTCAACGCGGGCGGCATCCTGCTGCTTCGGTTCGCCCCGGTCGTGACTCTCGACGCCACGCTCATGCTCGGCATCGTGGCCGTCGGCGCGACGAGCGCCCTCCTCGGAAAGCTGCTCAAGAACGTCCAGTCGGACGTCAAGAGCGAACTCGGCTGTTCGACCATCGGACAGATGGGCTTCATGATTATGCAGGCCGGCCTCGGCTTCTTCGGAGCCGCCATCACCCACCTCATCCTGCACGGCTTCTACAAGGCGTACCACTTCCTCAGCGCGGGCGCGGCGGTCGAACACACCGCCCCGACCGACCACGACGCCCACGAGACCGGTGTCGCGGGCGCGGTCGTCGTCCTGGCGACCGGGCTGGCCGGCGGCGCGCTGTTCGCGGCGCTCACCGGGAAGGGAACGCACCTCGACAGCGGGCTCCTGCTCGTGACGTTCGTCGTGCTCACCACGCTGCACGCGGCCCGCAACGTCGTCGCGCACGCCTCGCTTCCGACGACAGTCCGCTACGGCGCGGTCCCGCTCGTCTTCTTGCCGGCAATCACCGTCTACGCGCTCGCCTACGAGGCGATTTCGAGCCTCCTGTCCGGGCTGCCGGTCGTCGAGGCCCCGGCCGAACTGAGCGCGCTCCACGCGCTCGTCGCCGGCGTCTTCCTCGTCGTCTACGCCGCGATAGAACTCGGCGTCCACGAGCGCAGCCACCGCCTCTACGTCGCGCTGTTGAACGCGAGCCAACCCGCCTCCAGCACCGTGCTGACCGCCACGGAGGACTACAATGAGTACTGAACACACCATCGAAGACAGCATCGACAAAGCGGCGACGACCGTCGGTTCGGTCTGGCCGATTCACTCGTTCGTGACGGCCAACCCGCTTTCGGGGTTCGAAGACATGCCGTTCCACGAGGCCGTCACCCAGGCCGCTGACCTCGTCGGCGGTCGCGGCTACCCGACCCCGGAGACGTTCCGGGCGGCCCTCGACGACGGGCAAATCGACCCCGACGTGCTCGCCTCGGAACTGGCCGACCGCGGCTACGAGGACGACCCCGAAACGCTGCTGGAGCGCATGGACGCCGGCGTCGAGTCGGAGCCCTCGGACGCCGAGACTGACGCCAACACCGACACCGCTCGGGTCGACCGCGTGCTGACGAAGTGGCTGTCGGCGTTCCTCGACGAGGGACAGGCCCACTGGCCGATGCCGAACCGCGAAGACGGGTTCTACAGCGCCTTCCGGTCGATGGCCGCGTACGACGGTCAGATTCCAGACGACGGAATCGTCGCCGACCTCCCCGAGTCGCCGGTCGAAACCGTCGAAGCCGCGCTGGAGTCGTATCCCCAGGGCCAGTGGGTCCCGATATTCGAGGAGCAACTCGCCGCGCTCCCCGGCTGGACCGGCTTCATCAAGCAACGCGCCGCCGACGGCGGCGAGTGGCAGTCCACGCACCCAATCACGCTCGAAGGCTACCTCGCGGCACGTCTCGCGCTCCTCGACGCGTTCGGCGTCGATGTCGAGCCGTCGACCGGTCCCGAGACCCCCAAGGCCGACGCGGCCGACGAACTCGCCGACGCGTTCCTGAGCGCGTGGGAGGCGAGTTACCGCGGCGAGGTCGTCGACCGCGTCGCCGCCGAGAGCGAGGCCCTCGACGACAGCGACTCCGCCGGCCGCCCGGACGCGCAGTTGGTCTTCTGTATCGACACGCGTTCCGAGGTCATCCGCCGCCACATCGAGGACACGGGCGACTACGAGACCCACGGCTACGCCGGCTTCTTCGGCATCCCGATGGAGTATCAGGGCTACGACGTCGATGTTGCGGTCGACGCCTGTCCCCCGATTCTCGACCCGCAGCACCACGTCTCCGAGGTCCCGACCGACAGGGAGACGAAGGCGAGTCACGACCGCTGGTCGAACCTCCGTGAGACCGCGGGCGAAGTCATCGAGTCGCTGAAGACCAACCCCGCCACCGCCTTCGGATTCGTCGAGAGCGCCGGAAGCGGGTACGGACTGGCCCTCGCGGCTCGCACGTTCGTCCCCGGTCGCGTCTCCGACCTGCTGGGAACCGCCGACGACGCGGTTCCCGACAACCACGAGTTCTGCGACCAGGCCGTCCACCGGCAGCACTCCTACGTCGGCGACCTCCCGGTGGGGCTGACCGACGAGGAGAAAGTCGAGTACGCCGCGAACGCCTTCGGACTGATGGGCTGGGAGGAGTTCGGCCGTCTCGTCGTGTTCACCGGCCACGCCAGCGAGACGGCGAACAACCCGTTCGATTCGAGTCTGGACTGCGGTGCCTGCGCCGGCAACCCCGGCGGCCCGAACGCCCGCGTCCTCGCGGCAATCTGCAACGACGAGACCGTCAAGGCTGAACTCCGCGACCGCGGGTTCGACATCCCCGAGGACACGGTGTTCGTCGCCGGCGAGCACAACACGACGACCGACGAAATCGACCTGTTCGACGGCGACGTGCCCGAGAGCCACGCCGACGACCTCGACCAGTTGCGCGCGGACCTCGCGGTCGCCCGGGAGAACGCGACCGCCGAGCGCGCCGAGTCGATGGGTGCCGACGGCTCCGCGGGTGTCAGGGAGACCGAGCGCCGCGCCGCCGACTGGGCCGAGACGCGCCCCGAGTGGGGACTGGCCGGCAACGCCGGTTTCGTCATCGGCCCCCGCGAACTGACGAGCGACCTCGACCTCGACGGCCGCGCGTTCCTCCACTCGTACGACCACTCGACGGACTCCGACGGCGACGCGCTCGAAGCGATTCTGACGGGACCGATGGTCGTCACGCAGTGGATTAACGCCCAGTACTACTTCTCGACGGTCGACAACGCCGTCTACGGCAGCGGGTCGAAGGTGACCCAGAACCCCGTCGGCAACGTCGGCGTCTACCAGGGCAACGGCGGCGACCTGATGACGGGGCTCCCGCTCCAGTCGCTGATGGCCGCCGACGACAGGCCGTACCACCAGCCGCTCCGCCTCTCGACGATTATCCACGCGCCGGTCGACCGCGTCTCCGACGTGCTGGCCGACCACGAGGAACTGACCGAACTGCTCGACAACGACTGGCTCTCGCTGACGGTCGTCGACCCGACGCAGGACCACCGCGCCTTCCACTACGAGGAGGAACTGACGTGGACGCCGGCGTCCGAACAGATCGCCGCCGAGGTCGAAGCGCGTCCAGAGTCGCCGAACGCGCCCGCCGTCGCGGACGACTGAGACCGGCCTCGCCCCGAACAGGCGGCAGCGACCCCGACGGTCTCCGCTTTTCTGACTCTCTGTCACCACCCAGTACGACACGGATAGCGATCTCGCGGCGCGTCGCAACTCCGTTTCGGAGTTCTGTATCGCAGTAGTCGGTTTATCACTCCGAGCGCCGTCCAGACCGCAACCGCTCCCGGACGGCAGATTTCGCCACCTGGTTGCGGGTTCGTGGTGTTTACCCCCGTAACTCGACCCCGATTCATGCAAGATAATGAACAGACCGAGCGAACAGATACCAAAGCATTACTTATCGCAGTTCGCAGGGGCCTGTATGGGCCTTCGCAAGCCGCCGTTGTACGACGTCCACGCGGACGCCGGGGCGACGTTTACCGAGTTCGGCGGATGGGACATGCCTGTGGAGTACGACTCCATCAAGGCCGAACACGTGGCCGTCCGAGAATCGGTCGGCATCTTCGACGTTTCGCACATGAGCGAACTCGAGGTGTCCGGCCCGGACGCGACCGCGCTGATGCAGCGCCTGACGACGAACGACGTGACGGCCCTCGAACCGGGTGATTCGCAGTACTCGGCCATCGTGAACGACGAGGGCGTCATCATCGACGACACCGTCGTCTACCGACTCCCCGACCGCGACGAGCGGGTCTACCTCTTCATCCCGAACGCCGGCCACGACGAGGAGATGTACGACCGCTGGACCTCGTTCCGCGACGACTGGGACCTCGACGCCACCGTCGAGGACGTGACCGAGGACTGGGCGATGTTCGCGGTACAGGGCCCCGACGCCCTCGATTCGGTCACGGACGCCACCCCCGACGCCGCCCTCGACGACCTCTCGAAGTTCCAAGCGACGTTCGCCGACGTGGCGGGCGTCGAGTGCTGGGTGGCCCGGACGGGCTACACCGGCGAAGACGGCTTCGAGGTCCTCTGTCCGTGGGACGACGCCGAGACCGTCTGGTCGGCGCTCGACGCGACCCCCTGCGGGCTCGGCTCCCGCGACACGCTCCGACTGGAGATGGGCTACCTGCTCTCGGGACAGGACTTCGACCCCGAGACTGAGCCCCGGACCCCCTACGAGGCCGGCATCGGCTTCGTCGTCAAGCTCGATACCGAGTTCGTGGGCCGCGACGCCCTCGAACAGCAGTCCGAGGCCGGCGTCGACGAGACCTTCGTCGGCTTCGCCCTCCTCGACCGCGGCGTTCCCCGACACGGCTACGACATCGCCGACGCGGACGGCGAAGTCATCGGCGTCGTGACGAGCGGGACGATGAGCCCGACGCTGTCGGAGCCTATCGGCCTCGGCTACGTCCCCGTCGAGTACGCCGACGACGAGACCGAGATTTCGGTGCTCGTCCGCGGCCGCGAGAAGCGCGCAGTAATCGTGACACCTCCCTTCATCAACTGACAATGTTCGAAATCCCTGACGACCGGAAGTACCTGGAATCGCACGAATGGACCACCACCGAGGGCGACGCCGTCAAAATCGGCATCTCCGACTTCGCGCAGGACGAACTGGGCGACGTCGTCTTCGTCGAACTCCCCGCTGAGGGCGACGAACTCGCCGCCGGCGAGGAGTTCGGCGTGGTCGAGAGCATCAAGGCCGTCTCGGACCTCTACGCCCCCATCTCGGGCACGGTCACGGCCGTCAACGAGGAACTGTTCGACGCCCCGGAACTCCTCAACGACGACCCCTACGGCGACGGCTGGATGCTCGAAGTCGAACCGGCCGACACGAGCGAGTTCGACGACCTCCTCTCTCCCGAGGAGTACCGCGAGCAGACGGAGTGAGATGACGGCTGGAAACGGACGGCGGGTCGGAAGCCCGTACGCCCCACACACCGACGCCGACGAGGAAGCGATGCTGGACGCCGTCGGCGTCGACAGCGCGGAAGACCTCTTCGACATCCCCGGTGAGGTCCGCTTCGACGGCGAGTTCGGCGTCGACAGCGCCGACGAACAGGAGCTCAGAAACGCCATGGCCGACCTGTTTTCACGCAACGAGGAGCTGACGGAGTTCCTCGGTCGCGGCCACCACGCCCACTACGTGCCGGCGCTGGTCGACGACCTCTCGCGGCGCTCGGAGTTCCTCACCTCGTACACGCAGTACCAGCCCGAAATCGCACAGGGCTTCCTGCAGGTGCTGTTCGAGTACCAGTCGATGCTGGTCGAACTGACCGGGCTTCCGGTCGCCAACTGCTCGATGTACGACGCCGCGACGGCGCTCGCCGAGGCCGCGCTTCTCGCGAACCGCCTTCGCCGCGGCGCGAGCGGCCACCGCGTGCTCGTCCCCGAACACCTCCACGAGGGTCGTCTCGGCGTCCTGGAGAACTACCTCGACGGCGCGGAGATGGAAATCGGCGAGTACCCGATGGACGACGGCGCGGTCGACGTCGAGACCCTCGCGGACCTCGTCGACGACGAGACCGTGATGGTCTACGCCGAGACCCCGACGGTCCGCGGCGTCATCGAGGAGCGACTCGCCGATATCAGCGACCTCGCCCACGACAACGACGCGCTGTTCTGTCTCGGAAGCGACCTCGTGGCGCTCGCCCTGCTCGAAGAACCCGCGAGCGTCGGTGCCGACGTGGTCGTCGGCGAGGCCGGCGCGCTCGGCCTCGGAACGGCCTACGGGATGGGTCTCGGCATCTTCGCCACCCGCGAGGAGTACCTCAGGCAGGTCCCCGGCCGCCTCGTCGGCGTCTCCGAGGACAGCGCCGACATGCGGGCGTTCACGCTGACGCTCCAGACCCGCGAACAGCACATCCGAAAGGAGCGCGCGACCTCGAACATCTGTACGAACCAGGCGTGGGTCGCGCTCCGAACCGCCATGCACATGGCGTGGCTCGGCCCCGACCGCCTCGTCGACTTGGCGACGCAGGCCGTCACCGACGCGCGCGACCTCGCCGCCCGACTGGACGAGCTTTCGGGCGTCAAAGCACCGCTGTACGACCGCCACCACTTCCGCGAGTTCGTCGTCCGGACGGACCAGCCCGCGCCAGCCATCACGAACGACCTCGCCGGCCGCGGCTTCGCGGTCCACGCCCTCGACGACCACCATCTGCAGGTCTGTATCACCGACGCGAACGCCGACGCCGCGGACGGACTGGTCGCGGCCTTCGAGGAGGTCATCTGATGAACTTCGACCAAGCCCGATTCAGCCGCGACGACGAGTACGAACCGCTCCTGTCCGAGAAAGACAGTACCACCGTCGAGGTCGATTCCGACGGCGTCCTCCCCGACGACCTGACCCGCGACGAACTGACGCTGCCGGCGCTGTCTGAGCCGCAACTGGCGCGCCACTACACGCGCCTGTCGCAGATGAACTACAGCGTCGAACTCGGGCCGTACCCGCTGGGGTCGTGTACGATGAAGTACAACCCCTCGTTCACGGAGGACGTGGCCGCGGACCCCAACGCCGGGGTCCACCCCGACCGCTCCGACCGGACGATTCAGGGGACGCTCGGCCTCCTGCACGGCCTGCAGGAGTACCTCGCCGACATCGGCGGGATGGACGCCGTGACGCTCCAGCCCCCGGCGGGTGCCGCGGGCGAGTTCACGGGTATCCTCGTCGCCAAGGCCTACCACGAGTCGCGCGACGACGACCGCTCGGAGATTATCATTCCCTCGTCGGCCCACGGGACGAACTTCGCGTCGGCCGCGATGGCCGGCTACGACGTGGTCGAACTCCCGTCCGACGACGACGGCCGCGTCGACATGGAGGCGCTCGACGCCGCCATCTCCGAGGAGACGGCCGCGCTCATGCTCACGAACCCCAACACGCTCGGGCTGTTCGAGCGCGACATCGTCGACATCGCCGAGATGGTCCACGACGCGGGCGGCCTGCTGTACTACGACGGCGCGAACCTCAACGCGCTGCTCGGCCGCGCCCGCCCCGGCGACATGGGCTTCGACATCATGCACTACAACGTCCACAAGACGTTCGCCACGCCCCACGGCGGCGGCGGCCCCGGTGCGGGTCCGGTCGGCGTGGTCGAAGAGCTTGCGGAGTTCCTCCCGAGTCCGATGGTCCGCGAGACGGCCGCCGGCTACGAGCAGTACGAACCCGAGTCCTCTATCGGCAAGGTCCACGGCTTCGCCGGTAACTGGCTCGTCCTCGTGAAGGCGTACGCCTACATCGCCCGCCTCGGCGACGCCGGTCTCGCGGACGCCAGCGCCAAGGCCGTCCTCAACGCCAACTACCTCGCCTCGCAGATAGACCTCGAAGTCCCGTACGGGCCGTTCCACCACGAGTTCGCGGCGACCTCGGGCGACCGCGACGCCGCCGACGTGGCGAAGCGCATGCTCGACTACGGCGTCCACCCGCCGACGACGAAGTGGCCCGAACTCGTCTCGCAGGCGATGCTCACGGAGCCGACGGAAGTCGAGGACAAGGCGTCGCTCGACGACCTCGCACACGCCTTCAACGCGGCGTACGCCGACTCCGACGAGGCGCTCGAAACCGCGCCCACGAAGACCAGCGCCCGCCGCATCGACCAGGTGTCCGCCGCGCGGAACCCGCGGCTCTCGTGGCAGGCGCTCGGCGACGGCGAATAACGAGAAAACCTCTTTTTCGCGGCTTACGCTTCCGCTTTCGCGTACGTCTCGATGTCGTCCGTGATGTGGATGTAGCCGTAGTCGCACTCCGTGCAGTGCCACTTCGTCTTCGTGCCGAGGTGAATCTCCATGCTGGCGGCGAGGTAGAACGTGTCGTTGCCGCAAGCCGGGCATTCGCGCTGGATTTCGAGGTCGCTCATGGGGTCGAATCCGTGGTAGTCGTTGTTGAAGATATTGGTTCGCGGGCGGGATCGGGCCGTGATAAACCAATTACGACGATATGAAATTCGTCTCGGCGGCCGAATGCCCGCAATGGCGAGGGCATCGGCGTCTGCGCGCTCGACACGAGAGCGACATCGGCGCGAGCGTCCAGAGCGTCGTCGCCGGGATGAAGACCTCTCGGCGTCTGCATCGAGGTCGAAGCGACCGGCCGACGGGAGGCGATACTCACCGTCTCGGGACTCGCCGGCGTCGACGAGACACTCACCGTCTCGATATAGGCGGCCGACGAGCGAGTGCGACGGGGACCGTGTCGGCCTTGCGCACACCTGTCTGTGAAGTAGTGTTATCTCCTTCCAGACACAAGCGACCGGCGTGTCCATCACCGCTATCGAGCGACCCCGCGTACTGCTGTTTTCCCTCCTCACCGTCGTCTTAGGCGGCCTGACCGTTCGGGCCACCGTCGGCGGTCACGACCCCGTGCAAGCGCTGCTCCTCGCCTCGCTGACGGGGTACGCGGTGACGGGGTTGTTGTTCCACCGGGTACCGAACGTCGAGCGCCTCGCCGCGGTCCCGCTCGGCGTCATCGGCGTCGCCGCCTACGCGGTCGGCGCGCCGACGGACCTCCCGGTGCTGTTGGTTCTTCTCGGCGTTGGGGGAGTGGTCGACCTCCTGTGGGACCCGACCGGGAACGTCCAGGGGAGCCAGTCGGACTGAGCGCGGGCAAGCCAGCAAACGGCTCGGGCGGGCGTCGAAGCGTGATTTCGTGGTCGCCGAGAGACGAGGGTTCGGGTGCCCGAGTCCCCTGAACGGCACGCCGACCGGCGGCCAGCGGGACCATCGTCACTAGGGAACCAGTCCGCCGAACCATTGATGCACGTAGAGAACAGCCGGGTACGTCGCGGGAAACGCGAGTAGGAACCCGTTCAAGCCCATGAACGCAGCGTTGAAAACGTGGAACAGGACGCCGAGTGAGAGCAGTCCGACCGACAGTTCAATCGGTCGAAGGAGTACTAGCGGGAAAGCACACTCGAAGGCGATGACGCCCCACGAGCCGACCTGGGTGAGCCGGGGATAGCGGTCGAGAAACCGAAACACGCGGCCGTTCCCCCAGTTGTTCGTCGCGAAGACACCGAGCACCGCTGTCCCGTCCCGCCACTCGTCCGACATCGCCTTACTGAGCCCCGCAATCGCGTATGAGAGGACCGCCTGGGCGGCGACGAACGCCATGGCAGCACGGGAAAGAACGCTCCCCTGGGGGGCGAGCGTGACGAGCAATACCCCGAAGGTAACGATCGTCGCCATCTGGAAATCACCGCTCAGGCCGCCCTGACACCGGAAGACGATGCAGACGTCGGTGAAAAGAACGACGAGAAGTCCGAGCGGGGATGGCATCCCGAACGCCGCCGTCACGCCGACCGCAGCGCCAGCCAGGAGTCGGCAGCCGAGTACCCACCGGAATCGGGGATACGTTATCAGCGGAACGACCACCTTCGAGGCCGGTCCGGACTCCGCGAACAAGCGGGAGACGTCCCAATTCAGTACGCCGTCGGGCTCGAATCTGCCGCGGGTAGCTAACTGCTCTGCCGACTTCAGGACCGTGTGAACGCCGATAAGGAGTGCCATCACGCGCGTGGCTCCGATGAGTGTGAGCGTTGGAATCATGTTAATCAGTCATCGAGTGAGTGAAATTCCGAGACGAATACCAGTTCGTGCCCGTCGCTCGCGCGCGAGTACTGCATAACAGCGAACTGCGTGGACTCTCCGAGCGGTGAGTGTTCCTGTGCCGTCACGAGCTGCAAGAGCGTGAGGTACATCGTCGAGAACTTCACCTGACCGAGATCGACTCGTCTCGGTTCCGGGGGGGTTGCCGCTGTTACCTCCGTTTCGGAATCTGCGCGCTGTTCGTCGTCATCAAAGGCTGACGTGAGACCCTGTGTGAGGTCGAAAAGTGCCTTGCTCCGGTACATCGATGGGTTCCAGACCCACCGGACGATAGCCGGAGGGGCCGACTGACTGAGTTTGTCGACGCTCCGCCAAGCGCTCAGCGACCCGTCGGTTCGACGGTCGCGGTATAATAAGACGTAGTCGTGTTGCCCCGGATGTGGCGAAAAGAAGTTCCACTTCGGAACTATCGCGTACAACGGACCGAGCCGTTGGGAGAGCGCGCTTGCGCCAATCCGGGTTGAGTTTCCTACCGTGGCTCCGATCCACGCACCCAGAAACGCGAGAACGACCGACTGAAGCGGCGTCATCGCGGACCAATTCGGGAGGTTTGCTGCATGATTGGAGCCAGATGGCGTCGTTTAGGCGCCAACCCGCGCCTCGATCAGCTCACTCACCGACTGGCCCGAGTCGGCGTCGGAACTGGCACCCGAGGGAGCCTCAAACGCATGGTTAGCTCGTCCGCTGCTCGAGACGGCAACCGCTGCGATGGTGACGGCGACGACGGCCGCCGCGGCGGTGGACAGGTCGGACTCTGGGTCGAAGTCGGGGACGTCTTCGCCCGCTGGAAGCCGGTCGAGCGCATCGCGTTCCGCCGAGTTGAGACCCGGCGGCGCGACGATGATGTGGAACGTCAGTTCGTCGGCACCTGCAGCCTCGCGGACCCAGAACGACGACGAGTCGATGCGACCGCCATTGAACGGGACGGAGGTGACGGCAATTGAGGCCTCGGATGGAATCGCCCGGTCGGCGACGATTTCCCGGTCACCGTAGCCGAGGTCGAAGCTCGAAACGTCACCGCTCACTTCCGAAGCCGGGCGGGGAGCGACCGACTCGTCGGCGATCTGCTCGGCGATGTGGTCGCGCTCGTTCGCGTCGAACGCCCCGTCTGCGTCGTCGAGGCCGGCGAGCGGATCGTCAGCCTCCCGGGAACAGATCAGCGTGATGCTCCCGCTTAGTTGCGGCGGCACCACGTCGAGTTCTGACCGTGAGAGAACGGTAACTTCGGGGGAATTGGTCTCGATGCTGGCACTACTATTCTCAACGCTTTCACGTTGATTTATGACACTGCCGGACATGTCATCAGTATAATAATGTTAGATGATAATAAAGATACTCCCGGGGCAAATCCGAGTGACTGGAGTGCAGCCCCGTTTGAGGAGGCAGTTTAATTATCGTGATACACGACGAACGAAACGTGCCGCTAGCAATCGAGACCGAGTCGCTCCGGAAGGAGTACGGCGACACCGTCGCAGTCACAGGGCTCTCTCTCCGAGTGGAGTCGGGGAGCGTCTACGGATTCCTCGGTCCGAACGGTGCGGGGAAGACGACGACGATGCGCATGCTCACGACACTGACGGCGCCGACGAGCGGCCGCGCGCGCGTCGCCGGGGCGTCCATCGAAGACAGGGCGTCGGTGACGAGTCGAATCGGATTTCTGCCGGACGTTCCGCCGCTGTACGACGAACTCACCGCGCGCGAGCAGTTGCGGTACGCGGGCGGCATCCGTGACCTGCCCGCCGAGACGATTCGCGAACGGGTTTCGGCGCTTCTCGACCGGTTCGACCTGTCCGACGACGCCGACCGCCACCTCGGAGCGTACTCCCGCGGGATGCGAAAGCGCGTCGGACTCATTCAGATACTCTTGCACGACCCCGACGTTGTGTTTCTCGACGAGCCCACGTCCGGACTGGACCCGCGGTCGGCGCGGACGATGCGCCGCGTCATCGAAGACCTGGCCGACGACGAGACCACCGTGTTCCTCTCCTCGCACCTGCTCACCGTCGTCGAGGCGCTCGCGGACCGCGTCGGCGTCATTCAGGACGGACGGCTCGTCACCGAGGGGCCGCTGGACGCGGTGAAACGCAAAGCGCAGCGCGACGGGGAGTCGGAAGGGCTCGAAGCCGCCTTCCTAGAGATGACCGAGGGCCGGAGCGAGTGACCGATGGAGACGATGGTTCGGCAGGTCGGACACGTCGTTCGCGTCCGCGCCCTCCGCGGGGTCCGGCGAGCGCGCGACCGCCCGATGGTGTCTGTGCTCTATCTCGCCGCCGTCTCGTTCGCACTCCTCGCGGTCGTCGGTCGACTCCCGGTCTCCGGCTACGAGGCGGTCTGGAGCGACCCGGGTGCGTACGCCGCCGGCGTCGCCGTTGCGGATGGGAGAGGGGCCGGCGCGCTCGGCACCGCGCGCGGGCTGTCGGGACTGTTGGCAGTCGCGACCTGCTACGGTGTGCTCGTGAGAACGGCCCAACGAGAGGACGACGAACGGACTGACCACCGGCGCCTCGCGCTCTCCCCGACGGCGTTTTTCACCGCGGAGCTTCTCGACCAGCTCGCGTTCGCCGGCCGGCTCGTCGGCGTCGTGGGCGTCGCCGGTGGCGTCGCGTTCGCCGCCGGAGCGGCGTCACCGAGGACGGCTGTGACCGCGCTCGTCGCCGTCACGGCGCTGGTCGCGACGGCCGTTGCGGTGACATTCCCGGTCGCGCTGGGTGTCAGATTGGCGTTCCGTCACTATCCGCGAGTGCGACGGCACCGGCTCCTTTTCGGCGCGCTCTTGGTCTCGGTCGTGGGCTTCGCGTTCGTTCGAACTCGGTCGTCCTTCGCGCTCCTGAGCGGACTCCCGGTCGGTTGGTACGCCGACCTCGCGCTTGTCGGCGCGGGCGTCGGTGCCTCGGACGGGCGCGCCGTCGCCGCCCTCCTCGGAACGCCGGTCGCGTGGTGGCTCGGTGTCGCCACGGCCCGCCGGATAACTGACTACCAACGGGCGGACGCTGGAAAGGCAGGGGAAACGCGGGGAGACCCGGCAATCGTAACCCGGCTTCGGGTCGCCGGCGGCCGGCTCGTCGCCCGTGTCGCCTCGCGGCCGACGGCCGCCGTCGCCCGCGTCGTGTGGCTCCGCCTGTGGCGCGAACCGCGCGCACTACTGTTCAGCGGAATCGTCGTCGGAGCCACCGCGGGGGTGGGACTCGTGGTCGTCGAGACGCTCCCGACCGCACTTCCGGCCGTCGTCGCGACCTACGTCGCGGTCGCGACGGGCGCGGGAGTGACGCTCGACCCGCTCGGAACCGAAGGCGCCGCGCTCCCGCTTACGCTCACGGCACCCCACGGGCGCGAACGAGTCGTGACGGGCTACGCGCTGTCGGCGGCCATTCCGGGGACCGCGCTGTCGGCGGCGGCCGGACTCGGAACCGCGCTCTCGATTGGCGCTGCCCCGGCGGCCTGCGTCGGCGCGGCGCTCGTCGGCTCGATACTGGGTGCGACAGCGCCCGTCGTGTCGCTCGCGGCCGGTCTTCGGCTTTCGCCGACGGACGCGGCGACCGGCTCGCGAGGCGTCGGGCTCCCCCCGCTCGGCGCGCTCTCGGCGTTCTCCGTGGTCGTCGCGCTCATCGGGATGCCGGCTATCGCCGCGACCGCCGCCATCGAGACCGGTTCGATGTCTCTCTCGACGGCCATGACGGTCGCCGTCGCCGCGACGGCGCTTCTCGGACTCGGCGTGGGCTGGTACGCGTTCCGGGACGCGGTCGGGCGACTCGACCGGTACGAACCATGAGCAGCCTCGAAACCGCCGAGCTGACGGACGGGGCGAAAAACGCGAGCGACGTTACAGGTCGGAGGACTCGATACTCCCCAGTTCGGGCGTCGCGTCCTCTCCGGCGCGCGACTGCAACTTACCGATGGCGACGGAGACGACGTAGATACCGACCGCGAAGAGGACGATGACGCCCCCCGCGGTGGCCTCGCCGTAGTAGGACGCGCCGATGCCGAGCAGCACGGCGAGTTCGGCGAGGACGACGGAGACCAGAAGCGACTCGGAGAAGCTTCGGGAGACCTGCGCCGCGCCCGCGACCGGGACGACGAGCATGGCGGCGACGAGGATGACGCCCATAATCTGCATCGCGCCGACGACGACCAGCGCGGTCAGCATGACCATCACGCGGTTGTACCACGTCACCGAGATGCCCGAGACGGCGGCGGCCGTCTCGTCGAACGTCACGTAGAGCAGTTGGTTGCGCGTGAGCGCGACGGTGCCGACGATGACGGCGAACAGCACGAGCAGGATGGCGGCGTTCTCCGCCGAGACGGTCGAGAGGTTGCCGAAGAGGTACTGGTTGATGCCGACCGCGAGGCCGCCCGCGTTGAGGCTGATGAGGACCGTCCCCAGCGCGAATCCGGTCGACAGCACGATTGCCATCGACACGTCGTTGTAGGCGTCGGTCGTCTCGGAGATGAGTTCGATGAGGAGCGCCGCGATGACGGCGACGACGACGGCGGTCAGGTACGGCGAGACGCCGAGGCTGAACACGCCGTTGAGAAAGAGGCCGACGGCGACCCCGGCGAAGGCGGTGTGGGCGAGCGCGTCGCCGATGAGCGCGAGCTGGCGGTGGACGAGAAACGTCCCGATGAGGGGAGCCATCACGCCGATACAGAGGCCGACGAGGATGGCGCGGTGCATGAACCGGTAGTCGAGGAAGCCGAGACCCGTTGCGTCGCCGACGGCGAAAAGCAGGTCGGACCACAGCGCGAGGAACCAGTAGAACGGCGCGAGGACGGCGTCCAACGGTCCCGCCTGCAACGCGGCGAACAGTTCGACGGGTATCACGCGCCACCACCACCGGCGAACGAGGCCGCGGTCCCGAACGCTCGTGCGAGCGCGTCGCTCTCGACGAACTCGTCAGTCGGACCGTCGAAGTAGACCTCGCGGTTGAGACAGACGACGCGCCGGGCGTGGTCGGTGACCGCGCCGAGGTCGTGTTCGATGAGGAGAATCGTGATGCCCTCCTCGTTGAGCGCTTCGAGCAGGTCGTAGAAGGCGTCGACCGACTCGGCGTCGACGCCGACGGTCGGCTCGTCCAAGACGAGCAGGTCCGCCTCGCCGGCGAGCGCACGGGCGATGAAGGCGCGCTGGCGCTGGCCGCCCGAGAGCTTCGTCACCCGGCGGTTGGCGAAGTCCGTCATGCCGACTGTGGCGAGCGCCTCGTCGACGATGCGGTGGTCCTCGGCCGAGAGCCGGCCGAAGCCGACGTGGGGGAACCGACCCATCTTCACGACCTCGCGGACCGTGATAGGCATCTCCTTGGAGGCGCTCGCGTGCTGGGCGACGTAGCCGATGCGCGCGCCGTCGTCGAAGGCGTGCGAGGGCTCGCCGAACAGCCGCGCGGTCCCCGCGTCGGGCCGGAGCAGGCCGAGGATGAGCTTCATGAGCGTCGATTTCCCGGAGCCGTTCGGCCCGACGATGGCGACGTACTCGCCGGGGTCGATGCGGAGCGAGATGTCCTCCACGACGGGCGTCGCGGTGTACCCGAACTCGACGTCTGCGAGTTCGACGAGGGGGCCGGACGAGCCGCCGGCGTCGGCGGTGGCGTCGTCGGCGACGCCGATATCAGCGGACTCCGCGGACTCGCCGTTCCGGAGGGCGCTCATTCGAAGTTCCTCCACTCGTCGGCCCAGCCGTCGTGGCCGACCTCGTCGGGCGACTTGTTGCCGAGGACGACCTCGAACGTGGGCATGTTGATGTTGTACGCGATTTCCTCGTAGCCCCAGTCGTTTTCGACCCAGTCCTCGCGGACGCCCGCGTAGGGTGTGACGGGGAAGTACGCCTCGACGGGCGTCTCGGCGATGAGCTGTTTCGCCGGGCGACGCGTCTCGAAGACGCCCGCGCCGATGTACTTGATGTCGTTGTCCTCGATGACGCGCTTCGCCTCGGTGATGTCCGAGGGCTTCACGTCGCCGCTGGCGGCGAGGTTGACGACGAGCGGGCGCATCTCGACGCCGTAGCGGACGCCGATGTACTGGAAGGCGTTGTGGGCCGCCAACTGGACGACCTTGCGCGACGCCCGGTCGAAGATGTCCTGGTAGTCCCGGTCGATGCGGTCGAGCACGTCGGCCTTGTACGCGTCGGCGTTGTCGCGGAAGGTCTCCTCGTGCTCGGGGGCGAGTTCGACCAGCCCCTCGGTGATGTTGTCGACGGCGGTCTTGGCGCGCCGCGGGTCGAGCCAGAAGTGGGGGTCTCTCCCGCGGCCCTCGCCGACGCCCTCCTCGTCGCGGTCGAGGCTCGCGGCGAGTTCCACGAGTTCGACGCCCTCGCGGACGTTGATGAGTTGGGTGTCCACGTCGTCGTCTTTCAGCGTCTGGATGGCGCGGTCGGCCCACGGTTGGAAGTCCTCGCCGACGTGGACGAACGCGTCGGCCTCGATGATGTCGCGCGTGACACTCGCGTCCGGCTCCCAGCCGTGGCCGTGGAGGCCGGTCGGAATGAGGTTCTTGAGCGTCACCGGCGTGTCGGCCGCGACCTTGCGCGCGAAGTCGTAGAAACTGAAGAACGACGCGACGACGACGAATTCGTCTTCCGACTCGGACCCGCCAGAGGCGTCGTTGGAGCCGGTGTTCGAGCCATCGCTTCCGCTTCCCGCTCCGCCGCCACCGCCGAGACAGCCGGCGAGGCCGGCCGTCAGCAGACCGGAACCGGCCGCGACGACCGACCGCCGAGAGAGTTTGGGGTCGACCGAATCTGCGTTAGTGTTCATCACTATGTGAAATAGATACAAGCCACCATATAGATTTGTTGCTCTAAGGTTGAATTTTGACGTGTCTAAAACATGCGGGTGGAGAGCCGTAACGGCTCACGGGGCACCGACGGCACGACGACCGAGGCGTGGCGGTCGGGCCCATCGGCGTGCAAATCTCTTTGAGTCGGCGCGCCCAACGGCGGGGCATGGGAATCGAACTCTACGCGCTCGACGGCTGTCCGTACTGCGAGAAGGTCCACGACGCGCTGTCCGAGGCGAGCGTCGACTACGAGACGCAGTGGGTCGACGCGCTCCACTCGGACCGAAACGAGGTCAAGCGCGTGAGCGGCCAGCGCGGTGTCCCCGTTCTCGTTGACGGCGACCGCGGCGTGACGATGTCCGAGAGCGAGAACATCCTCCGGTACGTCGACCAGACGCTGGCATGAAGATATACACCGGCCGCGGCGACGAGGGGATGACCGACCTGCGGGACATGACCCGCGTGTCGAAGACGAGCCACCGCATCGAGGCCTACGGGACGGTCGACGAGGTGAACGCCCTCGTCGGGACCGTCCGCCCGACCGGCCACGACGACGTGGACGACGTGCTGGAAGCCGTCCAGAACCACCTCCACATCGTGCAGGCCGACCTCGCGAACCCCGACCCCGACGAGGACGACCCGCAGATAGCCGCCGACCACGTCGACGAACTCGAAGCGTGGATAGACGAGGCCGACGAGGAACTCGACCCGCTCACGTCGTTTATCCTCCCCGGCGGGAGCGAGACGGGAGCTAAGCTTCACCACGCCCGCGCGGTGTCGCGGCGGGCCGAGCGTCGCGTCGTCTCGCTCGCGGCCGAAGAGCCGGTCAACGAGGAAGTCGTCGCGTACCTCAACCGCCTCTCCGACGCGCTGTTCGTCTTCGCGCGACTGGTCAACAAGCGCGACGGCGTGCCCGAGGAGTCGCCGACGTACTGAGTCCGAGCGCCCGCTTCACCCGCCGGCGTCGGCGCGATCGGCGCGGTCGCTCACGAGGATAATGGGACCAGGACGGACGAATCGTGCCCACGGTATCGCCGTCCCGGAAAGGGGCCAGACGCTAACTGGAACCGACCACGAAGCGTGGCCTGCGTTCCCGGTTTTAGGTATGCCTAAGAATCACTAAAGTGTATCGCTCTTTCCCAGACAAATGACTCTCGGTAACACGAGACATAACCGTTTTCTCGTCGCCGTGGCTATCCAGAGGTATGAACCGACACTTCACCGACGCGCGGTACTACTTCCGACGGGGATTCGAGCACCTGTACGCCGGTCTGGACGAGGAGACGGCACCGCTCCGTCGCCGCCTCATGGCGGCGCTCGGGCGCGAGGTTGAGGACGGGGAGGAGTCCGAGCCGCAGACGCGGCGAGAGCGCGTCGAGTACGGCGCGCGCCGGGCGGCGACGCGGAGTCGCCGGGCCGCCGGGCGGGTTCGCCGTCGCGTGCGGCGACCCGAGTAGGCTCGTTTGTGCCCTCGAATCGGGGCACAACGTAAGTCTTAATTGGCGGCGCGGAAAATCGAAATCGTAGCCGGGTTGGTGGTCTAGCCAGGTTATGACGGCTCCTTCACACGGAGCAGGCCGGCGGTTCGAATCCGCCCCAACCCACTTCTCTTCGACACCACCGACGAGCGACAGCGAGGAGCGTGTGTCGAAGTGTGTGGTCGCCGCGGATTCGAAGCAGGGAGCGAACGGAGTGAGCGACCGAGGTTCGAATCCGCCCCAACCCATTTTCTGATTCCTCGAACACCGAGCGGAGCTGAACGTCGTGGCCGGAGCGAGGCGTCCGTGGAATCGGAGACTGAGCACTACCAGGTGAACTACCGAAAAGCGCCGCCCGCCGACGCCTACGCGATGTCGTCGAGCGAGACGGCGCTTCCGCGGTCGACCGTAATCCACGACGTCGTCAGCTCATCCGACTTCGGGGAAAACACCGTCAGTTCGGTCGGGTTCTCCGGGTCGTCGTAGATACATTCGAGGTCGAACACCGGCGCGTCAGCCAACTCGTCGGAACTGTGTGGTGCGGCCGTGCTCATCAGATGGATACGTCCGTCTGGCAACTCGCACACAGCGCGTCGGCGACCGCCTCCTTCGGGACGGACGTCCCGCATCGAGGGCACCGCGAACGGGTGCGCGAGTACTCCGTGTACGGTGCAATCCGCGAATTCTCGTTGGATTCGCTCATACACGACCAAATAGGACACGAGTACAAGAAGTTTTGGATATTAAGAGTGTAATTCCCCAAATTCGAACTCATATGTAACGTCAATTCTGATTATATTGCCTACTCCTCAACGTCGAGAGGACAATCGGTACCCGGGTGGGAAGTCAGATGAGACTACTCGAACGACACGTGGGACAGCCAGCGATTCGACACCGTTCCGTTTTCGAAACGCTCAGCCGACCCCGTCTCTCAAAATGTCAAGAACTTCGAATAAACGAGAAGCTACCACGTTAGCTTTGGCGACCGACTCGCTTTTCTGACAGTTAAATCGTAGCGTCTCGCGTGAAACATCGTGTTTCGTGAACTGTTGCAAAAAAACAGGTCAATGAGCCCCCAGTATCGAAATCAGAGACAGACTAACCACCTATACCATCAGGTAAGTTGACAGCTTGCACGCGAAACTATTGAAACTATCTCGTCAGCTTTTGCCCACAGCGTCGGTAGATTGTCACTGCAGACACATGAATACACGAACACGTATCGCCGGCGTCCTCGTCGTCGTCGCGCTCGTCGCGGCGGCGGCGACAGGAACTGGGATGGCGGCGGTCGACACACGGCAGGCACAGGTACAGCAACAGACACAGACACAGATGCAGGCGGAGTACTGCACGTATCCGAGCAACACGACCTACGGGTCGTTCGAGGTGAGTAACCTCTCCGCGCCGTCCGGCGTCGAAGCCGGTGAGCCGGTGACGGTATCGGCGGACATCACCAACCCGAACGACGTGCCGATGATTCAGTGCGTCGAGTTCCGTCTGGAGGGTGACGTGGTCGAACGGACCGGCTGGGCGCTGAACCCCAACGAGACCGAGACCATCACGTTCGACGTCAACACGACGGGCCTCGAAGACGGGACGTACATCCACGGCATCGAGACGCGCGACTTCGGTGAACTGGCGACGCTCACCGTGGGCGAACAGCCCGAGCCAGAACCCGAAGAACCGACCGCGTCGCTCCAGTTCGACGACCAGGAGTCCGACGGGAGTAGCGTGACCGTCGCGAGCGCGAACCTCTCTGACGGCGGCTACATCGCTATCCTCGACGAGAACGGCTCGGTCGTCGGTGCGACCGACTACCTCGAACCCGGCGAGCAGGAGAACGTCTCCGTGCCGCTCCTCGAATCGCTCAACGAGAGTGCGACGCTGACTGCACAGGCGCACCTCGACACCAACGATAACCAAACGCTCGACTTCCTCACGTCCAACGGGACCGAAGACGGCCCGTACACGGTCAACGGGACGCCCGTCACCGACGACGCTGACGTGACTGTCGGTGAGGAGCCGACCACCGAAGAACCGACGACTGAGGAGCCGACCACCGAAGAACCAACTACGGAAGAGCCAACGACTGAGGAACCGACCACCGAAGAACCGACCGAAGAACCGACAGCGACCGTCAAGTTCGAAGACCAGAACTCCAACGGGGCCACCGTGACCGTCGCGAGCGCGACCCTCTCTGAGGGCGGCTTCGTCGTGATTCACAACGAGAGCGGCGACGTCGTCGGGATATCGAACTACATCGAAGAGAGCGACAGTAACATCCGAATATTCCTCACCGAGTCGCTGAGCGAGAGCGCCACCCTGACCGCCATGGCGCATCTGGATACGAACAACAACCAACAGCTCGATTTCCTCTCGTCTGACGGCGCTGAGGACGGCCCGTACACGATGGACGGGTCGCCCATCACCGACGACGCGGAGATAACCGTCGGTGACGAGCCGACGACAGAGGAACCAACGACAGAGGAACCAACTACGGAAGAACCGACCACGGAAGAACCGACGACTGAAGAACCGACCACGGAAGAACCGACGACTGAAGAACCGACCACGGAAGAACCGACGAACGAGACGGAGACTCCACCGCCGACCGAGACGCCTATCGACAACGGAACGGAGAACTGAGACGACGACCGCCGACCGACCCGGTCCCACCGCCGAGTCGGCTCGAACTATTTTTCACGACGAGCACCGGTCCGACCGACCCGGCAGCAGTCACCGGCCGAGCGCCGCGAGCAGACCGTCGGGAACGGTGAGGAAGCCGAACCAGACCAACAGGACCACGAGCGCAGTGTAACCGATAGAGATGGCGAAGTCCTTGGCGAACCGTCGGGTCGTATATGGATGCGATTCGGCGGACACCGCGTCGACAGCGCCCTTGTGGAGCAAGACGAAGCCGACCACGTTCGTCAGCCAGTAGCCGGCGACGACACCCGGGAGAAACCAGCTTCTGGAGACGAGACTCACCGTGACGCCGAACGCGTAGGCCAGCGGGAGGTTGACCACGAGGTCGTTCCACCACGAAAGCGGGGACAGAACGAACCCGATAGCGGCCAAGATTCCGCCTTTCACGCGCCGGCGTTCCATCCAACTAGATGAACGGCCAGCGACAATAGTATTGTGAGCACCTGGCGCGCGGTTCCCGCGAGCGGGTGCGAGCCGTGGGGTCAGTCCGCCGTCCCGCTTTCGTCGCCGACGAGCGTGTCGACGAGCGCCGTGAGGTCGGAGACAGAGAGGTCCGGCTCCGGTCCGAACGGTTCCCACGGCGAGTCCTTCCGGTCGACCCAGACGCCCTGCATCCCGGCGTGTTGGGCCCCCATCACGTCGAACCAGCCGGCGGTCGCGTGGGCGATTTCGTCGATGGGCGTCCCGGTGCGGGCGGCCGCGTGGCGGTAGAGTTCCGCGTCGGGTTTGAACACTCCGACCTCGTCGGCGCTGACGACGCCGTCGAGGAGGTCGCGGATGTCGGCGTGGTCGACCATCGAGTCGAGCATCTCCGGGTTCCCGTTCGAGACGACGTAGCAGTCGTAGCCGGCGTCGCGGAGGCGGCCGACCGCGTCGCGCACGTCGTCGAACACGTCGAGTTCGTGGTAGACCGAGAGAATCTCGTCGCGCTCGGTCGCCGAGACCGACGCGTCGTGGGCCTCCAGCGCGTACTGGAGCGCCGCGCGGTTGACCTCGTAGAAGGGCTCGTACTCGTCGATGTGGTTGCCGACGAAGGTGTATTCGAGCGACCGCGACCGCCAGAGCCTCGAGACGGGCTCGGGGTCGTCGACGCGCTCGGCGAGCGCCTTCTCGGCGGCGTCGACGTCCACGAGGGTGCTGTACGAGTCGAACGTGACCGTCGAGACGCGGTCCGGGTCGAACGACATGCGAGACCCTACGGCGACGCGGGTGTTAACGATACGGCGGTCGTGCGAACCCGGCGGGAAAAAAGACCGAAGAATGGGGTTGGCGCTCCTGACGAGCGCGGCGGAGGTGAGTCGGCCTACTCAGTCGTCCTCCCAGAGGGTCACGAGGATGACCACGTCCTGCATGTCGAAGGCGTTGCTGTTCGTGTTCGTCGTGCCGAGTTCGAACAGGAAGATGGCTTGGTTGCTGTCGAGTTCCATCGTCTGTCCGTCGTCGCTGATGTAGGGGGCGACGAACTCGGCGGCGTCGTCCTGTCCGTTGTAGCCTTTTATGTCCGGCACCGGGTCGCCGTCGCGGAGGACCGCGACCTGCCGGTGGTCGACCGACGAGTCGGCCGTGACGTAGCCCTCGGCGGCGGCGACGATGGAGAGGCCGTCGCCTGCGTCGCCCGCCACGTTGAACGAGCGCGACGCGCCGTCGTTCACGTTGTTCCAGTCGAACGGGCTGTGGGACTCGCCGTCGACGACGAAGGTGACGGAGACGGGCACGTCGTACCGCCCGTTCTTGATGGCGCTGCCGAGCAGTTCGAACTCGCCCGTGAAGTCGTCGGAGGGGACGACCTCGCCGTCGTCGATGGTGAAGTCATCTTCGGGCTCCGGCGTCGGGGTCGGCGTGGGTGTTGGCGTTGGTGACGGCGTCGGCGTTGGAGTGGGCGTCGGAGTCGGCGTCGAGGTGACGACGTTTCTGACCTCGTAGGTCTCGCCCATCCCGCGGACTTCCAGCGGGAAGGTGACCGTCGCGCCGGGGCCGGACGCCCCGTCGAGGGTGACGGTGACCGTGTCGTGTTCGATTTCGGTCACGCCGTCGGGCGCGGTGTACGTGAAGCTCGCGCGGCCCGACTCGTCGGTGACGGCGGTCGCCCCGTCGGTGGGGGCGACGGTGCCGCCGAGCGAGGTCGGCGATGCGACGGTCAGCGTCGCGCCCGCGGCGGGCGCGCCGTACCGGTCGAACGCGCGGACGACGAGCGTCTCGCGGCCGCCGGAGGGGACTGCGGCGTCCTCGCCTTCGACCGCGACGGCGTAGGCGGCGGGGTCGGGTTCGACAGCCTCGCCGACGCCGAGGCGAGCGACGCGGAAGTCGTAGCGGACGCCCGCGTCGAGTTCGATAGTGACGACCGCGTGGTCGCCACTGGAGGTGTAGGAGACGACCCGCGCGTGGGGTTCCTCGGCCATGAGGTCGACCCACGCGTCCTCCGAGAGGTAGGTCGGCACCGAGATGCGAACCGGGTCGGTGGCGCTGTAGACGGGTAGCGACTCGGTGCGGACGGAGACGGGCGCGAGCGCCACGGTGTCGCCGGCGGTCGTGTGGCCGTCGAGGTCGCCTTCGAAGAAGACGAGTGTGACGGTCGTGCCGCGGACGAGCGACTGGCGGTGGACGACGGGGGTGCCGTCGGTTTCGAGGTACGAGACGCCGCTTTCGAGCACCATCCGGGCCTCGTCGCGCTCGGCGTAGTCGGGTTCGTAGACGATGGCCCCGGTCGCGTAGGTGTGCGTCGAGCCGTTCCAGAAGACCCGCTCGGGGCCGACCGCGGAGACGCCCGTGACGGTCACGGCGTCCGCGCCGTCGACCCGGAACGTCCCGACGCTGTCGGGCGGTGAGACCACGAGGTAGCGCTCGGGGTACGACACGTCGGAGTCGACCGCGACGCGGCTGCCGGCGTCGACGCCGGAGGCGCGGAACACCTGCGAGTCGAGCGACGCGAGGTCGGTCGAGACGCTGGCGCTGTGGTCGGCTTCGTCGCCGGCGGTCCAGACGGGCGTGCCCGCGAGTTGGACCATGGCGATAACCGACACGATGAGGCCGAACGCGAAGACGAGCCCGAGGATTTCGGACACGCCGCGAGAGTCCAGAGAGAGGCGAGACACGGCTCAGACCTCCACGTCGGGCGCGTTCAGTTCGGGCGAGTCCTCGTCCTCGATGGCGGAGTCGGGGAGGTAGATGCGGGTCGCCGCGGTGATGACCACGTCGTCCTCGGCGGAGATGGCGGCCTCGCGGCCGCTGACCATGCCGCTGTCGGAGGTTATCTCCACGTCCGTCTTCGCCGAGGCGATGTTCGCGCCGACGACGAAGATGTTGCCCTCGGCGTCGACGAGGATGTCGCCGTCGCCGAGCATGACCACGCCGTTGAGGTTGACGCCGCCGCGGGCGGAGTCGATTTCGAGGTCGGCGTTGTCCTTGACGCCCGAGAGGCCGGCCCCGGCGAGGTCGACGCCGTCCGCGCCGTCGATGCGGACGTCGCCTTTCCCGCTGATGTCGGCGCTCCGGGCGCTGACGAAGCCGTTCGTCGAGGTGACAGCGAGGAGGTTGCGATCCTGCGTGAGCGTCACCCCGGCGTTGTCGAGGTCGATGTCGCCGCCGGCCTCGATGGTGAGGTCGGCGTTGCTGCCCTGCGTGACCGACGCGCCGGAGAGGTCGATTTCGTCTCCCGCGGTCACGTCGATGTTCTTGCCCGAGACCGAGGTGACGCTCACGCCGACCGCGGCCAGAGAGCCGCTTCCGGCGTCGATGTCGATTCGGCTGTTCGAGCCGGTCGCGACGACGTCGACGTGGAGCGAGACCCCGTCGCCCGCGAGGGTGATGTCCTCGTCGGAGACGATGGTTCGGACGCTCGGCGGGACGACGAGCCGGTCGGAGCCGGCGTCGTAGACGATGTCGCCGCCCGTGCCGGTGTTGTTGACGCGGTAGTCCGCGCCGTCGAACTCGCCGTTGCCGTCCACGTCAGCGTAGACGAAGCCGGGGTCGCCGATGGCGGCCACGAGCCCGCGGAGCGGGTCGGTGACGCCGCCCTCGCGGAGCTGCACGTCGAAGGTCACGCGGTCGACGTTCGCGCCCGCGGAGTCCTCGACGACCACGTCGAACTCGTCGGAGACGACGCCGTCGACGCTGCTCGTCGCGGTGTAGACGAACGTCGCGCGGCCGTCGCCGTCGGTGACGGTCGAGATGGTTCCGGTGTCGCGCGCGACGATGCGCCCGCTCTCGGCGGTCAGGCCGGGGCTGGCCTTGACGACCGCGTTGGGGACGGGGTTGTTCTGCGCGTCGCGGACCTCGACGACGGCCCGGTGGGTCGCACCGGGCGGGACGACGGCGTTGTCGCCCTCGACGTCGACGATGTAGGCGGGCTCTTGGAGCGCGCCGGGGGTGTCGATGCCGACCCGCGAGAGCCGCAGGTCGTACGTCTTGCCGGGCGCGAGTTCGACCGTCAGGGTGTTGTAGTCGGCTCCGGTCGCGTAGGCGATAGAGCGGACGTTGGGTTCGTCGGCCAGCAGGTCGCGCCACGTGTCTTCGGAGAGCCGAGTGGGGACCGAGATGGAGATGGGCGTGCCCGCGTCGGTGACCGTGATGTAGTCGGTGCCGGCGCTCAGGGGGACGACGCTGAAGGTCGTCGCCTCGCCCGTCGCGGTGTCGATGTCGCCTTCCAGGAAGACGAGAGACACCTTGGTCCCGTCGACGAGCGACTGGGTCGCACCGACTTCGCCGCCGCCGTAGGCGGTGTACTGCGCGGTCCCCTCGTGGACGAGCGAGGGTTCGCTCTGGAGGTACCGGTAGTCGGGTCGGTAGACGAACTGCTGGGTGTCGAACGCGTGTTCGGAGCCGTCCCAGTAGGTGCCGGTCTCGCCGGTCGCGACCGCGCCGGAGATGCGGGCCGTCGCGGGGTCGGTCGTCCGGAGCGAACCGGAACCGGCCGCGGGCGAGACGAACAGCGCGCGGGTCGGGTAGTCGACGCCGGCGTCGAGGGTCGCGCGGGTCTGCCGGCCGTCGACGGCCTTGGCGACGCTCTCGTCGAACGCGGCGAAGTCGGTCTCGGCCGCGGTGAGGTGTTCGAATTCGGTCTGTTGGTTCCACGCGGGGACCGCCGAAACCTGCACCATCGCGACGAGCGAGACGACGAGCGCGAACGCGAGCATCGTGCCGAGGATGGCCGAGGCTCCGCGGCGGTCACCGCGGAGGTGCGAGCCGCGGCGGGCCTCGCCCGCGACGAACCCGCGCAGTACGTGCCTGAGGGGCGATTGCGTGTGTTGATTGGGAGTGTTGTGAGTCATGGCCTTACACCAGTGCGAAGGCGACGAGCGCCAGCGCGGACAGTCCGAGGGCGTACTTCAGTCCGCTGAGGGCGCTGTTGTCTGCCAGTTTTCCGGCGAGGAGTCCGCTTCCGACCGCCTGAATCAGCGCGGAGTGGAAGAACACCACGTGGAAGTTCGCCAGCGGCACCGACGAGATGCCGATGGGGAGCGACTGTCCGTCCATCGACGCGGACGCCGACGGCCCGGTCATCTCGGCGAGGGGGCCGAGGTAGCTCGCACCGAGCATCAGGATGACGAACAGGTAGACGAAGTACCCGATGACGACGATGGCGATGTACGAACCCATCGCGCGACGGCGGGACTTTTCGAGCTTGTACCGGTTGCGGGTGTCCTCCGCGGCGACGCTGAGGACGCGCGAGAGGTCGCCGCTGGTGCGGCCACCGCTGGCGATGAGCCGGATGACCCGCGAGAGCTGCGGGACGTTGAGCCGGCTGGCGAACGCCATGAGCGCCGAGTGGGCGTCGTGGTTCCAGTGGATGTCGTTGCGGAGCGCGCGGAGTTCGTCCGCGAGCGCGCCGTTCGACCACCGGGAGACGAGCGCGAGCGCCTCGACCAGCGAGATACCCATCTGGTTGGCGCTCGACAGCAGGTTCAGCGTGTCGGGGAAGCGCCGTTCGAGCGTGCGCTCGCGGCGGGTCCGAAGCTCGTGGAAGACCGTCAGGGGGACCGCGACGATGGCGAACGGGAGGACGACGAACCAGACCGTCGTGTTGTACGGGTTCGCGAGCATGGCGTCGAGCGTCGGCGTCGCGAGGCCGAGCACGAGGACGCCGACGACCGACAGGAGCGCGAGAGGCACCGTGACGACGGCCGAGAGGTACGGCTGGCGGCGCATGATGTCGAGCGGGTCGCCGACGAGCGTCCGAAGCTCGTACACCGCGTTTTCCCGGCGGTAGTCGTCGAGTCGCTCGTCGACGAAGCCGCCGTCGGAGGCGACGCCGTCACCGCCCCAGCGGGCCTCGCGGGCGCGCTGGACTTCGCGGCGCATCGCGCCGAGGAAGTTGGCCACGACCGTCCGAATCTCTTCGAGGACGGTCACGTCGTGTTTCGTCCGGACCGTGTCCTGCGTGTACGGCGAGGAGAGCACGTCCACGAGGAGCAGGAACAACGCCATCCCCAGCGGGAAGATGAGGTAGTTCAGGGCGTACAGCTGGACGAGCGTGTCGCCGCCGAGGAAGCTGATGACCATCAGGGTGACGATGAGCAAGAGCGGCGCGGCGACGAACGCGGCGACGAACACCTCAGAGAGCATCGACAGCGTCTCGATGAAGTCCTCCTGCTCGTCGCGGGCCTCTTCGAGGTACGTCGCGGACTCGCGGTCGAGGAAGGCGGCCACGTCGCCGCCGGAGTCGAGGACCGAAAGGAGGTCGTCGAGGAACTGTTCGAAGTTGATCGACGGCGTCAGGTTCCGCGAGTTGCGGAGCGCCGTGAACAGGTCGTTGCCGAACAGGTCCATATCGCGGGCAATCATCTCGAACTCGCTGGACACCTCGCCGTAGTCGGGCGCGTCGGCGACAGAGCGGATGACTTCGAGGAAGCTCATCCCGCCGTGGCTGAGCGCGTACATGTAGACGATGGCGTGCGGGAGCAGGATGTCGATGCTCCGGCCGCGCATCTCGGCGCGGCTCTTGGGGAGGTAGTACCGGGCGTAGTAGGTCCCGGCGGCCGCCAATCCGCCGACGAGGCCGACGAGGGCCGCGCCGAGGATGGGCACCTTGTAGGGGAGCAGGGGAACGACGTACTGCGCCGCGATGCCGAAGCTCACGGGGCTCGACGCGTTCGCCAGCACGCCCATGCGGGCGAGGACGAACGTGAGCGCGAGCCCGACGAGCGAGCCGAACACCGCGGTGACGAACGCCAGTTTGAGCGACTGCGTGAGGTACAGGTCGTAGGTCGTACCCACGCGGGTCTGGTTCAGCCAGCGCTGGAGGTCGCGGTGGTTCGCCGGGTTGCGCTTGAAGTACGTGCGGACGTACCCGTAGCGCTGGCGGAGCCGCTTGACCTCCTCGGGCGACTCGTCGAAGTGTTCGCGCGGGAAGTACTGCTCGACCTCGTAGTCGGGCAGGGGAACCGAGGACGACGAGTCAGCGGGCATCGTCGGCCTCCCGGTCGTCGTCGTCGCTCACGGCTTCGTCCGCGTCCGAGGCGTCATCGGCCGGCGCGGGGCCAGCCTCCGCGATATCGGACTCGGTGGCGTCGGCATCGGCGTCGGCAGCGGCGTCGGCAGCGGCCGGGTCAGCTTCGTCGCCGAAGACCTCCCAGTCAGCGCCGTCGTCGGAGTCGTCGGAGTCGTCGCGCTCGTCGTCTGCCGTGTCGTCTTCCGCGTCGGCATCCGCGTCGTCGTCCAACTCGATGTCGAACAGGTCCGCGAGCAGGCGCTCGGTCTCGGGCGAGACCTCGATTTCGTCGTCGTCGAGGTCGTCTGCCGTGGCGTCCTCGTCGCCCTCGTCCACGGAGACCAGCGAGGTCTCGGCGTAGACGTGCGCGAGGAGGCCTTCGCGGTCGCGCTCGAAGCGGCGAATCATCGCGGAGACCGTCAGGTAGTCGTCGACGCCCGAGGCGGCGATGTACCGGAGCACGTCGGCGCGAACGTCGAGTTCGTACTGCAGGTCTGCCTTGGTCCAGCCGCGCTCGGCGGCGATTTCGTCGAGGACGACCGAGTCGCCGACGCGCTCGTGGGCGTCGTTCTCGGGGTTGCGCTTGAACACGTCGCGGAGTTCGACCTCGCCGTCGTCGTCGACGCCGGCGATTTCGGTGACGGCGATGTTCCGGCGGGTGCGGTCGCCGTCGAGGTGAATCTGCTTTTGGACCGAGATGATGTCGAGGTCCGAGAGCATCTGGGCCGGCACGCCGAGGGGCTCGTTGCGCATGCGGTGGACCACGCCCTCCGAGGAGTCGGCGTGGAACGTCGTGTACGCGGTGTGGCCCGTGGCGATGGAGTGGAAGAACGTCAGGGCGACGCGTTCTTCCGTGCGAATCTCACCGACCAGCAGGTACTCGGGGCGCTGTCGAAGCGCGGCCTGCAGGAGCGCGTACATCGACACCTCGCCGCGGCCGTCGGCCGTGAACGTGTCGCGGGTGACGGACTGAATCCAGTTGTCGTGCGGGAGAGTGATTTCGCGCGTGTCCTCGATGGAGACGACCTTCGCGTGGCCGGGGACGAAGAAGGACACCGCGTTCATCGAGGTGGTCTTCCCGGAGCCCGTGCCGCCCGCGAAGATGAGCGACCGGTTGTTCTCGATGGCGAGCCAGAAGTACGCCATCTGCTCGACGCTGAAGGTGTTCCAGCGCACGAGGTCGACCGGCGACAGCGGCACGTCCGAGAACTTCCGGATGGTGAAGTTCGACCCACGGGTGGCGATGTCCGAGCCGAGGGTCAACTGGACGCGGGAGCCGTCCGGGAGGCTCGCGTCCACGAGCGGGTCGGAGACGGTGACCTGCTTGCCCGCGCGTTGCGCGAGGCGGATGGTGAACGACGAGAGGTCGCCGTCGTCGAAGACGACGTTCGTCGGCACGTCCCGGTAGACGCTGTGGAAGACGTAGACGGGAACGTCGTCGCCGTCACAGGAGATGTCTTCGATGCCGGGGTCCCGCATCACGGGGTCGATGCGGCCGAAGTGGATGAAGTCGCGGAGCAGGAAGTAAAACAGCTTCCAGAGCGACCCTTCTTCGACCGTCGCCGCGTGTTCGGTGATTATCTCGCGGGCCTCGTCGTCGAACACGTCCTCGCGGTCGCCGTCGGCGTCGAGGTCGCGGTACAGGAGGCTGTTGCGCAGAATCTTCGTCAGGTCGTCGCGCACGAAGTCCTCGAAGTCGTCGAGACGCGGTTCGCTCACGTGGTACTGGTGTTCGCGCTTCTCGTGGTCGTACAGGATGGAGACGAACGCGAAGGGCTTGTTCACCCAGTAGTGTTCGACGGCCTCGACGCCCTCGAGGAACGAGAAGTCGAAGAACTGGTCTTCGATGAACGCCTCCGAGGGCGTCGGCGCGAACGCCGTCTCGTCGTCGATTTCGGCGAAGAACGCCTTCACCTCGCGGAGGACGGCCTCCCGGAGCGTTTCCGGGCGGTCTTCGTCCGCCGCTTCGTCGTCGGTGAGGTCTTCGACGGGGCCGTATTCGATGCGGTCCGACGCGGGGACCGGTAGTTCACTCGCGCGGGCGGCCATCGCCTCCAGACCGGTCGTGGGGACCAGTTCGGCGGTGCCGGCACCGTCTGCTCGGAACGATTCTTCGCCATCGCGGCGGTCAGTCTGGGAGTTCTTGTCAGGAGACGCCATTCTCTGGAAATACTGAACGGTAGGAACGGCTGTAAGTATGGAGCGACTAGATGAGCGAATTCGACCGGTTAGGCCCGAACTACCGGCATATCCCGGAATTCATCTAGTCCGATCTCGACCGGGAATCGAGGCGGGGGTGTCCCCAAACTCGCCTGCGAGAGAGTGGCAACTGGGTTACAGTATTCGGCCGCGCGCACCGTTCACGGTCGACGCGTCGGCGAGAAACGACGATATTCCGCGTGAGAATAGTGTTACCAATAAGCACAGGCCGTCTGTCGTCGGAATTCCACCCTTCAGCCCCGTCGTGGCCTTGCGATTTCGGTCCTTCCTCGCGGGTGGAAACGGGACGAACCTTCAAGAGAAGCGGCGTTGTATGTAAGGATGTATTATGGATATTGCTGATATCGCCACTCCTGATTTCATCGAGGTCGACGTTGACGAGCGATTAGGCAAGGTCCGCTCCATCTTCGAGCGGGAAAACCCTAAAGGCATCATCGTCCAGGACGACGGCGAGTACGCGGGCGTCATCGGTGAGAAGCAGCTCATCAACTCGCACGTCGAAGACAACACCAAAGCGGCCGCGCTGACGAAGGCCGTCCCCAAGATAGACCGTCACGAGAACGTGCGCGAGGTCGCGCGCATGCTCGTCGAGGGCAACACGAAGGTCGCGCCGGTCTACGAGGGCGAAAAACAGTACGGCATCATCACGCAGGACGCCATCCTCGAGGCCGTCCTCGACAACCTCGACGCGCTGACCGTCGAGCAGATTTACACCGACGACGTGGTCACCATCGGCGAGCGCGACCACCTCGGACAGGCCATCAACCGCCTCCGCGAACACGGCGTCTCGCGGCTGCCGGTCGTCGACCCGGACGGCCGCCTCGCGGGCATCCTGACCACCTACGACCTCGTCGAGTTCATGGTGCGCGACGAGGGTCGGCAGGGCAAACAGGACCGCCGCGGCGACACCGACCGGATGCTCGACCTCCCGGTCTACGACCTCATGACCAGCCCGGCGCGCACGGCGACGCCCGAAGAGAGCGTCCGCGACGCGGTCGCGCGCATGCTGGAACACGACATCGCCGGGCTCGTCGTCACGCCCGCCGACGACGACGGCGAGGTCCTCGGCGTGGTGATCAAGACCGACGTGCTCCGCGCGCTCACCTACACCGAAGAAGAGCAGATGGACGTGCAGGTCACGAACATCGGCCTCCTCGAAACGCTGAGCCGCGCCGACATCAACTCGGCCATCACCGAGGTGGCTGACAAGTACCAGCGGATGAGCGTGCTCCACGCCCACGTCCGCTTCCACGAGCACAAGGAGAAGCTCCGCGGCACGCCGCTCATCCAGTGCCAGATTCGGCTCCGCACGAGCCACGGCCAACTGGCCGGCAGCGGCGAGGGCTACGGCGCGGAACACGCGTTCCACGTCGCGCTCGATAAGCTCGAACGCAACGTGCTCGAAGTCAAGGGCTTCGAGGCCGACGAGCGCTACCGCGGTCAGCTCCTCCGGAAGCTGAACGAGCTGTAACGCCGACCCACCGGACACACCGGTACGCCCGAAATCGAAACGCGAACGGAACACAGGAGCAGGATTGGGCCGGGTCGTCCGCCCGGCCGCGTCGACCTTTTTCTACACTTCAGTCGCCGAGAGCCCGCGGTCCGTTATCTTGAACGTCGCCGTCTCCCCGGCGGGTTTCGCGCGATGTTTTTCGAGCGTCGCCCGGCGGTTGCCGCCGCGGAAGCGGTCGAGGCGGACGACGGTGCCGGTCCAGTGTTCGAGGGTGTGGCCGCCGAGCGCCCGCGTCCGGTCGGTGTCGGGGTCGGAGTACACCTGATTCGTCAGGACGACCGCGAGGTCGTGTTTGCGCGCGAGCGACAGCAGGTGCGTGACCTGCCGGGCGACCCGACGGAGCGCCTCGCCGCCGTCGCCCTCGGCGGTCCGTTCGAGCCGGTAGAAGCCGGTCGCGGAGTCGAGGACGATCAGGTCGGCGTTGGGGGCGAGTTCCTCGGCGTCGCGGACGGCCTGTTCTTGGTCCTCGAAGTCGTACGCCTCGCTTATCATCAGCCGCGAGGTCACAGACTCCACGTCCTCGGGGGCGACCGCCTCCGCGAGCTGCTGGAAGCGGTCGACCGACAGCCCCTCGGTGTCGATGTAGACGACGGTGCCACCCGCTGCGGCGACCCGGACCGCCGCCGAGAGCGCGACGTTGGTCTTGCCGGCCGCAGAGGGGCCGTACACCTGCGTGACGGTGCCGCGTTCGAACCCGCCGTCGAGGAGGTCGTCGAGCGCCGTGCACCCGGTGGAGACTGACTCTGTCACGTCAGGTGGTGGGTGCCACCGGCCGAAAAAGACCCCGGTCGCCCGGCGCGGTACGGGCCGCCGCTTCGGTGCCAGTCCGCGACCGTCGAGGGCGACCCGCGCACGACGCTTTATTCGTCGCCGTCGCCAAGGGAGGGTCGTGATAGTCGTCGCCACCGCTGACTTCGACCTCTACCACGAGGCCGTGTCCGAACTCCGGAGCCGAGGAGTCGCCTTTACCACCGTCGAGCCGGGCGACCCGCTTCCCGAGCGGGCGCGGGTCCTCCTCACCAGCCCGGACGACGACCTCGACGGCGTCGATACCGACGGCGACGTGGCCCGCGTGACCGCGACCGGCGACGACGTGCGCCGGGCCGTCGACGAGGCGCTCGCGAGCCTCCGCGGCGGCGACGGACGGACCGTCGTCGGCGTCGACCCCGGAACCAGACCCGGCGTCGCCGTCCTCTCGGGTGAGACGGTCGTCGCCGCGTTCCACGTCCCGCTTTCGGACGCCGTCGAGGTCATCCGCCGCGAGACCGAGGACGCGGTCGACCCCGTGGTCCGCATCGGCGACGGCGCGCGCCTGCAGGGCGCGAAGCTCATCAACGACCTCGACGACGTCGCGGTCGAACTCGTCGACGAGACCGGAACGACGCCGTACCTCGGGACCGGCGCGCGCGGCATGGGTGACGTGCTCGCCGCGGTGAACATCGCCCGCCGGGACGGCGAGCGCATCGAATCCCGCGAGATAGAGCCGACCGAGGGCGAACTCACGCGCATCAAGGCGCGTTCGCGCGAGGCGTCCGACGACAACCGCACCATCGACGACGCGCTCGCGCGCCGCGTCGCCGGCGGGGAACTGAGCATCGACGAAGCGCTGGACGAACACCGCTCGCGCGAGGAGTGAGCGTCCGTGTCGGCGGTTCTGCCGCCGTTAACGGCCGCCTAACGGGTGTCTACGCGACCGGTCGAGGGGCCGTGTTCGAGTGGTCGGCAGGGAAAAGAACGCTATTAACGCGACTCTCGGTTTATGAGACGCGCCGTGCCCGATTCATACCTACGTTCTACCGTCGCGTATCTCGTGTCGCATGAGCACATCACGCACCCCCGAAGTCGGGCGACGAACGTACCTGAAGGCTCTCGGCGTCGGCGCGCTCTCGCTCGGCGCGTTCGCCTCGCCCGTGGCGGCGCACCGCGGGGCGCTCCAGCGCGAACTCTCGTCGGTCCGGGCGGCCACGTCGAAGTACGCCGACGTTCGGAAGGCCATCGCGGACGGCTACGTCCTCGGCAGTCCGTTCGTGCCGGGCATGGGCTACCACTACGTGAACCACCACTACCTCATCGAGAACTACGACGACGAGGTCGATATCACGAAGCCCGCCGCGCTCGTCTACGGGAAAAACGAGGGCAACGGCAAAGAGGAACTCATCCTCGGCGCGGTCGAGTACCTGTTCGACGAAGGGCCAGAGTACGAGGGGCCGTTCCCGGACCTGTTCCACGGCGACAGCGACGACGGTATGTGGGGCTTCGCCGGCGGCCACTGGGGCCTCCACGCGTGGGTCCACGTGAACAACCCCGCGGGGACGTTCGCGCCGTTCAACTCCCGACCGCAGTTCAACGAGAAGTGACCTGACGGGTCGGCCACGACCGCTTTTTCGGCGAATCCTCCCGGACGGTGAGCCTCGCGAATCGCTTATTCACCGTCGTTAGACGCCACCGCGTCCACGGCGCGGCGCATGACCTCGCGGACGGGAAGTCCCGTCTCGTTCGCCACGGCGAGCGCGTCGTCGTACTCTGCGCTTCGGTCGTAGACGACGCCGTCGGCGTCGCTTCCGACCTTGACGCTCACCTCGTACTCGTCGCCGTCGACAGCGAGCGTCGCCGTCTCGAACTCGCGACGGGCGGTCCAGCGGTGCCCCGCCCCGTGTTCGCGGATTCCGAGCGTGCCGGTTTCGACCGCGAGGCGGTAGGCGACGCGCTCGGCGTCTTCCGGCTTGACGACGACCTTGACGAGGTGGCCGGGGCGGGACTTCTTCATCGTCGTCGGGACGATTGATACGTCGCGCGCGCCGGCGTCCTTCAGGGTCTCCTGCAGCCCGCCGAGGACTTCGGGCGTCGCGTCGTCGAGGTTCGTCTCGAGGACGGAAATCTCGTCGCGGACGAGCCGGGAGCCGCCGTCGCCGACGACCGCGCGGAGGACGTTCGGCCGGTCCGGGAAGTCCCAGCCGCCGGCCCCGTAGCCGGACGACTCGACCGACATCGACGGGAGCGTCTCGACGCCCTCGGCGAGGCGCGCGAGGATGGCCGCGCCCGTGGGGGTGAGCAGTTCGGCCTCGACGGGGCCGCCGCGGACCGACCAGTCGGCCGCCCCGGTGATGTTGAGCACGGCGGGCGCGGGGACCGGGTAGGACCCGTGGCTCATCTCGGCCTCGCCGCCGCCGACGGCGACCGGGCCGGTGACGACGCGGTCGACGCCGAGGTCGTCGAGGAGGAGACAGACCCCGACCACGTCGGCGATGGCGTCGTCCGCGCCGACCTCGTGGAAGTGCGTCTCGTCGAGGTCCGTGCCGTGGACCTCGGCTTCTGCCTCTCCGAGCACGCGGAAGATGGCCGTCGCATCCTCGACGACGCTCGCGGGCAGGTCCATCGACTCGACGAGTCCGACGACCTCGGGGAAGGTCCGGTGCGGGCCGTGACCTTCGGCGTGGGTGTGGTCGTCGTGGGAGTGGTGGTGTTCGTGGTCGTCGTGGGAGTGGTGGTGTTCGTGGTCGTCGTGGGAGTGGTGGTGTTCGTGGTCGTCGTGGGAGTGGTGGTGTTCGTGGTCGTCGTGCGAATGCTCGTGGCCGTCGTCGTGGTGGTGAGTGTGCTCCCCGTCGTGAGCGTGGTCGTGGTGGCGGTACTGGTGTTGGTGACTGTGCTCGTCTTCGCCGTCGCCGTCAGCGTCGTTGTCGGAGTCGCCCCCGTCGTCGCCGTCGGCGCGCAGGCGTCGGTGGTCGTCGCCGTGGCCCTCGCCGCGGGGGTCGCCGCCGTCGGTCTCCGCGAGGAGCACGTCCACCTTGGTCGCGAGGATGCCGTTTTTGTCGACCTCGTGGACGCGGTAGGTCACGTCGAGGGCGTCTTCGACGGGCGAGAGGACGGACGGGTCGGCACCGGCGGCGACGAGCGCGCCGAGGAGCATGTCGCCGCTGGCACCCATCCGGCCGTCGAACGCGAGGAGTCGCATGCGTGAACCGTCGTGTTCGAGGGTAAAAACGCCAGCCATCGACGCGCCGACGCCTGTCCAGTCGGTAGGGATTAGTAGCCGCCCGCCCTACGGTGTGCTAGGCTGTAACCACGGGAGGACGGTGCCTCGGGCCGACCGGGGAAGGACTTATCCGATGGCCTCTCACAGGTATCAGCATCCCCGCGAGGTAATCATGAACGAAGTCCAACTCGAAGTGGCGAAAGCGTACCCGAACGACTCGGGGCGCGGTATCGCCCGTCTTGATCCGGACACCTTGCTCCATCTCAAGCTCTCGCCGGGAGACATCATCGAGATAGAGGGAGGAAAAACGACCGCCGCGAAGGTGTGGCGGGCAGACCGGCAGGACTGGAACACGGATACGGTCCGCATCGACGGGTTCACTCGGCAGAACGCCGACGTGGGCATCGGAGAGCGGGTCACCATCCGCAAAGCAGAGGCCACGAAGGCCGACAAACTCGTGTTGGCGCCGCCCGAAGAGGCGAGCGTCCAGTTCGGGTCCGACGCGGCCGGCATGGTCAAACGGCAGATTCTCAAGCGGCCCGTGGTCGAACGCGACATCGTCCCGGTGATGTCGAGTACGAACCACCCGTTCATGCGGTCGCCCGGACAGGCGATTCCGCTCATCGCCGTCGAGACGAAGCCCGACGGCGTCGTCCTCGTCACCGAGGACACCGACGTCGAACTCCGCGAGGAGCCCATCTCGGGCTTCGAGAAGGCCGGCGGCGGCATCACCTACGAAGACATCGGCGGGCTGACCAACGAGATTCAGCGCGTCCGCGAGATGGTCGAACTGCCGATGAAGCACCCCCAGATATTCAAGAAACTGGGCATCGAGCCCCCGCAGGGGGTGTTGCTCCACGGCCCGCCGGGCACCGGGAAGACGCTTCTCGCCCGCGCGGTCGCCAACGAGACTTCGGCGAGTTTCTTCTCTATCGCAGGGCCGGAGATCATCTCGAAGTACTACGGCGAGTCAGAACAGCAGCTCCGCGAGATATTCGAGGACGCCAAAGAGGAGTCGCCGAGCATCATCTTCATCGACGAGCTCGATTCCATCGCGCCCAAGCGCGAGGACGTGACCGGCGAGGTCGAACGCCGGGTCGTCGCCCAGCTGCTGACGATGATGGACGGGCTCGAAGCCCGCGGACAGGTCATCGTCATCGCGGCGACGAACCGCGTCGACTCGGTCGACCCCGCGCTCCGACGCCCCGGTCGCTTCGACCGCGAAATCGAAATCGGCGTGCCGGACGAGGAGGGCCGCAAGGAAATCCTCCAGATTCACACCCGCGGCATGCCGCTTTCGGACGACGTCGACCTCGACGACCTCGCCGACGACACCCACGGCTTCGTCGGTGCCGACATCGAGGCGCTGACGAAGGAAGCCGCGATGAAGGCGCTTCGGCGCTACCTCCCCGAAATCGACCTCGACAGGGAAGACATCCCGCCGAGCCTCATCGACCGCATGGTCGTCAAGAACGACGACTTCGGCGGCGCGCTCGGCGAGGTCGAGCCCTCGGCGATGCGCGAGGTGCTCGTCGAGATTCCCAAGGTCACGTGGGAGGACGTGGGCGGTCTCGAAGGGCCCAAACAGAAGGTCCAAGAGAGCGTCGAGTGGCCGCTGACGACGCCCGAGAAGTTCGAGCGGATGGGCATCGAGGCCCCGAAGGGCGTGCTCCTCTACGGGCCGCCCGGCACGGGGAAGACCCTGATAGCGAAGGCCGTCGCCAACGAGACGAACGCGAACTTCATCTCGGTGCGCGGCCCGCAGCTGCTGTCGAAGTGGGTCGGCGAGTCGGAAAAAGCGATTCGGCAGACGTTCCGCAAGGCGCGGCAGGTCTCGCCGACCATCATCTTCTTCGACGAGCTTGACGCGCTCGCCCCCGCCCGCGGCAACGACATGGGCAACAACGTCTCCGAGCGCGTCGTCAACCAGCTCCTGACGGAGTTAGACGGCCTCGAAGACGCGGGCAACGTCATGGTCATCGCGGCGACGAACCGCCCGGACATGATCGACCCCGCGCTCATCCGCTCGGGTCGGTTCGACCGCCTCGTCCTCATCGGCCAGCCCGCAGAGGAGGGCCGCGAGCAGATTCTCGATATCCACACGCAGCGGAGCCCGCTCGCGCCCGACGTGAGCCTCCGCGAAATCGCGGAGATAACCGACGGCTACGTCGGCTCCGACCTCGAATCCATCTGCCGCGAGGCGGCCATCGAGGCGCTCCGCGAGGACTCCGACGCCGAGGAAATCGAGATGCGCCACTTCCGCAAGGCGATGGAGTCGGTCCGGCCGACCATCACCGAGGAACTGATGCGCTACTACGAGGATATCCAAGACCAGTTCAAGGGCGGTTCCCGCGAGGGCCTGTCGCCCGACACCCGCGACGGCGGCCGTATCGGCTTCCAGTAAGTCGGACGGTCGGCGGTCGGTTGGTCTGGTTTTTCTTCTTATCTCCCGAAAAAGAAGCGACGCGTCGGTGTGTGTGGCGCGCGCTCAGAACAGCAGCGAGTCGTCGTTGTCTATCATGTAGAGCGTCCGCGCCGCGACGTTGACGGCGTGGTCGCCGATGCGTTCGAGGTCGCGAACCGTAAGCAGGAGGCGGCGCACGTCGACGAGGGCGGTCTCGGGTTCGAGGTCGCCGTCGCCCTCGAAGTCGTCGCCGCTCATGAGGTCGCGGACGATACTCTGCGACGCGTTGTCACACATCGTGTCGAGGCTGTCGTCGCGCTCCGCCACGGACTGACAGAGGTCGGTGTCTTCGGTCTCGTAGGCGTCCATCGCCTGGTCGACCATGTCGAGCGCGGCGTCGCCGATGCGGCGGATGTCGACTTCCGTGTACACGTCGTTTTCGGCGTCGATGGCGTACTGCGCGAGGTTGGTCGCGAGGTCGCCGATGCGTTCGAGGTCGGTGATTATCTTGAACGACGCCGCGATGAATCGCAGGTCGCCCGCGACGGGCTGTTGGAGCGCGAGCAGGTCGATGCAGTCCTGCTCCAAGTCGAGGTAGATGCGGTTGATTTCGTGGTCGCCCTCGATGACCTCCTGGGCCTTCCGCTCGTCTTTGTCTTCGAGCGCGTCGAGGGCGTACCGAACTCGCTCCGAGACGAGTTCGCTGAGATACAACACGTCCTCTTCGAGCTGATTGAGGCGAGATTGGTACGTGTTTCTGGCCATACGTGACGTTCCGGCAGGCGAAGTGAAATTCCTTGTGATGGTTTCGGTGACTGGGCCGCCGATACGTCCCGAACGACCGTGTCCGATACGCGACGCCGAAACGCGGGCGTCGGGTCGGCGATGCGGACCGAGCGTGGCACAAAACGAGCCGCGAACCGTGCGAGCGAGAGCGGGTTATCCGAACTTGCCGGTGATGTAGTCTTCGACGCGCTGACTCTCGGGGTTCTCGAAGATTTTCTGGGTGTCGTTGAACTCGACGAGTTCGCCGCCGGTGAGGAAGACGGCGGTCTTGTCGGAGATACGCGCCGCCTGTTGCATGTTGTGGGTGACGATGACGACCGTGTAGTCCTCGGCGAGTTCCTCGACGAGGTCTTCGATCTGCGAGGTCGCCACGGGGTCGAGCGCTGAGGCGGGCTCGTCCATAAGCAGCACCTCGGGGTCGGTGGCGATGGCGCGGGCGATACAGAGGCGCTGTTGTTGACCGCCCGAGAGATCGAGACCGGACTCGTGGAGGCGGTCTTTCACCTCGTCCCAGAGGGCGGCTCGCTTGAGCGACTCCTCGACGACCTCGTCGTAGTCGGCGTCGATGCCCTGAATCTTCAGGCCGTAGACGACGTTCTCGTAGATGCTCTTCGGGAACGGGTTCGGCTTCTGGAACACCATGCCGACGCGGCGGCGGAGCGCGACGGGGTCGACGTCGTCGTCGTAGACGTTCTTGCCGCGGAGCGTGAGTCCCCCCTCGACGCGGGCGACGTCGATGAGGTCGTTCATGCGGTTGATACAGCGGAGGAACGTGGACTTCCCGCAGCCGGAGGGACCGATCATGGCGGTCACGCTGTTTTCGGGGATGTCCATCGAGATGTCGGTGAGCGCGTGGTCGTCGCCGTACCAAACGTTGATGTTATCCGAGCTGATGACGGTCTCGGCGTCCCGCCCCACCGAACTCTCCGACGCAGAGAGCCCGTCGCTCACGTCGGTTTCGACGAGCATCTCGTCGTTCGTCGGGTCCTCTGTTCCGTTCATGGCTTGCTGTTCTCCCTCGGGTGCTTTGTCTCTTTGGCTCATTGGTGGTGTTCAGTTTTCACTTTCGAACTTGTTGCGCAGGACGATGGCGATGGAGTTCATGGCGAGGAGGACCGCCAGGAGGACGACGACGCCCGCCGGGACTGCCTTCGTGTAGAAGTCCTCGCTGGCGAACAGGCTGGACCACGCGTACACCTGCAGGGGCATGGCGCTCACCTTCGAAGTGAGCTCCGTCGGCAGGCTGAAAAGCACGTTCGGCGCGCCGATCATGATGAGCGGCGCGGTCTCTCCGATGGCCCGGCCGAGCGCGAGGATGGTTCCGGTCAGGATGCCGGGGAACGCCTCCGGGAGGACGACGTTCTTCACCGTCTGCCAGCGCGTCGCGCCCATGCCGTAGGACGCCTGCCGCATGTCGCTGGGAACCGCCCGAATCGCCTCGCGCGAGGAGATGATGACGATGGGCAGGATGAGGAGCGCGAGCGTCGCGCCGCCGATGAGGACCGTCCCCGTCGGCTGGCCGAGGTAGGTGACGAACACGCCGAGTCCGAGCAGGCCGTAGACGACCGAGGGGACGCCGGCGAGGTTCGAGATGTTCACGTCGATGAATCGGGTGAAGGCGTTGTCCGGGGCGTACTCCTCGAGGTACACCGCCGCGCCGACGCCGAGCGGGAACGAGAGGGCGGCGACCGTCGCCATCAGCAGGATGGAGCCGCCGATGGCCGGGTAGAGGCCGGCGTTCTCCGCGGTCCCGCTGTGGGCGCTCGTGAGGAACTGCCAGTCGACCCACGACTGCGGGCCGGCGAAGCCGAGCGCGTCGACCGCGAGCGCGCCGACGAGCGACCCGCCGATGATGACGCCCGCGAGCAGCAGGCCGATTCGCTCCTGTTCGCGGGTGACCGCCGCGCCGCCGGCGTAGGCCAGCGTCGGGACGAACGCGACCGACGTGACGACGGCGGCGGCGTTGGCGTCGACGCCGAGCGTCGGGCCGACGACGGCCGCGAGGGCGGTCAAGACGAGCGCGGACGCGCCCGCCGCGAGGCCCGCGGTAGTGTCCTCTCGGATTCGGGCGATGTACTGTCCGACGACGACCGCGGTCACGCCGCCGAGAACGAGCGTCAGAATCATCCAATCGGTCGGGACGAACGGGAGCTGTCGGACGATTTCGGGGATGCTGTGGAAGTACCCCGGAACGCCGACGAGCGAGAGAATAAACGCGGCACCGGTCGCGGCGACGCGGAGGGTAAACGGAATCTGCTGTTCGTACTTGGTCAGGACGACCGTGAGCGCCGCCGGAACGAGGAGGCCGACGACGTACGACAGGCCGGTCAGCGGCGGGACGATATCGACGAAGACGATGGCGACGCCGCCACTGAACAGCAGGAACACCGCGAGCATCCCGATGACCATCCCGCCGAGCTTGAGCGCCGGGACGTTCCGGCGGGCGAGAGAGCCGGCGACGACCGTCGTGGGGACGACGAGCGTCAGGAAGAAGGTGAGATGCCACCCGAGGTCGGCGGTGAGCGGGCGAATCGCGTCGTTGGCGACGTAGACGAGGAGGATGGCGAGCGTGACGATGCCGAACATCGTCGCGCCCAACAGCAGGTACCGGAAGACGGTTCCGGTGGTTCGGCTGACCTGTCCGAACCCGTCTGCGTAACTCGATTCGGTGTCGGTCGACATCTCAGTATGCCTCCCGGTAGCGTCGCGAGACGTAGTCGCTGATGACGTTCATGATGAGTGTGATGACGAAGAGCACGAGGCCGATGGCGAACAGGCTGCGGTAGGCCAGCCCGCCGCCGGTGATGTCACCGGTGAGAAGCTGGACCATCGCAGCGGTCATGGGCAGCGCGCCTTCGAGGTACGACGCGGGGTTGAGCGGGTTGAGGAACTTCGCCTGCGCGCCCGCGGCGACGGTGACGGCCATCGTCTCGCCGATGGCGCGCGAGAGCGCGAGGATGAAAGAAGAGAAGATACCGGAGAGGGCGGCGGGGACGACGATGCCGGTCGACACGTCGAACTTCGTCGCGCCCATGCCGTAGCCCGCCTGTCGGAGTTCGTCGGGGACGGCGGACATCGCGTCCTCGCTGATGGAGGCGACCATCGGGATGATCATGATGCCGACGACGATGCTCGCAGAGAGCATGTTGAACGTCCCGATGCCGGGGAAGACGACTTCCAGTGCCGGCGTGATGTAGATGAGCGCGAAGAAGCCGTAGACGACGGTCGGGACGCCGGCGAGGATTTCCAGCGCGGGTTTGAGAATCGAGCGCGCCTGTGCGCTCGCGTACTCGCTGAGGTAGATGGCGGTGGCGACGCCGAGCGGGAGCGCGATGACGGCCGACCCGATGGTGACCATCAGGGTCGCCGACACGAGCGCCAGCACGCCGAACTCTTGGCTGTGTATCTGCCAGGTGGTTCCGGTGAGGAAGTCGACGATAGACGCCGTCTCTCCCGCTACTCCCATCAGCGGGGCTGTCAGCGTGAAGAACTTGGCCGCCTCCGTGATGAGGAGCCCGACGATACTGAGGGTCGTCACGACGGACAACGCCGCGCACAGGAAGAAGAACGACCGCGTCAGTAGCTCACGCGGGGAGTTCTCCGTGTTCCGCGTGAGGTCGGTTTCGAGGTCATCTGTGCTCATTGGTTGGATTGAATCGTGGTGTATGAAAAAGCGCTTCGTTAGCTGATTCTGTCGGGGAAGCGGCTAGTTGGCTTCCTCGATGGCCGCGTTGAGCGTGTCGAGCATCTCCTGTTGCTCGTCTTCGCCGAGCGGGACGTAGCCGACCTCGTTGGCGACGATTTCGCGGCTGGTGGAGTTCTCCATCCAGTAGCGGGCGAACTCGGCGACGTGGTTCTCCGCGAGCGACTCGCGGGCGAGATAGGTAAACAGCGGGCGGGAAAGCGGGTTGTATTCGCCGGACAGCGCCGTGTCGAGCGACGGCTCGACGAACTCGCCGGCGTCGTTCTCGATGGGGACGGCCTGCACGGCGTCGGTGCTCTCGCTGTAGTACGCGAAGCCCATGTAGCCGATGGCGTACTCGGAGCCCTGGACGCCCTGGATGATGGTGCGGTCCTGCTCGGTCGCGGAGTAGTCCTGTCGGTGGCCCGGTCCTTCCTCGCCGATGATGGCCTCGATGAAGTAGTCGTACGTGCCGGAGGCGTCGGTGGGGCCGTAAATCTGAATCTCCTCGTCGGGCCACTCGGAGTTCACGTCGGACCACGTCGTCGGGGTCGACTCGGCCGAGAAGATGGTCCGGAGCTGTTCGACGGTGAGTCCGTCGCCGAGGAAGTCGTTGTCGTTGTTGACGATGACCGTCAGCGCGTCGGTGGCGACTTTGAGTTCGACGGGGGTCACGTCGTTGCTCTCACACTGGTCTTGCTCTTCGCCCTTGATGGGGCGCGAGGCGTTGTTGAAGTCGGTCTGACCCGTACAGAAGTAGTTCGCGAAACCGCCACCGGAACCGGTGGACTGGAGGTTGATGTTGACCTCGGAGTGCTCGGTCTGGAAGCGCTCGCTCATCGCGGTCGCGAGCGGGAACACCGTCGAGGAGCCGGCGATATCGATGGTTCCCGAGAGCTCGTTGCTCCCGTCACCCGACGAGTCCTCACCCTCAGAGTCGCCGCCGGAGCCACCGCCGTCGGTGTTGTTCTCCGTACACCCGGCGAGTCCAGCGAGACCGGCCGCGCCCGAGGCAATCAGGAACTTACGCCGCGAAAGACCGCTGTCCGAGTTACGCGTCATCGATTTTGACGAGCCGATTTTGGCGTAAATACCCTGCTATGACAACTATATAGTGATACGTTCCGGTATGTCCACAACGATTGATAACGTGTGACAAGAACGGGGCGTAATCGACGAAAGCAGCCGATTGTTCCATTCGTAGCCGTCTCGTGCGCGAACTTTCGCCGACGTGTCAGAAAACGCGGGGACACGGGCCGACGGGAGCGGCGTAAAAACAACTACTGAGGGAGCGGTGTTTCGAGCTCGAATCGGCACGGGTCACGTTCGGTAGCGCTCATCACATAAAATGCGCCATCGATATATAGAGATAGACAGTTTTATTGTGTATTGAGAACCACCCACGGACATGGTCGAAACCCGAAAGGTGCAGGTGACGGGCGGTTCCACCTATACCGTCTCGATTCCCAAAGATTGGGCGACGGACAACGGCGTCTCGGCGGGGAGCGAAGTCGAGTTCTACCCGGAGGGGGACTCGCTGTTCTTGACCCCTCGCTCGGAGGAAGAACGCACCGAGGGCACCCTCGACATCGCGACCCTCGAAGGAGACGAACTCACCCGCGCCGTCATGACGATGTACGTAAGCGGGTTCGACATCATCGCGCTGGAGAGTTCGCGCATCACGACCGACCAACGCCGGACCATCCGCGAGGCGACCCAGAGCCTCGTCGGCCTCGAAGTGCTCGAAGAGACGCGCGACCGGGTCGTCATCCGCGACCTGCTCGACTCCTCCGAGCTCTCCATCCACAACGCGGTCACTCGGATGCGGCTCATCTCGCTTTCGATGCTCGAAGACGCCATCGCGGCCATCGCCGAGCAGGACGACGACATGGCCCGCGACGTCATCCAGCGCGACGACGACGTCGACCGCCTCTGGATGGTCGTCTCCCGAATCTTCCGGGCGACGCTCCGGACTCCGAAGGCCGCAGAAGAACTCGGCCTGCCCCGCGAAATCTGCTTCGACTACCAGTCCGCCGCCCGGCAACTGGAGCGCATCGGCGACCACGCGACCAAAATCGCCCACCTCTCATTGAACTTCGAAGAGCCCGTCGACGGCGAAATCGTCGAGGCGATTCAGGAACTGTTCGAGGAGGCGAAGGCCGTCGTCAACGGCGGTATGGACGCGCTGTTCGCCGAGGAGAGCGACGAGGCGAGCCGCCTCGCCAACGAGTCCCGCGAGGCCGTCCAGGCCATCGACGCGAGCGCCCGCGGCATCGACGAACTCCTCCGCGGCCTCGACCCGGCCCGCGCGCAACTGCTCGGCCTCATCGTCGACTCCGTCTCCCGGAGCGCCGACTACGGTGGTAACATCGCCGAGACGGCGCTTCAGAAGGCCGCGCCGACGCCCTGACCGGCCACGAGCGGCCAGCCGCGACGCCGCTTTTATCGCTCACTTCTTGTTCCGGATTCGACTTCGACCGAACCACGCCCGCGAGCGACGGCCGCGGGGCTCACGGGGTAAAACAGTCGAGCCGCGCCGAAACGACGACGCGGGGAGAGAGACTTACTCTTCGTCGACGACGACGGCGTTGACCTGCCCGTCCTGACCGGGGCGGGAGGTGACGCGGGCGCGGCCGGCGCTCGTGTCGATGATGGAGCCCTTCGTGATGATGTTCCGGCGGGCGTAGTTGACGTTCGACGGGTTGTCGAAGACGCCTTCGATGTCGGCCTGCGTCACGTCGGAGCCGTCGGCGACCTGCGCGACGTTCGTCGAGAGGGCGCGGACCTTCTCGTTGTTACCGCGGGAGTCGATGATCTGGAACCGGGGCTCGCCGACCGTCGTGGCGGCGGGTTCGCGGCCCAGCTGGTAGCGCTTCTTGTTTCGGGACGGCTTGCGCCGACCGCCGGTCCGCTTCCGCTTGGAGCGTCCTTGGTCCTTCATACGGGGTAAAAACCTCGGTGACTACTTGAATCGCTCGAATCGGTGCTCGGCGGAGACGGGTGACACCACGTCTCTCGGGCGCGATGGCAACGCAAACCGTTTAGTTCGCCCGCGCCCGCCGTCGAACCGATGAGTCTCGACGTCACCGTCGCCGTCCCCTTCCGGCAACACGGCTCGACCCGCCTCGGCGAGGGCGAGTTCGTCGTCGCCCTGTCGCTCGACCGCGACTGGTTCTCCCCGGACCAGGCGAAGCGCCTCATCGACCTCGCCGCGGGCCGCGGCCTCGTCGAGCGCAACGACGGCGAGGTCGTCGCGACGTTCGACCCCGCCGAGGTACGGATACCCGAGGAGTTTGAACCCGACGCCTCCGTCCTCCGCGAGCAGTCGGCGTTCGAGCAGATTCTCGACGCCTGCGTCGCCGCCGGCATCGAAAAACAGGCCGCCGTCGCCGGCATCAACGAGCGACAGTCCCGCCTCGGCGTCACCGCCGAGGCCGCCGCGGTCCTCTTCGCACGCGCAAACGAGGTGAACGTGGACGACGCGGCCGAGAAAGCAAAGCGGTCGCTGGCCGAGTAGCGTCCTCCCGTCTTTTCGCTTCGCCCCTCCGCCCGCCAGCGAAGCGACACCCCGAAACCGTCCGGGCGCGAACGGCCGGCATGGTCGTCGATTCGCTCTCCGACGGGACACGCATCGCCCAACTGCTCGCCTCGGAGGTAACGGGCCACGAAGACGCCTTTTCCGTTCTCTCCGTCGTCGACGCCGACCCCGACGTGGAACCGACCGACGACGGCGCGCTCGCCTACGCGGTCGCCGCCGGCGACGAGCGCGTCGCCGAGGTGTACGTCCAGCCCGACCGCGCCCGCGTCGAGTTCCTCGCCCACCCCGACGTGACCGCCGAGGCCGCCTCCGAGGAGGGGCTTCGCGTCCGCCCGAAGGCGGTCCGCCCGCCGCGGACGCTCGTGTTCGTCGAGGACGGCGCGCAGGTGAAGTGGACGCTCCCGGCGTTCCGCGCGCTGGTCGCGGCGCTCGAAGCCGAGGGCCGAGACCAATAAAACCCGCCCGCCGCGCGACCGACTCAGAGGTCCGCGACGAGTTCCGGAAGCGCCGTCGGCAGGTCGTCGTGGTGGATGTGTGCGACCGCCCGCGGGTCGGGGTCGTCACAGCCTTCCCCGAGCACCTGCACCGGGAGCAGCCCTGCGTCGTGCGCGCCGGCGATGTCGTGGTGGACGCTGTCGCCGACGTAGACGGTCTCTTCGGGCTCGGTCCCGAGCTCGTCGAGCAGGGCATCGAACGCCCGCCGGTCCGGCTTTCCGGCGGGGAGCGCGCCCGTCACGAGCGCCGTGTCGAAGTGGTCGCGCCAACCGAGTTTGTCGATTTTCGCCTCTTGGGCCACGACCGGCCCGTTGGTGAGGAGGCCGACGCGGTAGGTCGTCCGCAGGCCGGCGAGCATCGCCTCGACGCCCTCGACGGGGACGACCGCGTCGGTGATTCGCTCTCTGTACGCCGTTGCGACGTGCTCCGGGTCGACGGTGGAGTCGTGCTCGTCGAGGAGGGTCTCGAAGATGGGCGCGCGGGTCTCGCGCGTGAGGTTCTCTTGGTGTGCCCGGAGATACGCCTCTCGGGTCAACGGGGGCGCGCCCGCCGCCGCCGCCGCCTCCGAGAGAATCGTCTCGCGGTCCCGCGTCGGAACCGCGAGTGTGTAGTCGAGGTCGAACCCGACCGCGCTGACAGACATTCTCGGCGAAGCGTTGGCAACGGAGCGATATGAGCGTGCCGGGACCTGTCGAGGGGGCGACCCGTCGCGCGTCGGCTCGCCGCGGGCCAGTCCGGACGACGCCTCACCGGCGACGACAACCACTATACCCGTCGGCGACGACGCCGAGATATGACCCTCGACCCCGTCCACGTGGACGACATCGCGTCCATGGCGAGTTCCATCGCGGACTCGGTCGACGACGCCGACTACGACGACCTCGCGCGGACGGTCTGGGAATCGTGGCTCGACCCCCTCGAATCGCCCGATGGGGGACTTCCCATCGTCGAACCGCTCGGGGAACAGCGCCTCCACGCCGCCGCCATCGACGACGTCGCGCTCACGGAGTCGCCGTTTCCGACCGTCCACGGCCTCGACTCGGGGACCATCAACCCGACGACGTTCAAAAACGGGCTCGTCCTCGACGTGGCCCACGCCGCGATGGCCGCCGAGCCGTCGGACCTCGACCTCCACCGACACCGCTCTATCGTCATGGCGGCGCACACCCACGACCCGGTCCAGTTTTTCGACACCGACGAGTGGCTCCGGTCCGACGAGGGCTACGGCCGCCGGCGCGTGCTGAGCGTCCCGCGGGTCAACCGCTACGCCGAGGGCGTCGTCCACGCGCTCGCGCTCTACCTCGCCGAGAGCGCCCACGCGCTCGAACACGCCGACGCCGTCTCCGACCTGCTCATCCTCGACGGACCGGTGTACCCGAAGGAACTCCTGAACTGGCGCGACCGCGACGCCGAACTGAAGGACCTCGCGCGCGACGCGAAGCCGAAGGCCGTCGTCGAGAACTACATCCGACTCGTCGAGCGCTTCGTCGAGCGGGACGTGCCCCTCGCCGGCTTCGTGAAGAATCCCGGCGCGAAACACGTCGTCCGCACGGTCAGAAAACAGCTCGACGGGAACGACGCCGGCAGGCGGCCGTGGGTCGACGACGCCGCCTTCTTCGTCAACCTGCTCGAACGCCGGGAGGGCCCCGACGGCGACGAGCGCCGCACCGAGGAGCTCACGTTCACGAGTTGGTTCGTCTCGCGCGGCGGCTCGGACCGCCAACTGAGCGCCGAGGGCGAGGCGTTCGGCATCGAGCGAACGCTCGACCCCGAGGCGTACACGGTGACGTTCTTCGTGCTGTACGACCCCCGAACCGACGTGTGCTACCGGGTCGAAGCGCCCTACGCGTTCACGAAGGACTCCGAGCGCCGCGCCGACCTGATGCACCACGTCGTCCGCGACGTGGCCGCCACGCGCGGGCCGCCGCTGGCGGTCGAGAAGGCCGACGAACTCGCGCGGGTGAGCGTCGGCGAGAAGGCCGCGCTCAGACGAAAGCTCTCGGAGAAACTCGACTCTGACCAGATGAAGAGCTACGACAATATCCGCTGGGTCGACGCCGACGAGTAAGAGTAGCGCGACCGAGGAGCGCGCCTCGGCGGTCGACCGCCCTCAGAGCGACGCGTCGCCCTCGGGAGAGCCTTCGTCGGCGGAGCGGTCCGCCGCGTCCGGCTGTTCGTCCTCCGGCGTCCCTTCCTCTTCGGGCCTGACGACCTCGACTCGTACGTCGTCGGCGGAGACGCCGACCCGCGCGAACTGCGTCTTGACGTGTTCTTTCGCGGCCGACAGCGCCTGCTCGCGGGTGTCGAAGCCGCGGGGGAGCGGCGTGTCGAAGGCGACCCGAATCGTCCGGCCGTCGATTTTGGTCTCCGACCCGCCGCTTTCGACCTCGTAGAACTCGTCGCAGACCCAGACGTAGGGCGCGTCCTCGTCCGGCGCGCCGCGGTAGGTCGGCGCTTGCTCCCCCCGTTCGAATATCGTACCGGTGAGTGCCGTGCCGCCGCCGTGACCGCGGACCAATAACATAGCCGGGCTAGGTGCGCGACACGGAAAAGTCGTACGCGACGCCCGAGAGCGCGTCATCCGGGACCGTTCGACAGGGGAACCGCGCGCCGTCGCCGACGCGTGGCTTTTTACTCGCCGCCCGCAAGCGTTGGAACATGACCGATTTGGGGGACTTCAGCGACTTCGCCGGCGACGACCCCGACGACTCGTCCGACGCGGACCGAGACAGGCCGGCCGCTGACGCCGCCGGAAACGGGCGCTCGGAGCGTTCCGAGACCGCCGCGGGAGCCGAAACTGCGGCCGCCGCGAGCGCCGCCGGCGGTGATGGCGTCGAACCCGACTCCGGCGAGCGCGACGACGCCGGCTCGACTGACATGGGCGGCGTGACCGACGAGGCCGACGACCTGCAGTTCGACGACTACGACGCCGACCCCGTCGGCGACGAGCGGGGCGTCGGCGCGATTGCGGTCTCGCAGGGCCTGCGCGTGTCGGAGGACCCCGAGCGGACGGCGCTCCGGGCGTTCGTGACCGCGGGGAACCGCGAGCGCGTCCGCCTCGGGAAGTACCTCGTCGTCCCCTATCCCGACGACGAACTGCTGTTCTGTCGCATCGTCGGCTTGGAGTACGCCCAGGAGTTCCAGGCCGACGACGCGACCGAGATTCACGCCCGCCGGGCGATGCGCCGCCCCGCCGACGAGTTCGAGGAGCGCGATTTCAAGTTCATGGCCGAACTCGAACCCATCGCCGTCCTCTTTTCGGACCGCGGCGACCTCAAACGGCGGATGGTCGACCGCGTACCGAAACCGCAGGCGACGGTCGGCGAGGCCACCGACGCGACCCAAATTAAGACCGGCCTGAAGATTCCCGAGGAGGGCGTCTTCCTCGGCCACCTCTCCGTCGGCGGCGAGAAGGTCCGAACCGCGGCCCGACCGCCGACCATCGACTACCGCCTGAACGACGACTACACCGACGGCGACCCGCTCGTGTTCCGCCACACGCTGGTCGCCGGCGGCACCGGGTCGGGGAAGACCCACGCCTCGAAGAACATCCTGCGGCAGTACCTCTCGGCTGAACGGAGCTACGAGATGGACGACGGCCGTCAGGTCCAGACCGCGGTCGTCCAGTTCGACCCGCAGGACGAGTACGCCCAGATGCACGACGACAACCCAGACATGGACGACGAGACGGCCCGGCGCTACGAGCGCGAGGGCGTCGCCCACGGCGGCCACGACGACACCCTCGCGCTCGTCCCCAAGATGGCCGGGTCGTCGTACCCCGGCGCGAACCACCGCGCCGAGCAGTTGGAGTTCACCATCCCCTTCTCGATGGCGCGGGACCTCCCGTGGCTCGTCGCCGGCAGCAGCCTCAACGACAACCAGTACCCGGCGCTCACCGAACTCCTGAACCGCTTCTTCCGGAACTACGGCGATTCGGGGACGTACAAGCAGTTCCTCCAGTTCCTCGACGACCCGGCGCTGAAAGAGGAACTCCACGAGTCGGGGCGAGTCCACGAGGCCACCTTCGACGCGGTGAAACGCCGGGTCCGCGGCGTGCCGAGCGGGGTCTTCGACCAGGACGCCCGGCCCATAACCGAACTCGACCACGAACTCGTCCGGCCCGGCGGGCTGACGGTCGTGCCGACCTACCACCTCTCGTCGAGTCGGGCGAAAGAGCTGTTCGTCCTCGCGGTGTCGGCGCTCCTCATCGACGACAAACTCTCGAACGACCCCGCGAGCGACCGCATCAAGGAGACGCCGGTCGTCCTCGGGATGGACGAGGCGCACAACTTCCTCACCGACGCCGACACCGTACAGGCGCGGAAGGTCATCCAGAAGTTCACCGAGGCGGCCAAGCAGGGCCGAAAGGAGCGACTCGGCCTGTTCCTCATCACGCAGGACCCACAGGACATCGCCGACCCGGTGTTCAAGCAGGTGAACACGAAGGTCGTGCTCAACCTCGGCGACGAGGACGCCATCAAGAGCGTCAACATCCCGCCGAACCTCGAAGACAAGGTGCCGTACATGGAGAAAGGGCAGATGGTCGTCTACTCGCCCGATAACTCCGAGCCCGTCGAGCTGACGGGGCTTTCGACCTGCGTGACGCGACACGGCGACTGAGAACCCGGAACGCGCCGCGCCGCCCGTCGCAGGCGACCGGGTCGCGGCTGTCCCGGCCCGCGCCCGCCGGGCGGATTTTTAGCCCGCGACCGAGTAGGCCGCGACATGGCCGAACACGTGCTCGTTCCGACCGACGGGTCGCCGCAGTCAGTCGCCGCGGTCCGTTTCGCCGCCACGGAGTGGCCCGACGCGGAACTCACGCTTTTGAATGTCATCAACCCCGCCGACGCCGACTATCGTGAGCGGGCACTCAGCGGCTCCGAAGAGTGGTTTCAAGCGGAGAAACGAAAGTCGAGAGAGACGTTCGCCGAGGTGAAAGCCGAGGTGGGGCTCGTCGACACCGACAGGTCGGTCACCGACCGCATCGAGGTCGGCAGCCCGCAGAAAGTCATCGTCGAGGTGCTGGACGGCGACGACGCCGGCTACGACCACGTCGTGATGGGGAGCCACGGCCGAACCGGCGTCTCGCGCATCCTGCTCGGAAGCGTCGCCGAGGAGGTCCTCCGGCGGTCGCCGGTGCCGGTGACTATCGTCAGGTGAGTCGCGGCGAGCGGACGGCACCACAGAACCGTGTCTCCGACCTCGCGGTGACACGGGCGTCACCCAGTAGCGTGCTGATACGAGTACTGCGAGCACACCGGAATCGGCCGGTTCGACCGGATTGCAACGCCCTATTTTGGTGCCGCCCTTGGCGGGCATCAATGGAATTCACAGAGGTCGTAACGACTCGCCGTTCAGTCCACGAGTACGCCGACGAGTCGCTCGACGACGAGACTCTCCGGACGATATTCGAAAACGCCGTACAGGCCCCGTCGAGCTACAACCTCCAACCGTGGGAGTTCGTCGTACTGCGCGAAGACGAGACACAGCAGACGCTCCGCGAGGCGGCGTACGACCAAGAACACGTCACCGGTGCCGCCGCGTCGGTCATCGTGCTCGGTAACAAGGACCCCGAGGCCCACGCCGAGACCGTCACCGACGACATGCTGGAGAAGGGCTACCTGCCGAGCGAGGAGGTCCGCGACGGTATCCTCGAAAACATCGCCGACATGGCGGACCTCCCCGAACAGGAGCGCCGCGTCTGGACCGTCCGCTCGACGTCGCTGGTCGCCATGTCGCTCATGTACGCCGCGTGGGACGAGGGCGTGGCCACCTGCCCCATCGGCGGGTTCGACGCTGACGCCGTCCTCGACGCGTTCGACATCGACGGCGAGCGGTACGAGCCCGTGATGCTTCTCACGATGGGCATCCCCGTCGACGACGCCGACGAGCTGCGGGCGGAACGCAAGTACCGCCGCCCAGTCGACGAGGTCGTCCACTTCGAGCGCTTCGAGTCCGAACAGTCCGCCGAACCGGCGCCCGCCGACGACTGAGGCGGCTGCAACAGGGGGGGTCGCGCTTAGCCCTCTCACGGGAACCCGTACGGTCGTGCACAGAACCTCCGTGAGCCGAGAGGCGAAACGCAGGCTCAGAAAATATTCGCCTGCTGGTAGACGCTGATACCCTCGTTCGTGAGTTCGTAGGGCTTGGTCTCGCGGGAGTGGTTGGCATCGCGTATCTTCTGAATCTCGATTGCGAGCCGCGTCTCGCGGAAGTCGTCGTTTCGGACGTACTGGAGAACGAACACGGCGTCAGAGAGGTACTCGACGATACCGTGTCTGGAGACGTAGGGGTTGGACTGGTCCGCCTCCGAGGTGAGCATCGTCGTCACGCCCGCGTCCTTCAGCGACCGCGTGAAGTTGAACACCTCGCTGCGGCGCTTCGAGGGGTGGTCGTACATCATCTCCAAAAGCGAGACGGAGTCGAGGACGAGCCGGTCGGCACCGAACTCCTCGACCAGCCGCGGGAGGTCGTTTCGGATGCTCGACAGGCTGTTCGCCATCTCCACGGGGTCGAGGTCCACGACGGCCAGTCGGCCCTCGGCCTCGTGTTTCGAGAACTCCCACCCCTTCTCGTCGGCGGTGTCGAGGATGCGCTCGCGACTCTCTTCGAGCGTGATGTAGACGCCGCTGTCGCCGTCTTCGAGCGCCTTCCGGAGGAACTGCAGGCCGAACGTCGTCTTGCCGGTCCCGGCGCTCCCGATAGTGACCATGAGCGACCGCTCCGGGACGCCGCCGAGAATCATGTCGTCGAGGCCTTCGATGCCGATGTCGATGCGGTCGATGTCGGAATCGAGTTCCTCGTCGTCGAACGCCGGCGGCTCCGACTCCCCCGGATCCGGGCCGAATCCGAACTCGTCGTCGGACTGCGCGCCGCCGAGGCCGCCGCCCGCGTCGGGCATCGGCGCGTTCTCGAACGCCGTGGCGAAGTCGGTCGAAAACGGGTCGTCATCGCCGTCGAAGCGGTCGTCGTCACCGTCGAAGGGGGCGCGGTCATCGAACGACAGAGGCTCTCCGACGCCGCCGGCCCCGCTCTCGGGGCTGTCTTCCGACGGCTCGTACGCGGGGTCCGCGACCGCATCGCTCTCGGGAGACCCGTCGGTCTCACCGTCGTCGCGCTGCTCGCGTTCGTCCGGGTCCGCGTCGTCTGCGTCGGTCTCACCGTCGGCGCCCTCGCGGAGTGCCCGCTCGAACCAGTCGTCGTCACTCACGGGAGCCACCACCGAACGACAGCGCGGCCGGCGTCCGTGCCTGCCATCACCTCAAGGTAGGCAGGCGTCGTGATGAACGTTTCCCGTGCGCGGAGCTACCGCGCGGCGTCGAGCGGAGACGGGGCCGGGCGACGTGACGGTGGGCTTTTGCCGGGGGACGCCAAACCGCGGGGCATGAAGGTCGGCATCGTCGCACAGAAGGGCAACAGCCGGGCCGCGTACCTCGCGGCGGACGCGAGCGAGGCGCTCGCCGAGGTCGACGCCGAGGCGGTCGTCGACGCGGCGACCGCCGAGGAGTTGGGCGTCGAGGGCGCCCCCGTCGAGTCGCTCGACGACTGCGACCTCGTGGTGAGCATCGGCGGCGACGGAACGTTTCTCTACGCCGCCCGCGGTGCCGACGGCGTCCCCATCCTCGGCGTCAACCTCGGCGAGGTCGGCTTCCTGAACGCGGTCTCGCCCGACGACGCCATCGACGAGGTGTTGGCCGAGGTCGCCGCGTTCCGCGAGGGGAGCCAGTCGATTCGGGAGGTCCCCCGAATCGTCGCCAGCGGTGACGGCTGGGAGATGGACCCGTCGATGAACGAGGTCGTCGTCCACGGCCCGCGCCGGGGGCACGGCGGCGGCGCGGACTTGGAAGTCCGCGTGAACGGCTCCGTGTACTCCGGCGGCCACGCCGACGGCGTGCTCGTCACGACGCCCGCGGGGAGCTCCGCCTACAACCTCAGCGAGGGCGGCCCGCTCGTCCACCCCGGCGTCGAGGGGCTCGTCGTCACCGAGATGGCGGCCGACGAGGGGATGCCGCCACTCGTCGTCCCGCTGGACGCGGCCGTGACCGTCAGCGTCACCGACGCGGCGTCGGCGGTCGTCGTCGGCGACGGGCGGACCCGGCGAACGGTGTCGCCGCCGACGGAGATACGTATCGAGCGGTCCGACTCGCCGGTTCGACTCGCCGGTCCGACCTCCGACTTCTTCGAAGCGCTCGGAAAACTCGACTGAGCGCGCCGCCGCGGTCGGCTACTCTGCGAGTTCTCGTTCGCCCTCGTCGCCCGACGCCTCGGCGCGGGGGAGCGGCGTCCAGTCGATGTCGACCACGTTATCCGGCCGGCCGCGGAGCCCTGGCCGGGAGACGACCTCGAACGTCCGGTTTTCGGTCTCGCGGGTGAAAAGCGAGTGCGCGAGGACGTTCGCCACGTCCGCGCGCGGGACGCTCCCGCAGACCGAGTCGCCGCCCTCGCCGACGACCACGTCGGCGGTCGCGGGGGCGTCGGTGAGCGCGCCGGGCCTGATAATCGTGTGGTCGAGCGGCGCGTCTCGAAGCCGCGTCTCGCTTCGTTCCTTCGCCGAGAGGACGCCCGACGCGGTGAGAATCGCGCGGAGCGACAGCGGGAGTCCGCCCTTCGAGTCGCCGACACCGATAGAAGACACGAGAACGAACCGCTGCGCGCCGGAGGCGGTCGCGGCGTCCACGAGGTTCTCGACGCCCGCGCCGTCGACGAGGTCGCCGCGGATTGCGTCGAGTCCCGCCGAGACGCCGACCGCGGAGACGACGGCGTCGGCGTCGAGGACCGCCCGCCGGGCGTCGTCGGGGGCGAGGAGGTCGCCGACGACGACCTCGTCCGCGCCGCGCGCTCGGAGGTCGGATTCGGCGTCGGCGTCGCGGGTCAGCGCCCTGACGACGAGGGGAGTGTCCGCCAACGCGTCGAGGACGTGTCGGCCCGTCCGACCCGTCGCACCGGCGAGGAGGACGCGACCGCGATTGCGTGCCATACCCGCGCATGGGTGCGGGGCTCAATAACCTTCGGGAACGCGTCAAAAGTCCGGGGTGGCGGCGGTCGCCGGCCCGAGGAGAGAAGAACCGAGTCGGTGGGAAATCGAGGAATCGAGTCGGGGGGTTCGCGCGCCGACCGGTCGTTTACTGACCCCAGTTGGCGACGACGCGCGGGCGCTCGCCGACCGGGAGCACGTCGATGTCCTCGTCGGCCGCGCCGCGCGCTTCGAGGGCCGCCTTCGCGGAGGCGTACGTCGAGAAGTAGCTGACCTCCTCTTCGACGCAGTCGATGAGCGTCTCGCGGTCGCGGGAGACGACGAAGTCGAAGTTGTCTTCGCGGAGCATCGTGAGGAAGTCGTCGACGTCCTCGGGCGTGAGCACCTCGTAGTACTCGCCGAAGGCGTCGAGCAGTTCCTGTCCGGCCTCGCTGTCGGCGTCGGGGAACTCGGGGTCCGCGAGGTCGACGTAGACGGTTCCGTCGGCCGGAATCGGGTCGTTAGCGGCCGACTGGGCCTTCTCGTAGGCCTTCCCGAACGAGGTCGCGGTTCCCATGACCTCACCCGTGGACTTCATCTCCGGGCCGAGACGCGGGTCCGAACCCGGCAGGCGGTCGAACGGGAGGACGACCTCCTTGACCGACACCTGCTCGGGAATCTGCTCGCTCACGTCGAGGTCGGCGAGCGAGTTGCCGGCCATGACCTTCGCCGCGAGCTTGGCGATTGGGACGCCCGTGGCCTTCGAGACGAACGGGACGGTGCGCGAGGACCGCGGGTTGGCTTCGAGGACGTACACGTCGTTCGAGCCCTCCTCGTTCTGCTTGACCGCGAGCTGGACGTTCATCAGGCCGACCGTGTCGAGGGCGCTGGCGATGTCCTCCGTAACCTCGCGGACGCGGGCCATCGTCTCGTCGTCGAGCGAGCGCGGCGGAATCATACAGGCGGAGTCGCCGGAGTGGACGCCGGCGGCCTCGACGTGCTCCATCACGCCGCCGATGAGGACGTTCTCGCCGTCGGAGACGGCGTCGACGTCGAGTTCGACGCCGTCGGCGAGGAACTCGTCGATGAGGATGGGCTTGTCGGGGGAGACGCGAACGGCCTCCTCGATGTACTCCTTGAGCTCCGCGTCGGAGTGGACGATTTCCATCGCGCGGCCGCCGAGGACGTACGACGGGCGAACGAGCACGGGGTAGCCGAGGTCGTTGGCGAGGTCGAGCGCCTCTTCCTCGCTGGTCGCGGAGCCGCCTTCGGGCTGGAGGATACCGAGGTCGTCCATCAGGCGGTTGAAGCGGTCGCGGTCCTCGGCGAGGTCCATCGCGTCGATGGTCGTACCGAGAATCTCGCAGTCGACGCCGCGGCGGTCGAGTTCGGATTCGAGCGGGTGGCCGATGTTGACCGAGGTCTGCCCGCCGAACTGGAGCATGACGCCGTCGGCGTCGATGGCCTCGATGACGTCGGCGACCTCTTCGGCCGTGATGGGCTCGAAGAAGAGGCCGTCGGAGGTGTCGTAGTCGGTCGACACCGTCTCGGGGTTGTTGTTGACGACGTGCGCGTCGATGCCCATGTCGCGGAGCGCCTGCACCGCGTGGACCGAACAGTAGTCGAACTCGACGCCCTGTCCGATGCGGATGGGACCGCCGCCGACGACGACGACGCTCTCCATGTCGCGGTCGACGCGGAGTTCGTTACCGGCCGAGTCGCCCTCGAAGGGCCCGCGGAAGAACTCGGGCTTGCGCGCGGAGTAGTAGTACGGCGTCTGCGCGGCGAACTCGCCGGCGCAGGTGTCGACCTGCTTGTAGGTGCGGCCGGGGACGTCCTGTTCGACCTCGCCGACGCTCGTACCGGTCGCCGCGGCGATGCTGGCGTTGGTGTGGCCGGCGGAGGCGGCGGCGGCGAAGTCGCCCTCGGAGGCGGCTTCGACCGCCTCGACGACGCGGCCGAAGCGCTCGACGTACCACTCGTGGATGTCGGTCAGTTCGACCACGTCCTCCGTGGTGTAGCCGCGCTCGAACGCCTCGAAGATGGCGTACGGGCGGTCGGGGGTCGGCGTTTCGAGGTACTCGGCTTCGAGTTCCTCGTCGGAGACCTCGTCCCAGTCGGCGGCGGGGTCGTACTCGGACGAACGGAGCGCTTTCAGAAGCGACTCCTCGAAGGTGCGTCCGATGGACATCGCCTCGCCGGTGGACTTCATGGCCGTCGAGAGCTCGAAGTCCACGTCGGTGAACTTGTCCTTGGGCCACCGCGGAACCTTCGTGACCACGTAGTCGATTGCGGGCTCGAAGGCGGCGGTGGTCTCGCCGGTGATTTCGTTCGTAATCTCGTGGAGGCGCTTGCCGAGGGCGACCTTCGCGGTGACGCGGGCGATGGGGTAGCCGGTCGCCTTCGAGGCGAGCGCGGAGGAGCGCGAGACGCGCGGGTTCACCTCGACGACGCGGTACTCGCCGCCGGGGGTGCCGTCGTCGTGCCACGCGAACTGGATGTTACAGCCGCCCTGAATGCCGAGTTCGCGGATGACTCCGAGCGCGGCGTCGCGCATCTCCTGGTGGCCCTCGTCGGGGATGACCTGCGAGGGCGTGACGACGGTGGACTCGCCGGTGTGAATCCCCATCGGGTCGATGTTCTCCATGTTGCAGATGATGATACACGAGTCGTCGGCGTCGCGCATCACCTCGTATTCGAGTTCGACCCACCCGGAGATGGACTCCGTGATGAGCACCTCGCTGTTGCGCGAGAGGCGAAGTCCCTTGCGGACGCGGGAGACGAGTTCGTCCATCTCGTGGACGACGCCGGAGCCGGAGCCGCCGAGCGTGTACGTCGTCCGCGAGATGACCGGCAGGCCGCCGACGGCGTCGACGGAGGCTTCGACGCGCTCTTCGAGGGCCTCCTCGGTGATGTTCTCGACCGCCTCGTCTTCCTCCAGCGAGATGGTCGTCGACTTCGGGACGGGCTGACCGATTTTCTCCATGCGCTGGCGGAAGAGGTCGCGGTCCTCCGTCGCGTAGATGGTGTCGAGCGGCGTGCCCATGATGTCCACGTCGAACTCCTCGAGGACGCCTTCCTCTGCGAGTTCGGCCGTGACGTTGAGTCCGGTCTGACCGCCCAGTCCGGCGATGACGCCGTCGGGGCGCTCGCGTTCGATAATCTCGGAGATGGCCTCGGTCGTGATGGGTTCGATGTAGACCTTGTCGGCCATCTCGGGGTCGGTCATGATGGTCGCGGGGTTCGAGTTGACGAGGACAACTCGCGCGCCTTCCTCTCGGAGCGCGCGGCAGGCCTGCGCGCCGGAGTAGTCGAATTCCGCCGCCTGTCCAATCTGGATTGGGCCGCTTCCGATGAGCAAAATCGTCCGGTCCTCTGTACCTTGCTGAGGTCCGGCCGAGGTGTCCTCGTCAGTCATCGTCGGAATCCAATCCGCACATCGTAATAAGTCCGGCGAAAAATTACGAGGTCCGAAACTCGATTGCGAATTTCGAAAATGTTGCCGAACGCCGCTGTCGCGCCCGGGGAAGGCTTTTGACGGGTATCCGAGTACCGGCTACGCATGCCCGCGGTATTCACGACGCCGCCGCCGCTCGACTCCGGGAGCCGGGTCGCGGTCGTCGCGCCGTCGCGCCCCATCGACGAATCACACTTGGACCGCGCGTGCGCGCGTCTCCGCGACGTGTTCTCGCTCGACCCCGTCGTCTTCGAGTCCGCCCGCCGCGACTGGGAGTGGCTCCGGGACAACCCGGCGGCGCGCGCGGAGGACGTGATGGAGGCCTTCGAGGACCCGTCGATACGCGGCGTCATCGCCGTCACCGGCGGCGACGACCAGCTTCGAATCCTCCCGCACCTCGACCCGGCGCGGCTGACCGCGTCGCCGACGCGCTTCTTCGGCTTCAGCGACAACGACAATCTCCGGCTGTTCCTCTGGACCCACGGCGTCGTGAGCTACGGCGCGACGCTCCACCCCACGCTCACCGTCGACCCCGAGCTACACCCGTACGTCGAGCGATACCTCCGCCGGGCGTTCTTCGAGCGCTCCATCGGCGTCGTCGAACCCGCGCCGGAGTGGACCGACGACTGGTTCGACTTCGACACCGAAGACCCGCGCGAGTGGCACGACAACCCGGGTCGGACGTGGCGGGGCGACGAACGCGTGACCGGGCGACTCTGGGGTGGCAACTTCAGCGTCCTGAAGTGGCATCTCCAGACCGACCGCTACCTCCCAGACCCCGAGGAACTCGACGGGGCGGTGCTCGCGCTCGAAACCTCGGAGGACGTGCCGCTCCCCCGGGAGGTCCGGTACACCCTGCGGTCGATGGGCGAACGCGGCCTGTTAGCGCGGTTCGACGGGCTCGTGATGGGTCGGCCGCGGACGTACTCGCCCGGACTTGAGTGGGAACCGCCGGCCGACTACGGCGCGCAACTCCGCGCGGAGGTGCTGTCGGTCCTCGACGCGTACAACCCCGACGCGACGGCGGTGTTCGACGTGGAGTTCGGCCACGCCGACCCGACGGTTCCGCTTCCGCTCGGCGCGAAGGCGACCCTCGACCCGACGGTGGAGCGACTTCGAGTCGACTGAAAAGCGGGCGCTCGGCCCGCACGCTACATGTACGGTTCGGGGTCGAGGTCGCGCTGGGCGCGGTACTGGTCGACGAACTCGCTCACGTCGAACTGGAGCATCTTCGACTCGAACTCAGAGACGACTTCGTCGTCGTCGGCGTGGCTGACGGCGTGTTCCATGAGTTCCACGACGAGTTCGACGATTATCTCGTGGAGCCGTCGAGAGTCGAAGTCGGTCACCCAGACGATGCCCGCGCCGAGTTCGCCGTCCTCGGACACGTCTTCGGAGACGACGGCCTCGGGGAACTCCTCGAGGACGATGCCCATGAGGTGGGCCGTCCCGAACTCGGGCATGTCGTCGCTCGTGGTCTCGATGGTCTCCTGGAGAATTTCGACGAGGAACTCCGGGAGAAATCGGTCGGGCGGGTGGACGTCCATGACGACGGCGTGGCTGTCCCCGCACGGACAGTCGAACTCCCGTTTGCCCAAGTCGAGTTCCCGGACGCGCTTCGTCTCGCCGCAGGGGAGGTCCAAGACGGCCCCGCGGCCGCCGGGAACGCTCGGTTCAGACATACCCGTGGGTTGCGGTTCTCTCCGTTTAAACGTCGCGTTCTTCGGAATCGTCGCGAGAGAAAAACGAGACGCCGACCGTCAGTTGCGGTCGGTCAGTCCGTCGTACTGTCGCAAAAAACGGCGGTGACCCGGGCCGAAACGCCCGGCGGCGTCCCCTCAGCGGCGGCCCGAGACGTAGACGATGGGGCCGACAATGAGGAGCGCAATCCCGAGGAACAGGTAGTGAGCCTTGCCCAGCGACACCGGGGTCAGAAGGAAGATGAGCCCGAACACCGTGGTGTTGATACCGAGGATCTGCCGGGACTTCAGCGGCAGCGTTCCAACCGTCGACAGGATGAACACGAGCAACAGCGCCTGCCCGATGTTGTAGTCGAGCAGGAAGGTGTCTACGAGCTGAAGGGGAAGCATTCTTGTTTTCTCGGTCGGTTCGAATCGACTATCAAAGTTCCGTTATTCTCGTTGGAAACCGGCGGTCGGACCCCCCGATATTGGGGCGACCGGGCTGCCGGGGCGATTCCCCCGGGGTCTGCACCGCTGTCGGCACGGAGCGGCGTCCGGTGGTCGGCGCGCGCTACTCGGACGGGCCGGTGATGTCGAGCGGCCGAATCCACCCGTACCAGACGACGAAGACCATGCCCGCGTAGCCGAGGACGAACACGACCATTCCGAGGTCGTTGTAGCCCGCCTCGCCGAGGAAGCGGCGTGCCACGCCCGGGAGGACGATGCCGAGCGTCACGACGGCCGCGAGGAGGAGGTTCCCCCGCGATACCAACGACTGCTTCGTCTCGCTCATGTGCAGGGCTCGGGACCGAGACGACGTGAATCGCACGGTTCGGGAAGCGGCCCACGACGGAAGCTTTCGTCGCGCCATCGGTCTCCGCCGTCGGTGTTATCGTATCGTAATCGACCGCCTGCGAGCCCGCGTACCGAAAACATATACCGTCCCCCGACGCACCGCGGGCATGCACCTCCGTTCCCTCCCCGAGGAGCACCGCGAGACCTACCGCGAGTTCCTCAACTACGCCTTCCGCCCCGAGAACGGCCCCGATTGGTCGGACGAGCGACTTCCCGACCCGGAGAGCTACCACCCACGAGGGTTCTACGACGCGCCGCCCGACACGCCCGTCGAAGACCTCGACGCGGCCGACCTGCGGACGGTGTGTGCCTTCTACGACTTCACGGCTCGCGTCCGCGGCGAGTGGCACCCGCTGCCCGGTATCTCGGCGGTCGCGTCGCCGCCGCCGGCGCGCCGGCGGGGCCACGTCGGCGCGATGCTCGACGACCTCCTCGCGGAGTTCCGCGACACCGGTCGGTACCTCTCGGCGCTCTGGCCGTTCGAGTACGCCTTCTACCGCCGGTTCGGCTGGGCGACGGCGAACAACTACGCGAAGACGACGGTGCCGCCGGACGAACTCGCGGCGGTCGCCGCCGACCCGGCCGGGGAGTTCGTCCGCCTCGACGCCGACGACTGGGCGCGAGTCGAGGACGTGTACGCGGCCGCGGCGACCGAAGACCTCGCGGTGGACCGAAGCGAGGGCTGGATTCGCCACCGGCTGTTCCGCGGTTGGGACGGCGACCCGTTCGCCTACGGCTGGGAACGGGACGGCGACCTCCGCGGCTACGTCGTCTACGACGTGAGCGGCGACCGGGAGTCGCGGACGCTGTCCGTGGGCGAACTCGTCGCCGTCGACGCCGAGGCCCGCGCACAGCTGTTTCGGTTCCTGCGGGACCACGACTCGCAGGTCGACGAGGTCGTTCTCTCGTCGGAACGCGAATCGACCCGGCTCATCGACGGCCTGACCGACCCGCGGGCGGCGACAGTCGAAATCAAGCCCGGCCCGATGGTCCGCATCGTGGACGTACCGGCCGCCCTCGAAGCCGTCTCGTTCCCCGGTGACGCCGCCTGTGACCTCGTCCTCGCGGTCCGCGACGACCGCTGCGACTGGAACGAGGGGTCGTTCCGGGTCGCCGTCGGCGACGGCGCGGCGAGCGTCGAATCAGTCGGTGGCGACGCCGACCCGGACGCGACCGTCGAAATCGGGGCGCTCTCGCAACTCCTCGTCGGCGCGCGGAGCGTCGAGGCACTCGCCCGCACCGACCGCCTCTCGGTCGCCGGGGAGGAGACGGCCGGTGCCCTCGCCTCGGTGTTCACGGAGCGGGACCCGTACCTGCGCGAGGGGTTCTGAGCGAGCGGGTCGAGCCGAAATCAGCCGACGCAGCCAGTCGGGTCGGTTTTTTCCCACCGGCCGCCGAAGTGCGGGCGTGGCATCAGTTCCGGTTCTCGTCGCGTTCACAGCCGCCGGCGCGATTCTCGCGTGGAAGGGCGGCGGCATGCTCGTGCAGGCCTCGGACCGTTTGGGCGCGTACTACGGGCTCCCCGCCATCGTGCAGGGAGCCATCATCGCCGCCGTGGGGTCGAGTTTTCCCGAGCTATCGAGCATCGTCATCGCCACGGTCCGGTACCAGTCGTTCGACATCGGCGTCGGCGCGGTCGTCGGGTCGGCCGTCTACAACATCCTTATCATCCCGTCCGTGTCGGCGATGGTCGGCAAGGGCGGACGGCTCGCTTCGAACCGCGACCTCGTCTACAAGGAAGCGCAGTTCTACCTGCTTTCTATCGCCGTTCTCGTGCTCACCTTCTCGCTCGCGGTCATCTACCGACCCGTCACCGACACCGCGAGCCTCGACGGGTTCGTGAGTCCCGCGCTCGCGCTCATCCCGCTGGCGCTGTACGGCCTGTACCTGTTCATGCAGTACCACGACACGCTGGAGCACCGCGCCGGACTCACCGCCGTCGTCAACGACGTGAACCCGAGACGCGAGTGGGTCGCCCTCGTGGCGTCGCTCGCGGTCATTCTCCTCGGGGCCGAACTACTCGTCCGCGCGGCCGTCGGCCTCGGCGACGTCTTCGGCACGTCGCCGTTCCTCTGGGGGCTGACGGTCGTCGCCGCCGGCACGAGCCTCCCCGACACGTTCGTCAGCGTCTCGGCCGCCCGGCAGGGCAACGCGCCGATGAGCCTCGCCAACGTCTTCGGGAGCAACGTGTTCGCGCTCCTCGTCGCGCTCCCGGTCGGCATCCTCGTCGCAGGGGGCGCGGTCATCGCCTTCGAGGAGGTCGTTCCGATGATGAGCTTCCTCACGGGCGCGTCGGTCGTCTTCTTCGCCGTCCTCCGGACCGAGATGGCGCTGACGCGCGGCGAGTCGTACCTCCTCCTCGGAACCTACGCGCTGTTCATCGCGTGGCTGGTCGCAGAAAGCCTCGGCGTGACGAGGTTCCTCGCCTGAGAGGTCGCCCGGCGGCGAGCGGGGTCGCTGCGGCCGCCTCTCTCAGTCCGGCGGTTCGACCCAGACCGGACCCACCCACGCGGTCCCGGGAAACTCGCAGTCCCGCGGGACCTGGGTGACTCGGAGATAGTACGCGTCGGCCGCCGAGCGCCGGTCGTCGTCCCAGACCGTCCCCTCGACCGGGTCGCCGTCGGTCCACGAGACAGACGTCGTGTACGCCGAAAGCGGCGCGTCGGGGTCCGAGGTAATCGCCTGCGACCGCCACGTCTCGCCGTTTTTGACGATTTCGACGCGTTCGAGCGGGGCGGTCCCCGCGACCTCGACTTCGACCTCGCGGGGTTCGTCGCGGGTGTCGAGGCGGAGCGAACTGTCGTTCTCGCCGGGTTCGACGCCGCCGACTGAGAGGGACGCGAGGATGCGGTGCGGCTGGGTCGTCCCGTAGACGCGGCGACTCCGGAGGCTCTCGAACACCGCCTCGCGGGTGAGTTCGGGCGCTCGGAACGCCGAGAGACCGCCTGGATAGCTCCGCTCGTTCCAGACGCGCCAGATGCTCGACCAGCCGACGCCGTCTTCGACCCACTCGCGAACGGAGGGGAGGTGCGGGTCGGCGTGGATGAGCGAGTGGCCGGGGTGCGGGCCGTGGTAGTCTGCGCCCGCGACGAGGCCGACCCGGTAGCCCATCGACAGCGCGTCGCGGACGAAGTGGCCCGGCTCGTCGGTCTCGCCGCGACCCATCGCCAGTGGAAACGGGTTCCCCTCGTCGCCCGGCAGTTCGCCGGACCCCCACTGCGAGTACACCTCGACGAGCGGCGCGAGTTCGTCGTCGTACTCGACAGCCGAGAAGTCGAAGGGATACATGCGCTCCGTCGGGTGGTGCGGAATCGTCACGACCCGCGAGTCGCGGGTCGACTCGAACTCGCGGAGGCGGCTCCAAAGCTTCTCGTAGGTGTCCGTCGTCCCGCCGCGGGAGTCGAGAAGGACGGCGTCGTCGGCGTCCTCGAAGTAGACGTTGACGTGGCCGCCGCAGTTGGGTTGTTTCGTCCACTCGTAGCCGACGAGCGTCACGAACTCGTCGGGGTCGTAGAACCGGTCGGCGACGCGGCGCGACCGGTCGAAGTACCACCCGTGCATGAGGGCGCGCTGGAGCGACGGCGGGATGAAAAACCCCATCGTGTCGTGGTCGGTGTAGGCGACGACGTCGAGGGCCATCGCGTCGCGCCCGAACCGATACCCCTTCTTCAGGCTCCCCGTCCCGTCCGAGAGCCGCGAGTGCAGGTGAATATCGCCCCAGTAGACGCGCTCGTCGGGGGAGTCGGTGGAGACGGAAACAGGGTTCGAGACGTACCGCTCATCGAACCCGGGGCGCGAGAAGGTCAGGTAGTGGACGCCGGGCGTCTCGAAGGAGACGGCGTCGGCGAGCCTGACGTAGCCCTCGTCGTTGCCGGCGAGGGAGACGCGGTCTGGATACGTCGCAGTATCGTCGGTCGCAGACACCCGCAGGTCGCCGTCGTACGCGCCGTGAAGCCGTTCGTACTCGTCCCACACCTGTACCGTGAGGTCGAGGGACTCGCCGACCGCGACGGTCGATGGCAGGACCGCGTGGACGCGGTCGAGCGACCCGGTTCGACTGCGCAACAGGTCGCGGACTGACGGCCGCCGCTCGGCGAAGACGCGCACCGTCTCCGCGAACTTCCCGAGGGTTCCGGTGGGTTCGGCGTCGAACACGCGAGAGACTACGGACGCGTCGCTAAAGAAGGACGAGGCCGACGGGCGCGACGGCGAACCCGTTCGCGGGTACTATCGCTCAGAAAACGGAAAACGGACTCGCCGCAAACAGGGCAAGTTGCGGCGAGCGGGGTTGATGATGACCGCACGCGCGGTCAGGGGTCGAGGGTGGTCCGAATCCTGTCAGTCGCCGGGCGTGTTACCGCGCTGGTACCGTCCGACCATCTTCCACATCGCCGCGTCGAGGTCCTCGCCGTCGGCGGCGGACTCAATCTGGCGGTACAGGTGTTCGGAGACGTCGATGGTTGGCATCACCAACACGTATGGCGTGTACGGGTTTAATACTACTGGGATACAGAACTGAGTAAATTTGTTCGGATGGGTCGCTCGTCGAACCACGAAATCGAGAGACAGCGCAGTCCCTCGAACGAACGAGACGGTGATAGTCGAGAGAAACTCGGATTCGAAGACCTGACGGAAGTTCGAGTAGTCGGCTACTGCCGCGCCTGGCGGAGCGACGCGCCGTCGAAGCGCTTCAACGCGAGCTCGCCCGCCTCCAGCGGGTCGACGGGCGTGTCGTGTTCGTCGTCCATGTGTTCCATCACGAGAACGCCGACGCCCTCGCGGGAGTCGGCCGTGGAGGTGTGGCCGCACCCGTACAGACAGGTGAGTTCGTATTCCATGTTATTCGGTACCACAATCTATTGCGTGATATAGCTTTCTCAGAATTCGTCCGTTCGACCAGCTATGTGCTGATAAATGCGGACAAATCTGTGTGAATTGGTGCATATTTGTGAGAGATACTCGGGGATTTGAGTCAGACATTAGTAGTTCTCTGTGTCGGGACAGTCGTGCTCGGTCGGGGCGGTCGAGTGTTCGCCGCTGATTCGTCCCGACGACACGAACGATAGACCGAGCGTTCTCTCGGTCGGTAGTATCCGCAGAAGTTGGGTGGCCGGGGAGTTTGAGCCCCTAACTCGCATCGGCAACGAATCGTTGCCAACGGGAGTGGGCCAACGCGGGTACTCCAAAGTGGACTTTTTCCTGAGGGCTAGCTACGGTGTAGGAGGTAGCGAACATCTCAGATCTCCTCCGGAATAAACTCACGACGACGACGCATCCGGTCACGCGCGTTCGCCTTGTCGTAATGCTTCTCCAGAACCTCCTCAGAAACATCTCCGCGTTCGCTCACAACCTCGCGCGGCGTCCCCGCATCACGGAACGCCGTGATCGAACCCTTCCGAATCGCGTGCGGACCCATGCTCGAGGGGCAGCCGGACGCCTGAGAGATATCCGCGTTCTCGCACGTCGAAGGATCGCGGTCGTGCGGACAACCCTCGCCGATCACACACGGGCGCGTCCATCTGTACGCCCACTGCTGAATCGTCCCGAGAGACGCCCGTCCCAACGTCGTAGTAAACAGCGGGAAACGGCCGTGGTCATCCTGCACCGAGTGCCGATTCGCCCGGATGTAATCCTCGATGACGCGCGCGACATCCGGCTGAATCGAAACATCGCGTTCGCCCTTGTACCCGTTCTTCAGACGAGTTTCAGTCTCCGGACGGTGGACGAACGACAGCGCATTCTCGTCCTTATCGAAATCCTTCAGATCGAGCGCGTGGAGATCACCACGACGCGCGGACGTACGCCAGAACAGGAGGATAGCAACGTGGTGGGGCGTCGCGTACTCGAAGCGGTTCATGTACTCGAGAATCGCCTTCGCCCGACCGGAATCGAGGAACTCCTCATCCACGTCCTCGCCCGGCTCGATCTTCGGCAGGCGAATCCGCTCGGAGAGCGATTCAGGCACCGCGTCGATATCGCTCAGGTGATCGAGGAACCGGCGAAGCGTCGAGATCTGTCCCTGCATCGTGACCGCGTTGCAGGGTTCGTTCTCACCGTTGTCCTCGCGCTTGTAGACCTGGTACGCGTGAACCGTCCGAAGGTCCACGTCGTTCATGTTGTGAATCCCCTGAGAATCGAGCCAGTCGATGAACGATTGCAGCCGCGCCCGGTGGCTCTGGAGCGTCGTCGGACGAACATCGTACCGTCTCGCATCGAGGTAGTAGGACAGTCCCGCCTCGGGCGTGATTGGATCGAGATCGTCGCTCATTCTGCCACCTCCAGCTGCTCGAGGTCGTCGTCACAGTTACTCTGGAGTACGACTTCCTCGCGGGAAAGTCGCTCACCGCTCACCTTATCGCGGAGTTGATGGAACCGGCCGTCAACGTCCTGAGTGGACGCGCACCGCTGGCACCAGAAGTGGTCTTCCGCCGCTTCCCACGTTCGGTGTTCTCGCGGACACACGAACTGCCATCGGTCCGTCCGGTTCTCATCGCAAATGACCTGCGTAGTCGTCATCACAGTTGGGCGGCCACCCGTTTTGTAATAATACGCCCGCTCGTACGGGGAGTGAAAGTGAAAGTGAACGAATTGGACGGACGTGCCCCCGAAATCGGCCGTTTCTGTGAGTGAAACTAAACGGTTCTCTGGTGGCTGTGCGTGCGCTCGTGCGCGGGGTTCAAGAGCCCGCGGAAGTGAGTCGAACATGGCTTTCGTGGTCTGGTCACGGAAGCCCGCGCGGACCTGCTGTCTCTAGCAGCGAGGTCCGCTTCTGCGAAACCTATCGGAGATCGATAGGTCTGCGAATGCTTCCGTATGGTCTCATACAAGTCACTAAGTATAAATCTATCTTAACGAACGGAAATCTGTATATTTACGAACGTCAGTTTACATTACTGAGTCGGTGGTGATTTACGTCGGTTGAGTGATTTTCATTCAATGCGTCCTCGAGTGGAATGGATGAAGTATCCCGGTGATGACCGGATCTTAGAGCTTCTTAGTGAATCTGGCCTGATTCTATCTCCCTCGGTCATAGCCGCAAATCTAGATTACACTCGACAGCATGTCTCTTCAAGAATGGGACCGCTGGAGGAACATGGATTAATTGAAAAATCAGGTACAGGCAAAGGACATTACAAGATCACCGAGAAGGGGCAACGATACTTGGATTCAGAGTTAAATAAATCCGACTTAAGTAACGAATAGCATGGGTTCAGAGGACCAAAGCTATATCCAGACTTCCGTCAACGAATTTCTGACACCCGCAGTACAGGGCCTAATATTTGGAACATTCGTCTTCATCAGCCTAGTCTTCTTTGGGATTCTTTATGGTATTTTAGTTACACAGTTCGATTTACCGTTACCTGTAGAAATCGAGATTAGAGATCCCTACGGAGGGGGCAGGTACTTTTTGATCGGTTTCTCGATAACCTTGGCATACGTGGTACTCGTTGAGTATTCTACTAACTTTCGTGAGTTCGCTACCAAGGGCCCAAACTGGCTTTGGAATCTCATTACGTTCGAAGATCTGGACGAGTTATCGATTCCCGAGGAAAAAGAATTCCAAAAGATGCAACAACAGTATTCGAAAGTTCTGTTAAATCATGTCCCTCTTATCCTTATTTCCATAACAATACCAATCGCCATCTCTCAGACCTACTTGCGCCAAGTCAATCTCCAAATTGTTGGTGCGATATATCTGGTATTTGGGATAATAATGGGTGCAAGCGAGTCGGCCTTTCTAAAACAGTCTATTGAATCAACGACTGAGAAGAGCATGTATAAAAAAGCATATCGGACTGTTGCTGCTCAAATCGAAGTTCTATTCCTGTTTACAGCTGCAGTATTTCAAGCATCAAGTGCCATTGGCTTATCAACGAACAAATTGATCGGAACTGCAATTCTCTTTGTATTTGGTGTTCTAGTTTTCGCTGTACCTCTCTTTGTCAAAGAACATTACCTCAATTAGTGGTCTGATCTCTATTATTGATAAGTAGATGTATGCACTGGGGGGTGTTTTGTGTGGATCTCGAGTGAACAAGCGTCGATTCTTCTTATACTCTGGATGACCACGATCGCGGGTCAAGCTGGTTACCTAGCGGATCGATTCAATCTATGCACGGTGACTGCTATCGATACCAACGAAGGTGCATACATCGAGGATGCGGTATACATTCACGCCTGACCCCGGGGAGTCGCAGCTGAAGAAGGGTCTGCAGAGGATTAACCGCGTGACCTTGTCGTGATCTCAGTCAGAACGAAAGGGCTGGCGCTGCACGCTTAGGTTCGTTCACTTCGATTGCGAACTCACTCACCTCAAGCGGATCGACTGGCATGTTATGTGCATCATCCATGTGTTCCGTGACGAGCGTGCCGACATCCTCAGGGGACTCCCCCCGGATCGTCGTACCACACTCGCAGAGGCAACTCATTTTGAAGGGCATAGACACTATCACAGAGTCTATTTTGGTATATGTGTTGCTATATACACTCCGAGGTTTCTAAAATTCATGCTAAATCACCTTCGTCCGGGTGCGAATCTGGAGAATGCGTTTCTGTATCCGGTACGTGATCCGCGACGTGGTTTGAGAGATTCAACAAACCCCGACGCGTCTATTTGACGAGTCCCTGCAGCAGCTCGGTCTCGTGGAGCGGCTGGATTGGGCCGTCCTCCGGCACCGGCCGAACGACGTAGACGCCTTTGCCGAGTCGTTGGACGTGCATACTCTGTTCTTCGCGTTCGTCTTCATCGGCAACGATGACGCCGTCGAGGACGAGATCGTCACGGTCGAGTGCAACAAGCGGGGTGCCGTCGTGGTTTCGGAGCTTTCGGAATACCATTGCTGACACCTCACCGGCCACCCAACCCTACTTAGTTCTATCTCCTAAGTCACCAATCACGAATACAGGCCGTGGTCGGTGTAACTCGTCAAATTACTAGACAGCGTACACTTCGAGAAACGACCACCACCACACACCCCCCTGGCGGCGTATAATTACTTACAGTATGGTTCGATTTGGCGGGGTTCCGGTGGTGGTCGGTCCCCGGTGATGACTCGATCTCGGTTGTGGGGGTGCTCGAGGACCTGCGAGATCGGTGTGGGTCACAGACATCTCTTCTGTACTCCGTACAATAAAAGAACAAATGCAGACTGATTACTACCTGAATGTTGTTCACTAGAGGTACTTTTTGAGTGATTTGAGCTCACTTCGTAGCCGTGTCATCTGTCGCCCAATTTCACGGAGTTCACTTGCAGTATCGTGACTTCCATATTGAGCCATCCCTTCCTCGGTATATTTTGTATAAAATCTAGAATAGACTTCGTGTTCTGTGTCGAGAATATCACAACAAGTTCCAGTCATGGATATATGACTGACATCCGCCAAATCTTTTTCATCAATTTGGTCAACTGACTCAAACAGTCGTGGGTCTTCAAAATTCTCGCTATTCCCTAGTGTAGAAGTGGTCGGATCCTCAACATTATCCAGACCAACGCTCACAGCGATACTTTCGCTAGGAGATATTACTGGTAGAGGTGTATTAATTTCATCTTGTACACTCTCCCCAGCTGTCTCACCGCTGATCGCTTTAATAGTTACGTCAACGTCTTTTGCTGGTCCGTTTCCTACGTTTTCAACCATTATTGAGTATGCACTACGAGTTACCTCCTCTAAACTCACTCTAAGAAGTGGTTTTGCTTGCTGCTCACGAGCTAAGCGCTGTTCGTGGAGTGTATTTCGCGTAGCAATCAGAGATAATGTTGTTGCAAGAACAAGGCCCGAGGTAACGATAATGGAGGCAAAACCAGAACTATACCACCCTTGGAACGCACCGTAAAGCCCTCCACCAATTCCTAAAGTGACAACGAGGAGAATCAAGAAATTCTGAAAAGATCGAAATTTAGTCACTATGTCTTTTTCGTACTTATTTCTGATAATTCTTTGCCATGAGGTGGCCACGAGAGCGTCCTATCTCGGCCAATTTGGAGATTTTTTCTCGCGGGCAAGCCGCGCCGAGTAGGCGCGGCGACCCCTGCTTCAAGTGTTTCATCTGAAGCCACCGAAGGTGGCTGAAGTAATCTGTAGGTGTGGCTCTTTAGCCACACATCTAACGGAGAATTCGGGGGCACCCCCGAATTCGAAGTGCCCGCGGTCGCGGTCGCTATCCGATCGAATCGATATCCGAGAAAATTCGCCCGCTACTCCCCTGAAAACGCTGCAAAAGAAGCCGCTTTCTCACCAGAAGGATAGTGTCGCCACTCAGCAGTCGTGCGCTATCTGGCGAGTTTGACCACGTTCGAACCGAAGAGACTCTTCAGTTCGTGGAGCTGGAAGACGACCCGCTTCGACGTATCGAGCGCGGTCGCCTCGATCTCGAACTCGCGGGCGAACTCCACCTGCGGATTGCCGGTCACCCGCGACCAGGCGTTGACGCCCGACCGGATGAGCCGCCGGATCTCCGAGCGCGACTTCTGCGGAGCCATCTCGAGGCGCTCGCGGTACTCGCCGTCCTTTCGGTTCCGAACCCAATGGCGGAGCCAATGGGACCACGGATCGTCGCTCTCGCCGTAGGTGTCCGCGCGGATGATGTCGGCCGCGGCCTCCTCGAGAGTACATTCGACGGTGCGCTTGGCCGACTCGATGTGTTCGACGATCCCGTTGGCGATGTGCTTCGAAGCCAATTCGACGTGACCGTACTCGTGGATCACCAGCTCACCGAGTCGCTTCAGCGCGCTGTAGACCGTGCTGATGTCCTTCCCGATCCGATCCGCAAGATCGGCAGGCGAGACGTTCCCGCCGTCGGTCACCAGCTCGTCAACGAGCGCCACGTCGGTCTCGTTCATGTTCCCCGCGACCGCGAACTTCCGAATCTCGTCGTCCTGTTGTTGAGCGATTCGGGGAAGCTGGTTCTCGATGACCTTGACCATCCGCGCTTCGCCGTCAGCTTCGAAGTAGTCGTCCGCGACGTACTTCTGGTGGTCCGGCGTCGTCGGGAGATCCGACCAGTTCAGGACGTTCAGGAGCGCTTCATCAAGCTCGCGGTAGAGCCGGTCCACGTCGTTGAATCGAAGCGTGTCGTCGTACAGCGAGTTCTGATAGGAGACCCCGATCTTCGGGTTCTCGAGGACGGTCCCTTCGACCGCGTCGGGGTTCCGGACGTGGTAGTGTTTGAACTCCTTCGGCAGCTCGTGGCCACCGACGACTTCGGCCGCGCGCATCGCGCAGATCGTCGCCGTGTGGTAGTACCCGCGGCACTTCCGGTCGTCACGGACGCTCTTCGCGTAGCCGCGCCGCTCGCGGCCGAGAACCATCGACAGCCGGTGAAGCGTCCCGTCGATTGCGAAGACGCCGCCCGTCTCCCCCTTCTTGCCGCGCACGTACAGCTCGGCGTCAGTGATGTTCGAGGACTTGTGGATATTCTCCGGGCTGCAGGTCTCTGGACGGATTTCAGTAAACGAACTCCAGCCGAATTCGGTCTGCCGCTCGCGAAGTTCATCGAGCGCCTGGTAGAGAAGCGTCGGGTAGTCGGTGAACTCGAAATAGCTCCCTCGAGTCTCCACGTCAACACCGAGAATGCCGTGCGGGTTCGGGATGGTCTGGCCGCTCTTCGATTCGACACCCGGCCACCGCGGGCGGACCCGGAAGTACGCACGCTTCCGGTTATCGGCCTTCGCTTCACCGAAGCTCTGGTACGCGCCGGGATAGATGTGGATCGTGAACTCCGGCACGTCCTCGAGCCGCCAGTCGTACCGACCGAGATCGGCGTCGTCGTCAGGAACAGCGAGACCGGGGTTATCCGCGTAGCCGAACTCGATGTTCCACTCGTCTCCGTCGTAGTCGAAACCAGTCCGAAGCCGACCGTACTCTTCGAAATCGTGCATCTTGTAGAGCGAGACGAGACCGAAGTACGCGGAGAGAGCGTCATCCCACTTCAGGTACGCGGAGAACTCGTGTTCTTGGGGCAGGAGGTACTTCCGGAGAGCCGAGAGACCCTGCGTGGTGTCCTGCCCGCGCATCGTCCGCGCGCGAGCCCCACGCTTCAGTTTCCGCTCGTGTTCCTGTGCTTCTGAACAGGCGTAGAAGTGGTCCTCGCGAACGTCTTTTCGGATATGGGTGCCGCCACAGAAGCGACACTCGCCAGTCGGCTCCAGGTCGCAGTTCCATTCGTGTTCGAGCGCGGCTTCCTCTGTCTCGAAAGTTCCCTGGCAGTACCGGCAGGCGGTGACGTACTCCGGAAGTTCGAAACTGGTGTCGTCCGCTTCATCTTCGACCGTCGATCCGGGCTCGTAGCCGTTGTCAACTGAAGACGAGACCGAATCCTCATCATCAGCCGTGACCGCGGCCGCGTCCTCGAGGACGGAGAACTCCGCGACGATCTCCCCGGAACTATCGTCGCTCACCGTCGAGCACCACCGGAAAGTCGCGCGGGGATCTCCACATCCTGCGCCAGCTGCCCGGTCGCGAGGCTCGTCGAGTCGTACCCGCAACGACCGCAGACGACAGTCGTCGGAACCGGGCCGCGCGACCATCGATGATTACCGGGCTCGCAGGGACCAATCTCCGCGCGCTCACGGAGTTCTGCGAGGAGAACGGAGCGATGGTCCACGTCGGCACGAGAGCGCCACGAGACGACCCAGACGGGCCGACGTTCGACTGTCTCGACTAACGTGGTGAGAACCTCGCGAGCGCCGCCACGCGAAAGGTGGCGACGATACTGCGCTTCGAAGTTAACCGAGTTCCACGCGACAAGTGCGGGATCGTCTACCCGATCATCCTCGGCGGTCGATTCGACTCGGTTCCGAGCTGTCTCGAGTCGCTTCGGTGGCGCGAGGTCCGGCAGGTTCCGGTCGGTGATCTCTTCGACCCATTCGGGTGCATCGCGCACGACAGCGAAGACGGACGCGGACCGCGGCGGTGTCGCAATCCCGTTGGTCAACCGCGCGAAGTACGTCCCGCGCAGGCGGGTCATCGTTCCACCTCGTCGGGCGAGAACACGCGCGACCAGGCGAACTGCGCGTAGCTTGAGCGCGCGTCCCGGTCGATCCACGAGAAATCGAACTCGTCAACGAGGGTCGCGGGGACGATCTTCGCGGCGATGATGTCGCGCGCGGGAGTCGGCGCGCAGACGGCGAAGAGATAGACGCCAGCTTCCTCGAGGAGATGGTCGTGCTGGCTCTGTCGAATCAGGAACCGACCGCGGCGCTGATCTTCGCCGTAAACGACCATCGCGCTCTTGATCTCCACGACGGTCCCGGTCTCGAGGAGACAGATCCCGACGAACGGCAGCTTCCGACTCGGAGAGACGAGTGAGACGGTAACGGCGTCGTGGTGCTCAGCAATCTCGTCGGAGACGTACCGAAACTCGGGGTGGCGCTGGAGAAGCGTGGCTTCGACCGTGTTGCCCGCGCGCTTCGATGGAGCGATCCCCATCAGGACCATCGCTCCGGGTTACCGCCGTGGCGACCGGGCGCTTCTTGCGGGTCAGGGATAGGAACGTCGAGTCCGCCCGCGGAGCCGCGCTGCAGGCGAACCAGCGTGTCGCACTCGCGACAGCGGTGCGCGCGGTCGTCACTATCTCCGTAGACGCGGCGGAAGTCGTGAGTGACGTGAGAGTCGCAGTAGAGACACCGCTTTTTCTGAGCGGCCTTGGCGAGTCTCACCGCCACGCGAACTCACCCCCGGCTAAACTAATCGCTGTACGTAGTGGGGGTGCGGTAGGATACTTGTTGAGTTGACGCGAGAGAACGCTCTCTCGATTTTGGTTATCGTCAGAATCTGGGTGGCTGGGGAGCCATGAAGCCCAATTTACTTCGGCAAGGTGCCGAGTAAATTTTGGATGGGCCAACGCGGATTTGAACCGCGGGCCTCCCGGTTATCAGCCGAGCGCTCAACCTGACTGAGCTATTGGCCCAGGTAAGCGCATTCACTCGTTGTGCGCTGTTGATTTTAAGACTTTCTTTTCGGAGGCGCGTTGGCGCGTGTTAGTGAATGTCGGCGTCGTCGGTCGATTACACCGCTTCAGACGCTGGGCGTGAAGTCGAATATCGGAAGGCTTCGCGCGGCTACGCGCCGGAAACCCGAACAAGAGAGACGACGCGGGACCGGAGGAAGACGCGCTACTTGGAGTCGTTGCCGTCGCCGTCGAAGCGGTACGAGTCGGGGTCGGCGTCGTAGACGCCGTCACCGCCGCTACTGTTGCCGCTTCCGCCGGAACCGCTCCCGCCGCTCGGGCCGGGCGATCCACCGGGACCGCCGGGTCCGAAGTCGCCCTGCGGGAAGCCGGTCGTCCAGACGTTGCCGGTGACGAAGCCGTCGGCGCGCTTGTCGAGGTACGGCTTGACGACGAAGCGCTTGAGCACCTCGCGGATGGGGTACCGGGTCACCGGGATGGCGAGCAGGAAGCCGATGGTGTCGGTGACGAGCCCCGGCGTGAGGAGGAACGCGCCCGCGGCGATGAGGAGGCCGCCGTCCATGACCTCGTTCGTCGGGAGGTCGCCCCCGGCGAACTTCGACTGGAGGCTTCTGAGGGTGTGTCGCCCCTCGGCGCGGACGATGAGCATCCCGACGAGCCCGGTCAGGACGACGAGCGCGACCGTCGGCACGAGGTTGATGTACTGCGCGACGACCACGAGTAGCAACGCGTCGGAGAGGGGGATGAGGAGCAAGAGCGCCATCAGCGTGCGCGTTCGCATGGGCGACACTACCGGGCCGCGGCCCATAGCCCTTTTGTCCCGCCCGCGACGCGCCGGTCTCCCGAACCCGTCCGCGGCGACCGTCGAGGATGCGCGCGACCCGCCGACTGCGACCGGCCGCGCCACGAGGGCTCGAAGCGCTTACCCGCGTCCACCGCGGATGGGTGGACATGACCGACGAGACGCGCGTCGAATGGCGAGAGTGGGGCCCCGACGCGTTCGCCGAGGCGCGAGCGGCGGACAAGCCCGTCCTGCTTTCGCTGTCGGCGACGTGGTGCGAGGACTGTCACGAGATGGACGCCGAGACGTACGCTGAGCCGCGCATCGCCGCGAACCTCAACGACGGCTTCGTCCCGGTTCGGGTGAACGTGGACCGCCAGCCGCGCATCCGCGAGCGGTACAACATGGGCGGCTTCCCCTCGACCGTCTTCCTCGCGCCCGACGGCCACCCCATCACGGGCGCGACGTTCATCGGCCCCGACGGCATGCGGCAGGTCGTCGACCGCGTGCGCGAGGTGTGGGAGAAGAAGGGCGCGGACGCCGGACGGCTCCCGCGGGCGCTCAGGGGCGACCTCCCCCCCGCGGGCGAGGTCTCGCCTCGAATCGAGTCGCACCTCGCCGGCCAGTTGGAAGTCGCCTTCGACGAGGCCCACGGCGGGTGGGGCGACGCCGCGAAGTTCCCGCTCCCGCGGACCGTCGAGTTCGCGCTGAAGCGCGACCGAAGCCGGGCGCTCCGGTCGCTCGACGCGATTCGCGACGGCCTGTTCGACCCCGTCGAAGGCGGCTTCTTCCGCTACGCCGACGACGCCGCGTGGTCGAAGCCGAACCGCGAGAAGACGCTCGAATCGAACGCCGCGCTCCTGCGGGCGTTCGCCAACGGCTACCGCTACACCGGCGAGGACGCCTACCTCGACCCGGCCGCGGGGACCGCCGAGTTCCTCGTCGACTCGCTGTGGACGGGGACCGGCTTCGCGGGGAGCATGGGTCCCGCCGCGGGGACGGACTACTACCTCCTCGGAAAGGAGGGCCGCGACAACGCGCCCGGCCCGCGGACCGACCTCACCGTCTACGCCGGCGGCAACGCCCTCGCCGCGGACGCGCTGTTGGTGCTGGCTGGCCTCACCGACGACGAGCGGGCCCACGAGTTCGGCTCCCGCGCGCTCGACAGACTCGCCGAGGACCTCGTCGACGACGGCGTCGTGACTCACTTCCGGTCCGGCGGCGACGCGGGCGAGAAGCTCCTGCTCGAAGACCAGGCGCGCGTGGTCGCCGCGGCCTGCCGCGCCCGACAGGTGCTCGGCGACGAGTCGGTCGCGGGCGACCCGCTCCTCGCGTTCGCCGCCGATGCCGCCGACGCCGCCATCGACGAACTGTTCGACGAGGGCTCGTTCCTCGACGGTCCCGCGAGCGGCGAGGCGCTCCTGTCGTCGCCGCTCCGCCCGCTCGACGGGAACGTGGAGATGGCGAACACGCTGCTCGACCTCGCGGCGCTCACGGGAGACGAACGCTACCGCGAGGTGGCACAGGAGACCATCGGCGCGTTCGCGGGCGCGTGGGACCGTATCGGCGTACAAATCGCCGCCTACGGGACCGCGGCGGCGCGTCTGCTCCGCGACCCGCTCGTCGTGGAACTCAACGACGGCGCCGGTTCCGACCTCCACCGGGCGGCGCTCCGCGTCGCCGACCACGAGGCGCTCGTGGTTCCCGAGGCCGACGCCGACGGCCTCGCCGACGGGACCGCGCGCGTCAGCGCCGGCGAGACGACGGTGGAGGCAACCACTCCCGAGGAGTTGATGCAGGCGGTGTCCTCAGTCACGCCCGACGCCTGACCGCAACCGACGGCAACCGCGAGCGGGTGTAAACATCCGGTTTGTTTATCAGGGAGAAACGAGACGGACGGTGCATGACCAGTCTGCGAGACCTCGGGTTGTCCGAGTACGAGGCCCGAGCCTACCGCGCGCTTCTGCGGACGGGCGCGACGACGGCCAAGGAGCTATCGCGCGCCAGCGACGTCCCCATGGGCCGCGTCTACGACGTGCTGAACAGTCTCGAACAGTATCACCTCATCCGGAGTCAGGCGGCCAGCCGGCCGAAGAAGTACGTCGCCGTCGAGCCCGACACGGCGCTCGACCGCCTGCTCGAATCGAAGCGTCAGGAGCTGGCCGAGAAGGCCGAGCAGTACGAGAACGTCGTCGCCGAGCTGACTGACGAACTCGACGCCGCGGAGCCCGTCCACGACCAGTTCTGGACGGCCGCGGTCGGCGCGGACGAGACCATCGACCTGCTCGTCGAGCGACTCGCGGCGGCCGACGACTCGCTCGTGATGGTCGCCGGAACGCCCTCGCCGCAGTTCGACCTCGACGCCGTCGGCGACCTCGTCGTCGACGAACTGGAGGCCGCGCTCGACCGCGGCGTGGAGGTCTCGATGCTCATGTCGCCGGACCTCGTCGACAGCCTGCCCGAGAGCGTCGGCCAGAGCTACATGAACCGGCTGTCGAGCGCGCAGAACTTCCACGTGCGAACTGCCGAGAACGTCACGGGCGTGTTCAATCTCATCGACGACGTGGAGGTCTGCATCGAGGTCCCGAACCCCCTCGACCCCGGGCAGGCGTTCGCCATGATAGACCTGAAAGACCCCGAGTTCGCCGCCGACCTCCGAGAGACGTTCGACCCGCGCTGGGAGGAAGCGGCACCGCTCCCACTGTAGGGATTCGGAGAGAGAAAGCAGTTGTGTCCGGGTGCGGAGACCGTTCAGGCGTCGAGTTCGTCGCGGAGCTGTCCCAGCGTCACCTCGCGCTCGGCGTGCGCGTTGTGCTGGTGAATCGACTCGTCGTTCGACTGTTTCATGTGGACCACCGCGTCGTCGCCGAGGTGGTCGAGTGCGTCGACGGACATCTCGGCCATCGAGCGGACGCAGTCCTCGACGAACTTCGCGTTCGCGTGGGCGTGGTAGGTCATGTGGTCCTCGTCGGGGCGCTTGGCGAGGTTGTAGATGCGCGCCGACATCGAGTCGCGGGCGATGTCGATGAGGTCCATGAGGTCGACCTCGGGCGAGCCCTGCGTCTCGACGGTGAGCGTGGCGTGGCCGCGCTGGGAGTGCCCCGGCTGGGGGACCTTGTCGAGGAACTCCTCGATGGTGTCGTCGTCGACCGAGAGGTCCTGCAACACGTCGCGGGCGCGGGAGGCGGACATGCCCTGCGAGCAGGGACAGACGGTCATGCCGACCACTTCCGCACCGATTTCCTCGCGGGTGCCCTCCTCGGTCGCGGTGGCGCTGGCGATGATCTGTGCGGTGCTCTGGGTGGAGAGTCCGCTGGCGGGGGTGTCCTCGCGGACGACGAGTTCGGCGGTCATGCTGACCTCGGCGGTCGTCGTGTACTCGTGCTTCGCGAGGAGGCGCTCGGCGGCGTCGCCGCACATGTCTTCGACGCGGTAGGCCGGCTCGGAGACGGCGGCTTCGAGGACCTCGTCGATGACCTGCATATTTCGGCTCATGTCGATGCCCTTGCGGCCGCCGGGGAGGTCGACGAAGACCTCGAACTCAGCCATCAAGACGAGGGGTCGCTTCCCGTCGCGGGCGATCTTGACGAGCTTCTCGACGCCTGTGACGCCGACCTGGCTCAGCCCGACGGTCACGTCCGGCTGGGAGGCCTGTACGTCAGGCAACTGGTGACTCATCGAAGAATAAAAAGTGCCGTTGCTGATTAGTGCTTTCGATAGGGGAACAGAATCGCGGGCGAACGCCCCGCTGTGCTCCGACTACGGCCAGTCGTCGCGCCCCTCGTCCTCGAAGGGGTCCGCGGGGGCGTCGTCGTCGCCGGCGAGCACCCACTCGGCGGCCTCGGCGGCGTCCTCGACGGGGAGGTACTCCCAGCCGGTCTCCTCGGCCACCGCGCGGTCCTCGTCGGACGTGCCGACGAAGACGTGCCGGTCGGTGTCGAACTGGCGCATCACGTTTTCGAGGCTCTCTTTGACGCCGCGCGGTCCGGAGAAGAAGTCCTGCCGGATGCGCTCTTTTCGGGTGAAGTTCGTCACGACGTACGTCGGCTTCTCGCTCACCACGCCGATGTACTTCGTCCACGTCCGGGCGTCCGAAAACGCCGCGTTCGGGTCGCCGAGCTGCTTGAGCGCGGAGAGTTCGAACGCGAGCGTCATCGTTCCTTGGCCGCCACCTGTTGCCATACCCGGCGATAGGCGGCGACGCGTGGAAAACGACTTCGGTCCCGGCCGTCCGCGAGCGGGAGGCCGTCGGCTCGGGGGCGACCGGGTCGGGCGGAGAACGCGAGCGACGGGACGGGCGCAGCGAGATTACTGAACGCGGACGTAGTCGGTGAACACCACGATGTCGCCCCGCGAGAGCCGCGAGGTGGTCGTGTCGATGTCGAGCCGGCCGGCGGGACTGGCGCTCGCGAGCGCGTGCTGGGTCCGCTCGCTCAACTCGTCGAAGTGATGGACCCGAGCGCCCGGCGGCACGTCGGTAACGGGTGCGACGGTCGGCGGCGCGGTGACTGCTGGGGAAGACGGCGACTGTCCGTCTTTTGATGACATGTGGTAACACACACCATGGATGGAGATAAATGTTTGGCCGGCGAGACGACTGGCGGGGCGCGTAACGACGGGCGAAAGAGAGCCAAGAACGAGGGGGCGAACCGCGAACGCAGGCGAGCGCCCGGCGGGCCGAAGCCGCGCCGGGCGGCCGCGCGCAGACGCGGCTGGCCGGGTGAAAACAGCGGGAGCGGGTCCCGAGTTACTGTTCGGCCGCCGCGCCTTCGAGGTCGTCGAGCTGGAAGTCCTGCTTCACGAGGATTTCCTTCTGCCCGCTGACGTCGACCTGCTCGCGCATGAGCTTCTTGTACTTCGTCTGCGGCGAGAGGTCGCCGATGAGGACGCCGCCGACGATTTTGCCGTCCTTGATGGCGAGACGCCGCCACTCGGTGTCGGAGTACTTGGCCTCGACGTGGTCGTCGCCGAGCGTCGGGTGGCCGAACGAGAGGAACGGGAAGTCGAAGTGGGTGATGGAGTACGACGAGACCCAGCGGAACTCCTCGGAGCCGTAGTCGACCATGTTCTTGGCCGCGATGGTGCCCTGCTCTTTGGCGGAGCCCCACGCGCCGTTCTGGGCGCGGTCGCCGAGGATGAGGTCGTGGAACTCGGTGATGTCACCGGCCGCGAAGATGTCATCGTGGTTCGTCCGCATGAACTCGTCCGTGTAGATGCCGTTGTCGTACTCGATGTCGGTGCCACCGAGAATCTCCGTGTTGAAGTTCAGGCCGATGGCGATGCCGACGAAGTCGGCGTCGTAGCGGTCGCCGTTGGGGTCGACGGCGGTCGTGACGCGGTCGTCGTCGTCGACCTCGAAGTGGTCGACGCCGGAGTCGAAGACGGGTTCGACGTTGCGCTCGCGGAGCGCCTCGTGGATGATTTCCGCGCCTTCCTCGGAGAGCGCGTAGCGCCACCACGCCTTGCCGCGCATGAGGTACTTGCCCTCGACCTCTTGGGCGGCGGTGATGGCCGCGAGGTCGATGCCGAGCAGGCCCGCGCCGATGACGACGGAGTTGTCCGCGCCCTCGATGTGCTCTTTGATGTCGCGGGCGTCTTGGAACGTCCAGAAGTGGTGGATACCCTCCGCGTCGGAGTTCTCGACGGGGAGCTGGGTCGGCGTGCCGCCGATGGCGAGAAGCAGTTTGTCGTAGTCGTACTCGGTGCCGTCGTGGGCGGTGACGGTGTGGCCCTCGGGGTCGATGTCCGTGACGAGCGTGTTGAGTTCGAGGTCCACGTCGCGGTCGTCGTACCACGACTCGTCGTGGATGGAGATGGGTGCCTCGGGCAGTTTGCCCTTGGCGAATTCCTTGATGAGAATGCGGTTGTACAGCGGTTCGCCCTCGTCCGTGATGATGGTGATGTCGGCGTCGGGTTCCTCTTCGCGGAGTGTCTCAGCCGCTGAGGCCCCGGCGATACCGTCGCCGACGATCACGTACGATTGGCTCATGACCCGACGTTTGTATTCGGGGTTAATGTGGATTGCTATCTCCCTCATGATTGTTTTGCAGCCGGAAATCGGGACGAGATGGGGAGACGGGAGCCGAATCGCGGCTGTTACTGCGTCTCACCGAACCGCTCGGTGAAGCCGCCGTCGGCGGCGGCCGGGCACTCCGAGGGTGCCAACTCCGCGTCGTCGTCGCCGCGAGCGAACGCGGCGCGAACAAAGCCGCGGACGCGGGCGGGAACGCCGCTGGTGGCGGCGATGCGGACGACTCCGCGAACGCCAGCGACGCCGGCGGCGAAACCGAGCGGCCAGCCCAAGAACAGCGCCACGAGACCGAGACCGGGCGCGAGCGGGGCGACGAGCGTCGCGACCGCGGTGGCCGCGACGACGCCGAGGACCGCCGCGACCGCGACGAGCGCCGTCTCTGAGAGCGTTCTGAACCGGAACGGGACTATCTCTCGTACGTCGCCGCGGCCGAAGTGGATATCGTCAAACATGGTCGTTCTCCTCGTTTGGAGAGACGACCGCCGACACCAAAAGGGTAATCTGAATTACATTTCTGTAAGCGGGCTTACCGTAGCGCGCTTATGCAATCTTCTCGACAGCTTCGGCCGCAGAGTCGACGACCGAGAGTTCGTCGTCGAGGTCGACGACGAGCGCCTCGTCTCCGTGTTCGATGCGGACGCGGACGCGCCACGGGTCCTCCGAGACGACGGTGAGTGCCTCGTCGCCGACGACCCACGGGAACCGCCAGAAGGGAGTTCCGCACACGTCCTGTCCCCGCGAGGAGAGGAAGCCGAGGACGGTCGACTCGTCGAGCAGGACCAGCCCGACGGGCGAGACGGCCTCGTAGGCGCACTGGCCGCAGCGGTGGGTCACGACCACGTCGAGGTCGAACGGGTCGGCGTCGCGGGACAGCGAGGTGCTCGTCGTCCCGCCGCACTCGGGGCAGACGCCGTCGGCGGCGAGGCAGTGGAGGTGTCGCACGCGCTGGTCGAACGCCGATAGGAGCGCCTCCGTGGTGCGCCCTTCGAGGCCGCCGGGCGGGAACTCCTCGTGGGCGTGGGTCCGCGCGCAGTCGGCGCAGGAGATTGTGAGTTTCTCGTCGCCGTAGTCGGCTTCGAGCGGGCCGTCGCAGGCGACACAGGAGCCGGGTGCCGAAAAGGCGGGGAGGACGGGGTCCTCGTTGAACGTCCCCGCGAGCACGGCGCGGACGACCTTCTCGCCGGCGTGGCGGAAGTCGTAGCCGTCGTCGGTCTTGCGGACGAACTGGCCGCGGAGCTTTCCGAGGTGGTAGTTGAACCGCGCGCTGTCGTCGACGCCGACCCGTCGGCGGAGTTCGGAGAAGGGAACGGGTCGGTCGGGTGACTCCCAGAGCGCTTCGAGGATGGTGAGTCGGGTCTCGTCGGCGACGATGCCGAACGCTTCGGCCGGCGAGATGCAGTCGTCGCACTCGAGGACCGAGTCCTCGCGGACGGATGCGGAGTCGCTCATACCCCTCACATGCGGGCGAACCGCATTAAATCACCTCGTAAAATTTCGTTCGGGAACTCGCGGGTCGCGTCGCCCGCGTGAGTCAGGCGGGGTCGCGTCCGTCTCGCGCGGGACGCCCGCGAAGCGCCCCCGGAGACGTGGTCTTTACGTGTATCCGACCCGAAGCGGACGACGGAATGAAGATTCGCCAGAACATCCGCCACTTCGCGACGAAGAAGGCCCTCACCATGCCGGTCATCGGCGACATCGCCACCGAGAAGATGGTCGACCTCCACGTCCGTATCTTCGGCGAGCGCGCGGACTCCGACCGCAGAGCGGAGCGAGAGGCCCACATGGCGGCGTTCTTCGAGTGCACCTTCGACACCTATCTCGCGGCGCTCGACGCCGGCTTCCCCGAGGCCGAGGCCCGCGAGATAACCCACGTCCAGGCCAACTTCGACTTCTACAACCACGGCTGGACGGAGATGATGGAGATTCCGGTCGACGAAATCGAGGCCCACTACGAACGCTACGAGGAGTTCTTCGAGCGCCACGGCATCGACATCGCGAACCCCCTCGGCGACTTCCGCACCATCGACATCCCGGACGCGCCCGCGACGCTCGGCAAGCTCGACGACCCGAACCACCCCCACGCGGAGGGCGGCTTCGCCGACGACGTGTACGTCGAGGACGACTCGGGCGAAGTCGAGGTCGGCGGGGCCGACGAACCCGAGGACGTGGACGTGTCGGCCGCGCCGGGGATGCAGGACGTCGACGGCACCGACGAGAAGACCGCTTAAGAGACGTCGCGCGGAGTCGGGTCGGTTCTAATCGTCGGACGGCACGCGGGGGCCGACGTCGACGACGCTGTTTTTCCACGTCCCGCGGGTGAACCACGCGAACGCGAGCAGCGCCACCCCGACGTTCGAGAAGGCGATGCCGTACCAGACGCCGGTCGGACCCATAGAGAAGAACTCCACGAGCACGAACGCCGCCGGGATGCGCAGCACCCACAGCGAGATGAGCGAGAACACCATCGCCGTCCGGGTGGACCCGCTCCCGCGGAACCCGCCGTTGACGACGTTGAACGCCCCGAGGAACAGGAACGTCGGGCCGATGATGCGCAGGTAGTCCACGCCGATGGCGATGACCGCCTCCTCGCCGGGGATGAACACCGCGACGATGGGTTCGGCGAACAGGTAGGCGGCGGCGGAGACGAACACCAGCGCGGTGACGATGATGCCGACGCCCCAGAACACCGCGCGTTCGGCGCGCTCGGCCTGGTCAGCGCCGAGGTTCTGGCCGACGACGGTCGAGGTACCCTGCGCGAGGCCGATGGCCGGCAGGAACACGAGGGAGTTGAGGCGGTTGCCGATACCGAACGCGGCGACCGCGGTCTCGGTGCTGGCCCCGCCGGCGTTGACGGCGGCGTAGGCGACGAGCGCCGTGAGGGCAGTCACGCCGAGCGCGCGGGTCGACTGTTCGATGCTCGACGGCACGCCGATGCGGACGATGCGCTCGACCATCTCGCGCTCCGGAATCAGGTCGCGCGGCGAGAGGCTGATACCGACCCGCCCAGAGAGCAGGAGCCAGAAGCCGACGAGCGCGCCGACGCCGCGTGAGAACACCGTGGCGATGGCCGCACCCTGCACGCCGAAGCCGGTGAATCCGGTCGCGGCGAAAAGCGACTGTCCGAGGCCTTCGAGACCGACGAGGCCGAATATCGGGTTCGCGTTGAACCCGAGGATGAGGAACGGGTCGAGGAAGACGTTGATGACGACGCCGAGGCCCATCAGGTACATCGGCGTCTTGGTGTCGCCCCACCCGCGGAGCAGCGCCTGGAAGATGAAGAAGCCGAACATGAACGCGACGCCGAGGAAGATGGTGCGCGTGTAGTCGACCGCCAACTGGTGGACTTCGGTGCCGGGCGTCGTCCCGATGAGCGGGAGCAGTATCGGCGTCAACAGATAGCCGATGACCGCGAACCCGGCCGAAAGCAGGATGACGAACCCGAGGGTCTGCCCGGCGGCGTGGTCGACCTCGTCGTGGTTACCCGCGCCCTTGTTCTGGGCGACGAGGACCGTCCCGGCGACGGTGAACCCGCCGCCGAACGAGATCATGAGGAAGACGAGCGGCCACGAAAAGGACAGCGCCGAGACGGCCTCGGAGCCGACGCGGCCGACCCAGAAGGTGTCGGCGAGGTTGTACGCCACCTGCATAATCTGCGAGAAGACGAGCGGCAGCGACAGCACCAACATCGGCTTGACGAGGTCGCCGTCGACGAGGTTGACGTCCTTCGCCTTCGCGCTCATTCGTCACCTTCCTCGCGCACGAGGTTCTCGACGACGAACTCGTCGAGCGCGGCGCGGACTTCGGTGGGCGCGTCGAAGGCGGACTGGCTCGCCGTCTCGATTCCCGAGGGGTCGGTCACGGCGACGCGCTGGAGGCGCGCGCCGTCGAGCGCCGCGAAGAGGAGCGACGCGGTTCGGTCCGCGTCGACCTCGCGGAAGTGGCCTTCCTCGACGCCCTCGCGGATGATGTCGGCGAGGCGGCGGCGGATAATCGCCTCGTTGCGGGCGACCTGCTCGCGGTAGGCCTCGACGTAGGGGGCCTGCGTCCGCAGTTCGTTGAGGGCGAGCCCGAAGCGGTCGTAGTCGCCGTCGTCGTCGCCGTCGGGGACCATCTTATCCAGGAGGACCCGGAGGCGGGTCTCGGGGGCGTCGCCCTCGGTCGCGGCGACCCGCTCCTCGAAGCGGTCGAACAGGTAGCCGAGGAACGCGACGAGCAGCTCCTGTTTGGTCCCGTAGTGGTAATGGAGGAGGGACTTGCTTTTTCCGGCCTCGTCGGCGATTCGTTGCATCGTCAGGTCCGCGTAGCCGTGGGCGCACAGCGCCCGGTAGGTCGCGGCCATCAGTTCTTCGTGGACCTCGTCGGGGACCGACTGGTCCGGCGTTTCGTCTGCACTCACTAACTGACTAGTCAGTCAGCTACTTAAAAAGAAGTTACGAACGAGAAACAAGTTGCCGGTAAGTGTGCGACGGCGCGCCACGAGAGAAATCGGCACGCTGTGGGGCGGCATCCCGCGGGAAGGTCGGAAAACTCCGAGAGCGTCGGCTTACGGTCGCGCTACAGGCGACGGTCGATACGGTCTGCGACCTCGTAGCCGGCGACGATACCGCCGTTGAGCGACCGCTCTGGGTACTGCGCTTCCGACGCCATCCCCGCGTAGTAGACCCCCTCGGCGACCTCCTCGCCGAGGTCGTACGGCACCACGAGGTCGAGGTAGCCCCGCTCGTACACCGGTCCTGCCCGCGGGTTGCGAGCAATGCGGAACTCCTCGACCGCCGACCGGTCGAAGTCGGGGAACATGTCTTCTATCTCGTCGAACCACGCGTCTTCGACCTCCTCGTCGCTCATCTGCCAGAGCGCTTCGTGCGGCCCCTGCACGTAGCTCGCGACGTACAACAGGTGGTCGCCGCCGTAGCGCTCTTTCGGCACGAAGTTCGTGTGCTCGATGAGCGACCCGAACGGCGCGTCGTGGGCGATGTTGAGCCAGTAGGTGTCCATCAGCGACTCCGACATGGTCGCCAGTCCGCAGACCGCCCCTTGGAAGTCGATGTCGCAGGGGAAGCCCGTGAGGTCTTCGAGCACGTTCGGCATCGTCGCCACGACGACCGACTCGACCTCGTGGGTCTCGGTCCCGTCGTCGGTGTCGACGGTCAGCGTCGAGACCGCCTCGCCGTCGGTGTCGAGTTCCGTCACGCGCGCGCCGGTCTCGATGTGCTCGCGGCCGACCGCAGAGACGAGCGCGTCGATGAAGGGCGCGAAGCCGCCGTCGAAGTAGCCGAGTTTCTCCCCGCGCAGCAGGTCGCGCTCGCCGCGGAAGCGGACGCGCCCGAGGAACCACGACGCCGACACGTCGTGTTTGCGCTCGCCGAACTTGCCGTCGAGAAGCGGGTCGACGAAGTTGTCGTAGACGCCGCGGGTCGTGTGCTCGACGACGAACTCCTCGATGGGGGTGTGTTCGTACTCGGCGAGTTCCTCGTAGGCGTCGAAGTCGGGGACGCCTCCGCGAACGTCGACGCCGAGGGTGAGCATGCCGAGACGGAACTTGTCGTAGAGGCTCATGTGGGGGTAGGCGGCGATTTGCCACGCGGTGTCGAGCGGGTGGACGACGCCATCGACGTAGTAGGCGTTCTTGCCGATGCGCCACTCAAGGTCGTCTTCGAGGCCGAGTTCCCCGGCGAGTTCGACGATGGTCTCTTCGGACTTCGAGAGGTGGTGGTAGAACTTCTCGATGTCGTCGCCGTCCGTCTCGTAGGTTGCGGCGAGGCCGCCGAGAGAGTCGGCCGCCTCGAAGACTCGAACGTCGTGACCCCGGTTCTGGAGTCGGTACGCCGCGGCGAGGCCCGCGATGCCGCCGCCGACGATGCCTATCATGCCCCGACGTTCGGCGTCGGGTGGAAAGTCCTTTCTGATTGGCCGGGTCCGCCGCCGACGGTGGGAGTTTTAACCCCTGTCGACAGAAAGCCGGGCATGCACGGCGCTCCGTACTGGCAAGCGACGCCGTACACGATTCCCATCGGAATCGGTGCGGCCCTCTTCGTCGCGCTCGGCGCGTACCTCTTTCGCCGCCGGACGGAGCGTCGCCTCGTCCCCGGCGCGACCCTCGGTGCCCTCCTGCTGTTCGCGTCCGGGCTCTGGATGGGGACGTACGCGCTCGAACTCTCTCTGACCGACTTCTCGACGAAGGTCCTCTTGAACCAACTCGGCTACTTCGGCATCGCGCCGCTCCCGCTCCTGTGGTTCGCGTACGTGATGCGCCACGCGGGCGTGAAACTGGAGTCCCGAGTCGCGTGGGCGGCGCTCGGGTCCGTGCCAGTCGCCGTCGTCGCGCTCGTGCTGACGAACTCGTGGCACGGCCTCATCTGGACCGACCTTTGGCTCGACGCCGACCACGGCTACGTCGTTCTCGTCAACGAACACGGCGTCGCCTTCGCCGGCTTCATCGTCTACGCCTACGCCCTCATCCTGCTCGGGTGCGCCACCCTCGGCCGGACGCTCCTGCGGTCCGACGGCATCTACCGGAAGCAGACGCTCGCCCTCCTCGGCGGCGGACTGGTCCCGACCGTGGGCGGCGTCGTCTACGTCGCCGGCCTGAGCCCCGTTCCAGGTCTCAACATCCCCGTGCTGGCCTTCTCGGTCGCCTCGGGGGCGGTCGCCTGGAGCGTCTTCCGACACCGACTGTTCACGCTCGTCCCCGTCGCGTGGGAGTCGGCCGTCGAGTCGATGCACGACGCCGCGCTCGTCCTCGACGGCGACGGGCGCGTCATCGACGTCAACCCCGCTGGCGAGCAGTTCCTCTCGCTTCCCCTCTCGGACGCCTACGGACGGTCGGTCGTGCGCGTCCTCCCCGCGGAAATCGTCGACGCGCTCGACGGCGTTCCGCAGTCCGACGCGGAGACGGAGACGACGGTCCCGACGGACGACGGCGAGCGCGCCCTCCTCGTAGAGACGACGCCGCTGGGCGACGAGGCGAACATGACGGGGACGCTCGTCCTCCTCCGCGACGTGACAGAACGGGTCGAACGCGAGCGACGGCTCGAACGCCAAAACGAGCGGCTCGACGAGTTCGCGTCGGTCGTCTCTCACGACCTGCGGAATCCGCTCACCGTCGCCCGCGGCTACCTCGAACTCGCAGCCGAGACCGGCGACGAGGAGTACTTCGAGCGAATCGAGGACGCCCACGACCGGATGGAGAACATCATCGAGGACCTGCTCACGCTGGCCCGCGAGGGCGAGACGCTCACCGACGTGACGCCGGTCGCGCTGCGAACGGTCGCACAGGAGGCGTGGGACGGCACGGTCGTCGGCGACGCGGCCCTCGACGTTCGGGCCGACCGGACTATCGCCGCCGACCGGGGACGACTCCGCCAGCTGTTCGAGAACCTGTTTCGGAACGCCGTGGAACACGGTTCCACGGGCAACCAGACTACGTCTGGTGATGCTGTCGAGCACGGGAGCGAAGACGACGACGCGCTCACCGTCGCCGTCGGCGCACTCGACGGCGGCTTCTACGTCGAAGACGACGGGCCGGGCATTCCGGAGTCCGAGCGAGCGGACGTGTTCGAGCGGGGGTACACGACCCACGAGAACGGGACCGGCTTCGGCCTGCCCATCGTCAAGACGATTGCGGACGCCCACGGTTGGTCCGTCAGCCTCGGCGAGTCGGACGCCGGCGGGGCGCGGTTCGAGTTCACCGGCGTCGAGACCGACCCCGAGCCCGCGAACGCGGAGCAGTCGACGAGCGATTGAGCGCGCGACGAGGGGTCGGTTGCGACGTTCGCCACATTTTTATCTGCGATAAGGCAACAGCGGGGCATGGTTACGGTCCGCGCACCCGCCACGAGCGCCAACCTCGGAAGTGGGTTCGATGTCTTCGGCGTGGCTCTCGACCGCCCCGCCGACATCGTTCACGTCGAACGGGCGGACCGGACGACAATCGAAGTGACCGGCGTCGGCAGTCAGTACATCCCGACCGACCCCGACCGGAACGTCGTCGGCGCGGTCGCGGAGGCGCTCGACGCCCCCGCGCACATCCGCATCGACAAGGGCGTCCGCCCGTCGTCCGGACTCGGCTCGTCGGCGGCGAGCTCGGCCGCCGCCGCCGTCGCGCTGAACGAGCTGTACGACCGCGGGCTCTCCCGCGAGGAGCTCGTCCCCGTCGCCGCCGAGGGCGAGGCCGTCGTCTCCGGCGAGGCCCACGCCGACAACGTCGCGCCCGCGCTCCTCGGCGGCTTCACCGTCGCGACCGACGAGGGCGTCACGACCGTCGACGCCGACATCCCGCTCGTCGCCTGCCTCCCCGAAATCGCCGTCTCGACCCGCGACGCCCGACGAGTCGTCCCGAGCGACGCTAGCATCGAGGACATGGTCCACACGGTCGGCCGGGCGGCGACCCTCGCGGTCGGGATGTGCCGCCGCGACCCCGACCTCGTCGGCGCGGGGATGGACGACCGCGTCGTCACGCCCGCGCGAGCAGAACTCATCAACGGCTACCACGGGGTCCGCGAGGCCGCCCTCGACGCGGGCGCGTCCGGCGTCACCGTCTCCGGTGCCGGTCCCTCGGTCCTCGGCGTCTGCCAAGCGGCCGACCGCACCCGCGTCGCCGGCGCGATGCTCGAAGCGTTCGACGAGGCAGACGTGGACGCCCGCGCCTACAAGACGCGGGTCGGTCGCGGGGCAGAAGTATTCGAACTCTGAGTGGTACAGAGAGAACCACTCGCACGCACGATTCTCGTCTCTTCCCGCGTCTGAGCTACTGCAACGCGTTGACGCGGTCGTTGGTAACACGATTCCGAGAAGACTTTTCTCACTATCACGATATATTCGACCATGGAACGAGCACTCGTCGTCGTCTCCCCCGAAGAACGGTCGCACCGAATCCTCCGCGAGGCCGGCGAACTGGCCGCCGGCAGCGGTGCGGAACTCGTCGTCCTCACGGTTCTCCCGGACGAGGAGTTCGAACGGACCCGCTCGGCGCTCGCCAGCGTCGGCTCCTCGGACGTCGTCTACGGCATCGACCAGGCCATCGAGTCGGCCACCCGTCGCGCCAAGCGCGTCGCCCGCGAGGCGTTCGAGGGACTGGACCTCGATTATCGCATCGTCGCCGACATCGGCCCCGAGGCCGACACCATCCTCGAAACGGCCCGCTGGGAGGGCTGCGACCACCTCTTCATCTCCGGTCGCCGCCGCTCGCCCGCCGGCAAGCTCATCTCCCGGGACCTGACGCAGTCGGTCATGCTCAACTTCGACGGCCCGGTCACCGTCCTCCTCGGCGAGGAGTCGTCGGACGACGCCAAGGGGAAGTCGGGACTCCTCGCCTGAAGCGGGCGGCGCGCCGAGTCGGAAGAAAAATCGAATCGAAAACCAAGACGGCCGGTCGTCGGCGGGTGTCGCCGCGTTAGACGCCGCGGCCCTGCAGCTTGTCCTCGTCGGCCATGCCGACGTTCGCCTCGCCTTTCATGCCCTTGCCGATGCCCGACGCGATGTCGGCGAGTGTGTCGGGGTCGTCCCAGTTGTTGACGGCCTCGACGATGGCCTCACCCATCTGTTCCGGGTCCTCCGCGCCGAAGATGCCGGAGCCCACGAAGATGCCGTCGCACTCGTGGTACATCATGAGCGCGGCGTCGGCGGGCGTGGCGATGCCGCCGGCCGCGAAGTTGACGACCGGCAGGCGACCCATCTCGGCCGTCTCGTGGACGAGTTCGGCGGGCGCTTCGTGCTCGCGGGCCCACTTCTCGCGCTCGTCGAAGTTGAGACCGGTCAGCGTCCGAATCTGGTGTTTGATGGTGCGCTGGTGCGTGACGGCCTGGTTCACGTCGCCCGTGCCGGCCTCGCCCTTGGTTCGAATCATCGCCGCGCCCTCGTTGATGCGGCGGAGCGCCTCGGGGAGGTTGCGCGCGCCGCAGACGAACGGCGAGGTGAACTCGCGCTTGTCGATGTGGTAGTCGTTGTCCGCCGGGGTGAGCACCTCGCTCTCGTCTATCATGTCGACGCCGATGGACTCGAGAATCTGCGCCTCGGTGTAGTGGCCGATGCGGGCCTTGCCCATCACCGGAATGGAGACGGCGTCGATAATCTCCTTGACCGTCTCGGGGTCGGCCATCCGGGAGACCCCGCCGCGCTTGCGGATGTCCGCCGGGACGGCTTCGAGCGCCATAACGGCGACTGCGCCGGCTTCCTCCGCGATTTTCGCTTGCTCTGCGTCGACGACGTCCATGATGACGCCGCCCTTCTGCATCTGGGCGAACCCGCGCTTGACGAGTTCGGTCCCGCGCCGAAGCTCCTCCAGGTCGGTCTCCTCTGGCATATCCGTCGCTTGCGACTGGGTTTACTTAAGCGGTCGCTTCCATCCGTCAACCGTTCGCATTCCGCACAGGATGTGTTTCTGGGCCGCCAACACCGGCCGCAGTCACCGAGACCGGCATCACTTTTGCATCCCCCCGCTTCGGCGTGGGTATGGACGCGGCGACCCGACTGCGCCGACTGCTCGACGACGACGACCTGCCGGCGGGAACCGACCTCCCGCGGTGGCTCGCACCCCTGCCGGAGTGGCTGGAGAACTTCGGCCTCAACATCGCGTGGCTCGTGGTCGTCATCAACCTCGTCGGGACCGCCTTCGGCTTCTGGTACTACGGCTACCAGTTTAGCATCGAACCGACCGCGATGTGGCCGCTCGTCCCCGACAGCCCCGTCGCCACGCTGTTCATCGCGCTGTCGCTCGCGCTCTGGAAACTCGGGCGGTCCAACGAGTACGTCAACGCCCTCGCCTTCTTCGGCTGTCTCAAACTCGGGCTGTGGACGCCGTACGTCCTCCTCGTGTTCAAAAGCGACTTCTCGTACCTCCACTGGGCGATGTACAACTTCCTCTTCTGGAGTCACCTCGCCATGGTCGTCGAGGCCTTCCTCATCCAGCGGTACGCCGAGTTCCCGTCTCTCGCCGTCCTCGTCGCGGTCGGCTGGTACGGCCTCAACGACCTCGTGGACTACTTCGTTCCCATCGTGGGCACGCCCCACCACACGCTCATCCCGGCCGAACCAATCGTCGACGGCGTCGTGCAGCACGTTTCGCCCGCCCACGAGTACGCCGCGGCGGGCGCGGTCCTCCTGACGGTCGCGGCGACGTTCCTCGCGCTCGCGACGCGGGTCGCGAAACTCGAACGGGGCGGCATCGACTGACCGAGAACCGACGGCGCGTCGGCCGACCCGGACGTAGCCTTTTGTCCCGCCGCCCCTAACGGGCGAGCCATGCGCCTCTTCGACCACGTGGCCGACCTGCCGCTGACCGTCGAGTCCGTCTCCCGCGACCGCTTCGAGAGCGACACGTCGAGCGGCTTCCTCCGCAAGACGACGGTGTTCTCGCTCGCCGGCGACGGCGCGGTCGGCCGCGGCGAGGACGTGACCTACGACACGGAGGACCACGACGCCCTCGCCGACGCCCCCGAGGACGCCTTCGACCTCGCCGGAAGCTACGACTCGTTCGCCGACTTCTCCGCGGCGCTCGACGGGGTCGACCTGTTTCCGACGAAGGAGCCCGAGCGCGAGACGGCCGAACACTACCGGCGCTGGGCGCTCGAATCCGCCGGGCTCGACCTCGCGCTCCGGCAGGCCGGAACCGACCTCGCGTCCGCCGTCGACCGCGAGCGTACCCCGCTTCGCTTCGTCGTGAGCACCCGCCTCGGCGACCCGCCGTCGGCCGACCGCGTCGAGATGCTCCTCGACCGCGACCCCGACTGTGAGTTCAAACTCGACCCGACAACTGACTGGCACGATGAGCTTGTGTCGTCGCTCGCCGCCCACGACTGTGTTCGCATCCTCGACCTCAAGGGTCAGTACGAGGGGACCGACGTGGACCAAGCGCCCGACCCGGAACTCTACGAGCGCATCCTGTCGGGCTTCCCCGACGCGGTCGTCGAGGACCCGGCGTTCACCGACGAGACGCGACCGCTGTTCGACGGGCACGAGGGCCGCGTCTCGTGGGACGCGCCGATTACCGGCGTCGCATCCGTCGAGAGCCTGCCGTTCGAGCCGTCGTGGCTGAATATCAAACCCTCGCGGTTCGGCACGGTCGAGTCGCTGTTCGACACCATCGAGTACGCCCACGAACGTGGAATGTCGCTGTACGGCGGCGGCCAGTTCGAACTCGACGTGGGGCGGGACCACATCCAACTGCTCGCGTCGGTGTTCTACCCCGACGGTCCGAACGACGTGGCTCCCGGCGAGTACAACCTTCCCGAGCCGCCGGCGGGACTGCCGACGAGCCCGCTCGAACCGGGCGACGACCCGTCGGGGCTGGAGTTCTAAGAACCGAAACCCGGCCGTTCCAGAGAGACGCGTCGAGGGGTGCGCTGGCCGCGTTACTCGCCTTGCTGTACTTCGAATATCTCGTCGGCGACGAGGCCGTGGGCCTCTTCGTGGACTTTCGCCCCCGCCTCCTTGTTCGGTGCCTCGAAGAGACAGAAGACCGCGCCGTCCTTCTCGTCGACCCAGTAGTGCTTGTAGTTCACCCCGTACTTGCCCTGCGTCTCGATGTCGGCGCGGTGGGCCTCAGCGACGTCTTTCGCACTTCCCTCTACGTTCCGGTGTACGTCCATGTATAGCGGCATGGTTGCTAGTATATAGCACGCCAGCGCTGATAATCGTTCTTCACTATTTACCAGAATGTACTGACACAAGTATCAGACGCCAACTTAGTCGAGTATTCCCCGGTTCGAACCACGCGAAGTGTAATCAGATAATCGTCAGATGCGCGACGCCGTGACGAACGCCGCATCCGTGCGGGCCGGGCTGAATCGGTTCTCTCCCGTAGCCCGCTTCACCGACGGCTCACTCGTCGCTGTCGGCGTGGGCACGGACCCACAACTGGCCGATTCGGGAGAGGCGCGTCCGGTAGGACTTCCCGCGTTCTTCCTGTTCGATGTAGCCCTTGCCGCCGGGGCCGAGGCGGTCGACGTTGTAGATGACCTTCGACCGGAAGGAGTCGGTGTACTCCTCGTTCATCTCGCGGGCGAGCGCCTCCGCGAGTTCGGAGACCGAGCCGAACTCGCCGTGTTCGCCGAGTTTGAACAGGATGACCTCCTCGAACGGCTTGACGTTAGAGAAGGAGGCCACCGGGAGTTCGACGATGTGGCGGCCGTCTATCTGCTTCGCACCGATGGTCGTCCCGCGCTCGTCGAACTCCGACAGCAGGTCGGAGGTGGCGTCGAGGCGCTCGCGGATGCGGTCGGCGTCGATTTCGCCCGATTCGAGGAGGTCCGAAAGGAGCGCGCGCTCGGTCCGTAACTCCTCTGCGAGTTCGGTTTCGAGGTACTTCTCGGGGGCCGTGTAGTAGGTGTGGATGCGCTCGCGGTCGGCCTGTCGCTCGACCATGATGGAGTGGGCCGCGGTGGCGAACGCGAAGGAGACCGGCCGAGGCATCGCGCTCACGTTGACCCAGACCTCGCCGGGTTCGTCGTCGTCGCCGCGGAGTTCGTCGTCGGCGTCGAGTTCGGCGTTGATGAGGTCGTACGCCTGCTCGAACGCCGCGTCGTAGTCGTACACGTCGTCGACGATGACGCGCTCGGTCTCCGCGCCGAGGAGGTTCTCGAAGTCCTTGCCGAGTTTGCCCGAGAGGTTCCGCGAGTACTCGACGTTCGCCTCGCTCCCGACGGCCCCCTCGAGGAGGATGACGCGGTCCACGTCCAACTGATCGCGGATGAGCGGCGCGATGAGTCGGTCGTAGTCGAAGCCGACGGGAACGATGTGCGTCTGCATACGTGGTACGTGGGCGGGGTTGGTTATGAATCCGACCAACTGACCCGACTGTCACTCCCCGTCCCACACCGCTCGGCCCCACCGCTCCCACACCAGCCACGCCGCAACCCCACCGACGAACGCGACACCCAGATTCACGACGACGCCCACGAGGCCGATAGCGACCACGAGGGCGTAGCCGTCCGCGCGGGTCAGGCTGGTCAGGCTCGTCCGCGCCAGTTGCAGGCCGATAATCGCCAAGACAACGCCGAGCATGGCGACGGGGTAGGCGGCGACCACGTCCACGGCGAACAGGGCGACGAGGACGTAGCCGACGCCGAGAATCACGTTCGCGCCGGCGGTCCGCGCGCCGAAGGCGTACTTGCCGGCGACGCCGCCGCTGCCGTGGCACATCGGAAAGCCGCCGAGAGGGACCGCGAGGAGGTTCATCGCGCCCATGCTGGTGGCGAGTTCGTCGGCGGAGACGTCGCGGTCGAAGTAGTCCGCGAGCAGGACCGACGTGGCGAGCGCGGCGTTGCCGACGGTCATCGCCAACTGGGCGACTGCGGCCTCCGCGACGGAGAACGAGAGGTTGTCGAGCGAGAGCAGCCGGGCGTCGCCGACCGACGGGACCGCGAGCGACAGGTGTCCCACGTCGACGACGGCGACCGCGCCGCCGACCGCGAGGACGGCGAGGGCGCTCAGGTTCGAGCGCTTGGTGAGGAGGGCGACGGCGGCGACGGCGACCGCGAGGCCGGCGAGCGGGAGGTCGCCCGCGCCGAGTTCGAGCCCGGTCGACAGGAGGACGAGCGCGACGCCGAACTGGACGCCGCGGACGACCGGCGCGCCGATGTAGCGGCTTACGCGGTCGAGCGAGCGAGTCCGACCGATAGCGAGGAGAACGACGCCGAGGCCGAACCCGGCGAGGAGCGCCTCGCCGGTCGTAACCGTCTCGGCGAGGACGAGCGCGGCCAGCGCCTTCATCGGTTCGACCGACAGCGGGGCCGCGTAGTACAGCCCCCAGACGACTTGAAACACGCCGAACCAGACGAGCACGACGGCCAGCGAGAGGTCGGTCAGGCGGGCGACGGCGACGACGATAGGGAGGACCGTAACCGAATCTCCCACCGCGCCGGTGAACTCGTGCCACGAGAAGTCCACCGCGAGCTCGTCGCCGTACGGGAACGAAACACCCATCGGAGGGTGATTCCGCGCCGACGGGGAAATGTATTTGCGTAATCGTAAGCCGGAACCGTCATCGGTCAGCGAAACTGAAATAAGTTACGTCGATTCCCGCAGGCGTCGACCCCGACGCTCACTCGAACGTCGAGAGGTCGAAGTGGACGCCGCCGCGGAGGTAATCGATGCCCATGAACAGCATCACGGGGGCGAGCAGGAGCGCGGACAGCCCGCCGAAGTAGGGGTCGCCGCGGGCGTCGAGGACGGACGACAGGCCGTTGGCGAGCACGGCCAACCCGAAGCAGACGTAGCCCGCGCCCGCGACGACGTGCCACCGGAGCGTCGTCGACCCGAGAGCGACCGATTCGCGGATGCCGGCGACGACCAACAGCACGCCGGCGGCGGTAAACAGCGCGAACCGGGCGAACGAAACCGGGTGAGCGGGCGCGCCGAGAAGCACGAGGCCGACGGCGATGAGCAGGTCGAACACCCCGACGACGGCGAGAAATCGGCGGTCCATGTGCCACCGTCTCGGCGGGGATATGAAAATCTGACTACAGCTTCGTGGACGGCCGGCGGCGAACGCGACGACCACTCACCGCGTCGCCGACAGGTCGGCCGACTCGACGACGGTTGCGAACTCCCGGTTCAGGTGCGCCAGCGCGGTACGGTGCATCTCGTCGGCCGAAAAGCGCTCGCCGTCGTGGCCTTCTCGGTCGAACGTCGCGGTCGCGTCCGCGGGGAGGTACACGTCGAAGCCGAGGTTCTCGGCCATCCGCGTCGTCGTCGAGACGCAGTGGTCGGTCGTGAGACCGCAGACGACGAGCGTCGAGCGGTCGCGCTCGCGGAGCCACGCTTCGAGGTCGGTGCCGATGAAGCCGCTGTTGACGCGCTTCGTGAACACCGGTTCGCCGTCGTCGGGTTCGGCCTCGGGCTTCCACGCGAAGCCCTCGCCGTCGCGCCGGAGCGGCGAGTCGGGTTCGGTGGAGTCGTGGCGGACGTGGACGACCGGGCGGTCGGCCGCGCGCCACGCCGCGAGCAGGTCGGCGACGCGCGCTTCCATCTCCGGGTTGTTGCGGTCGCCCCACGCCGGGTCGTCGAAGCCGACCTGCATGTCGATACAGACGAGAACGGCGTCACCGGGGAGGTCGGCGGCGGTCATCGGCCGGCCCTCGAATTAGCGGCCGTCATCAGTCGTCCGCCGGGGCCATCGGCACCTTCGGGTGCTCGCGCGTGATGCGAATCGGGCACTCGTCGGGCGCTTGCGACTCGTCGGAAGAGAACATGTACTGCGGCCACTCACGGTCGCCCTCGACGCCCCAGTCGCCGAGGTCGGCGTGGGGGCAGACCCCGTCGTACTCCTCGATGCGGTTCTGGATGACCTCGCGGGCCTTCTGGCCGGCCTCGGTGTCGGCGGTGATGCCGTCGAACAGCGCGCGCGGCTGGAAGGTGATTTCGAGGCCCCACGGGCAGTAGCGGCTGACGCGCTCGTCGTAGAACGGCGCGCGGGTCGTCGGGAACATCGGTTCGCCGCCGAAGGAGAACTCCCATTTCGGGTCGTCGGGGTCGGTCGGGATGTCCGCCGGCCACGGCTCGGGGTCGTTGACGTGGAGGAACTGGAGGACGTGCCAGAGGTGTTCGTGGTAGTCGGCCTCGGTGAGGTCCTCCGCCGGCGGCTTGAAGAACGCGACGAGCGAGCACGCCTCGGAGTAGTCCGGGTACACGTCGAGGTATTCGAGGAGCGTGTCGCGGAGCGCCAACAGCGCGTCCTTGTCTGTCATCGAATCCACGAAGGTGTAGAGGGCGTCGCCGTTGCGCTCGGACTCGATGCCGAAGTAACACGGGAACGGCGCGCCGTCGCGGTCGCCGAGCATCGTCTCGCGGAACGTCTCGTAGTGTTTTCTCGCCCAGTCGGGGAGGTCGCCGTCGTCGAGGCGGCGGCGGAGCACGTCCTGCTCCATGAGCACTTGGTGGCCCGACTCGTTCATGCGCGCCAATTGGATTCAGCGGCTTTGAGGGTTCGGGTTCGGGGGGCGAACACGACCCTCGAAACGGCGGGTGACGACCCTTGTCGCCATCCGCGAAGCCGCCGTCGTCTCCGCCCTCAGAGCGGGCGGTCGAGTTTCAGGTACCGCGTCTCGTATCCCATCGACTCGTAACACGACCGGGCGGCGTCGTTGTCGGCGTGGACGCTCAGCGCGGCCCGTTCGCACCCGCGGTCGCGGCCCCACTCGTGGGCCCGTTCGAGGAGTTCCGTGCCGACGCCCTCGCCCCGCGCCGCGGGCGCGACGTAGAGGTCTTTCACCTTGGCGACCGACCCGCGGGCGAACACCGGCGGGGAGTCGGCGTCCGCGACCGTGACGTAGCCCCGGAGCGACCGCTCGGCGGAGTCCGACTCCTCCGCGGCCGCGACGGCGACGAACGTCCGGGTGTTCTCGGCTTCCACCTGCTCGGACCGGTAGTCGAGCGCCTCGGCCCGCACGTCCACGTCCTCGGCCAGCGCGTCGTAGTCGTCGATGTCGCCCATCTCCTCGGCGAACGGGAGCCACAGGTCGTCAACCAGCGCGTCCACCTCGTCGGCCTGAAGCGGTCGAATCTGCATGAGTCACCGACGACTCGTGGGAATGTCAAAAGGGTAACTGTGTTGAGCGTTCGGGACGATTCGTCGCGCCGGCCACACTCGAATCAGTGCACGACCGGCGCGCCCGCCTCACTCGATTTCGAGGCCGCCGGCGTCGGCTCCGTCGTCCGCGCCCTCGTCCCACTCCAGTTCGAACTCGATGCTCAGTTCGTAGGGACCGCCAGCGGGGCCCTCGCGTTCCGCTTTCACCTCGAACGTCGGCGACGCGGGCGGCTCCATCGTGACAGTCTGGTCGCCGGACTTCAGCGTAATCGGCTCGCCCGCGTCGAGCTTGTCGGCGACGGTTCGGAGATACGACGCGATTTCCGCTCGCGCCTGTCGGTTCTCGGATTTGAAGAGCACTTCTTCGGGCATGGACCGTAGGTTACACCCGCAGGGGGTTAAGCTTCGTTGCGGTGACGAAAACCGATGGGGAGAGGTGCGCCGACGGGTCAGTCGGCCCGGAGGCCGTCGGTGAAGCGGGACTGGTTCTCCTCGGGCGCGGCAGCGGTCATCGCGGAGACGCCGACGGTCAGAAGCGCCGACAGCGCCATGCCCCAGAGGGCGTAGTCCCACGTGAGGTAGGTCGCGCCGAACAGCGTCATCGACCCGACCTCTACCGCGGGGACGAACACGTGGGCGAGGTAGAACGCCTGCGAGCCGAGGATGCCGGCGAACATACCCGTTCGGGTCGTCCTCGCCCAGTAGAGCGCGACGATGACCGGCAGGGCCATCTGGGCGAACCCGCCGAAGGCGGTGTCGCCGACCGAGACGAGCGTGCCGGGGCGGAACAGGCTGGCGACGAAGGTGAGCGTGGCGAACAGCGCGACGCCGATGCGGGCGAGCCACGCCTCGCGGGCTTCGCTCGCGTCGGGGTTGACGAAGGGGCGGTAGAGGTCGCGGGTGAAGTACGACGACCCGGAGAGGAGCATCGAGTCCGACGACGACATCATCGCGGCCATCGCGCCGGCGATGACGAGCGCGGCGAACCACACCGGCGTGTACTCGTTGAGGAGCACGGGGAGGACGTTCGCGCCCTCGGGCACGGAGATGCCGAGGCCGGCGGCCCACGTGCCGAGGATGAACGCGGGCACGAAAAGCAGGACGACGAGGACGGGCCACAGGGCGAACGAGCGCTTGAGGACGGCGCTCGACTTGGCGACGAAAAAGCGCTGGTTTATCTGCGGGAACATCGCCACGCCGAAGGCGATGGTGACGGCCGACGAGATGATGAACTGCGGCGAGTAGAGGCCGCCGCCGAGCGCGAGGAACTCGGGGTTGTTCGTCGCGAGGGCGTTCGAGAGCGCCGTGGGGCCGCCGGCCGCGGTGGCCACCCAGCCGACCGCGAGCCAGACGACGCCGAGCATGAACAGCCCTTGGAGGGTGTCGGTCCACGCGACGCCGCGGAGCCCCGCGATGACGACGTAGGCGATCATGAACACCGTGATACCGGCCGCGCCGGCCCAGTACGGGACTATCCCGTTCGTCAGACCGACGATGGCCTCGCCCGCGCCCATCTGCTGGAGCATCACGTACGGGAACAGCCAAAACAGGCTGATGCCGGCGACGACGGCACGCAGGCGGGTCGAGCCGAAGCGGTCGCCGAGCATCTCGCCGAGGGTGACGTAGCCGTGGGCGCGACCGACGAGCCACTGTTTGTAGCCGACGACGTACCAGAGGATGGCGAACAGCACGCCGTCCATGACGCCCATCACGAGAATCCACTCGGGGCCGGCACGGTAGGCGAGGTCGGGGCCGCCGAAGAACGTGAAGGCAGAGAGGAGCGTCGCGAAGGTGGTAAACAGGAGGACGACGGTCCCGATGGAGCGACCGGCGAGATAGTAGTCCTCGGCGTCGCGGCTGGTCAGGCGGTAGGCGAGTAAGCCGACCGCGAGCGCGACCACGAGGTACGCGCCGACGACGCCGAGTTGGATACCGAGCGCCGAGACCATCAGCGACCCTCCCCGACGATGCCGCGGTCCCACGCCGTCCGGGTGAACAGGTGGAAGACGACTGCGGTCAGCCCCATCCAGCCGATGTGCCACCAGAGCCACAGCGGCAGGCCGGCGAAGACCCTGCTGTCGCCCCAGAGGAACCACGGAACGGCGAACGTCACGAGGATTGCGAAGACGGCAACCCAGCGGTAGTCGATGCGCACTCGCGTCATTCGTAGGAACGATAATCGACAATGAGGCGTAAATCTTACTCTATCGACCTACGTTGCCCCACATTGAAGAACTATTTTCTTCAACAGGGACGGTCGAACGACGGGAACCATCCACGGACGCGCACGCGACAGAGCCGACGCGAAAGGCGGGGTCGTCCGCGGGCGAATCGGCCGCCGGAGAATCGGCCGCCGGAACAGTTTCCAGCGGCGCGTGCGACCGGAGACACATGGACTTCGGTATTCAGCTGTACTCGCTTCGCGAGCTCGACGAACCGACGTCGGCGCTCGTCCGACGCGCCGCGGACGCCGGCTTCGACGGCGTGGAGTTCGCGGGCATCGACGACGCGGCGGCGGTCCGCGCGGCCCTCGACGAGACCGGACTCGGCGTCCCCGCGGCCCACGTCCCCATCGAGGACCTCGAAGCCGACCTCGACGCGGTCTGCGAGCGATACGGCGCGCTCGGCGTCGAGACCCTCGTGGTTCCGTATCTCCCGCCCGAGGCGTTCGCCGACGCCGACGCGGTGGACGAGACCGCACACCGACTGGACGACCTGACCGCGAAGTGCGACGAGCGGGGCGTCAGACTGCTCTACCACAACCACGACCACGAACTCGCCGCGGTCGAGGGCGAACCCGCGCTCGACCGATTGGCCGAGGAGTCCGGCGTCGGTTTCGAACTCGACCTCGCGTGGATTCTCGCCGCCGGCTACGACCCCGTCGCGTACCTCGACCGCTACGCCGACCGGACCCCGGTCGTCCACCTGAAGGACGTCGTCCGCGACGCCGACGCGGAGCGCGGCGGTCGACCCGTGTCGCTCGGCGAGGGAGAACTCGATATGGACCGCTGTCTCGCGGCCGCGCGAGAGGGGTTCGTCGAGTGGGCCGTCGCCGAACACGACTTCCCCGAGGACCCGGCGGCGTTCTGCCGGGACGCGGGCGAGTTCGTCGGCGCGCACCGAACCGACGAGGAAGCGTGACAAATTACGTGGTCGGTCGAAACGGCGGGAGAGCGACGGTTCGCCGGCGTTTCGCGGGACACGGAGTCGGAGTCGAACGCCCCGCGAGCGTTCGAATCGTCGGCCACGATAGATATTTCCCTCGGGCGCAACTTATATAATGACGTTCGTGGGTCCGGCCCATGACATCATCACAATCATCACATCACCACCCCCAACGGGGTGACTTCACCAATGGACGACACTGCAAAATATCTCATTCACGCTTCCATCTCCGCCGACGGGGTCGTCGAACGGAGCGACGTCGTCGGGGCCGTCTTCGGCCAGACCGAGGGCCTCCTCGGCGACGAACTCGACCTCCGCGACCTCCAACAGTCCTCCAAGGTCGGTCGGATAGACGTACAGATAGACTCGGAAAACGGCCACTCGTTCGGCCAGATGACCATCGCCAGCAGCCTCGACAAGGTCGAGACGGCCATCCTCGCGGCCTCGCTGGAGACGCTGACCCGCGTCGGTCCCTGTCAGGCCGTCATCGAGGTCACGAACATCGAGGACGTGCGCGAGGCCAAGCGACGGATGGTCGTCGAGCGCGCCAAGGAACTCCTCTCGGAGTCGTTCGACGACACCGTGATGAGCTCGACCGAAATCCTCGAAGCGGTCAAAGAGAGCGTCCGCGTCGAGGACATCACCGAGTATCAGGGTCTCCCGGCCGGCCCCCGCGTCGCCGACTCGGACGCCATCATCGTCGTCGAGGGGCGCGCCGACGTGCTCACGCTCCTCCGCTACGGCATCAAAAACGCCGTCGCCGTCGAGGGGACGAACGTCCCCGACGCGGTCGCCGGACTGACCCAAGAGCGGACCGTCACGGCGTTCCTCGACGGCGACCGCGGCGGCGAACTCATCCTGCGCGAACTCTCGCAGGTCGGCGACGTGGACTACGTCGCCTTTGCGCCCGACGGCCGGTCGGTCGAGGACCTCGACCGCGCGTCGGTCGTCCGCGCCCTCAGGAACAAGGTCCCGCTCTCGTCGCTTCCGGACGACGGCGACGGTGACTTCCGGGCCGCCGTCGCCGCCGCCAACGGGACAGGAGACGTTCCGACGGACCCTCGCACGGAGTCGCCGACGACTGACGCGTCGTCGACTCCACCCGCAGACGGCCACGCGAACGGGCCCGCCGACGCGGTCAGCGAGCCACCCGCCGAGGCCGGCACCGGCGGTACCGTCACGGTCGGAAAGCCCACCGGCCCCGCGAGCACCGACGCCGACGCCGACGCAAACGGCGGGGTGGTCACCGAGTCCGAGGTCGAAGCCGTCGCCGAGGCGGTCGAACCGACCGACCAGCGTCCCTCGCTCGCCGACCACGTGCGCGAGGTCATCGCCGACGAGAGCGGCATGGCCCGGCTCCTGGACGACGACCTCGGCATCGACGACGAGGTCGCGGTCGAGAAGGTGTACGACGCCGTCGAGTACGCCGACCCCGCCCCGGCGCTCGTCGTCGTCGACGGCGAGGCGAGCCAGAAACTCGTCGACATCGCGGCCCAGCGCGGCGTCGAACACGTCGTGGCGCGCTCGGCCGGCGAGTACGTCAAAAAGCCCGTCAGCGTCCGCGTCAGAACCGCGGACCAGCTCCTCGACTGAGGACGGAACCGCGGCCCGACGCCGGCCGAGACGGTCAGCCCTCGCTCGATTCGAGGACGAACCGTAGCCCGTCGTCGCCGTCGAACGCGTCCGGAATGCGGGCGTCCCGTCGGAATCCGAGCGCCTCGTAACAGGCACGCGCGCCGTCGTTCTCCGGATGGACCAGCAACGTGAGCGGCGCGTCTGACGCTGGACGAGAGTCCCGGTACGCTTCCACGAGCGCGGTGGCGCGGCCCTCCCGGCGGTGGTCGGGGGAAACCGCGAGTTCGGTCAGATGCGCGCCGACGGCGAGAAGGTAGCCGACCGGCCGGTCGTCGGCGTCGACGGCGACGAGAAGCGTCCCGACGGCGGGCCACGCGCCCAAGAGGTCGGGCGAGGGATGCGAGACGAGCCGTTGGAGCGATTCGACGGCCGGCACGTCGGTGTCGCGGGCGGGGCGAACGCCCGTCACGGCCGAGTCACCCCCGTCACAGCGGAATCCAGACGAGGACCGCGCCCAGCGCGCCGGCGAACGTGGCGAGGAAGTTGACCGCCTGGTTGCCGAGGCCGGCTCCCTCGACCGTCGCACCGAGCAGACTGTCGACCGTCATTCCGACGAGTCCGCCGGCGAGAATGGCGATAGCGGCCGTCTGCGCCGGCAGGGGAAGCACCAGCACGCTCACGCCGGCCACGAAGGCCGCGCCCAGCGCGCCGGCGACTTCGCCTTGCCACGTGACCGCGCCGTCGGTCCCGGCGGGAACCGGTTTGAGCGAGGTGATGAGCCGCGGCTGGTCGAACAGCCCGCCGATTTCGCTGGAGAGCGTGTCGCTCATCGCGGCGGCGGCCGACCCGGCGAATGCGAGGACGAGTAGGTCGCTGACGAACGGGTAGCCGAGCGTTTGCGCCGCGGCGTAGCCGACGACGGCGACGAGCGAGACGCCCGAGTTGCCGAGGACGTTGCCGGTGCCGCGAGCGCCGTCGTTGTCCTCGGCGACGCCGCGTTCGGCCTTGCTGTCGTACCGGAACTTGGTGGCGAGCGCGCCGACGCCGAAGAAGGAGACGAGCACGAGCGCCCAGCCGAAGCCGCCGAAGACGACCGCGAAGAGGAGCAGGAGGACGCCGGTAATCATGCCGGCGACTGAGGCCGTGCCGAGGGCGTAGGCGGCGTAGCCGAGCGCGACCGTGAGGGCGAGCGCGACGCCGGTCTGCGTCGGCGACACCGGCCCCGCGAGCACCTCGACGCCCCACAGGACGAGGCCGATAGAGAGCATGACGAGCGGGTCGTCGCGCTCGTAGAGGGCCGTCCGGAGCACCGCGCCGACGAGACCGCCGACGGCCGCGAGGAGGGTGAATCGGGCGAGCAGCATCGCATCGCCGGTCAGCGACGCGATTGCCGCCTGTCCCGCGGTACCGGCGAGGACCGCGGCCACGACGAAGCCCGCCGCGCGAAGCGACTCGTCGGACGTTCTCGAATCCACCAGTCGCGCGCCGAGGTTGCCGTAGGCGAGTGTCAACACCGCGGCGGCGAACACCGAAAGCGGCATCGTGACGCGCGGGACCGTCGCCAAGAGGGCGAGGCCGGTCGCGGCCAGTGCGAACCCGGCGAGCCCGTTGAGCCGGCCGTCCTGCCGGTCGCCGGGCCGCGCGAACAGCTCGAAGAGGGGGCCGTCGTCGACGACGAAGGCCGCCAGGAGCGCGACTGCGGCGAAGGGCGCGAACGCGGCCGCGCCGAGACTGGGGGCCGCGAGGGCCAACGTCCCGACGACCGCGAATCCGCCCGCTCGCCGTACCGTGGAAGTCACACCATTCGGTATCCCCGACGCGCACTTAACCCTCCCGACATCACCGACGACCGCACAACCGCGGGTCTGCGGCCCGGTGTCGGACGGACCGAACCTCGGTGCCGACACCGAACCCGAAGCGTTAGGAGAATCGCCGCGAGAACGACTCCCGTGGGACTGTACGACTCCTATCTCGCCCTCCGATTCCGCCTCGACGACGCCGACGCCCCCGAGCACGTGGCGCTCGTCATCACCGAGCGCGACCTGCTGGAACAGGGCGCGTACGAGACGCTCGAAGCCTTCGTCGGCTGGGCGTTCGAGTTCGGAAGCGACCGCGTCACCATCTCCGTGAGCGTCCTCGACGAGGCGGTCGTCCCGACGCTCGCCCGCGAACTCCGCGACCTCGACGTCCCCCAGCGAGTGGAGGTCCGCGAACCCGGCGACACCGAGCGCGCCGACGCCCCGGTGCAGGTGAGCATCGGCCTCGGCGGGAAACGCGAGTTCGCATCGGTGGTCCAGTCGTTGGCCGCGGAGGTCGACGAAGGTGCGCTCGCCCCCGACGACATCGACGCCGCGGACATCGAACAGCGGCTCGTGTTCCCCGACGAGCCGGACTTCGTGGTCAAGACGGGCGCCGAGCGCCTGTCGGACTTCATGATTTGGCAGTCCGTGTACGCGGAACTCTACTTCACCGACGTGAACTGGCGGGACTTCAGGAAGCGCGATTATCTGCGGGCGTTGCGGGACTATCAGGACCGGCAGCGGAGATTTGGTCGATAGGCCAAATCCCGTGACAGCGTCGCTGGCACGGTGGATGGCCGATGAGCGTCAGCGAATCGTCCAAACGCTATCGCGCTCGGAGAGTGCGACAGAAGTTCGGCCGGTAGGGCGAATCACGCCGGTCCGCTTTCTCGGAGAGCGAACGCCGTTAGTCCCACGACCGGCGCCCGGTAGTTCGCTCCCGAGAGATTCGCTGTGCGCCTCGAATCAACAGCGCGACGCCGAACCAGAACCCGAGCGTGTAGGCGACGACCGTACCGACGTACAGCGTGAGTTCGGTCGTGAACCGGAGGTTGACGATTTCCGCGCCGGCGACGAGGAAGACGCCCCCGAACAGTATCGGCGTCGGGGTCCGCTCTTTCGTGCTCCAGAACTTGGTCGACATGCCGATGACGGTCACGATGACCGTGACGACCGTCCAGTAGAGGCGAACCGACTCGCCAACCCCGAGTTCGATGGGCCCCCAGACGACCGCCGCGACGAGGGCCCACCCGGAAAGTACGACCAGGAAGAACGCGAGGAGTCCACCGAGGAGCTTCCGTCTGAACGACCCGCCAGACGGGGCTGAACGCCGTAGGACCAGGTCGACGACCTTCTTGTATATACTAATCGCCGCTACCCCCTCAAGGAAGCCCGTCAGTAGGACGATGACGACGGCAATCGGAGCGAAGACAGAGATCGAACGCGTCCCCCAAACCGTGACGCCGACACCGATACCTAACAGTATCACACCGAGAACGTCCTGTCCGGTTTCGACGCTCAACTCGTCGTCGGCGTCGACGAAGGGGAGCCCCCACGTCACGAACGTCGAACCGACAGCCAGCAGCGCTATCGACAGCCACTCAGGAACGTACTCGAAGAGGAACGATATCTGCATCATGTCTTCCCCAAGTACCGGTCGACGAACGCGACCGTGAAGATGTAGAACGCCAGCGCCATGAACAAAAGCGGGAACGCTACCGTCGACTCCCGCAACGAGTAGCCGAACGCGAAGTCGCTCGTCACGTCGATTCGGTCGACGTACCAGACGAGGACGCCGGGATAGACCAGCGTAGTGAACAGCCACAGGCCGAGAAAGTCGTCCACGTCGTCGCTCAGAATGAGAAACAGTCCCGTATAGCTGAAGAAGGTTCCGAGCAGGACGAGTGGCGGGTACACATCAAGCGTCTTCGCGACCCCGTCGGGGAGTGAGGGTGCGGCGACGAGGAGCAAGTCCATCGCTTGCCACCAAGCAGACTACCGATAGTAAAGTTTGATACCTCAACATGTTTTGATACCCGTGAGAACCGCCGCTCTCGCGGCGTTACTACAGTCCACAAGAGCAGTCGAGGAGCACGTTCCCGACTCTCAGTTGCCGAACAGATGCCCTCCACCTCGCCCAACAGAACAGACCTCCTCCCGCCGCCACCGCCGGCCAGCGAGTGGCTCGAAGACGGGCACGTCCTCCTTGCGCTCTCGCTGTTGCTCATCCTCTGGCTCAATCAGCCCGCCCCCCCAGACTGGCCGTGGGCGCTCGTCGGCGTGGCTATCGTTCCGCCGTGGCTGTTCCTCGAATCGCGCTACGACGACTGGTGCTCGTGGGTTCCGACCGCCGCCTACGGCGGGGCAGTGCTGCTATTAGGGCCTCGGTACGAAGCCGAGTTCGTCGCCATTGTGCTCGGGCAGAGCGCCGCGTTGCTGGGATGGCTCTGCTGGCGGACGTTCCAGCGGCGGGTTCGCCGGTAGGGTGACCCGCCGCCGTCTCTCAAACGGCTGTTTGCGCTTACAGAAGACATATTGTTAGACCGCTGAACGTTCCGACATGAACCGCCGCGAGATGCTGGCGTTGTCGGGGGCGGTCGCCGCCGCGACGATTGCCGGCTGTACGGGCGACGGGCAGTCGGCCGCCGAGACCGAGACCGAGGCGACGACCACCGCAACCACGACCACGGACACGCCGACAGAGACCCCGAACGACGAACCGCCGACCGGCGAACCGAGCGTGGACGACGAGCAACTCGCCGCGCTCGCGGCCGGCAACGCCGAGTTCGCCCTCGACCTGCACCGACAGGTCGCGTCCGAACAGGGCGGCAACCAGTTCCTCTCTCCGTACAGCATCTCCGTCGCGTTGGCGATGACCTATGCGGGCGCTCGCGGAACGACCCGCGAACAGATGGAAGCGACGCTCCACTACACGCTCGGCGAGGACGTTCACCCGGCGTTCGCAGACCTACAGGCGGCGCTCGAAGCGCGGGAGACCGCTCGGGACCCGGTCGACGGCGACGAAGCCGACGCCTTCCGACTGGCCGTTGCGAACGCCCTGTGGGGCCGCGAGGGGTTCGCGTTCTCGGACGCGTTCCTCGACCGCCTCGAATCGAACTACGGGGCCGGACTCCGACGGGCTGACTTCGCCGGCGACCCGGACGGCGAGCGGGAGCGAATCAACGGGTGGGTAGCTGACCAGACCGAAGACCGAATCGAGGACTTGCTTCCCGCAGGCGCTCTCACGCCGAAGACGGCGCTTGTGCTCACCAACGCCATCTACTTCATGGCGCAGTGGGCGCACACGTTCGACCCCGAAGACACCGATGACGGGACGTTCACCGCGTTGGACGGGGGCGAATCGACCGTGCCGCTCATGCGGCAGGAACTCAAGGCGAACTACGCCGACCTCCCGAACGCGCAGGCCGTCGAACTGCCGTACGTCGGCCGGGACGTGTCGATGGTGCTTTTGCTCCCGGACGAAGGCGAGTTCGAGTCGTTCGAGCAAAGTCTGACCGCGAGCCGGCTGTTCGGCGTCTTCGAGGCGATGCAAAAGCGAATCGGCGATGTCGTGCTCCCGCGGTTCGAGTTCGAGACCGAGGTCCAACTCTCCGCGGCGCTGTCGAATCTCGGAATGCCCGCCGCGTTCGGCTCGGATGCTGACTTCGGCGGAATGGCCGAAGGTGACGGAGCGACCCTCGCCATCGACGAGGTGTTCCACAAATCGTTCGTCTCCGTGGACGAGGAGGGGACCGAGGCCGCGGCGGCCACGGGCGTCGTCGTCGAAAGTTCGCTGCCGCCGAGTTGGGGCGAACTCCGGTTCGACCGGCCGTTCCTGTTCTGCATCCGCGACAGGCCGACGGACGCGATACTGTTCTACGGTCGCGTCGTCGACGCCGGGGCTGCCCAGGGCGACGAATAACCGCAAAACAGCCCGGGGCAACCGACTCAGTCGGCCGTCTCGTCGGTCCGCTTGGCCAACTCCGCGGACACCTCGTCGGCCCCCGACGAGGGGAGTTGCTCGCGGAGGCGACCGGCGACGGTGCGGGCGTCCTCTAACTCCACTTCCGCGACGGCCCGGACGAGCGTGACGGCGCGCTCGGTCCGGGTGCGCTGCCACGACTGCTCTCTGGACTCGTAGGTTCGGATGCCGCGCAGGAAGTCGACTTTCGAGAACTCAGGCCAGTAGGGCGCACAGAAGTAGACGGCGGCCTCGTTGCCGTTGGCGTGCCACGGCAGGAAGTTCGAGGTGCGCTCGTCGCCGCCGGGACGGATGATGAGGTCCACGTCGCGGACGGGCTTTCTGGACAGGCGGCGGTCGACCGCCGACACGTCCACCTCGTCGGGCGAGAGGTCGCCGCGCTCGACCGCGCGACAGACGTCGCGTGCGGCCCCGAGGAGTTCGGCTCGGCCGCCGTACGCGAGGGCGATGTTGAGCGTGAAGCTGTCGTAGTCGGCGGTCCGAGTCTCCGCGTACTCGACAGCGTCGCGGACGCGGTCGGGGAGCATGTGGACCTCGCCGATGGCGCGCACGGCGACCTCGCGCTCGTGGACGCGGTCGGCGTCGGCGAACTCGTAGAGCTTGTCCTCGATGAGGTCGAAGAGGGGCTGGCGCTCGTGTTCCGGGCGGTCGAAGTTCTCGGTCGAAAAGGTGTACAGCGTCAGTTCCTCGATGCCGAGTTCCTCGCACCACGTCAGCACGTCCTCGGTCGTCTGCGCGCCCGCCTTGTGGCCGTCGGGGGCGTCGTCGCCGTTCTTCCGGGCGTACCGGCGGTTGCCGTCCTGGATGATGGCGACGTGGGTCGGCCCGTCGTCTATCTCTCGGTCGAGCACCCGCTCGTAGGCGCGCCGAAAGCCGCGTTGGACCCACCCGAACATGTACCGTCGGTTGCCTTCCGAGGCTATGTGTCTTGTGGGTTACACCGTCGCACGGTGTCCCGAGGTCGGGAGATCGCCACAAAATGGCGGGTCATCACGACGGGCGACGAATCGCCATCCGTTTGTACCTCCCCGAGAAGACTCGGATATGAGCGAGACCATCGACGAGGACCTCTACCAGCGGACCCTCGCGCTGCTCGAACCCGGCGATATCGAACTCGTCGGGGCCATCGTCCACACCGACCTCACCAGCCGCGAGGACCTGGAGATGCAGGAGCTGACCGTCGAAATCAACGAGATTATCGCCGAACACGCAGGGAAGGGCGACGCGTGGATTTACGCCGGCAACGACGACACCGACTTCTCGTCCAACCAGTTCCAGGGGCTCTCCGTCGAGGACGACGAGTTCGTCTGGGAGTGCCAACAGCTCGTCCGCGACGGGACGTTCGACCTCGTGTTCTACTACGAGGCCATCGCCGACCACGACGCCATCGTCGAGGGCCTCGAAGCGCTCGACGACGTCGACCGCGTCACGCCGGTCCCCTGAGCGCGGCGGCGACCCGACGACGAGACACCTCTTTTACTTCGTGAGCGAGGGCGCTCGCTCCGCCCGCGTCGGCCGTTCACCGGCGGCTCGCCGGGCGTTCGCTTGGGTTCATCGCAGTGAGAACAAGCGAGGCGTTTATCCGCCTCGCATTCCGAGTGACGCGCATGATACAGGCGGACGCGGACCTCTCTCGTCTCGACCGCGCCATCGTCAACGCCTTCCAGGGCGGCTTCCCCGTCGTCGAACGTCCCTTCGAGCCCGCGGCGGCCGCGCTGCGCGAGCGCGACGTGGACGTGACGGCGACCGACCTCTGCGAGCGGGTGCGGGCGCTCGACGAGGAAGGCGTCCTCTCGCGGTTCGGCGCGCTCGTCAACGCCGAGGAAATCGGCGGCACGGCGACGCTCGTCGCCATGCACGCGCCGCCGGAGCGGTTCGACGAGGTGGCCGAGCAGGTGAACGCCCACCGCGAGGTCGCGCACAACTACGAGCGCGAGCATCCCCACCTGAACATGTGGTTCGTCGTCTCGGTCGCCGAGGCGTCGCAGGTAGACGAGGTGCTCGGCGACATCGAGGACGAGACGGGCCAAGCGACGTACAACATGCCCAAGCGCCACGAGTTCCACGTCGGCGCGACGTTCCTCCTCGACGGACCCATCTCGGACGGCGACCTCGACCTCTCGCACCTCGGCCCCGACGTGGAGCCGACAGACGCGCGCACCCTGACGCCCGACGAGCGCGACCTCGTCATGGAGATTCAGGGCGGCCTGCCGATTACCGAGACGCCCTACGCCGACGTGGCAGAGGCAATCGGACAGGAGCCGGCGTGGGTGGTCGAGACGGTCAAGCGGTTCAATCTTGAGGGGAAGGTCCGCCGCGTCGGCGTCATTCCGAACCACTACGCGCTCGGCTACTCGGAAAACGGGATGACCGTCTGGAACGTCCCCGACGACCTCGTTGCGGAGGTCGGCCCCGAAATCGCCTCGCTGGACTTCGTCACCCACTGTTACCGCCGGCCGCGACACGAGGGCGTCTGGCCGTACAACTTCTTCGCGATGACCCACGGCCGCTCCGAAGAAGAGAGCGAGGCCCGCATCGAGCAGGTGCGCGAGGTCATGAGCGACTACTGGGACGTGGGCGACGACGACTGGGACACCCTGTTCTCGACGCGCATCCTGAAGAAGACGGGAATCAGGCTGGACGAACGAGCCGAGGCGAACACGGAGTGAGATGATTCCGCTTGTCCACGACCTCTCCGACGAGACGGTCGTCGTCTTCGGCGGGGGCCCCGTCGGCGCGCGGAAGGCCCACCGGTTCGCCCGCGAGGCGCGGACCGTCGTCGTCAGTCCCGAGTTCGCCGACCGCGACTTCGGCGACGCGGAGCGCGTTCGGGCGGCCCCCGCGCCCGACGAGGTTCCCGACTGGGTCGAACGGTTCGCCCCGGCGCTCGTCGTCGCGGCGACCGACGACGACGCGGTGAACGACGCCGTCGTCGCGGCGGCCCGAGACGCCGGCGCGCTGGTCAACCGAGCCGACCGGAGCGGCGAGCGCGACGCGGGGAGCGTGGTCGTCCCGGCGACCGTCGAGGACGGCGACGTCTCGGTCGCCATCACGACCGGCGGCGCGAGCCCCGCCCTCTCGAAGCACCTCCGAGAGCGCGTCGAAGCCGAGTTGGAGGGGGCAGGCGAGATGGCCGCGTTGACCGCGGAGCTTCGCGCGGAGCTCAAGGCGTCCGACCGGTCGCCAACAGAGCGCCGTGATGCGATTCGCGCGGTCGTGCGAAACCCGTCAGTTTGGAAGGCTTTACGTACCGGCGACGCAAACCCCCGCCAAGAGGCAGCGCGCGTGATACGAGACACACAGCGAGGTGATTCATGAGAGATTCGGGCGTCATCTCCGGTGTGAGCGTCGCCCACGACCGGGCCAGCGTTCGCGAGATAGAAGCCGCTTCGAGCGACGACGTTCAGACGGTCGTCGAGCGACTCCTCGCCCGCGACGGCGTCTCAGAGGCCTTTTCGCTTCAGACGTGTAACCGCGCCGAGGCGTACGTCGTCACCGACGACGCGACCGACGGCCGCCGCGCGCTCGACGACTTCGCTCCCGACGTCCGAGACGGGAGCGTCCGCTACATGGACCACGAAGAGACCCTGCGCCACCTCATGCGGGTGGCGTCGGGGCTCGAATCGCTCGTCCTCGGCGAGGACCAGATTCTCGGACAGGTCAAAGCCGGTATCGAGGCCGCCCGCGAGCAGGACGCCATCGGCCCGATGCTGGAAGACGCGCTCATGAAAGCCGTCCACGTCGGCGAACGCGCCCGCGAGGAGACGGCCATCAACGAGGGTGCCGTCTCGCTCGGGAGCGCCGCCGTCAGGCTCGCCCGGGCCGAGCTCGACGCCCCCATCGGCGAGGTCGACGCCCTCGTCGTCGGGGCCGGCGAGATGGGCACGCTCGCGACGAAGGCGCTCGCGTCGGTCGACGTGGGCGACCTCGTCGTCGCGAACCGGACGGTCGCGAACGCCCGCCACCTCGCCCGCGAGGTCCCGGGCGTCTCGAAGGCCGCCGGGCTGGGCGACCTCCGCGGTCGCCTCCGCGACGCCGACCTCGTCATCACGGCCACGAGCAGCCCCGAGTACGTCGTCACGCCGGAGGAGCTGTCGGACGGCTCCGAGACGATGCTCATCGACATCGCCCAGCCGCGGGACGTCGACCCCGCCGCCGCCGACCTCGACGGCGTTCGCGTCCGCGACATCGACGATTTGGAGACGGTGACCGACCGGACCGCGGAGCGCCGCGAGCGCGCCGCCCGCGAGGTCGAGGCGATGATTGACGACGAGTTCGACCGCCTGCTCGCCGCCTACAAGCGGAAACGCGCCGACGAGGCCATCAGTTCGATGTACGAGGCCGCAGAGCACGTCAAGCGTCGCGAGGTGTCGACGGCGCTGTCGAAGCTCGAAGCGCAGGGCGACCTCACCGACGAGCAGCGCGAGACGGTCGAGTCGCTCGCGGACGCGCTCATCGGCCAAATCCTCGCCGCGCCGACCAAGAGCCTCCGCGACGCCGCCGGCGACGACGACTGGACGACCATCCAGACCGCCATGCGGCTGTTCGACCCCGGCTTCGACGACCTCGGTGGATCAGACCCCGCCGAGCCGTCCGGGCCGTCCATCGAGTTCTCCGGCGAGCCGCCGGAGGACCTCGACCGCGAGGCGCTCGAAGGCGAGGTGCCCCGGCGCGTCCTCGAACAGCTCTCGGACGACTGACGGGCGAAGCGGCCGACCGGCGAACCTTCTTATCCGAACGCGGAGCCACTCCGCGACGATGTCACCGCCCAGACCGTCAGCGACGGGCTTCGTGCGTCGTTCCCGTACCGACGCCGCCACCCGAGAAGCCGCCGGCCGCGCGCCCCCGGCGCTCGGCCATCGCCTCGTGAACCGCCTCCGAGCGCGAGCGCGTCGCCGCCTCGTCGATGCGACCCCGGAGCGGCGGATTCGCGACCTCGACGGCGTCGCTCGGGCGACCGTCGTCGGCACGGTCGCGGGAGTCGCCGGCGACGGGCCGGCCGTCGAGGCCTGGAGGGGAGCCGAGCAAACAGACGACGACCAGCGAGGCGGGGGCGAGCGCACGGTCGTCGGCCGCGCGACGCGCCCGTTCGTCCTCCGGGACGCCACCGGCGAGATTCGGGTCCGCGTCCCGCCGGACGGACACGTGGTGTTCGGCGGCGACGGTGAGGGTGGCGTCGTCGCCCGCGGCGACGAGGTCGCGGTCACGGGGCGAGTCGCTCGCGGCCGCGGCGGGCGGCGACTCCTGACCGGGCCGCGGTTCGTCGTCCGCGCGGACGCGACCTGACAATCCGGCAGAATCCTTATCGGGATGCCACCCGACGGATTCGGCATGGCAGAGCTGCTCTCGGACGACGAAATCGACGCACAGCTCGGTTCGGACTGGGAACGCGACGGCGACGAAATCGTCCGCGTCTACGAGTTCGACGACTACCTCGACGGCGTGGCGTTCGCCGCCAGCGTGGGCGAGGTCGCAGAAGAGGAGTTCCACCACCCCGAGATAACGATTCGGTACCAGGAGGTCGAGGTCCGCCTCACGAGCCACGAGGAGGGCGGCATCACCGACAAGGACCTCCGGCTCGCCGACCTGTTCGACGACGAACTGTGAGCGGCGAGGGGACCGCGACGCTCACCTACGTCTTTCGGGTCCGCTTCCGCCTCGACTCGGCCGCCGGCGTCGAGACCGACCCGCGGGAGTTCGAGACGACGGTCCGCGTCACGCCGCCCCCGCCCGGCGAGGAGGGCTGGCTACTGTTCCGCGACGCGCTCTGGCGGGGAGCGGTGAACGACGAGCGCCACGCCCGCGACCTCGCGGCGTCGTGGCTCGACGTGCCCGTCGTCTCCTGCGAGTTCGCGGAACTCCGGGCCGACGAGGCGTCGCTGGACGCCTTCCGCGAGGCCGTAGCCGCGGATCTCGGCGCGTTCAACGCCGAGTCGGTCCGCGAGGTGCTCCACAAGTACTTCGGGAGCGCGATTCGCGTCGAATCCGCCGATTCGTGACGCAGGGCAAGACATTTATCCACGCCTGACGTACTCTGTTGTCCGAATGGTCGCCGATGACTACGATTTCTGGCTGTTCGACCTCGATGGGACCCTCGTCGACGCCGAGTGGTCGTACACGCGTGACGTGTTCGACCGGGTCGGCGACCGACTGGGTCGTCAGTTCACGGACCGCGAAGCCGAGACCATCTGGCACGGTCTCGGCGGCGCGCGCGACCCGATGCTCCGCGAGTGGGGCATCGACCCCGCCGAGTTCTGGCCCGCGTTCCACCGCGAGGAAGACCCCGCAAAGCGAGCAGAAGTGACGTACCTCCACGACGACGCCGAGCGCCTCATCGGAGAGATTCACGCCGCCGGCCGGCCGGTCGGCATCGTCACGCACTGCCAGCAGTTCCTGACCGACCCCGTGTTGGACCACCTCGACGTGCGCGACTGGTTCGACGCCGTCGTCTGCTGTACCGAGGAGACGGGGTGGAAACCCGACGCCGCGCCGGTGCGGCGCGCTATCGGCGAACTGGGACTCGACGACCGAGTCCTGACCGACGGCGGCACCGCGGGCGTCCTCGCAGGTGACGGCGAAAGCGACATCGGGGCCGCGTGGAACGCCGGCTTGGACGGCATCCACGTCGAACGGCACGGACCCGAACACCGCGGGCGCTGCGTGCTCGGCGAGTACCGCGTCGAGAGCTTCGACGACCTCGTTCGGTCCCGCTGAACGGGTCGGTTCCGACCAAAGCGGTGATTCACCGGTCGCGACAGTCCAGAGGGAAGAAAAGAGAAATCGACGCTCGGAGGAGGTCGCTCAGGACAGCGTCTGCTCGGGCGTCGGCCGGGCGAAGATGTCGCCGGTGCTCGTGACGGCGACCTGAATGTCCTCGTAGGGGAACCGGACTTCGATGCCGGGACGCTCTTCGGCCTCGACGACGGGCCGAAGCAGTTCTTCGAGCGCGTCGGTGTCGATGTACTCGTACAGCGGGGTTTCGATGGCCGAGAGCCCGCCGTAGGACTCGACGGCCTCGACGACGACGATGCCGAGTTCCTCGTCGCCGAGCCACTGCCCGACGAGTTCCCAGTTGTCGTCGAGGCTGAACGTGGCCTCGGCGGCCGCGTCGGCGTGTTCTTCGAGCGCCTGCGTGACCGCGGAGGCACCGACCGCGAGCGCGGAGTCGACGCTGTCGTCGTCGACGAGGCTCCGGACTCGCTGGAGGACCGTCGCGAGGTCGCCGGGGCCTGCTTTCTGGACGTACTCGGTGACGCCGGCGGTCGAGGCGACGTCGGCGACCTCGGGCCACGACTTCGCCGTGAACAGGAGGATGGGGATATCGGCGTGTTCTTGCCGAACGGCTTTGACGAGCGGCACCCCGTTCGGGAGCACGAGGGAGTCGCTCACGACGCAGTCGACCGACTCGGCCGAGATGGCGCCGAGCGCCTCGGTCGCCGACTCGGCGGTCAGAAGAGAGACGGCGTCGAGTTGGCGGAACGCGGCTTCCGAGAGGGCGAGCATCTCGGGGTCGTCGTCGACGTGAAGGACCTTCAGAGGGCGGTTCATATACCAGTTGTACACGCTACGCGGATAAAAACGTTCTACTTATTTTATACTTCAGCGGGAGATGAATATCTAAACGAGTCACGGCCGCTTTCTAAAGAGTTACGACGGCGTTCAGGTCCTCTCGAACCCTGCGAGGCCGGCAATCACGTCGTCGTTCGTCGCGAGTGCGTCGCGAAGCGAGGCGACGCCGGCTTTCTCGGTCCGGGCGGGGTTCGCGAGGACGACGACCCGCTGTTTCCCGAGCGAGACGAAATCAAGCCCGAGCGAGTCGGCGGTCGCCCGAAGGCCGAGACCGGCGTCGGCGCGGCCGGCGGCGACCGCTCGCGCCGGACTCTCGAACGCTTTCGTCCCGCGGTCGAACCCCTCGATGGCCTCGACGAGTTCGTGTCTGGTCGTCCCGCGCTCGTCGGCGAGGGCGGCGACGGCGTTCCCGAGGTCGGTCCGCAGCCCGGAGTTCGAATCGCGGTTGACGAACCTGAGGTCGTCGTCTACGAGGTCCGCGAGTCCGGACACCCCGTCGGGGTTGCCGGCGGGGACGACGAGGCCCCACTCGCGCGTCCACGAGCCGAGTTCGACCGCGTCGATTTCCTCGACTGCGCCGCCCCGATCGCCCGCGACGACGGCCACGTCGGCAATTTCGTCCCTGAGCCGTCGCAGGCCCTCGCGGGAGCCGAACGGGAGGTACCGCGGCGACGACACGCGGTCGAGCAGGCGCGAGAGCGCGGGGTCGTCCTCGCCGACGCCGAGCAGTTCCGGCGCGCGGACGTCGGGCGAGAACAGGTGGACCGTCACCGACTCGCCCTCCGCGAGGTACTCCACGTCGGCGGCGACCTCGACGACGCCGTCGGCCTCGACGAGGCTCGTCGTCGCGCCCGACCCCTTGTCGACGGGGTAGACGAGCGTCTCGCCGTCGCCGTCGGCGACCAGTCCGACTGGCATGAGCCGCGTCCGGCCCTCGGCGTACCGCTCGCGGGTGGCCATCGTTCCCTCGACCGTCGCGGTCCGAGGCTCCGGGAGGCCGGCGGCGTCGCGGATTGCCGGCGCGACGAACGTCCGGAAGATGGTGAGCGCGGAGACCGGGTAGCCGGGCAGACCGACGTAGGCGCTCCCCTCGCCGAGCGTACCGACGAGCATGGGTTTGCCGGGCTTGACGGAGACGCCGTGAAGCAGGAGTTCGCCGCGCTCTTCGACCACGCGATAGATGACGTCGACCGCGCTCGCGGACGTGGACCCGGACGAGAGCACGAGGTCGCACTCGTCGGCCGCCCGTCGGAGCAGGCGCTCCAACTCCCCGTAGTCGTCGCCCGCGTGGGGGTAGAGCTTCGGTACGCCGCCGGCCTCTTCGACCCCTGCGGCGATAGTGTAGGAGTTCACGTCGTAGATTTCGCCCGCCTCCGGGCGGAGTTCTTCGCCCGGTCGGACGAGTTCGTCGCCGGTCGAGACGATGCCCACGGTGGGCTTCCCGCGGACCGGCACCTCGTCGACGCCGAGCGCCGACAGCAGGCCGATTTCGCGGGGGGTCAGACGCGTTCCGGGGCCGAGGGCGCGAGCGCCGGCGGCGATGTCGGTCCCGGCGGGCATCACGCTATCACCGGGCGCGACCGCCGAGTAGACGACGAGCGAGCCGTCTCGCTCGTCGGTTCGCTCCACGATGACGACGGCGTCCGCGCCCGGCGGCATCACCGCGCCGGTGGAGATTTCGACGGCGGTTCCGGGGTCGACCGCCACGTCCGGTTCGCTGCCGGCGTGAACCGCCCCGGCGAGGTCGAGTTCGACCGGTTCGGCCTCGTCCGCGCCGAAGGTGTCGCGGGCGCGGACCGCGTAGCCGTCCATGCTCGCGCGGTCGAAGCCGGGCACGTCGAGTTCGGCGTCGATTCGCTCGGCGAGGACGCGGCCGCGGGCGTCTTCGAGCGCCACCGTCTCGGCGTCGGGCGTCAGGTCGAGCGACGCGATGGTCTCGCGCGCGTCCGCCGGGGAGGCGAGGTCGCGGAACTGCTTTCTCATGCGGACCACTCCCAGCCCTCGACGGCGACCGTGTCGCCCTCGTCGTAGCCCTCTATCTCCTCGGGGACGACGACCCAACCGTCCGCGAGCGCGACGCTGGAGAGGATGCCCGACCCGCTCGTCCGGGTCGGCTCGGCGGTCGCCTCGTCGCCCGACGTGTCGAGTCGGACGCGGGCGAACGTCCGCGTGCCGGGTGAACTCGGGATTTTTCTGGTGAGCGTCGCCTCCTGCGTCGGGAGCGGGCGCTCGGGGAGCGACCCGACGCGCTTCAGCACCGGCCGGAGGAACTGGAAGGCGTTGACGACGCAGGCGACCGGGTAGCCGGGAAGCATCACGACTGGCGTGTCCTCGACGACGCCGACCGCGACCGGGTGGCCGGGCTTGAGCGCGACGCCGTGGACCAGCACCTCGCCGATGTCGTCGACGACCTCGGGGATGAGGTCGCGCTCGCCGACCGACGACCCGCCCGTGGTGACGACCACGTCGTGGTCGAGGTCGGACTCGACGGCCTCGCGGAGCAGGTCGGCGTCGTCGACGACGATGTCGCGGTAGCTCGCCTCGCCGCCCCAGCGCTCGACCAGTCGGGAGACGGTCAGGCCGTTGGTCTCGATGACCTCGCCAGGACCGGGGTCGGCCTCGACGAGTTCCTCGCCGGTCGGGACGACCGCGACGCGGGGGCGTTCGAACACCGTCACCTCCTCGACGCCGACGGAGCGAAGCAGGCCGATGTCCGACGGGCGAAGCTCGTGGCCGGCCTCGAACAGCGGCGTTCCCTCGCGCACGTCCTCGCCGCGCTCGCCGACGTTCTCGCCCTCGGCGAGCGCGTCGAACACTTCGAGTTCGTCGCCGAGTCGTTCGGTGTGTTCGACCATCACGACGGCGTCGGCCCCGTCGGGTACGTCGCTGCCGGTGTGGACACGGGCCGCGGTCCCCGGTTCGACCGGGCCGTCGACGATTCGGAGGACGTTCGGTGAGCGACCGCTCGCGCCGAAGGTGTCCGACGCGCGAACGGCGTAACCGTCCATGGCGGCGCGGTCGTAGCCCGGCACGTCGGCGGGGGCGACCGCGTCCTCCGCGAGCGCCCGGCCGTCGGCCTCGGCGAGCGGTCGGCGCACGGTTCGGTCGTGCGGCGTCGCCGCCGCGAGAAGCGCCTCGCGGGCGTCCGACAGCCGCGTTCGTTGCTTGAACCCGGCCGTGCGTCGGTCGTCGTGGTTCATACCGACCCTTCGGTTCGGGGGGCAAAAAGCGTCGGCCTCGGGCGCGGCGGCGGTCGATTCCCGAGCCGTATCGGCGGCTTCGCGCTCGCGCGCTCGCGCGAGACCGCCGGGTTTTTCGACCCCGACTCCCTATGAGCGTTCATGTCAGCACTGCGCGACGCGCTGTCCGACCTCCCGGACGCGGTGTTCGCCGACCTGTTGGAGTCCGAGACGTCCTACCTCTTGGTCCTCGACCTCCCGGGCGTGACCGCCGAGACGGCGGAGCTCCGGGTCGAGAAGGGGCGATTGGTCGTCGAAGCGCGACGCGACAAACGCCTTCCAGCCGAGTTCGACTACGTCCGCGAGGAACGACCGCTGTTCCTCGACGCCGAAGTTCCCCTTCCGCCTGACGCCGTGGCCGACGAGGCCGAGGCGTCGATGGAACGCGGGACGCTGGAAATCCGGCTCCCCAAGCGCGAGGCCGCCTCCGAGCGGACCATCCCTATTACCACCGGCGACGAAGACGCCTGACGAGGCGGTGGTCACGCTGGTCAACCTCCGCGCCTATTGGCGGTTCCTCGTCGTCCTGTACCAGTTCTTCCCGCTCATCGTCGCGTACACCCGTGACACGCGGAAATACCTCCTGTTCGGCGGCGGCCGACGCGTCACGACCGAGATGCGCATCAAGCGCGCCGACGTCCTCTTGGAGTCGCTACTGACGCTCGGGCCGACGTTCATCAAGCTCGGACAGCTCCTGTCGACGCGCCCCGACATCCTCCCCCCGGAGTACATCGAAGTGCTCGGGAGCCTCCAAGACGACGTGCCACCCGCGCCGTGGGACGAGTCGAAAGCCGTCCTCGAAGCGGAACTCGGTCCCGTCGAGGAGGCGTTCGACGCGTTCGACACCGAGCCGATAAGCGGCGCGAGCCTCGGGCAGGTGTACGTCGCCGAGTACGAAGGCGAGAAGGTCGCCGTCAAGGTCCGCCGCCCCGGCATCGAGGACCTCGTCGAGGCCGACCTCCGGGTCATCCGGTGGTCGATGCCGCTTCTCATGCGCTTTATCGGCGAGGGCCGGGCGTTCTCGCTGGAGAACCTCGCCGACGAGTTCGCCAAGACCATCCGCGAGGAGATGGACTACGACGAGGAGGCCGAGACGCTCGTCGAGATTCAGGAGAACTTCGCGGACGACGACACGCTCGTCATCCCCGAGCCGATTCCCGAGCGCTCCGACGACCGGGTGCTCACGATGGAGTACCTCCCCGGGACCAAGATAAACAACATCGAGGCGCTGGACGACCTCGGCATCGACCGGACCGAACTGGCGACGAACCTCCAGCGAATCTACCTCCAGATGATCGTCGAGGACGGCGTCTTCCACGCCGACCCCCACCCGGGGAACCTCTCCGTGACCGACGACGGCCGCATCATCTTCTACGACTTCGGGATGCACGGCGAGGTCGACCCGTTCATCCAGGACAAAATCGTGGAGTTCTACATCGCCGTCGCCAACCAGGACGTCGACGGCATCCTCGACACGCTCATCGAGATGGGGACGCTCAGCCCGAACGTCGACCGGCAGGTGATGGGCGACGTGATGGAACTCGCCATCGCCGACGCTCGCGGCGACGACATCGAGCAGTACCGTGTCAACCAGATCCTCGAACAGGTCGAATCGACCATCTACGAGTTCCCGCTTCGGCTCCCGCGGAACCTCGCGCTCGTGCTCCGGGTCGCCGGCGTCGTCGAGGGAGTCTGCGTCACGCTCGACCCCGAGTTCGACTTCATCTCGGTGGCGACCGACTACCTGACGGAGGAGGGCTACCGCGAGGAGAGCGTCCAGAAAATCATCGAGGGCGTCGGCCAGCAGGGCCAAAAGACCGCCCAGTCGCTGTTCCGCGTGCCGCCCAAGCTCGAACGCGTCCTCGACCGGGCCGACCGCGACAACCTGACGCTCAACGTCCGACTGGAGGACAACCGCGGCATCCTCGACAAGCTGGCCAAGCGGCTCATCTACGGCATCTTCCTGTCGTTCGGCTTCGTCTCGACGGTCATCATCTACGCGCTGAACCCGGAGAACCTCGTCGCGGTCGGCGCGGCGGGCGCGCCGACGGGGGTCGTCGCCCTGCTGCTCTGGAAGTCGTTCCGCTCGCGGAAGGGAATCCGGGCGACGCCGCAGTTCACCCGACAGAACCTCAAAGAGCGCCGCAGAGAGTAATCAAAGCTGAGAATCGGGCGCGTAATTTTATCGGCTCCCGCCGATACACTCTCGCTCATGACGGAGTGGCGACCGGTGTTCGTGGGGGTGTGTCTCGCCGCGTGCACCGAATCGCTCGTCTACGCGATGACGGGCCAGTTCACCCTCGTCGGTGGGGTCACGGGGAGCGCGCTCGCCGGCTACGTCGTCGGCACCGACCCCGCCGACGGCGGCTGGCACGGCCTCATGGCCGGCGTCGTCTGGGGCTGTCTGCTCATGCCGGTCTCCGTGCTTCTCACCTTCCTCGAACGGACGCCGATTCTCTTTCCGTTCCAGTACCTCATCCCGATGTTCGAGACGGCGGGCGAGTTGACGACCGCCATCATGCTTGCGCTCTCGCTCCCGAACGTCGCGTCAGGGGCGCTCGGGAGCCTCGCCAGACGCGACGCCGCAGGGACGTGGTTCGACCCCGAGATGGCCGAGGTTGACCCGGTCGAAGACGCGTGACTGTCCGGGCCGCCCGCCCGCGATTTCCACGGCAAGGAGTCGCGTGCGAAGACGGTTCCAAACCGTTTATACCCTCCATCCGATAACGGAGAGACATGGCGAAAGAGCAGAAGCAGGTGCGCGAACTCCAAGAAGGGAGCTACGTCATGATGGAAGAAAAGCCGTGCAAAATCAACGCCTACAGTACCGCCAAGCCGGGCAAGCACGGCAGCGCGAAGGCGCGCGTCGAAGCCCGCGGTGTCTTCGACAGCAAGAAGCGCTCGCTCTCCCAGCCTGTCGACGCGAAGGTGTGGGTCCCCATCATCGAGCGGAAGCAGGGCCAGGTCGTCTCCGTCACCGGCGAGGACGCCCAGATCATGGACCTCGAGACCTACCAGACGTTCACGATGCGCATCCCCGAGGAGGAAGACCTCAACCCCGAAGACGAGATCGAGTACCTCGAGTACGAAGGCCAGCGAAAAATCGTCTAAACGGGGGTCACAGAGATGTTCCCCGGAGCAATCGCAGACCGCGAGGTCGCCGACTACGTCCTTCTCGGCGCTCCGCTCGACATCTCTACGTCTTTCCAACCCGGAACCCGTTTCGGACCGAATCGAATCCGTCGGTTCGCCGAGTCGTTCGACGACTACGACCGGCGGACCGACCAGTTTTTCACTGACTTACGCGTCCACGACGCGGGCGACGTCCGCGCGTGGGACGACGCACCTGAGTACGTCGAATGGCTCGCCGGGAGCGTCCGCGACGCCGTCTGGGACGACGCCGTCCCCGTCGTCCTCGGCGGCGAGCACACCGTCACCGCCGCCGGCGTCACCGGCGTCGACCCCGACGTGTTCGTCTGTCTCGACGCCCATCTCGACCTCCGGCGCGAGTACGACGGCAACGAGTGGAGCCACGCCACGGTCACCCGCCGCGTCCTCGACGAACTCGGCGTCGACGAGGCCGTGATTCTCGGTGCGCGAACCGGCTCGCCCGGCGAGTGGAAGCGCGCCGAGGCCGGCGACGTGACCGTGGTCGAACCCGAAGCCGTCCCCGACTGGGAGCCCGAGTTCGACGAGGACCAGTCCGTCTACCTGAGCGTCGACATCGACGCCGCGGACCCGGCGTTCGCGCCCGGCACGGGCACCAAAGAGCCGTTCGGCCTCACCTCCCGAGAGATGCGAGACGCCGTCCGGGCGGTCGCGCCCCGCGCCGACGGCTTCGACGTGGTCGAGGTCAACGACCGCGACGACGGACAGGCCGCGTCGCTGGCGGCGAAGCTCCTCCGGGAGTTCGTCTTCTCGCACGCCGCCAAGCAACCAGACGAGTAACCGACTCCGCGGCGAACCCCGTTCCTTACAAGTCCCCGAGTCACGACTCCCCGGTATGCAGCTCTCCGACATCGTCGCCCGACTCGACGAGACGCTCGCGACCGACGACTTCGCCGACGTGGACGCCAGCGCCAACGGCCTGCAAGTCGGCCCCGAGGAGAAATCGGTCGAGAAGGTCGCCTTCGCGGTCGACGCCGCGGAAGCGACTATCGACGCCGCGCTCGACGCCGACGCGGACCTTCTCGTCGTCCACCACGGCCTCGTCTGGGGCGGTCTCGACCGGGTGACCGACCGCGACTTCGACCGCATCGAGCCGCTGATTCGCGGCGACCTCGCGCTCTACGTCTCGCACCTCCCGCTCGACGGCCATCAAGAAGTCGGCAACGCCGCCGGCGTCGCCGACCACCTCGGCCTAACTGACACCGAGCCGTTCGGGTCGCTCGGACCGATTCACATCGGGCAAGCTGGGGAGCTCGCGTCGCCGAAGACGACCGACGAGGTCCGGGCGGCGCTCGACGAACTGGACGGGAGCGCGGGCACGACCGCCCTCGACTTCGGCCCCGACGAGATTTCGTCGGTTGCTATCGTCACCGGCTCCGGCGTCGACTGGCTGGACGAGGCCATCGACCGTGGCGTCGACGCGTTCGTCACCGGCGAGGGCAAACAGAAGGTGTACCACGAGGCGCGCGAGGCCGGAATCTCGGTGTTCCTCGCGGGGCACTACGCGACCGAGACGTTCGGGGTGCGGAGCCTGCGGGACCTCGCCGACGAGTGGGGACTGGAGACCGAGTACGTCAGCCACCCGACCGGGCTGTAGGCGCGACCGAGCGCCCGACACCCCATCGCACGGTCCCGTCGGACCGGGGCGTTCAAACGCTCGGCCGACGCACTCCCTCGCATGAGCGACCACGACGATGACGGCTACGAGATGCCGGACCGCGAGGAGTTCCAACACGACCCGCTGGGCCACGCCGAGGTCCGCGGGGGGATGACCGTCGGCGAGCTGGTCGAGCAGTACGGCCACGCGGGCATCGGCGCGGCCGACGTGCACGAGGCCGCCGACATCTACGCCGAGATGCTGGCCGACGACGACTGCACGGTGTTCATGTCGCTGGCCGGCGCGATGGTCCCGACCGGGATGCGCAAGGTCGTCTCCGACCTCATCCGCGACGGTTACGTGGACGCCCTCGTGACGACGGGCGCGAACCTCACCCACGACGCCATCGAGGCCATCGGCGGCAAGCACCATCACGGTGCTGAGCACCACGGCGAGAAGACCGAACGCGAGCACGACGAGACGCTCCGCGACGAGGAGGTCGACCGCATCTACAACGTCTACCTCCCGCAGGAACATTTCGCACTGTTCGAGTCGCACCTCCGAAGCGAGGTGTTCCCGGCGCTGGAGGAAGAGGGGACCGTCAGCATCGCGGACCTCTGCCGCGAACTCGGCCGCGCCAACAGCGAGGTCAACGACCGCGAGGGAATCGACGAGGACGCCGGCGTCGCCGCCGCGGCCTACGAGGCCGACGTGCCCATCTACTGCCCCGCGGTACAGGACTCCGTCCTCGGCCTGCAGGCGTGGATGTACTCGCAGACCTCGTCGTTCTCCCTGGACGCGCTGGCCGACATGACGCCGCTGACCGACCTCGCGTACGACGCCGACACGGCCGGCTGTCTCCTCGTCGGCGGCGGCGTCCCGAAGAACTTCACGCTCCAGACGATGCTCGTCACGCCCGGCGCGTACGACTACGGCGTCCAAATCACGATGGACCCGTCCGCGACCGGCGGTCTCTCGGGCGCGACGCTTGACGAGGCGCGCTCGTGGGGCAAACTGGAGAAGGACGCCCGCAACACGACGGTCCTCGGCGACGCGACCATCATGCTCCCGCTGCTCGTCGCCGCGGCGCGCGAGCGAATCGAGTAACGCGACGAGGCCCGCTGACGGCCGCGGCAGTCCGCACCACCGGCCGTCGCGTCACACCGCGTCAGGTGGGATACCTTTTTGCCCGGCGAGCACCCTTCCATGCCAACGAATGGCACGAGAGGGTGCACAGGGCGTTCGCGTCTGCCTCGACATCTGGCACCCGGACTGCTGGACGCTACAGGTGACGAGGGAGACGAGCGGCGGCTTGCTCGGCCACGGCGTCCACGAGATCGACGGCCTCGCCAACGGGCGTTTCACCGCCTACGCCGACACGGCCGAGGAGGTCGACGAACTGCTCGCGGCCATCCGCGCATCCCCGCTGACCGAGTCGGTGTGGGAGACCGACGAGCACGACGGCGACGTCGGGGTCCCGGGGAGCGCCGCCCGCGGCATCGTCGTTCGCTACGACCTCAAGAACTCAATCAACGACGCCCTCGTCTCCCGGGGGTTCATCCCCGACGAGCCGGTTCGGATGCAGGGCGGCCGCGAGCGCTGGACCGTGCTCGTCCACGAGACGCGACGGACCGTCCACGAGCGGTTAGCGGAGATTCGAGCGGAGCGAAACGCCGACATCGACGTGGAACTCATCACCGCCCCCGAAGACGGCGGCGGCATGTTCCGGACCGACGCGCTCTCCGAACGTCAGCGCGAGGTGTACGAACTGGCCCGCCGCCGCGACTACTACACGTGGCCCCGCGAGGTGAGCGCCGCGTCGCTGGCGGCCGAATTGGACATCTCGAAGGCGACCCTCCTCGAACACCTCCGGAAAGCCGAATCGAAACTGCTCGGCGACTACTGACTCCGTTCTTCGGGTTCTCGGGGTCGAAATCCGGCGGGTCGGCGCTCGGCCCACTCATGAGAGGGAGGGGTACTTTACCCGATACTCGAACCATGTGACAGTATGTCATCGGTAGACGTGAACGACGGGCGGAGCCTCTCGCGGGACATCGGACTGTTCGGCGCGGTGAGCACCGTGGTGGCAGGCACTCTCGGCGCGGGGCTGTTCGTCACCCTCGGCACGGCGAGTTCGACGACGGGGCCGAGCGTCATCCTCGTCGTCGTCCTCTCGGGGCTGCTCGCGATGAGTATCGCGCTCAACTACGGCTGGATGGCGACCATCTTCCCCGGCGCGGCGGGGTCGTACGCCTACGTCTCACGGACGTTCGACAGCCGTCTCCCCGGGTTCGTGGTGACGTGGTCGAAGTGGCTCGGCTACATGGCCGCCGACGCGGTCCTCGCCATCGGCTTCGGGAGCTACTTACAGGTGTTTTATCCCTCGGTCGACCCGACGCTGGCCGGATTCGGCCTGCTGACGGCTCTGTTTCTGGTCAACCTCGTCGGGTCAAAGAGTTACAGCGTCTCGCAGAACGCCATCTTCGGCTTCCTCATCCTGTCGATACTCGTGCTCGTCGGCCCCGGCCTGCTGAACGTCGACGCCGCGAACTACCAGCCGTTTTTCACCGGCGGCTTCGACGGCTTCGTCGCCGCCGCGGTCCCGCTGTTCTACGCCTACATCGGCATCGCCGTCGCCGGGCAGATGGGCGCGGAAGTGAAGAACCCCTCGCGGAACCTCCCGTTAGCGATGGCCGGCGGGACGGCCATCCTCATCTTCCTGTACGTGCTGACCGCCGCCGTCATCTACGGCGTCGTCGGCGACTACACGGTCCTCGCGAACTCGGCGCGTCCGCTGTCGACGGCCGCCGAAGTGTTCCTCGGCGACATCGGCACGGCCATCGTCGGCGTCGGCGGCCTGCTCGCGACGGCGTCGTCGGTCCACGCGGTCATGGCCGCGGGCATCAAGATGCCCTACTCGTGGGCGTGGGACGAGGTGTTCCCCAAGAAGTTCTCGGCGGTCTCCGACCGCTTCGGGACGCCCCACTGGTCGCTGTTGACGCTCTACGTCGTCGCCGCCGGGCTCACCTTCTGGAGCACCGGCCTCAGTCAGGCCATCGCTATCGCGACGTTCAGCTACCTCATCGCCTACGCCGCGGTGTCGATAACGGTGCTGTACGTGCTCTACAGCCGCACCGATCTCCGCGCGGAGGCGGGCTTTTCCCGCCCGTCGCTCCTCACGGTGACGGGACTCATCGGCTCGCTCGGCGCGGTCGGGCTCCTGACCGAGGCGTACAAGGGTTCGCTGTCGATTTACGTCCCGTGGGTCGCCGTCGGCCTCGTCGTCTTCGGCGTCTACTGGTACCGCGGCCAACAGAAGGACCACGACGTCGAGGCCATCCTCGGGACGCTCCCCGGCGTCCCCTCCGACGAGTACAACCCCTCGGTTCGCGGAGTGAGCGATGACTGACGACGCGACACCGCGCGGTGACCGCTCGGACGACTCCGACTTCGGCCTCGACTCAGCCCTCCGCGTCGACCCCGACGAGACCATCGACCTCTTGCAGGAACTCGTGCGGATTCCGAGTCCGTACTTCGAGGAGGCCGAGATAAGCGAGTTCGTCTACGGGTGGTTGGACGCCCGCGGGCACGACCCGGAGTACCACCACGTGAGCGAACCGGACATCACGGAGTACGAAGGCGACAACGTCGTCGCCCGACTGGCGGGGCCGGACCCGGACGCGCCGACGCTCCTGTTGAACGCCCACGTGGACACCGTGAAACTGGTCGAAGACTGGGACGAAGACCCGTGTTCGGGTCGCATCGAGGACGGCAAACTGTACGGGCAGGGCGCGTGCGACATGAAAGGCGGTCTCGCGGCCGTCATGACCGCCTTCGACGCCCTCGCGGACTGCGACCTCGCCGGCGACGTGCTCCTCACGGCCGTCGTGGACGAGGAGGGGCCCTACGGACTCGGCACCGACCGGCTCATCCGAGACGGCGTCGTCGACGACTGCGACGCCGCAATCGTCACCGAACCCGGACCGATTCTCGCGCAGGAGGACGTCGAGAACCCGGCGCTCCTGCTCGGTGCGCGCGGCCGCTACTTCTACGACATCGAAGTGCGCGGGGAGGCGGCCCACGGGTCGAAGCCGGACACCGGCGTCAACGCGGTCGTCGAGGCCGGCAGGCTCGCGGCCGCGCTCGACGACCTCGACGTGGGCGACCACCCGAAACTCGGCTCGGGGTCGACCTGCCCGCTGAAAATCGAAGGCGGAAGCCAGACGCTTTCTGTCCCCGAGCGCGCTCGCCTCATGGTCGACCGCCACGTCGTCGTCGGCGAGACCCTCGAAGACGCCCGCGCCGACGCCGAGCGCACCGTCGAGGAACTCGGGTTGGAGAGCGAGGTCGACGTCGGCTTCCGCGAAGCCCCCGACGAAGGCATCCGTTACGGCCCCTACGTGACTGACGAGGACCACCCGCTCGTGGGCGCGCTCGCGAACTCCACCCGCGCCGTCGCCGACACCGACCCCGCCTACGGCTACTTCTCCAGCGTCGGCGACTTCAACTACCTCGGCGACCGCGCCGCCCTCCCGACGGTCATCGTCGGTCCCGACGGCGAGAACATCCACGCCGCCGGTGAGTTCGTCTTCACCGACGACGTGGTCCAAGTGGCCGACATCGTCGCGGACGCCGCCGTTCGGTACCTCGGCTGACTCGGCGTTCGTGCCCGTTCCCGAGGCCGCGCGTTCTCAGCTCCGAGAATCGGGCGTAAACACCTAACAGCCCCGCCCGGTACCTCGGACGCAATGACAGCGCCCCCGCTCACGTCGGTCGTTTCGGACCGCACCGACGTCGAGCTCGCCGCCGTCTTCGAGCGCGTCTGGGAGGCGCGGGGCTACGAGACGCGCGTCCGGTTCCGCGGCCCGGACGTGCACGTCGAAGCCGCCGGGGAGACGCCCGAGGGCGCGACGCGCGAACTCCGAATCTGGATTACGACCACCGGAACCGTCACCGCGGACAAGACGAGTGCGTTCGTCCGACGGTGCGAGCGCGCCGGTATCGAACCCTACGTGGCGGCGGTCGGAGGCGGCCGCGTCGCCCCCGACGCCCACCGCCGCGGCCTCGTCGTTCTCGACGCGCCGGCGCTCGCCGTCGAAATCCGCGAGACCGGCGTCGAATCGTTCGTCCGCGACCTCGCTGCCCGAGAGGAACCGGCGGCGACGAACTGGCTGGGCGAGCGAATCGAAGGCCGCGGAGGCGATGGCGACGACGGCACAGAAGGCGAGCGTGACGAAGCCGAAGGCGACGGGGCCGACCGAATCACTCGACGCGAGGCGCTCAAAAAGGCCGGCACCTACGTCGCCGGCGGCCTCGTCACGTATCTCGCCGTCGAGCAAATCTCCGACGCCGTCCAGCGATCGCCGGAACTCCGCGCCGCGGTCGCCCGTCACGCGGCGTGGGTCGACGACCGCCTCCCCGACGTGGCGCTCCCGACCGTCGAGTGGTCACTCCCGACGCCGCAACCACTCTCCGCGGAATCGACGCTCCCGAATCGAACGACTGCGGTGGCGACGCCAACGAACGCGACGACGATTCCATACGGCGACCTCCGGACGAATCCCGAGTCGTACGCGGGAACGACCGTCACGTACACCGGTCGCGTCGAGGAGACGATGGAACGCGACGAGGTCCGACTGGCGCTCGTCGCCGTCGAGGACGACCGGGGGCGGCTGAGCGGCGACGTGGTCGCCCGCTGGCCCACCGGCCGCTTTTTCGACGGCGACATCGGCTTTCGACTGCTCGCCGACGAGCGCGTCCGACTCTGGGGCGTCGTCGCCGGCGAGGGCTCGATTTCGGGCGGCGTGCAGTACCCCCGCATCGACGTGTCCGTGTTGGAGAAGTCGTGAGCGAGTCGGTTGCGGGGCGAGCGAGACCGATGGTGATTACTCGGTCGCGAGGCGAGAGCGAGGTGGCCGATGACGACGGCACCGTTCCGAACCGAACTAGGCACTCGGTGATGCGGAGCCCTATGAGTGCCGAGGCCACTTTCTCACGCGAAGTCTCTCACCCCTCGGCCAGCGTCACGCGACCTAGTGAATTTGCCGCCCGAGCATATTAAACCCACTCTCGGTTCGAGTCGCGAGAGAACGGGGCGAGTAATACAACAAACTCAATCAAGAACACACAGAAAGAAACAATGGCATCAGTCGAGATACTAGCACTTGCGGCGAGCGTCCCGATAGTCGTCGCGTTCGTCCTCCTCGCCGGGCTTCGGTGGTCGGCGGCGCGGTCGATGGGCGTCGGCTGGGTACTGGCGACGGCGTTGGCGCTCACGGTCTGGCACATGGAGCCGACCGCGTGGGCGGGGGCCGCGATATACGGCGCGCTGGAGGGGCTCAACATCGTCCTCATCGTCTTCGGGGCGATTCTGCTCATGAACTATCTCGAGGTCAGCGGTTCCATCGAGACGATTCGGTGGTACTTCCGCCGACTGGAGCGCGACCGCCGCATCCAGTTGCTCCTCATCGGGCTCGGCTTCGAGACGATTATCGAGGGCGTCGCGGGGTTCGGGACGCCGGGAGCGCTGGCTGCGCCGCTTTTCATCGGGCTCGGCTTCCCGCCGCTGGCGGCGGCGGTCTTCGGCCTGTTTTTCAACGCGCCGAACCCGCAGTTCGGTGCCGCTGGGACGCCGATTATCGGCGGCGTCAGCCAAATCGAGTCGATTCTCCCGGCGGCGATGGCTGGGGGACCGTTCCGGCAGTTGGTCTCGGCATGGACCGGCGTCATGACCGGACTGACGTTCGCGTTCTGGGGCCTCCTCGGCGTGTTTCTGCTGGTCTACTGGTTCGGCGACGACGACGAGCGGTCGGTGCTGGGGGCCGCGCGTGCCGCCGCGCCCATCGCGCCGTTCGCGCTCGTCCTCGGGGCGTTGACCGGGGCGGTTCAGCTCGCGGTCGCGTGGTTCATCGGCCCGGCGCTCCCCGATATCGCCGCCGGCTTCGCCGTCCTCGCCGTCGGCGTCGTGATGGCCGACCGGGACGTGCTCGTCCCGTCCGAGCGGTGGACGTTCCCCGACCGCGAGGGCTGGCTCGACGAGTGGCTGGGCGGCCTCGACCCGTCCTCTCTCGACACCGACGAGCCGCGAAAGCGGATGCCGGTCTGGATGGCGTGGGCACCGTACGTCTCCGTCGCGCTCGTGCTGCTCGTCACGCGCTGGCCGACGTTCGACCTCGTGTCCGTCTTGCAGGGGTACACCGTCGGTCCCTACGAGATATTCGGGTACGAGACGATGTCGTGGTCGCTGGCGTATCTCTACCTGCCGGGGACGATGCCGTTTCTCCCCGTCGCTGTCCTGACCGGTGTGTTCTACCGGATGGACACCGGTGAGATGGCCGACGCGTGGACCGAATCCGGGAGACAGGTCGCGACGGCGGCGGTGACGCTCGTCGTCGCCGTCTCGCTCACGCAGGTCATGATTCAGTCGAGCATCAACCCCACCGACACCGTCGGGATGATGAACGTCCTCTCATTGGTGCTGGCCGAGGGTGCCGGGGCGGCGCTTCCCTTCGTCGCGCCGTGGATCGGCGCGCTCGGGACGTTCGTCACCGGGAGCAACACCACCTCGGACATCCTGTTCAACGCCCTGCAGTACAACGCGGCCGCCGACGTCGGACTCTCCCGCGCGCTCGTCGTCGCCATCCAGAACGTCGGCGGCGGCGTTGGGAACATGATTTCCGTCCTCAACATCGCCGCCATCTCCGGCGTCATCGGCATCGCGGGCCGCGAGGGCGACATCCTCCGGAAGGTGGTCGTGCCGACCGTCGTCTTCGCGCTGTTCGTCGGTGCCGTCGGGTCGCTTCTGGTCTACGTCGTCGCGCCCGGCGTGTTCTGAGCGACCGCCGGGGGACGCCGCCCTCGCAGAGAGCGAACCACTTTTGGGCCGATTCGTGAAACGGACCCCATGCAGCGACTCGAGGAGTCCCTACACGAAGCGCCCATCATCGACAAGGACGGCTACTCCTATCTCGTCCATCCCATCAGCAACGGCGTGCCGATGCTCGATCCGCAACTCCTGCGCGAGGTCGTCGTCGGCATCACCCGCGCGGCCGACCTCGACGTGGACAAAATCGTCGCGCCCGAGGCGATGGGCATCCACATCGCCACCGCGCTGTCCCTCCAGACGGACATCCCGCTCGTCGTCATCCGCAAACGCGAGTACGGCCTCGACGGGGAGGTCGCGCTCCACCAGACGACCGGCTACTCCGAGTCGGAGATGTTCATCAACGACATCGAAGATGGCGACCGCGTGCTCGTCGTGGACGACCTGCTTTCGACCGGCGGGACGCTCGCGGCCATCTGCGGCGCGCTCGACGACATCGGCGCGGACATCTCAGACATCATCGTCGCCATCCGGAAGGTCGGTGAGACCGCGCTCGACGACACCGACTACGAGGCGACGAGCCTCGTTGACATCAGCGTCGACGAGGACGGCGTCGAGATTCACTGAGCGGAGCCAGTTGCGGTCGATGCGACGTCAGTTTCCCCCTCTCGCTCACCGAGTATGCACGCTCGTGTTCAATACGGTGTGTCAGAGGCAGTGAAATACGCTCGAACGCGAAACTATTATTGAATGGGGGTCGCTCGTGGCGAGTACAGATGGCAGACGACAGCGGTGAACTCGGCCTCGAATACGAAATCGACGACCGGCCGCCGTTGCTGGAGTCGATTCTCCTCGGGATACAGCACGTCTCGGTGATGATCGTCCCGGCGACCGCCGTGGCGTTCATCGTCGCGGGCGCGGTCGGCCTCGGCGTCGCCGACACGGCCTACGTGGTCCAGATGGTGCTCCTGTTTTCGGGGCTCGCGACCGTGGTACAGGCGTACGCCGTCGGGCCGGTCGGCTCGCGGCTCCCCATCGTGATGGGGACGAGCTTCACCTTCGTCGGCGCGGCGACGACTATCGGCGTCGATTACGGCCTGAGCGCGGTGTTCGGCGCGATTCTCGTCACCGGCTTCGTCGTCGAGGGACTCATCGGCTGGCAGTTCGACCGCATCAAACCCTTCTTCCCGCCGCTCGTGACCGGACTCGTCGTCGTCATCATCGGGCTCTACCTCGTCCCGGTCGGCATGGACTACGCCGCCGGCGGGGTCGGAGCCGCCGACTACGGCGCGGCCCACAACATCGGTCTCGCGGCGCTCGTCCTCGGCGTCGCCATCGCACTCAACCTCTTTACCGACGGCATCACGCGACTCCTGAGCACGCTCGTCGGCATCGCCGTCGGCTACGCCGTCGCCGTCCCGCTCGGCGTGGTCGACTTCTCGCCCATCGCCGACGCGGCGTGGTTCGCGATTCCCCGCCCCGGCGCGTTCGGCGTCAGCTTCGAACCGGTCCCCATCGTCACCTTCGCGTTCCTGTTTCTCGTCTCCGCGATGGAGACCGTCGGCGACATGTCCGGCATCACCGCCGCCGAGGGCCGCAACCCGACCGACGAGGAGTTCCGCGGCGGCCTGTTCACCGACGGCTTCATGAGCTCTATCGCGTCGGTGTTCGGCGCGTTCCCGGTCACCTCGTTCTCGCAGAACGTGGGCATCGTCAACTTCACCGGCGTGATGAGCCGGTACGTCGTCGGCATCGCGGGCGTCGTTCTCGCCGTCCTCGGCCTCAGCCCGAAGGTCGGCGCGGCTGTCGCGACCATCCCGAGCGCCGTCTTCGGTGGCGCGGTCCTGCTCATGGCCGGGATGGTCGCCGCCAGCGGCGTCCGTCTCGTCTTCCTCCACACGAATCTCGACCGGCGGAACATGGTCGTCGTCGCCACCTCTCTCGGCCTCGGTCTGGGCGTCGCCACGCGTCCCGACGCGCTCTCGGGACTCCCGCAGGCCGCCGCGACGTTCTTCAGTCAGCCGGTCATCGTGACCGCGCTGACGGCGCTCGTGCTCAACACGCTCGCGCCGGGCGACCAGAGCCCGCTTTTCGACGCGGCAGACGAGTCGGTCGCCGCGGACGGCCGCGCGTCAACCGACGACTGACACGCACCGGATAGCTGATAACCGGTTCCGGTTTCAGTGGTCGGTTTATATTTCGTGTCTCGCGACTGTCGGGAAACCGTCCGGATTACCGACGAATTGATTTCTGTTCGCCGCATCATCACTTCACGAGATGAGCGAGCAGCGGGTCACATTCAACGGGGATACGCGGGTACTGTACCGGCAGGCGGTCAGAACGCCCCTGCCGGACGAGGACGCCGAGCGACTGTTCCACGAGAACATGATGAACATCGCTGACGCCCAAGAGCGGAAGGCGGACATGCTCGCCGACCCCGACATTCCTCTGCTCGAAGCCTACGAGACGCAACTCGAAGGCATTGCCAAGAGCTACAAGCGGCGCTGTCACCACATCGCCGGCGACGACTACGAGGAGATAGCGATGGCGTACAACCGCGGGGAGCGAGACGACCGCGTCGGCGCGCTCACGGCCTACTACTTCGAGGGGCTCTGGCGGATGCAACAGCGAATCACCGTCACCGACATGCTGTTTTTCCCCATCATCCTGCGGTATCCCGACTGCTTTACGGTCAACATCCGCTTCGCCAGCGGCCACACGACCACGGAGTCCGTCCTCTACGAGTCGCCCGAACACTCCACCGAGGAGCTCGACGACGAGTACGCAGAGCGCTACTACAACGAGAGCCTCTACTCGCAGAAGGAGGCCGCCGAGTACATCAGAGACACCGCACAGATAATTCGCGAGGAGTTCCCCAGCCCCGACGAGTCCACGTTCGAGGAGCGACAGTACGGCGGCATCACCTCCGCCGGCGGCCGCAAGGGACCGGTGTTCTCGTCGATGCTCAAACGGGTCGAACCGGACCCGAACCGGTTTTCAGAACCGGTCGACGAGCCGACGCTCGTCGAGGAGGGCGAGGAGGCGCGGCGCACCGAGCGTGAGCTACTCCCCGAGGGCGCTATCGTCCTCTGAGGCGGTCGCCGCCGAGTCGCCGCCGTCTGCCGCCCTGCGAGCAACGGTATAAGTATTTCACCGCCAAAGACGAGCCATGGACGATCACGCGCGGGGGTCGCGCCGCGAGACGCCGCGAGACGTGGTCAGATTCTATCTTCTCGACCACCGGACTGCGGTCGGCAAGACCATCGACATCGCGCTCCTCGCACTCAACCTGCTTTTCGTCGGGGTGTTCGTCGCCGAGACCTACCCGCTCTCGGCGTCGGTGCAGTCGATGCTCTGGTCCGTCGAAGCCGCCGTCTCTCTCGTGTTCCTCGCGGAGTACCTCCTCCGACTCTACGGCGCGCGGGACCGGACCGCCGAACTGTTCAACGTCTACTCGTTCGTCGACCTGCTGGCTATCTTACCGACGCTGGCGGTGCTCGCGCTTCCCATCTCGTCGGTCGCCGCCAACATCGGCTTCCTGCGGGCGATTCGTGTGGTCCGCGTTCTCCGGTTCTACCGCTTCACGCGCGACGAGGAGTTCTTCTTCGGCACCGTCTCGGTCGGCACGCTCCGCGTGATGAAACTGCTGTTGACGGTGCTCACCATCTTCTTCGTCGCCGCGGGGATGTTCTACTCGTTCGAACACCGAGTGAACCCCGGCATCGGGACGTTCGGCGACGCGTTCTACTTCATCGTCGTCGCGCTCTCGACGGTCGGTTTCGGCGACATCGTCCCGATGACCGAGGCGGGGCGGTGGGTGACGGTCGCCGCTATCCTCGCGGGCATCATCCTCATCCCGTGGCAGGCGAGCAAGATCGTCAAGGAGTGGGGCCACCGCGACAAGGTCGCCGTCACCTGCCAGAACTGCGGACTCGCATACCACGACGCCGACGCCTCTCACTGCAAGTCCTGTGGCCACGTCATCTATCAGGAGTACGACTCGCGGGAGTGAGAACGCACGCGGCCGCGACGCAGTCACAACCGCGGGTCGAACCGCCGTCGCTGTTCGAACATTAATGTTTATTATAGATTGGTCTGTACTGCCGGGTACAACAATGTCGGTCGTACGCGTACTTCGCTAACTCTTCTCGTCGCCGCATAGCCGTCCGACCGACCCGAACCATCCAAAATCGTGAGCACAAACGCCACCCCGACCTACGAACCGACCCTGCGAACAGACCGCGAGCAGACCGCCGAGACCGACGCCAGCGCAGACGCCGACCCCACCGACCCCGCGTCAGGCGTCGCCCGGTGTCAGCGCCAGTTCGAATCGACGCGCACCGAGCGCATCCACAACCTCGTCGACCGCGAGAACCGGTCGATGCCCCGGATGAACCGGGAGTCCGCATCCGACTGAGGTGCGTCGGCGGCGCATCTGTGACCGTTCCCGTCTACGTTCACTTGCGGAGACACGTCGCTTGAAGTGAGTGGCCGACCGACGGGAGAGCGATGCGATTGGCACGGATTCGAACCGACGACGGAGTGGTGTCGGGCCGGTACGACGACGGCGTCGTAACGGCCGACGGCGAGGAGTACGAAGTCGGCGTCGACGCCGAGTTGCTCGCGCCCTGCGAGCCGACCGCGCTCTACTGCGTGGGTCGGAACTACGCGGCGACGGTCGACCAGATGGACTACGATATTCCCGACCAGCCGGACTGGTTCATCAAGCCGCCGGTGTCGGTGCTCGACCCCGGTGCGGACATCGAGTACCCCGACTGGACCGACGAACTGACCTACGCCGGCGAACTGGCGGCCGTCATCGACCGCGAATGTTCGGACGTGGCCGAGGAAGACGTGTCCGATGTGGTCCGGGGCTACACGATTCTCAACGACCTCGACGCGCTCGACCAACCCGGCCGGACCGCCCGGAAGGCCTTCGACGGCTCCGGGCCGCTCGGCCCGTGGATAGAGACCGACGTGGAGCCCGCGAACATCGACATGACGACCCACGTCGGCGGCGAACTCCGGCAGGAAGCGAACACCGAGCGGATGCTCTTTTCGCCCGCCGAGGTCGTCTCGTTCCTCTCGGAGCGCTACACCTTCCGGCCGGGCGACGTGATTTCGTTCGGCAGCCCGGCGAACCCCGGACTGGTCGAGCCCGGCGACGACGTGGAAATCTGGTACGAAGGCGTCGGAACGCTCACGAACAGCGTCGTCGACGGCGAGTAAGGAGGCGCGCGGCGAGACGACGAGGTGTGAGCGGACGACCGACGGTCGTCAGACAGCCCGGCTCAGTTCAGCGCCTCGACCTCGTCCGTGAGGTCGGCCGGCTCGTCCACGGGACCGTTGACGAACAGACCGTGAGCCATCACGACGGCCGCGAGGGCGCTGAAGCCGACGAGCGTCGTCTGCGGCTCCATCGGGGTGAGTCGACCGGCGGCGACGCCGGCGACGAGGCTCCCGAGGATACCGAGGAGTACGAGGTCGTAGTACTGCCACGTGTAGCCCATGGAGAGGCGTTGGAGAGCCAGCGGCGAAGGCGTGGCGCTCGGTTCCGCCGTCGAGGACGGTGAAACGAACGCCGACGCGTCGGTGCCGCGGGGAGGACGGTCACGGAACGGCTATACGTCGCCAGACACTCGAACCCCTATGGAGTATCAGACTGCGCTCGACCGAGCGCTCAACGTCTTACCGGAACGAAACGTCGAACAGGAACGCCTCACAGTGCCGGACCCGTCCGGCGAGACCGACGGCGCGTTCACCCGCCTCACCAATCTCGGGGAGATCGCGGACGCGCTCTCGCGGACGCCCGCGCACCTCCACAGCGCCATCCAGCGCACGCTCGGGACGAGCGGCCAGCTGGAGGGCGACCGCGCCCGCTACAGCGGGTCGTTCTCCATCAACGACTTTGAGGAGGCCATCGACGGCTACGTCGAGGAGTACGTCATCTGCTCGGAGTGTGGCCTGCCGGACACCCGCCTCGTCACCGAGGACGGCGTCGACATGCTCCGCTGTGAGGCCTGTGGTGCGTTCCGCCCGGTCCAGAAGCGCTCCAGCGTGAGCAACAAGCGCCAGCGCGAGGCCGTCGAAGAGGGTCGCACCTACGAGGTCGAAATCACCGGGACCGGCCGCAAGGGCGACGGCGTCGCCCAGCGCGGGAAGTACACCATCTTCGTGCCCGGCGCGCAGGAAGGACAGACCGTCCGCGTCTACATCAAGAACACGAGCGGGTCGCTCGCGTTCGCGCGACTCGCCTGAGCCGGACGCACGCGTCCCACCGACGCGGCGGAACACGAGTCGCTCGGCGACCGAATTCCGCGCACAGTCTCATATTCTCTCGCCGCGGTCGCTTCTTTCGCGGGCCGGTTCACCGACGTCGGTGACGCCCGCGAGACGCAGTTATTCGTCTTCGTCTGGCTCACCGGTCTCACCGCCGCACCGACCGCGAAGGCCGAACAGCGCGACGAGGAGGAACACCGCTCCCTCGACGCGCGCCGCCGTCACCACCCACGGCTTCGCCGTCATCTCGCCGCCGTCCTCGTAAGCGAGGCGCGTCATCACGGCGACCAGTTTGTCCGGAACGAGCAGTTCAACCAGACCGAACGCCGCCAACAGAGCTCGGAGCATATCCACATATCGGGGCGGAATCGGTGAAAAGGCGACGCTCGTTCCTACGACGCGGGAGCGATGGCCTCCCCCGTTCTCGGCTTGCCGCTGCGACGACCGACGGACTCACTCGTCCGACTCGAACCCCGCGACGAACGCGTCGGTCGCGTCCCGCCACGCGGCCGCGAGGTCGTCGGAAAGCGGGTCTGCATCCCACGAGTCCACCGCGTCGTGGTCGTCCAGCCACGACACCACCCCGCGGGCACCGTCCTCGAACGCGACCGTGTAGCGGAACCCGAGGTCGGCTCTCGCCCGGCTGTTGTCGAAGACGGTGCTGTACTGGAAGTGGTCCCGGAGCATCCGTGTCCGGTCGGGCGCGACCGCGCGGAGCACCTCGGTCGGGACGTGGACGAGGTCGGGTTCAGGCGCGTCGAGCGCGGCCGCGACGCGCTCGTGGTACTGGTTCCACGTCATCGTCTCCTCGCTCGTGACGTTGTAGGCGCGGCCGCCGACTCCCGGACGCTCGACCGCGCCGACGAACGCCCGCGCCACGTCGTCGCGGTGACACGGCCCCCACAGCGAGGTGCCGTCGCCGTGGACGACGATGGGCTTGCCCTCGCGGATTCGATCGATGTACGACGAGTCCGTGCCGAGGGTGTGGACGAGCGTGCCGCCCTCGCCGTAGGTGTTCCACGGGCGGAGGACGATCACCTCGAACTCGTCGGGGTCGTGGGCGTCGAAGAACGCGTCTTCGGCGGCGATTTTTCCCGCCGCGTAGTCGCTGACCGGCGGGTTCCGCGGGCTCGATTCGGTGACGGGATTCATCGGCGGCGGCCGGTGGTACACGTCGATGGTGCTGCAGAAGACGTAGCGGTCGACGACGGTTCGGCAGATTTCGACCGCCTCGCGGGCGGTCTCGGCGTCGAAACACGCCATGTCGACGACGACCTCGGGGCTCGCGTCCCGAATCGCGCCGCGGAGTACCGACGGGTCGTCGCGGTCGCCGGCGACCCGTTCGACGCCCGACGGGAGGTCGTCGTCGGTCTCGCCCCGCTGGAGACTGGTCACGTCGTGGCCGGCGGCGACGAGCCGCCGAACGATTCCCGTGCCGAGCAGTCCGGTCCCGCCGATGACGAACACGTCCATGCGTCGTGAGCCGCGGCGAGCGGCCATAAACCCCCGACAGCGGAGCGACAACACTCATCCTGTCTCAAAGCCAATAATTGATTATGAAAGTATATCTCACGGACGGGACGAGCTTCGAGTGCGGCGGCTACAAGGCCCTCGACTCCGGCGGGGTCGTCCTCACCGCCGACAAGAAGCGAAAACAGGTCGTCGGCTACGTGCCGGCGGACGCGCTGGTGTACGTCCTCCCCGACGACGTGGAGCCGGGCGACTCGCTCGCCGAAGGTGGCGTCGGAGACCCAGACGCCGACACCGACGACGCGGACGACGCGTCCGGAGACGACGAGGGTGAAGGGGAAGCCGATTCCGACGGGGACGGACACGACACCAGAGACAGCGGGACGGCCGACCGCGACGACGACGCTGACCCGACCATCACCGAAGCTGGCGTCGACCCGGACGTCGCGGGCGTGACCGCCGCCGACGGGAAGAACGAACACACCCACGAAGACCTCGCGGCGCGCATCGACGAGGTCGAAGGCCGAGTAGACGGCCTCGACGGTCGCGTGGACGCGATGACCGAACAGTTGGCGACGGTCGTCTCGGCGGGTGGCGTCGATGCCGAGGCGGCCGCCGAAGCGGAGCGACACCCCGAGGACCCGCGGAACATCCGCGGTATCGGCGAGGCGTACGCGGCCCGGCTCCGGGCGGCGGGCATCGACACCGTGTCGGCGCTCCGTGGGGCGTCGGACGAGGAACTCGCCGCCGCCGCGGACGTGTCGGCCCGACGGGTCACCGACTGGAAGCGACGGGCCGAGCGGTACGCCGAGCGACTGGCGTCGGAACGCGACGCCGGGCCTGAGAGTGACGCGCGCACCGAAAACGAAACCGACGCCGACGACGCGACCGGTGACGAGTAGCCGCCCGTACCGCTTCCGTTTCCGGAATCGCGTCTCCTCGCGAGGTCGGTCCCGCGTCCCTCGTCCCGCGTAGTTCCCATCGCGCGGGAACTGGCGAAGAGGGTGATACTGTCCCCGCCTAACTCCCAGTTGATGTACGACACAATCCTCGTGCCGATAGACGGGAGCGACTCGATGCAGCCGGTCGTCGAAGACGCCGCGGAACTCGCCGCAGAGCGCGACGCCGCCGTCTCCCTGCTCTACGTCGTCGACGAACGCGCCTTCCTGACGCTCGCCGACGAGCGCGTCGACGAGGTGTACGAGGAACTCAGGTCGCAGGGCGAAGCCGCGCTCGCCGAGGCCGCCGAGACGATGGCCGAGTACGGCGTCGACGCCGCCACGGAACTCCGCCGCGGCGATCCGGCCGAGGAGATTCTCGCGTTCGCCGAGGAGACAGACGCGGCGCTCATCTCGATGGGCACCCACGCGCGCTTCGAGGACAACATCCTCGGAAGCGTCTCGCGGTCGGTCGTCGTCCAGTCGAAAATTCCCGTGCTGGCCACCCCCATCGAGCGACGATAACCCGCCCGCGCCGGGCGAGCGAGTGCGTCGCAACCGCAAATCGGGTTCCGAGGTCCCGTGTCTCGCGTCTGTTCCCGATTCTCGCCGGGGCCAGCCAGTCCGCGATTCTCGTCGCGCGTCCGACCCGGACCCGGACTCCTCGACTCAGAGTCGCAGGAGCAACAGGAGGACGCCGAAGAACGTCGAGGCGGCGCTGATGAGAAGCAGGCCGCCGCTGAGGACGAGCGTGCCGCCGTCGAACGCCGGGGCCGTTCCGCCGGCGGCGACGTTCATCACCGACATGCCCGCCGAGAGGTCGGCGACGGGGGCGAGGACGGCGATACAGAACGTTACGAGGCCGGCGACGACGAGGGCGTAGGGCGTGAACGGGGGAGTCCGCCGAGTCGGGTGGCGGCGGACCGGGTAGCTGCGAGACATACCTCTCGTACGTCGCCATGCTAATTTGGTACGTGTCGGCTACTCACGGGAAACGAGCGTTAGACCCGGCCTACCGCCGTGATACCGCGATTCTCGACGTGGCGCGCGCACCGTCGGGTCGCCCCCGACGGTCGGGCGGTTTTGGGCCTAGGTCGAGCCTAACGCCGAGCGAATGCACCGCGAAGTCGTGGTCGTGGTCGTGTTCGGGTTCGGAACCGGCTCTTTTGTCCCCGGGCGACGAGGAAAACAGAGAACAGGCCCCGACAGCCGCACATCGGCGGTCGGCGTGAGGGCGGCGGCGAGTGCGTCGGTCCGGCCTCCGAACTCCGGGTCCTACTCTTCGTCCGCCTCGAAATCGAGCGCGACCGAGTTGATACAGAAGCGCTTGCCGGTCGGCTCCGGGCCGTCGTCGAAGACGTGGCCGAGGTGGCCGTCGCAGGTCGAGCAGACGACCTCGGTGCGGTCCATGCCGTGGCTCAGGTCGCGTCGAAGCTCGATGTTCGAGTCCTCGGCGGCGTAGAAGCTCGGCCACCCGCAGTTGGAGTCGTACTTCGTCTCCGAGCCGAACAGCTCGGTCCCACAGCCGGCACACCGGTAGACGCCGTCGTCGCTCCGGTCGACGTGTTCGCCGGAAAACCGCGGCTCGGTCCCCTGTTCGCGGAGGACGCGGTAGGCGTCCTCCGAGAGTCGCTCGCGCCACTCTGACTCCGAGAGGCTGAATTCGCTATCGCTCATACGTCGAAAGAGGGTTCGGACGCCCAAAGGCTCGTCGGCTACTCGCGTCGGAGCTCGGCCGGCTACCCGCGTCGGAGGAACTCCGGCAGCCGAATCCGAGAGAAGTCGTCGCCGCCGCCGTCGAGGACGGACGCTCGGCCGACGGCTTTGGGAATGCCCTGTTTGTCCGTCGGCTTCTGCATCGTCACGTCGGCGCGCCCCGCCGTGGAGGGCGATGTCTCCTCGTCGACGAGCGCCTCCCACACGTCCTGTTTCGAGTCGTACTCCGACTCGTTTCGGGCGACCCGCTGTTTCCCCTCCTCGAAGGCGAGTTGGAGGACGCTCCGGCCGTAGGCCGTGCCGGCCTGCCGGCGGATGCGCTCGAACTCGCCGCGGTTCGGGTGGCCGAGCGCGCTGGAGACGCCGAGGGCGTACATCCGGCGGATGGCTTCCTCGTCCGAAATCGTCCGCCAGTCCGTTCCGAAGACCCGTTCGTACATTGTTGTGGTTACCTCAGAGGTCGACCTTCGACCGGGGGTCGACGACCAGTCCGTTGTCGGTGAAGTCGAGCGACCGGATGTCGCAGTCGATGTTCGTCCCGCGCATCTTGATGACCTGAATGCCGCGTGTCATGCCAGTCGCCTCCAGATAGTTGTGGAAGAACACCACGCCGTGGGCGAGGAAGTGCTCGTCGGAGTACGACGAGGGGTCGGTCATCTCGGAGATGAGAAGCGTCGTGGCGTCGCCCTGCTTGAGTGCCGTCAGAAACCGCGTCATCTCCTCGGAGCCGTTGGCGAAGAACAGCCGGAGCAACATCGTCGAGTCGATGACGAGGCGGTCGACCTGTCGGGAGTTGACGAACGCGACGATTTTGTCGGTGAGGCTCTGGACGCTCGACGACCCCCCGGTCTGGGAGAACTGGTTGAGGATGTGTTTCCCCTTCGGGCTCACGAGGTTGATAAAGCGAAAGCCCTCGGAACTGGCGAGCGTCTCGAAGCCGAAGTCGAAACTCGACATGTCGTTTATCAGCTCGTCTTCGGTCTCGTGCATAGTGATGTACATGCACTTCTCGCCGTTGCGTAGCCCCTCGGCCATGAACTGCGCCGTGAACGTCGTCTTCCCGCTCCCCGGCGGTCCGCTCAGTACGTACAGTCGGCGCGGGAGGAAACCACCCTGGATGAGCTCGTCGAACCCGCTTACCCCACTCGGAATCCGCATGGTCGGACACTCGCCCGTCTTATTATAATCGTTCCGGGACTAGTATCGAAATTGAGACTTCGAGACGGCGCCGAGCGGACGATTCATCACTCAGGAAACAGTTCGACTTCAGATTTGATACCATCGATGGCCGTCACGTCGCCCGCGTCGAGTTCCAGCGAGACGGCGTCGAGGTTCGCCCGGAGGTGGCGCTCGCTCGACGCCTTCGGAATGGGACGCAGCCCCTTTTCGGCCACCCACGCGAGGCTCACCGCCTCGGGCGTCGCGTCGTGTTTCTCCGCGACCGCGACGACTTCGTCCACGCCGCGGACGCGGCCTCCCGAAAGCGGCGAGTACGCGACCACGTCGTAACCGCGTTCCTCGGCGTGGTCGAGGAGTTCGGGGCGCTGGAACAGCGGATGATACTCCGTCTGATGGGCGACGAGCGGTGCGTCGAGCAGGGCGAGCGCCTCGTCTAGCTCGGCGACGGTGAAGTTGCTCACGCCGACCCCGCGGACGAGGCCGTCGTCGACGAGTTCGTCGAAGGCGGAAAGCGTCGCCTCGGCGTCGTAGGTGTCGACGGGGCGGTGGACGTACAGGAGGTCGACGTAGTCGACGCCGAGTCGGTCGAGGCTCTCGCGGGTCGTCCGGCGAACGTCGGCGGGCGCGAGGCTGTCCGCCCAGACCTTGGTGGCGAGCGTCACGTCCTCGCGGGGCACGTCGGCGGCCGCGAGCGCGTCGCCGACGACCGTCTCGTTGCCGTAAATCTGTGCGGTGTCGACGTGGCGATAACCCAACTCCAGCGCCGTCGTCACGGCGGCGGCCTCGTCGGGCGTGTCGAGGCCCATCGTCCCGAGACCGATGCGGGGGAGCGACCGAGTCATCGAGACGACTCACCGCCTTCGCGGCCGCCGTCGGCCGCGGGACCCGTTCCGTCCGGTGCGCGCGACGCGCCCGCCCCGCCGTGAACGACGGGCACGCCGTCGAGTTCGAGCAGGTCGTCGAGGCCGGCGATTTCGTGGGTCGGGTCGGGCGTCGGCGTGTGGTCGGCGCGGTGGCCCCGGCGGATGAACGCGGAGTCGACGCCCGCGGCCTCGGCGGCGGCGATGTCGCTGTCGCTGTCGCCGACGAACAGCGGCGAGTCGACGCCGAGGTCGGCCATGGCGCGTTCGAGGTAGTAGGGTTCGGGCTTCTTGCGGTGGAGACTCGTCATCGAGGGCTCGCGGCCGTAAGCGGTGCCGAACAGGTCCGCGGCGTCGAGGTGGTCGACGACGAAGTCGATGGTGGCCTGCTGGTTGCTGGAGACGATGCCCATCGGCGCGTCGATGCGGCGGAGCGCGTCGAAGTCGTCGTAGGGAACTTTCCGGCCGTCGGCGATGGCCCGCCGTTGGGCGGCCGACTGGCGTTCGTCGCGGACGCGAAACAGCGTCTCGGGGTCGAGGTCGTAAGGCTCGGCGGCGGCGCGCACGTCCTCGGGAGAGACGTGGATGACCACCTGTTCGACGTGGTCCGGGTCGGGGTCGGAAACGCCGAGTTCGGCGAAGGCGTCCCACGTCGCGTCGCGGAGGGGCGAGAGTTCGACGAGCGTTGTCAACACGCCGTCGTGGTCGAAGATGACCGAGTCGTACATACCCGGACTCCGGCGGCGCGACGTGAATCGTTTTCGCCTCCGGCCGCGGCCGCGAGCGCGAACACGGTCCCCAATCCCGCCGCGTTGCGAGTCTTTTAGCGCCTCGAAGCCGCAGGTCTATCCGATGCTGGCTGGACTCACACGCGGGGTGGCGAGATGACTCGCGACGTGTGCATCGTCGGAGCCGGGGCCGCTGGGGCTGGCGCGGCCTACGCGCTCCGCGACGCGAACGCGAACGTCACGATTCTCGAGAAGAGCCGCGGGGTGTGCGGTCGCGCCGCGACGCGCCGCCGACAGGGCTGTCGGTACGACCACGGCGCGAACTACGTGAAAGACTACGACCGCCGAACGGCGCAGCTCGTCCGCGGACTGGGCGCGGACGGGCTGGTCAACATCGACGAACCGGTCTGGACGTTCGACGGCGACGGCGTCATCTCGGAGGGTGACGCCCGCGACCAGCACAAGTGGACGTGGACCGAGGGCATCACCCAACTGGCGAAACGCCTGCTCGCGGAGACGGAGGCGACCGTCGAGCGCGAGACGCGCGTCGCCGCCATCGACCACAACCCCGACAGCGGCTACTGGTCCGTCGTCGACGAATCGGGGACGCGCCACGGCCCGTTCGACTCGGTGCTTCTGACACCGCCGGCCCCCCAGACGGCCGCGATTCTGACCGAGATGGGCTGGGGCGACCAGTGCATGGTCGCGCTCCGCGAGGCCATCGGGAGCGTCGAGTACCGAACGGTTCGGACCGTCGTCCTCCACTACCCCTTCGAGCGCGAGGAGCCGTGGTACGCGCTCGTCAACCCCGACAAGACCCACCCGGTCGGCTGGGTCGCCCGCGAGGAGTGCAAGGAGGGCCACGTCCCCGACGGCGAGAGCCTGCTCGTCGTCCAACCGAGCCCCGAGTGGTCCGAGGCGCACTACGACGACCCCCTCGACGACGCGGCCGACGAGGTCGCCGCGATGGTCGCCGAACTCCTCGACGACGAGCGCCTGCGCGACCCCGACTGGGTGGACGACCAGGGCTGGCGGTACGCCCTCCCCGACGGCGTCGCCGACCGCGAGATACTCCGCCGCGGGGAGTTTCACGGCCTCTACTTCGCTGGCGACTGGACGGTCGGCGAGGGCCGGGTCCACGCCGCCCTCTGGAGCGGCGTCGACGCGGGCGAGCGAATCGCCGAGCAGTAGTCGAAAAGAGCCGACGGCGACGACGTCAGAGGTCGACGCGACGACCCCGACGCGGCCTCAGATGTCGACGTCTTCGCCGTACACCGACTCGCCGCGCTGGAGCCGCGCGGCGATGCCGAACGTCTGTTCTCGCTCCCGGCGCGTCGGCGAGTGCGCCGCGAGGTAGCGCGCGACGCCGACGAGGAGCGTCCGCGCCTCCTCGGGCGGCCGCGTCGCCGCCTGCTCGAACCCGGCTTCGAGCGCCTGGTAGGTGTGGAAGCCGGCGTCCTCGCGGAGCAGCGCGCCCCCGAGTTCGCGGCGGAGCCTCGCCGGGTCACCGCCGCCGTCGAGGAACCCCGCGGTCGCCCGTCCGGCGTCGTTCACCCGCCCCTCGGCGTCGAAGGCCGCGGACAGCGTTTCGAGTGCTTCCGCCGGGTCGGCGTCGGGCGTCGGGTCGGGAAGCGGGGCCGGGGGCGTGTTCAGGAACCGGTCGAGGTAGACGTTGACGGCGGCGTCGAACGCGCCGCGGTAGAGTTCTCTCGCGCCCGTCCGCTCGGCGAGCCGGTGGACCGCGTTGGCGTAGGTGAACGTGTGGTGGACCGTGTTCCAGTCGCCGAACTCGTTGGTGGTCGAGAACCGCGCGACCCGCGTGCCGGCGGCGAAGGCGACGACAGCGGCGAGCTGGGCGGGCGTCGCGCCGCCTCGAATCGCCTCGGTCAGCGCGTCGACGACGGCGTGCGGGTCGTCGCCGAGGAGGGTGTCGAGCAGGCCGTCCGGTCGGGACCACGTCTCGCCCGCGCCGGCGTCGACGTGGTCGTCGAGGTCGGCGAACACGTCGTCGAGCGTTCCCGCGAGGTCGATTGGGCGACGCCACTCGGCGGACTCCTCGGCGCGGTCGGCGCGGGCGAGTCCGCGAACGAGGCTCGGGAGGACCTCGTCGGCGCGGTCCCAGCCGACGTGGTCGAGCGCCTCGCAGGCCTTGTTGACGAAGTCGAGGACGTGCCCCGTGTCGAGGTAGCGGTGGTCGGTGGCCGCGGCGGCGACCATGCCGGCGAGTTCGGCGTCGTCGCGGCCGGCCGCGATTGCGGTCCGGAGGACGCGCTCCGCCCCGTCGGGGTCGCGGACCTCGACGTTCTCGCGGAACCACGACCGCAGGCGGTCGAAATCGGTGTCGGTCGCGCCGAGGGCGTCCTGTTCGAACTGCGGCGGTTCGCCGGAGGCGTCGCCCGCGACGTGGACGAGTCCCTGATAGAGCGCGCGCTTTCGGTCGTCGGGGTCGAGGTCGGGGAGGACGTTCGCCATCGCGGTCAGGATAGTGAGACCCGACCCCCAACCGTCGCGCCGGTAGCGACAGCCGAACCGGACGCCGGTCGAAAGCGGCTCCGTCGGCTCGACGCCGGCGTCGAGGAGGCCGATGACGGACTTCGCGACGACCAGTCGGAGGTTCTGTTCGAGGCCGTCTTCCAGCCGATTCGACCAGCGGACCGCCGGCGGTTCGTCCGGGTCGGGGTTCGGGTCGACGTAGACCGTCCCGTCGCGCACCTCCACGGGGTAGGTCCGCACGTCGTCGGCCCACGGGTCGAAGGTGTCGCCGCAGGAGAGTTCGAAGCGGGCGTGGTGCCAATGACAGGTTAGAACGCCCTCGTCCACGGACCCGCGGACGAGCGGGAAACCCATGTGCGGGCAGGCGTTATCGACGGCTCTGACGGACCCCTCGTGGTCGAAGAGGGCGATAGAGCGTCCGTCCAGCGCGACCAGTTCGCGGCCGGACTCGCGGAGGTCCGCGAGGTCGACGGCGGGGTGAAAGCGGTCTTCGGATGCCATGTGCACACGTTCGACACGATAATTCCTAAAGATTCGCTGAAGCGAATTTACGTCGGCGACGTGATGTGTTCTCGAAGAGTCTGTGTCTGCGCGGTCCTCACGCCCTGTTTCGGGTGAATCCGGGGTTCAACGACCGATGAATCCCGTGCTGCGAGCTAGCACGATTCGGGCGTGTCTTTTTCGTCGCCGAGACCTAACGAGGAGTCGTGTCCGCGCTGACCGTCCGCATCGACCCCCACGTGCACTCGGAAGGCTCGTACGACGCGCACGACCCGGTGGAGCTCATCTTGGAGCAGGCCGCCGAAATCGGGTTGGACGCCGTCGTCGTCACCGACCACGACGTCATCGACGAGTCGCTCCGAGCGGCGCAACTCGCGCCGATGTACGGCCTCGTCGGCATCCCCGGCGTGGAAGTCTCGACGGCCGACGGCCACCTCCTCGCGCTCGGCGTGGAGGAGCTTCCGCCGCGGCGTCGCCCGCTGGACGAGACGGCCCGCTGGGTGCGCGAGCGCGGCGGCGTCGCCATCGTCCCGCACCCCTTCCAGCGGAGCCGACACGGCATCGGTCGCCGTCGGCTCGGCCGGTATCACGACGCCGCGGGCGGCGACGCCTTCGACGCCATCGAGACGTACAACTCGTGGCTCTTCACGGGCTACAAGAACCGCCGCGCCCGTCGGTTCGCCGCGAAGCGCCAGTACCCCGGCGTCGCCGGGAGCGACGCCCACAAGGTCGGGTACGTCGGCCGCGCCTACACGGAAATCGACATCCCCGACGTGTCGCGCGCCTCTCTCACCGCCGACGACATCTTGGACGCCGTCCGCAACGGCTCGACCGAGGTGCAGGGCCGGCGGACGCCGATTCCGACGAGCACGAAACACTACGCCGGCGCGGCCGGCCGGAAGTCCGCGTACTACGCCAAACGCGGGGCGCTCGGGAGCGCACTCCTCGCCAAGAAGGGCGCGTTCAAGTCCGGCTACTACGCGAAACTCGGCGCGCTCAAGAGCGGGTCGCTGGCGAAGACCGGCGTCGCGCAGGCCGTGCGGATGCTCTACCGGATGTCGCCGCTCTCGCGGTAGCGGGCAGTAACGCGGACGCCGGCGCGAGCGTCGAACAAACGAGTGCTGTTCTGTCCTCAGTCGTCAGAGCCCACGAGTTCCTCGTACTGCGCGCCGGTCTGTTTCAGTTTCGCCGTCGAGTAGAGTCGCTCGTGGTCGAACGGCAGGTGGTCGTCGGCCAGTTCGTCTATCTTCTCGTCGACGGCGTCGGCGTCCCGGCCGTGAATCATGGTAAAGAGGTTGTACTCCCAGCCCTGTCCGGGGCGGCGCGGGCGGTGGTAACAGAGCGTGACGTACGGGAGGCTCCCGACGGCCTCGCCGCGGGCGTCGAGTTCCTCGTCGGGGACGTTCCAGACGACCATGCAGTTGTTCCGAAAGCCCGTGACGATGTGGTTGACGACGCAGCCGATGCGCTTGATACAGCCGTCGGCGAGCAGGCGCTCGACGGCGACGAGCACGTCGTCGACCTCGGCGTCGAGGGCGTCTGCCACGTCGCGGTAGGGCGTCTTCGACAGCGGGAAGCCGCCCTGAATCTCCACGAGCAGGCGGGCTTCGAGAGACGAGAGGTCGCCGGTGGCGTCCTCGGAGATGCGGGTGGCGCTCACGTCGGTCTCCCCGAGGCTCTCGCGGGCGAAGCGGTCGTCGTTGACGATGGGGAACTCGAGGTCGATGTAGTAGTCGGTGAGCATCGGGAGGTTCAGCACCTCACAGCCGGTTCGCTCCTCGATTTCGTCGAGGATGCGGTCGCGCGTCTCGCGGGAACCGGCGGTGACGACGAACCACATGTTCCACTCGTGGGCGCGGCGGTAGTTGTGGTTGACTTGGCGGTAGCCGTTGATGAGTTCGGCAATCTCCTCGAAGCGCTCCTCGGGGGCCGAGACGGCCGCGAGCGTCGAACTGCCGATGACGGGCGGATTGAGAACCGGGCCGAACCGCCGGAAGATGCCGTCTTCGCGGAGCCGACGGACGCGGTCGAGGGCGTCGTCCTCGTCGATGCCTAACTCCGCGGCGACGACGCGAAACGGCCGCTGTTCGACCGGGAAGCCGCTTTGGTATTCGTCGATAAGCGCCGCATCGACCTCGTCGATGCCGTCCCGCCAATCGTCCGACAACGCGCTCATTACCCGGCGTTAGGAGTCGGGAAGCCTATCGCTTTCGGACGGCGTCGTCGGTCCCGGCCAGCGGGACCGAACGGGACGTTTTTTGACCGCTCGGCCGAACACAGAGGCATGGCAGTAGTCGAAAGCGAGTTCGGGGAATGGCCGCTGAAGCGTCTGATGACGGAAGTCGTCGGCACGGGCACGAAGTCCGCCGAGGACATGACCCGCGAGCAGGCGTCCGAGGCGATGCGCCGCATCCTCGCCGGCGAACCGGACCACACGACGCTCGGCGCGTTCTGGCTCGCCAACCGCTGGAAGCACAACAACGCGGAGGAACTCGCCGCCTACGCCGACGTGATGGCCGAACACGTCGAGTACGCCGAGCCCGAGGTCGACCCCGTCGACTGCGGCGCGAACTACGACGGCAAGGGCAAGACCGCCATCCTCGGCGTCGCCGCCGGCGTCGTCGCCGCCGCGGCCGGCACGCCCGTCGTCGTCCACTCCGGCGACCGCGTCCCGACCCAGAAGCAGGACGCCTACAAGCACGTCCTCGACGAACTCGGCGTCCGCACGGAACTCGACCCCGACGAGTCCGCCGACATGGTCGACGACACCGGCTTCGGCTTCTACTACCAGCCGCGGTTTAACCCCGCCATCCACGCCCTCTGGGAGCGCCGCGACAACATGGGCGTCCGGACGTTCGTCAACACCATCGAGACCATCGCCAACCCCGCGAACGCCTCGGTTCACCTCGGCTCGTTCTACCACCTCGCGTTCGCCAAGAAGATGGTCAACACCTTCGAGGCGAGCGAGCACCACGACCTCGACCGCGTGCTCATGTTCCAGGGCATGGAGGGCTACGACGACATCCGCCCCGGCTACACGAAGGTCGCCGAGTGGACCGCCGGCGACGACGGCGAGGCCACCTTCGACGACTTCGACATCGAGACCGCCGAGTACGGCATGGACTTCGAGTACGACGACCTCGGCGTCGACGAGGACGACGTGGCCGGCGACTCCGCCGAAATCACCGAAGCCGTGCTCGCCGGCGAGCGCGAGGACCGCTTCGCCGACGCCGTCGCCCTCAACGCGGCGCTCCGCATCTACGCCCGCGAGGACGCGGAAACCATCGACGAGGGACTCGAGATGGCCCGCGAGACCATCGCCTCCGGCGACGCGGAAGCCGTGCTCGAAGACCTGCGCGAGTTCTGAAGTCGCAGTCGCAGCCGACTCGAACGCTTGCCCTTCAACACGCCGGCCCCACCGGCTCGCCGCCCGCGTATTGGACCGACTCCACGTCCACGACGTAGACTGATTCTGACGACCCGTCGGCGTGCAACCGGTCGGTGCTGTACCAGTACGGGTGCGAGACGCGAACCGTCCAGCCGTCGAGGCTCCGAGCGACGACCGACGCCGATTCGCCGCTGACGGTCGCCGACGTGCCGTAGGTCGTGACGCACTCGCTGGCCGCCAGTTCGGTCTGGAGGCGCGTTTCTTCCGCCGCTATCGCCCGCCGCTGGGCCTCTCTGTCGAAGGCGAAGACGGTGCCCGTGGCGACGACGAGGAAAATCAAAAGAAGCGAGAACGCGGCGCGGCGGTCCATACCGCACCCGACCGCCGGCGCGAATAAGTGTTTTCTTCCCCTAGATGTCGAGGTCGCCACTCTCGTCGGCCTCGTCGAAGGGGTCGCCGCCCTCGGCGTCGCTCTCGCCGTCGTCCAGCGGGAGCGCGATGCCGACGAGCGTCTCGCCGGCGGTGACGGTCGCCTCGCGGGCGATGGAGTAGACGAGGCCCGCGCGCTCGGCTTCGACCTCTTGGAGCACCTCGTAGGTGGTCGGGTCGTACACCCATCCGAGGTGGTCGCCGGGGCGGACCTCGCGGGCGAGTTCCACGTCCTCGCGGGCGACGAACAGGCCCGAGGCGGCGGCCTGCACGCGGCCGAGGTGGTTGCGATAGGTGCGGCCGTCCCACGGTTCGACCGCGCCCGAGAGGATACCCATGTCGCGGCAGACGTTGAGGACGCCCTCGACGCCGGCGACGATGGCCGGCTCGACGAGCTGTTTGTTGTGGGCGAGTTCCGGGGTGATAGAGGGGATTCCCGCGTTCGTGGCCGCGACGCGGAGTTTGCCGTCGAAGCTCCGTTCGGTCCACTCGTCGTCGGCCTCGTCGCCCGCGGCCTCCGCGAGGAGGATGTCGACGCCGAACGCCCGCGCGAGGTCGCGGGAGGCCTCGTCGCCCCGGAGGTAGACCGTGTGGGTGAGCATGTCCGGGCTCCCGGTGTGAAGGTCGACGATGGCGTCGGCCTCGCCGATGTACTCCCAGAGCTTCGCGGCCATGCGCTGGTGGAGCGACCCGTCGGCGTCGCCCGGCCAGACGCGGTTCATGTTGGAGTTGACGGAGTCGAGCACCTCGGGCGTGACGTAAGAGACGCGGTCGAACGTCAGCGGGTCGGCGACGGGGACGGCGACGACGCGCCCCGAAAGCTCCGCGCGTTCGAGGCGGCCGTGCAGTCGGCGGAGCACTTCGGTGCCGTTGATTTCGCGCCCGTGCTGGGCGGCCTGCACGTAGAGCGTCGGGCCGTCTGACCCGTCGGCTGGTTCGTAGGTGTGAACCGTCGTCTGTACCGGGACGCCGGAGGGGAGGCGAGTGAGCGTCACGGTCTCCGCGGTATGCATATCCGACGCATCGCGGTGGGGTGTCTTGTAGTTAGGGGAGCGAGAAAAGCGGGCGGTGCGAGGCGATGCCGGGCGTCAGTTCCGGTCGTCCGAGGTGTCGATGCCGAACGGCAGATACAGCGGACACGTCCCGCGAAACCCGGTCACGAGCAGGATGACGCCGACGGCCGCGACGAACACGGCCCCGAGCGCCGCGGGCACCGAGCCGAACCCGAGCGAGAACAGCCCCGCGTAGCTTCCGACGCCGCCGACGACGAGGAGCGCGCCGAGCGCGAGGCGAACAGTCCGGTCGAGCGTGCCGACGTTTCGTACCATACAGTAGTGCTTATAATTTACAATACATCAATCTAGCGCAGATTCCCGACTGACGGGGCGTATCGAAAGAAGGTGGTCGCTCCGGGCGATTCAGTCGTCAGCGGGCGTTCCACCCGACGGTTCACTCGCGGTTCGGGAGAAGTAGCTCGCGAGGAGCGGGCCGGTGATGTTGTGCCAGACGCTGAACAGCGCGGGCGGGAGGGCGGCGGCGGGCGAGAAGAACGACAGCGCGAGGGCCGCGGCGAGCCCGCTGTTCTGGAGGCCGACTTCGAACGTCGTCGTCCGGACGCGGTCCTCGGACATGCCGGCGAGGCGGCCGGTGCCGTAGCCGGTTCCGAGGCCGATGGCGTTGTGGAGGACGACGGCCCCGATGGCGGCCGCACCCGCGCCGAGGATGGTGTCGACGTTGAGGCCGACGACGGCCGCGACGATGGCGACGATGCTCAGGACCGAGACGAGCGGGAACACGTCGAGGCCGACTTCGGCGACCTCGGGCGCGTTGCGGTCGAGCACGAGGCGGAGCGCGAAGCCGAGGACGACCGGGATGAAGACGATTTGCAGGATGTTGACGAACAGGTCCATGAAGCCGACCTGGAGCTGTTCGCCGGCGAGCGCGACGACCCACGCGGGCATGACCAGCGGCGCGGCCAGCGTGGTGACGGTCGTGATGGCGACCGAGAGCGCCACGTCCCCCTTGCCGAGGTAGGCCATGACGTTCGAGGCGGTGCCGCCGGGGGCCGCGCCGACGAGGATGACGCCGACCGCGAGCTCCGGCGGGAGCGAGAGAACCACCGTGAGCGCGTAGGCGGCGGTCGGCATGATGAGCCACTGGGCGAGCGCGCCGATGGCCACGTCTCGCGGGTGCTCCGCGAGTCGACGGAAGTCAACGGGCTAGAGTGTCAGCCCCATCCCGAGCATGATGAGCCCGAGCAGCGGCGAAATGTAGGGCGCAATCCACGTGAACAGGTCCGGTTGGACCAACGCGGCGGCCGACGCGAGGAGCACGAGGCCGACGAAGTAGGTGTTCGCGAGTTCCGACAGGCGTTCGAGGGTCGACCGAGCGTTCATTCGGAGTGTCCTCCGTCAACATGTGATGTCATCTCACGCCACTCGGTCGCGGGGGAGAAAAACGTCTGTCGGTGTGACAGTCCGCGGTGCCGACCGGAAGACGCGGGCCGAACGGAGTCGTGTCAGCGCCGCGGCCGACCCCGAGGCGGCACGGTTTTCACTCGCCCGCCCGACGGGTCGAGTATGAGCGACAACCCAACGGCCACGCTCCACACGAACAAGGGCGACATCACGGTCGAACTCTTCGAGGACAAGGTCCCGAACACGGTCGAGAACTTCGTCGGCCTCGCGACGGGCGAGAAGACGTGGGTCCACCCCGAGACGGACGAGACGATGGAGGGCGAACCCCTCTACGAGGACATCCTCTTTCACCGCATCATCTCGAACTTCATGATTCAGGGCGGCGACCCGACGGGAACCGGCCGCGGCGGCCCCGGCTACACCTTCGACGACGAGTTCCATTCGGACCTCAGCCACGACGGCCCCGGCGTGCTCTCGATGGCGAACCGCGGCCCCAACACGAACGGCTCGCAGTTCTTCATCACGCTCGACGCCCAGCCCCACCTCGACGGCAAGCACGCCGTCTTCGGAAAAGTCACCGACGGCATGGACGTCGTCGAAGACATCGGCTCGGTCCCGACCGACCGCAACGACAAGCCGGTGTCCGATGTGGTCCTCGAATCGGTCGACGTCGAGCAGTAAGCGCCGCGAACACCGAGACGCGACCGAGACGCGACCGAGCGCGACGGACGCTACCCGCTCGCGTTCGCTGGGACGACGGTCCGACCGCCGTTCGAACCGTCGGCGCGGTCGAGCCACGCCGGTCGCGTCACCGTCGTCTCGCCGACCGCGTCGTACGCGAACCAGACCTCGACGCCGAGGCCGTCGCGGGTCTCGTAGGTGACGCGCATCGAGCGGACGAACCCGCTTTCTTCGACGATCGCTTCGACCCGATAGCCGCGCGACCGCGGGAAGTCGGTGTCGCGGCCCTCGATTCGGTACAGCGGGGTCCCGTCTTCGACAGTCGCGTTCGTCACACTCTCTACGCGCGTCACCGTCGTCTCGTCCGCCGAGAGGTACCACTCGAGGTAGCGGGCGGCGCGCGAGGCCTGTCGCCCCGGACCGTCGCGCACGTCGGGGTCGAGGACGCGGGCGGCGACGCCGTCCGGCTCGGCGGGGCGGCGGGCGTAGCGCGTGGTCCCGTCGGCGTACGCGTCCTCCGAGGCGGTCGGGCGCGGGAACGCCCTGAGTCGCCCGGCGCGCTGGACCTCAGAAACGTAGACGTGCGGGGCCTCGACGTGAACGACCTCCACCTCGCGGCCCGTCTCGTCGCCGGCGATGGACTCGCGGTATCGGAGGGTCCACCGGTACGACCGGTTCGCCGCGGCCCTTCGGTGGGCCGCCGCGAGGAGCGTCGCGTTCTCGACGCCCGCGGTGGTCACGCCGGGGGCGACTGTCCGCGGTTCGGGCGTCGGCGTCGGCGTCGGCTCGGACGTCGTCGCTGCCGGCGTCGGAACCGACGGCTGTTGGCCGCCGAGCGCCTCGCCGAGCACCGGTACGCCGCCCGGCCCGGCGGTCACGGCGACCGCAGCGAGAAGGAGCGCGACGAAGAGAAGCGGCACGACCGGGAGCGACGAGAGCGCGGGAGGAAGCAGGGACGCGAATGGCCCGGTCCGCGCGCCGCCTGCGCCCTCGGTGCCCCCTGCACCCCCGCCCCCACCGTCGGCCGGCAGGTCGGCGAGGCGGACGCCGAAATGGTCGGCGACGACTTCGTCGCCGCGGCCGCCGAGGAGGCCGTATCGGACGAGTTCGTAGAGGTCGTCGACCGAGAGGACGCGGGCGTCGTCAGGGGCCACGCGTCGGGTCCGCTCGGGGTCGCCGAGCGCGACGACGACTGTCGCCTCGTCCGGGACCGGCGGCGACAAGAGACGTCGAGACCGAGCGGCGACCGCGATTCGGTCGATTCGGTCGCCGCGGCGGGCGACGACGAGGCGGTCTTCGACGGTCGTCTCCCACCCGCGGGCGGTCCAGAGGTCGGCGAGAAATCGGCGGCGGTCGCTGGGACTGGCGGCGCGAATCAGGTCGCCGAAGCGCGAGCGACGGGACTGCCGCATCGTCCGATAGTAGGGCTCGATAGCGAAAGAATCACCGGGCGCACACCGAGATTCGGTTTGGTTTCTCCCGCCGCGCGACCGACAGCGCAAAGACCACCGCGCCGCAAGGGCCGACGATGAGCGAGGAGTCCGAGCGTCCGAAGCCGAGCGACTTCGGAACCGACGAGAACGCCCCGCCGGTCGACGAAAAGCCCTACAAGATAATCTTCGAGGCGAACAAGTGCTTCGGGGCCGGTCGGTGCGCGGAGGTCGCCGACAACTGGGAGATGGACCTCGAAACCGGCCTCGCCCGCGCTAAATCGTACTTCGTCGGTGAGGACGAACTCGACGAGAACATCGAGGCGGCGGAGGTCTGCCCGGCGAAGAAGGGCCGCGGCGTCATCCACGTCATCGACCGCCGAACAGACGAGGAGCTATCGCCGAACCCCCACGGCGACGGAACCCTCTCGGTCGACTGGTAAAGCGAAAGCACTTTTCACCCCCTCGGAGAACGGGAGAGTGCGCGGGGGTGGCTGAGCTAGGCCAAAAGCGGCGGACTTAAGATCCGCTCCCGTAGGGGTTCGCGAGTTCAAATCTCGTCCCCCGCACTCGCTTCTGCGAACGGTAGTGGGCGGAGCGATGCGTCCAGCCGTCTCGCACTACTTCTCGACGAGACACCACGGACCCGGTCGCACAAACAGCAAAAAATCTGCGTCAGTGATGGCTCCCGCCGGCGCGTTCACGCCGGTAGTTCGACGCCGAGTTGCGAGAACAGCGTCGCCATGCTCGCGGCGTCTTTCACTTCGACGATGGTTCCTTCGTCGATGCGGCGGTAGCTGAACCCGTCGACGGCGATCTGCGAGCCCGTCGGTTCGATGCCGCGGAACGTCCCGAGATGCGTGCCGCGGAGGGTCCACCAGACCATCACGGCGTCGCCCTCGGCGACCATCGCGTTGATTTCGGTCGTCGCGTCCGGGAACGCGCCGTCCCACTCGCCGTGCAGTTCCTTGCTATCTTCGCGCGTGACGAGCGCCTCGTCGGACCCGCTTCGCGTCGTGGCGATGCGGACGGTGTCGGCGTACAGTTCGTTGAGCGCGTCGAGTTCGTCACGGTTCCACGCCCGGTCAAACTCGGTTCGAATCAGGGTGCGGTTCTCCTCTGTGGCCGTTCGTGTCGACATGCGTACCCACCCGGAGTCACCACGGCGACCCGCCCGACCGCGCGCCGACGCCGTCGTGAGGTACGACCCGCGAGGACATAGCGTAGTGCTACCAGATAGCACCCAGTAGAGGATATGAGTGACGTGCGGATTGGCGGGCGAGTCGGTGGGCAAACGCCACAACCGCCGACCACGTTATGTCGGTTCCCCGCCAACGTGTAGGAATGGCTTCGACGCGTAGACACCGCTACTCGGATGGACAGGGGTTCGGCGACCCCTACGAAGGGTTCGACCTCGACCCGCCGACGTACCGGGTGAACGGACGACTCGTCGACCCGGCGGACGACCACGTCCTCGCCGAGTTCGTGGACGAGGACGGAATCGACCCCGAGGCGGTCGACGCGGCGGCGCTCGTCGAGGTCGGACTGGCTTACGCCGCCATCGAGGAGTACGAACAGGCAGTCGACAGTTTCAGTCGGGCGGTCGCCTACGCCGACGAGGACTCGCCGACGGCGTGCGAGGCGTGGGTGAACAAGGGTGTCGCCCACGCGCAACTCGGCGAGTATGACGAGGCAATCGGCGCGTACCGCGAGGCGCTCCGCATCGACGACGACGGCGAACACGCCGCGGCCGCGGAGACGAACCTCGCGTACGCGCTGTGGGAACTCGGCGACTCGTCGGGGCCGCTCGACCGCGCCGAGCGCGCCGTCGAACTCGACCCGCGACTCCCGCAGGCGTGGTACAACCGCGGCTTCTTCCTCGCCGAACGCGGCCTCCACGAGGAAGCCCTCCGCTGTTTCGACACCGCTATCTCACTCGGACTGCGCGATAGCTCGGTCCGGGGCGAGCGCGACCGGTCCCTGGCGTTCCTCGAAGCGGACCTCGTCGAGGGCGAGACCGAGGCCGAACCCGAAGCGCGGGAGGAATCGGAACCGGACCGGGCCCGTGACGTGGAACCCGGAGCCCACGAAGTCGCCGACGCGGACGGGTCCGACGACCCGGCCGTCAGTGAGCGAGGCGAGTAGGGCCGCACCCACAAACATTTTGACAGTTCGGCTAATGACATGTAATTAGACCGTGTCACCCGGACTCCTCGTCACGCGATTCGACGCCACGCTCCTCGGGATGGCCGTCTTCATCCTCGTCGGGGCCGTCGTCGGCGTCGTGTCCGCCCTGCCGACGCCGCTCGCCGCGGGCGGTGGCGCAACCGGAGCCGCCGCCCTCGCGCTCGGCGTCACCGTGAGCGAACTGTAGTCGATTCTCGGAACTCGTAATTCCGTGAGGCTCAGGGACCCCGCTTCCCCCGGCTAATATCATTCCTGATATCTAGCGGGACAACGCTTTACGTCGCTCTCTTGCTACCAAGTGGCATGAAGCTCGCCACGCTGGTTCCGGCGGTGCTCAGGCGGAGCTACCTCCGGAAGTTTCTGTTCGTTATTCTCCTCGTGGCCGCGGTGATGGGCGGGTTCGGCCTGTACGTCTCAGACATGGTCGGGACCGAGGTCAGAGCCGACACCCACAGCGACTTGGAGATGGTCGCCGCGCTGGAGGCCGAGGGACTGTCGAGTTGGATGGACGGCTACGCACGGACCACCCGGATGCTCTCGGAGTACGAGACCGTCCAGACGGGCGACCCCGACACCATCGACGAGACGCTCGAACGCGAGAAGGACACGCTCCCCGACGAGGTGATGGCCATCCACTACGTGAAGCCGTCGAACCGCGACATCGTCCGCAGCACGAACGGCGTGATAGAGGCCAAGTCGGTCTCCGACCTCGGCCTGTCGTGGACGACCGGGTCGCTGACGATGTACGACCCCGACGCGGTCGCCATCTCCGAGGTCTACCGCTACGCCGGGAGCGAGCGCCTCGCCTTCCTCAGTCCCGTGGAGGGTCGAGACGGAGCGGTGATGGTCGTCGTCGACGCGACGAAACACGCCGAACTGCTGAGCGAACCGGTCGAGGGGTCGCAGACTCGCGTGGTGACTGAGGGTGGTGTCATCGCCTTCGACAAGTACGGCAAAAACGTCCTCACGACGTACCGTGAGGGCGCGGCGACGCCGGCGCTCGACGCCGCACTCGGCGGCGAGACCGGCGTCATCGAGCGCGAGGGCGAAGGCGACGCGGGCGACGAAGTCGTCGCCTACGCGCCCGTCTCGGGAACGAACTGGGCGGTTCTCGTGGAAGCGCCGCAGCGTAACGCCTACGCGGTCGCGCAGGTCGTCGAGCGCGACGTCGCCGTCCTCATCGGCGTGGGCCTCGCCGGCCTCGCGCTGGTCGGCGTCGTCATCGGTCGCAACACGGTGCTGTCGCTCCGGCGACTGCGGACCAAGGCGGCGGCGCTCGCCGGCGGCGACCTCGACGTGGACCTCGAAACCCGCAGAGTCGACGAGTTCGGGGCGCTGACGAACGCGTTCGCCGAGATGCGCGACGGCCTGCGCGAGCGCATCGAAGCGGCCGAAGACGCCCGACGCGACCTCGCTAGTGCCGCCGACGACTACCGCGAGACGATGGACGCCGCGGCGACGGGCGACCTGACGGTGCGCACGTCGGTCGAACCGGACGACGAGGCGATGGCGGCTGTCGGCGACGGCATCGACGCGATGCTCGCCGACCTCGAATCGACCATCGGACAGGTCGCGTCGTTCGCGGCGACGGTCGACGCGGCGGGCGAGCGCGTCACCGCCGGCACCGAGGAGGTCAGCGCCGCCTCCGAACGCGTCGAACTGGCGACCGCCGACATCTCCGACGGCGCGGCCGAGCAGGCGTCGCTCCTCTCGGAGGTCTCTTCAGAGATGCAGGACCTCTCCGCGACGGTCGAGGAGGTCGCCGCCTCCGCCGACGAACTCGCTGACCTCGCGGGTGACGCCGCGGACCGCGGCGAGGCCGGCCGAGACGCGAGCGCTGCCGTCCACGACGAGATGGCGAACATCGACGCACGCGTCGCGGCCGCGGCCGAGGGCGTCGAAGCCCTCCGCGACGAGGTGGCTGACATCGGCGAGGTGGTCGACCTCATCGAGGACATCGCCGACCAGACGAACCTGCTCGCGCTCAACGCCTCTATCGAGGCCGCCCGCGCCGGCGAGGCGGGCGCTGGCTTCGCGGTCGTCGCGGACAGCGTGAAATCGCTCGCGGGCGAGACCGCCGACGCGACGACCGAAATCGCGTCGTCAATCGAGTCAGTCGAAGAGACCGCCGACGAGACGGTCGATGCGGTCAAGGCCGCCCGAGAGCGCGTCTCGCAGGGCTCCGAGACGGTCGAAACCGGCGTCACCGCCATCGACGAGGCGGTCGACCGACTGGCGGAAGTCGACCACGGCGTCGCCGCCATCGACGAGGCGACCGCCTCGCAGGCGTCGGCCGCGCAGTCGGTCGCGCGCCTCGCGGACGAGGCCGCCGAAATCGCCGACGAGACGCGAACCGAGGCGGCCGACGTGGCCGGCGCGGCCCACGAGCAGAACGACGCGATGGTCACCGTCGCCGGGAAGATGCAGGAGCTTTCGTCGACGACCGACGAACTGCGGGCGCTCGCGGACCGGTTCGAAGTACGCGAAAAAGCGGAGCGAGACGGCGACGTCGACGCGGTAGAATCCGGAGTCGAGGCCGATGCGACCGCGGCGGCGGACGAGGCGAAGTCCGAGCCGATTTCGGCACCGACGATGTCCGATCTCGCGACCGACGGCTCGGGCGGAGACGAGTCGGACGGAGGCGGAACCGTGTCCGGAGACGGAACCGAGTCGAGAGAACGCAAACCTACCCGCGACGGACCGGACGAGAACTGACGCGGCCGCGTCGCTGGCGGGTTTTTACTGGGGAAGATATCACTCGACTCGGTTGTTCGATTCGAGCGCGCGAACGCGAGCCGTCGGCTCTTCGATGTGAGTTTCGTGAGAAAGGGATAGGCAGCCGCACGGGAGCGGCCCGCGCGGCAAATGCCGCCCTAGATTGGTCCCCGCTGACGCTTCGGCCCTCCAAAGCGAAGCGTCACCTGAATGGAGTGCGGCGAGATACTTAAACGTGCCGCCATTCGCCCAAATCCGGCGCAGGCGGGCGATTCGAGGGCGCTCGCGACGCAACGGGCTTTTCTCCTGTCGGGACCTTCGTCCGGGCATGAGCGAAGACGACATCCCCGGTCGGGTCCGCCGCGCGTTCGGCGACCACGGGTCGTTCGAGCGGGTCGACGACCGCACCTTCGAGTCCGTGACGACGCCGTTCGACGGCACCGTCAGCGTCGCGGCGCGGGACAACGGCCACGTCGAGTTCGGCGTGGAGGTCCGCGTCCCGATGCTCTCGGCGGTCGCCGACGACGTGGCACCCATCGTCGAAGACGGCTGGTACGACACCTTCGAACTCCGCCTCGAAGACGTGAACGGCGTCGTCGCCGGCGACCACGGCCTCGACCCCGACGTGACGCGGGCGGGCGACGAAGCGGTCGTCCGGGCGAGTTTCGCCGACGTCAACGAGCGCCGCGGCGTCGACGACGCCGGCGCGGTCATCGACTACGTCGAGGGCACGTTCGTCGAGGGCATCATCCCGGGCTACGACTACGAGGAACCGGTGACGAGCCTCATCCAGAACGCGCGAGACGCCGCCGGCGCGGGCTTCTGAAAACAGGCAACGAACGCGTCGGCTCGGTTCGAGCACGGGTCGGCGAACCCGCGCGGTCGCTTCCGACTCAGTCCATCGCGATGTACGTCTGGGTGTCCTCGATGCCCGGAACCGACTGGATGCCGCCGGCGATGTCCTTCACGTCGGCGGGGGTGTCCACCTCGACTTTCACGATGAAGTCCACGTCGCCGGCGACGATGTGGGCGCTGACGATGCCGTCCGAGACGGCCAACAGCTCCTGTTTCAGCTGGTCGATACCGTCGGAGACGGGCGCGGCCTTGACCATGATGTACGCGTAGACCATCGTCACGCACCTCCCGCCGTGGTGACGACCTCGTCGCCGACGAGCAGTTGTCGCACGTCGTTGAGCACGTCGAAGTCCGCGAGGACGGCCACGCGGTCACCCGTCTCCAGCGAGTCGTCGGAAAGCGGGATGCCCATCGGACCGTCTTTCTTCCCGAACGCGAGGACGCGGGCGTTCGCCGGGAGCGCAACCTCCTCGATACTGTAGCCGTTCATCGGCGACGCCTCCGTCACCGTCACGAGGATGACCTGCAGGTGTTGGGCGATGTCCGCGATGGCGCGGATGGACCCGCCGAGAAGCGCGTTCTTCGCGCCGATAGCGCCGAGGCGCTCGGGGTAGACGATTTCGTCCACTTCCTTCGCGTACTTCTGGTACACCTCCTCGCGGTAGTCCTCGTCGACCCGGAGCACCGTCCGACAGCCGAAGTGCTTGCCGATCATGCACGCCGCGAAGTTCACGTTGAGGTCGGCGGTGAGCGCGCCGAGGGCGTCGGCCGCCTCGATACCGGCGTCGACGAGCACCTCCTCGCGGGAGCCGTCGCCTTCGACCACCTCGAAGTCTGCTTCGCGGGCCCGCTTGACCCGGTCGCGGTCCAACTCCACCAGGACGATGTCGTGACCCTCCTCGCGGAGGACGCGAGCGGTGCGCAGCCCAACCCGTCCAGCACCAATGATAACGAACCGCATGATAAGACGGTATGTCGGCGGAGGCAAATAACCTTCCCCCGATTCGACCGAAGGGGCCGCGCTCGGTCGAAGCAAGGCTTTTGACGACCGTGGTAGAATATCTCACGCATGGTTCACGCGTTCATCATGGTGAAGACCGGAGCCGGCGAGTCGGAACAGCTTCTCGGTCCCATCCGCGACTTCGAGACGGTGACGGAGGCGCACATCGTCGCGGGCGCGTACGACATCATCGCCGAGGTCGACACCGACGCGGTCTACGAGGTGCTGAAGACGGCGTCGAGCCGCGTCCAGAGCTTAGAGGGCGTCGCCGACACGAAGACGTACATCTCGCTGGACGACTGAGGGACCGCGCGCTCAGCGCTCGATGTCGAACGGTCCGTTGCGCTCGACGAACGCGACGTGTTCCTCGCGCTGGCGGGCGAGCTCCGGCGGCAGTTCCTCGTAGACGTTGTCGAACAGCTCGTCGGTCCCCGGTTCGGGCGTTGCCTCGGCGCGCTCGACGGCCTCGCGCAGCTCCTCGTCGGCGTCGTCACGCATGGCGTCGAGCGCCGCGTCGTCGACGACCTCCTGCTCGCGGCAGAACGACTCGAAGCGGTCGAGGGGGTCGCGCGTCCGCCACTCAGGGAGCCCCGGATCGTCGTCGCGGTAGCGCGAGGGGTCGTCGGCGGTCGTGTGCGGCCCCTGTCGGTAGGTGAGGCTCTCGATGAGCACCGGTTCGCCGGCGCGGGCCTTCTCGAAGCCGCGCTCGACGGCCTCCCTGACCGCCAGCGGGTCGTTGCCGTCGACCTGCATGCCGTCCATCCCGTAGGCGTCGGCCTTCGCCGCGATTGACTCGCTCGCTGTCTGGCGCTCGCGGGGGAGCGAAATCGCCCAGCCGTTGTTCTCGCAGAAGAAGACGACCGGCGCGTCGAAGACGCCGGCGAAGTTCAGCCCCTCGTGGAAGTCGCCCTCGGAGGTCGCGCCGTCGCCGAAGCAGACCAGCGCCCCGTAGTCGTCGCCGTGGTAGTTCGCGGCCATGCCGACGCCGGCGGCGTGGGGAATCTGGCTCCCGATGGGGACCGCCTGCGGGAACACGGGCACGTCGTGGTCCGAGTCGTACTCGGCGTGGCCGCGCCGAAAGAGGAGGATGTCGCTCGGCGGCACGCCGCGGGCGAGTTGGAGGGCGTTCGACCGGTAGGTGGGCAGCAACACGTCGTCGTCGCGCATGGCGTGGGCGGCCCCGATTTGAGAGGCTTCCTGTCCGCGGAACGGCGGGTAGCCGCTCATCCACCCGCGTCGCTGGAGGGCGAGTGCACGCTCGTCGAACCGTCGCGCTCGAATCATGTCGCGGAGGGCGGCGCGGGCGTCGTCTGCGGTGAAGCCCGTGTCGTCCAGCCCGCGCTCTGCGATGAGTCGGTGCATGGCGGTGAGTCACGGTCCTTCGTGATAAACATCACCCGTCCGCGGGGCGGCCGCGGCGGGCGGTTCGACCGACGGCGGCACGGGACGAGCGGGCCACCGAGAGCGACAGGCCAAAGACCACCGCCTCCGTAGGTCGGCTATGGTCTCGGTGGTCAACCTCGTGCTCATGGGCGCGGTCATCGCCCTCCACACGCTCATCGCGGCGGTCATGACCCGCTTTTTCCGCCTTCGACTGAAGACGCAGTGGGGCTACATCCTGTACGCCGTGTTTCTCATCCCGCTCGTGCTGTTCGTCTCGACGCTGGTGTTCTCCGGCGTGTTCGGCATCGGCGTTGACCTCGGCAGCCCCACGGCCGCGCTCGGCGTGATGATAGGGATGCCACTCGCGCTCGGGTTCACCATCGACACGCTCTACGTCCCGCCGCCGGAGGAGTACGAGAACCTCCCGAACTCGCGGTGAGGCGTGAGCCGGTCGGTGACTAGTTTAGTTCTCCGCGAGAATCTCTTCGAGCGCCGCCTCGACGGCGTCGAGCACGTCCTCGGGCGACTGCGTCGCGTCGACGCGGACGAACCGCTCCGGTTCGGCCTCGATGAGTCGCTCGTAGTTGGCGCGCACGTCCGCGAGGTACGCCGCCTGTTCGAACTTGTTCGTCGCGCCGCTGCGCGCGGCGGCCGTCTCGGGGTCCACGTCGAGGTAGATGGTCTTGTCCGGCGGCCGAGTGAACGCCGTGTGGATACCCCTGATGTACTCCATCGGGCGGCGGAGGTCGCTGTCGCGGAGCGAGGCGGCCTGATAGGCGTACCGCGAGTCAGAGTAGCGGTCGGAGATGACGAGGTCGCCGTCGGCGAGGGCCGGACGGACGACCCGCGAGAGGTGGTCCGCGTGGTCGGCGGTAAAGAGGAACAGCGTGGCGAGCGGGTCGGCGTCGTCGTCGGCGATAGCGCGGTTGACGGCCTCTCCGTACCACGAGTCCGACGTGGGCTCGCGCGTGAAGACGGCGTCGGGGTACGCGTCGTGGAGCGCCTCCCAGACGGTCGTCTTCCCGCTCCCGTCGAGCCCTTCGAGCGTGACGAGCATACCCTACCAACTCGGCGCTCCGGAAAAAGCGCGCCGAAGCGAGCCGCCGCAATGATAATGTCAACGCAAGCCGATACGTGAGACAGTGACGGCCACCCGAGAGTGGTGGAACGACCTCCTACCGAGGGAAAAACCGTACAGCGTCGTCCGCTTCGACGAGAGCGTCCCCCCGACTGACACGTCGTTCGCGACGAAACAGTCCGAGGTCGACCACCCGAGCGACGCGCCCGACGAGTGTCCCGAGGCGACCGCGGAGATAGTCGTCTACGACCGAATCGGTCGGATGGTAAAGCGCACCGACGGCTCGGTCGCGCCTTCGGTTCTCTTCTGAGCGGGTCCGCGTGGAAACCGTCGCCGCGGGTCGGAGAGTCGAACACACCCGTTCGAGGAGCGTCGTTCCCATCGGAGCGTTCCCCGGCGAAATCGACCTCTATCCCCCGTTAGCTTTACCCTCATTCCGCCGAATATTACGCCATGAAAGTCCTTGTCGTCGGCGGAAGCGGATTCATCGGGAGCCATCTCTGCCGCGAACTGCAGTCGCGGGGACACAGCGTGACCGCGATGTCGCGGAGTCCGAACAGCGAGGACCTCCCCGACGGCGTCGAGAAGGCGATGGGGGACGTAACGGACTACGACTCCATCGCGGGCGCGTTCGAGGGGAAAGACGCTGTCGTGAACCTCGTCGCGCTCTCGCCGCTGTTCGAGCCGAAGGGCGGCAACCGGATGCACGACATCGTCCACTGGCAGGGGACCGAAAACGTCGTGAAGGCCGCGGAGGCCAACGACGTACCCCGACTCGTCCAGATGAGCGCGCTCGGGGCCGACACCGACGGCGACACCGCCTACATCCGCTCGAAGGGGAAAGCCGAGCAGGCGCTTAAGTCGTCGAGCCTCGACTGGGTCATCTTCCGGCCGTCGGTCGTCTTCGGCGACGGTGGCGAGTTCGTCTCCTTCACGAAGCGGCTCAAGGGGATGTTCGCCCCCGGCGTCCCGCTGTACCCGCTTCCGGGCAACGGGAAGACGCGCTTCCAGCCCATCTGGGTCGGCGATCTCGTCCCGATGCTCGCGGACGGCGTCGAGGACGACGACCACGTCGGCGAGACCTACCGCATCGGCGGCCCCGAAAAGCTCACGCTCCGGGAAATCACGGAGATGGTGTACGACGCCGAGAACAAGTCTATCACCATCGTCCCGCTGCCGATGAGTCTCGCGGGCGTCGGCCTGACCGTCCTCGGAGCGGTCCCCGGCTTCCCGATGGGGAAAGACCAGTACCGCTCGCTCCAGTTCGACAACACGACCAACCAGAACGACGTGGGCGTCTTCGGCATCGACACCTCGTCGATGAAGACACTCGGCGCGTACCTCGCCGAGCGAAACTGACGGTCGTCCGACGTTTGGCGGGAATTAATCGGTTGTGAACTCCGGCTCATTTCGCCGGTATTAGCCGTTCTTACGGGATAATGTCCGATTAACACCGGTTTCGTGTCGCCGTTTTTCGCCGATAATCTGACGATTGATATACACTTCCCCATCACAACGCTTATGTCTGCGTTCGTACTGCAATTCACGCAATGGCGAGGGGACCGAACCTATGAAGCTCGCAATGATCGGATTCGGGCAAGCCGGGGGAAAAGTAGTCGACAAGTTCGTCGAGTACGACCGGGAACGCAACGCCGGAATCGTCCGCGCTGCGGTCGCGGTGAACTCCGCGAAAGCTGACTTGCTCGGACTGAAGAACATACCGAAGGACCAGCGCGTCCTCATCGGCCAGTCCCGCGTGAAGGGACATGGCGTCGGTGCGGACAACGAACTCGGTGCCGAAATCGCCGAGGAGGACATCGACGAGGTACAGGGTGCCATCGACAGCATCCCTGTCCACGAAGTCGACGCCTTCCTCGTCGTGTCCGGGCTCGGTGGCGGCACCGGCTCCGGCGGCGCGCCGGTCCTCGCGAAACACCTCAAGCGCATCTACACCGAACCCGTCTACGGTATCGGCATCCTGCCGGGGTCCGACGAGGGTGGCATCTACACGCTCAACGCCGCGCGCTCCTTCCAGACGTTCGTCCGCGAGGTCGACAACCTCCTCGTGTTCGACAACGACGCCTGGCGGAAGACCGGCGAGTCGGTACAGGGGGGATACGACGAGATCAACGAGGAGATCGTCAACCGATTCGGCGTGCTCTTCGGCGCCGGCGAAGTCCAAGACGGACAGGAGGTCGCGGAGTCCGTCGTCGACTCGTCGGAGATTATCAACACGCTCGCCGGCGGCGGCGTCTCGACCGTCGGCTACGCCTCCGAGGGCGTCGAACCGCGGAAGAACAAGGGCGGCGGCCTCCTGTCCCGGCTGACGGGCGGCGACGAGCCCGACGACAACCTCGACACCGCGCACACGACCAACCGAATCACGAGCCTCGTTCGCAAGGCCGCGCTCGGTCGACTCACGCTCCCGTGTGAGATCGAAGGCGCGGAGCGCGCGCTGCTCGTACTCGCTGGTCCGCCGGAGCATCTGAACCGGAAAGGCATAGAGCGCGGGCGGAAATGGATCGAGGAGCAGACCGGTTCCATGGAAGTTCGCGGCGGCGACTACCCGATTCCGGGCGCGGGGAAGGTGGCGAGTGTCATCCTCCTGTCGGGCGTGACGAACGTCCCGCGCATCAAGGAACTGCAGCAGGTCGCCATCGAAGCGCAGGATAACATCGAAGAGATCCGCCAAGAGAGCGATTCGAATCTGGAGAACCTCATAAACGATGACGAAGACGAACTGGAGTCGCTTTTCTAAGCTGGCGCTCGCGCTCGTCGTGCTCCTGTCGGCCCTCGCGGGCCCGGTGGGGGCGGTGAGCGTCGCGTCCGAGAACGTTCCCAACGAGGCGCAGGTCGGTTCACAGGTGACCGCGACGGCCACCCTCGATGAACTGTACAGGAATCCGCAACTCGAATCGTGGACGCTCGCGGGCGAGACCGACCTGGAAGACGTGACGTGGACCGTCACGTACTACGACCAGACGGGTGCGAAAGTCGACCAGCAGTCCTTCGACGGGCAGAACTTCAGCGGCGCGCAAGTCGCCGCTGGCGACGGCACGAGCGAAGTGGAAATCTCCGTGACGGGGACCGTCCCCGAGGTCGAGGCGTACTCCTACGACCCCGCGCAGACGTTCACGCTTATCTCGCTCGACCAGACCCGCGAAGGTGGCTCCAGTAACGATATCGACACGTGGACCGCCCACCACTACACCGAAGACAGCGCCGCCGCGCGCGCCGAACTCGACAGCGCGCAGGCCGCGATTCAGAGTGCGAGTGGGGCCAACACGCAACAAGCCCAGCAGACGTTCAACAACGCTGTCGAAGCGTTCAACGGCGAAGAGTTCAACCTCGCGACGAACCTCGCCAACGAAGCCGAGACCAGCGCGAACCAGGCACAGCAGTCGAGTCAGACGACCCAACTGCTCATCTACGCCGCGGGCGGCCTGCTCGTCGTCGCGCTCATCGCCGGTGGGTTCCTCTACTGGCGGTCCCAGCAGACGACCTACGACAAACTGGGCTGATTCTCAGTGCGAGTCGTCGTTCCCTTCGGGGGACGAACGCCGAAGACCCGACTCGCCCCGTTTTTCGACGCCGACGAGCGACGCGAGTTCGCCGTCGCGATGCTCCGGGACGTGCTCGACGCCGTTCGCGCGGCCGACGGCGACCCGACAGTCGTCGCTGACGCGCCCGTTTCGGTCGATGCGCCTGTCACCGTGGACGACCGACCGCTCACCGAGGTCGTCGGCGACGAACTCGGCGGCGACGACCCGGTCGCGGTCGTCATGGCCGACCTCGCGCTCGCGACGCCTACGGCGCTCGCGCGGCTGTTCGAGACCGACGCCGACGTGGTCGCCGCGCCCGGCCTCGGTGGCGGCACGAACGCGCTCGTCGTCCGCCATTCCGACTTCTCCGTCGACTACCACGGCGCGTCCATCCTCGACCACCGGCGAATCGCCCGCGACGCCGGCTGTTCGTTCGCGGAGGTGGATTCGATGCGACTCGCCGTCGACGTGGACGAGCCGACCGACCTCGTCGAAGTGCTCGTCCACGGCGAGGGCCGCGCCCGCGAGTGGCTGGTCGACGCCGGCGTCCGCCTCGAAGGCGGGTCGGGCAGAGTTGAGGCCGTCCGCGAGCGCCGATAAGACCTTAACGGTCCACGATAAACATTGACTGGCGCGGTTGTCCGTCTGCCCGGCGGGAACTGAGGCAACGTGCGCCGCGCGCTTCCGCGTCGCGAAGACGACGTGGGAGTCGAAGTGGAGTCCGAACGTCGCGACGACGACGCGAGTCACACTCGCAACCAAATCGGGGCGAGCGCCTGACGGCGCCTCGGACGGGCCGGAGACGTGTCTGGCACCAACTATCCGGCCCCGAGCTCGACTTCCGTGTTACCGTCTCTCCGTGCGACCCCAATCGCCGCCGTATCGACCGCGAGTGACACGCTTTTAGTGGCTCGTCACGCACCGGGAGATATGTTCGCGGGTGCCGACGAGTACGGAGTCGACCTGACTATCGACGACGCCGACGTGGAGCGACTGCTCGCCGTCACCCCCGATGACGCCGACGCGCCGGCGGCGCTTTCGTTCTCGCGGAACGTGTTCATCCCGCTGACGACCGCCTGTCGGTACACCTGCACCTACTGCACCTACTACGACGTGCCCGGCGAGGCGACGCTCATGTCCCTCGACGAGGTCCGCGAGACGGTTCGCACGGGCGCTGACGCGGGCTGCACGGAGGCGCTGTTTACCTTCGGCGACGCCCCCGACGAGCGCTACACGGAGGTTCACCGCCAGCTCGACGAGTGGGGCTACGACGACATCCTCGACTACCTCGCGGCGGCCTGCGAAGTCGCCCTCGACGAGGGACTCCTTCCGCACTCGAACCCCGGCGACCTGACCCGCGAGGAGTTCGCCGACCTCGCGCCCCTGAACGCCAGCATGGGCGTGATGCTGGAGACGACCGCCGACGTGGCCGCCCACTCGGGCAACCGGCGGAAGACGCCGGGCCAGCGGCTCAACACCATCCGCGCCGCGGGCGAAGTGGGCGTCCCCTTCACGACGGGCATCCTCGTCGGCATCGGCGAGACCTGGCTCGACCGCGCCGAGAGTCTGCTCGCCATCCGCGCGCTCCACGAGCGCTACGGCCACGTTCAGGAGGTCATCGTCCAGAACGTCGTCCCCAACGAGCGGTCGGACTACGAGCGCCCGTCGCTCGACACGATGCGCCGGGTCGTCGCGATGGCGCGGGTCGCGCTCCCCGAGGAGGTGTCGGTGCAGGTGCCGCCGAACCTCTCGGCGGCGGCCGACCTCGTCCCCTGCGGTGTCGACGACCTCGGCGGCGTCTCGCCGGTCACGGACGACTACGTCAACCCCGACTACGAGTGGCCGGCGCTCCGGGAACTCGCCGACATCGCCGACGAGGCGGGCGTCCCGCTCCGCGAGCGACTGCCCGTCTACGAGCGGTTCCTCCCCGACGGCGATAGCGTCCGCGACCGGGACGAGAAGCCCGACGGTGCGCACGGAGCCGAGCGGGACCGCGAGTGGCTCCGCGAGCCGATTACCGACCGGCTCAGCGCCGACGACGTGCACGGACGACGGTTCCGGAACGTCGCTCGCGGCGACGGTCCGCTGTCGATTCCGCGGTGAGAGCGACGCGGCCGTCGGCCGGTTTGGGGTAGTTTTCTACCGACGGCGAACGAGAGCTGAGTAGAGCGCGACGACCGCGGCGGTCACCGCGGGCGCGCGGCCCGAGAGCTGCGGCACGCGTTTTCTGACGAGCGTGTAACCGACGCCGACGGCGAGGCTGGCGAGGAGAATCCCGCGCGGGCCGTCGCCGAGCGTCAGGAGGCCCGGAACCGAGAGCGCCGCGGCGAGCGCGAGGTCGCCGGGCGAGCCGTCGTAGGTGGCGAGTCGGCGGGGTTCGACCCAGCCGCCGAGACTGCGGACGTAGACGCCGCGGTCGGTCCGCGCCTCCCACGGGCGAGCCTCGCTGCTGCCGCCGAGGTAGTCGGCCGCGCAGTGGAGCGCCGCCGCGCCGAACCCCGTCGCCGCGGCCGCGGCCAGCGGGTCGCCCGTCAGGAGCGCGGCCGCGCCGAACCCGACCGAGCCGACGACGAACGCCTCGACCTGATGGAGCGTCCGGCGGTGGACGCCGACGACCATGTCGAGGTCGGGACAGACGCCGCCGACGAGCGCCGCCGCGACGACGAGCGGCGCGGCCGCGGGAGCGACGAACACGACGGCGGCGGCGAGCGCGAGGCTCATCGCCACGTGCGTCGGGGCCATCACGGGGCGAACACCCCCCGCGCCGGTCGGCGTCGTCGAGTCGTCATCGTTTCGCCTACTCGGCGACCGAGACGTATGAGTTTCGTGGTCAGAACGAGCGCCTGCGGGCGCGGTCGCCACCTCGGAGACTGCGTCTCAGATGCCGAACCACTCGGGCATCCGCTTTCTGAAGCCCGTGTAGAACAGCGCGACGGCGACGCCGACCGCGACGGCGACCCGGACGCCGCCGGAGAAGGCGAGGAAGCCGGGGACCGAAAACAGGAGCGTCAACGCGAGGTCCTCCGGCGCGCCGTCGTAGCGGACGAGGTAGCGGGGACGGAGCCACCGCCGCGCCGGGTGGACGTACACCGCTCGGTCGGAGGTGCGGTCCCACGGCCGGAGTTCGTCGCCCGCGCCGAACCAGTCGGACGCGGAGTGGAGCCCCGCCGAGAGGAAGAAAAAGGCGACCCCGACGGTGACCGTCGAGGGCGAGGCGACGGCGACAGCGCCGAAAACGGCGGCGGCGACGCTGTAGTAGACGGGAAAATGCAGGGTCTTGCGGTGGACGCCGACGAAGAGGTCCACGTCGGGGAAGACGCCGCCGGCGAGCGCGCCGACGGCCGCCGCGGTCGCGAGTTCGGGAGCGACCAAGACGAGCGGGGCCGCGAGGGTCAGCCCCACGGCCGCGTGGGTGGTCGCCATCATCTTAGTCGTCGGCGGTCGCCGGGTCGCGGCGGCCGTCGAGCAGGGGTGTCCCGTCCGCGCGGGGCCCGAGCATCGGGCCATGCGGGCCGTCGTCGGGGTCGATGGGGCGGCGAGTCCGGTAGTCGGTCGAGCGCTCGACCGGCCGGCGGCCGATGGCGGTTATCATGTCGACGTAGTCGTCGAACGAGCGGAACTCGCCGAAACCGCCGCCGGCGCGCTTCGTTATCTCCTCGGAGAGAATCGTGCCCATGAGGTCGTCAGCGCCGCAGTTGAGGAGCTTCAGCGCCTTCGCGTTCCCGAACTTCACCCACGACGACTGGATGTGCTCGACGTTGTCGAGATAGAGGCGCGAGACGGCGACCAGCAGTTCGTCCTCGTCGTCGGACGCGCCGCCGGTCACGAGGCCGCGGTCGTACAGCGGCGTGTTCTGGTGGATGAACGACAGCGGGACGAACTCGGTGATGCCGCCGTAGCGGTCTTGGAGGTCCCGAATCACGTCGAGGTGGAGCACGCGGTGTTTCTCGGTCTCGACGTGGCCGTACATGATGGTCGCCGTCACGTCGAGGCCGGCTTCCATCGCGCCCTCCATCCCGGCGACCCACTCGTCGGTCCCGATTTTGCCGGGGCAGATGACCTCGCGCACCTCGGGGACGAGAATCTCCGCGGCGGTGCCGGGCGCGCTGTCGAGGCCGGCGTCGGCGAGGCGGCGGTAGACCTCCTCGTAGCTCCAGTCGGTGCCGCGCTTGGCGTGGTGGGCCTCCTCGGGCGTCATCGAGTGGACGTGCGCGCCGTCGACCGACATCGCCGAGAGCTGTTCGGCGTAGCTCGCGGGGTCGGTGTCGTACGCCTCGGGCGGCTTGTAGTTCACCTCGGCGGCGGGGTTGTCGGAGGATTCGAGAATCTCGCGGTGTTCCTCGTCTAAGACGAGCGCGGGGTGGAGCCCGGAGACGGACGTGACCTCGTAGATGCCCATCTCGACCGCGTCGGCGACGATGTCGCGGGACTCGGCGGGCGTCTTCGTGAAGCCGCCGTGGTCGGCGTCGGAGTCGGACTCGAACAGGTGGGCGGTGTTCTTGAAGTTACAGAACAGACAGCCGGTGTTGCAGGCCGTCGTCACGTTGTTGTTGAGGTTGGCGACGAACGTCACGTCGTCGCCGACCATCTCGGCGCGCCGCCGGTCGGCGGCTTCGAGCACGAGTTCCTTGCGTTCGGGGTCGATTCCCTCGCGGTCGGTGCCCGTCGTGATGAGTTCGACGCCGTCGTCGACCGTGAGGCGCTCGCCCGCTCGCGCCTTCGCCAAGGCGTTCTCGAACGACTGGTCTGTCTCCGGGACGTGGTCGAACCCGAAGTCGTCGTGGGCGGCACCGGTCATGCTCGTTTGAAACGCGCCACGGTCCTAAAAACGGGGCGGTACCGGAACTCCGACCGCGGGACGCCGCGGCGGAGAAAGCGTTAGGCCGCCCCGCCGTGTTGTGTCGGGCATGGAACACTCCCCGTCTTCGACGACCGACTCGTCTCCCGGCGACGACCGCGAGAGCCTGCTGTTTTCGGCGCTCGTCGGCGCGGTCGCCAGCATCGTCCTCTCGCCGCTTCCGGGGTCGACCGTCCTCGGCGGCGCAATCTCCGGCTACCTGACCGGAAGCGACCGCGAACTCGGCGTGAAATCCGGCGCGGTCTCCGGGCTGTTCGTGAGTCTCGTCGGCGTGGTCCTCGGCGTCGTCGTCCTCGGCTTCTTCAGCATCTTCGCTATCGGCGTCAACCCGCGCGGGTTCGGCCTCGGCATCCTCGGCATCGCCATCGTCGCGCTGTTCGGCCTCGCCTTGCTGCTCGTCTACACCGTCGGCCTCGGCGCGCTCGGCGGCTACCTCGGCGCGTACCTCCACGAGGAGTTCGCCTGAACACGTCCACGCCCCTTCGACCCGGCTTCAGGACTCGGATTCCACACCGGTGAACTCGAAGCGAGCGCCGCCCGCGTCGCTCTCTCCGACCGAGACCGTCCAGCCGTGCGCGTCGGCGACGTTCGAGACGATTGTCAGTCCGAAGCCGATGCCGGCGGTGCCGGTCGAAAAGCCGCTGTCGAAGATGCGCGAGCGGAGTTCGGGCGGGACGCCAGCGCCGTCGTCCTCGACGTAGAAGCCGTCGTCGAGCGCGCCGACGGTGACGGTGAGGCGGTCCTCGGCTTCGTCGCCGCCGTCGGTAGCCCCGGAGTCACCCGACGGGCCGTGCTCGACAGCATTGCGAATCAGGTTCTCGAACAGTTGGTGAAGCCGGCCCGCGTCGGCGACGACGGTCCGGTCGGACGCGACGACGAGCGTCGCGTCCCCGGTTTCGACGTTCTCCCAGCACCGCTCTGCGGTCTCCGCGAGAGACGCGGGCGTCGTGGTGAACGCGTCGGTTCCCTGCCGCGCGAGGACGAGCAGTTCCTCGGTGAGTGCGTTCATCCGGTCGTGCGCCCGCGCCACCGCCGCGAGGTGGTCGTTGTCGACTTCCTCGCGAGCGATGTCGAGGTGACCCGTGGCGACCGAAAGCGGGTTGCGAAGGTCGTGGGAGACGACGCTCGTGAACTCGTCGAGCCGGCGGTTCTGGGCTTCGACCTCGCGTTCGACGTCCCGGCGAGCCGTGATGTCCGTGTAGACCGCGTAGATGGTGTTCTCGCCGACCGGAACCGACCGGAGGAGGAAGTCCCTCTCGCCGTTGGCGGTCCGCCTGCGCACCTCGGTCTGGACGAAGTCGCCGGCGCGGACCATCTCGGTGAGTTCCGCGGCCTCCTCGCGGCGGTCGTCCGGCGCGACCACGTCGTCGATGGCGCGGCCGACGACCTCGGATTCGTCGTAACCGAACGTCGCCTCGAACGCCGGGTTCACCGCGCGGATGACGGACTCGCCGTCGACGAACTCCGAGTCGATGATGCAGTCGGCGCTGTTCTCGAACAGGGCGGCGTACTGGTCGCGTTCGACCCGAAGCCGGCGCTCGAAGCTGAGCCGTTGGAGCGCCGCGTTCGTGTGGGCGACGAGCAGTTCCGCGAGTTCGAGGTCGATTTCGTCGAACGCGCCGGTCTGCTCGGAGACCGCCTGAAACACGCCGAAGGAGCCGATGGCGACGCTGAGCCCGGAGCGGTAGTCGCCGAACTCGGGGCGGCCGAACGCGTGGAGTTCCATGTCGACCGCGCGGTGGGACTCGCCGGTGCGGAACGTCTCGCCCATCGCGCCCGCGCCCTTCGGGACCGGCCGGAGTTCGCGGTCGGTCGGCGTCGAGGACTGCGCCCTCGGGACGAACCGGTCCGCCTCGGCCTCGAAGGCGAAACAGATGTCGAGGTTCAGGATGCGCTCCGCCGCCTCGACGGTCTCCTCGTAGATATCGTCGGCGTCGGAGGCCGACGCGAGCCGCATGGCGACGCCGTGGAGCGACGTTATCTTCCGCTCGGTGCGCTGAATGCGGCGTTCGAGTCGGGAGACGATGTCGCGTTCGGTGCGCTGGGCCTGCGAGCTTCGGTAGCGGGCGACCGCCGCCCGGACGCGGTCCGCGAGGCGGTCGTAGGAGATAGAGTCGACGTCGTCCGAAAAACGGTAGACGGCGGCGTCGGTCGCGAGCGGGTCGCCACCGCCACCACCACCACCACCGTCGTCGCCCGCCTTGTCGGGGCCGAGAAGAACGACCGGAACTTCGGGATGGCGGTCGCGGACGAGCGCGACGACGTCGGCGGCGGTGTGTTGACCGAACTGCCGCGGGACCAAGAGGCAGTCGACCGTCCGGTCGTCGATGCGGTCGAGCGCGGCACCGAGGTCGAACTCGACGGTGACGGACACGTCGTGGCGGTCGAGCGCGGCCGCGACGGCGTCCGCCCGTGTGCGGTCGGGTGCGACGAAGAGAACGGACGGTGCCGTCCCCGCCGACGCCCCCGGCGAGGGAGACCGAGTCATGCACCGACATGACGGGGAGAGAGCATCAATTGATTGGTGAGTGTAACCGGGTGGGCGTTCGTGCACTCGGCCACCACCTATTTGCCGCGGGCGACGTGAGCTAGCGCCCCGATGTCCGACGACACCGAAGCGGACGTGACCGACCGCGAACCGAGCGTCGAAGACGACGACGGCCACGGCGTCACGGTCGACGGCGGCGGCGACGCCGGCGCGTCGTCGCCCGAGGAGTCCGAGGAGGTCGATGCCGAGCGTCCGAGCGAAGGGGAAGAACCAGACGCCGAAGACGAGATGCGAGAACAGGAGGCGGCCGAGACGGAGAACGTCGATAACCACCGCGACGGCGAGCCGTTCGACTCCTGACGGGGCGGCTGCGCGGTCGCGCTCAGACTCGCTTGGCTCGTTTTTCGACTTCGGGGAGGAACGCCGCGAGGTCCCCGCGGACGACCCGGTCGGCGCGGTCGTCGTACTGCGTCGCGTCGAAGTTGACGACGACCAGCGAACCGCTCTCGGCGGCCCGGCCGGCGAGGCCAGCCGCGGGGTGGACCGTCAGCGACGACCCGAGCGACAGGAACACGTCGGCGTCGCCGGCGAGACGGTTCGCCTCGCTGTAGGCGACGCGGGGAAGGCGCTCGCCGAACAGGACGACGCCGGGCTTGAGCAGGCCGCCGCAGTCCTCGCAGGTCGGCGGCGCGTCGCCGGCTCGGACCGCCTCGAACGCGGGGTCGGCGTCGGTTCGCGCGCCGCAGTCCTCGCAGACGACCTCCGCGGCGTTCCCGTGGAGTTCGACGACGCGGTCCGAACCCGCCTCGCGGTGGAGACCGTCGGTGTTCTGGGTCACGACCGCGTCGAGGACGCCCCGCGATTCGAGGGCCGCCAGCGCGTCGTGACCGGGGTTCGGCTCGACGCCGTCGGGAAACATGCGCTCTTGGAGGCGGACGCGGTCCCGCCAGAACCCCGCGGGGTCGTTGACGAAGCGGTCGCGGTGGAACGACGCCGGGTCGAACTCGGTCTCCCAGATGCCGTCGTCGCCGCGGAAGTCGGGAATCCCCGAGGCCGTGCTCATCCCCGCGCCGGTGAAGGCGACGGCGGTGTCGGCCTCGCGGAGTCGCCGGGCGACCCACGCGGCGTCTGATTCGAGGGCAGCGTCCATAGCCGAACGGAGGGTACAGCCGCGAAAAAGCGATACGATTCGTTTGGTGAGCGCGTTCGTGTATATATTCCCTTGTTCGGGTGCCGAGATGCGCACGGAAGTGGAAGCTTCTTAGTGGGATGAGTCCAGAGGACGACCATGACCAGCGTGAAGGACTTCCGCGTCGAGGAGGAGCCGACGGCGACCGACCTCGGGCGGGGCCGCTTCGTCTTCTCGGACCGCTACTCGGTGTTCGACTGGGGCGAGATGCCCGACCACGTCCCGAACAAGGGCGCGAGCCTCTGTCTCATGGGCGCGTACAACTTCGAACTGCTCGACGTGAACCACGTCCCGACCCACTACCTCGGCGTCGTCGAAGACGGCGAGGTCAAGGAGCTCGGCGAGTGCGAGTCGCCGCCGACGGAGATGGCCATCGAACTCACGCAGGTTCCCGACCTCCCCCACGAGGACGGCGCGTACGACTACGACGCCTATCACGAGACTGCCGGCGACAACTACCTCATCCCGCTGGAAATCGTCTTCCGCAACACCGTCCCCGTGGGGTCGAGCCTCCGGCGGCGCGGCGAGCCCGCTGACTACGGCCTCGAACTGGACGAGTGGCCCGACGAGGCCGTCTCCCTCCCCGAGCCGGTCGTGGAGTTCTCCACGAAGTACGAAGAACAGGACCGCTATCTCTCCCGCGAGGAGGCCGACGACATCGCCGGGAAAGTCGACCTCGACCGCCTCGAAGAGCTGGCGCTCGCCGTGAACCACGTACTGACAGAGCGCGCCGAGAGGGCCGGCTTCGACCACGAGGACGGCAAAATCGAGTGTCTGTACCACGACGGCACCGTCAAGGTCGGCGACGTGGTCGGCACCTTCGACGAGAACCGGTTTTCCTACGGCGGCCAGCAGGTCTCGAAGGAGGTCGTCCGCCAGTACTACAAGCGCGTCCAGCCCGAGTGGGTCGAGGCCGTGAAAGACGCGAAGGCCGAGGCCATCGAGACGGGCGAGCCGAACTGGCGCGAGAACTGCGCGGTCGAACCCGAGCACCTCCCCGCCGACATCGTCGAGGCGCTGGCTGACCTCTACTGCGCCGGCACCAACGCCTACGTCGACCACGACTGGTTCGACGCGCCGGCCATCGAGGACGCCGTGGCGCGCGTTCGGGACCTGTAGTCGGTCGCGGAGCGAGAACCCCGTTTTTCGTCTGTTCCCCTCTCACGACGCGTCGTCACCGACGAGGAACCGCCAGCCTCGGCGGAGCATTCTCCCGAGACCGAGCGCGACGAACACCGCCGCGCCGGTCACGACGCCCGGTTCGACGCCGGGAAGCAGCGGGATGATGCCGAGTTCGTGCGCGACGAGGAGGACCGTCGCAACGAGCCACAGCGCGTAACAGCCGAGTGCGACGCGATACCGGCGGGAGACGGGCACGGCTCCGAGTCGCGTCGCCGGAAAAATAGGTCTGGCGGGGGTCGCCCCGCTCGGAGACGACTCAGTCCTCGGACGGTTCGGGCGCGAGCGCCTCGCGCTCGCCGAGGGCGTCGATGATGCCGTCGACCGGGCGGTCGGGGTTCGACGCCTGCGCCTCGCGGGTGAGGCCGAGTTGGTAGCGCTCGGGGTCGGCGCTCTCGCGGAGACTGGTGCGCCCGCGGTGGACCGAGATATCGTTGTTGAGATGGAGCTTCACGGCTTCGAGGAGCGCGTCGGCCTCCAGCGGCTGGCCGCGCTCTTTGATTTCGTCGATGGTGGCGTCGTCGGGCACGTCGAAGGCGCGCTGGGCGATGATGGGACCCTGGTCGAGGTCGGTCGTCACGTAGTGGGCGGTGACACCCGCGATGCGGACGCCCTCTTCTTTCGCCTGCCGGTAGGCCGCCGCGCCGGGGAACGACGGGAGGAGCGATGGATGGATGTTGATGATGCGGTCCTCGTAGCGGAAGACGACGTTCGGGCCGAGGATGCGCATGTAGCGCGCGAGGACGATGAGGTCCACGTCGTACTGTTCGAGGAGGTCGAGCATGCGCTCTTCGTTGGCGGTGCCCTTCTGGTCGCCGATGTCGTGGAAAGGCACGTCGTAGTGGCTCGCCAGCGGTTCGAGCGTGTCGTGGTTGCCGATGACGACCGAAATCTCCGCGCCGAGGTCGTCGTTCGCCCACGCCTCGAACAGCGCTTCGAGGCAGTGGGACTCCTTCGTCACGAGGACGGCGATTTCGCGGGTCTCGCGGTCCGAGGGGAACCGGACCTGCACGTCGACGCCGAGGTCGTCGCCGAGGTCCGAAAGCGCCTCCCGGAGTTCGTCGCGGGAGCAGGTCATCTCCGAGGTGTCGGCGTGGAGGGTCATCCGGAAGATTCCCTCGCGGACCGCCTGGTCTAAGTCCTCGACGTTGATTCCGCGCTCGAACAGCAGGGTGGTCACGTTCGCGATGAGTCCGGTCTTGTCTCCTCCGATGACCGTGATTTCGGTGAGTTCGCGAGTCATACCGTCACCTCCAGCTGTTCGAAGCTGAACATATAGCGTCCTGCGTCGGCGAGCGGTAAACCGCTGTCGTTCTCCGCAAGCGAATCCCTCCGGAACGACCGTGAATCACCCGCAAAAAGGAAAAGCCAGCGTGAGCGTGAGGCCGCTACGCCAGCGGGAGCACCGACGAGACGACGAGGACGACGACGAGCCCAGTCACGGAGATAATCGTCGTCAGCGCCGTCCACGTCTTCAGCGTCTCCGCCTGCGTGAGGCCGCCGATTTCCTTGACGAGCCAGAAGCCGGAATCGTTGTACCACGAGCAGATGTTGCCGCCCGCGCCGATGACCATCACCAGATACGCGGTGTGGACCGGGAGTTGGCCGGTGAGCGGGGCCATGATGCCGGCGGCCGTGAGCATCGCCGCGGTCGCGGAGCCCTGCGCGATGCGGACGATGGCAGCGATGAGCCACGCGGTCACGAGAAGCGGGATGCCGAAACCTTCGAGCCCGTTGGCGAGGTACGAGCCGATTCCGGAGGCCGCGAGGAGCGCGCCGAACGCGCCGCCCATCGAGGTGATAGCCGCGATGTTGCCGCCGCTTTTCAGCGCCTCGGTGAGTTCGTCTTCCCACTCGGACCGCGAGAGGTCGGACCAGCGGTAGTACGTGTAAGCCGCGGCGAGCGCGGCGACCGTGAGCGCGACGTTCTTGTCGCCGATGAACGCGACGAACGGGCGGTTGTCGACGACGAACCCGACGAACAGCCGGAGCGGTTCGGCCACCGTCACGCCTTCGAGGGCGTTGACGACGGTGAGCGAGCCGACGAGCGCGACGGCGATGACGATGGGAGCGGTGGCTTCGAGGAAGCTCGGAAGCGACGACACGTCGCGCTGGGCGCGCTCCTGCAGTTCGTCCGTGGTCGTCCCCATCGCGTCGCGGAGGGGGATGTCGATGCGGCGGTTAATCCAGCGGCCGTAGACGAGGCCGCCCATGGTGGCCGACGGGACGGCGACGGTGACGCCGATGAGCATCGTGATGCCGATGTCGGCCCCGATTTCGCTGGCGACCGCGAGCGGGCCGGGCGTCGGCGGGATGAACACGTGGGCCGTCGCCGCACCGGCCCCGACGACGACGAGATACAGCGCGTAGTTGTCGCCCATCCGCGCCCGCATCGACCGCGCGAGGGGGGCCATGAGGTAGAACACGCTGTCGAAGAACACGGGGATGGCGAGCACCGTACTGCTCCCCCACAGCGCGATGTCGCTGTTTTCTCTCCCGACGAGCGACTGGAAGGAGCGGACGATGCGCTGGGCGGAGCCGCTTTCGAGCATCGACTTCCCGATGATGGCGGCCATCAGGATGGGAATCCCGATACCGGCCATCCCGTTTCCGAACGCCGTCGCCGTTCTCGTCGCCGCATCGGCGAGCGCGAAGTCCGGGACGAACGCCGCGTTGACGAGGCCGACCGCGAACGCGGCTATCGCCAAGCCGACGAACGCCGGGAGGTCCAAGACGACCAGTAACAACACGACCAACGCGAGTCCGACGACGAACGTCAAGAGCGGACTCTGTGCGAATTCGATTGCCATGCGTGAGATGCCATCTCATTCGGAGTATAAAAATGATTATCATATATCATGTGTGTAATTATTTTTTATATATTTATATAAAGTAATAAACTATTGCGACGTGTAATCAAAAGAGTTGTCGAGATGCGTTCGCGGTGCGCCGTCAGCTAGTGAGTACTGTCGCATCTACGACGGAGCGTGGTCTCTGCCGGTGTCGTCGCCGGTTCGATAACCAGTAGTCACATTCGTGTATAACAAACACGACCCAAAACCGTTTTTGCACATCACCACGCATCGCCACCTGATGACCACCTACACCGCGACGGTGACGGTGCGCCTCAAGCGTGGCGTGCTCGACCCCGAGGCGGAGACCACGAAGCGCGCGCTGGAACGACTCGGGTTCGAACTCGACGCGCTGCGCTTTACCGAACGGTACGAAGTCGACCTCGACGCGGCCGACGCCGACGAGGCCGAGGCCCGCGCCGACGAGATGGCAGAACGCTTGCTGGCGAACCCGACCATCCACGACTACGAGGTCGCGGTCGTCGAGGCCTGAGATGATCGCAGTCGTGCAGTTCGGCGGCTCGAACTGCGACCGCGACGCCGTGCGCGCGCTGTCCGACCTCGGCTTCGAGGCCGAGCGCGTCTGGCACGAAGACCCCCTCCCCGAGGAGACGACGGGCATCGTCCTCCCCGGCGGCTTCTCGTACGGCGACTACCTGCGCGGCGGCGCGATGGCCGCCCGCTCGCCCATCATGAAGTCGGTCCGCGAGGCGGCCGCAGAGGGCGTCCCCGTCCTCGGCGTCTGCAACGGCGCGCAGATCGGTTGCGAGTCCGGGCTCACCCCCGGCGCGTTCACGACGAACGCGAGCGCCCGCTTCCAGTGCGAACACGTCTACCTCCGCGTCGAGAACGCGGACACCCGCTGGACCGCAGCGTACGAGGAAGGCGAGGTCATCGAACTCCCCATCGCCCACGGCGAGGGACGCTTCGAACTCGACGCCGACCGCTACGAGGAGCTCGAAGCCGACGACCGGATTCTCTTCCGCTACTGCGACGAGGACGGCACCGTCACCGACGAGGCGAACCCCAACGGCTCGCTCGGGAACGTCGCGGGTATCCTCGGCGACAGCGAGTCCATCGCGGTGCTGATGCCGCACCCCGAACGGGCGTCGCTACCGCAGCTCGGCAACACCGACGGTCGGGGTGTACTGGCGGGCTTCGAGGGATAGGGTATAAAAAGACCGTCCGCCGCGGTGGCGGGCGGCACGGGGTCGGTTGGCGAACGGAGCGGCGTACACGATGAGCGATGTTGGAGTGTCGAGGTTTCCGACCCGCGTACCGCGTGCTATGGGGCGAGAGCGCAGGGAGCGTCCGTGGCGATCCACGCCTCGGCGTTCTCCTCTTCGCGAATCTCGAACCACCCATCCGCGTAGTAGACGGTCTTGTACGTGTGTTTCGTCATGATGGCGGGCGGCTCGGATGGACACGTCCGAACCACCGAATATGACAACGACTCACACCCTCTTTGATACGAATATCCTATCCGACGGTTAGGGGGCAGTTACTCTCCGATAGCACTACCTAACGCGGTCGAATCGGAGAAAACGAGCCGGGATACTGGACGAACGGTCGGAGATGCAGGCGGGCGACGGCCCGGCCCGGGTCGAAGGGTCGTTCGCCCGCGCGAGCGGCGTGAGTCCGGGTGGCGCGGAACGCGCCGACCTACTTGACCAGCGGCATGTTGTAGCTCGTCTCGTTATCGAGGACGAACTCCCACGTCGCCTCGCAGTCGCAGGACACCTGGTCGAAGACGGTCGGGTCCTGCCGGAGGTTGAAGTCCTTGACCGCCTTGAACACGAGTTCGTCGCAGTCGCCGCAGTTGTGCGCGCCGCGCTCTTGGCCGCCGCCGACGGGGTCGGAGACGACGATGGCGTCCACGTCGGCCGTCTCTCGGAGCGCGTCGGCGACCGACCAGAGCCACGGCGGGCGGTAGCCGCCGTTGAAGAACAGCTCGTCGACCATCGTGTAGCGCTGGACGTTCGTCGGGTTCATCGAGACGGTGTGGCAGTTGTCGACCGCCGCACACCGGCGGATGGACGACTTCATGTCGTCGAGCGCCTCGGGCTCCGAGAGGAACGGCGGCTTCATCAGGAGGTACGCCTTGACGCCGCCGCCGGCCGCGGCGGCCTCCTCGCAGGCGTCCTCGAAGTCGGCGAAGTCGAAGTACTTGTTCACGCAGTCGTGGCGGACGCGGTCGGTGGCGGTTTCGAGACCGACTGCCACGTCGGTTTCGAGGCCGCGGTCGGTGAAGTCCGCGAGCTTCTCGCGCGTGACGAAGTCGGGGAGCGACTCGACGACCATGCGGTCGCGGTCGGCGAACGTCTCGGCGATGGCGTCGCGGGTCTCAGCGGGCACCTCGCGCTCGTCGAGGAACGAGCCGGAGGTGTAAATCTTGATCAGGCCCGCTTTCTCGCCGTCGTCCATCTCTTCGACCTCGTGGTCGAGACAGACCCGAATCTGGTCCATCAGCGCCTCGTGGGCGACGGTGCCGCCCTCGACGGACTCGGCGACGTAGCCGCACATGGTACAGCCGCCGGCGCGCGCCCACCGGCAGCCGCCGGTGTTGAGGATAATCGTCAGCGAGTCGTAGACGCCGTCGGGCGTGTTGTCCTCGTCTATCCACACCCGGGTGGGCTCGTGGGGGTCGTAGGTCTTCTGCTTCCGCGAACGGATGTCGCGCATCACCTTGTTGTGCGCGTCCATCCCGCGTCCCCGCTCGTAGACCTCGGGGCTCGGCTTACTCATTGGATACCCGTATCGGACGGGCGCGTAAAGCGGCTTCGTCTGGCTTCGGCGGCGGGCGGCAGCGGCCGCCGGCCCTCACATGTTCCGCGAGATGTACCGGTCGATGTCGGCGACGAGCGACGGGCGGAACGTCCAGTAGCCCTCCCAGCGCTTCGGTTCGGTCTCGAGCGCGAGGAGGGCGACGGGGTGGCCCGGGGCCACGCCGTCGATACTCCGCTCGTCACCCGCCTTCTCCCCGTCGGCCGCACCGCCGGTTCCGGTCGTTCCGTCCAACCCACCGTCCGGCGGCGTGTAGACCACGAACCACGAGTCGCAGAAGTCATCGGTGTAGCCGCCGTGGCTCATGAGTTTGGAGTTGAACGGCGGCGTCCAGTCCGGAATTCCGTAGATGTGCGTCTGCACGTCGGTCGACGCGACCTTCTGGTAGACTGCCCGCGTCCCCCGCTCGTCTTCGATTCGGGAGAGCCGCTGGAACGACGACCGGAGTCTCCCGTCGCCGGCGCGCCACGCGTGGCGCTCGATGTACCGCGAAATCGCCACGAGCAGCAGTTTCTCCTTGTCTGATTCGGGGTAGCCGCGGAGGGAAAACGGCACGTCGTCGAGTCGCGTGAGCACCGACGGGAGTTCGAACTCGGCGAGGTTCGCCTGTCCCGTCTTGTAGAGGTCCGAGTTCACGAGGAGGACGGCGTTCATCACTTCCTCCAGCGGCGAGGTCGCGACGACCTCTCGTCCCTCAGGCGTCTGCTCGGTGAGCACGACCACGTCGTCGCCGTGAGCGTCGTCGGACAGTTCGTCGACGCCGACCGGCTGGTCGGCGAACGTGGTTTCGAGCATCCGCTGGACGGGGTCGGGAGCCGAGCGATTGACCACCGAAAGCGACCGACTCGCGGTGTCAATCGCGCCGAGGAAACTGTCGAGTCCCATCTGGTTCGTGGAAACGACTGACCGCCGACGAAATAGCTGTTTTGGAGGTCGGGGGTGCGACCGTGCCGCCGCGGCCGAACACGGGACCGCAGCGACAGACGTTCATATGCGTCGCGCCCGTAGGTGGCCCATGGAGCGCCGCACGCTCCTCTCGCTTCTCGCGGGCGGCCTCGCCGGCCTCGCCGGGTGCGGGACGCCCGAGGGGGAGACGGAGACGCCGACCCCCGAGGAGGGGACGGACGCGCCGATCGAGACGCCGACGACCGAAGCGCGCGTGGAGCGGTCGCTGACGCTCTGGAACCCGACGCCGGACCCGATTTTCACGACCGTCGTCGGCGTCCGCGACGACCGCGACGTGTTCTTCGAGAACCGCGACCTGCTGCCCGGCGAGCGGGCCGGGCTATCGGTCGCGGTCCCGACCGGGGAGACGGCGGTGCTCGTCGAGACGGACACCGGCCTGCGGGCCCGCTCGACGTGGACCGTCGACGCGGCGTTCGAAGGGCTGGAGGTCGTCCTCGGCCGGGGGAGCGCGGAGTTCTGGCGGACCGTCTCGTGCGACGCCCGGGGAGAGTGCTCGCTCGCGGCGGCGACCCCCGACGACGGGCCGAGAATCGACCTCCCGCTCGTCGGCGACGGCTCCTCACGGTGGTACGCACCCGCTGGCGTCGTCGTGGAGAACCCCGGCCCCGAGACGACCGCTCGGCTCCGCATCGACCTCGGGAACACGGTGCTCGTCGACCAGGCGTACCGCGTCCCGTCGGGGGCGCGGCTGTCGATTCCGGTGACGTACCGAAGCGGGGACTACCGCGTCGCCGTCGAGACCGACGAGCGACGCGTCGAGACGGGGTGGCCAGTACCCGACGAGCCGACGAAGTACGTCGACGTGTCGAGCGGAGCGACGGGCTGTGGACCGTCGAACACGACGCTCACAATCGCCAACCGCGACGACGAACCCCACCGACTCTCGCTCCGGGTCGACGCCGCGAGCGGCGACGAGTCGTTCGACCGCGTGCTCGCCCTCGCCCCCGGCGAAGTCCGGGAACTCGTCCCCGTGACGACCTCCGGAGCGCACGCCGTGTCGGCGAGCCTCGAAACCGGGGCAGCGGTGTCGGGAACGTGGTGGTCGTGCCCGCCGCGCGGCCCCGCGAGCGTCGTCGTCGACGCCACCGGAACCGTCTCGTTGCGGGTCGCCGGCCCGCAACCGGGATAAGTCGCACGGATTGCCGCAATCCCCTGACGGTTCCGCGTCGGCTCGCGACGGGGTAACCTCGAACGGTTACATGGAGGTGGGAATCACTAACCCGACAGCGTCCGTATATAATCAACGAGGATTACAATGACTGAATTCGGTGGTTATCACGACAGGGTCGCTCGGGTGGACCTGTCATCCGGCGACATCGCGTACGAGGGAATCGACGACGAGGACGCGCGGAAGTACATCGGGGCCCGCGGCCTCGGCGTGAAGTACGTCTTCGACCAGGGACCGGACGTGGACCCGCTTGGACCGGACAACCTCCTCACGTTCATGACCGGCCCGCTCACCGGCACGCAGACGGTGATGAGCGGTCGCATCGCGGTCGTGACGAAATCCCCGCTCACGGGGACCGTCACCGACTCGCACCACGGCGGCTGGAGCGGGGCGCGACTCAAGTGGTCCGGCTTCGACGGCCTGCTGTTCGAAGGGAAAGCCGAACACCCGGTCTACGCGGTCGTCGAAGACGGCGAACTGACGCTCCACGACGCCGAGCACATCTGGGGCCGGGGCGTCCACGACACCATCGAGGAACTCGAAGGCGAGGTCGACGGGAGCCTCGGCAAGAACCTCTCGATAATGGCCATCGGCCCCGGCGGCGAAAACGAGGTCAAGTTCGGCTGCATCGTCAACGAAGACGACCGCGCGTCCGGCCGTGGCGGCACGGGCGCGGTCATGGGCTCGAAGAACCTCAAGGCAATCGTCGTGAAGTCCGGCACGCGGATGCCGAAGCCCGCCGACGCCGACACGTTCAAGCAGGGCTACCAGCAGGCGATGCAGCTCATCCGCGAGTCCGAGGTCACCGCGCCCAACGAGGGCGGCCTGTCGCTGTACGGGACGAACGTCCTGATGAACGCGGGCGAGGAGCTCGACGGTCTCCCGACGAAAAACGGGAAGTACACCTCGACCGCGGCGATGCGAGACGCCGAGGGCGTCGACATCGACTCCGAGCGCGTCTCCGGCGAGAACGTCCGCGAGAACATCCTCGTCGACGAGCCGACCTGTCACTCCTGTCCCGTCGCCTGTAAGAAGGAAGTCGAGGTGTCGGTGATGCACAAAGGCGAAGAGATGAACGTCCGCGGCGAGTCCTACGAGTACGAGTCAGCCTACGCGCTGGGCCCGAACTCCGGACACACCGAGCGCGACGAAATCGCTGTCATGATCGACCGGTGTAACGACATGGGCGTCGACACCATCGAGATGGGCAATATGATGGCGATGGCGATGGAGATGTCCGAGCAGGGCAAACTCGACGGACTGAGCGAACAGCTCGACTGGGGCGACACCGAGCGCATGATCGACCTCATCACCGAGGTCGCGAACCGCGACGGCGACCTCGCCGACGCGCTCGCGGAGGGCGCGAACGGCCTCGCCGAGCGCTTCGACGCCCACGACAACTCGCTTGCCGTCAAGGGTCAGACCATCCCGGCGTACGACCCCCGCTGCATGAAGGGCATGGGCATCGGCTACGCCACCTCGAACCGCGGCGCGTGTCACCTCCGCGGCTACACGCCGTCCGCCGAGATTCTCGGCATTCCGGAGAAACACGACCCCCACGAGTGGCGCGGGAAGGGCGAACTCGTGGCGCTGTTCCAGGACATGCACGCCATCTCGGACTCGTTCGACATCTGCAAGTTCAACGCGTTCGCGGAGGGCATCGAGGAGTACGTCCTGCAGTACAACGGCATGACCGGCCGCGACGTGAGCGAGGAGGAACTGCTCGAAACCGGCGACCGAATCTACACGTTAGAGCGGTACTACAACAACCTCGTCGGCTTCGACGGTGCCGACGACTCGCTGCCGGGACGCTTCGTCGAGGGCGACGAGGCGATGCCCGGACAGGGCGCGTCCGAGGGCCAGCTGTGCGAACTCGACGAGATGAAAGAAGAGTACTACGCCCGCCGCCAGTGGGTCGACGGCGTCGTCCCCGACGAGCGTCTCGACGAACTCGGCATCGACATCGGCCCCGGCACGGGCGTCTCCCGCGGCGACTCGCCCGCGCCCGCCGACGACTGAGGCGACCGCCCGAGTCGGTCGCACTCGACTCCCACCGATTCACGCGTTTTTCGACCGATTTCGAACCGTCGTGGCGACGAGTCTCTCGACGAGCGCCGCGGCGGCCCCGCCGAGGCCGCCGAAGCCGACGCCGAACACCAGTCCGGAGAACGCCCCCCAAAGCGGGAGTCCGACCGAGTCGCCGTCGAGGTCGGGCGGGCGGAACCCCGTCGAACCGACTCGGACGAACCCGTCCGCGTTCGGGGGCACGTCGCCGAGACCGACGCGGGCGACGACCGCAGCGACGGCGACTGCGGCGGCGAAGCCGAGCGCGACAGACGCCCCCGTGACGAATCCCTCGGCGGGGCGTCGGGACCACGCCGTGAGGCGCGCCGTGACGACCCCGGCGAGAAAGAGGCAGGCGGCCGGCAGCGCGCCCAGCCAGTACCACGAGTCGGCCGGGCCGTCGAGTCCATCGACGAGGTTGCGGAGGACGACCGCGCGACCGGGGCCGGTCGTCTCGACGAGTCGAACGGGCAGCCCCACCGCGCCGCCGAACGTCCAGACGGGGACGAAGGCTGACGGGACGGGCTTCCCGGCGGTCATCTCGGTCGCAGCATCGAGCGTAGAAAACGAGCCGTCGGTAGCGAGGGCGAGCCAGGCGGCGACCGCGAGCGTGCCGACGACGAACGCGGCGACGCCGGCGGCGAACCCGGTCGGCAGGAGGGCGCGACCCTCGTCGTCGCGGGGGAGCGAGTAGAGGCGCGGGGACGGGGAGGGCATGTGTGCGGTCGTGGTCGCCCATGAGACGAGTATCTTGGGGGAGGCGACGGACCGGACCATTGGGGGCGACGATTCAGACGACGAACCGGAGGACCCAGAGCGCACCCATGCCGACGAGGATGGTGACGAGCACGCGTTCTGTGTACCACGCGGCGAGCGCGGCCAGCGCGCCCGCGACGAGTTTGTCGTTGCCGACGGAGACCGCGAGGTCGCCGGAGGGGGCGAGGAGCGCGGGGAAGACGAGCGCCGCGAACACGGCCGCGGGGACGTACTCCAAGGCCGACTCGGCCGCCGGCGGCACGTCGTCGATGCGGCCGAACAGGTAGATGAACGACCCGCGGATGGCGAACGTGAGGACGCCCGCGAGGGCGATGACGAGCCAGACGGTCGCCGAGTCGTAGCCGGTCGGCATTCAGGCGTCGCCTCCGAGTGATTCGACGCCGAGGCCGGCGAGGACGCCGACGACGGCCGCGACGATGATGTCGAGGTGGAACGGGACGCCCGCGACGACGACGCCGGTGGCGACGAGGCCGCCGACCAGACACGACGCGCCGGACGCGCGGTCTTTCAGCGTGGGGACGAGCAGGGCGAGAAAGACCAGCGGCGCGGCGAAGTCGAAGCCCCACTCCGGCGGGAGGCCGGAGCCGAGGAGCGCGCCGGCGACGGTCGTCACCTGCCAGACGAGCCACAGCGACGCGCCCGCGCCGACGTAGTACGCGAAGCGGTCGGTCTCGCCGTCGCGGCCGTAGCGGGCGATGGAGACCGCGTAGGCCTGGTCGGTCAGGAGGTACGACGCGAGCGCCTTCGACCGGGCGGTCAGGTCGCGGAAGTAGGGCGCGATGGACGCCGAGTACATCATCGTCCGGAGGTTGATGACGACGGCCGTGCCGACGACGATGGCCAGCGGCGCGTCCGCGCCGAGGAGTTCTATCATCGCGAGTTGCGACGCGCCGGCGAAGACGAGACTGGAGAAGCCGAGGGCGTGCGCGACCGAAAGCCCCTGTTCGACGGCCGCGACGCCCGCGACGAGGCCGAACGGCGCGATGCCGAGTTGGAGCGGCCCCGCGGCCCGGACGCCGTCGAGGAGGTCGGAGGAAACGGTTGGCATCTGTCGGTAGCAGGTCGCCGCCCCCGAAATAGCCGTCTATCGTCGGGCGGTTTGCCGGCTCTTCGGCCTACCGCCTGACGACGGCGACCTCGCGGATTTCGAGCGCCGTCTCGAACTCGTCGCGGCGGTCGGCGTCCGCGCCGACGCGCCGGAGGTGTTCGGCGTGCGCCCGGCGGACCGCGTCGACCTCGCGATGCGAGAACTCGAGGTCGAGCCCCTTCGTGTCCCAGTGGCCCAGCGGGACGAGAAACACCGCCGTCTTGTCGTCCTCGTGGACGCATTCGAACCCCTGTGCGTACTCGCCCGCCCGACCGTCGAGGTACGCCTGCGCTCGGTCGAGCAACAGCGGGAGGCTGCTGGCGGGGACGCTCGCCTTCGCGGCCGCGAGCATGATGGCCGTGCCGTCGATGGCACCGCCGCGGGGCGAGCCGTCGTCGCCGTCCGGCGCGAGGCGCTCGCTGAGTCGTTCGCGCCCCGGCCGCCGGTCGCCGTCGGCACCCACGGTCATCCCCCCGCGCGCATCGCCTTGCGGGCGAACCGCTCGACAAGGTCGTCGAGCGTCTCCTCGTCGCCCTCGAACGCGAGTTGCACCTCGGTGAGTTGGATACTGCTCGTTATCGTGACCTCCTCGGTCTCGATGTCGACGGTCCAGTCGGGACCGACCACGCGGCCGTCGCCGTCGGCCTCGCCGCCGAGCCCTTCGAGGTACTGAATCGCGAGTCGGGGCGAGATGCCGCGGAACGCTCGCTGTCGGCGCGCCACGTCAGCCCCCCGCGACCGGTGGGAAGACGCTCACGGCGTCCCCGTCGTCGAGCGTCGTGGCCATCCCCTCGAGGTGGACCACCTCGCGCCCGTTTTTCAGCACGTTCACGTGCGGCTTGACCTCGCCGTCTTCGATGAGTCGGCCGGCGAGACCGTCGTACTCCGCTTCCAGCGACTCGAGGACGTCTCCGACGGTCGCGTCGTCGTCGACCCGCCAGTAGATGGACTTCTGGCCCACTACCTCCCGAAACGTCGCGAAGAAGCGCAATTCGAGTTCCATACCCCTTGTCGGCGTCCACGAGACAAAAAGGTACGTCGCGGGCGGCCACAGCGGACGGTTGGCTGGACTTATCGAGGTCAATAATTCAAATAAACTGCAAGATTATTGCCTGAAAGATCTCAACCAATTAAGTAGAATGAGCGTCGAAACGTCTCGCCCGAACGGACAGTCCAAGCGCCTTCGATACCGATCCGCGCGGGCCGGATAATTGCGGTCGGTGCGAACCGTTCGACAACGGTCGAAACATCCCCAATTAGTGTCGAACGGCCCGGCCGATTACCGTCCCGCGTCGCGGACTTCGATACGACCGACGGACTCGACGGTGACGACGAAGTCGGCGTAGTCGAACTCGAGCGATGCACCCGCCACGCGCGGGGCACCGGGCGTGTCGCGGCCGAACAGGGCGTCGAGGGCGTCGGTGTCTACGTGCTCTGTGAGCGGCGGTAGTTCCGTCGGGTCGCGGCGCGTGTGTTGGTTCACGGCCGCGGCAACCGCCTCAGAGACCGGCTCGGTACGCTCGCAGTCGTACCAAACTCGTGTCGGTTCGAATTCGTCTCGTAGCTGCGTGTCAGATGTGATGATGGTTTCGTCCCCCCAGTATCGTCCGTTCGATACGTTGGTTCGACGTGTTATATTTCTTGCGTACTAACGGTATGTCCCTTTGATAGTGTTATTATAATGCAATACTACGGTTGGGGGTTGACCGCTAAACAGCAGTGGGAGAGGCGAGTTATCGGACCATCGAGTCAATTCGAGAGGGGCAAAAGAGGTAGAGAACAGACCAGACGGGAACGGAGGAGACGGAAACGCGACCCTCGTCCCGACATCGCGCGGACTGGTCTGGTCAGGCCGCGGGTGCCACGTCGGTTCCCCACGTGACGCGCCGGTACGACTCGTCGAGGGCCTGCGCGTCCTCGGGGAGGAGGGCCGCGACGAGGAACGTCGGATACTGCTCGAAGTGGTCGACCAGCGCGGCGATGCGCTCGGCGTCGATGGCCTCGACAGAGTCGAGCAGCATGAACGGAACCTCCTCGTACACCTCGTGGACGAGATAGCCCGCGAGGGCGAACACGAGACCGACGACCTCGCGCTCGCTCTCGCTGAGGTGGTCGATGGAGTCCTCGTACACCGTCCCGGAGTCGGATTCGCGGACGATATGGAGTTCGAACTGGGTCTTTTCGACCTTGCGGCGACCCTCGCGGACCCGGCGTTCGACCTGCTCCAGCCAGACGCGCTCGATGTTGTCGTAACCGAGGAGGTCGAGAACCGTCTCCATCTCCTCGTTGAACGCCTCGACCGCCGCCGTCGTCAGCGACCGAATTCGGGTTCGCGCATCCTCGAGTTCCTCCGTTACCTGTTCGCGTTCGCGTTCGAGTTCTTCGCGCTCGTCGAACCGGTCGTCGAGCGCGTCGAGGTCGTCGTGGACCGACGCGAGGTCGTCGCGCGTCCGGTCGAGCGTGAACTCGACCTCGTTGAGCTCCTTGTGGAGTTCGATGAGGTCGCCTTCGGCCTGCCCGCGGAGGTCCGACGCGTCGGCTTCGAGCGCTTCGACCCGTTCGGCGAGCTCCTCGCGCTGGTCGGTCAGCGAGTCGATTTGTCCGGTCCGGCGGTCGAGTTCGTCTTCGAGGCGCTGGAGCTTATCCCGGAGCTTCCGGCGGTCGCGCTGGGCCTGTTCCGCCGCCCGCATCGAGCGTTCGAGTTCGTCGAGTTCGCGGCGGAGTTCGGCGCGTTCTTCGCGCTGTTCGTCTCTGACCTCGCGGAGGCGGTCGGTCGTCCCCCGAATCTGGTCGCGGTCGACCTCGGTGCCGCAGGTCCAGCACGTGATCGTCTCCGAGGAGACGAGTTGGTCCGTCACCGAGCCGCCGCCGACCGCGCCCAGCGAGTCCTCGACGAGGTCGGCCTTGCCTTCGAGCACGTCTTCCGTGTACTGGACGATGGTCTGAAGCTCCGAAATCGTCGAGTTGAGCGACTCGATGCGCGACCGAATCGACTCGATACGCTCGTTCACCTCGCCGCGGTCGACCTCGTCGGCCTCGAACGAATCGAGTTCCGACTGGAGTTCGGAGCGCTCCTCGCGGAGCGACTCGACGCTCTCGCGCTCGCTCTGGAGGCGGAAGCGGACCGTTTCGAGGTCCGACCGCGCCGACTGCAGGTCGGAAAGCACCTCGTCTAAGGCGGCTTGGTTCTCGCGTTGCGCCTCGACCGTCCGGTCTTCGGCCTCGATTTCGGCTTCGAGGTCGTCGCGCTTCGCTTCGAGGTCCTCGATTTCGGCTTCGAGGTCGTCGCGCTTCGCTTCGAGCGACCGGCGGTCGTCTTCGAGCGAGTCGAGCGAGTCGAGCTGTTGTTCGACCTGCGTTCGTCGGGTCTGTAGGCGCTCGATTTCGGCCTCGATGGCGTCGGTGTCGACCGGGGCCATGATGACGTCGTGAAGGTCGCGCTCCGCGACGACCGCCCGTCGCGCCTCGTTCGAGCCGAGGAGGAACGCAAAGCGGTCCGCGGTCGTCGTATCCCGGAGGTACGGCGTACCGTCGGTCGTGACACCGCCGTTTTCGCGGGAGAAGACGCGGGTGTAGGTCCGGCCGTCGAGTTCGAGTTCGACCGACCCCTCGTCGGCGTCGCCCTTGAGACTGGCCGCGTCGCTCCCGAACGCGCCCATAAGCGCGCGCAGGAATGACGTTCGGTTCGTCGCGTTGCGCCCGGTCAGAACGGTGACGCCGGGTTCGAGCCCGACGGTTCGTTCGTCGATACCACCGATGTTTCGTATACGGACAGTCGCCGTCTGAAGTGCCTCTGAATCGTTCATGTTTCGGATGTGGTGTGTTGGCGAGCCCGAGCCGCTACTCGTCTCTCTCGTGTCCGCAGTCGCAGTGCCCGGAGTTGAGGAGCGTCGTCGGGGTCATTCGAGTGTCACAGTCTGTGCAGGTGACGCGGATGTCTACTTCGACCTCGTACGTGCCGATGAAGACCGCTTCGGCCTTCACTAAACGGTCGATAACATCGATAGTCACCGTCCGAAGTCGGGACCGGAGCTTCCGAATCGTCGCGACTCCCGACTCGGTCGCGCTCTGCCCGTCTTCGTCGTCTTCGCGTTCGACGTTTCGGTGTCGCTTGAGGTAGTTATACACCGACTGGTAGGAGATGATGTCCGACTCCAACTGGTCGATGTCGACGCCGCGCTCGCGGAGCGTGTTCCGCGCGTCGGTGCGGCTCCCCGCGGTCACGTCGTCGCTGGTCAGGAGTCGGTAGAAGTTCTCCGCCTCCCCGTCGAGGACGTGCGCGCCGGCTTGGTCCAGCGCGGCCCGGATGAGTCGCTTGTTCACGTCGCCTTCGAGTTCACGGAGGCTCCGCCGCTCGCGACCCTCGCCGAGCCACGCGTCGACGAGGTCGTCACCGAGGCCATCGAGACCGTATCGGTCCGCGATACGCTCTATCTTCGGACCTCGGCCACCGCGGCGGGAAACCGTACTTCCAGAATCTGGCATTGTGACCTCGTTACTCGGACCTTAGCGCGGAGTACCCTAAACGTTACTTATGAATTATCAGAGGTGATAAAACTAGAACACGAACGAATTACACGATATACGCCGATTTTCTCACAGGATTCGGGCGACGACTGAGAGATATCGACGAATCATAATGCGTCACCCGACGTCACGCCTCGCGAACTGTCACCCAGAGGTGGACCTCGCGGTAGGCGTTGTCCACCGTCGGTGACGCCGGCGGCGCGCCCTCGTAGAGGAGGTACGTCAGCCGTAGGCGCTCGCCCGTCATCGTCGGGCGAACCTCGTGTGGCTCGTGCCACGTCTCGTTGTGTTCGAGCCGGGGCGTGAACGTCCGGACCCGCTCTGACTCCAACACGGTCGTCGAGTTGTTCGACACCTCGACGCGCTGGAGCACCGCGACGACGGTGTAGTTCACCGTCCGGTGTTCCTGGTTGCCGACGCCGAGGACGAGCGACGCCGGCTCGCCCCGGACGAGTTCTTCCGGGTAGTTGTCGGCGGTGAGTTCGTCGTTTCCGTCTTCGGTCAGAAGATACAGTTCGGTGAACGACTCGCCGTCTTTCGGCACCGCCACCGCGTAGCCGACGCTGGCGGTCGCGAGGACCACGCTCACGACGAGGACGACGTTCAGCATCGCGTCGGTCTGCGACGCCGGATTGAATAGCTCGTCGCGCGCGGCGGCGAACCAGCGCTTGTACGGGACCACCAGCCGTTCTTCTTCGGGAAGCGCGGACCGGCGGACCGCCGCGAACGTCGTCGCGACGAGCGTGAAGCCGCTCACGGCGACGAGGATGGGCACGAGGCGAATCCCCCAGGGCGTGAAGTTGAGGACGAGCCCGAGCAGGGGAACGACCGCGATGCTCGTCCCGAACGAGAGCGCGACCCGCTCGATACCGTCGATACCGCCCATCCTGTCGTGGTCCTCGGGGGCGTCTATCGGCGGGCCGCGCTCGGGAAACAGCGCCGCAATGAGGGCGTAGCCGGGGATGAAAAGCACGAACGGCAGGCCGACGACGACTCGCAGCGGTGTTCCCTCCAACCCGGGCGTGAGCGTCGCGACGAGCGTGAGCGCGACCCCCGCGACGACGACCGCGAGGTCGGCCGGGAGGGTGCGGAGGGGCTCGGGGAGGAACAACCGCCAGTCTTGGCGCTGCGACATCTACCCGAAGTGGGAAACACGAGCACAAAAATCATTTGTCAGCCGTCGGGGGTCGCGGCCGCACTACTCGACCGGGCCGACCGGCTCCGACGCGTCCACACCGTCGCCCGAATCGGACGACTCGGGCACGCCGGTCTCGTCTGGGGCGACGACAGAGCGGGCCGTCTCGACCAGCTCAGCGGCGTCCGCGTCGCTCACCGAGAGCCCGCTGTACGCCGCGCGCTCGTAGCCCGCGGTGAGCGATTCGAGCGCCTCCGCGGGCCCGACGCCGGCGTCGACACAGCGGTCGCAGAACTCCCAGTGGGTCGCGGCGTCGTCGATGCCGGCGGCGGCCCCGAGCGACCGGCGGACGCCCGCGTAGGCCACGACGACCGCGTCGTTGGGTCGGCCCGCGTCGAGCGCTTCGGTCGCCGAATTCAGCGCCGAAGCCTCGGTCGCCGCCTGCTCCGGCTCGGTCGGTTCGGCGCTCTCCGTCGCGGCCGACTCGGCGACGGTCGCCGCCGCGGCGTCGTCGGCGTCGTTCCGACGAAGGAGCACGGCGGCGACGAGGCCGACGACCGCAGTCCCGGCGACGACCCACGCGAGGTCGAGCGGGTCGAACGGGAGTCCGTCGGAAGCGCCGTTTCCGGCACTGGTCGCGCCGTTCGAGAGGCGAATACTCGCCGTCGCGTCGGACGGTTCGAGGTTCGTCCCCTCGCCGTCGAAGGCGACCGAGACGGTCGCGTTCTCGACGCTCGCATCGCTCGGGAGGTCGACCGCGGCCCGGTACGCGCCCGACGCGCCGGTCGTCGCCGCGGCGACCTCGCGCCCGTCGACGCTGACCGCGACCGACTGGCCGCTCACGGCCTCGCCCTCGTCGGTTTCGAGTCGGCCGTCGACGACGACGGTCCGGTCGGCGGTCTCGCGGGCGGTCACGCTGAGCGCCGTTCCCTCGGTTTCGAGCGGGACCGCGGCCGTCGCCGGGGCGAACGTGACCGCCCTCCCGTCGCCGTCGGGCGCGACACGAATCGATGCCGTGCCCGTCGCGGTCGCGGGGACGGTCGCCGAGACGGCCGACGCGCCGCTCGCGTTCGTCGCCGGCGCGGTCGCCGACGACCCGGCGAAGCTCGCGGCGACCGGGTAGTTCGACACCGGTGTCCCGTTCACCCGGACCGTCGCGCGAACCGAGACGGCGTCGGCGTAGCCGTAGGCCGACGCGGACGGCTCCGACAGGCCCGCGGTCGCGTTCACCTGCGAGACGGCGACGGGAACGACCCGCTCTGTCGCCTGATACATCGACGTGTCGTCCGGCAGGTACCGGACCGTGAGCGACGAAGTGCTGGCCGGAATCCGCGCCGGCCGGTAGGTCAGTTCGAACGAGCCGTCGGGGTCGACCGCCGACTGGACGGTCTGCCCGCCGACCGCGAAGCGGGCGCTCGTCGCCTCGACCGGCGTGCCGTTGTCGGTGACGAGCGACCCGGAGAGCACGAGCGGGTCGGTAAAGGAGATGTTCCGGTCGTAGTCGTCGACGGCGAGGCGGGTGGCGACGAACTCCCGGGAGACGATTTCGTCGCGCTGTTCCGAGACGTTCGCCTGTACGTCCGCGATTTGGGCGCTGCTCTCGGCTAAATCGCCGTCGGTCCGGTTCGAAATCGTGTCGAACGCCGCCAACAGCCGGTCTGACTGCGTCTCGCCGTCCTCGGCGAGCCGCGTCAGTTCGCGGGCGAGTTCGCGGGCGCGTTCGTCGTTGCCGGCCCGCCTCGCCGCCTCGTACTCGCGGCGCGTCTCGCGGAACTCGCTGACTGTGTCGACGTACTCCCGCTGGGTCTCGCTGACGGTCCGGTACTCCTCGCCCGCGCCGTCGCCGCCGACCTCGCCCTCGACGTCGACGTACTTGCCGAGCGAGTCGTCGTAGTCGTCGCCGAGGGCCGCTTTGGCGGCGGCGTACTCGCCCTGGCTGAGCTGCAGGGTGCTCGCCCCGATGTCGCCGTTGAGTTCGCCCGAGAGGTACGACAGCAATCGGTCGAGTTCGTTCTCGTCGTCGACCTCGTCGGGGTTCTCGTGGAGGACGCCAGTGCTGTTGTTCGTCGCGTTCGCGGTCTGTTGCAGCGGACCCGGAGCCGGCCCAAGCGCCGATACTCGGTCGGCACCCTCGAGAGACGCCGGCGCGTCCGCGTTCGGGGCGGGCGCGTCGGGCGCGTCGGCGACCGCTCCCGCAGAGACCGCCGCTACCGGCGCTGTCGCGACGAGACAGCCGACGACCAACATCGTCCAAAGCAACCGCGCCGGGCGGCCCGATTCACCACGCACTACCCGTAGCCAGACGGGGGGACCTAATGGGTTTTGGCATTCGGCTGACTCCCGGCGGGAGCAGGACGCCGGGATTCGCAGACTGCACCGAGTTAACGGCGGGTTTAACGCCCCGGTTGGCGCGCCGAGCGCACCGGGTTTCGACGGGACCCGCGCGGCCGACCGTCGCGCGCGCCAACACAAACATTCAACTTGGGCGGCACGAATCGAACCCACGATGCTTCCGACCCGTCGGTGGGCCGCGCTCGCAGGCGTCGCCTGCTTCTTCGCCGTCTACGCGGTCGTCCTCGACGAGCCGACGCCGCTTTTCGCAGCCTGCGGCCTCGCCGCGTGGCTCGTCGTCGCGCAGGTCGACGCCGTCGGGACGATGCGCGCGGTCGACCGCGACCTCTCGGCGAGCGTCTCGGTCGAGCCGACGTCCGTGTACGTCGACGACCGCGCCGCGGTGACGCTGACGGTGTCGCTGTCCGAGGCCGTCGACGCGCCCGTCGAGGTCGAACTCGTCGCGCCGCCGAGCGTGAACGCGCCAGAGCGCACGCGCCGGACGGTCGCGTTCGACCCCGGCGAGACCGCCGGGTCGGTCACGTGCAGTATCGAGTTCCCCGTCGCCGGGCGAATCGCGTTCGACGAGGTCGAAGTCGAGATCGAGGACCGTGCCGGCTTCTTCACCGAGACGCTGACGCTCGACGCCGACGCCCGCAGTCTGGTCGAATCGCCGGCCCCCGACGGCATCCACGTCGGCCGCGGCGGCGAACTGGTCGGCGCGTCCTTCGGCGACCACTCCAGCGACCAGACCGGACCGGGGCTCGTCCCCCACGAGACGCGACAGTACCTCCCCGGCGACACGCTGTCGCAGATCGACTGGAAGACCACCGCGCGCATGGACCACCCGTACATCCGCGCGTTCGAGTCCGAGTCCGACTACCTGCTGTCGCTCGTGGTCGACTGCGGTTCGAACATGAACCGCGGCCCGAACGGGCGAACGATGCTTTCGTACGCGCGCGAGGTCGCGCTCGGCCTCATCGACGCCGCCGACTCCCACGGCGACCCCGTCTCGGCGCAGTTCGTCGGCGACGCCGGGACGACCTGGGAGTTCGGCCCCTCGTCGTCCTCGAACGCCTACCAGACGATTCGGCGGCGGCTGCTCTCGATAGAGCCGACCGCGCGCTCGCGTCGTCCGGTCGGCACGTCTCGGCCGGTCGCCCCCGAAGAGGCCCGAAAGCGGAGTCGCCTCCTCGAAGGTGCCGACTCGGCGTTCGCGTCGACGCTCCGCCCGTACCTCAGCGACGGCGAGAGCTACGTCTCGCGGGTCAGCGACCGACCGGTTTTCGACGCGGTGAAGTCCGCGTGCTCGCGGTCCGACCGGCAGGACCACCTCGTGCTCATCACCGACGACTCGGCGAGAGTCGAGACCTACGAGGCGGTCGTCGTCGCGTCCAAGCGGAGCAGCCAGACGAGCGTCTTCCTCACGCCGACGACGTTCTTCGACGACGCCGCCGGGGGCGCGGGCGACACCGCCGGGGTCGTCGCCTTCGAGGAGTTCCGAAAGCGCCTCGAACGGCTCCCGAACGTCACCGCCTACGAAGTCGCCCCGAAGAGCGCGATGAACCTGGCTGCGGACCACGCCACCACAGCGGAGTGAACACCGATGGAGACACCTGTGAACCAGAGCGAACGGACGATTCGAACCGTGTTGGACGCGAACGAACTCACCCCGATGGACGTGGTCGGCGTCCTCTGTATCACGCTCGTGGCGGGGCTGACGAGCGGACTGTGGGGCGTCGCCGCCGGCGTCCTCGTCCTCGCCGTCGCGGCGGCGACGACGGGACCGCTCGCGTTCGTCGTCGCCCAACTGACCGCCGTCTCGTTCTTCGGAGACACGAGCCTCGTCGCGCTCGGTGGCGCGCAGCTCGCGGCGTTCCCACTCCTCGCGAGCGCGGCGTGCGCGTGGCCGCCGGACCGGTCGCGACTCGTTCGACTGGCGGCGGGGTACGTCCTCGCGCTCGGGGTGGCGTGGGCGCTCTGGACGTCGTTCCGGTGGGCGTGGCAGGCCGCGCTGGTCGCCGCCGTCCTCGCGGCGGCGGTCGCCTACGGGCTTCACCGCTACGAGCGCGTCGCCCTCGGCCTCGTGAGCGCGCCGGACGCGGGGGCGGAGCGATGAGCGCGGATAGCCCCTCGGACCGACCCGACCGCGAGTTGGCGAACGGCGAGACTCGCACCGTCGTTTCGGCCGCGGCTCGAGGCGACGGCGACGCCGGTCGGGGCGACACCGACGAGGCGACCCCCGACCGCGTCGAAGTCGCCGACCTCCGCCGCGAGAACGCCCGGCTCAGACAGCGCTACGAGGCGCTTCGAAGGGGTCGGTACCGACAGACCGCGACCGCGCTGGCCGCCCTGGGCGTCGCCGGCCTCCTCGGCGGTGCGGTCTTTCCGCCCGTCCGAGAGACGCTCGTCGTCCTCGGGGCTATCGGGCTGTTCGCCGCCGCGGTGACGCGGTATCTCAGCCCCGAGCGGTTCATCCCCGTCGGCGTCGGCTCGTCGGTGTTCGGCGCGCACGCGAGCAACCACGCCGCCGTCGTCGACGAACTCGGCCTGCAGGACACGATGGTCTACGTCCCCGACGCCGGCCGCGACGCCGTTCGGCTGTTCGTCCCGGAGCATCGCGGCTACGCGCTTCCCGACGCCGAGGCGCTCCGCGACACCTTCGTCGTCAGCGACGACGAACTGGCGCGCGGCGTCGCGTTCAACCCCAGCGGCGGCGGCCTGTTCGACGAGTTCGAGCGGAGCCTCGACGGCCCGCTCGGCGACGACCCCGAGACGCTCGCCCGACAGGCGACCGACGCCCTCGTGGAACTGTTCGAACTCGCCGAGACCGCGACCGCCGAGACGGACGCCGCGGACGGTCGCCTGACGGTCCGCGTCGAGGACTGCCGGTTCGGGTCGGCCGAGACGTTCGACACGCCCGTCGCGTCGTTCGTCGCCGTCGCCGTCGCCCGCGGTCTCGACGCGCCGGTCGTCGCCGAGGTCGCCGCCGGCGAGGAGATGGACTTCGCCGTCACCTGCCGGTGGGACGTCGAAGACGACGAAATTGAGTCGCCCGCGAGCGCGGCGTCGGAGGCCGAGAGTGAGGCCGAAGAATCTGTGACCGGTGAAACGGAAGCCGAAGACGCAGAAGCAGAGGCGGAAGCCGACGAGCGGCGATAGCCGTCGGCGGGTCGCGCTCAGTCGTCGTCGCCGGCGACGGAGGGCGTCGCCGACTCGTTGAGGTCGACTTCGGGCGTCGGAACAGTGTCGACGACCTCCTCGACGACCTCTCGCGGGTCGCGCCCGCTGATGTCCGCCTCGGTCCCGAGGACGAGGCGGTGCGACATGATGATTGGCGCGAGTCGCTTCACGTCGTCCGGAATCACGTAGTCGCGGCCGCGAATCGCCGCGGCGGCCTTGCCGGCCCGGAGGAACGCAAGCGAGGCGCGGGGCGACGCGCCGAAGTCGACCGCGGCGTGCGTCCGCGTCGCGCCGACGAGGTCGAGGATATAGTCGAACACTTTGTCGTCGACGTGCACGCCCGTGACGACCTGTCGGGCCTCCCCGATGTCGGCGTCGTCGATGACGTTCGAGATGTCCGAGGGCTTGAGCGACGGCGAGCGGTCGAAGCGTTCGAGAATCTCCCGCTCGTCGGCCCGCTCCGGGATTTCGACGACGACCTTGAACTGGAAGCGGTCGCGCTGGGCCTCCGGGAGGTTGAACGTCCCCTCGTACTCGATAGGGTTCTGCGTGGCGACGACCATGAACGGATAGGGGAGTTTGAGCGTCTCGCCCTCGATGGTCACCTGTCCCTCTTCCATCGCTTCGAGGAGGGCGGACTGCGTCTTCGGCGTCGCCCGGTTGATCTCGTCGGCGAGGACGACGTTCGAGAAGACCGGCCCCCGCTGGAGTTCGAACTCGCCGAGGTTCTCGCGGTAGATGTGGGTGCCCGTGATGTCCGCCGGCAGCACGTCGGGCGTCATCTGAATCCGCTGGTAGTCGAGGTTCGCGGCGTGGGCGAACAGGTTGGCGATGGTCGTCTTGGCCACGCCAGGAACCCCTTCGAGGAGGACGTGCCCGTTCGTCAGCAACGCGATGGTGAGCGCCTCTATCGCGTCTTCGTTCCCGACGAGGAGTTGTGACGTCTCGTCTAGGATGGCCTCGTAGACCTCTTCGGGAGCACTCATATACGAGACACTCAGAACGGCGACCACATATAACTGCGGTCTCGGTGCCCCGGCGAGCGAGCGGGCCAGACGAGCGGGTCGACGGAGCCGGACGGCCGCGGCCGCGACGACAGACTACGAGCGCCGGCCGCTGCGGGCGACGAGCGCGACCGCGCCGACGACGACCCCGCCGAACAGGAGTTGGAGTCCGCCGGAGCCCCGGAGCGCCCGGAGCGCGACCTGCAGCGGCGGGCGCTCCTCGGCGTGCGAGAAGTCCAACACGACGGTCGGCCGGTCGGCGACGAGCGCCTCGGCGAACGCCCGGTTGTCCGGCCGTTCGAGCATCGCGTTGATGAAGACGCTCGGGTCGCTCACGACGACCACGTCGCCCGCGCCGAGGCGCTCTGTGGTCACGACGGGGTGCGATTGGAGCGTCTCGCTCTCGTCGAGTTCGCCGTCGTCGTCGCGGTCGAGATACGAGAAGTTCGACGAGCGGACGAGGACGGTGCTTTCGTTTTCGGTCACCGTCGCCGGGTGGTTCAACGTGAGTTGCGTCACGTCGCGGGTCAGCGGGTCCGCGGCGACGCGCGTTGCCACCGGGAGCGCCCCGGATTTGTACTGGTGGCGGTCGTCGCGGAGCGGCGTCTGATTGATGCGCGCCGACGCGCCCAGTCGGCCGAGCAGGTCGTTGCCGTGGGGTCTGAAGTCGTCGGCGACGACGACGGTCCCGCCGGCCCGGACGAACGCCTCGATGCGGTCGGCCTCGGCGTCGGTGTAGCCCCGCTCCGGCGAGATGACGAACGCGACGGTTCCCGCGGGGTCGACCTCGCCGTACTCGGTGGTGTTGTAGACGACTTCGGTCTCGGCACCCGCGTCCGATGCGACCCCACGGATTCCGGAGCCGCCGTCCCACGCGGCGTTGAACGCGCCGTAGGTGGACGACGAGGTGCTCGCGCCGACGCCGACGCCGAGGAGCATCGTGACGAGGAGCGCCGCGGCCAAGAGGTGCGGGGAGCCGACCTCGCGTGAGCCGACGCGCACTCAGAACACCCCCGGCGGGAGGATGTCGAGGATGCGTCTGACCACGATGTAGCCGAAGGCGACGAGGCCGCCGCCGATGAGCCACAGGAGCCGTCGCCGCCACGCGGGCGTCACCGCGACCGGCGCGGTGAGTTCGACGACGACGAGGAACCCGATGAGAGACACGACGAAGACCAGCTCGTACGAAAGCGAGTCGAGGAGGACCAAGACGAGGGTCGCGCCGAGCATCCAGGCGAGCTGGGCGCGGATGAACCGCTCGCGTCGTGCCGTTGCCATGTACGGTCGTGGACGGGGCGGGATAACTAAACTATCGCTTGTGGGGTCCGGTCAGGACGGGGGCGGTGTGAGGTGCGACTCGTCGGTGACGCGCGTGGCGAACGACACCGCGGTTCCCATTCAATCGGAGCGGGTTCTCACCCAGAAGCACAGCACTGCGGCGAGGAGCGAGCAGGCGGTGAGGAGTATCGATGGGCCGGGAACGGCCGTCTCAGTCGATTCCGTCGAGCGCTCGGTGGTGGCTCGTGTGGTCTCGTCCTGTCCGTCCGTCGTTGCGCTCGCCGTCGATGACGACGACGTCGCGGGCGAACTCGTGTTGTTCGCGTCCGTCCCGGAACTACCCATCGCCGAGACGGTCAACCCCCCACCTGTAGCGTCCGAGTCAGCATCGGAACCGCCACCGCCGTCTTGGGACGACGAACTATCATCGACCGTATCTGCTTCCGCGGTCGTCGTGGCGTTCGAACTCACCTCGCCGACGGCGAGACTCCCGTTCTCGACGGCGTCGATTCGGTAGCTGACACCCGCTTCGCTCCCGACGTCGGTCACGTTCACGCCGATTGGGGACGTCCCGTTCGCGCTGCCTTCGACGGTGACGGTCGCGATAGTGACGGACCCGGACTGCGACGTGTCGATGAGCGCGCCGTAGAGCCGAACTCGCGAACGCCCGTCGTCGTACGTGACCTCGTTCAGGCCGGGGTCGGGAACGAACGACGCGTTAGCGACGGACGCAATCGAACCGTTGACGCGGACGGTCAGGTCGACCGCGCCAACCCCGCCGCCGTCGAGGCCGCGGACCACGAGGTCGTAGGTCGTCGTCGACCCGACGTCCGTCTCTTGGGACGCCGGCGTCACGACGACCGAAACGTCGTCCTGCGCTGCCGCCACCCCCACGGGGGCGACGGCGAGGCTGGAACCGACGAGCACAAGCAGTCCGAGCGGAACGACGAGAGCCTGTCGAGTCGACATTCGAATTCGGTACCGGCGTGTTGAGAGTCGGACTACTTTTCTGTTCCGGGACCGGCGGCGAGCGGGACGCCGGGGTGCAGCCGTCGGCACGGAGTGTAATGTGAGTATGCCTGTTACACTATTCGGTCGACGAGTCGGCACGACCGATGGATGTTTTAGGCTTGTAGCCGGGATGGACACTACCTATCGAGTAAGATGCTCGCCGTCACAGCCGTGTTCCCACCCAGACGACTCTCGAAGAGATGATTCGAACGCAACGAGGGACACGGGCCGTCGTCGTCGGCATCGTGTTCTGTCTCCTCCTGAGCGCGACGCTCGCGCCGGTCTCGAAAGCGGCGCTCCCCACAACTGACGTCGACTCAGTGGGACCCGAACGCAGTACGGCCGCGGCGACCGTCTCCGACTCCGCGAATAACACGACTGCATCCGACAACGGAACGACCGGGAGCGACGTTCTCTCGGGCGTCGCGGCGTATCGACTATCGCGCGCGGAGTCGGACGAACTCGTCCCGGTAATCCTCGTCTTCGACGACCAGTCGCGCGACGGGGGCGGTCGCAACGACACGACGACGCGCGCACAAATCAGAGCGACGACCAACCGGACGCAGTCCGACGTGCGCGAATTCCTCGACGCTCGGCGGGCGAACGGGACCGTTGCGGACGTGAAACCCTTCTGGACTCGAAACGCACTCGCCGTCGAGGCGACGCCCGCTGTCGTGCGGACGCTCGGCGGGATGCCGAACGTGTCCGCGATTCACTACGACAGGCCGATTTACGCGACCGGATCGGTGTCGCCGAGCGTCTCCGCGTATCTGGACTCGCTGTCCGCGTACGGTGAGACGGTCCGACCCGACAGCGTTCAGCGCGCGACGAGCGGAACGGAGTCGTGGAGCGTCAAATCCATCGGCGCCGACGCGGTACAGGAGCGCGGAATCACCGGTACGGGCGCGAACGTCAGCGTCATCGACAGCGGCATCGACGACAGCCACCCGGCGCTCCGCGGGCAGGTCGTTCGGTGGCAGGACTTCGTCGGCGACTCGTCGCAGCCGTTCGACCCGTGGGGCCACGGTACGCACGTCGCGGGGACGGTCGCCGGGAGGACAGACGCGAACAGATCGGTCGGTGTCGCACCCGGCGCACGGCTGTTCGGCGCGCGCGCTCTCGACGAGAACGGACAGGGCAGTATGTCGGACGTGATGGCGGCGATGGAGTGGAGCGCCGAGAACCACGCGGACGTCGTCTCCGCGAGTCTCGGTGCTAGTCCGTTCCCGCTCGAGTACCGCGGAGAACGGGGAGTCCGGCCGAACGAGACCGGAACCGCGGACATCGAACTCTACGCGAACGGCTCCGGCGTGTACCAGACCAACGCGAAGTACGACGGGTTCAAACCGGCGTACGTCTACGTGCTCGTCGAACCGACGCGGGTCGGCGGCGAGCAGATACAGAGCGACGAGCGGCGCGCCGAGGTCATGCGGAACCTCTCGGTGACGCTTCGAGACCCCGCGGGCGAAACCCCGCTCAGAGGCGTCGATGCGGGGTGGTGGTTCGCTGACGGGCGCGTGCCGGCACAAATCGCGTACCAGAGATTCACACCCCGGAACGGGACCGCAATCGAAACCCCCGGGAACTGGTCGCTCGACGTCGAGAACGGCCACCCCGAGTCGGTGTCGTATCGGTACCGAACGACGGCGTACTACCCGTCGAACGGGAGCGACCAGTTCTCTCGGTACGTCGACTCGCTCGTGACGACGACGGACACAGTCGCGGTCATCTCGGCCGGCAACGCCGGGTTGCTCGGGAACCGCTCCGTGGCGAGCCCCGGCGCTTCGGCGGGGGCGATTACCGTCGGTGCGTCACGGCAGACAGCGTCCGACGTGACCTCGTTTTCGAGCCGCGGCCCGGTCGGGTTCGGGGCTGACCGGCGACCCGGCATCGACCTCATCGCCCCCGGTGAGAACGTCACGTCCGCGTACTCGACGTCACAGACCGACGAGGCCGAACCGTACGTCACCCGCGACGGGACGTCGATGGCGGCCCCGCACGTGAGCGGCACGGTCGCGCTTCTTCTCGACGCGAACCCGAACGCGACTCGCTCCGACGTGACCCGGGTGCTCCGGTCGACGGCGCGACCGCTCCCGCAGACAGCGCCGACCGTCGGCGCGGGGATGCTCGACACGTGGAGCGCGGTCAACGAAACGGCCGAGCTGCCACCCTCCGTGACGACCGAAACAGCGCCACCGACCGACCCCGACGGTGACGGCCGCTACGAGGACGTCAACGGAGACGGCAACGTAACGCTCGCCGACGTGCAGACGCTGTTCGCCCACCGCAACGCTGGGGCGGTCGAAGACAGTCAGGAGGCGTTCGATTTCTCCGGGAACGGCCGCGTCAACGTCGTGGACGTGCAGGCGCTGTTCGCGGCCGTCCGAGAAAACTAGTGGGGCCGGTCAGGACGATTCGGAATTCGAGTCGGTGACGTTCACCCAGAGGTGGACCTCTTGGGCGGCGTTTTCGGCCGTCGGCTCCGCGGGTGCCGTTCCCTCGTACAGGAGGTAGGTGAGTCGGAGCCGGTCGCCGGTCATCGTCGGCGTGACCGCGTGCTCGGTCCGCCACGTCGAATCGGCGTCGACCGACGGTCGATACCGCGTGAGAGACTCGCGTTCGAGGACCGTCGTGGTGTTGTTGGCGACCCGAACGCGCTGGAGCTGTGAGACGACGACGTAGTCGGTTTGCGTCCCCTCGTGATTACCGACGACGACGGTAAGCGGCGTCGGCTCCCCCGCGGTGAACTCAATCGGGTAGTCCTCCGCGGCGAGTTGCCCGGACTGGTTCTCCGTCAGCACGTACACCTCGGAGAACGACTCCCCGGACCCGGGGGCGGCGACCATGTATCCGCCGACCCCGACGGCGGCCGCGAGGCAGAGCACCAACACGACGGCGAACGCCGCGTCGGTCCGCGACCCGGACGAGAAGGGGTTCGGGCCATCCGGGAGACTGGACCGGACCGTGACGCCGAAACGTTCGCCCTCGGGGAGGGCGGCCCGCCGACGCGACCCGACGACCGCGGCAACGACCGTCAACGCCCCGATGGACACGACGATTGGAACGAGTCGAAGCCCCCACGGCGTGAAGTTGAGGAGAAGCCCGAGAAGCGAGACGACGGCGATGCTCGTCCCGAACGAGAGCGCGACCCGCTCGATACCGTCGATTCCCGTCCGGTCGGCCGCGTCGGCGTCTCCGTCCGCGGCAACTGACGGCCCAGCCTCGGGAAACAACGCGGCGATAACTGCGTAGCCGGGGACGAAAAGCACGCACGGGAGGCCGAGCACGATTCGGAGTGGGGTGTCGCGAACGCCGGGAACGGTGACCGCACCGCAGGTGAGGACGACTACCACCACGACCGCGAGCAGGTCCGCGGGAGTAGTGCGAACCGAGCGTGGGACGAACGACAGCCAGTCCGTATCGGAGGGCATCGGCTATGGGTGCGACAAGGACTCACTAAAAGCGGTCGGTCTCACCGACTGTCGTGCCCGGGGCCTCGGCGGTCCAGACGTGAGACGAACCCACCGAATCAGTTACTTACGCGTCTTCCGCGCGCGAGAGTGTGTCCAGCACTTTGAGCGAGAGTTCGTTCGCAGAGAGCTCACCGTCTTGGTAGTCGGCGAACCACGACGACTTCGCGTGCCACGTTCCGAAGCGAGACTCGGGGCTGTCCATGACGATTGCGTTCAGGCGTTCGGCCTCCCAGCCGTTTGCGACGCGATTGAAGAAGCCGCCGGCGATCGTGCCGATTTCCCCGCCGACTTCCTCGTACTGCGCTTCGTTCGAGACGTACGTGAGTTCCACCGTGTTCGCCGGCGGTTGCGGGAGGAGTTCGACGATGGATATCTCCTCTTGTTGGAGGAACGCCCGAAACTCGTCCGCCTGCTCGGCGTACGGTGAGGGCGTTTTCGTCGGGAGCGCCGTCGTCGTGGTTGACTGGGTCGACGCCTCCGTGTCGGACTCCTGCGCACAGCCGGCAGTTCCGACGACCATCGCAGAGAACGCAGTAAGGAACCGGCGTCTTCGCATATGCTACTCACAAGACTACCCGCCTTCTTTAATGTGACCACGGTCACAAAACAGCCAGACCGTTGGTCGGTTTGGATGAGTGTCAATACAGCCGGACGGTATTATTCGGGTATATGTCTCTGAATAAAATCATGGTCGATACAGAAGTATTTTATCGCTCCTATCAGATGAACATACCATGAGGCCTACGACCAGCAACAGGACTAAACTCTTGAGTTTAGTTCTGACGGGGGTTGTGGTTCTATCCATGGTGGTAGGGCCCGTTAGCGCGAGCACCCTCGCCTCAGAAGATGCATCGGCCTCACTCAGCGGAGGGGGTTCCGTTCCGATCGACGGAGCAACGACACCCGCGGTGAGTGACGAGTTGAAGATAGACGCCGGAGAAAACGTCTCCGTGTGGCAGTATTCGCTGCTGACACTCCGGCCAAATAATCCAGCAGCGTCGAGTGAATTTGTCACACTCGACGACGTCCCGTACATCAGCCACGAGATACGGAACACGAATATCTTCGTCGGGACGAGCGACCTGGAAACCAGTTTGGACAAAAATCGAATCTACGTCTTCAACAAGACGGAGATCACCGCGACCTTCAATCCGGGCAAAGCCGGAAAGAGCAGCGTGGTCGACGGGGAGAAAGTCCAGTTGGTCGCTGTCCGCCTGAAGGAGGGCGCGAAGCAACCGGGTGGCATCAGCGATATCGGCAACCTGCTCACGACGAGCGAAGACACGAACGCCGAAATCGTTCGCGAGTTCACGGGGGAGAGCGGAGAGCAGAACTTCAAATTCACCCCCGACAAGTCCGGACAGTACATCTTCGCGACGGTTCTCGTCGAAAACAGCACCGACCCGGGTCTGGTGCAGGGCTCCTCGGCCGGTAACCTCACCGCCGAAGGGAACGTGACGGTCGTCGGCTTCGACCACTTCCTCGTGCAGGACGGCCGGTCGACGGTGACGCCGCCGGAAGTCGCCGCGGTCGGCAACGACGTGAACGTCGACGTCGACGCGTCGAACCTGGGCACGGACGACGTTTCGCACACGACGATTCTCCTGAACGAGTCGGTCCTCGGCGACCAGCAGCAGACGATTCAGCTCAACGGGAGCGAAGTCGAGGAGATTCAGTCGTCCATCGACCGAATCGAGGGAGCGACCGACGTGAAGCCCGGAACGAACTTCGCCGGGAGCACGCTTCCCGCGAGTCGATACAACGGGAACACGAACATCGTCTCGCTGCTCTCGCGGCTCGCCGGTGAAGACAGCGTGACCCAGACCGACGACACGGTCATCTACACGAGTATCAACGGAACCGTCGGCGGACCGAAGGAGACGGTCACGCTTCGCACGACCGAGAACTTCACGCCGGGTAACTACTCTGTCGTTCACTTCGCGACCGCACAGAACGGCACGGCGACGCTGAGCAACAAGGCGACCGTCCAGCTCGTCGACGGCGTCCAGCTCAACATCGAGCCGAGCGCGGTCGAAATCCAGCAGGGAGACAGCGTCACGCTCAACGTCACCCGAGCGGACACCGGCGACCGCGTCGCTGGTGCGAACGTGACCTACAACGGCAAGACGTTCACGACCGATTCGAACGGTCAGGTGACGTTCACGCCCGTCGAGTCCGGAACCGCGACGGTCACGAAAGAGCCGTCGGACGGAACCGCGTACATCTCGTCGAGCGTCGACCTGTACGTCATCACGCCGGAAATCCAACTCACCGACTACAACGTCTCGTCGACGTCGGTGACGACGGACGAGACGGTGACGGTCAACGCGACTATCGAGAACACCGACTACTTCGGTGGGAACTTCACGGTCGACCTCAAGCGTGACGGCCAGACCGTCGAGTCGAAGACGGTGTTCGTCGACGAAGGCGAGACCGTCGTCGAGCAGTTCGAACTGAGCTTCGACACGCCGGGCACGTACGATGTGACGGTCAACGAAGCGCCGCCGACGGCCATCGAGGTCAGCGGCGTCCCGGACATCGTCTACTCGAACCTCACGGTTCCGAGCCAAGTCTCGCCCGGGGATACGACCGTCGTCAGCGCCGACATCCGTAACAACGGGACCGGCACCGGCGAGTACAACGCGTCGCTCGTCATCGACGGCCAGACCGTCGAGTGGATGAACGGGACGCTCGCGCCCGACGCGTCCACGACGGTCACCTTCGAGAAGGAACTCGGACCCGGCACGTACCAGATCGCGGTCGACGGGCTTCCCGCCCAGACCGTGACGGTCGACAAGCCGGCGAATCTCGAGTACTCGAACCAGCAGGTCAACGAGACCGAAATCGGACTCGAGGACGCGGTCAACGTGAGCGCGACGGTCACGAACACCGGCGACGTGTCGGACACGTTCACCGCCACGCTCTCGGTCGACGACGAAATCACACAGACGAAGGCTGTGACGCTCGACGGGGGCGAATCGAAGACGGTCTCGTTCACCGTCTCCGGTCTCGAACTCGGTGAGCACACGGTCCGCATCGGCGACCTCTCACCCGAGACGGTCACCGTGAAGGCACCGGACATCACGCCGACGCTGTCGGTCGAGACGAACGTCACGAAAGGCGTCGTGCCGGTCAACGCGACGGTGAAGAACCGCGGTAACGTCGAGGCGACGGGCGTCGACGTAATCGTGGAGGCGAAAGCCGACAACGGTGGGTCCTGGGAAGAACTCACCAGTCGGTCGGTCGACCTCGCCGCGGGCGAGTCGGTCGATATCAACACGACGCTCGCACGCGTGGACGCGCGGAACTACTCCGTTCGCGTCATCGCCGACCCGGCTGACGAAATCGCCGAGGCGAGCGAGACGAACAACGAGGTCAGCGCACGCGTCACCGGCGGTCCGCTCGCGAAGGGCTACGTCAAGCTGCCCGACGGGAGCGCCGCCGTGGACGACCTCGTCTACACGAGCCGCACGAACCCCGGCAACGAGTCGTGGTTCGTCGGACAGACGTTCACCGACGAGAATGGTCGGTTCCTCGTGCCGGTCGTCAACGGAACCGCACAGACGATCGCGTACGTGCAGGACGAAGCGAGCGGCTGGAGCGGCGACCACCCGCGCGACGGGTCGCCCGACATCTACTCGCTCCACACGACGCGCGGAACCGAGCGGGTTCTGAACGTCGGGAACACGACGCTCCCCGACGCCGGCCTGCTGAACGTCACCGTCGTCGACCAAGACGGTGACCCCGTGGAGAACGCGACGATTGCGGTCCACCACAACAACGACGGCACCCGCTCGGGTGTCGCGTACAAGTCCAACGCCGACGGGCTCCTCCCGGCCGGTGAAGGCGACAAGACCGGTATCGAGGTCCGCGGCGACATGGAAGTCCGTGTCACGCCGCCGGAGAACGACCGGTTCGTCAACCGGACGTACTGGCAGAACCTCACGGTCGACACGAGCGGCGCGAACCTCACCTTCCGCCTCGCGGAGGGTGCTGACCTCTCGCCCGAACTCGACGTCGAACAGCAACAGCGGTTCAACGACGGCGTGAACGCCTCCGTGACCGTCTCGAACGACGGTCTCGTCAACGTCTCGAACGCGACGGTCAACCTGACCGTCGAGGCCGCAAACGGTGCCACGGAGACGTACACGAAGTACACCGGCAACCTCTCCGACAGCACCGACGCGCCGAACAACGAGACGACGCTCAGCTACGACCTGACCGAGTTCGCCAGCGAGGAACTCCTCGGAACCCTCGCACAGGGTAACGCGCGGGTGACCGCGACGGTCGACCCGGCGAACGAGATTCCCGAGACGGACGAGACGAACAACCAGGTCGTCAACTCCACGCGCGTGGTCTACGCCGACCCGGCGGTCCGTATCCAGGGACAGAGCACGGTGCTCCAGAGCCAGAGCGCGACACTCGTCGTGTTCACGAAGAACAACGGTACCGCGCCGACCGGTGAGTTCAACGTGACCGTCGACTACGACGACGGGACGACGGAGAACATCACCATCGGAAACCTCGGCGTCAAACAGCCCAACACGACGCGCGTCACCCACAGCTTCGCGACGGGTGGCGACAAGGTCGTGACCGCGAGCGTCTCCGACGGCGTCCCGTTCGACAACAACGAGTCGACGAAGAACGTCACGGTGAAGCCGTACACGCTGAGCATCGATGACGAGGACGTCTCGGTGCCCTCGACGGTCGTGAACAACTCGACCGTCACCGTCCTCGCCGAGTTCGACGCGAACTACCCCTCGGACGTCAACGCGACGGTTTCGCTCCCCGCGGGGCTCGAACTCGTCGACGGACAGCGCGCTGAGAAACAGGTCCGGTCGTCGGCAAAGGGCGGTTCGGTTGCGTGGAAGGTCCGCGGCAACACGACCGCCGACATCGACGACGCGCAGCTAGACGTCACCGTCGAAGCGTTCGGCCAGAGCGACACGGCGTCCGCGACGACGAACGTCACGGTGCCGAAGGTCCGCTACACGACGACGAACGCGACGACGCTCGAGTCCGCGGGCGAGACGCAGTCGCTCGCACTCAACATCTCGGACGCGACGACCTACGAGCACACCCTCAACGTGACTGTGCAGTCCGGGACGGACGGACGGACGCTTCAGGGTCTCGAATACCTGTTCTCCTACCCCTACTGGTGTGTCGAACAGACGACGACCCAGATGATGTCCGCGCTCCGGACCGACCAGTACTACCGCAACGGTGACCTCCCGAGCAACTACGACCGCGACCGTGCGAACAGCACGATTAGCGCGGGTATCAGCAAGCTCGCCGATGAGGACACGCCCGGTGCGTACGTCAACATCTCCCAGCACGACAACGGCGCGTGGAGCATGTACGGCAACAACCCGCGCGGTGACCTGTTCTACACCATCTACGCCCTGCAGGGCGTGAGCGCCGTCTCCGACGACACGGTGCAGAGCAGTCGCACGGACGTGAACAAGAGTCTGCAAAACATCAACCAGAGCGGTGCGGTGCTCTGGCTGGCAGACAAACAGCGCAACAACGGACGTGTCCGCCCGAGCGGGTACTTCCTCCGCGACGACACCTCCGCGACCGCCTACACGACGGTCGCAATCGACCGCGCTGGCGACGACCTCAACGCGACCGCACAGACGGCCGCCAACGAGTTCAGCGTCGACGCAGCGGTCTACCTCATCGAACAGCAGAACGGCGACGGAAGCTGGGAAGCCGGTTCGAGAGAAGCGCAGGCAACCGCCTACGCGGTGCAGGCGCTCGCAGCGGTCAACGACAGCGACACCCTCCGGACGCAGGTCAACAACGAACTGAGTTCGGGTAACGTGTCGATGGCCCTCGACAGCGGTGTCCAGTGGCTCGTGGCGAACCAGCAGGAAGACGGTTCCTGGGCTGGTTACACGAACTCACCGTACTGGAGCAACGTCGGTGAGAAGGCCCGCGCGACGGGCAACGCGATCATCGCGTTGAACGCCGCAGAGGGCTACACGGCAGCAGGCAACGATACCGTCTCCGACGGTGTCGGCTACCTCGTCAGCATCTACCAGCAGGGTGGCTCCTTCGGTAACACGCGTGCGACCGGCGTCGCAATCGACGCCCTCACCACGGCGGACCAGCGGAACGCTGGTGCGCAGACGGTGACGGTCGAAATCAACTCGACCGTCACGAAGGACGTCACCGTCGACGGCAACACGCCGACGGCCACGGTGTCCTTCACGACTGACGAACTCGAGACGCTTCGTGAGACCGGTACTATCACGCTCACCATCGAGAACTCGACTCGAGTCGTTGTCGGTGCCGAGTCCGAACAGCTCGTCAACGAACAAGAGTACGAGGACACCAACTGAGGAGAAACGATGACACGAAAACTTTCAACGACACTGGCTGCCCTCCTGGTCGTGGCATCGATATCGTTCGGTGTCGGTCCGGGCGTTGTGTCTGCTGCGGACCCGTTCAGCGTCGAAATCGACGCGCCGGACGACCTCAGCACGAACGGCAACCAGACGATTGCAGTAACGGTTACGAACAACGACAGCACCGCGCTCCTCAACCCGCTCGTCGAGGTCCCGATTAGCAGTCCGGTCGGCCTCCCGAACGGAGCCGAAGACGCGGTGTACGTGAACGACACGTCGGATCTGCGGGACGCGGCCGTCCAGCAGAGTACGATCTCGACCGGCGACTCCCTGGTCATCACGGGCGAAGTGGTGCCGGCCGGCGAATCCCGGACCTACCACTTCAACGTGACCGTCTCATCGGCGGGGACCACGTCGCTGACCGCCGACGCGCGCCCGCTGTACAACGAGCCGAACAACGTTCGGACGACCGAACAACTCGACGTGAGCGGCGTCGGAACGGTCAACGCGAGCGTCGTGGACAACGACGGAAACGCCGTCAGTGGCGCGTCCGTCGTCCTCGACGGACAGAGCCAAGCCGACTCGGTCAGCGAGACGGTGCTCGAAGGCGACCACACGGTCGGCGCGAGCCTGACGAACGCGCCCGAGTTCACCGTCGGCGTCGGTATCTCCGAGACGGCGTCTGTCACCTTCGTCGACGGCGACGACAGCATCCAACCCGTCGCCTACGTCGGCGACGCACCGTCGCTCGTCGGCGACTCGACCTCCGAGTCGGACGGGAACGCGAAGACGCCCGTCAACACGACGGTGTCCGTGACCATCTCGAAGAGTGACGGCACGGTCGTCTACGACATCGCACCGCCGAGCGACAAACCGTTCCGCGGGAACGGCGTCGCGACGACCGACGCGAACCTCGTCAGCCAGACGACGGTCGACGACGAGACGCGGGTCCAACTCAACCAGACCGGCGTCGGGACGCAGGTCTCCGTGGAGTTCGAAGGCTACGAACTCGGGAACGCAGACCTCGACGGCGACGTCGACGCGGACGACGCGTCCGCAATCGCACAGGCCGCCTCGAGCGGCTCTGATGCCGCCTACGGCGACGTCAACGGCGACGGTCAGGTGAACGCGGTCGACGCGATGCTCGTCCAGCAGTACAGCGAGAACAACCGCGATGCCGACTACACCATCGGAGGTGCATAACTCATGAACACGAAACAGCTACTCGCAGTAGCGATGTGCGCCGCCATGCTCGTCAGTGCAGTCGGCGTCGGTGGTGCCGGTGCCGCGACGGCCAAGACCGTCTCGGTCGACGCCGTCGGCTCGCTCGACGAACGCTCTGCGGACTCGACGGCGACGCTAACTGCGTACAACGTTGAGGACGCGGACGGTATCGGGTCGTACGAACTGAACATCAGCTACGACGACAGCCTGGTCGACGTCTCGGTCGCCGGGAACTCCCGGTTCAACGTGGAGACGACCGACCACGGCAACGGAAAGATCACCGTCGTCGGGTACACGGGTGAGACCGCCGGCTCGACCGGAAACGTCTCGCTCGCGGACCTGACGGTGAGCGCGCAGTCCGTCGGGAGCGACACCGCCGCGTCCATCGACGTCACCGTCGAATCGATCACGGACACGAGAGGAAACCTCCTGTCGCACAGCGGCGACACGACGACCGTCGATGTGAACAACGTCGACGGCAGTACGCCGACCCCATCGACGCCGACGCCGTCGACGCCGACCACCGAAGCACCGTCGAGCGGCGGTGGCGGCGGTGGCGGCGGATCCGTTCCGAACAGCGGAACCTACGAGAGCGTCCGGCTCTTCTACGGTTCGCAGGTCAGCGCGTCGCTCCCGGACGGTGCCACTGTGACGAACGTCGACGTGGCGTTCGGCAGCCAAGGAACCGGCGAGGTCATCGTCCGCGAGCGGACGAGCCTCCCCGGAACGGTCGGTCGACCGTCGAACGCCGCGATCGGCTACGTCCAAATCGACGTCCCGAACTCCCTCAGCGATTCGCCGTCGACCATCACGCTGAGCGTGAGACAGGACCGCCTTGACGAACTCGGAATCACGGCACAGGACCTCGCAGTCGAACGCTACAACGACGAAAGCGGTGAGTGGGAGACCCTCGACACGCGCGTCGTGAGCGAGGGCGACGGACGGGTCGTGCTGGAAGTCGATACGCCCGGCTTCTCGTACTTCGCCGTGACGTCGACGCAGGCCGTGACGACGACGGCGGACGACGGTGGTGACACCACCACGGCCGACGACGATGGTGACGACACCACCACGTCCGACGACGGAACGCCCGGCTTCGACGACGAGACGACGACCGGAGAGCCGACGACGACTGACTCGGTCATCCCCGGCTTCGGCGTCACCGCCGCGCTGATTGCGCTCGTCGCAATCGCGCTCATCGCGGTGCGACGCGACTAACGTCGCGTCACACTCTCGGTTCTTTTCTTTTATTCGACGACACAGATCCGAATCGGACAGCCACGCACAGCGCCAACCGCGGGTGTTCGCCACCGTGCGCCACGCGCTTCTGCCGCCACACTGTGGCACGCTCCGTGTAGACGCTACCGGGGTCGTTGACCGCCGAGGGACTGTCGTAGAGAGTCGGGGTGCACTCTCACTTGGAGTAGATCTTCGGGTGGAGGCGAACCCTGTTAGTGTGCGCTCTCGCCAGCACGAACCTGAACGGTGGTTTCCACGCCTCCGTCAATCCAACGGCAGAAGGTGCGTCCACTGACAAGCCCATGACTTCAGTCGTGGGTCACTGGCGTCCGAAAGAAATGCGCGGTTCAAGAAGAGGTGTCCGCCTCGTCGATTACGAGCGGCGACGCAGAAGACTGACGCCGACGAGACCGACGACACAGACGAGTGCAATCCCGACCGGCCCCCAGAGTGGAGCGGTGGTTTCGGTCGTGGTTTCAGTCGTCGAGGGCGCTGCGGTTTGCGTCGAGGTCTCCGTGCCGGACGTATTCGTGGATTCCCCCGTCGAAGCCGACTGGTCGTCTTCGTCCGCGTCGTCCGAATCAGCCCCGTCGTCCGCGTCGTCCACATCGTCCGTGTCATCTGCGTCGTCCGCATCGTCCGTGGGCGTCGGCGAGTCAGTCGTCTCCGCCGAACTCCCTCCGGAGTTCCCCGCAGTCGTATTGGCTGTGGTGGACTCGTTGGTTGGGGTCGACGTTGCGGTCTCGGTCGTCTCCGTGGTCGTCGTGTCGTCGGACCCGTCCGTCGAGTCCGAGTCTTCGAGCGACCCTTCCTCGACGACGCTCACGGACTGGGTTCCGCTCACCGCGACGAGCTCGGGTTCACCGAACACCTCGTCGCCGGTCTGGGCAGCCGAATAGAGGCGATAGTCGCCCGTCGAGAGCGACCCGACATCGACTCTCGCCGTGTAGTTCAGTCCCGTCTGTTGGGTCGCGGTCGTGCGGACGGAGGTCGACTCGTTCCCGAGTACGACTTCGACACCGGCCGGCGGCGACTCAACGTCGTTGCTGACCTTGGAGAGGTTCACTTCCACGAGGAGTTCGTCGTCCGCTTCGACGCGGTCCGCCGCGGTCTGTTCGACGTCGAACCCGTTGATGACGAACGGTTCGACCGCGTAGACGGTGTCAGTTCCGTTCGTGAGCGCGATTGCGTACGTACCGGGGTCGTAGCGGTCGAGCGAGAACGACGCCGAGGCGGAGCCGCCGCCGTCGACGTATTGGTTGTCGCGGAGTCGCTGTTGACTGTCGACGACGCGGATGGAGTACGAGTCACCGGACGGTCCGTCGGCCGAAACGGAGACCGTCCCATCCTCGGACGCGCTGCCGATGGCTTCGATGGTCTGGTCTCCCCACTGCGTCGAAATCGTTCGGTCGGGGATATCGAGGTCGTCGTCGATGTCGACGTCGTAGTCGGCGCTCTGTGCGGCCGTCAACGGAGCGACCGTCGAACACACCAACACGAGCGCCAAGAGGAGGGCACGGGACGAGTGCATATGCGCTCCCTACACCCGTCTGGGGTAAGTGCATTTTCATGACGAGTCGAACAATCAGCGGTGGAGCAACCGCCCGACGTCGAACCGAACGAACGGCGTCGCCGCGATGACGGCGCTACAGACCGCGAGGCAGACCGCGCCGAGGGCGGACACGCCGACCAGCAACGGGGTAACGGGGACGGCGAGTCGAATCCCGAAGACCACGAGCACGTCGACCCGCGCGAGCACCCACAGGAGCGCCGCCGCGAGGCCGAACGAGAGGACCGCCGCGGGAATCGCGAGACGGACGGCGTCGGCCGCGAGGAGGGCGAGAACACGTCGCCTGCTCGCGCCGGTCGCGCGGTAGATGCCGATGACGCGACGGTTGGCGTGCACCGCCTGCGCGAACGTCGCGGTCGTACCGCCGATGGTGCTCAACCCGGCGAGCGACACGAGCACGACGAACAGCAACTGCACGTTCCCGAAGACGTTCTCGATGGCCCGTCCGATACCGGTCCCCTCGGTGTACTCGCCGCGACTGCTGAGCGTCGCCGCGACGCGCTCGTCGCCGGTGACGCGGTAGGTCGCCGTCGAGATGACCGTCCCGTCGACGACCAGTCGGAGGTCGTACGACCCCGGCGGCGGGTCGTCACCGAGCCCGACCTCGGACGCCGACAGTTCGATCTCCGAGACGTTTCCGGCGGTCAGTTCGACGGTCCGCGTCTGTGTCCCACCCGGCGAAACGAGGGTGAGGTTGCGGACGAGGAAGCGACCCCACGGGTTGGCGACGCGTGCGGTCACCGTCGGATTCGTGAGTCGCGATCCGGTCGACGGTGAGACCGTCAGCCGCCCGCCGAGGCGCTGCGGCGCGCCGCGTTCCACGGTGAGCGTGTGTTCTTCGGCCACGTAGCCGTCTTTCGAGAGCCGGAGCGTGTACATACCCGGCTCTTCGGGAACGCGGATGGGCACGCCGCCGCGGGCGTCGGTCGTCGCACTCCGGCCGTCAAGCGTGACGGTCACGCCGGAGACCACGGACTCGTTCGGCGTCGTCGCCGGCACGACGAGGGTGGAACCGGGCGGCGCTCGAGTCGGATACTCGGACGGGAGCTGAAGCGTGTTCGGCCGGTACACCGTCACCGAGCGCGTGACGCCGTCGGTCGCGAGTTCGTACGTCCCCGCGGTCTGGAAGCTCGTCTCGAACGAGATTCGAGTCGATTCGTCGCTCCCGAGCGTCACATCTCGTTCGAGCGTTCGGTTCCCCGCGCGGACCGTAACCGTTTCACTCGCGGTGGTGGACCCGAGGTTTCGAACCGTCGCGCCGAAGCGATACGTCGCGTTCGTCCGGACCTCTGACGGTCCGGAGAGGCTCGTCACGAGCAGTCCCGACGAGCGGTTCTGCAGGGACGCGAGCCTCGACGAGGCGTTTCTCGTCCGAATCAGGTGGACCGTTCCGGGACCCGTCGCCAGCGGCTGTGTCGTCTCGAGCGGGACGACGAGCTGGTCGTTCGTCACGCCGCTTCCGGTGAACGTCCCGACGATTGTGACGCGTCTGACGCCGGGCGTGACGCTCCCCCCGAGCGTCACCGTCTCTCCGACCTCGAGTCCGAGCGTCCGTGCGAGGTCGGTCCCGACGACGGCCTCGTCGGCGCGCTGTGGGGCCGTCCCCGCGACTAACGACGCGTCGGTAACCGAGCTAAACGCGGTGTAGTTCGCCCCGCGGACGAGGTACGGCGCCCGGCCTCGGGTCTGCGCGTAGATGACCTCCGGACTTGCCGTGATACCGTACGAGCGGAGGACCGTCGCGTAGTTCTCGTCGATGCGGCTGTTGAGGGGGTGTGCGGCACCGCTCTCGACGACGGTGCCGCTCGACGTTGTGGCGAGCGGAGCGAGCGCGCCGCCAATCGACCCCGTCAGCAGGATGATGAGCATGAAGACGGCGAGCGTCGCCGCCGTCGGGGTGAAGGCCCGCCAATCGACGAGCGTCGGCGAGGCGACCGCTTGGAATCGGCGAATCGGCTGTGGCCATCGACTGGTGGCCCGGTGCGTTTGGTCGAACCTCGGGTCGCCGCGGACGACCGGAAGCGCCGCGAGGACCCCAGCGAGCAGCCCCATCACGAGGAGGAACCCGGCGATGCCGATGAGCGAAAACGCGATATCCGCGGTCACGTTCGTCTGAATCGACACCGGGAGGCCCACGTACGTCGCGGCGTTGACGACGCCGTTGGTCACGATTACGCCGAGGGCGTATCCCAACGCGACGCCGACGAACGTGAGCGACAGCACGCGCCCGAGGATAATCGAGAGGATGCGCTGCGGCGACGCCCCGGTCGCGCGGGCGACGCCGATGAGACGGGTCCGGTCCCGAATCGACATCTTCGTCACGTTGTACACGACGACGAGAATCAACAGCCCGCCGGCGAACGCGGCGACCGAGAGCGTCCGGACGACCTGCGTGATACCGCCCGCCAGAAACGGGAGCGCCGCGATGAGCGGGACGGTCGTCGGTGACGACGGAGCGTTCGAACTCCCGGTGTCGAACACCAAGGCACCACTGGTCCCCAACCGCTGGACGGTGTCGGTGTCGGCGACGTACCACGACTCGGGAAACAGCGTCTCGTCGACGCGGTGCGGCGAGACGGACGTCGAAACGGTGTTGTCAGGCCCGGCTAGCGCCACCCGCTGGACCGTCGATACCGGGGCCGAGACACCGTCTTTCGGTGGTCTCGGAAGCGTCGCGGCTTGCCACGAGACCGACGCGCCCGAAATCGTTCGCGGCGCGTCCGGCGGTATCCCGACGACGCGATGCGTCTCGCCGTCGGGGAGCGAGACGGTCGTGACCGCGATGACGACCTCGTCGGCGGACGCGGCCGCAACGGCGTCGTCGTACGACTGCTCGTAGGTGACCGTCGCCGAACTCGAGAGGTCGGAACTGAGGGTGCCGGTGTAGGTGGCCGCCGTGAGCAACAACAGCGCGGAACCGAGGAGAAACGCCGTCGTGACGGCGACGACCGCGATGCTCAGCCACTCGCGGCGCGACCACCTCGAGAGGAGCGCTGTCGCATAGCGCATGTTATCCGAGGAGGTTCATTGACGGATGAACTCGTCCGGTTTCCGGCGGAGCGAGCCGTCTATCAGCACGTGCGTCTCTTCGAACTGGTCGGACAGCGTGGGGTCGTGACTGATAACGACGAGCGCGGTGTCCGTCTGGTCCTTGACGCGGAACAGGAGGTCGAGGACGCGCGCTGCGGTTTCGGGGTCGAGTTGCCCCGTCGGCTCGTCGGCGAAGACGACGTCCGGTCGGTTCGCGAGGGCGCGGGCGATGGCGACGCGCTGTTTCTCCCCACCGCTGAGCGTCGCCGGATACTGGTCTTTGAGGTCCAAGATGTCGAGGGCGTCGAACAGCGTGTCGAGCCACGCCTCGTCTCGGCTCCGGGTGTGGTCCTGCGGCAGCGCGGCGTTATCCCACGCGGTCAGGTCCGGGATAAGCTGGAAGTCCTGGAACACGAACCCGAGCGCGTCCCGACGTAACACGGCGCGTTTTCGTTCGGGGAGCGCGCTCGTGTCGTCGCCGTGGACGTAGAGCGAGCCGCTGGTCGGGGTACTGAGCAGTCCGAGGACGTTGAACAGCGTCGTCTTCCCGGCACCGCTCGGGCCTTGAATGAGGAGGGACGTGTCAGGCTCGACGGTGATGGAGACGTCCGCGAGAATGGTGGAGTCACCGCGTTCGACGGTGAGCGAATCGCCGCGCAGTACGGGGCCCGTCATCGATATGCTCCCTTCATGCTTCACGTATGTATAGTGTATGGGTGCTCGGTCAGACCGTTCGGTTCGTCGCGACCGCACACGTCGCGTTCCCGACCGGTCGAGACACCACCACGGGGTCGTTCCCGGTGTTGGCGTAGACGACGTTCCGCGTCGCGGTCCACTCGGCGTACGCAGTCGCCGAGACGGTCTCCGGTGCGTTCGGGAAGAGGTGCGCACCGGTCGTCGTCCACGAGCGCTGTGAGATGACGAGACAGTCCGGGCTCGGCCCGCCGGAGAGCCAGTTCGCGACGGCGCTGTAGCCGACCTGCGCCTTGAAGTAATGCGCTCCGACCCGCGTCAGCGAGTGGTCGCTCACCCACGGCGCGTCGGTGTGTGTGGAGGCAAATCGGACGCCCTCGAACTCGGACTCGTACGTCGTGGTCGGGACGGTCGCGGTGTCCATCGTGAGGTACGCGAGCGGCGCGGTCGCGAGCGTCGAGACGAGTACGAGCGCGACGAGCGCGAGCCGAAGCGTGCGCCCGGCGGTCGCCCGCGAGACACCTTGTAGGAGGCGCACGAGAACGACTCCGACGAGCATCGCCGCCGGGACGTGCAGGAACGTCTGCGCGCGCATGACCGTGTCGTAGTACTCGGGCGTGAGCGACGCGGTGAGTCCGAACCCGATGATGGTGACCGGCGCGAGGAACATCGCCGTCGGTATCGCGCCGCCGCGGTACGACTCGAACAGTTCGAGTCCGAAGGCGGCGGTCACCGCGAACACGCCGAGAATCGCGACGAGCCCCAAGATGAGCGGCGGCGTCTGGGTCGTCCCCGGGAATATCGGTGAGACGGCGTTGAGTCCGACGATTCCGAAGAACGACCCGACGACGGCGAGGTACGAGACCTGTTTGACCCGCCGACCGGTCTGTTGGACCCACACGATGCCGATGGCGAGAAGGATGAGCCACGCGAGAAAGAGCCCGGGATAGGCCATGACCCGGTTCACGTACGGAACGCTGAGCGTCGTCGACGACTCGGCGAAGCGGTAGTACGAGAACATGTACGCCCAGAAAGCGACCGCGAGCGCGCCCGGGCCGAGCACCGAACGGAGCGACAGTCGAACGGAGACGTGGCGCACGACGAGCGCGGTCACGACGAGCGCGGCGATAAACGTCGAAAACGTGTGGGTCATCGGGAACACGACGAGCAAGAGCCCGACGACGAGCCACCACCGCCGAAGCCGACTCCGTAACGCGAGGTGCAGGCAGAACGCGAGCGTAATCACGAGGAGGATGCCGAGAATTTCCTCGTCGGGAACCGTGGTCCGACGGAGGAACAACCCTTGGACGGCGAGGAGCGTCGCCGTCACCGCACCGACCGCGGTGGCGGTCCCGTCGCTCGACCCGCTGTCGCGGAGCACGCGGCGAGCGACGACGCCACCGACAAAACAGATAACTCCGCCGACGACGGTCGCGAGCGGCTGAATCGCACGGACGGGAACGGCGTCGGTGACCAGCGACACGACGCTCAGGTACGTGCTGAACACGAGGTTGTCAGCGCGCTGGGTGAGCGGAATCGACCCCGTCTCCGTGGTCGTCTTCGCTAACCACGCGTAGTCGAATCCGTCGAGCGTCGATGGAAGGCCGCTCCAATAAAGCGGGAGAGCACGGAGGGCGAACGCGAGGGCGACACCCGCGATGAGAATCACGAATCCGCGGCGGCGTCCGTTACTCATTGGTGATACTACCCTCTCCCTCGGGCGTCGGTATATGTCTATCCACTAAGAGTGCCGCGGGGTCCTGAAGCAACAGATAGCCCGTCGCGAGACAGGCGCTCGTGACCGCGAGCCCGAGGCCCGCGAACACCATCCCGGCGATGACGCCGGGCGAGAACGCCGGCGTGAGCGCCACGCCGAACACGCGGAGTTCGCCGACCGACAGCAGCGCCGTCACGGCCGCGGTGGCGATGACGAACGCGACAGCCGAAGCGACGAGGCCGACTTTGAGCGTGTCGAAGAGGACGAGCCGGAGGATGTCGGTCCGACGCGCCCCGGTCGCGCGGTACACGCCGATGGTCTTCCGAACGCCGTAGGTGCTCCGCGTGAACGCCGCGGTCGTGCTCCCGACGGTCATGAGGCTCACCAGCGCGACGACCGCGGCGAGGAGCACTTCGAGGTTCCCGAAGACGAGCTGAATCGCCTGCGCGATGCCGCCACCGCTCGTGTAGCGACCGCTCCCCGCGAGCGCGGTCGCCAACCGCTCGTCGCCGCGGACGCGATACGTGAGCGTGGCCGGTTCGCTCGCACCGACCTGCGACGAGACGGTGTACGCTCCGGCCGGGCGCTGTGGGAGAGTCGCCGAGACGCGACGGCTCCCGCCCGGCGCGAGCGAGACGGCTCGTTCGACGTCCCTCCCCGGACCCCGAATAGTCACGGTCGTGTTCAGTCGCTGTGTCCACGGGTTGGTGAGCCGCGCCGTCACCGTCGGTGACGTGAACAGCGTCGGCGTCTGTGGCGAGAGAGAGAGCGTCTGGACCGGCCGACGAGTCGCGTCCTCGGAGACGGTCACCGTCGTGTTACGCTGTTGGGAACCGGCACGCGCGGACACGACGTACGTCCCCGTCTCGTTGAATCGGACGCGAGTCGTCCCGCTCGCGTCCGTCGTTCGGCGCTGGCCATCGACCGAAATCGTCGCGTTTGCGACCGGCTCGCCGCCCCGCGAGACGCTGATTCGCGGCGCGCCCCCGACAGGTATCGACGCGGGAACGCTCACGCCGAGCGACTCGACGACGCGGCCTCGCTCGTCGACCGTCACCGACTTCGTTACGTCGGCCACGGAGAGGGAGACGGTCCCCGCGGGAGGTGTCTCGAACGCGACGAACGTCGTCTTCGACCGGCGACTGGGCACGGACAAGGAGGCCTCCGCCGTCGCGTCTCCGAGCGTGACCGAGATGGACCGCGAGGCGTCGCTCAGCCCGAGGTTCGTTGCTTCGATAGCGACGCCGAACTGCCCGTCTCGACGGGTGACTGTCGCGTCCGTCACCACGATTGTCGACGTGTTCGCGTCTCCGCTGGCGAGGCCGCTGGTTCTGATGAACTGAACCCCGTCTCGCCCAGTCGTCGTGAGGTGACGAGCGGTATCGAGCGAGACGAGGAGTTGGTCGTCTTGGACGCCGGTACCCGCGAACTGCCCGACGATTTCGATTCGCGTGATGCCGGGCGTCGTGCTGCCCCCGAGAACGAGCGTGTCGCCGACCGCGAGGTCGGTCGCCTCGGCGAGACTCGCCCCGATGAGCGCCTCGTCGTCGCCGGTCGGTTCCCGTCCCGTCGTCAGCGCCGTGTGCGCCAACGACTCGTACGCGGAGTAGTTCACCCCCCGCGCGACGAACGGCGTACTGCGGTACACCTCGAAGAGGAGAATCTCCGGACTGACCGCGACGCCCTGACTGCGGAGCGCGGACGCGTACGACTCCGGGACGTTACTGGCGATGGGGTGCGGTGCGTCCGGTTCGGTAATCGTCTGCTGGCCGACGCCCGACAGCGGGCCGACCGCGCCGATGACGGCCGACAGCAACAGCACCACGCCCATGAACACGCTCAGCGTCGCGACGGTGGGCACGGTCGCCTCCCACCCGAGCAGTCGCGTCTCGAACAGTCGCGTGAACGGCGACCGCGAGTCGTCGGCGGTCGGCTGACCCGGCGACGACAGCCGGTCCAGCGGTTTCGTCGCTTCTGGGTACGACGCTGTCAGGCCGGCGACGACGCCGGCGACGAGCAGCACGGCCGTCGCCAGTCCGAGCAGTTGGACGACCGCCGGCGTGAGCGCGAGCGCGAGCGAGGTTGGAAGCCCGGCGTAAACCGCCGCGTTCAGAACCGCCCGGACGAGGATGACGCCGATGCTGTATCCGAGCGCCAGTCCGACGGCCGCGAGCGTGATGGCGCGGAGGGTGTACACGCCGACGATTTGCCGCGGCGTCGCGCCCGTCGAACGGAGCACGGCGATATCCGGCCGTCGCTCCTTGACCGTGAGTCGGATGACGCTGTACGTCGTCACCCCGACGAGGATGCCGCTCGCGAGCGTTGCGAGTTGGAGTAGGCGGACCAGTTGGTCGGTCCCGCGGACGAAAAACTGGAGCGCCGACAACAGCGGCGTCGCCGGTGCGCCGTCGGTCTGCTCGATGGTGACCACCTCGGTCGCCTCGAACGCTGAAAGCGTCTCGGCGCGGGTGAGATACCAGCCGTCTCGGAGGACCTGATGGCCAGTGCGGTCCGTAACCGTGACCGACGTCGCCGTCTCGTCCGTTGCGAGCGAGACGGTCTCGCCGGCGGGCGGTCCGCCGACGACGGCGAGCGTTCCGGGGTCCGGACGGGGGAAGTCGATTGTTTGCCCCCGGACGGTGAGTTCTGAGACGCCCGGCGGGACGCCGACAACCGTCGCGGGCCTCCCGTCGACGGTCGCCCCAACGAAGACGAGTCGGACTTCGGGGTCGGACCCGCTCGCGTCCGCGACACTCGACGGGGAGTCAACGCGCTCGACGTGATAGCTCGTCCCGAACTCGTCGGAGATGGTCGTCGTCTGCTGGCCGAGCGAGACGCCGAGAATGGCGGCACCGACGAGAAAAGAGACGGTGAGGGCGATAACGAGCACGGCGAGTGTGTCGCGCGTCTCCCAACTGAACGAAAGCGCTCGACGGTAGCCCATTAGTGTTCTCTATCGCGAGACTCGCGAGCGCTCACATTAAGTGTGTGTGGTTCCGCTGACACCCCGGTCAAACGGCGTGCTCACGGAGACTCCGAAGCTCGGGAGCGCGCTGTCGAACTCGAAAATCGGTTCGCGTCGACGCTTCGACTCCCGACCGCTCACTCGGGAAGCGAGCGAGTCGAACGCGAGTTACTGAGCCCGCAGACGCGCCGCACCGACGAGCGCGACCAGCGAGACGAGCGCCGACAACACGCCGAACCCTGGCGCTTGGCTCTCCGTCTCCGTCGGCGTCTCGGTCGTCACCGGGTCGGGGGTCGTGGTCGGCTCGGCGACCGTGACCGCCACAGACTCGCCGCCGACAGTGAGGTTGTACGTTCCCGCCTGCTCGAACACCGGGAGGAACACGACGGCCGACTCGGTGCCGGGTTCGAGGTCGGCGACGGTCTTCGTCGTTCGAACCGTGCCGTCGACCGTGAGGTTGACCGTCGCGTTCGTCGTCACGTCGCCGTCGTTCAGGACGGTCGCCGTGGCTTCGACGCTCTCGCCGGTTTCGACGTCGGTCGTCGCGACGGAGAAGTTCGTGACGGTCGTCGACGCCGTGTCGCCGTCGCCGCCGTCACCGGAGCCACCGCCGCTGTCGCTGTCGTCCCCGTCGTCGCCGTCACCGCCGCCGCCAGACGAGGAGGTCGTTATCTCGAGTTGTGCGGACTGTTCCTCACCGACCGTGTAGTCGTTGCCGTCCTCGTCGCCCAGCGCGTTGACCTCGGGCGTGACCGTGGTTTCGGCCGTGCTCGTCGCGTTCCCTTCGACAGTGACGGTGGCGACGACCACCTGGCCGGTCTGGTTCGTATCGAGCCCGTAGCCGGTGAGCGTCGCGGAACTGTTGTCACTCGCGTACGTCGTGGTGTTCGCCACCGTCTCGTGGCTGAACGCGACCTGCGTGATAGCCGCGGTGTCGTTGGCGACCGAGAACGTGATGTTGGCCGCGCCGACGCCGCCGGAGGCGTTCGTCACGACCACGTCAAACGTCGTCGTCTCGCCGTTCTCGACCGTCTGGCTCGTCGGATCGAGTGCGACGTCAGTCGACCCCGCCGCCGCAGTCACCCCCGGGGCGACGGCGACCGCGAGAATCAGCAACAAAAGGCAACTGTGTCGCGTTTTCAGTGTCATATCGTCCCCCCCAAGCGGGTGGACGCTGTCCAGACGACTCGCGTTGAACCGGGCGTGTTCGAAGAGCTCATGGTTGTTGTCGGTTTGTCCGTCGAACCATCACGGTTCACCCACGGCGTGGATTGATCGAACCCGCATCCCTGGGAGCGGTCGGCAGCAGCCCCTCACGCGTCGTACTGCCGTGAATCGCCGTGTGAACACGTGATTACTCCGACGTTCACGATATGACAAGAAGAATCAACCATGCTAATTGTTACGGTCGGTCGAAGGGTTGCCACCACCGTCTGTCGGTTCGAACTCGCGCTACTCAGCGGTCGCTGAACGGAGCGAGCGATTGCCGCGTCACGCGTGGACTGCGAGTCGCGCACCGACCTTGTCGACGACGTCGAACAGCGCTTCCGGGAGCGGTTCGTCGTCCGGGAGGCCGACCGTCTTCACGAGGTCAGAATCGACCGGCGCGAGTCTGGGCGAACGAGCGGTCTCCCAGCCGGTGACGACGACCGGTTGGGAATCGTCGACGCGTCGGGTAACGCGCGTGGCGACTCCGCCGCGGTAAGACGGTGGTGCGTGGAGACAGACGACGACTGTCGGGTCTTTCGACGCCGCGAGCCGGCGAAGCGCTTCGGTCTCCGTCACGTATCGGATTTCGACGTCGCTCCGCGGATGCCAGGCACGCTCTGGCGGTGGTCCGTAGACGAGAACCCGTGGTGGCGGTGCCATGAGCTATCACACCACACTTCGCAGAGCAGACATATAAACATTAGATACGCTGACAGATTTGGGGTGGGAGGCGAGCGGTCTGTCATCGGAACGGAAGGTGGCGTCGGGGACAACACACGCGGTCACCGCGGTGGACAGCCACCCGCCAACGGTCCCGGGAGAGACGCCCGGTCAGTCCCGGTTTTCCTTTCGCTCCCTCGTAATCATCGACTCGCGGATGTCCTGTAACCGCTCCGTGCCGCGGAGTTCGGACATGTTCACCCCGAGCGCGCCCGAATCCTCGTCGGTCGCGACGCCGCTCGTGAGGATGCTCCGGACGCCCTCCTCGACGGTCATGTCGATGTCGTACACGTCGTCGGCGGGGATGTAGGTGAGCAGGCCACCGGTGACGGGGTTCGGCGCGAGCGGGAGAAACATCGAGACCATCTCTTTATGGCCGGTCGACTGTTCGATGGTCGCCGGGGAACCGCCCGTCTGGAAGCCGAGCACGTACACGTCGTCGTCGAAACACTGGACGAGTTTCACGTCCTGGAACTCGTCGGCCCCCTCGTCGAGGACCACGTCGCCCATGCGGCGGAAGCTCTTGTACACCGTGCCGATACCCGGAATCGAGGAGATGACGAGGTCGAATACGCCGATGATTTTCTCGCCGTACTGGTTGCGGCCGACGGTCCCCACGACCGCGACGATGGCGAAGAGGACGAGCAGGGCGACCAGTTCGGTGAAGAAGTCGACGACGAACGAGTAGATACCGAGGTCGATGAGGAGCGTGATGAATTCGACGCTCTCGAAGCGGCTGATGATGCCCGCCCAACGAAGCAGGTCGATGAACGGTTCGAGGGCGTTTCTGACGAAGTCGATACCGACGCGCAGGACGTACAGCGTGATGACGATGGGGATCATGATCGCCACGCCCGTCAACAGCGTGTTGTACGCCCGTTCGTACAGGGATTGGCCGGTCTCTTTGGCGCTCACGGCGAGCGTTCCCGGCGAGCGCGGAGGGTCTGCGGAGGACACGGCGGGAGATTCATGTGGGCCGTCAAAATAGTGTCGGCAGTCGAACCGTCTGGATTTTCGAGACGCGCTGCGGCGGGGTCGCTCGCGAGTCGGGAGGCGACGGGCGAGTCGCGTAGAACGACGAAAACGGGAACCGAAGCGGGCCGGATGGATTCGCGGGAACCGTGAGCGACGACGGAAGCCGAGACGGTGGCCCGTGCCGTCCCGAAGGCGGGGTCAGGAGACGACTTCGAACCGACCGACCGAGAGGTCGACCGCGAGCTGCTCGCGCGGGTAGACGAACTCCTCGTCGTCGTACATCGTCCGGACGGTCTCGTCTTCGATTTCCACCACCGTCTGTTCCGTACACAGCGTCGAATGCCGGATGGTCGACCCCTCCGTGATCACGTGCGGGGCGACCTCGAGTGCTTGTGCCATCGTTTCACTAACGCACGGTTAACGATATAGTTCTTTCGACGTTTCGGAGATACGCTATTGAAATGTAGCTATATAGTGGTATTGTCGGGTTGATTGTTCACTTTTTCTTCCACTCTCCTTCGAACTGGCCGAAGCGGTACCGACGAGACAGGAGCCGGGGCAGTCCGAGGCGGGGCCCGACGGAGCGTTTGACTCGCTCCCGAGTCGTTGGCGTCGCCACTCGTCGAGCCTCGCGTCGGTCAGCACGTCCCGGTCGTCGAGCCTCCCGCTCGGCGCGTCAGTCGCGCTCGAACGGGTCGCGCTCGGGGAGTTCGTCGTCGAGGACGGTCGCCGCGGCGTCGACGAACGCGTCGTGGGCCGACAGCGCCTCGCGGAGCGCCTCGTAGTAGGCAACGGTGTCGCCCGCGAGGAAGTGGGAGTCGACCCGCCAGAGCGTCCGCCCGGTGCCGAACTCGCCGGCGGGGAGGTCGTCGTGTTCGTCGCGCACCTCGTCGAGCGCCGTGACGAGTCGCTCGCGAAGCGACGCGTACGGGGAGTCCCCCGAGAAGTCGGCGTCGCCGTGGATGCCGTCTTCGAGGTGGAGTTCGAGGCGGAACTGTCCGCGCTGGAGGGCGCGCGGCGTCGGGTAGTGTTCGAAGTGGAGGTCGTACCCGTGGTCGCGGCCGCGCTCCCACGCCGTAGGCGTGACGCGGCCCCACGGCTTCCCCGAGTCGAGGGCGTGCCACGTGTGGGGACCCTCCGGAGGCGAGGCGCGGAGGTAGTCGGCCCACTCGTACTGGAGGACCTCACGAGCGAGCTTCGCTACGGCGTCGCGGGTCGCGTCGACCTGTAGCTCGTAGTCGAGATAGAAGCTCGTTTCGTCCGCGGTGTCCGGGCCGTTCATACCTCCCTGCTAGACGCCCACACGGATAAAGATTCGACACAGGCCCCCGAGGGCCCGCGTTCGCTCAGTCCTCGTGTCGCGCCCAGCGCGCGCCCCCGAGCAGGAGCGTCGCGATGGCGGCGACCGCGGGAGCGACGCCGAAACCGGGAACGCCGGTCGCCGTGGTCCGGCGCTCGGTCGTGGCCTCGGTCGCGGTTGCAGACTGCGTGTCTGTCGCGCTGGCGGTCGTCTCAGCGTCGTCAGTCGCGGTCGACGCGGTTGGCGTGGGTGACTGGGACGCCGACTCGGTTGTCGCGGGCTGGTCGGTCGCATTGTCCGACTCGTCGTCCGCGTCGGAATCGCCGTCCGGCCCGGAGTCCGAACCGCCGTCGGTGTCGTCGCCATCGTCGTCCGAGTCACCGGTGTTGTCGCCGGTGTCCCCACCACCGTCGGAACCCCCGCCGCCGGCCGACTCCGAGACGGAGAGGTCGAGTCCTGACGTGTCGGTGACGGTGTAGGAGTTCCCGACCTCGTCGCCGAGGGCAGTCACGGACACGTCGAGCGCGCCGTCGACGGTGGCGTCGGCGGTCTCGACGGTGACGGTCGCGACGGCCACCGAACCAGTGTCGTCGGTATCGAGGCCGACGACGCGAACCGAGGCGACCGTGCGACTCTCGTCGTACGACACGTCTCGCAGTCGCGGGTCAGTGCCGTCGGGTGTGGCGACCTCGGCGATGCGACCGACGGACGCGTCGTCGAGTTCGACCGTCAGGTTGTACGCGCCGACGCCGGCGTCGACGCTGTCGACGACGATGTCGAACGTCCGCGTCGAGTCGGGTTCGACGGTCGCCGCGTCGGTGTCGAAGCCGACGGTCGTGTCGGTCGCGGCGAGCGCGGGCGGCGCGACGGCGCTCAAACAGACGAGCGCCGCGAACGCCGCGAGTGCGGTCCGTCCGGTCCAGTTCGAGTTCGGCTTACACATTCGTCGAGGCGAACAGCCGCTGTACGTCGCCCACGTCGACGCGACCGTCGTCGTTGAGGTCGAACGCGGGGATGCTCGACTGGACCGGCTCGGCGTCGCGGTTCACGAACAGCGCTTGGGCGTCGACGACGTTCACGCTGCCGTCGCCGTTCACGTCCTCGAAGGTGCCGTCGCCGTCGTGGTCGGCCATCGCGCGGCCGTTGCCGGTGAGGTCACCGGGTTCGACGCTGACGGGGCGGTTGTCGATGTTCGACACCGCGTAGGCCGTGCCGTCGGGGTCGTAGGTCGCCGTCGGGGTCAGTTCGAGCGCCGTCGAGCCGCCGAGCGCGACGCCCTCGACCGTCACGGTCGCCAGAACCTGCGAGTCGTTTGCGTCGCCGTCGCCGGCGTCGATACCGGCGGCCTCGATGTGGACCGTACTCCCGTCGTCGCTGACGTTAACCGCCGAGAAACCGGGGTCCTCGGAGAACTGCACGTCCGTGATGCGGGCCACGCTCGAATCGCCGACCGCGAGGGACAGTTCGTACGCGCCGACGCCGCTGGCGGCGTCGCTCGCGGTGATGTCGAACGTCCGGGTGTCGCCGAGGGGGACGGACTGGCCGTCCGAGTCGACCGCGAGCGCGACGCCGTCGGCCGGTTCAGGCGTCGGGTCGGTCGTCGTCGCCTCGCCGTCGAGGTCGGCGTTCAGCACCGCCGAATCGAAGTTCTCGTACTGGCTCGAATACGCGCTGTCGGTGTAGTCGACGTAGAGGTCGACGCCCGACCCCGCCGCGGTCACCGACGACCCGAAGGCGTCGAGGTCGCTCGTCGGCACGGTGACCGTGACGGTGCCGCTCGCGCCGTCGTAGGCGACGTTCGTCGTCTCGACGTAGCCGCCGCTTCGGTCGGCGAAGGCGGCGGTTCCGCTCACGCCGGTCACGCGCGAGGGCGCGGCGATGATAACCGTCGTCTGGCCGTCGTCGCTCGCCACGTCGACCGCGTCGGCGTCGACCGCCGCGTCGACTCGGCGCATCCGGTCGTCGGACTCGGTGTCGACTTCGGCGGCCGCGATGGTCGAGCGGTTCTGCAGGTAGCCGATGACCCCGTCGGCCATCGTCGTCTCGTTGGAGACCGACACGCGCGGTTTGTCGCCGAGCGGGTAGCCGCTGCCGCCGTCGGCGATGTAGGAGTTGGTCGCGAGCGTGTAGGTCGCCGAGTCGTTGACGGGTTCGCCGTCCACCGTCAGGTCGCGAATCGTCGCGTCGCCCTCGCCGGGCGACGAGCTATCGGTGTGGGGCACCCACTCGAAGGTGACGCCGCTCACCTGCTGTTGGGTCTGGGTGCCGTACTGGTTGTCCATCTCCAGCGGCGTGATTTGGCTCTTGACGACCTCGCGGAGTTCCGCGCCGGTCACCTCGACCACGACGATGTGGTTGCCGAACGAGAGCGTCGACGTGACCATCCCGCGGGTGATGTTGAACTCCTCGCCCGCAGCGTACTCGTTCGGGTAGAGCGTGTCGCGGATGCCGCCGGCGTTCGTCACGGCCACGTCTGCGCCGGTGTAGCCGCGGACGCCGTCGGTGACGAGGTGGCCCGTCGCGGAGTCGTCGGTGTAGCTGGAACCGACGCCCGTGTGCTCGGGCATGACCGCCGTCGCGAGCTTCGTATTGAGGTAGTCCTCGCGGAGCGGGTTGATGTACGTCTGCCACGAGTCGTTGCGCGGCACGTCGGTCGTCACGTCGACGAGTTCGCCGGAGGCGTCGGTCACGCTCCCGTTGTCGACGGTCAGCTCCATCGTCATGATGGCGTTGGCCTTGCCGGTGGTCTCGCCGATGAGGACGCCGTTTGTCGTCTGCGGCGGGTAGCGCTGTTGGTCGTCGCCGGAGACGAGCGCGTCGATGCCGTCGACGTTCCGCGCGAGGTCCTTCGAGTCCGGGATGCCGACCGGGGCCAGCGCGACGACCACGTCCACGTCCTCCTCGTTTCGGAGCGTGTCGACGGTTCGCTGGGCGGCGGTCGTCGGGTCGACGACGGTGTAGCCGTTGCGCTCGATGACGCCGTCGGTCTTGGCGTTGATGGCCTCGTCGGTCAGGCCGAAGAAGCCGACTTTCACGCCGCCGCGCTCGACGACGGTGTAGTTCTGCGTCCCGGGGAGGTTCTCGCCGGTCCCCTCGTCGACGACGTTGGCGAGGAGCCACGGGTAGGTCGACTCGTTGGCGATGGCCTCGAAGACGGCGAAGTCGTTCGCCCCCGCGTCCTCGTCGTAGTCGAGTTCGTGGTTCTGGACGACCTCGGCGTCGGGGTCGATGAGGTTCATCGCCGTCACCGGCGGCTCGTAGCCGCGCTCCAGACCGTCGTAGTTGCGGAGGGCGTGGGGGCTGAGTTCGTCGCCGCCGCCGGCCACGAAGACGGGACCGGAGGCGTTCGCGCGCTCGCGGTTGATGAGCGTAATCATCCGGCCGAGTTTGTCGTCGCCGGAGCCGGCGGCCGCCTTGCCGATGTCGTTGAAGCCGACGAGCGTGATGGTCGTCGCGTTCGCGCCCGCGGTGTCGTTGCCGGCGTCGCCGCCGTTACCGCCGTCGTCGCCCGCGGGAGCGGTCAGATTCGTCACCGACGCGGGCTGAATCTTGTACTCCTCGAAGCTGTAGAACACCGGCCCTTCGACGGCGTCGGCGGTACCGCCGACCTCGCCGGGCGTGGTGTCGTCGCCGGTCGTCGCGTCGTCGATGGCGACCGGCCCGGAGCCGTCGGTGACGGCCCACTCACCGTACTGGCCGGGGGTTTCCGTGACCTCGACGTCGCGCACGCTGACGAGAACGCCCTCGTAGGACTCTCGGGAGACGTTCGCCGTCGCGAGCGTGGTCGCCTCGGGAACCGCCCCGGTGCCGGTCGTCGACAGCGAGGCGCTGTCGTTGGCGAGGTCGAGTTGGGTCATCCCGTAGTACTCGGAGACGGGCGCGTCGACGCGCACCTCGTCGCCGGGGGTCGCATTCGACGACCCGCCCGCGTAGACGTAGACGGCGCTGTGGCGCACGTCGGCCGCGGAGGCGTTCTGCACGAAGAACCCGTCGGCGTTCGTCGCCGTCACCGTTCCGGCGACGCTGACGAACTGCCCCGCGTAGGCGGAGGCGTCGCCGTCGGTCGTGTTCGACTGGAGTTCGGTGATGGTCACGGCCGTCGGAGCGGACGCGTTCATCGCCGACTGGACGTTCGAGTCGAGTGCGCTCGCGTCCTCCCCAGCCGCGACGCCCGCCGCACCGGCGGGAAACGTCGCGGTCGTGAGTACTAACACCAGTAGCACCGTTACAGTACGACTGAGAACTGTCTGTGATGGTGTGTGCGGAGGCACATCAGTCCGCACCGAGGCGGGTGTGATAACCGCTGGTAAGTGTGTTATATAGGTGACAGAACTGCGATAGGGAGGTTCATACGATACGGAGCGATTCGTACTTCAGTCGGGTGGTTGTCGGGTCGGGTTCCGGGAGTTCACGAACAGAGGCGACCGGGAGACCGGTCGCCATGTCTTCAGTACGTACCAGTGGTAGGACGAATGGATATATTTAACACCATCGGCCAATTGCTTGCCAGTTGAGAACGGTTTCCACCTCCTCGGTTCGGTGGTCGACCCACCGAAGACCGTTCTCTCTTTCCCCCAAACGAAGCATACTATCGGTACTTCCAATTAGTACCTACTTTCCGAATCTATATCACCCTCTACCAAAACAACGTGTACGAGAACAGGAACGTCATCATCTGATGCTGGTGGCGTTGCCCTCGTTCTCGTTCCATCCTCCCCCACTCGGGGGACCCCACCACCCTTCGGCTACCTGTCCACCGAGACGCATCCGTCACCGAATCGGTTCATCAGCGCTCAGACGCGGCTGTCGGGCACCTGCAACACAACATCCGTCGGGCCTCCCACGAAAGCGTCGAGAATCGTGACGAGTTGGGTTATGCTCCCTCTCCGCCGAGCGCGGCATGCACTCGCGTTCGAACGTCGTCGGGGCTCGCCGCCGATTGGTCGCGCCGGGCCATCCGTCCGGTGACGAGGTCGAGAAGATCGAGCGCGGCCAGCAACTCGCGAACGTCGGCGCGGTCGAGGCCGAGACGGCGTTCGACTTCGTACAGCGTCTTCGCACCCGCGACGGCGGCACACACGTCTTCGGTCGAACAGTCGAGCGAAGACACCGACGCGGGAAGCGGCGGGAGGTCAGTCGCGGTGGACGCGTCCTCGGCCGTCGTACTCGTCTCGTCGGTCTCCGTCGCGACCTGCTCCGTGTTCGTGGCCGGGTCCGTCTCAGAGTCAGACTGCGACTCCGACTTCGGGTTCGGCGCTGACTTCGGGTCCGGCTTCGATTCCGACACCGACTTCGATTCGTCGTTCGCGTCGGTCTCGGCGTCGTCCGGCGTGTCACGTTCGACCGCCGCGTCGTCGGTATCTTCAGTACCCACCTTGGGAGACTGGTCAGTCCCACTCGTGCTGTCCTCGTCAGAGACGCTCGGCTCCGGTTGCCGTGGCTCGTCGCCCGACTCGGTCGACTCGCCGTACGACTCCGGCTCGTGAATCCCGCGTTGAATCATCTGGTTGCGGACGGTCTGGGGAGTCACGTCGACGCCGAGCGCGTCGGTCATCTCCTTGAACGTCTCGCAGGTCTCGTACGCCTCCCGAAGCCGAACGGGGTCGTGGTGTGCGGGTACCGAGTCGGCGTCTGTCGCGGCGGTCGCGCTCGTCTCTGTCTTCGTACCGGTGTCCGCGTCCGTCTCCGTGTCCGGGCTCGTCTCTGTAGCCGTATTCGCGTCCGTCTCTGTATCCGCCTCGATGGGGTCGTCCGTCGATACGGATGTGGGTTGGTCGTCCTCCGACGGCTCGTCTCTCGCCGTCGGGACCGCGAACTCCATCGTCGGTGGCGACACGACCGATGCGACGGGGGCGCTACCCGTCGAGCCGCGCGCCCCGGAACCGTCGGCTCGAGCGACCGGCGCGTCCGCCGGCTCGGGGTCGCCGTCGGTGCCGGCGTGTTCAGCCGATACCGACTCCTGTCCGGCGTCTTCGGTCGCCGGGGGAGCGAGCGCCACGTCGAGTTCGAGTCGAAGTCGGCCGTCGGTCATCGACGCCGCCGGCGACGACACGGAGAGTCGGTCCGGGTCGACCGCGCACGCTGACGCGAGGTCGTACTCGACGGTGACCGAAGCCGTTGTGCCGTTTTCGCTCGGCTCGTCCCCGCTGGTCAGTTCCAGCCCGTGAATCTCTCCCGTCGTCTCCGAAAACTGTTCGAGAACCGCCGTGAGTTCTCGCACGTTTCTAACCACTTCCATATGAGGATGTCAACTCCGTCACATGGCATATAATTTATTGCCGCCAACATCATCTAGTAATATATATTCTATACAGATTCCTGTTCTCTTGGTCCCTCGTGGTGAGCGACCGGGACGGTCCGCGGCGCGCGGTCGCCGAGTGCGACTATCGCCTAGCTGTTTTTTCACTCTGAGGCAACAGTACGTCCGTATGGACGTGTCCCTGCTCCACGACATCGCGCCGTTCAGCACGGAACAACGCGCGATGCGAATCCTGTTGGTCGACGATAACGAGTCGATGGTGGAGCTGTCCGCGACCTTTCTCGAACGCGAACTCGACGACGTCGAGACGGAGACGTACACCGACCCGGTGTCGGCGCTCGACGAACTCACTGACGGCGCGTACGACTGCGTCGTGAGCGACTACGACATGCCGGTGATGGATGGGCTCGAACTGCTCACGGCGGCGCGCGAGCGGGGCATCGAGATACCCTTCGTCCTCTTCACCGGCAAGGGAAGCGAGGAAATCGCGAGTCGCGCCATCTCCGCCGGCGTCGACGAGTACCTCCAGAAGGGCGGCCCCGAGGAGTATCCCGTGTTGGCGAACAAGGTGTCGAATCTCGTCGAGAAACACCGCGCCGAGACGCACATGCGACGCGGCTTTCTCGCCATCGAGTCCGCCGAGGAAGGCATCGGCATCATCGACGGCGACGGCGTCTACCAGTACATGAACGAGGCGTACGCCGCGCTCTACGACCGCAACCGGACCGAACTCATCGGGGAGCATTGGGACCTCCTCTACCCGGACGAGGAGGCCCGGCGCTTCCACGAGGAAATCCTCCCGCAACTCGAAGCCGAAGGGTCGTGGCGGGGCATTTCGACCGGCGTCACCAAAACCGGCGAGCTGGTCCCCGAGCGACTCGTGCTGACGCGGATGGACGACGGGGGACACGTCTGTATCGTCCAGGAACTCACCGAGGTCGATGCGTTGCGGGCGGAAGTCGAGCTGAAAGACCGAGTGCTCGACGCCGTCGGCGTCGCAATCGTCGTCATCGACCCGTCGAAGCCCGACAACCCTGTCGTCTACTGCAACGAGGCGTTCGAGGCGCTTACGGGCTACGACGCCGCGGCGGTCGAGGGTCGCAACTACCGGTCCCTCTACGGCCCCGAGACGGACCCGGAGACGGTTGCCGACATTCGCGCCGCCGTCGACGCCGGCGAGCCGATTTCGACCGATATTCGCAGCTACGGCGCCGGCGGCGAGCCCTTCTGGGCCCACCTCGATATCCGCCCGATTCGGGACGACGACGGCGCGCTCGAATGCTTCGTCGGCTTCTACCGTGCGGCCGACCGTGACGGCGACGCGGACTCGGCCTGACGTAGTGGTCGGTTGCGGTCGACAGCGATATACTGGAAACGGTGGGGTGTCTCGAAGGCGGGGAAGAACTACAACTGCGGCGGTCGTCACCAGGTGCCGTGTCCGCTCACTATCGACTCTATCAGGTCCTCGGTCTCTCCGCACTCCTCTTCGCAGTGTACTACTGGTGGCTCGACGACTCGCCGCTCATCGCGGCCGGCTGGACCGTCCTCGGGCTGTGGTATCTGTACGCGCTCAAGGGGGGAGTCGACCAAATTGACGATGATGCCGTCGATACGTGACTGCAGAAAAGCGAGAGCTGTGTATCGGTCTGCCGTTACTCGTTCGACGCGCGCTTGAAGAACGCGACCGCCGCGCCGAACAGCGTCAGGTTCTGGAGGAACGACGTGAGTTCCTCGTCGCGGGCGTCGTCGTCGACGGCCCAGAAGTCGTGCATCGTCGGCGTGACGCCGGCGAAGAACGCCGCGACGCTCGCGGCGGCGAGTCTGGGCAGCTTCCAGAGGCCGATGCCGATACTCCCGCCGAGGAGCAGGCCGCTCGCGGCGGGGACGAGTCGGTCCGCCTCCGGGACGCCTTTCGCCTCCGCGTAGGCGATGCGGCCGTCGAGGTCGGTCAGGTTGCGAATCGCGAGGACGGCGAGACCGCTCGCGAAGAGGGCGCGGGCGAGCCGCGATGGCGTGCTGCGTTCAGATTCGTCGGGAACTGTCATCACGTTTTGAAAATAGTGTTCTAATTATAAGCGCTGTGTTTACAAACTGGCCAGTACGTTTTAGTATTCGAGGCGGACCGTCCCCGAATTGACGTTCCCCCGAATCTGGTTCGTGTATTCAGACACGAGGTCCGACATCGCGAACGCACACGGCTGGCAGGTGGACGTGACCGACGGTACTGACGGCGGTGCGCGCTTCGAGTTCCGGACGGAGCGGTGAGCGAACTCGGCCACGATTCGCGCGGCGACACCATCCCCGAGTCAGTCAATAAAAACGCATTTCCCCCGAGCGAGTGAAATCGCCCGGACGATGGTGCGCACTCGTCTCACGTCACCGACGTTCGACCGCAGCGCGTCGATTCCGACCGTCACCTACGTCCTTCTCATCACCGTGCTGAGCGGGTTTCTTCTCGCCGCGCCCCACGGCTCGCCGACGCCGCTTTTGGGACTCGCCTGGAGCGGCGTTCTCGTCGCGCTCGCGGCCGGCGCGCTTCGGGTTGAGGGCGTCGCACTCCAGTCTTTGTTCCCGTCTCTCCGGGCGTTCGGCGCGGCGGTCGCCGTCGTCGCCGCGTTCTGGGCGCTGTACAATCTCGTAGCGGCTGGACTCGCAACCGCGGGCGTCGGCGGCTTCGAGCCCGTTCTGTCGCGGGTCGTCGCACACCCGGCTCCGTATCTCGCGGCGCTCCTGAGTTCGTTCGTGCTCACGGCGCTCCCGGAGGAACTCCTGTTTCGTGGCTACCTGAATCGAGGAGAGAGTCCCGCCGTTCACGGCGGGCGTGGATCCGACAACAGGAACACAACCGCCGACAATGCTCAGTCCGGGGTATCCAAATCTTTCGCCGCGTGGAGCAACATCCCTTCCCACGTCAGGCCGTGGTCGTCCTTGATTCGCTTCAACCGTTCATGAACGTCGTCGTCCACTACTACGTGGATGTTCTTCGCCATACATACAGACAAAAGCCAAACATACATCAGCCTTCGGATGTAAGGTGTTGGTGATGAAGCGGACCAACACCTTCGAGGTGGTTCCTCAGTCCGACGCGGACGAGGAGTTGCTTCGACGCCTGTTGGACGCTTCTGCCGCTCTCTGGAACGAAATCAACTACGAGCGCCGCGAACACTACGCCGACCCCGACGCGGACGTGTGGGAAATCAGCGAGTATCGCGGGCGCTACGGCGGCACGCTCGGGGCTTCGACCGTTCAGCAAATCGAACGGAAGAACCGCGAAGCATGGCGGTCGTTCTTCGCGCTCCAGAAGAAGGGCGAAGCAAACGGTAAGCCCGGATACTGGGGCAACGCCGAGGACGGCCGCGAACTCCGAACGTACATTCGGAACACGTCGTACTCTATCGAGTGGGGCGAATACTCCCGGCTCGAAATCCTTGTCGGCCAAGACCTGAAAGAGGAGTACGGTCTTGGATACCGCGAGAGGCTTCGGCTCGAAGTCCGGGGCGAACCCAACTGGAAAGAGTACGACAAGCAAGGCCGGTTGGGGTTGTTCTGGGACGAGACTGCACAGACGTTCAGGGCCTTTCAGCCAGTCACGGTAGACAATTCTCGGCTGGCACACCCACTGGCGGACGAAACCGCCGCTCTGGATATTGGTGCAAACAACCTCGTCGCCTGTTCGACTTCGACCGGCACGCAACTGCTGTACGAGGGACGCGACCTGTTCGAGCGGTTCCGCGAGACGACGCGAGAAATCGCCCGTCTGCAATCCAAACTCCGCGAGGGGCGGTACTCCTCAAACCGGATACGCTCGTTGTACCGACGTCGGACGCGCCGACGCGACCACGCCCAAGACGCACTCGCACGTGACCTCATAGAACGGTTGCACGACGAAGGCGTCTCGACGGTGTACGTCGGGGCACTCACAGACGTACTCGACACGCATTGGTCGGTCGAAGCGAACGCGAAGACGCACAACTTTTGGGCGTTCCGGCAGTTCATCGACCGCCTCGCGTGTACTGCCGAGGAGTTCGGTATGGCGGTCGAAGTCCGGTCGGAAGCATGGACTTCCCAAGAGTGCCCGAACTGCGGTTCGACCGACCGGACGACGCGCCACCGCGACACGCTGACGTGCCCGTGCGGTTTCGAGGGCCACGCAGACCTCACAGCGTCCGAAACGTTCCTGAGACGTCATCAGAACTCAGAACGTTCTGATTGGCGAACGAGACACGGTGTGTCTCGTCAACGGCAGACCGACGTAGCACGGCCGATGGCACGGCCCGTGCGCCTCAAGTGGAACGACCACGACTGGTCAGAGTCACCACGCTCTTGTTCCAACGAGGAGCGCACGAACCCGCAAGTTGCCTCCGTGGGTCGGTAAGCGATACCCCCAGCGCGAGGAAACCCCGGCGTTCGCGCCGGGGAGGATGTCATTTCCAACAGAAGGCGATTTCGCTGGCCGGCGGCGACAGTCGTCGCGCGGTCATCGGCGGCGTCGCGGCCGTCGCTGTGTTGTTCGCCGTCTTCCACCTGCCTCGGTGGTTCATCGCCTCGGGCCACGGCGTCAGCGCCGCGCTCGGCACGCGACTGTTCGGGCTGCTTCTGGCCGGACTCGTCTACGGCGGTGTCTACGCGTTCACGGGGAATCTCTGGGTGGTCGCGCTGTTCCACGCGACGATGAACCAACCGCCGTTCATCGTGACCGTCGATATCCCCGCCGAACTGCACCTCGTCGCCGGCGTGGTCGAATACGCGGGGATTCTTGCCGTCGTGGTGCTCGCAGTTCGGCTGACCGGCATCGGTGAGGGCATCCCCGTGTGGGCCCGCGAGTAGCACTAATATCTCGATACCAACCGGTACAGCCGATAGCTGCTGGATTCTCTCCCTCGGTCTGAGCATAGAGGTCCGTACTGCGTTCCCTTTTCTATCGACTGCTGTCCGCCGGAAACGCCGTGGTCGTCGTCTCACAGACCCTCCGACTGCGCTCCGATTTGGGCCGAAATACGTCGCGTTCCAAACTCGACAATTGTGTGAACTCATTGAACATTCATAACAATTAACCAGTATCGAGTTGACAATAGTTTGTGGTGCGTTGACATGGCGAACCCGAAGCATTACGTCGTGATGGAAGGCCTCGGTGCCGGAAAATCCGACTACACGATTCAGGCGACTGGCGACATCGAAAAAGTAGGCGGCAGGCTCGGTGGACTGCCCGTCACCACGGGCCCGGGAGACCAAGTGTCCGGGAGTACGGCGAACGGAACCGTCTGGGGGAAGTCAGACGGCTTCCGAATCTACGGCGGAATCAAGTCCATCAGCCTCGAAAACCCCGACCACGTTCAGGTCCACACAGGAGCCATCGCCGGCGGTCCGGACGACGACCACGGCGACCTGTGTGAGGTTGTCGTCCGCGCGGAGAAAGTCGAGTTCATCAGCGGGCAAGGTCCGGGTGAAGGCGCGCTCGAACTGGAGATCGAACACGACATCCGCGGCGGGCAGTCCGAACACACGTCGCTCAGGCTCCCAACGGGGGCGACGCGAAACATCGGCGTGGCGATTGACAACTTCAAGGTCCCCCGAAGTGGGTCGGAACCGAAGACAATCGTGACGAAAATCACGGAGCGAGAGCCGCCAAGGGACTGGTTCACCGGGGCACCGGACGAGGGGAGCGAGCCGGTCGATATCACGCTCGCGTGCGATAACCCACAGCAGGTGACCAACACGGTCCCCATCGACTCCGACCGCGGGAACCCCGGCAAGGTGAAGGTGTACTACACCATCGACGACCTCGACGACTGAGGGGACCCGTCCCCCATCCGGTCGTCCCGCGAGCAGCAACCATTATGATGCGGTGCGGTCACGTTCCCCTCACGAATGGACTCGCTTCGCGACACGCCGCGTTCGCTCTCGGAGTCGTCGCCTATCGACGTCTTGCACGTCGATGACGACCCCGAGTTCTCGGCGCTCGTCGCGGCGGCGCTGGAACGCGAGCGCGAGCACATCACCGTCCATACCGAGACGGACCCACGGGTCGCGGTCGACCGGGTTCGGCGCGACGACCCGACGTTCGACTGCGTCGTCTGCGACTACGATATGCCCGACCTCGACGGCCTCGACGTGCTGGCGAGCGTCCGCGACGAGTATCCGGAGCTCCCAGTTATCCTCTTTTCCGGAATCGCTCGCGAGGAGATTGTGGACGAGGCGCTCGACGCGGGCGTGACGGATTATCTTCAGAAGGGCGACGACACCACCCAGTACCGACTGCTCGCCAACCGCATCGAGAACGCTGTCGAGCGCGTTCGGGCCTCACGGGACAGCGACCGCGGACTGGCGGCCATCGAGAACGCGACCGACGCCGTCTGTATCCTCGGCGACGACGGTGTTATCGAGTACGCCAACGCGGCCTGTACTGAGCTGTTCGGCTACGAGCGCGCGGAACTCCTCGGTCGTCACTGGGAGGCGTTCTATCCCGACGACGACGGACAGGCGGTCTCCGATTCGGTACTCCCCGAAGCGCGCGAGGGGCAGTCGTCAGGGCAGTCGTCGCTCGTGCGGAAGGACGGCGACCTCGTCGACGTGGAGCACACGCTCACGTACGCGGCTGACGGGTCGCTCATCTGGACGCTGTCGCGCGTCTCGAAACGCGACAGACTCGAAACGAAACTGTCGCGTCGAGAGCGGGCAATAGACGAGGCACCGATCGGCGTCGTCCTCACGGACCCCGACCAAGCCGACAACCCCATCGTCTACGTCAACGACGAGTTCACCGACATCACCGGATACAGTCGTGACGAAGCCGTCGGGCGAAACTGCCGGTTTCTGCAGGGCGAAGAGACGGACGAGGCGGCCGTCGCCGAACTCCGGGCGGCGGTCGACGAGCGCGAACCCGTGACGACCGAGCTCCTGAACTACCGCAAGGACGGCACCGAATTCTGGAATCGCGTCCGCATCGCGCCCATCTTCGACGACGGGAGCGTCGACCTCTTCGTCGGCTTCCAAGACGACATCACGCCGCGGAAGACGTACGAGCGACTCCTCCGGTCGAACACCGCCCGGCTCGAAGCGCTGTTCGAGCACTCGCCGGACCTCGTCGTCGTTCACAAAGCCGACGGCACCATCCAAGACGTGAACCAGCGGATGTGCGAGGAACTGGGCTACACCGACGCGGACCTCGTCGGCAAGACCATCTGGGACCTCGACCCCACGTCCGAACCGGACCGCTCGAAGTCGTTCTGGGCGGACCTGCCGGCGAACGAACCACGCCGGTTCGAAGGCGCGCTCGAACGCCGCGACGGCACGACGTTCCCGACCGAAGTGCATCTCATCGAACTCAGCGTCGACGGCGAGGACCTGTTCGTCGCGATGATTCGTGACATCAGCGAGCAGAAGGAACGCGAGGCCGAACTTGTCGAACAGAACGAGCGCCTCGACCGCTTTACGAGCGTCGTGAGCCACGACCTCCGCAACCCGCTGCAGGTCGCTATGGGCCGCCTCGAGATGCTCCAAGACGACTGTGACAGCGACCACCTCGACGATATCGACCGGGCGCTGGACCGCATGGACGACCTCATCAGCGACCTCCTGATTCTCGCCCACAACGGTAACGACGCCATGGAGGTCGAACCGGTCGGGCTGGCCGACCTCGCGCGGGCGTGCTGGCAGAACGTCGTGACCGACGGTGCGACGCTGACCGTCGAGACCGACGCCGTCGTCGACGCCGACCGCGACCAGCTTCAGCAACTCCTCGAAAACCTGTTCCGGAATTCGGTCGAACACGGCTCCGGCGACGGGGACGTGACCGTCACCCTCGGCGAGACCGACCGTGGCTTTTTCGTCGAAGACACCGGTCAGGGTATTCCCGAATCTGACCGCGACACCGTGTTCGAAGCCGGCTACACCACGTCTTCCGAGGGTACCGGCTTCGGCCTGAACATCGTTTCGCAGGTCGCGGCCGCACACGGCTGGGAAGTGCGGGTCTCGGAGGGCACCGACGGCGGGGCGCGGTTCGAGTTCCGCGTCGACTGAGTCTTAGGCGTCGCCGGCGTCGAGGTCGAACTGCTCGTTTTCGGAGACCGCGTTGAGGACGACACTCGTGTTCGACTCGCGAATCGGTGCTTCGTTCAGAAGCGCCTTGATCTGGCGGTTCATGTCGTCTGTGTTCTTGAACTTGCCAACCGCGAGGACGTCGTAATCGCCGGTGACCTCGTACACAGAGACCATCTGCGGCTCGTTTGCGAGTAGGTCGGTGACATCCGTGAGCGCGCTCCCCTCGACTTTGAGGTGCATGACCGCGGTCACGTCGTAGCCGAGCGCGTCGTAATCGAGACGCGGCGTGTAGCCCTCGATGATACCCTCGTCTTCGAGGTCTCGCAGGTGGTTCGAGACGGTCGTCACCGAGACGTCGAGTTCTTCGGCGAGGCTCCGGAGACTGCGCCGCCCGTCCTCCAAGAGCGCATTGATGAGGTCTGAATCCAGGTTTTCGTAGGTCATATGCGGCACATTTGCAGTTGATTGTGATTAACCTCTCGGTCGAAGTTGACAATGTCGAGAAACGATTGATGGGTCATCGTCAGTCGTGCGACGGGGGCAGACGGCGTCGGCGCATCACGTTCACTTGAGGCCGAGAATCCACTCGCACTTCCCGCAGGGCGTCTTGCCCGTTCGCTTGGCCTCGGCGCGAGTAACCTCGACGAACCGGCCGTCGCTGTGGCCGCCGCAGACGATTTCGCCGTCTTCGTCGAGTTCGTGATACGCGTAGCCGCCGGTGTACGCGCCGTTGGGGGTCGTTGCGACGCGGTCGTCGTCGTCGCGGGTGTCCTGCGCAGCGAGTTCGGTTCGCTGCTCGCTCGTGGGTTTCTGGTCGATGTGCTCTCGCGTCGGCATCCGTGCAGACACACTCGCCCGGCCGCATATGTTTATTTCGGCCCCGACATGACGTGAGGAATCATCATGGATGTCGGCGGCGGCGCGCGATGGGTCCTTGCCACTCGAGTGCGTCGAACTCGTGCGGACTTCGTTCGATGATTACACAAGTGTCCGGCTTGACGAGACGCCTACGTCTCGTTCGCTCACGAGGGCACCGCGCTCGTGAACGCTGTCTCTCTCCCTTCAGTCGCTCCGATCGCAGCTTAAGCAAGTTCCCTCGCGCCTCAATTCAAGTGAAGGTCTTTACCGGAGTGGGGCGATGTCCCCGAGAGATGAGCCGGACGCTCGAACTCTCTGGGACGTGGCTCAGCTATCTGCTGTCTGCGTTCCAGTTGACCGCGCTCGCGTTGGCCCTCGTGTTCGTCGTGCCCAGACTCGAGTACCCCGTCAACATCTTCTTGGGCGGGCTGTTCGCCGTGGTCGTCCTCGCGTCGGTGGTCGCGCTGTGGCGACGCGCGGCCGGTCAGGACGGGGGTCGTCAGCTCGGAACCGCAGAAGACATCACCTATGACCCGTTTGCCGACCCCGGGCAGGCCGCCCGCGATAGCTGGGAGAAGGCCGTTCGGCGGCTCCCTGGGTCCGACGACGACGAGTGAGCCACAGTCCTCGGTGCCGCTGTAGCCGTGTTCATGGGGTCACGCCATCTCGGGAACGGGGAAATCGAACAGTTCCGCTCGAAGCTGTTCGGGGGAGTCGGTCTTCCCCCACTGAATGAGTTTCCCCACCAGTTCGGGGTCGGAGAAGTCGACGTGTCGCGCCCGCTCGTCGCCCCAGTCGTAGACGTGCTTCGGGAGCCAGTCCGCTCGCCGCAGTTCCGCGAACAGCAGACCGGCGGCCTCGTCAACGCTCGCGTCGCCCGCCCGATAGGCGTCCAGTATCTCGCCCATCCGTCGGTGTATCTGGGTTTTCTGCGGGACGAACGGCGCGCCATCGCCCGGCGAGGGTTCCGCGAGGAGCGAGTCGAACTCGGCGGGCTGTCCCGACGCGAGGTAGTTGAAACAATGCCGCTGGATGTACAGGTCGTGAAACAGGACCTGTCCCAGCCACATCTGCGTCCACGCGTTCCACAGTCGGAAGTCGCCCATCGACTTGTACGCGTTGCTGATGATTCGGTCGTTGGTCGCGAGTTGACGGCGGTGCATCTCGTCGATGGGCGCAAAGCGCGCCGCCGAGAACTCGCCGTCTTCGAACGCGTCCAGCAGCAGGTTGGTCGACACGAAGACGGATTCGAGGGTGTTCACGAGGCCGACCGCGTAGAGGGGGTCGACGAAGCCGTACGTGTTGTTGGTCAGGTAGTGTCGGTGCCCCGCGGACTGACTGGCGGTCCGTTGCAGTCTCCCGGTTCGAGTCCACGGTCGCACCGTCGTCGCCGACGCGAGGTGGCGTTCGATATCGGGGAAGTCGGCGATGATTCGTCGAGCCTCTCGCTCGGCGCTGACCGACTCGTCTGTGGGGTACTGCGTTCGGTCGAGTACCAACCCGAGACTCGCTTTGTTCGTCTCGGAGCGCTCGAAGTTGTCGAAGGGAATCACCCACATCCAGCCCCCGTCGAACACGTGGTGGAGCGTCCCGTCGTGGAGGCGGTTGGACTGTCCGGGGTGGGCAGATTCGTCGAGTATCTCGTCGAACGGAGCGAGCCCTTCGACGTGCGTGAAGATGGCGCGCGAATCCGTCTCCAACTCCGGGGCGTCCTCGCGATACCCCATCTCGTCGGCGAGGACGGAGTTCCCGCCGGTCCCGTCGACGTAGAACGCCGCCTCGATACGACCACAGTCGGTCGCCACCGACACCTCGTCTTGACCGATGTCCACGCCGGTGATTTCGGTCTCGTCGAGGTATGCCACGCCGTAGCGCCGGGCGGCCTCGACCAGATAGTGGTCGACCTCCGAACGCAGCAGATGGCTCTCGCTGTAGAACGGCAGGCTCGGCGGAATCAACTGGTGACTGTGGTCCGCCGCGACCGGGCGGTCGGGTTCGTGGTACGCAAAGCCGATGGAGTGTTTGATGCCGCACGACGGCGTGACGTTGTCGACGATGTCGTTCGTGTCGCTGAGGTACTGAATTTCCGGGATGCCGTGGTACTCCCCGAGAATCCACATCCACATCGAACTCTGCGGGAGCATCGCCTCGCCGACGGCGAACCGTGGATGCGACCCGGCTTCGAGCATTACCACGTCGAGGCCGCGTTTCCCCAGAATCATCGCGGTGAGCGACGCCGCCATCCCGGAGCCGCCGACGATGACGTCGTAGGAGTCCGTCGGCGACGACTCACCGGCGGCCCGGTCATCGCGTCGTCCGTGCTGTCGGTTCCCGGTTGCGTCGGTCGAACCTGTCCCGTTCATGTTCCGTTTGACGGATAGGTCACGATTATAGTCATCCCCTGAGATGGCGTCTCAGGACGTGAGACACTACTTAGTCGAAAACAGGTTCGCCTTCGTGTCTCCGCGTCGGTCACCGATACTCGGGACTCATCTCGCTCACGTCGAGCCGGTCCGCATCGCGCTTGTAGCGCCGATAGAGGTCTACGGCCCACTCGCGCGCCTCGGGGTCGTCGGTCGTGACGGAGGCGACGGGCAGCGACGTCTCGTCGTCGAAGCCGCCGACGATGACCACGTCGTCGATGATGCCCATCGTGAACGGCAGTCCGGAGTGGGTGTACAGGGCGGGCGCTTCGGCCGACGCGATGGTATCGAACGCGTTCTTCGAGGCGTTTCGGTCCGCTTCGAGCGCCAGCGGCGTGCAGATTGCCTCGAAGTCCACGTCGTTTCGGGCGTGCTCGATGCCCCGTTCCGTAACCTTCGGTGGACACCCGGCGACGACCAGACTTCGAGAGCGGTCGAACGACGCAAAGTGTTCGAGCCACGGCTCGATGGGCGCGTTCGGGTGCTGTGGCGTGGCGACATGGAGGTCGGCGTCGGCGAACAGGTGGACGTGGCGCGTGAACTCCGGCGCAGAAATCTGGGCGAGCAGGGGTTCTAACCGGTCGGCCGCCGCGATTGAGCGCTCGAATCGAGAGACGGCGTCGGCCACGGCACAGCCGGCCCCCGTCGTCTGGTAGCCCGCCGCCGTCTGTTCGAGCAACTGCTCGTCCGTGAGCGCGGACGTCCACCGATAGGCCGTGGCACGCGAGATATCGAGTTCGTCTTGGAGCGTCGACCTATCGAGCGGTTCGTCTCGGGTCGCATCCAACAGCGGGGCCTGGTCCAGCAACTGGTGTGGGTCCCGTCCGTGAGGAGTCATGTTCTCGGAACGACCCTTCGAACCGTAAGTGTACCTCCAGCCATGGCCCCGGAGGTTGTCGCCCTCGCTGACGTCGCTTTCGAACACGTCACCGAATCCGGTCGTGAATCTCGAGAACACCGAGCGACCACACGAGCGCGCCGGCCAGTCCGGGAAACGCCGATGCGTTCCCCAAGAGGCCGAGCCACTCCCCGTACAGGACCCCCGCGTTGAGGCCGAGGAAGAAGCCGTCGAACGACGCGAGGGTTTTCGCAGGGACTCCCGCGTAGCGTTCGAGGACGACGAGCCCACACAGGAGGACGAGCGTCCCGGCGAGGAGTGCCCCGCCGATGTGCGCGAACGAGGCCTGCCGGCCCACCGTCGACTCGACGTACCAAAACGGGCCGAAGGGCGCGCCGAGGACGACGGCGATAAGCGCGTACGTCCCGAGCCGTTTGCTCGTTTCGCCGAATGCGTGGGTGTCGGCCATGCCGTACTTGTGTTTCGAGTTGGGTGGGGAAATACGTCGGTCCTTTGCCGTGGGGATGCTACTGGAGTCCCCGGCCGGGAGGGTCTCCGAGCAGTCCCTCACTCCGTACCAGGATGTACAGGAGGATTGGGCCGGCGACCAGGAACAACAAAAACAGCAGGCCGATGAGCCCCTCGAGTATCGACTGTACGGGGAGCATGGTTCCCATCTTTAGTCCGAGTCAGAAAAATCCACCTTCCAATGTTGGGTAGTGTGTCGCATCGGTACACCCGTCCATACTCCCGCAACAACGTGTCCGCTGTGGCCGTCGTCGCGTCGACTCCAAGTCGGCCGGCAATCGCGGCCAAATTCAGACCCCATCGACGAACCCCCATTTCAGGTCGAACGGCCCGAAACGAGCGTGCAGGCGGCGAGAGACGAGACACTGTGGACTGTCGTCGACGCGCGTCGTGCCTGCATCGAGACGCCACTTCGAGGCGGGATTCCGGTTTCGAAATCGGTCGATACACCCCATCTACGACTGGGTGTACCGGGGAATTGACGATTTTCGACCCTGCCAAAGCGACGACACTCGGCCGTCGAGACGGCATTTGCAGGGGAGATTGTGAACCCACAAACGCGCCCAGAGAGGGTGTGAGACGGCTGCAGGCCGGAATTGGGAGGAGCGACGAGAGCCACACAGCCGGCGTCGATGGCGACTCCGACAGGCCACGAAGCGACGCGAATCGAGTACACCCTTGCGGAGAATCGGCGTGCATGTACACCCCTGGGAACCGGGGGTGTAGCGCGTGTCTCCCGGTTCACCCTCGGCATCAGGGGTGTAGAATCGACCGCGATTTCCGCAGGGGTGTACCGCGGCGGTCGCGTCTCGGGCGTCGTCTCGATCGCGGATGTGTGCCCGTCGAGTGTGTCCTCGTTCGGTTTGTCGTCGTGGTAGATTCTCCATACGAATCGGATGCGTGTGGCTGTCGCAGATGTGGCACTGCTCGGATACGAATCTTCGATCAGGCGTTGTTCCCAGCGCGCCACAGTCGGACTGCCTGCGCCACTCTTTGAACCGTCGTTGGCGAAAACGATGGCCGGGTGCACCCAGACGCAAACGGGCCGGGAGCCCCTCAGTCTCGTCTCATCGTCAACGGTTCACAACATAGCACTCGTGTCAGTTATTATAAGTTCTTAACGTGCCCGCCCGAGGGCATCGGGTATGGAACGATCACAACAGACGAGCGATATCGGGCGTCGAGCTGTGCTCGGACTCACCGGTGGAACCGTCCTTGGACTCCTCGCAGGGACGGCTGTCGCGGGTGACGATACGGCGGCGGCTGGCTCCGAGGCTGCGGGCGGATTTTCGGGCGTCGAGAACGTCGCGTTAGAACAGATCGGCCGGTACGAGTCGGGGCTGTTCGACGAAGGTGGGGCCGAAATTATCGCCTACCACGCCCCCACCCAGCGGCTGTTCGTGATCAACGCCGACCTCGGCGGCGTCGACGTGCTGGACGTTTCGGACCCGACCGCACCCGAGAAGGTCGACGCGATCGACGCCGCGAGCGAGCTCGACGACGTGAGTTCCGCGAACAGCGTCTCGACGTCCGCCGACGTCGTCGCCGTCGCGCTCGAAGCCGAGGTCGCACAGGACCCCGGACAGGTCGGGCTCTACGACCCCGAGACGCTCGAACGCTTGGGGACGGCCCCGGTCGGTCCGCTGCCGGACAAAGTCACCTTCACCCCCGACGGAACGCGGGTGCTCGTCGCGAACGAGGGCGAGCCGACCGACGACTACGCGTACGACCCCCGTGGCTCGGTCAGCATCGTCGACGTCTCCGACGGCGCGGCTGCACCGACGGTCAGCACCGCCGACTTCACCGCTTTCGACGGCAAGGAAGACCAGCTCCGAAAGCAAGGCATCCGCATCTTCGGGCCGAACGCGAGCGCATCGCAGGACTTCGAGCCGGAGTACGTGGCCGTGAGCGACGACTCGAAGACGGCGTGGGTTTCGCTGCAAGAGAACAACGCGATCGCGGAGATCGACATCGACACGGCGACCATCAAGAATCTCATGCCGCTGGGCTTCAAGGACTACAGTCTGGCGGGGAACGAACTCGACGCGAGCAACGAGGACGGCGGGGCCAACATCCGGAACTGGCCGATCAACGGTATCCTCCAGCCCGACGCGATCGGCGCGTACAGCCCCGACGGCAAGACCTACCTCGTGACGGCCAACGAGGGCGACAGCCGCGATTACGGCTCGTTCAGCGAGGAGGCGGAAGTCTCGGACCTCCGACTCGACCCCGAGGCGTTCGACGTCGACCAGATCGAGGGGATCGACAGCGTTGAGGAACTCCAGCGCTCCGAGAACCTCGGTGCCAAAGGCGTGACAACGACGCTCGGCGACGTCGACGGCGACGGGCGCTACGAGGAACTCTACGTCTTCGGTGGCCGGTCGTTCAGCATCTTCACGACGAACGGCAAGCGAGTGTTCGACAGCGGGAGCGACTTCGAAGATATCACCGCAGAGCGATTCGGCGACCAGTTCAACAACGACAACAACGAACACGACCCTGACGGCCGCAGCGATAACAAAGGCCCCGAGCCCGAGGGGCTGACAATCGGGCAGGTTGGCGACCGGTACTACGCGTTCATCGGTCTCGAACGCATCGGCGGCGTCATGGTGTACGACATCACCGACCCCGAGTGTGCCACGTTCGTCGAGTACGTCAACAACCGGGACTTCTCGGTCGATATCGAGGCGGCCATCGAAGACGGTGACGCGCCCGCCGGCGCTGCCGGCGACCTCGGTCCGGAGGGACTAGACTTCGCGACCGCCGAAGAAAGCCCGATTGACGACCCGCTCGTCTTCGTCGGCCACGAAATCAGCGGGACGACGGCGATATTCCGCGTGACGAGCGACGAGAGCGAGGACGTTGCTGTGGGGTCGTGTGCCGACTCGCGTGGGAACGGACACGCCAACGGCCGTGGAAACAGCCGGCGGTCTTGACATCCTCCCCGCGCTAAAGCGCGAGGATTCCTCCGTTGGGGGTTCGGCTATGCCGATTCCACGGAGGCAACTTTCGGGTTTGTGCGCACTTCTTTGGAACTTTCGTGAGGGTATGGTTTCCCCGACCAATTGTGGTCGTCCCACTCGAATCGCACGGGCCGTGCCATCGGCCTGATTTCGCAATCGCTGTTCTCTCGAAGGAACGTCTTAGACGCCGTGAGGTCAGCGTACCCCTCGAATCCGCACGGACACGTCAGCGTGTCCCCGTGGCGAACCGTCTCCTCGTGGTCGCCACACTCAGGACACGTCTGACTCGTCCACGCTTCCGACTCGGCTTCGAGACTGATGCCGTACTCCTCACAGACGCACGCGAGACGGTGGCTGAACTTCTTGAACGCCCAGAAGTTGTGCGTTTTCTCGTTCACCCTGGCCGACCAGTGCGTTTTCAGCACGTCGGTCAAGTCGCCTACATACACCGTCGCCACGCCCTCGTCGTACAGTCGTTCAACGAGGTCGCGTACCAGCGCGTTCTGTGCGTGGTCACGACGCTTCGTCCGCTGTCGGTACAGCCGTCGAATTCGCTTGGAACTGTATCGTCCTTCACGGAGTTTCGACTGTAGGCGGGCGATTTCGTCTGTCGTCTCGCGGAACCGTCCGAACAACTCCCGACCGTCGTAGAGGTACTGGTTCCCAGTAGTCGTGGAACACGCGACGAGATTGTTTGCGCCAACGTCGAGGGCGGCTTCGTGAGAAGCCAGTGGTGAATTCCGAAAACGCGCAGCGTTTTCGACTTCAGGAAAATCTTCGATTTTCCGTGAATCCAGTCGAGAATCAGGTACGGTGACTGGTTGGAAAGCCCTGAACGTGTCGCTCACTTCGTCATACTCAAGCTCCAGACGACCTTGTTTGCCGTCCCACTTCGGGTTGCCTCGGACTTCGAGGCGGAGTCGTTCGTGGTAGCCGAGTCCATATTCGTCTTTCAGTTCTTGCCCGACAGGGATTTCAAGACGGCTACGCTTGCCCCACTGAATCGTGTACTGGTTACATCGGATGTAGGTGCGGAGTTCGCGTCCGTCATCTTCGTTGCCCCAGTACGACGGTGGGTTGGTGTACTCGCCTTTCTCTTTGAGGGCGAAGAACGACCGCCACGCTTCGCTGTTCTTGCGCGTGATCTGTTGGACAGTCGCGCTCCCGATGACGCCGTTGTAGCGTCCTCGGTACTCGGAGGTATCCCACACGTCACCGTCGCCAAAGTAGCTTTGACGACGTTCGTAGGTCAGTTCGTTCCACAGGGAGGCTGAGGCATCGAGTAGCCGTAGGAGGCACTCTTTGTCGTTCTCGATCTGTGGAACCACCTCGAAGGTGTTGACGCGCTTCATGCATCGGAACCCCCCTGTTCAGTGATGTACTGTTCGACAGCGCCCTTCGACGCGCTTCCCGCGGTACCGACGTAGTAGGAACGAGTCCACTTCACGCGGTCGTCGTACCGCTGGTTATACTTCCGCGCCGAGATGCCCTTGACCCAGTTGACGATGAGGGACGGGGCGTTCTTGGGCGGACTCCCGATGAACAGGTGTACGTGGTCGGGCATGACCTCGGACTCGGCCAGTTCGAGGCCCTTGTCCTCACAGATTTCCGCGAAGATGGTTTCGAGACGTTCCTTCGTCTTCCCCGTCAGGTGCGAACGCCTGTATTTCGGCACGAACACTATGTGGTAGTAGAGTTCGTATTTCGCGTGACGGGTACTCTTCACCATCTATGCATACTATTATGGTCGGAGGGCTTAAAATTGCGTTGGAACCCCGACTATGTCATCGACGGCGGTTGAATACTGTTGGTCGGCTTCATCCCCGTCGCCAGATTACATCTGGCGGGCAACCAGAACGCACCGCGTTCTGGTGACGCCCTGAAAGGCGAGGCTTTCGCCTCGAATTTTTTCGTAATGTAACGGCGTCGACTGCGGGTCGATGACAGTCTCCCTGGCGTTCACGCCGGGGGGACGTATACGCACACGAAACGCCAACGTACAGACAATCTCCGTTTTCTCACCGCAGCGCCCGCCGAACGCTCGTGGTGTCCACCTCGACGACCACTTCGTTCGTACGGAGCCACGGCGGCGTGAAGGGCGCGTCGTAGCGCAAGAGGCGGGTCTCGCCCGCCGGTTCGATGCCTGCTTGGGCCAGCGTCGTCCGGAGGGTTCGTTCTTTCAGCGAGACACGGAACCTCGGAGCCCACCACGAAAACCGGAGGGCGGCCAGCGTCCGCGGCGGGTCGACGACGAGTTTCACGTCGTCGTTCGTTGGCTCCGGCGCGGTCTCCGGCGTGTACGTTGCAGGGAGGAAAAACGACATCGTCGCGCCGTCTTCCCGAGTTGTCTCGACGGGGGCGGTCATCGAGATCGACTCGCCCGTCTCGCTGGCCCCGTCGCCGGCGGCGTCTCCGGCGGCCCTCGTGTCCGTACCCGTTTCGACGGGTGTGGTCATCGAGACGGACGTGCTGCCTTCGTTCGCCCCGTCGATGTAGTTGAACAGGCGGAAAAACGCCTCTCGACCGTTGGACGCGGTAGTCCGGACGCGAATCGTCTCCGGGTATCGCCGGAGTTCGACGCCATCGATACGCTCGACCGTCTTGTAGGGGACCCGTTCAGTACCGTGATTTTTCACGCGGTCGAGGGCCGTCCAGGCCGTCGCAGCGGCCAGCCCTACACCGATGATGCCGACGCTCAGTTTCGCTTTCGTCTTCCAATCCATATCGTGCGTAGGCGACGCGACTGCAAAAGCCGACTTGTGTGACAGCGGGGGCATGCTCGCCCGCGACGCCGCTTTCCCGTGCGGGGTTTCAGCGTCGTCAGTGACTGTGAACTCCTCTCTCGTCGATTTCAGGCGTGAACGCGGTCGAGACGGGTGAAAAACAGAATGAAGTCGTGGGGTACCCCGTGTCTCGAATACTTGCGGCCTGACGCCTTGCACCGATACAAAAAACCGGAGTTCGTGTGTTTTGTTTGCTTTCGTGGCGAGGAATAGCTACCTAGAAAATGCCGCGTGAGAGCGTGTACACGCGGTCTGTGCTTCGAAGCATACGAAACGTCCTCTCGTTTGCAGGCACTCGTCGGCTTCTCACCACAACGCACCCTGCCGCCGGATAGTACGATTCGTTTGTGTTTTCCCCGACTGCGTCGGCTTCGGTCGGTCGTCAAGTCTCCACGTCAACGTTGCAAGAACAGATGAAGTCGTGGGGTGGGGTGGTTCCGCAGGCGACGTGAACCTGCGAGTCCGGGTGCCAAGTTCCAAATATATTTCGCCTGCACAAAAGAAATATCGTGTTTGGGTGCGAACAGCCGTGTATGGAATCCAACCAGCCCGCGGATGCACGTGCCCAGTGGCGTGCAGAACGCACGACGTTCAGCGGGTCTACGACGTGAGCAGAACGCACGACGTTCAGCGGGTCTACGACGTGAGCAGAACGCACGACGTTCAGCGGGTCTACGACGTGAGTACGGGCCTGGCCAGGTATACGTCGGCGAAAGCAGTCAGCCAGCGGGTGGACTGCTCAGTTGATGGTGCACGTGCGGCACTCGAGCAACTCGTGGAGATGGGCATTGTCGAACGTCTCGACGGCCGTCCGACGACGTACCGCCGAAATGAGTCGTACCTCCGCTGGAAGCGGGTCGAATCGCTCGCACAAGAACACTCCGTGAGCGACCTCCGCGCGGAACTCGAGTCGCTCCTCTCGGAAGACGAGTCGTTCCAGACGCAGTTTGGCGTCCCCGATCCAGACGCGGTCTCACCGAAATCGGTCGATGTCGCCGACCATGACGCGCTCCACGACCGGTGGGACGCACTGACTCGGTGGCGGACCGTTCGTGAGGATCTTGCAGTCCTACAGGAAGCGCTCCATCGGGCAAGTGGCGACTCCAACGGCCAAACCGGGACTTCGGCGTCAGTTTGAAGGACTTGTCAGCATGTCGATTTTCTGCAGGTCAAAGAGCGTCCATGATGCATCGAGTTCGTCGGCAAGTCCCTCCGTGAACCCACTCTTCGAGAAGAGCGCAAACCGTTCAGTCCGCTCTGGACTGCCCCAGCGGACATGCTCTGTTTTTGCTTTGAGGTCATCCACAAGCGACTGCCCGACTGGGGACGAAGTCCATTTGCACTCCGCAAAGAGGATTCGATCATCAGACGGAGACAATCCAACAATATCAACCTCGTGTTCACCGTACCACCATCGTCCAACAGTCCCGTAGGGTTCGAGTTCATCACGTCGAACCGCTTCCCAGACGACCTCCCGGCAAACCCGTTCGAACACCGTCGAAACATGTGTTTGGAGGTCCGGCAGGATTGTTTCTTCGAGGACTATATCTGGTACTTCAGTAATGCTCGACCGGTTTGGTTCGACGTACCGGAACCAGAACCGAAGGAATTCGTCTGCGATTCGGTAGAGCGATCGCTTCGACTGCGGTGACGAGACAGTAACCGGGGTTTCTCGCTCGATGAGTCGAAGGCGACGCAGCGTCTGCAGATATTTCGAGAGCGGACCTGAGTTAATCCCAGTCATCCCCGCGATTTCATTTGGCGTCGTGTGGCCGGTTGCAATCGCCTCGAGAATACTCAGATATCGGGCTGGTGATCGAAGCTCAGTCCGTAACAAGAACTCTGGTTCATTGTACAACAATGAGTTCTGCGAGAGTACCTGCGACGAAATGTTCTCTGCGAGTGTCTGTGAGTACGCAAAGAGCGTGAGATACATCGGTGTTCCCCCGGTGATTGCGTACGAGCGAATCGCATCCTCAATATCGTAGTCGATGACTGCCCGTGCGTCTCGAAAATTGAATGGTGTAATGTCAAACTGCTGTGTACGCCGCCCGTAGAGTGGGCTTTTGTGACCGAGCACCTCGGACTCCATGACGCTAATGCTGGACCCACATAGAATGAGCATTGCATCTGTCTGCTGGAGTCGCTCATCAACGAACGATTGTAGATATGACAGTATCGACTCATTAGCGTCAATCAGATACGGAAACTCATCGATGACGACGATACGTGATTCCGATTCGAGTTTGTCTCCGAGATAGTCGAACGCCTCATCCCAGCTATCGATGCGTGGAACCCGATCGTCGAACGCTGCTGCGATCTGTGTGACGAACTTTGTGAGTTGTTGTGACGCTGCTTCTTGTGCAGCAAGATAGTATACGTGCGGACGGTCGCGACAGAACTGTTTCAGCAGTTCTGTCTTTCCCACACGTCGGCGGCCGTAGACGACGATAAACGAGTGCGTGTTTGCCTCGAATCCCTCCTCCAGCGTTGTCAGTTCTGCACTGCGGTTGTAGAAAGTCATTATCTAGGTAATCATTACTACGATAATGACTTATGGGTGCCGGTGTGATACACTCAGGTTCCGTGCGTTGACATCCTCCAAGCACACGAAATGCTCTTGTCGAACTCGTCGCGCTGTTCGGTGTGGGTATCGTGCTTCCCACGTTGATCAACGAGGCCCGTCGCCACTCCGAAGAGTAGGGTGGGGACGTTCGCGGATGGGCTGTTGGGTTAGGGTGCTACCACACGTCCAATTCGTACGTCAAGAGGTATCCGAGCGCCAGCGCGGTGAGCAGACTCAGCATAACGATTACTTGTCCGACCCGGTACGAGACGGACCGTGCGAGTGCACCCATCGGCACGAGGACGACCAGCAGGATGACCACCGATGAAATCGCCCACTGCAACTTTTGGAGATACACGGCGTTGCTCTCACGATTCGATGCGGTCGCGGATAAGTGGTTGGTCGCGTGCTTCGATACGGTCTGACAGTCGAGACTCAGCAAGCGTGCGATTAAACTCCATACCGAGTTCGGCGACCACCTCCTCGATACCCGTCGTCATCTTTCGGAGAACCTTCTGTTCCGAGCCGAACGTCCAATTGAAAATCCCGCTCGCACCGCCACTGACGACGAGTATGACTCGCGACTCGCATACCGAATCAGTTCAGTAAATGTACATAAGATGGCAGGGGTTCGTCAGCACCGGTCGTTCTTGTGTAGTCACACCGATTCTCGAAACGAACCGAGAGAAGTGAGCGGAGGAATCCAACTGTGACTAGTCCATCGGACACGACGCGGAAGCGCCGTCTGTCCGGGGGGTCGTGGAACGTCACAAATCGCGCTGGTCGAGTGACGTCACCTGCGCTAGCAGTCGTTCGAGGAGTGGTGTTGGCCGATACCGAACACACCCGCTTCGCCGGTCGTGTTCGATAATGCCCGCGTCGGCGAGTGTCGGCAGCGAGACGTGGTACAGACACCGTTCGATTCGTTCCCCACCGTCGTCCGCTCCCTCCTGCTCGGCGAGCAACTGGACGAGCTCTTCGACAGTCACAGCTGTGTCGTCTGCGTCACGAAGCGCGTACAGGATGTGGCGACGTCGCTCCTTCGCGAGAACCGCACAAAGCGCTCCGACTCGGTCAGGCTCCTGCTGTGACGACGGGACGTCGAAGGTGGACATCGCTCTGTTGTTCGCCCGAGGACGCAATCACCCTCCTGCCTGAGCCTCCCGGGCGTTTATACGTTCTCGTCTCTTTTCTCCACATAGTGAGGGATGCTACCAATGCTCATAGCAGAATTCACGATCGACCATCCGATTTTGCTCACGCCGTTACGGGAGATCCCCGACATCGAGGTCGAGTGGGAAGAGACGTATCGGGGTCCAGACGATCGGACGCAGATGCTTTTTTCGGTGCGGAGCGACGACTTCGCGGCGGTCGAGGCGGCGCTCGCTGACGACCCCGCAGTAACGAATCCAACCGTCTTAGACGATACGGGTGACCGCCGGTTCTACCGGGTGGACTTCACTCCGGTCGGAGACGAGACGAATCTCATGCCCGAGTTCATCTCGGTCGGGGGCGTCCTTCAGCGTGCGGTCGGGACCAACAACGGCTGGCGGTGTCACGCCCAGTTCCCGAGTCGAGACGCGTTCAGACACATCATGCAGTTCTGTCGTGACCACGAGATCGACATCTCGGTCAAGCGACTCTACGAGGAGACGTACCAAGACGGACCCAGCGTGTCGCTGACGGAGGCGCAACGAGAGCTGTTGGTTGTCGCATCCGAGTGTGGGTATCTGGAGATTCCTCGGACGTGTTCGCTGGCCGACCTGGGAGACCAGCTTGATATCTCAGACAGTTCCGCCTCCGAACGGTTTCGCAGAGGTGTGAGGCAACTCGTGCAACAGACGGTCGTCAACGAGTCGGCGTCTGCACAGGGTTGAGGTGATTTTTCAAGGCGTGAACCCCACCCGTCACTTGCCAGCGAGTTTGTCTTCGAGTGGAGGCGCACCCTGTCAGTGTGCGCTCCCGTCAGGGACGCTGAACCTGAATGGCGATTTCCACGCCTACTCCATTACGGAGTCAGAAGGAGAGTCCACTGACAAGTCCACGACTGAAGTCGTGGGTAACTGACAGTAGTTTACGGAAGTACGAGGAGAAAGCCCCGTGCTTTAGCGCGGGGATCGACATAATCTTCTACAAGCCATGTTCGACGCTCAGAATGGATGTTTTAAGTAGTGTCAATTCGTATTATCGAGTAACCGAGGTGGCCTGCCCGCCCTCTTAATCGGACAATATCGGAATTCCCTGATTTTACGCAGAAGGCACCCCCTTCTGTACCGGAACTCGGGGTGCAGTCAGAAAAAGTATCTCTGAATCCCATGCCGGGATAGGAGTAACGGCTGGTTGGCACAGCCAGTAGTTGTCCACGTCGGGCGACTACAAACCGTAAACATCCCAACTCAGCGCCCCGGTGCCGTGGGAATCCTCGCCCTTCAGGGCGGGGAGGATGTCAAATCGTATACCATCCTATCGACCCGAGCAGTACCAACATGCGCATCCAGCCCGTCTATCCGAATCTGTTTTGATAAACCGGGTGAAAAACTTCGGAGCTTTTGCTCGTCGAGCACGAATCAGAACTGTGGAGTACGAAATCGGGCCGGACGAATCGGTCAGCACGGCCGTCGTACGCGCGGTGAGCGCTGTTGAAGGCTGTGAACCATGCGCTCTCCGACCGCTGGCGGATGTCATCGATCCGGCTGCGTTAGATTCGTTGTTCGGCCCGCAATACGACGGAACGCCTCGGACGGGCGGCCGCCTCTCGTTCGTGTACGACGAGTGTTGCATCACGATCGACAATGGCGAGTATCTCACGCTCCAGTTGCTCGAGGACCGGTTCGGCGACGAACGCGATCAAGAACCTGCTGACAGTTGCGTCCGGTAACGGAGTCGACGCTCGACGCTCGGCGCTCGTCGCGAGATCACTTGGGGTCGCGGACGGTCAACAACCCCTGTGCCATGAGTCGTCGGGCGATTACGACCAGTCCATTCCCGAATCCTTCGCCGAATATCGCTTGTTCGTCCTTGGTGTCGGGCATGAGTGAACTCACGAGAATGGTCGAGCGGTCGATCAGAAGGAGCCGGCCGATCGCCGTCTCGTTTTCAGTCGCGTCTTCGCCCTGCAACCACTCGAGGCCAGAGATGAACGTCGTGGCGTCGGGAACGGCCGTTTTGATCTGGTCTTGAAGTGACTCCGTCAACGCGCCGATGAGAAGGTCGACCCCGTTCCCAACGTCGTTGAGGCTGGAAACGAGATCCTCCGTCAAGAGTGATTCGTCGCCGATGACGAGAACGACCTCTTCGGATGCGTCCTCGATGAGTTGGTCCGTCCGGTTTTTGATCGCGTCCTGCCCGGACATCGCCCATACCTGCTGGACGGGGGTTTCGTCGTCTTGTTCGACCATTTCGACCGTGTCCAGCGCATCGTGGAGTCGCTCAACGCGGCCTTCGTACTGGTCACGGAGCGTTTCGGTCGCCTCGTCGAGTGGAACCGCCCGAAACTGCTGCGGGCTCGAATGCTGTATCTCGACGAGGCCCTGTGCCTCCAACACTCGGATCGCATCGTACACCCGCGTTCGGGGAACCTCCGCCATCTCACTCAATCGCTTTGCCGTTCCCGTGTGGAGGCGGGACAAGCCGACGAAGCATCGCGCCTCGTATTCTTTCAACCCGAGTTGCTGGAGAACCTCGATTGCTTCCTCCAAACTATCGTTCATATTCATGTGTCCCAACCTCACGGGGTTCCCGTGATTCTCTGAAGAGTTCGCCCCCGACACGGATAGGTATTGTCACTCCCCACATGACGGCAAGTGCGGGTGAGACCTGATCTGGGCATGATAATCTCCTACTCTGCTGTACAAGAGAGCACCGTAGAATCTGTTGTGATAATTCTAGTTACACTGGATATAGTGGGAGTTCACCGTATAGCAGTACAGATAATCGAGAGATTGAATAGTCACCCGTTTAATCACAAAAAGGATATACCGGGTGGGAACTAACCCTTTCATCGGCACGCAGTCTAGTTCTGTGTCCCAACCACCGTACTGTTGCGTGTCGGCTCGGCCACTCTTCGTGGCCGATTTCACAATGACCCACAGCCACCAGATCCATGAGCAGTGATCCAGTCGACAATCCCCAGGCCATCGCAATCGAGCAACTCGAACGGTTCGGGTTGAGTGCCTACGCTGCACGGACGTTCGTCGCGCTCGCGAGCCTCGGCACGGGGACGGCCAGAGACGTCAGCCAGGTGTCGGAGGTGCCACGGACTCGCGTGTACGACGCCATCGACGAGTTACACGACCGGGGACTCGTCGACGTTCTCCAGTCGTCGCCCAAGCAATTCTGGGCGACCTCCGCCGAAACCGCGAGTCGGACGTTCGAACACGAGCTACAGCACCGCACGGACCTCCTTCGGACGGCGCTGAGTGAACTCGAACCCATCGAACGACGGGTCGAGCAGCACGGCGTCTGGACGGTCGAGGGGCAGCCGGCAGTCACGGAACGGGTCCTGGATTTCTTCGCCAGCGCCGACGACGAAATCGTCTACATGACCGTCGAAGAGCTGCTTACCGAGGACCTGATCGAGGGGTTAGGCGAGGCCGCAGAGCGGGGCGTTTCGATCAAGCTCGCCGGGGTTTCGACGGAGGTCCAGAAACGCATCCAAGACGAGATCCCCGGCGCGAGGATGTTCGAGTCGCTGTGGGTCTGGTCGGACACGTCGGCGGGACGGGTCATGATGATCGACGGACAGAAAACACTCGTGAGCGCACTCGTCAACGGCGCGGACGCGAGCCCGTCCGATCCGCGGTCGGAGACCGCCATCTGGGGGGAGGGTGACACGAACAGTCTGGTCGTGGTGCTGAGAGCGATCTTCACCTGGCGGCTCGACACGGCCCTGTCGGAGTAGCGGGGCTCCTGTCGACTGTCCCGTCTGGAGGTATTCGTCGTCCCGGGTGTCGAACTCCACTGGGAGACAGCCGATAGTGTGGGCGAACAGCAAGTGAACTACCCCGCCCTACTCAGCCGCTGACGCGGCTTCCTTGAGGACGGGGCTTCCTGTTTCTGTGACGCGACTTGCATCCACGACGATGGACGATGAATCACCACCATCAGTGGACACAGCGGTCGCAGTCTCCACAGGCGTGTCTTCGGAGTGAACCACTCCTAGTTTGTCGAGTCCTCGTGAGAGGACGTTAAGAGCCGCATTCCAATCCCTATCGAGTTCGAACCCACACGACGGGCACGAATGCTCGCGCACCCACAACGGCTTGCCAGTCGAAACGCCACAGCTCGCACACTCTGTGGTCGTCCCGCGCGGGTTAACCTGCACGACGTGACAGCCGTTCTTCTCACCGTGGTGTTCGAGGATGGTGATGAAGTCTCGCCAGCCGACTTCGGCCTTGTTACGAGCGTTTTGCGGGGATTCGAGCATCCCCTTGACATTGAGGTCTTCAACGAATACGGCATCGTACTCAGTGGTGTAGAAGTGTGCTAGCTTGTGTTTGAAATCACGCTTCTTGTTCGACATTCGTGCATGGATTTCCGCGACGCGACGCCGTTGTCTCTCCCAATTGTTGGACTCGTAGTCCTTTCGAGAGAGCGAACGTTGCTCTCGTTCGAGGCGTTCTCGGTCGTTAGACAAGTCGAGTCGCCCTATCGAACGCCCGTCCGAATCGTGGGCGAAGTTGAGAACACCGAGGTCGAGACCCACCGCATCGTCAGAGCCGATGGCTTCGACGGCAGGTTTCTCGGGAGTTTCTGTTTCGATGCAGAATGATACGTACCACGCTCCCGTGGGTTCTTTTTTGAGCGTGACTTCTTTGACTTTCTCGTGGTCTGGAAGGTCACGATGGATGCGAATTGGAATCTCGCGGGTTTCGCCTTTGAGTTTCTTGAGGATGAGGAGTCCGCGACCATTCGGGCCACTCTTCTTGTCGAGTTCGAAGCCCGATTGCCGGTACGTGAAACTCCGGTACTCACGCGGTTTCTTCCAGTTCAACGACCCCACGTCGTATCCTTTCGCTTTGAGCTTCCCGAGGTTCTGGATGTTGTCTCGGATACGCTCGACAGCTTTCTGGAGAACGGTCGAGTAGACCAGTTTGAGGTCGGTCCACCAGCCTTTGAGCGCCGGGAGCGTGTCTCGGACCATCCAGACGCGCTGGCGGAGCGTGCCCGCGTCTTCGGGTATCTGGTCAAACTCGTTGAGAGCGTGGTTGTACAGTTGTCGCACGGTGTTTCGTTGCCAGTCCATCGCTTCGCGTTGCTCCGTGGTGGGGAACAAACGGAAGCGTGGGCTGTAATTCATGCGACGTGTCAACTCGTACGAAGTGCGGTGTATTAATCGCACGGATTAGCGTGTCTGTAAGGCGTGCGGGCGCTGTATCCCCTCCCTACTCGCTCCCTTCGGTCGCTCCTTGAGGAAGGGGGCTTAGCGCCCTCTCTTTCAGCTAACACCCAGTCTGCCGGAAGGTTCTCTTCAGAAGTCATGCTCCGTCACCGGGGTCGGGCATTCCGTCTTTGACCGCCTTGGCCTGCTGTTCCAGCGCTTCGACGTCCATCTCGGCGGCCTTGTCGATCTCGCCGAGGATCTGCTTGATGTCGTCGAGCCCGATGAGTTCGCGAGTCTCGGCGTCGAATCCCAGGCTAGCTAACTGGTGCCCGTTGGTCGCCACGTCGCTCCCTGTGAGGTGCTTTCCGTAGCGACCCACAAGCGAGGTGAGTTCCTGTGGGAGGACGAACGTCGTCGACTCTCCCCGACCGATCGCTTCGAGCGTGTCCATCCCTTTGTCGATGATCGCGCGCTCACCCATCGATTCGGCGGACTTCGCGCGAAGCACCGTCGAAATCGCATCGCCCTGTGCCTCGAGGATCTGGCTCTGTTTTTCGCCCTGTGCGCGAATGATGTTCGACTGCTTGTCCCCTTCGGCGTTCTCGACTGCACTCCGGCGTTCGCCCTGGGCTTCGAGAATCGTGGCCCGGCGTCTCCGCTCCGCGCCGGTTTGCTGTTCCATCGCGTTTTGAACCACCTGACTGGGGTTGACCTCTCGAACCTCGACTGACTCGACGCGGATCCCCCATTCGTCGGTCGGTTCGTCGAGCTCCTTCCGAATGCGAGCGTTGATCTCCCCCCGCTTGTTCAGCGTGTCGTCGAGTTCCATGTCGCCGAGGACCGCCCGAAGCGTGGTCTGGGCGAGGTTCGAAACCGCCGTCTTGTAGTCTTCGACCTCCAAAAACGCCTTCTTCGCATCCATCACACGGAGATACACGACGGCATCCGCTGTCACAGGAGAGTTGTCCCGCGTGATCGCCTCCTGTCGGGGCACGTCCATCGTCTGGGTTCGCATGTCGAACGTGTACGTGCGCGAGACGAACGGGGGGACGAAGTTGATGCCCGGCTCGAGCAAGCCGCGATACTCACCGAACACGGTAAGCGCCTGTTTATCGTACGCGTCGACGAACCGCACCATCTGCCAGACCGTTACGATTGCCAGCACCAGTATGAACAGGCCGACGATCGCGAATCCGAGCGCGGAGACCTGCAGCGGGACCGGGTCATACATGTGTGCTACATTCGCTCTGTGACTGTATCAAGGGGCGATGTTTTCACACACTCCGATTTTTTTAGTATGTGGGTGACACGACCCACAGCACCCGTACTGGCCCACTCAATTGACCACCACCCGCGCCTGCAGATGCGGGAATCAGGGATTCGGAAGTGTCTGGTCGCTGGAAAGCGAGTCGAGCACCGTTTCGACCTGTTCGTCGGGCTGGTACCGGACGGCACCGCTCCTGTGTTCGAACTTGACGACACCGTAGTCTGCTAACTTCGGCAGGTGGGTGTGGTAGAGTTGAATGGCGAGTGCGTCTCGGTCCTGCGGTGGTCCGTTTTTGGTGTCGGAGGCTCGCCTGTGCATCTGATCAACGAGGTCATCGAACGTCGTGGCCCCGGTAGCCTCGTGGCGCAAGTGGTGGATGATCCGCCGTCGGTGCCCGTGGGCGACAAGGCGGAGACACGCGTCGAGACTGTGGGTCGTCATTAATGAACGCAAGGCGGAAACCCGCGCCTTTAGGCGCGGGAGGAAGCCGACAACTCGGACACAAACCACGTTCGATAGCAGTCCGACTCCCCCACGCCAACCTGAACTATTATAAATACAGACCCCCACATATGAAGTACAGATGGTGGACGACTCAAGCACTCGAACTGTACCCATCAAACTCGATGTGGATGAGAGTGCCGCTGAACTTCTCCACCAGACAACCGACCACTTCCTCGACGCCGCCAACTACGTCGTAGACGTAGCGTGGGAACCAGACTGGAAAATCACCAGCAAGCAGAAACTCCACGACCTCACGTACTACGACGTTCGAGACGACTCACCGCTCCCGGCCAACCTCGTGCAATCCGCACGAAACCGCGCCGCAGAAGCCGTCAAAGGCTGTGTCGAACGCTGGAAGGGTGGAAAGAAAGCCTCGAAACCACACTTCACGTCGCGGTTCGCCAGCTACGACGCCCGAACCGTCACGGTCAACGACGACCACGCCACACTCGCCACCATCGACGGGCGAGTCACCGCAGAGTTCGTCCTACCAGACGAACAGCGTGACACGCCTCACTCAGCGTACCTGTTCAACGACGACTACGACGTGAAGGGGGCCACACTCCACTACGACACGGTTGAGGACTGTTTCTACCTCCACATGCGGACAAAGCCCGCCGTGGAGAACGATGATACCGAACAAGGCGATACCAAGCACGTCTCCGTCCTTGGTGTTGACCTCGGCATCACAAACATCGCAACCACCTCAACCGGCAAGTTCTGGAGCGGCGGCGAACTCAATCACTGGCACCGAGAGTACGAGAAGCGACGGGGCGACCTGCAACAGACCGGGACTCGGTGGGCACACGAAAACGTCCAGCGAGTCGGTCGCAAGCAAACTGGGCGTTTCGAGCAGTTGCTTCACACTATCTCGAACGAACTGGTCGACGAAGCTCTTGAGAACGACTGTACGCATATCGTGTTCGAGCAACTCAAAGGAATCCGCGAGCGCCTCCCGCACGCGAAGGCGGTTCACAAATGGGCGTTCCACCGGCTCTACGAGTACGTCACGTACAAGGCTGAGTCTGAAGGACTTGTGGTGAAGCAGATTAACCCGGCGTACACGAGTCAACGTTGCTCGAAGTGCGGGTTCACCCACGAGGATAATCGTCCACACAACAACGGGCAGGATGAGTTCGGTTGCCTGAAGTGCGGGTACGATGTTCACGCAGATTACAACGCGGCGAAGAATATCGGCCTGAAGTATCTCCGCGACCAGCAAAAGTCTGGTCGTGGAGGCGCACCCGTAGGCGTGCGCTTGAACAGTGGGATGTTGAACGTGAATGGCGAGTATTCACCTACCGCTCTCAGCGGTTAGAACGGGAGTCCACGCTGAATGCCACGCCCTTCAGGGCGTGGTAGCTTACACTGCGCTACTCTCTACCGAGGTGCATCAGTTGCGACGATTTTCACACTTGGGAACGTTTTGACTATGTGAGTTACACTCGGGTAGTGTACATGTCTGCAGTAGATTGGTTGTTGTACCTCTCGAAACCTGTGTCACCCGGTTACTCAAAAATTGTCTGAGTATTAAAATGTCGGCGCTTGATGCAGTCGGAGGGCGTGGGTCCCGATGTCCGCGCACCGGCGGGCAGAATACACATGGTACAACAAATGGTAACCGAAGACGACGAAGGGAAGCGTGTAGTCAACTCACACGGCGAAACAATCGGGATGGTCTCCGAGGTCAAGAACGGCACAGCGTACGTGGACCCGGATCCGGGTATCACGGACAAGATTCGATCCAAACTCGGGTGGGGCGACGCGGACAAGGACAACTACGTCCTGAAGGCGAGTCGGATCAACACGGTGACCGACGACGAGATTCGGCTCAAATCCAACCTGTAGCTCTCGCAGGGCGTCCGCCGATCTGTCTTCGAACCGTCCCGCGACGCGCGACGGTCGCTATCTTTTTTCAAGGCGAGAATCCCGCCTTTAGCGCGAGCGAGGATGTCACCAACCGGAGGGGAGCGATCAACGTCGCGACCATCGTCTTGGGGATCTTCGGGGGCATCGTTCTGTTCGGGGCGGTTGGTCTGTTCGTTGGTCCTGTCATACTCGGCGGCTCGAAGGTCGTCCTTGACCTGTTCGCCCAAGAGCGAGTGGACTCGACCGTTGGCCAATAGAGATCGTTTCCGCTCCTACTCCGCCTGTAGAAACGTTCTGGCGGGAAGCCTCGAAGTCGGATGCGTTCTCGCTGGCTGTGCAACTGTCAGTGGCGGAAATCACGCTGAATTCAGTCGTTCTGAGCCCGGCCAACAACACCCACCCCCGAGAGCTCGACGGCTACAGCCTTACCCGAACACGGATCGGCCTCCGTGCTACCCAAGCGTGACGACGACCAGAGACATCTCGTTCGCAGGAACGACACGTTCGAGGACGGTCTCGACCTCGTCCCACGTCTCTGGCCGGTAGCTATCGATTCCGAAGCTCTCGGCGAATCGCTCGAAGTCGGGGTTCGTCAGTTCGGTTCCGAAGTGTTCGCCGGTATGTGTGAGCTGTTTCTCCGAGATGAGGCCGTAGTTGTCGTCGTTGAACACGACGATCGTATATCCGAGGTCGAGGCGGGTGGCCGTCTCGATCTCGGCCGCATTCATCAGAAACCCACCATCGCCGGTCGCGACAACGACGTTCGAATCAGTCGCGAGATCGGCAGCGATCCCGCCAGGGACGGCGATTCCCATACTTGCCAATCCGTTCGAGATAATGCACGTGTTGGGTTCGTAGGTGGGGAAATTCTGTGCGATCGCCATCTTGTCAGTAACCCACGACTGAAGTCGTGGGCTTGTCAGTGGACTCCCCTTCTGCCGTCGTTTTGACGGAGGCGTGGAAATCGCCATTCAGGTTCAGCGTCCCTGACGGGAGCGCACACTGACAGGGTGCGCCTCCACTCGAAGACGTCTGCCCCGAGTAGAGTCTCTTGAGTAGTTTCCGAGCGATGTTCTTACTCGCGTTGTAGTCCGCGTTCAGTTCGTACTCGCACTTCTGACATACGAACTGATGCTTCGTCCGCCGATTCGATTCGTGCGTAAACCCGCACGACGAACACCGCTGACTCGTGTACGCAGGGCTCACCTGCTCAACCTTGATGCCGAACATCTCCGCCTTGTACTCAACGTACTGGGAGAGGCGTCGGAACGCCCATGCGTGGAATCGCTTCGCACCAGCCATCCGTTTGCGAATCCCTGTCAAGTTCTCGAACGCGATGTGCGTACAGCCGTGATCTTGGGCTTCTTCGAGAATCTGGTTCGAGGCACGGTGGAGTTCGTCCTGCATCCAACGGTGTTCGCGGTCGTTCATCGACTGAATCGACAGATGCGCCGACCGCGTGCCCGTCTGTTGCATCGACCCGCGAGTCTTCTCGAACTCTCGGCGTCGATGATTCATCTCGTCGGCGTTCCCGATGAACGCGCCTGTGGAAGTTACGGCAAGCGAGCCATCCACGTTCAGGTCAACACCAAGGACTGTTCTGTGCTTGGCGTCTTCAGAAGAAGTCGTAGACTGCTCTTGCTCGTCTATGGTTCGGCGCATCCGTGCGTGGAGATAGAACTCCGACGTAGAGCGGTCGTACTGCAACGTTGACATCCGGAACTCGTAGTCCTCGTTCAGCAGATACTCGCCAATCGGCGTTCCCTCAGTTTCGCTGGGAATCACGTAGTCGCACTCAACGCGACCATTTACTGTCGAGAGCGAAACGTGGTCGCGGTGGAATGTCGCAGAGCGTTTGTCGTAGACGACGCTCCACGCTTTGAAGTACGGTTGACTGGTGTTGTCACCTTTCTTGAGTCGGGCGACACCGCTTTTTGTGGCCTCGATAGCGCGTCGAATCCCTTTCTGTACGAGGTTTGCCGTCAACTCCGTCTCGTTTCGGAGTCGTTCGTAGAGGGCGTTCTCGGCTTTCTGTTTCGAGGTCACACAGTAGTCGTTCGGGTATCTCCACGCCCACTCTGCGGTGGTGTTCGCACAGTGAAGGAACTGAGTTTTGGTCTGATGGAGGTCGTCGCACCGCTCGTTGGGTACGTCGAGTTTGACTTTGACGGTGCGAATCACCTCCATCGTTAATTCACATATTAGATAGGTTCTTTATAAACTATATGATTGGCGTGGGGGAGTCGGATTGCTATCGCTCGTGGTTTGTTTCGAGTATTGTCGGATTCCTCCCACGGCTTCAGCCGTGGGCTTCCTCCTTGCATCTCTGAGAGTCCGTGCTGAATGCCACGCCCTTCAGAGCATGGTCGCTCACTCGTCGAGATATGGTTTCTCGATCTGTTGGTCGCCCCCGATGAGTGTCGTCAGCCATCGCGTGATGATATCGAACAACGCCACGAGTGGCCCCAGTGCGCGTTCGACGTACGAAATTGGGCGGGCGACACGGAGGCTCCACGACTCTGCGTGGCCGAGGCCGTAGGATTTCGGCACGATTTCTCCGAAGACGAGGATGAGCACACTCACCGAGAGTGTGGCGACCACGACGGTGAACCCGGGCGGGATGAACCGTGCAACGAGCAGTGTGACGATGCTGGTGATGGCGATGTTGACGAGGTTGTTGCCGACCAGCAGCGTGACGAGCAGTCGGTGGGGGTTCGAGCGGAGTTGTTGGAGTGTGCGGCTGTCTTTTGTACTGTCTTCGGTCGCGGTCTCCATCCAGTCATCCGGGAGCGAAAAGATCGCTGACTCGCTGCTGGAAAAGAACGCACTCAGCAACAACAGAAGCACGACAGCGACGAGTGATGGCCCCAAAATCGAGTATGTATTCATACCAGACTCGTACGCCGGCAGGGGTATGAATATCGGTGGTTGGCGTGGAGTTGTTGGCACTGTTCGGTTGGCTGGACGGCGACGACGCGATTTCGTCGTGCTGTCGGTACCGAAGGGGGACTGGGCCGGTATCGGAAGTCCGTCTCGTCACACTCGGAGGACGTCAACAGAGCAAAGTAGTGTGGCAACACACTAGGTTTTTCACCAAGCGATTCTAGTGGTCAGTCATGAGTAGTGACCCGGTAGACGCTGAAAGCAAGGTGTCTGGAAACCAGGCGAATATTCCGGCACGGATTCGTCGAGAACTGGGGATCGACGATGGCGACCAACTTCGCTGGCATCTCGAAGACGACGGAAGTATTCGAGTTCGCGTCGTCCAACAACGGAGTGGGACGTTTGCGGATTTCGATGGCTATGATGGCGACGAAGAAACGGACGCCACCGAGAACCATGACGCGTGGGGCGTCGGGTCAGAGTAAATGCCGCGAGCGCTAATCGATACGAGCGTTTTGTTTGCTGCTGCGTATCGTCGAGACGGGATGCACACCGAAGCACGGCCCATTCTCCAGGGCATCGACGATGCGTCACTTCCGGAAGCAGTCGTTCTCGATTACGTACTAGCCGAGACACTCAATGGGTTAACGACACACGCCGGACACGATGCGGCCGTCGATTTCTTAGATCGACTCGAAGAAAACGCACGGTTCCATATTGCGTCGGTGAACTCCGATGCGACTGCGACCGCAAAAGCGCTCTTCAGACGCCACCGTCAACTCTCGTTCGTCGACGCGTGTATTGTTGCGTATATGCAGGCCCATGGACTGGGATATCTCTATGCGTTTGACGATGATTTTGACGCTCTAGACGATGTCTACCGACTCGAGACGGCGACAGACCCATACTCTCCGGACTGACTACTCCGTTAGTTGGATTACCAGTCGTTCGATTCGAGTTTCATCGACAGCCTCCACTTGAATGATGTACCCGTCCATATCGATCTGATCGCCAACGACAGGAACCCTGCCGAGGCGACTGAAGACCAGTCCACCGATCGTCTCGACGTCGTCGCTCTCGAATCGGGTGTCGAGTCGATCGTTCACGTCCTGAATCGGGACCCCTCCGTCGACGACGTACGCGCCGTCGTCTCGCTTCTCGATAGACGGCTCCTGGGCGGCGGTATCGAACTCGTCTTGGATGTCACCCACGATCTCTTCGAGGATATCTTCGATGGTCACAATCCCCTCGAAGACGCCCCACTCGTCGACGACGACGGCCATCTGGCCTTCCCCACGCGTCTGAAAGTCGGCGAGAATCGTGTCGATCCGTCGCGTTTCCGGGATGGTGAGGACTGGCCGGGCAAGGTCTCGCGCGGTCACCGATTCATCTAACTCCGTTTCGGTTTCACTCACTCGCAGGATGTCTTTTGCGTGAACGAATCCGAGCGGCTGGTCGCCATTCTCGTCGAGCACGAGATAGCGCGTGTAGGTTCCCGTCGCGACAACTGACCGGAGGTCCGGAAACGACATCGAGGCGGGGATGGTCTCGACGTCCGGACGTGGAGTCATGATCTCGCGAGCGATCGTGTCGCCGAGTTCGAAGACGCTCTCTATCATTTCGACCTCGTCGACGTCGATGTGGCCCGTCTCTTCGGACCGCGTGAGAATCATCCGAATTTCCTCTTCAGTATGGGTTTCTTCGCTTTCGGATGCCGGTGAGACGCCCGCGAGGCGGGTGAAGTAGTTGGCAGTCCCGTTGAAGACGATGATGCCAGGCACGAACACGTAGTAGAAGAACTTCATGAGCGGGGCGACGAGGAGCGCGATACGCGGGGCCTCTTGAATCGCGAACGTCTTCGGCGCGAGTTCGCCGAATACCACGTGGAGGAACGTGATGAACCCGAATCCGAGAACGAACGCGACGAGATGGACCGACCCCGCGGGAAGCACCCGGCCGAGGACGGGTTCGATGAGTGCCGCCACGGCCGGTTCGCCAATCCAGCCGAGACCGAGCGAGGAGAGCGTGATCCCGAGTTGACTGACCGCCAGATAGTCGTCCAGATTCTGAATGACGTCCTGTACGAGTGCTGCCCCCGGTTTGCCGCGTTCGACGAGCGTGTTCACCTGCGTGGGCCGGACTTTGACGAACGCGAACTCCGCAGCCACGAAGACGCCGTTCATGATGACGAGAAAGAACGCGAGAAGCAGTCCGCCGAGAGAGAACAAATCCACCATACTCAGTTACGGGTGTAGGGACACTTATCACATCCCCCTCGGCGTTCACACCGAGGGGTATCACTTACGGACCCACGGGGGCAACGTACGGGTTCGTATGCTTCTCGTTGGGACGGAGAGAGCGTGGTGACCCAGCCACAGCAGTCGGACTCATCCAGACACCAAGACGACGAACGCTCACGGCGGAGCGCCGCGAGCGATCTCAGGTCGTCGTATAGAACAATCGCTGGACGTCGACGATGTTGAACACCCCGTTTCCGGTGACATCGAAGCGCTCGCTTTGCTCGGTGACCGCCTCGCTGTCTCGATGGGTGAAAAGCGCCTGGACGTCGGTGACGGTCACAGTGCCGTCGCCGTTGACGTCTTCGTACACGCCGTCACCATCGGGGTCGGTCGGAGGCGATTCGAAATCTCCGACCGGGTCGACTGTCGGCGCAGTCGACTCGTCGCCGACCGTGAGGCTGCGGTCGAGCGTTGCCTGGGTCCCCGTGTCGTCACTCGCCGACACATCCAGTGTGTACTCGCCAGCGGCCGTGTCGATATACCGCGTCGTATAGGCGTGCGTCGACCCGTTTTGTGTCTTCGAGAACGCATCGAGCGTAATCGTCTCCTGGTAGACGGTCGAGGAACTCGCGAGGACGGCTTCGAGCGAGTCGAGCGACTCGTTCGCCGTGACCGTGAGGACGAGGTCACCGTCAACCAGTTCGGTCGTCGCGTTGAGACCGAGCGGCGTGGGCTCGTCAGTCTCCGTGCTCACGGGATACTCGTCGCCACGCACCCCGACGAGGTCCGGATACGCACCCGAAGCGACCTGCCACGTTTCGTCGAAGTCCAGCGCAGTCAGGTTCGTCGTCGCCGCCTCGCCCGTCATCTCGGCGGTCGAGAGCCCGACGCTTCCGTTACCCGCCGCCGCAGCGGTCGCTTGCCCGGACGTCTGTTCGTTCCAATACGACCCCGTGACCGAACTGCCGTAGTAGAGGCCGCCGACGAGTCCGCCGACGGTTTCCTCGCCGGTCACGTTCGCTGTCGCGTACGAGTTCGCAACAACCCCGCTTTCGTAGTTACTCGACCCGACGAGCCCGCCGACGTAGTTCGTGCCGGACACGCGCCCGTGGGCGTGCGTCGCCGTGATATTCCCCGAGTTGTACCCCACGAGCCCGCCAGTCGCGACGCTGGTGTCGTCGGTCGTCCCGACGACGGTCGCGTTCACCGCCGCGCGTTCGATCGTCCCGGGATTCTGTGCGGCGATGCCACCGACGTACGTGCCACCGGTGATACGCCCTGAGACGACCACATCGCTGACGGTTCCCTCGTTTTCACCAACGAGTCCGCCTGCGCTCCCGGGGCTCTCTACTGTGACAGTTGCATGCACGTCTTCGACCGTCCCGCCGTCGGTGGACGCTACCACGCCGGCGACGGTCCCGCTACCCGACACCGACCCGCTGACAGTCACCTCGCGGACGACAGTGTCTGTTGCCGACCCGACGAGGGCGGCCGTCGTGAAGTCGCCAGTGATGGTGGCGTCGGTCAGTCGGAGATTCGTGATCGAACTCTCCGAGGCGTAGCCGACGAACGCGACACCACTCGTCGACGGCCGGTCGATCGTCAGCCCCTCGATCGTGTGATTCGCCCCATCAATGGTGCCCGTGAACGGCGTCGCGAACGTCCCGATGGGTTCGAATCCGGAGCCGTTGTTCCACGTCGCCGTCTCGGTCGCGTCGATATCCGACCCAAGCACGTAGTGGGCATCGAGGTCGTCGCGAACTGCGGTCAGTTCAGAGGCGTTGGTGATGACGTACGGGTTTACTTCGGTTCCGTTTCCGCTCTGTATTGCGAATGTTGTCTCTGTCGGTTCGAGGGTTGGTTGTCTCGTGGGCTGTTCTTCGTTGGTAACTGTCGTTGCGCCTGCAATCGGTGCGGTGGCCATGAGCCCGCACAGCAGGAGTATACTCGCAGTTTGTGTGAGTTTATGTCCCATTATCGGTTTGGCGTCGTGTCTGTTGGTCCCGTGTTCGACAACTCCCTTCGTCGCGGCACCGTACGCGTTCGTACTCGCTGTGAACCGGCTGCCCCGACCTCACCGGTTGTTGATACGTTTTGTATATGTAAAGTTGTGGGACACCACAGGGTCTGGGTGGTTGTTGCGTGGTGTGGCAGTTGTAGGGCTGTGAGACCTTCAGTTGGTCGAGCTGGTTGTCTCCGGTGTTTCCAGTGCGCTGCCACGAACGCTGGTCTCGGTAAACGACGTCGCCGCGCTCGAAGACCGGTTTCGGCCGCTACTGGATCGGCCGAACATATATTGAGCTAGTCAACAATTACCCAACAATGACTGAGGGCCGCCGGTCGAGCGAAGAGCACTCGGGCGAGCCCGAGCCAGATCAGTACATACAGAACCTCGAACAGTATCGACGCCGCTTGGGTGACATCCTCCCCGGCGTAAACGCCGGGGCTTCCCACACGGTGGGAATGCCAGTTAGTCGTCGTCAACGCTGGCAGTGGGTTTCGACTCTCGAACCGTTGTGAGTGTCATCTGCGAGGGTGTCTCGCTCTGCTCACACCGAGTCGTGGCCGTGTCACAACGGCTCCCGTCCTGTGACGAGTCATCGCCTACCTGTTTCCACGGCAGGCTCTCTCCCCACGGGTTGACGCGTCGTGCGATGTTCGCACTCGCGTTAATATCCGCTTGAAACGTCGAAACGTGGCACTCGGGATTCTTGCACGTGAACTCAGCTTGTCGGGGTCGATACCCGATGTGCTTGCACGAGTGACACGTCTGTGAAGTGTACTGCGGGTGGACGTATCGGACTGGAATCTCGGCGTCCTTCGCCTTGTCCTCAATTCGTCCTTGCAACCGAGCGAAGGCCCACGAGTGCAGGCGTCGATTCATATATTTCCCGTAGTCCAGTGACTCACGAATGTACGTCAAGTCCTCCATCACGATGACAGGATTGTCGAACTGACGAGCGTACTCCACAGACTCCCGAGAGGCTTTCTCGATGATGTCTGTGAGGCGGTTCTGGTAGTACGAGAAGCGTTCCTCGATACGCCATTCAGAAGCGTCTCGCTCTTGCAGGCGCTTGAGCGTCGTGAACATCTCCTTGCGGATTCGTTTGGCTTCCTTCCCGTTGAGTAACAGAGGTTTGGTGGGAGTGTCGTGTTGGAGGGCACAGCCCGCGACCAACATCGACTCGCCAATATCGAACCCCACCCGAGTCGGGTTCTCGGGGAGTCCTGAAGTGTTCTTGATTTCGTATTCGACGGTAACGTGGAGTGTCCACGTCTTCCGGTGTTTCTGCAAGCGAAGTTCGCCCACTTTGGTACTCGACTCGTCATCGAGCAGATCGTCCCACAATTCTTGTTGGTCTGGGTTCAGTCGAAGTGGTATCCAGAAGTTGGTTCCGCGACCGGGTTGCGGAACGTTCCAACAGATTTCGTACTCACGCGAGGGGTCACGGTCGAACTTCCCGGCTCGATTCACGTATCGGAGCGGGTGTTCGTCGTCCAGCTCGTTGGCGTTGTACGTGTTGTGGAGTTTCGGGACGTAGGACTTGAGGGCGTCTTTCGCTTGGTACGGCAGGTTGTACGGCGTTACCACGTCGTTCGTGGCACTCATCGTCGTACAGTCTTGCTCGAAGGCGTCGTTGAGCGCGTCCCGGTATTCAGACAGCGTTTGCTGGAGGCGTTGCTCTTTGCACCGAGTGGGCGGGGCGAGCGTGGCTTCCAGCGTCTTATTCGCCGTCTGAGTCGTTGACATCGTAGCCTTCGGATTCGAGTGCTTTGCGGAGGAGTTCGGGGTACGCTCGTGAGTGGCGTATCCCGTGGTCGCGGGCGTACTCCTTCAGGGCCTCGTGAAGTGGGCCGCCTCGCTCCATATCGAAGTCGGCTCTCATCCGCGTAAGCGTACGTTTTTACGTAAGTTAAAAATAACGATCGGAATTCCGTCTGAGTGGCAGAACGTGGTTAGTTCAGCAGTTGTCAGATTCCCTCCCGGCCTGAAGGCCGAGATTCCCTCCTCGTAGGATGATGGAACGGGGCTTGGGCTGTTTCTGGTGGACACACTCGTCGACATCTATGAGGGAGAGATATCCGTGTCTGCCAACGACCCAAAAGGTGCGATATTCACTATCAAACTCGAACGCGCGACGGAGCGGTAACGCGGCTCACTCGGGAGCGATCGACGCCGCCTGCTGAAGCTGGAGTTCGACGGTCGTTCCGGACGAGGTCGGTGGTACCTCGATCTCACCATCGAGATTGGTGAGTATCCAATACACAAGGACGAGTCCGATACCACTTCCATGGTCAAGCGCGGTCTCAGTAGCCCCAGTCAGTACTCGGCGTTCACCTGACGGCAGTCCCGGACCATCGTCACTGATCTCTATCGTCGTTCGATCTGTCCCGCGATTGATCTCCACAGCGATCGTCGGATCTTCTCCAGCGTGTTTGGCCGCGTTCGTGAGCAGCTCTGAGACCGCATCTTCCAGTTGTGGGTCTGCGAACGCCATCGCTCGGTCGGGTACACTAAGTGAGATGTCCACTGGGTGGTGTCTCTCACGGACATCGCGTACCGCGTCCTCCACTTTCGGGACGATATCTGTCGGCCGCGCGACTGGGACGGATCGCGTCAACTTTTCCAATTCTCGAGCTTTCTCGGCAAGTAAACTACCCCACCCTACTCCCTCGGCGCTCCGCGCCTCGGTCCTTGAGGGTAGGGCTTTGATGTGGACTCCCGGCGATCAGTCGCCAGCAAGAGGCTGGTGACTCTCACCGTTCAACATCCCACCATTCAAACGCACGTCTACTGGTGCGTCTCCGCTCCCCGACTTGGGCGAGGAACGGAGTTTGTGCGTCTCCTTCCGAACGTACCTCACGCCGATGTTCTTCGCTGCATTGTAGTCGGCGTTCACTTCGTACCCGCACTTCAGGCATTCAAAATACTCTCCGTGGCGGTTGTCCTCGTGCGTGAACCCACAGTCCGTCCGAGAACAGCGTTGGGACGTGTGGTTCGGCCCGACCTGCTCCACCGAAACACCGCGTTCCGGGGCCTTGTACGAGACGTACTCGTACAGACGTCGGAACGCCCAGATGTGGTGCCACTTTGCCTGTGGAAGCCGCTCTCGAATGTCGGTCAACTCTTCGAACACGATCACGTCGCAATCGTGTTCGACGGCCTCCGTAATTATCTCATTAGCGACGGTGTGTATGTACTGTTTCCGCCATGCTTCCTCTCGCTTTCCGAGGCGCAACAAGGCGTTGTGTGCGGCTTGCGTGCCGCGTTGTTGCATCTCACCTCGTCGTTTCTCGAACTCGCGGCACCAGTGGTCGTAGTCGTCTCCCTGCCAGAAGCGTCCCGTCGAGGAGACGGCAAGACTGCTGACGCCGAGGTCGATACCGAGGACTGTTTGGTGCTCAGTATCTGCCGAAACCTCAGACGGCTCGCCGTCTCTTTCGGAGTCGTACTTTCGGGTGGTGATATGGAAGTAGAACTCGTCGTCTACTGCGTCGTACTGAAGCGTGCTCGCTCGGAACTCAAACTCCTCTGACAGCACGTACTGTTCGTACGGTGTGGGGCTATCCGAGGGAAGTTCAAACTCACACTCAACACGGCCGTTGACAGTCGATAGCGAGACTTTGTTCCGGTAGAACGTAGCGCTCCGCTTGTCGTAGAGCATACTCCACGATGTGAACTCCGGTTGACTCACTCGCTTCCCGTTTTTCCACCGTTCGACACATCCTTTGACGGCTTCAACGCCGCGTCGGATGGCTTCCTGAACGAGGTTTGCGGTGAGATTAGTTTCCACACGGAGTTCGTCGTAGAGCGCGTCCCGTGTAGTCGTGTTGACCGTGACGCACTCGGTGTAGGAGCGGTCGGACCAACAGAACTCAGCAGCACGGTTGGCACAGTGAAGGAACTGCCGGGCGGATTCGTGGAGATCCTCGCGTCGCTCGTCGGGAACGACGAGTTTGACGGGTGCGGTCCGCCGGACCTCCATGTTTCAGATGTGTTGCTGATGGTTCTTAAATGCTTGGGAGTCAGGTCGTCGCAGTATGCCGGTTGTGTCGCACCATACCGGTTTCCTCTCCGGCCTACTCGCTCACTCCGTTCGCTCCTTGAGGCCGGAGGCTCCACCTCGAAAATGCCGATGAACCAATCACTTCCCACCGATTCTCGTCTTCATCGATTTCGGTGATGTGACCATGGCTGACATCGAGGTAGTTCGCTCCAATCTCGATTACCTCATCGATAGCCTTCTTGCTGGGAATACTGCGGTGCAAGAGCGCATAGAGTTGGCTTCGTGCTTCCTCATCGGACAGGGAAGAGGATCTCTCAGTACGTGTCACTAGCGAATTTCCTGCTACCAGTACTAGTGGTGTGCTAACACTTGACTTCTTCCCACGCCTGAAGACGCGGGAATCCCACGGCACCGCACCGCTGAGTTGGGATATTACGGTTCGCGGTTAACAACCTGTTCTCGTGGGGCGAAAACGCCCTCACTACGGTCGAACAGGTGAACCGCTGGCTGTGCCAACCAGCCGTTATCCCTATCACCGCCATCCGTGGCGAGACTCGGGAGTACCTTTTGTCGAATATTCTCCGCACCGTTCACGTCCGCGTTCGCAACCGTATCACACTCCTCGCACACATACAACCCACGTTCGACACGTTGGTTGTCATCGGTGTGGCCGCACGCTGAACACGACTTCGACGTATCGCGTTCCGACACCAACTCCACGTTGATGCCTTCGGCTTCCGCTTTGTAGTCGAGTAGCGTCGTGAAGCGGTCGAACGCCCACCCATGTAAGTCGAGATTGCCGTGGTCTCCCCAATTCCGAGACCCGCCCGTCTCGTCGTTCTCTCGAATACCGCCGAGGTTACCAACAACAAGCGACCCAACACTTCGTTCGACGCATTCCTCTACGATTGCTTTCGAGAGGGCGTGTAAGAAGTGTGTCCGGCGACCAGTTCGCTTCCAATCAAGACGAGTCGCCTCACGGGACGAGGAATCGTCGCACTTGGCTTTCTTCTTCGTGAAGTAGTATTCGTCCTCTTTGAGTGCGCCACCGGGATACAACACGGATTTCCCGCCGAACGATACGGCGGCGAAGTTGCAAATCCCGAGGTCAACACCAGCCACCTCCTCACCCGGCGGCTCCGGGTCGATAGTGGTTCGACAAACGAATTGTAACCGCCACTCGTCGCGCTTGTAGACAGCACGAACCTGTTGAATGTCCCACTCGGTCAGGTCAACATCCGGGCGAGTCTGGTACTCGCACAAAATGAAGTCTGAACGATGTTCTTTCAGGTTACGGCCTTTCGAGAGGCGAACGCGGGTGAACTGTGCGTCGTGCTTGAAGCCAGCCGCTTTGAACGACACGGTTGAACGCGGGTGGGAGTCTCCGTTTTTGCGGTAGCCGGGCGGTCGGGCACGGTCGCCGCCGTTCCGACGCTTCCCGAACCAGCCGTTGAACGCTTCAGCGAGTTCTTCGAGAACGCGCTGACTGGATTGAGAATGCAAGTCCGTGTAGCGTTCGTGGCTTTTGAGTTCGGCTTTGAGTTCTCCGTCATCGGGAATCTCGCCCGTTTCGTCCCACTGTTCTTGTGTGTAGTAGCGACCGACGTTCCAGAGTTTTGAGGCGGCCCATCCGAGTTGGTCGAGGTCATCACGAACCTGTTGCTGGTTCGGTATAGTGGCCTCGAAGGTTCGGATGGTTCGACTCATTTTCTGGCTTCATAACTGGTTATGAACGCCGTTTTCTTAATAATGTCGGTTAGCGTGGAATATCCAGCCTTGCTATCGACGGTGGATTGTGTAGGAGTTGTCGGATTCATCCTGACCCTAAAGGGTCAGGTATTCTCCTCGATTCTGTATTAGCCTGGTTCCGTCTACATCGTATTGGAACGAACGCAGCGCTGCTGCGGTTAGCGACAGGACGAACGGGGGCATTGATCCAGCGACGATGAGCACGTGGATTGCGATTGGGGTCGGGTTCGGCGTCGCACTCGGCTTGGTGCTGGACAATCTCGCGCTCGGGGCTAGTCTGGCTGCCGGGTTGTCGTCGGAGTCGGTGCTTTTCAGTCGGTGGGTTCTGGGACTGGTGGTCTAGCCATCGACCCACGCCTGAAGCTGTGGGGTTCGCCTTGCATCTGCGTGAGTTTTCTCCGGAAACGATGGGGTCGGGACTTACTTTGGGATAATCGCAACCGCCTCAATCTCAACAAGTAACTCCGAATCGATGAGGCGATTCACCTCGACCATGCTGGTGGCTGGGCGTACGTCACGAAACACTTCACCATGGGCTTCACCGATCGCCTCCCACTCATCGATATCAGTGACGAACATTCGAGTTCTGACCACATCCTCAAGTGATGCATCAGTCTCTCGAAGGGCGTCTTCGATGTTCTGGAGTGCTTGTTTCGTCTGTTCGTATGCGTCGCCTTTACCGACGATTTGACCATCACCGTTAGTCGCTGTTGTCCCAGAAACGTGTACTTGAGAGCCGGTCTGAACGGCCCGAGAGTATCCGACTTTGGACTCCCACTCAGTCCCGGATGAGATTTGTTTTCGCTCCATAGCTCAGACTCACAAACGGCATTAAAATGAGTTTGGGTGATGAATACGCAGACCCACTGTCTCAAGACTCGCGCCACTTGTGGCCACACTCGACGCACGTGAACAGTCGCACTTCGTAGGAGCCGCCGGGCTTCGGCATCATCTCGTAGTGCGCCCGGTCGCTGTCGCAGTCGTCCGCCGGACAGGGCTCCTGCATCGTCTCGGAGGAGTCTTGGGTCGCGTCGGCCACGGCGGGTGCGCCGTTGTTTTGTTGTCCATCTTGAATCGCCATCGCCGCTTCCGCTTGGGCGTCCCGTGGCTCCTCGTGCTCACAGGAGCGACACACCCACGTGTCGCCTGCCGTGTGCATTAGCGATCCACACTCGTCACAGAATTGCATCGTTGGAGGGAGTATATGGGTGATAGATATATGTCTTAATTTCCGATTCGTCGTGGGTTTCAGGTACCTGTTTGTGTTGGCTGTGTCGGCCGGTTTTCGTTGCGTTAAGCTCGAGAACAGCAACCCTACCCGAGAGACCGAATATATGCTCCGAAGTTAGAAGTCAGACAATAATAGTTCCACCTCTAACTTTCCGAGTCAATCACGAAGGCGGAATCCCACGACGGTCGGTCTCTTCGCACACCGTGTTCGATTTGAATTCACCGCTTGAATCTCGGTTTGATCGGCGTCTGAGCCGGCCTTAAGTGGTCGACTCGTCTCGAGAGATTTCATTTCGAACAGGGTGTGAGGTGACGATCTAGTCGGTCGTGAACTCGGTGCCTCGGTTGTGGTCACGAGGATACCGTATTCAAGCGTGGTAACCCACACCCCTCGTACCGAGTGACAAACAGGCGAGCGACGGCGTTGTGACGCCCGCAGTCGCAAAACGACAGCACACAACTCGGACCAACGAGGACCACATCGCTGGCCATCTTAATTCAAGCAGGGAATCCCGGCCTTTAGGCCGGGAGGGAATGCGACACGGTGTTGACCACCCGCTACTCGGTGGTCGGGCCGGAATCCAACTCCCGCTGTGCGTGGAGTAGCATCCCTTTCCACGTTAGACCGTGGCGTTTCTTCGTCTCTTTCAGCGACTCGTACTGTTCCTCGTCTACCTCGAAATTGATGTGTGGCATATCTCATTCTTGCGCCCCGTTACACTTAATTATATCTACGTTCTATCTACGGGTGTGTCTGAGACGGTGACGAAGACGCTACTGGCCACTCTCGCCACACCCACGGCGGGCAAAGAGCAACGCCTACAGCGGCTCTTGGACACCTACCGCGAAGCACTCCACGACGCCTTCGACAACAGGGCGGATACAATGTCTGCCGTCAACGACGTTGTAACGCCCTACGAACTTCCGTACCAAGCCAAAGACGCGCTTAAATCCTACGTCCCGAAACTCCGTTCGACGTACAACGCCGATGAGTTGGACGACGAGCATCCGCTTCGACTCGTCAATCGGGCCGCGAAGTTCGACTACTCAGACGAGCGCGAACACGGCTTCGTGTGGCAGGTCCCGCAACCCGGACGCGGGACGAACTTTTGGATTCCGCTTCGAATTAACCCCGAGCAGGAATCCCTGTGGTTCGACCTGCTCTCTGAAGACGCGAGGGCGGGCGAGTTGCGGCTACAGCGACACCGCACGTCGTGGGAGTTGCACGTCACTGTCGAATACCCGGTCGAAGAATCGACCGACCCGGACAACCCGACGTATATCGGCTTCGACGTAGGCGAGAGCGCGTTGATAACGGGCTGTGCCCTCAAACGCGACGTACCACGGAAGCCAATGCTCGTCAGCGGCAGTCGGGCGCGACACCTTCGCAAAGAGATGTTCACCACACTCCGGCGGCTACAGTCGAGAGACGCCGCTGAGTGGCGCGTGGACGAACGGTTCGACCACTACCAAAACGCTCTGACGGATATTGTCGAGAAAGCGTCTCGGCAGGCCGTCGAGTATGCCCAACAGTTCGAGAACCCCGTTATCGTTCTCGAAGACCTATCGCACATCCGCGAGCGGTTGGACTACGGGAAGTACATGAACCGCCGCCTTCACGCATGGGCGTTCGCCCGGTTACAGGGCCGACTCGAAGACAAAGCGACCGAGGCAGGGATTCGCGTTGAGTACGTCAACGCGGCGTACACCTCGCAGACGTGCCACGCTTGCGGTTGTCTCGGTCGGCGGGGTCAGCAAGCGGAGTTTGTGTGTCCGCACGACGACTGCCACGTATCGGAGTTCCAAGCAGATATTAACGCGGCGGCGAACATCGCTGGTCGCGCTAACCCGTGGGGAGAGAGCGTCCGTTGGGAACCCGGACGCGATGACTCGCCACAGGATGGGAGCGCCTGTGACAGCGCCACAGTCCACCAAGAGACGAGTCCGAGAACCGGACAGATGACGCTCTCGGTGTACTCGGACTGAAACCTGCCAAACCGGATTCCCCTCGTAGGGGAAGCCCCGCCGTTTACGGCGGGGAGGATGTCACGCAAGAACGCCCGTGACTGTAGCCCCTGACGGTGCATAAAAAAAGATCACCCTCCAATGTGTTCCGAGTGTTCTGTTTCTTTATATGCGACCCACACACCGTTTTGCAAGTGTTCTTCAGCACGTCGCGGGGTCAATGGTCATCCATGAGAAGGTGACACAGTGAGGGGGACCCACACCGTGATCGAAATGAAATCTCCTCAATCCGAGACCAATTGTTGGCACCCTCACACACCGTAATCGAAATGAATTTTCCGTCCAACCCCCGGAATAGGGGGGTTCAACGCCTGTTTCAACTGATTCACCTACTGCCAGCCCATTTCATTTCGATTGTGGTGTGCTGTCGCTCAGTAATCGCTGTTTGAGTCCTCACCATGCCGATATCAGCTGTGTCAGCGCAGACCCGCTGTACATTTCATCTCGAACACGGTGTGGGGGTGGCGTTCTAACCCACCAGTACCCAGATTCCTCAGAATTCATTTCGACACCGGTGTCTTCATTTCGAACACACCCCATTCATTTCGAAAAGGGTTATTACACCCTAGTCTAGATATCTAGTAACGAATGAAAACGGACGACGATGATACGACCGGGGGCGGGGGTGATGGGGACCACGGTCAAGACTCCGAGACGTCGATTGTCGACGATATTCTTGACGGCGAGAGCACGACGGTCTTCCGGAACAAGCAGTTGGTCGACCCGAATACCATCGTCGACCACGACCGCATCTACGGTCGCGATGAGCAGTTAGCAGCCGAGGCGCGTGCATTCCGTGATACACTCGATGGAGAGCGTCCACCGGACCTACTCCTGTATGGCCCGAGTGGAACCGGAAAGAGCCTGACAGTAAAGGCCGTCGCCGAGAAGGTCAAAGACCGAGCGAGGCAGAACAGTATCAACTTCGACTTCGTCTCGGTGAATTTCAAAACGATGGAGTCACACACCCTTGACCGCGCTGTCTGGAAACTTGGCCACCAGACCGCAACGAAAGCGGGCGTCGCGTGGGAAATACCGCGCAAGGGTGTATCGACGGATGCGAAATATGTGCGCCTCTACGAAATCGTCGACGAACACTTCGACTCGCTCGTGTTCATTCTCGACGAAATCGATACGCTCACCGGACGTTCTACCGATCCGGAGCCGGCGTATTCTCAGCTTCTGTACAGCCTGAGTCGTGTCATGGCCGAACAGCACGTCGAGACCCTTATCTCGACGGTCGTCATCACGAATCATCCGAAGTTCCGCGAAAACGTCGACAGCCGAACGGATAGCTCGTACAACCCGAACGGGATCCATTTTTCCGACTACGACGCGGACGAACTCATCGAAATCCTCAATCGGCGACGTGACGCGTTCAAAGATAACGCACTCGACGAGGGCGTGATCGAACTCGTTGCTGCCTACGGTGCGAAGAACGAGGGGGACGCGCGTCGTTCAATCGACCTACTTCGAGACGCAGGTGAGCTTGCGAATCAGAACGGCGATTCGGTCGTCACCGCTGAACACGTCCATCGGGCCAACGACTCTGTGTTGAAGAATCGCGTCCTCGAAATCGTCGACGGAATGACCGTCCAAAAGAAGCTTTCTCTGTACGCCGCAGCAATTGTCGCCGATGTCAATGGCGGTGTTGCACCGAGTCCAGCAGTCTACAGCATTTATCAGCAGCTCTGTAACCGCTCGTCGCGAGATATCTACACGCAAGAAACCGTCAACAGCCACCTCAACAAAGCGGGGACGTATGGCGTCCTCGAAAGCAATCGCACGAGTGGTGGCTTCAAACGTGGGGTCTACCTCCAATTTGCGTTCTCCGAGCCTGTTGATGCAGTCCTCGACACCTTAGAAGACGACACACCGTTTGCCGAACTCGACTCGTCGAACCTCCGGTCAGCAGCCAGGCGGTTCCTCGCGAACTCGTCTCGGTGAGTGAGGGGAACGACGATTCGAGGAGAACGCCCACGACTGCAGTCGTGTAGAGGCCCTCACACCGTCGGGCGTTCGAGGATATCGAAGACGTCGACTGCTTTGTACTCCTGGTTGCGCTGTTTCCCGGTTGTTTCGACGATGAGACCGTCTGCTTCCAGTTCCTCGATTGCATTGTACGCCGTCTGTCGGCTGACGTCGAAGCGCGATTGGACCTCGTTTGCGGTGAAGTACGGAAGGTCGAACAGACTCCGGGCGAGTTTGTGGCTCGTTTTCGAGTGCGGATAGCGCGTCTCGTAGTCCCGGCGAAGCTCGATGAGTTCGAACGTCCGCTCATAGGAATCTCTCGCCTGGGCTTCGATTCCGTCGAGGAAGAACAGAATCCAGTCACGCCAGTTCCCCTCCTCGCTGACTGCGCGCATCTTCTCGACGTACGCCTGTTTGTTCCGGTTAAAGTAGGCACTCGGATAGAGATAGGGGTCCGACAGATACCCCGCGTCGTGCAGTTGGAGGACGATGAGGATCCGTCCGAGTCTGCCGTTCCCATCAGAACAGGGGTGAATCGTCTCGAATTGGTAGTGTGCGATGGCGAGGTCGATGAGGGAGTGGTGCTGGCCTCCCATCTGGATGTAGGCTTCGAGCGAGTCCATCAGCTCAGGCACGTTGCCGTGTGGCGGTGGAACAAACGGCGGCTGGCTGCCACGTGGTGACGGGATGTGGACGTCGCTTTCCCGCCATGTACCGACGACGTCCCCCTCGTTCCGAACGCCTTCGAGGAGTGTCTCGTGGAGCGACTGCAGCAGACTGAGCGTAATCGATTCGCTATCTCTCATCGCGTCGAATCCCTCGTTGAGTGCTCGTTCGGCGTTGAGTACCTCTTGGAGGTCGCGACTGACGTCGACTGTCTCTTGGGACCGACTGCGCGTGTGATACGCGTACACCTCGTCGACATCGACATCTGCGCCCTCGATTTCGGCTGTTTCGACTGCCTCGAGTCGGAGCAGTGAGGTGTACAGAACCGGGGAGAAGTCAACGGTGGGACTGATACCATCGATCCGTCCGAGTTGGAACATCGCATCCGCGACGGACGATGCAAGCTCGTCGTCCATCTCGATTTTCGACGACAGCGGTAACTTGTCCGGAATGTAGTAGGGGTTCGGATGGGACTCGAGATAGCGACCAGGTGCGTCTGGTGGAAGGTTTCGCGTCCTCATTTTGACTAAGACAGAGTCTGTGGTGCCTTAATCATATTGCTATTAAGGCGGTTTGGATAGTGAACCGAGTATATCTCTTCAGTCAAAATGGAGTCATCGTTCTGGAGTATGTGGGTGCGTCGGAATTGTTGCTCACGTTTGAGCCATCAGTTTCGACAGACGAGATGTGTCTGTCTCAGCAAAACACGTGCAAACCGGTGTGTGGGTGGAAGAGACACACCTCACACAGATTCGGGGAAGAAGCCCACGGCTTTAGCCGTGGGAGGAATCCGACAAGAGTCGAACCAAACCACGATCGATAGCAAGCCGACTCCCCCACAACAGTCGTAGAATATATAAGACACCACTCGTATGTGAGGTCACAGATGGAGGTCAAACGAACTATCCCGGTCAAACTCTCGGTTCCGGACGACCGACGAGACGACCTCCATCAGACCATCGACCAGTTCAACCACGCCTGCAACTACACTGTCCAGCACGGCAGGAACAACGACGGCTACCTCATCCTCAACAAGTCCACGATACACGACCAAGTGTACCACGACTTGCGAGACGAGACAGACCTGCCCGCAAACCTCTGTGTGCGGGCCTACTCGAAAGCCGTCGAAGCGATGAAAAGTACCGTTGCTGACTGGAAGAAGGGCAACAGCCGACCACTCCCGCGATTCAACGAGCTGTCAGCCGTCTACGACAAACGGACGTTGACCATCAAAGACAGGTCGGCCACCCTCTCCACCATCAACGGCAGAGTCGCCGTTGAGTACGTACTCGGAGACTACCAGAAGTCCTACCTCGATGATGACGACTACGAAAAGCGGATGGGGACGCTCCACTACCGCGAAGACGAGGATGCGTTCTACCTCCACATCGTCATCAAGAAAGAAGTCGAAGAACGCGACGGTGACAAAGTCTTGGGCGTGGATTTGAACCTGAAGAACGTCGCCGTGACCAGTACGGGATCGTTCTACGACGGTGGCAAACTACTGTGGGGACAGAACCACTACTTCCGCGTGCGTCGAAGCCTTCAGCACAAAGGCACTCGCTCCGCCAAGCAGGCACTCCGGCAATTGTCGGGGCGAGAAAACCGCTTCGTGCTGAACCGCCTGCACACGATTTCTCGACGCATCGTGGAGGAGGCAGACGCCCACGACTGTTCGTACATCGCCGTCGAACGCCTGACCCACATCCGCGAGCGGATGAGTAATTGGGACGACCAAGTGAAGCGTCAGATGCACAACTGGGCGTTCCGCGAACTCCAAGAGATGCTCGCGTACAAGGCCGCCGAGTACGGTATCCGCGTTGAGGATATACCGCCCGCGTTTACGAGTCAAACCTGTTCTCGGTGCGGGCATCAGTCCAGCACGAACCGTAACTCGGACGGTTGGTTCGAGTGTAACGACTGTGGGTACTCTGTTGACGGTGACTACAACGCGAGCAAGAACATCGGTTTCAAGTTGCTAACTTTACCATCGGGCAAACGTCCCGATGGGTTGGGCGACGGTCATCTCGCCCTCAAGTCTGGGACGCTGAACGGGAACGGCGAGTACACCGCCTACTCCACGTCGGAGGCAGACCGGGAGTCCACGGACAAGCCCACGACTTCAGTCGTGGGTTGATGACGTGGGATAGTCTTGGCTACCGTCTCGGGAGTCTATTCGGTGAGACGGACGATGACCAACGACAGGAACTCTTCGAGTGGTGTGTAGAAAAGCAAAGGCGCGAACAAGAATCCTGATTCTGACGTACCACAGCATACAAATCACCGCTCTCTGCTGCTTACAAGCTCTTCTGTCACTCGGTGCGAGGTGTGTAACCAGTCGAACCACTCCTGAGGAACACAAACGGTCTCGCCTGACTCACACCAGATTGACGATAGGTTCTTGTCACGTGGCGAAAGCAACCACGTATGGACGGCAAACGAGTCCTCGTTACTGGCGGTGCCGGATTCATCGGCTCGAATCTCGCAAATCATCTTGCGGAGGATAACGACGTCATCGCAATCGACGACCTCTATCTCGGAACGCCTGAGAATCTGGATGATGCCGTGGAGTTCCACGACATGACGGTCCTCGACGACGACCTCCCGACCGAGGGCGTCGACGTGGTGTTCCACCTGGCGGCGCTGTCGTCGTACAAGATGCACGAAGAGAACCCGACGAAGGGTGCCCGTGTCAACATCGAAGGCTTCGTCAACACGGTCGAACAGGCCCGGAAAGACGGCTGCGACACGGTTGTGTACGCGACCACGTCGTCGATTTATGGCTCGCGGACGGAGCCCTCGCCGGAAGATATGCCCGTCGAATCTCGGACGGGGTACGAAGCGTCGAAGCTCGGCCGTGAGCGCTACGCGGAGTACTTCCACCACCACTACGACATGCAACTCGCGGGCATGCGTTTCTTCTCGGTGTACCAGGGCTTCGGGGGTGCGGAAGAACACAAAGGCGAGTTCGCGAATACGGTCGCGCAGTTCACCGACAAAATCGCGAATGGCGAATCACCGGAACTGTTCGGTGATGGGTCGCAAACGCGTGACTTCACCCATGTGGACGATATCGTCCGGGGGATCGAACTCGCGGCTGAGGAGCGACTCCAAGGCATCTACAACCTCGGGACTGCCGAGAGTTACTCGTTCAACGAGATGGTCGAGATGATCAACGAGGTCCTCGGGACGGATGTCGAGCCTGAGTACGTCGAGAATCCCTTCGAGGTGTACGTCCACGACACGAAAGCCGACTACTCGAAGATCCACGAGGCGACTGGCTGGGAGCCCGAGGTTTCGTTCGAGGAGGGTGTCGAGCGGGTTTGTGAGCCGTATCTCGACTGACGAAGGGGTTCGTGGTTCGGCTGGGGGGTTTTGCGTTTGATTTTCGAGGTGGTCAGAGCACTCCGTTCGGCGCGCCTTCGAATTCGAAGCACTCGTTCACGCGCAATCGCTGGCGGTCTGCGTGCCGAGTCTTCCAGAACGTTCGTACCGAGGACGGCCTTCAGTCGTCAGTTCGAGCGTCGTGTACGAGTTGAGTAATCTCCTCCATCGAGCATTCGCGTTCGTTGGCACGTTTTTCTACACGCCCCTGGAACTCCGTGAGTGACGGTATCTCAGTTTTCATCAGTATGAGTCCGAAATCGGTCAGTACGACCATCAAGTTTCGTTCTCTCTCAAGATCGAACTGCTCGCGGGGACGGCTTGGAATCGTGATACAGAGTTCGACGTTACTCATCTACTTCGGCTTCGAGCTTTGTGAGTTCTGCATCGAGTTCCTCGTCGGTGCGACCGCCTCCGATTTGTTTGTCGGGTTCTTCGGGAGTGGCGTCCGCATCGCGGTGGTGACCGAACAGTCGATCGACTTGGTTGAGACTGGAGACGTACCGCCGGATGTCGTCTCGTTCGCGCAGCGCGTAGTAGTAGCCGTCATCCGTTTTTCCGATGTAGTCGTCGTCGTAGAGACGCTTGAGTGTGGTCGTAGCGGTCCCTCGAGGGATGTCAAGTGCTTCCTTGAGCTCCTGGGGGGAGTATCCCCACTCAGAATTTTGGTACAGGTACGCCACGAGATCCGATTTCGTGGTCCCTGGCCGAAGACTGAGTTCAGCGTTGTGATGTTTGAGAGGGACCGGCATAATGTATCCGGATGTAGTCGATTGTGACATAGAGACGTTTCGGTCAGTTCTCTGGTTGTATCCATCTCCGTCTTAGCGTACTGTCCTCGACAAAAGTGGTTCAATACTGTTACCTGATTGGGACATCATTACGTTCTATGGCTTCTGGGCGCTACCCCCGAATCACCGTTACTGAAGACGTTCAGCCCAGTAACATACCATTCCAACTCGGGGTAGAGAAGATACGTGACTTCTCACCCGATGCACCCGCTCGGATTCGAGGTTCATTTGAGAATCGTTCCTCGGAAGAGCAAACGGTTGGCTTCGGCGCAATCCAACCGTACTCCAGTATCTGGAGCGAAGATGAGGGGTGGCTTGTTCTCATCCCGAGTGACCGTGAGATTCAGAAGCACGTCTTTGGAACGGACGAGGAGATTGTTCCGGGCCGTCCTGTCGAGGGGTGCTGGCAGACGAATCTTGTTCACTTCGTTCTTCCTGGCGTGCTTAGGTGGCAGACACTTGCCCCTGGTGAGTGCATCCAGTCCGAATACACGGTCCTACATTACCCAGAGCGCGAGATACTGGACGCCACGATGGACACGTGGGTGAGTACTCGGTCCACAGATACCAGTTGTCTTCCCGCAGGGAAACATCGCTTCGTCGAATCATTTATGCCGGGGATTAGAACGGACGCATCGTGGGAATTCGAGTGGGGTTATACACTCTCAATTGAAGATTGATATCCTCTACATTGAGCGATTCAGACGGGCAGAAGCTGAGGGTCCCGATCGTTCGATTCTCGTGATATCTTGACCCGTGCTTCGACTGCTCACCTCACCCCGCGTCGGTCCCTAGAGTACGCATACAAATAGGTACACACGAGAATCGCCGCGCCAAGGCCGACCAGATTCTGCAGGAGATCTGTGACCGTCACGACGAACATGAGCGAGAACACGCCGTAACACCCGAGGCCGCCAAAGAGACACATGGTGAAGCGTTTTCGAACCCAGTACAGTTCGTGTTCGCGTTTCTGTGGGAGACCATCGACCACCGGCCAGTACGACCCCGCGATGAAGCCGACCGCAATTGCACACACGAACAGCAACAACAGGGCTTGCGCATTCCCACCCAGTAGCTCACTCGGTGTCCAGTGGGTGACGGCACTCACGACGAGGATCGACGCGCTCCCAACCGTTGGACACGCGATGGAGGCGATACCAGCGCCCTGGCAGGCGGCCATGAACCGAGTCAGTGGGTCTGGACGAGTGGGACCGTACGATTCGACCGACATCGTGAGCGAGTCCACTCGCGGCTCATAGTTGGCTATTACGGCCGGGGGGACTCCTCAACGTGGGTTGGACAATACCGATACTCATCACAGCCTGAATAACGTACTTGGGGCACACCGCACACCGAGTGAGTAGTGGTAGGAAAGGATGTACCTCGTCAGTTTGGTTCTTGCTTCCCGCGATTCAGTGTTATCAATGTCTAACTGAGGGTAGATGGCACCGCCACTTACTGAGGGGAGACACACCTCACACCGAGTGACAAACCACCTGAAGAATATCCTGTTATGCTGTATCTGGGGCTGATGCACCTGGGGTTTGGCCTACATCTATCCGACGCACTTTCACTCGGTATGTGGTGTGTCTCAGAACGATATTTATTACTTAAATACTCTTGAAATCGTTGTTGACGGCTGAATATCGATATTTGAACGCTCTCACTCGTTCCGAGGTTCGGCAGTATTAAGAGACATTGCCACATTGGTGAAACTAAGCATGGTTGATACTGATGACCGGTCGTCGCTTTTTGAGACCGGAGATATATTCTCAAATCGTGAACTCCTTCGGGTTGGCCACGTTCCTGAGCTTGACCGGGTAGTTGGTCGAGATCAAGAGATTGCTGCTGTCGGGGGGGCACTTGCACCAGCAACACGTGGTGGCCCACCAGAGACAACAATCATCTACGGAAAGACTGGAACTGGTAAGTCACTCGTGTCACGGTGCGTTACTCGAGAAGCACGCATCGAAGCCAAGTCACACGACACGACACTTGCGTATGCGTATGTCGACTGTTCAGATTATCAGTCAGAGACGAAGGCAAGTAGAGAGATGGCTCGACAGTTGGTTGATACGCTGGGTGTTGACCGCAACGTCCCACGAATCGGTATCTCTGCGTCTGACTACCGGGATATTACGTGGGAGGTTTTGAACGACTACGATGTCGACGCATTCGTTGTCATTCTCGATGAGATTGACAAACTCGACGATGATGAATTACTTCGAAGCCTCACACGTGCACGTGAGAGTGGGAAGGCAGCGTCTCACATCGGAGCAGTCTGTATCAGTAACAAGATCGAATATCGCGACCGACTGAACGAACGCCTTGATTCGAGTCTCCAAGATAACGAGTTAGTTTTCGACCCGTATGACGCCACACAGATTCGTGCGATTCTTGAACACCGTATTGACGCATTTGGTGACGGTGTATTGGCTGATGGTGTGGTTCCAAAAGTCGCAGCAATCGCAGCAAAAGAACACGGGGATGCGAGAAAGGCAGTTGACACACTATACGAGGCAGGTCGACTCGCAGAGAAACAAAATCTTGAGTCTGTGACGGCAGCTCACGTTGATGAGGCCGTCCACAAAGCAGAGGTAAACCGATTTGAACGCCTGATTACTGGATCGACACCTCATGTACAACACATACTTCGGGCGTTGGCACTGCTCACCGCCAAGAACCCTGGGAAGGGCGCATTCCGGACACATGACGTCTACGATGCTTATTGTTCGCTTGCTTCAACGGAGGGAAGTTCGCCGCTTTCTGAAGACCGAGTATACAGACTGCTTAAAGAACAAGCCTTCCTTGGAATTACAGAGTCAAACCACACGGGCGGAGGACCTGGCGAAGGAAGCTATCTTGAACATCGTCTGCTTGGAGATCCGGAAGTGGTTGTTGAAGCGCTGAGTGAGTAACCCCCTGGCCTCCTCTTTTCTGATTCACTCGTTGTGAGGTGTGTCTGAGTAGGATTCTCCAATAGCGATGCAACACCAATGTTGGTCACTCGTTGCGAGGTGTGTCTGGCTAGTTGCTCACATCATCCTGTTCGTGTATTAGTCACTCGTTGTGAGGTGTGTCTCCCTAAACGAATTATACCCTCACTCGTTGTGAGGTGTGTCTCGTCTCAAAATTAGGACCTCCGCTCACTCTTCTCGCGGATCACTCACGAATTCGAAGAGCCGAGTTGGTTCGTGGACCAATTTCACGTAGCCGCGAGCCTCGAGTACTTCGAGGCGATTATACACACTGTTTCGTGAGTACCCGGTCTCATCGACGAGATAGCCTTTCGTCGCAATTCCCCACGGACGATTGCCATCGCGTCCTCGTTTGAGCACGTCGAGAATCGCTTTGTCTGTCCCAGTAAGGTTTGAGGCGCTCATAGTCGCAACTAGACTGTGATATGGTATAAACCATGGCGTTGTAAATATGCAGTTTGACTGTGCATAATGCATAGTGTTAAGTGGCCCAAGAACAGAGTTGTAACTGAGAAGTACCGGGTTCGCCTTTCGCAGAAAGGCCACGTGCTGTAACACGTGACCGGGTGGCTTCTCAGTCCGAGTAAGCCAATGTCAACTACGAACTCCGCGACACAAGAGCGTACCGTATCGCTAGCCGACCACCTCACTACCGCCCTCGCACGCTCGTTCACCCTTGGTATCGACGCCGAGGGCTTTACACACCACTACTTCCGTCCTGCCGACGCCGTCGTCGTCTTTGATGGCCGAACCCTCGATCACTACCAGCCACTCAATGGCCGGCCGCTCCGCGAGTGGAAGGCGTTCGTCTCCCAGAAGCGTGGCTGGGCTTCGATGGGTCAGCTTGCACACCTCGGGCTCCGAGTAGATACCGAGCGGAAGGAGGCCCGCCGCGCATGAGTGCCCACGAAGAGTTGCAGATGCACCTCACTCAGGCGCTGACGCGGACGACCGAGCCCGACGTGCAAGCGCATCTGCACGCCGCGTTGGAGTCCTGTCAGGAGTTGCCGACGACGCTCGTGGCGTGTCCTGCGTGTGGCACGGTGGGGCTGCCAGAGCGGATTGAGATTCACGACTGTCGGCGTCGATAGATCGAGTCTCAAATACTCTCAGCTCAAAACTATACTGTAACGCAGAGTTACTATCTCCGTGATTATTCAATAAATATGGTATTTAAATTGGCTCTGTTGAAATCACGTTTCTCAGACGGGTCTCGATAAACAGCCAATCAGTCGACTTCTGTGAATACACGAATCGGCATTGTAGCCGTCTTTGACGCGTTAAGTGGGACCGAAAGCAACCGGAAGGACTCTCCGTGAAGCGCGCCCCAAAAATAGTATATTTAGTCAACAGACGTAATAGTATCAAAACTGACTGTTACCATTTTTAGATAGCTATCACTCATTTTTTGGACCGGACCGAAGTTCCACACAACACGTTATTCTGGCCACCGGTGTTCCACAAGCGACGCTGTAGGTGGTGTGCTTTGAACAAGACCCTATGCTGTGTTCGGCTCGTAGTTTCCCATTGCGTGTTGGAAACTGCGTGCAGGTGTACCGAACATATGATTGTTATACCATCCGGCCTCTACTGCCGTCCACGCTGCCGTTGGATACCGCGCTCGTCGGTCACACGAAAACCGTGGTTACGGTGAGGCAAATCTGGGTGTGTCGTCGGTAGACATAGCTACGGACGCGCGTTGTACCGCTCTAACGGATATCACCACCGACCGCCGATGGCATCTCGTTCTAGTCAGGGCATCTGACAGCGTAGGTTTGCCAGTCGGTTTTGTCACTCGTTGCGAGGGGTGTCGGGCATCCGATTCGTGATTCGGTGAGAGTGAGTCGATTCACCATCGCCTAGGTGTACTTGAGCATCTGCCGGACAGCGACACCTGGTAAACTAGTGAGAGAGTGAATTACGAACGCCTTTGATCTATCTTGAATCGGGTGACGCCGTAGGCGACGAGTGCAACTATCCCGAGGACGAGCGCCGGTTCGAAATCCGTGCTCAGGTACAAGCCAGGAGTCGGCGGATGGATTCGAGTAACCGGCCAGAAGAGTGGATACGACAACCCAGTCGGTTTCAACAGGAAGGCGTCCGCGATGAGGTGCGACGCAGCACCTACTGAAAGAAGCGTGAAGACACGGCGGCGCTCTGACTCAGGGACAAGAAGAACACCAATGAGGACCGAACATAGCGCTGCACCCGCCGTGTGAAGACCAATCCAGTCAAATGGGATGGCAAGCAGTTGCTCAACTCGAGCGCTCGGAATGAGTAACCTGACCTTGGTCATGTCTGGGATGAACGCCCCAGCCATCGCAACGGTGACGTATGGACGGGTAATCCACTCGTAGCGCCACGAGGCGACCGTAGCAATCGTATATGCGAGCAGGGCGTGTGCGAGCAGATCAGGCATCGTGGTCCTCCGTGTGTTTGAGTCGGGAGACGATGTCACCAATTCGGAGTGGTGTCTCCCGCGGTGCGAGCGACCACGTCTCGTCGAGACGCCATGACTGAATGATTCTCCCAAGTACCCACAGTCCCGCGAGGAACGAAACGGCGTACATGTACAGATAGTTGGCCGGCGGGACGGTGTAGGCGTTCAACGAACTGAGTTCCCGATCCGGTTCGACGACGCCGTATACTGAGAGAGTGTCGCCCTGTTGTGCATCGACAGCGGCGTTGCTGATCTGAAGACGGACCTGTTCACCAGCTCCGTACTCAGCGCTGATTGTGAGTGGGTCGGTATCGATGACGGTGCCCGTGAGATTCACCTGGTCGCCGACCCACGCGTCGTAGTCCGTGCCCAACTCTTCCGCCCCAGGGTATGCGCCCGCCTCGGGGGCAGGAGCGAGTGACCCAAACCAGACCATGAGTCCGAACAGACACCCCAGTAAGACGAGAATACCAACAATACGCCGACGTGGAGAGTTGGGCATTGGATGTTACTTTGGAGGGTGGCCGATAAGTGTTCACGACTGTGGTTCGCCCCCAAGTTCACCTCGGCAGTTACCAGCTCACCAGCTGCCCTTAACTGCCCGACGATACGCCGCTTCAGCCTGGCCGGCGACGCTATCCCAATCGTACTGTTCGGCGCGTTTCGTGGGTTCGGTTGGGGGGCGTTCACCCGCGAGTGCGCGGTCTAACGAGTCTGCGACTGAATCGACAGTTGGTTCGGCGAGATACCCCGCGTCGCCGATGACTTCACTCGCCGCTGATTCGGGATGCTGGACACCAATAACCGTACAGTCAGCAGCCATCGCTTCGGCGTAGGTGATGCCGAATCCTTCTCTCGTACTGGGTGAGGCGAAGACATCCGCGGCGCGCATCTGCCCCAACACGTCCTCGTACTCGTCGAGGAATCCCAGCATGCTCACGCGGTCGGCGTGGTCCAACTCACTCGCCTGTTGTTCGAGACGGTCGGCTTCTGGACCATCGCCGACGACGCCCAGCGTCACGTCATCGTAGTTGTCGGCCACGCGGTCGAAGGCATCGAGGAGGATGGAGACGTTCTTGTCGGCGATGAGTCGCCCGGCGAACAGCACGTCGAATGAGTCGCCGTCGTCGGGGAGTGGCGCGTTGCGAATCTGGTCGACGTCGATGCCGTTCGGGACGACTTCGATCGTGTCTCTGTCCCGGCCGATATCGGCGAGGCGGTCGGCGGTGATACCAGAGACGGCGATTGGGTGTTGGGGAACTCTAACGGTGAGGTGTTCGGTGAACTTCCCGAAGGGGGCGAGCACGCCGAGGTAGTCGTCCCAGTAGTCGCCCCACACTTCGTGCCAGGTCGTGACGACGGGCACGTCGGTCCCGAGGGCGGCGAGCTTCGAGGAGAGGACAGGGAAGTACGGAAAGACAGAGGCGACGACGAGGTCGTGGTTTTCGTTGTGGAGTCGTTTGGCGAGTGGGTAGGCGAGTCGCGCGGCGAAATCGAGCGCTTCGGTGATCGAGCGCCGGTCGTCGGTGTAGAGTTCTGTTTCGGGGGCGACTGCACGGAGGGTGACGCCCTCGTGAGTCGTCTCCTTCGGGCCGTCCCAGAAGTGGCGGCCGTAGATGGTCACGTCGTGGCCTCGCTGTGAGAGCCGGGTGGCGATTTCGTGGATACGCTTTTCTGCGCCACCAGTCACGAACGGAAATATCACATTACTGACAAACGCCACATCCATATCCTATGATTACCTGTCCTCTCGCGAGACACCAACTTCAACACACCGACATTCACATAGATTAACCACGATGTTCGCCAACCACACTAATCCGGGCTCTTAGGGAGTTTTAAAATCTACTTTTGCGATAAATGAATTCTCCGATAGATTTTAGTCACCTCTGTATAGTTATGACAAACATCCTATGTCTGAAGTTAGGAGAAGTATCGGTGGAGATTGGATGGCGTTATTTTGGACAATCCAATCTGGGTGCGAGGGGACCGTTCTAGATCAGGAACTCAAACAGAAAGATGGTGTAAGGCTTAACTATGTCATCTGAATCGTCAGTAGGGGTTGTCATTCCTGCGTACGACCCTGATCTCTTGACCCTAGAAAGATACATCGAGAACATCCGTCAAGTTCTCTCACCAGATGTAATCCGTGTTGAGATTGATTCACCGCGGAAGTCACATGTAGAACGTCTTGACGAAATCGTAGAAGTCAATGCCTCAACTAGTCGTCGTGGTAAGGGAAGTGCGATTATGGAAGGATTCGATGCACTTGATACAGACATTTTAGCCTTTGCTGACGCAGACGGATCAGTACCTGCACCGTCACTTGACGACATAGTATATCAGATCAAACAGGGGACAACAGACGTTAGTATTGCATCCCGGCGGCACCCATCTTCTAACATCGTTGCTCACCAGACAGTCGTTCGTCGACTGCTCGGTGATGCATTTGCGTTCGCCGCGCGAAAGATGCTTCCCACACAGTGCCGTGACTACCAGTGTGGCGCAAAAGCACTCACAGCTGAGGCATGGGAAGCAGTTGGGCATCATTGTTACGAGCCGGGGTTCGCATGGGACCTTGAGTTTGTTTCAGTAGCTGGTTCACTTGGATATGAGATTGCTGAGATTCCAGTTGAATGGGAAGACCATCCCGACTCAACGGTTAGTCCAGTCTCAACGTCAATTGAGCTAGCGACAGCACTAATTGATGTTAAGCGTCGGACTGATGCAATTGCTACTAGCCCGCGGTTTCGTGACGTAAAGAAAACTGAGCGCTCAAAGCTGATGAAACTCGGGAATAGCGATGGCGACTGAACCCAAGCTAAAGGCGCTTATCCATCGTGCTCGAATTGGTCAATTTATTTCAGTTGGTGTAGTTGGTGCGACAATTGAGACGACTATTGTTGCATTGTTGACTGGCATATTTGGTATCAGTCCACTAATGGCAAAGGCGGTTGGTGCAGAGACATCAATCTCAACAATGTTCGTTGTCAACGACCGATGGACATTTGCTGATGAAGGAGATGGCGGCATGGTCGCATTCGCGCGTCGGTGGACGAAGTCGCACTTGGTTCGTGTAGTTGGACTCTCAGTAGCATTTTCAGTACTCTACCTACTGACTACTGTTGTTGACTTTTCATTCCTCGTTGGCGGAATTGAGCTGTGGCCAACCATCGCAAATATTGTTGGAATCGGCGTTGGAATGACAATTAATTACGTTGCGGAGAGTTTGTTCACATGGAATGTCACCGAAATAATTGGTGATGCCTGATTCAAGCGGCTCTAGTGAATCACTAAACCACGGCAGAATCGCTCGTTAGTTCAAAAGAGTTGAATCGGAAGGTTGCCCATGATCCATGTCGAAAATCTCTCGCTTCACGAGCAAAGCGGTCACGATGGCTAAAAATGTTTTGTGGTCGAGGCGAAGTCGCAACCCACGAGGGGGTGACGGCTTCGCCGACTACACTCTCCTGTCGCTGCACTATCTGCGGATATACCTCAATGAGTCGTACCTCAACGCGTTGGGCCTCCTGAACGAAATACCGCATATTTGTGGGGAGATTGTCCTCAAAGAGGACGTCATCGACGCTGGTTAAGGGATTTGATCGGTCTCAGATGAAGGTCTGGCGAGTGCTGCTGCGCCTATCGGCGCAACTGCACGACCTCTCGGGTCACGCCACCATTGATGCCACCTTTTTCGACCGCGAAAACGCCAGCAAGCACTACTGCCGCCGTACGAATTACCGCGTTCAGACACTCAAAGCGACGGTTCCCGTCGACACAGAAATTCAAGCGGCTCTCGACGTTACTGTACGACCGAGAAAAACCACGACACACAACTCGGCTGGTAGGTCGCCTACGTTGCGGCAGGCGACCTGCACAGCCTCGCCGCTGACAAAGGCTACGGGCTGGATGATTCACGCGAGAAACTCCAAGAAGAGGATGTGAGACCGTCTTCTCGTCGATTAAGCGCACGCACGGCGACGCCGTGCGAACGCGAATGTGGTACCGAAAATTCCGTGAACTCGTCGTGAAATGTGTCGTTCACAACGTTAAGCGTGCGGAAAAACAGTAAAACCACCGGGTATGGCGATCCCCAGATCCGGTCCAAGCATAAACACGGGATAGTTGTGAAGAAATTTCGTGATTGAGATCGAATGAAATTTCTGAATTATAGTTGTACTAATTTCCACAGACATAAGCAGTACACATACCTGTGCCTTCCATCCGAGGTGGGAATCATCATTTATGTGAATTCCACAAGTATATGCTCCCCGTCACTATCAAGAATCGTATATTCTCTATTAATTTTGGTGTCTGTACTATTCTCTAGAAGAGCAAATTGAATATTTGTGTCTTGGTTGATATTACGTGGTTCCGTGACAAGCCGTTGTCTTTGGTCATACACAATTAGCGGTCTTTGAGCATAAAACGAGAATGGCATCGAAGCGCGGGTTTCCCAAGTAAGGGCAATTACCTCATCATTGGGAATCTCTTCAGATGCAGTTTGACCTAACTGTTCCTGTCCACTATGATTTGGACTCCCTACACCAAGAGGAACAGTCCCCACTAGAGAGACAGTTACTAACCCTACGAGTAAAATCGGTATCGCATGTTTTCCGATATGGTAGTCCGTAGGTCTCACCCTCTGAGCATAGTCCTGAGTGTAGTCTAGCAGCCGAATTAAAATGAGCCCAAAGAGTATAGCTACAAAGCCTATTGTTACTCCGTTGATCCAGGCTGTCAAAATTGCGCCAGAACCAAGACCTGCATACGCAACAGAGTCTCGATTAGCTGCGGAGTCAATCATTTTTCCGATAATTAACGCACATGGTACGAACATTGGCATTATGTACCACCCGTGATTGCCTGTAAACACAAATATACCAAACGTACTTGTTGCCCACCAGAGGAGAAACATTGGTTTCTTAAACTCTTGATTGCGCCAACCATATACAAGTAGTACGGCTACAGCGGGAAGAAGGAGGTAAACCCATGGGTCAAACTGAGCTGGGAAATTTTGGAAATATCGATATCGCATAAAGGGGAAAAGAGCTTGCGACTGTTCAGTAAAGCGTTCTCCTGTCGCACGCCCTAAGACTTGCTGTAGGAAAATCTGGAAAATAAACTCATCACGAAATTCGTACCAAGCATATAACGACCAAGGTAGTGAAATACTAGCCGTCACACCGATCATTGTAATGGCTTTTCGGGATAAGAATGCCCTATAATGCCAGATAGCTAGGGGGAAAAGAGCTATGACAAAAACACCGGCATTAAACCCTTTTGTTAGAAGCGCCAGACCGGCCAGAAGTCCCACGTATGGCAAGAGATCATCTCTATTTTTTGTTAAAGCCACATAAGACACATAAACAAATAAAGTGCCGAAAAACATTAGAGGAACGTCAGTACTTCCAGTACGTCCACCATGACTCTGAGCATAGATCATGGGCGTCGTAAATAGTACAAGGGCTGCGATTAATCCTGACCTCCGGTTAAATAGATAGGTTCCGAACCGATAGACAACAATCCCTGTGAAAATCGCTAACAGGGCAGATGGTAGTCTAGCTGAAAATCGAGTGACTCCAAAGACTGACATAGATATTCCTTGAAGCCAGAACACAAGCGGAGGTTTCTCAAGAAATGGTTGATACCCGTCACCTTGATTCGGAAATGTATAGAGATGAGGAATTATCCAGTCACCATTTTGGACCATATGTCGAGCAGCATTAGCGTAGATCGCTTCGTCCCACTGTCTAAGAGGTTGGTGGCCAAGAGATTGCAGGAACACGTATGCACCAATTAGTACGATCCCAGTAATTATCCAATAATCTTCAGTCTCTAATTTGAAACTGATAGCATATTGGTCGGGCCATATTTTTCTATAAATTCGTCTCCCTGATGAGAGAATCCGCTCATATGTCTCAGAGGTACTAGTTTGCGTGTATCTGACTTTATGATCCTGCCTAAATCCATCGTCAATAGGACGACTGGCTTCTGAATTCCTACCGCTATTCAGTTCTGACGCTTTCAGATGCTTAGATTCTGATGTGATATCACTTACTGGTGATTCCCGGAACTCTGATTTGTTTGCCGTAGCATTACGGGTTACAGCAGATTCCAAGTCCTCGTTTTCCTCAGGCGAGTTGTTATTTACTTGATTGATCTTGTCTAAAAATCTATCAACTTCGTCGCTACTAATACTAACTGTATCTGGATATGGCGAAAATCGCAGTCGAGTGTGATAATCAATTACTTCTTCAAGATTATCTGGGGACATCTCAAATTGTTCCCCAATCCTTCGTAAATACTCGGATACGGTCTCATCCGATCGCTTTTCTACTCCAGACTTATTTTCAATCTTCGGAATGGATAATTTGTCTTCCATCAGTAATTATCACCCGTGGAATTTCGGCGTGAATTCTCCTGAAACCATTATTATAACCATCCAACTAAAAATTTTGCTTCCAACCATTCACGTATAATGAGATGGTTATCTAAGTTAAGACCCCTACTTTCAGTCACTCATCCCGATTTGATTCCAACAGCAACAAATATTGGGCGTATCCTCCGGAAGAATAAAATCCTGTCATGAGTAGATATCTTCCAGATGACTACTGACTGGGACAATATCATCCTCCTGTCAGCCGACGCCCTTCGGGCCGACCATCTCTCGTGTCACGGCTACCATCGAGAGACTTCCCCGGTGTTGGATGACCTTGCGTCCGACTCGCTTCACTTCACGAACGCCTACAGCGCGAGTTCACATACGCGTGAGGCAGTTCCAGCGCTGTTGACTGGCGAATACCCGGACACCGCCATCGACGCGAAGTACCGACTCGCGACCGATACCGTCGCAAAGACGCTCTCTGACGAAGGCTTTGCGACAGCCGGCTTCCACTCGAATCCGTTCGTCTCCCGAGCGTACGGTTTCGACCAAGGGTTCGACACATTCGACGACGACCTCCACTTTGGGAAGCACAAGGTTATCGCGCTGGCACAGCGGGCGCTTGACAAACTTCGGAATCGCCACTACGCCCGCGCCGAGGAGATTAATGAGCGCTCGTTGGAGTGGCTTGATTCACTAGATGATGATGAGCCGTTCTTCCTCTGGAACCACTACATGGACACCCACGGCCCGTACGAGCCACCGGGAGAGTACGCGACGCTCTACACCGACGAGACGATTTCCGGACGAAACGCTCAGTCGCTGTATCAGCGGGCTATCAAGGATCCCGATTCGATTACCGACGACGAGCGCCAGTTGTTGATCGACCTGTACGACGCCGAGATTCGCTACAACGACAAGCGCATCGGTGAGTTCCTCGATGCTCTTCGTGAGCGTGGGCTGTTGGAGAACTCGTTAGTGGTCTTTACTGCCGACCACGGCGACGCCTTCGGCGAACACGACTACTACGAACACCCGCGATATCTTCACGACGAGATTACGCACGTGCCGCTAATCGTTCGCCATCCAAACGGTGAGTCCGGTGTGGTGGAGACGCCTGCGAGTACACTGGATATCGTGTCGACGATCGAATCTGCGTTCGGTGGCGAGTCGGAGTTCTCGCTTGTTGATCCAGTTACGGATACAGACCGGCGCGTGTTCTCCCAAGCACGTGGCGAGAACGAGGACAGTCACCTCCGGCGGTACGCTGTTCGGACTGCTGAGGACGTGTGTTTCTGTGAGCGAGACCGCGAATCTGGGGAAATCGAATTTACAGACTCGAGTAACTTGGAACTGCAGTCAGAACTCCGTGAGCACGTCAAGGCCCGGGTCGCCGTCGAGAACGGTGAGTCAGAAGGTGACGACGAAGACGTCGATGAGGAGATCGAACGGCGACTGGAAGCGTTGGGGTACAAGTAGGAATGAAGATAGGGATTAACGCCAGGACGTTCTCAGTTGATGAGCCAGGTGGAGCGGTTCAGGCGGCTATGATGCAAGCTAAGGAGTTATCAGCTCGAAATGATACTGAAGTGGTCTTGTTTGGCCACAAGTCTATTCGTGATGACTTTCCCGAACTGACTGTAGTTAGTGACAATTATATTAGTAGCTCACAAGCGTTCGGCATTCTTTGGGAACGCACATCCTTACCAAAGCTGGCTTCTAGTCAAGAAGTTGATGTACTCTATTGTCCAAATGGAAATGCACCACTCACATCAATTAGCGTTCCTACTGTCGTTTGTATTCACGACGTGAATGCAATAAAACGGATGTCAAGTAACATTCATTATATTTATAGACGGCTTACAATCCCATCCAGCGTGAATTCTGCAGAAGTAGTGACAACGGTGTCTGAGTTCTCTAAGAAAGAGATAACTAGTGAGTTGTCTATTGATGAAGGCAACATAAGCGTAGTCCACAATGGGATTTCGGACTACTACTTGAATGATGGACCTGGAAAACCACTTGATCTACCAGATGAGTATATACTTTATGTTGGTTCAATGAATCCACGGAAGAATATTCAGGGAATTCTGGATTCATTTAATATCCTAAAAGATAGTATGGAGGAATATAAGCTGGTGATGATTGGACCAGAAAATAAATCCATCTTCAAGAACTTTGAAGTCAAAGATAGTGATAATATAGTCACACCCGGGTATGTCTCTATTGAAGAACTCAAATTTGCATACAAAAATGCGGCTGTTTTCTTGTATCCCTCAAAGTATGAAGGATTTGGCCTCCCTCCAATTGAAGCGATGGCTTGCGGTACACCAGTCATTGCGTCACGTACAGCGTCTCTCCCAGAAGTTCTGGATGATGCCCCGATGTACGTGGACCCAAAAGACCCTCGAGATATTGCAGAGACTACCCAAACTGTACTTGAGAACCCGAAATTGTCTTCCCAGCTAGTTGAGCGTGGTTTTATTCAAGCATCAAAATATACATGGGAAAACTCTGCAAGTAGATTAATGGATGTCTTCCACACGCTATAGAATCACTTGTATCCCAAATCTTCTAGCTGTTTCATGGTTTCATCTGCTAAATCCACTTCAGAATCTTCATTTGAAAAGTCATCATTTATTTCACGACAACGTTCAACGTGTTCATTTAATACAGATTGAAGTCTTTCTAAATTTTTAGTCTCTTCAATTGATTTTTCCTGAGCATCAAGACTGGTTAATATCTCTGTCTTCGCAACTGCATACGAGAATATCGACTGAATTGTCCTTGGATCTGTCCAATCATCAAAGTCAATACTGTCCAGATCCATCGAGAGTAACTTTCGATCGCCGTCAGTTACAGAGCGGTAAATACATTGTCCACCAGTAATCTGACTTGATGAAAATAAATACTGTCTACTACTTTCATCACGGAGATCGTGTCCCTGTAGATCATCGCTTGAGCCTTGATATATCTGAGAGATAGTTGCTGCGATGTCAATTAGTTCTCTAGGTGACTGATCAATCCCTTGTTTACTCGTCTCACTCTCTGCAAACTTGGCGACGAGTGGGACAGAAATTAGTTCCTGATATGGATAAATTGCTTGGTGACCAACAAACGCAGACCTATCAAATAGACTATAATATATCCGTGTTTCTTTTGGGATCAAGTATTTCAAAGCTTTCTGAATTGCAGAATTTGAATGCTCTAACCTAGCATGTTCAGTAAACACCTCTCCATGATCCGAAGTCACAAATATATCCGTTTGATTATAGATATTCTCAGACTTGAGCGTCGAAAGCAACTCGCCAAATAACGAGTCACAATACTCTATGTTCTCTCGATACATCTCATCCACAACAGAGAAATCACTTAGTTCACCTCGTCGCATCGTTTCTTGATCACCATCAATAAACTCATGAGTAAAACTGGTATCTGGTGTCACATATGGATGATGAGTCCCCAGCGTCCAGACGAGAATAAAAAAGTCAGTATCAGATAGTTCACGGATTCGTGGTAGTAGCTTTTCATTGAGCCGTTCACCAATATCTGGCTCGAGTCCTGCTCCATCTTTACCCAACTGGTGAAATTCATCAAACCCGTTCGAGAAACCACGTTCCTTTGACACAACATTTGTGGTAGAAAAGCAGATCGTTTTGGCACCAGCTGCGTTTGGCCCGTCTGTAATCCTTGGTAATCCGCTATCAATTGGTTGACTGAACTGATTGCTCTGGTGAGCTTCAGGGTAGAGTCCCGTGAATATACTACCACTAGATGGGACCGTCCAAATCCCTTGGGACTGAACCTGATCGAACTTCACTCCATCTTCAGCAACCTGGTCAATATTCGGTGTATTCACATCTGAATCGTAGCACCCAACATAATCTCGCCGGAGGCTATCGAATACGTATACAATACTCTGTTTATTATTGTGTTTTGGAGACATTTTCACTTTGATTCCATTTCAGAGAGGTAATGATTTTCCAACTGGTCTACGTGATTTGTTAGCGTGTTCTTCTGGGCCCAATCGTGTGCATTTTCACTCATTCTCTTATCAAACGATTCATGTGCCAGAGACAGTTTGTTCGATAAGTCTTTAACATTTTCCGGGTCAAATAGTTCACCTGTAATTCCTTCTTCAATAAGCTCTGGTATCCCTCCAATGTTTGCACCAATTACGGGTGTAGAGTGACTATAGCTTTCGTATATGACCATTGGAGAATTATCGTACCAACGAGAAGGAAGTACAGTAGTATCTGCTAGTTGGTAATACCTATCCAACTCCTCCTCTGAAACAAATCCATGGAACTGTATTCTTTCATCCCCCTCCGAACGTCGTTCTAGTTTCTCTTTTTCAGGCCCTTTACCTAGTATATCTAGACGCACATCTTTTTGATCTAACTGTTCAAACGCACTAATTAATATATCAACACCCTTCTGCTTCGTGATTTGACCAGCAAACAGAATCCTAAAATCATCTGTTTCTACATAATTTATTTCTTCTCCAGAATTACTCGGAGACACACCCAATTTAAGCCGATCGCAGGGCGTTGACTCAAACAGTCCTGACTCTTTATGCTTATTAATTACAAATTGGGAGGGGGAGAGTACTTGAGTAATATGTGGCTCAATGATTTTTTTATTGAAAAGTCGGAATGGGTTCATTATTTTTCGCACTCCAATAATTTCTCCATTGTTGAATAGGTCTGGACGGATATCAATTAATCTGTAGTCGTGTAACGTGTGAATTATTGGAGCATCTATTGCCCCAGCTGCTGTAAATACTGCAGCAGACAATCCCCCAAAATTATTTGTGTGAATTACATCTGGTTCCAGACTTAGTAATTTGCTTTTGAATTTCGCATATATCTGCGGGTTCCACAAATCGATGATGTGTTGAACTGGCTTTTGCCATGGACTAGCATCTCTGTGCTCAATCGGAGTATACATGTTCGCTGGTGTGATTCGGTAGACATCTACCCCGTTCCGTCTCTCACTATTGAATGAGCTTACAGATCCTGAGTCACTAGCTGCCGTTGTCAGTACTGAAACCTTGTGGCCTCGCCTAACAAGTTCTTCAGAGACGTTTCGTACGTATTTCTCTGCACCACCGATTGTCTCTGGTGGGTAGAGGTTGGATATATAACAGATGTGCATATTATTTTCCTTGACCCGGCGAGCTATCCTACTACTTCTCTAAGAATATCTTTCACTTGGTTTATCTGCTTTTCTTTTTTGTCTTGAAGTACCTGTTCGGGGAGCCTTACTGGTCCTTCTGTAATATCTTCTTCTAAAATTTGGTCAAATAGTTTTGCCCTCGGGGTTTTGAAATCGAACATTGCTTTATTCCCGTACGCAAGTGTTGGAACACAAGAGTGAATCCGGTCAGAGTATGTCACGTCAGTATTCGCGTACAGGAACAGATAATCTTCAAGAGTATCTGACATGAATATATTCTCTGATTCGAAGTACTCTTGATTTTTCTGACCCCAAATTAGGTTTTTAACTGCTCCCTCGTGTGGCTTCATAAACGGATTATGATGGGGGCGAATCACCGGAAGCTCTGTCGTGAAATTTGTCTCCTCGGCTCGGTCAAACGCTGAGATGACAAAGTTATTCGTCGAGGTTGGTGGTTCATACCAATCGCTGATGTAAAATGCGCAATCTATACCCGAAAAGGAATGCTCAAACTCTGAACTATAACAATCGTAGGCTGTTTGATCCCGAGTTATTATTGCTGGAGAGTGGAGGCTGTCAATCACCTTCCGAACGTATCTTTGAGTTCCAACTTCATAATTTCCACCACCCGCACCCAAAAATATAATCGGGATATTCCTTCGGTTCAGTCTTTTCAGTAAGTCGTGGTACGCATCTAGAGCGAACTCGTAGAGGATACAGCCAGGAAGAACAGCCACATCAGCATCGACAAAGTCAGCGATGTTCACCATTCGATCTTGAATATCAGGACTCCCGTTGCGAATCTGAGGTACACCGAGTACGTTGCTTATATTCCCAATTTCACCTTTTGCCTTCCGCTCAGCACTAATGTTTGGGTATCCACTAACTTCGATTATCGTGGAATCTGGAGCTGCCTGCTCAAGTAGCGCTTTCGCTCCTTTATCGATGAACCCATTTCCGATGTTTGTCAGCCATGTCCGAAGTAGAAGTATTCTCACGATTCGTTCGTCTTATCCAACTGTCATAGCTCCTTCGGTTAGCTTAGTGGCAGAAACATTATTATGGACCTAGATAGTTGATTATTTAATGGGGATTCAACGGTCAGGAATTAAATTATTAGTGTCAAAGATTGGCAGCAGTCTCGTTGGGTTCATCGGTTTATCTTACTTCTCCAAATTGTCTGGTGGATCTATCCTAGGCCCATTTTTTCTCATACAAGCTGGACTGGCAATAACAGCCATTCCAGCGGATTTAGGAATTAGATCTGCGGTTGAAAAGCGGATTAGTGAAGGACAAGATCCTGGTGTGGTCTTGTCCTCTGGAATACTCTTGAAGGTTATTTTACTGTGTGCTACTGGTCTTGTCGTGTTTTTCTTTCGAAGCTATATCAATTCGTATCTTGGAGGGTCATTCTGGCATATCTTTTTCTTGGGATTAGTACTCCAAGAGGTAGCACTATTGTTTATCGGCGTTTTGCGGGGTGAACTAAGAGTTGGTGATACTGCACTCATGTCATTTATCAGAAATACCTCTTGGGTTATCTTTGGCTACTTACTATACACCCTCGGCATCGAGTATAATGCACCAATCATTGGTCTATTGATTGGATTTGTGTTAATCTCAATAATTGGGTTGTTGAAAATCAGTACTAGCTTTTCTAGTCCCTCGTGGGCACAGATGCAATCCTTAGTTGACTTTGGTAAGTACGACGCACTATCGAAAGTTAGCTGGCAGGTTTTTAGCTGGCTGGATATCCTAGTGATTGGCTACTTCTTGTCGTCGGTCCATGTTGCTGCGTATGAAGTCAGTTGGAGAATAACTGCGGTCACTACTTTACTTGCAACAGTCATCTCTACAACGATCTTCCCTCACGTGAGCTCGTTGTCTTCAGCTGAACGTGAGCAACGTATCGAAGATATTGTGAAGAAATCGCTAATCCCATCATTTTTGATAGTTATCCCATCATTATTTGGTATTCTTGTCATAGGTCCGGAGATCTTGACAATTGCATTCAGCGATCAATTCATATTTGCAAAAAATGCACTCGTTATTCTTATGATTCTTCGAATTGCACAATCTGCACATTCAATTTTTAGCCGTTCTCTGTCTGCATTAAACCACCCAGAGCTTGTAACAAAATCAAGTGTTATTACAGCAGTAATAAATGTATGTCTCAATATAGTTCTCGTCCCATTGTATGGTCTTGCTGGTGCAGCTAGTGCTACTGCAGTATCTTATTCAATCAACTCAATAATTCAATACAAGTATCTTTCTCAATATATTTCTGTGCATATTCCAATTAAAATTGCTGCTTGGTCGCTAATAGCTAGTGGGATTATGTTTTTATCTATTAGCTACGTCCATACCCTCATTACAATTGATTCATTGGTGAAATTAGTATTAATTATTTGCGTTGGTGTTCTATCATACTTCCTCTCAATATTATTTTCGTCAAGGGTACGTTCGGAGATTCGATTTGTAGTCAAATCCGTTAAAAATTGAGTTTGAAGCAACAGTAGGTTATATGCTGGTGTATCAACAGTAGCAATGTATGAGTGAGATCCAAAACGTAGTAATATTTGTTGTAGATGCTCTTCGGTGGGATTCATTACCAACAGAGGTGGAATCAAAGGGAATTGTAAGAAAAACGATTGCCCAGTCATTATATACTGTTCCTTCCTTCTCATCGATCGCAACCGGACTTTATCCACAGGAACATGGTGCAAATGGCTGGGGGGAAAGAATATCTTCCGACGTAGATACTATCTTTGATCTAGATGGGTACGATACCGGATTCTATCAAGAAGTTCCTCCAAATAAAGATGCAGTATATTCCGTCCTTCGCCAGAATGAGCAGACACCACTCTCTGACCTGGAGCCCCCATTCGTCTATATGGAGCGAGACTTAAGCCCGCATATGCCCCTATTGTCATATTCAGACACACAACAATATTTTAAAGACAAAAAGAACAACTGGCCAGATATAGAACAAGACTACCATGATGCGGTTGCCGAAAGTGCTTCTACATTCGAAGAGCGGTTAGACTATCTTGAATCAGAAGGTATTCTCGATAAGACACTAGTTGTGTTCACTAGCGACCATGGTGAGTTATTGGGAGAACACGGATGTGCACTTCACAGTTCCCCAACTGTTCCAGAACTCGTATACGTACCAACAGTATTTATCCATCCGTCATTGGACTCTAGTAATTCTAATACTGGTGAAGTCATTGAACACGTTGATATAACCTCAACAGTAACAGGTAATCTCGAAGATACAGACCTCGAAACATCCGGAACAGACATTCTGAATTCGTCGCGTGATCGAGATTGGGGTTATAATCACATAAGAATCAACCGTGGAGGACGGACATTTTATGATGCAGACAGTCTGTGGACTAAAGATGGTGGCTACGTGAGAGTTAATAATCCGTTGCTATTAAGATTACTATATGTGCTAAATGAAGTTTTCCGTGCGCCATCTAGATTTGCTACCCGTCCAAACGTCGTGAAAATGATCCAAACATATAGCCGACAAAGTACTCAATTTGGACAACTTGACAGGTCCGATTCAGAGTCGAATGATTTGATTGACAACTTGATTGAGAGCTTTTCTGAACACTCGGCCGATGAAGGAGAGAAGTTAGATTCTGAAATAAAAGATCACCTCTCTGATCTTGGATACGTAGATACTTGAAACAAATTAGAAGTCACCCGATGAGAAGTTCTTATTTTTACTAGTCAACCTCAACGGTAGCCAAGTGCCTCTAATTGATCCTCTACTATTCTCCCTGTTGTTGCAGACTCGCCTCGATTCCAGTTATCGGGTAATTCATTGAGCAATTCAGCGTGTTCAAATTCCGAGTTGAAGTCCTCTCCAGTAGCAGTCAACTCCGCTGTCAGGGTGACATCATCTGCTTCAGATCGGATTAGCTTCCTATTCTGTCGGTATACTGCTTTCCGTTCAGGACCGTATCTAACACCTTCACAAATTACTGATCGATTATGTGGAATGTCCTTCGCCCACGTACAACCACTAAACTCATTTAGGGATGATCCAAAAACGTATTTTGTGACTGTTTGAGGAAGGTCAATAAGACTTGCACGCCCGCCCTCAGGTCGTAACTCTGGACAGCTAACACCAACTGGGACACGTGAAACCATATCGAAAGGAGTACCCCCGTGGCCCACGCCGTAGTTTGGACGGCTGTCGGTGAATAGCCGATCTTTTTCATAGTGTTCCCAATGTGCTTCCCCATGGTCTCCACAGATGAGGATGAGTGAATTCTCATCTTGATTTCGCAGCAACTCTTGTAAGGTGTCTTCAACATAATTCAATGCTGCTTGATAGAGCTTGAGCCGTTGTTCCCGATAGTTTCGACACTTCTCTGAACCGTCGTAGGAGTTGGTATACTCATGTATAATCTCGAGGTTGGGCAGATCAGTGTCAACATTTTGCTTTTCAATATATTCCTTAGGTGGTGTTATGGGTGCGTGGAGATCTCCAAGATGAATATACGCGAAGGTTTTCTCTCGTCCATGACTCCAAGATTTATACTTTGAAACAAGTGTCTCAGCAGGTTCATCGGCCCATACTCTATGTTTTTGAAACCAACCCCTGCTTGCCATAAAAGGCATTGGAAAAGCGAATAATCCAAGTGTGTCATAGCCACGTCTTTCAAATACACCAGGGAGTGTTTCAGTAGGGCTTGCCTGTTCAGGCATTGCAAACGTGTCGTCACTAGGTAGGGTATGCGCAGTAGCACCATGCTGGTGGGGATACTGTCCAGTCAAGTAGCTCGTAACAGAAGGAAATGTCCAAGTACTCGGTGCGACCGCACTAGCCCATGTCAAATCTAAATCTGGTGTGTAATCCGGACGCAGAGCATCTATACTGATTAATAGTATGTTGTCAATTCTGCCATTTCCTTCAGAAGTCTCTGGGGAAGAGTGTAGTATATCTGATTGTTTGGACAGAGTGTAAAAATACAGGGGTCGAGTTAATTTTTTAATAGTTTCCGGAACCATAACGTATAGCCAGACTATACGAGCCCATATATGTTAAGATTACCACTAGTTCAACCAGACAGATAGTGACCTCAATCCAATAAGTCTACCAGCAAAACCCAAGACCAATTGGTCCATTATTATAGATTGAATTGTCTGGTTTGATTATCTCTGGAGATCGATCAACGGCTAGCTGACTGGGGCATTGTTGGATATCAAATATATCCTGATGTTCATTTTGGTACGCTGCCCAGATATCCTTCTCGTATACGAAAACGGGATCTGAATTGTAATTAGATAGCCAACGGCTCGCTTGGTGCTGTGATTCACTATAATGACTCTCTGCTAGAACTACATTGGATCGGTCAGACACCAGTTGGTGTGCACCTAATGCAGCTATCTGAGTTGACATAAATGAGATGACGAGAACTATAGCAATAACCTTCCTTGCTGTTGTAATTGTTTCACCTTGGTCTAAAACATAAGCTAGTGCAGGCACAGAAACCATCGGGACTAAATAAATCAGCAATCGAATTGGATCCAGCGGTAGTACCCTTCCTGCTAAAAGTGTTGCAGCGTATACGATTGAAATGACTGCGCCGTATCCGATCCAAGTATATTCCCAGCCAGAGGCGCGGCGTCTGCTCAAGACTGAAATAATACAAAGCAATATGAATAAGAAGATGACTACAATTGCACCTCTAGAGATAACGGCAAGAACGGAATTGGGAACGCCAGATAGGTCTGCTCCTGTTGCAGTTGTCTGGCCAGATGATAAAGAAGAGATAACAACGGCGCTAAATTTAGAGGAAAATTGGTTGGCAACATATATGAAAAATGCAACAATAGAGAGACCGTATACTGCCTGGGAGAGGCTACTGATCTCTCTCAATTCACCTTTTGGTTGAAGTCTATCTAGATGGGACAATCGCCGTATAGCCTCTGGTAATGCATCAATTAGTACAAAAACAAAGATGAATACTGATGCCGCATGATGGGTTAACGCAATTGCCATCAACAAAATGAGTGTCACTATCCGTCCGTTGAGCCCCCGTTTTGCAGAATATAGCGAAACGAATAGAATTGTGAATAGTAACACTGCTAGGCTTTCCTCCACAAATTTTGTGTAAAAACTTATCAAAGACCTCGTACTTGCAAATGTAATTGCTCCAAGGAATGCAATCTGAATAGACGTCTTCCGATTTAGTGAAATATAGATCATTGCTGGAGCGGCGGCAGAAAGTAATGGCACATACTTTGCCACATTAATGATAGATTGTCCAGTAATCGCGAATATGATCGAACTCAAACTGTAAAACAGAGGCCATGAACCTTCTGTCTGAGTTATTGTTTGAATCGAGGCACCCGTGAGAAATGTTCGGAACGCAGGTAGAGACCGAAGGTACGGATCGTACCCATAGAGACCCATTTCAGTAGGGTCAATGATGATTAGCGCAGATAACGTAGACACAAGTATAAGTGCACCAACATGTACTAGCTTAGATTTCGAAGAGAGTGTAAATACAGTAGCGACAGCGAACAGACCCCCAAAGAGTAAATAAACGACAAAATAAGGCATTTGAATAACAGAAAAGGTGGTGAGCGTAACAGTAGTGAAGACAGATAAAAAGAGAATAATTACGGATTTAGATATCGATCTCATATTGTTCAACAATAGTTCGCTTATAGGACATATATCTGTTGTGTGACTGTTCAGACAAGGAGTACAATCGATGATGATGGCCAGTCAACGCCGATTATAATCTCTATGGTAAATAGAAGCCCTAGGAGTTAATTGAACCCAACAGGAACGACCCGAACACCATCTGCAACCCGACCACCACAGCCACAGTCGCAACCACGTCGGCAACCGCGATCGGCAGCGCACTGAACCCACTGGTCACCCACGTAACGGCCAGGTAGCCACCGTAGGCCAGCCCACCGAGGAACACGAGCGAGCCAATCGTCGCCCCTCGCTCAAGCGAAATCCGCTTCGTAAACCAGGTCGTAAACGGATCAGAGGCCCCACGAACCGGATCCGAAGACACCGTCGAGAAGGCTCCGAACAGCATCAGTTGAAACCCAGCGAGCGTCAGCAGGCCACCACCAATCCCGGTGTGAATGCCGAACTGCGCACCACCGATCTCCAGACCACTCCACGCGAGCACCAGCGCCAATACACCAACCACAGACAGGCCGAAGCCGGGTGCCGAAAACAGGTAGCCGGGCGCATTGACCAACATAAACCGAACGTGTCGCCAGCCATCGGGGAAGCTCTCCAGATTGGCCTCACCCTCACGGGGATGGTACGTAATCGGCTTCTCTTCGATCTCGAGATCCTTCGCCCCGGCCTCCATAATCATCTCGCTGGCGAACTCCATGCCCGTCGACGAACACTCCATGGTCTCCCAGGCGTCTCGAGTAAAGACACGCATCCCACTATGCGCGTCACTCACGCCAGCGCCGTAGAAGACGTTCAGGAATTTCGTCAACAACGGATTGCCGACGTGTTCGTGCAGCGGCGGCATCGAGCCGGGGAGAATCTCACCCTCCAGCCGCGAGCCCATGGCCATATCCGCATCACCGGACCGGACCATGTTCAACAGCTTGGGAAGCTCCTTGAAGTCGTAGGTACAGTCGGCGTCGCCCATGGCGATGTACTGGCCGCGGACGCGCTCGAAGGCGTACAGGTAGGCGTAGCCGTAGCCCTTGCCGTCGGGTTCGATGACGACCGCACCATTCTCTGCCGCAATCTCGGGCGTGCGGTCGTCCGAGCTGTCGGCGACGACGACCTCGCCGTAAATCTGCATGTCCTCGAGGGCGGCTTTGACCCACTCGATACACTGGGCGATGCCGCCCTCTTCGTTGAGGGTGGGCATCACGACCGAGAGCGTGGGCGTGATCTCGCTGTCTGCGGACAGGAGCAACTCATCACCGCTGAGTTGGATATCCGATGCTGACGTACCGTGTTTGCCGTTACCCAGCTGTTTCGCATGCTGAGTGTCGTTGTGTGCGCTTGACGTTCCCATAGAGATTGACCACCTGTTTGTGAGCACCGCCGAATCACTGTGCAGTGTTCGGTGCACTCCACGAACGGTTTCTATTGTGTTGACTCGGAGAGGCTCGTAAAGAGTTTATCGTCTGAGCACTCTGTGTAGACAGAATATAATATTGATAATATATATGCGAAAACAATTTCGATGAATGAGTTTATGGGCGGGACGCGCCTGTATCGGCGTGTGTATCCCCTTGGCCACCTCGCATTCGGCTATCTCTCCGTCGTGGCCCTCGCTCGCGTGCGTGACTGGGAGTTCCGCTACCCTCACGGCCTGACGCTCGCCCTCCTCGCGATAGGGACGCAACTGCCGGACATTATCGACAAGCCGCTGGCCTACGCGGGCGTGCTCCCCAACGGCCGGTCGCTCGCGCATTCACTCCTCATCGTCGTCCCCGTCGTGTTCCTGGGCGTCCGGTATCTCTCGCGTCGAGGCTACGGCACCGAAGCGCGGGTGCTCGCGGTCGCAATCGGGTCGCACCTCCTCGGTGATTCGTATCTCCTTGTCGTCCGCCAGGAGTGGCGCGAACTCGGCTTTCTGTTGTGGCCCGTCGTCCCAGCCCTCCAGTACCCGAGCGACGACATCGCCCCGTGGGTCCGGATTCTCAACGCGGGGTTCGACAGCCCACAGATGCAGTTCCAGTATCTGTTGTTCGCCGGTGCCGCGACGATCTGGCTCGTGAGCGTCTATCGACGACGCCGGCGACCGGCGGCGTGACGCCCGTGAGCTGTAACATACATATGTTTGTTCTATAATCGACAGCAAAGAATGGTTACAATACCAACTATTTTGTTCCACGCTAACACACACCATTATTGGGGGAGGAACGAGTTGTCAGCTCGGCACCCAACATCGAACGACGACTGCGCATCTGAGTGACCACCACAGCGGTCGGTGAGTCACCGACTCGGGACGCTTGCAGGGGATTGGTTCCCGCAGTCTCCGCTGAGAGAGTGGCGTGCGTGTCGACGAAGACCGCTCCCCGGTCGGCGTCGATCTCGTACGAAACGGGTTGGTGCAATCCCAATCGATATACTCGTGCTGCTGGTAGTCAAGGCTAGGAGCACGCGCGTACGACACACGCTCTCAGCCACCCTATGATCGACGAGTCAACGACGATTGGCCGTTGTCCGGACTGCGAGACGGAACTCCACGAGTATCACGTGTTAATCGAGTTCGAGACGGAAGACGACGAGACTGGCGTGTTCGCGGACTGTCCTGAGTGTGATGACGTCGTTCGGTTGAATCGGTAGAGCTTGAAGGTGCCGCTAGTCAGCTTCGGACAGCGTACTCAGCTCTCAAAAACAGATGAAATTGGGTCGTTACTGCGGAGCGGTCTGCTTCTGCAGGGTTGCAGAGTTCGAACCGGATTCGGACGTCCAGACGACGCGAATGCTTTCCCCAGCCCAAGTGCTGTCGGTCGCCGGCTGCTTTTCTACGACCGTGCTATCACCAGCACCAACTGAATCTGCGAACGCAGAGCCGTCGTATGCGTAGTCGGTCGCGACTGTTACCTCACTACCATCAACAGTCACGGTAAGTCGGTCGGCATCAACCGAGTCGCCCGATTCGTGGGTGATAGTGACCTGTGCTTCACTCGCGTCTCCACCGTTGTTGTCGAAGTCAAAGCTGAAACTCGCCTGCGGGGCAGTGTCGCCGACTTGGTCGCCGAGGCCGAGAACGAACGTCCCGATGACGGCCGCGAGGATGACGGTAATCGCGACCATCAGAATCACGCCAATAACCGGCGAAACAGCGGAGTCGTCTTTGAAGAGGTGTGTAAGTTGCATTGTATATTTCCTGTGCCCGAACAGACGGCGGTCGACGGTATCGATCGGCGCGTGTCGCACGCAGCGAACAGATGAGGTACCTGTTGTGTGGATGCGAACCCCTGTTGTGGGCTTACAACCAAACATATGTTGGGCATGCTAATAAAGATAGATTGAGTGACTATCTCATAGCACGGAACAATCACAAACACAGACAATTCGAGAGGAGACCCATCGAAACAGCCCATCAGAACCGGTTTCACGAGTCGCGGTTGTCACACTCGTCCTGAATGTCTCGAATCGCGATAGTTATCTCTGAGCAACACGTTCAGGCTCTCATGCCGCTTGCGACGGAGCCAGCAGTCGCGCGGACGTACGTAACGCCGGTCGACGACGCGTGGGCGTACGTTCTGCAGTATCGCGAGACGATGGACTACGTCGCGGCCACCCCCGACAGGGGGTCGACCGCAGTCAGTACCACCCTCAATCTCCCACGGAGTCGCGTCCGCGAGTGGATGGACGGAAGCGTCCCGGACGTGGTCCGCGGGCTGAACACGGCCATCGAACGCGGTTGGTTCCCCGAGTCACTCCGCCAGCCGGCCGCCCGCGCGCTCAACCGACTCGTCGCCGCGGTGTTCGCGACGGGGAGCATCGCCCTCGAGAACTACCGGCCGTCGTTCGTCGTCGACGACGCGACCCGCGACGTGGTCGCTGACGCGCTCGCAACGCTCGGCGCGGGGAGTCGTACGATTCACACTGACGACGACCGACGCGCGACCGAACTCGTCCCGCGACGCGACGGGGCGGTGTTGGGCCGGGTGCTCGCCGCGGCCGGCGCGCCGGTCGGCCCGAAGGTCCAACTGGAGGCACTTCGGCTCCCCACGTATCTCGACGACGCCCCGCTGTCGATCCAAGTCGATTTCGTCGAACTCTATGTCGACAGTCGGGGGACCGAACTCGACGGGAAGGCGACGACCCCGCTGCTCGAACAGCGCAACGAGACGTTTCGGCGCGACCTCGCAGCGCTCGTCTCGCAAGTCACAGACGAACCCGTCTCGGTCGGCACCAACGGCGTGTATCTGTCGGCGACGGCCGCGCGTCGACTCGGCGTGCGGTGAGTCCGCTGGCCGAACACAGACTGTGGTGTCGACTACCCAGATTGAAATCTATTCTTGTTGAGTGACTAAATTGACTCAGCTGAGGCCAGGTGAGTATCCAAAACTTCAGTAGCAGAATAAATTTCTCAGTAAATACGGAAGAGTGACAGACTATACCGCAACTAGTAGAAATATCCTCCAGTATTTGGAGGTGAGAAATCGACGATTCTCGATCAAAGATGTGTCGTGTGACGTATTATATCTAAATCATCACACAGACCATACATAGTTTAATTCGAACTGTCGACCCGGGTGAGTGCGTCTGGATGACGCTCCCCTGGAGTTTCTATGCACACGATAATATTATCGGCTGCATACTGATCGACCGCGAACACGAACTGGACTGGGTGGCGTCCCAGTTCACGCGAGTGACCGCTATCGAGTCGATTCGTCTGGTGTGATGGCACTGTTCGAGACCGAACGGGAAGCGTCGCTGTCTCGGGTGGCGCATCGCTCGACGACTGGTATCGCAGGGAGTTGAGAACGGCGTCAATCGACGGTGCTAGTCCGACTGGTCGGTCACGCCGTCACACGCACAGAGTTGCAGCGCATTCCGAAGGTGGAAGTCCTTCTCGACGGGATCGTCTGTTTCGAGCGCTTTGTGCAGATGGACTTTCGTCTGCTCGACGAACGACGACGGTTCACTCATCGCTCCGGGTGCAGGTCTCACCAACAGGCGTTCGGAAGCCAACCACGGTCCGGGCCACGCGAGGTTCGGATTGTTGCAACATACCACTCATGTTTCCTAGCTAACCTTATTTTCAAAAGTGTTTCTAGACGGTTTCTGTCCCTGCAGCCGTGTTTCAGTGGGTTTCGATGCGAATATCGATAGCTAGGTCCACAAATAGTCAGTCGACACCCGCTCACCACTCGGCGAGTCGACCGTCGTCGTGATGCCAGACGGGATTGTACCAGTTGACCTCGTCTTGGGAGCGCTCGCGGACGTACGCCTCGTCCACGTCGATACCCAGTCCCGGGTCGGTCGGCCGTTTGACGAAACCGTCGGCAAAGTCGAACTGGTGGGGGACGACGGACACGTCGACCGCGAGCGTCCGCCACCCACTTGCATCACGCTCGCGGCGTGCTGACGACGCTGTCGAGGGCGGCTTCGAAGCACTCGAGTGCCAGGTCGAGTTCCCGGTCGGTCACGTCGAGCGGCGGCAGGAATCGAAGCGACCGCTTACCGCAGCCGAGCGTGAGAAGCCCCTCGGACAGCGCAGCCTTGAGAACCGCGTCGCGACGGTCCTTGGTGTCGAATTCGACGGCAGTCATCAGCCCGAGACCACGCACGTCGGTGAGACAGGGGGTCCGCTCGGCGAGCCGCGAGAGAGCTGCACGGAGCTTCGTACCCTTCTCCGTGGCGTTCGCCATGAGGTCCTGTTCCTGAATGACGTCGAGCGTCAGCGTCCCCTGAATCGACGCGAGGATGTCGCCCGCACCCCACGTCGATGACAGTCGCGCTTCGGTGTCCGGGAACAGTTCTTCGTTCGCCACCGTCGCGCCGACGCGAAGCGCCTTCGCACTGGTGATGACGTCCGGTTCGAGGTCGTAGTGGTCCGAGGCCCACAGCTCGCCGGTCCGACCCACGCCGGACTGAATCTCGTCGGCGATGACGGGGATGTCGTGTTCGTCGCAGATGGCCTGCACCTCGCGCATGAATTCCTCGCTCGGGACGTGATAGCCACCTTCGCCCTGAACGGGTTCGAGGATGAGAAACGCGACCTGGTCGGCGGGGAGGTGACCGTGGGTGTCGTCGAGTTTGTCGCGCAGCGTCTCGAGACCCGCCATCGAGTACGGTACGTCGTGGATGCCGCTCACTTCGGGGAACGTGCGACGGTGGACGGACTTCGAGCGGTTGAGCGACAGCGCACCGAGCGTGCGGCCGTGGAACGCCCCGTCGAAGGTGATGCCGTACTTCGGAGTCTCGCAGGCGTCGTAACAGATTTTGATGGCGTTTTCGACCGCCTCGGCCCCGGAGTTCGACAGGAACACCGTGTCGAGATCGTAGTGGTCGGTGAGGTCGGTCAGGCGGTCCATGAGGTGGGCCGGTCCGGGCAGCGACGCCGTCTCGGGCGACCCACCGGTGCTCACGTAGAAGTCCTGGCCCGCGATTTTCATCGGGTCGACGAGGTCGAGGTCGTCGAGGCGGGACTGCAGTTCGGGGTTGTTGTAGCCGAGCGGGGCGGCCGCGACGTGGCTCGTGAAGTCCAGCAACACGTTGCCGTCGGGGTCGGTACAGAACGGACCGACGGCGTCCTTGGTGATGTCCCACACGAACTCGTAGACGTACGTGCTCGTCGCGGCGGTTGAGTGGTGATACTCGACCCACTCTGAGGCCTTCGGTCCCGGGAGCGACGTGACGGTCGGCTCGACTGAGTCTCGATCCATACGAACACCCTGATGGACAATGTAACATAAATCTACCTAGAAAGATGAGTAACGACCTCAAAATCATCACTCAGCAACCAATCGTCTGATTCTTTGAGAGAGTAGTTTGGTAATAACGAACTATCTCGGCGCGTGCGAACGCGTCGCAGGTCGCGAATCGGCGGCGGTTCGCGCCGAGGGAGCCCCTCGTGAAGAAACTCGCCACGCGCCGGCGTCACAGGGCGTTTGGCATCGTCAAAGTCCGGGTCATCGGGACGGGTCGAACGTGGTCGTTTCGAGGTTCACCTCGATGATGTTCGCCGCCTGCATCACGAGTTCGGGGATTTCCGACCGAAAGCGGTCCCCGGAGAGTCGGCTCGTCGGCGCAGTAACGCTGACCGCCCCGCAGACGTCGCCGTCGACGCCGCGAATCGGCGCGCCGATAGAGCGCATGCCGCGAAGTTCCTCTTCGTCGTTGACCGCGTAGCCTCGCTCGCGAATCCGCTCGAGTTCGTCGAACAGCCGGTCGGTGTCGGAGATGGTGTTGTCGGTCTGCTCGACGAGCCCCTGGTCATCGATGATGTCGCGGACGCGGTCGTCGTCGAAGTGGCCGAGCATCGCCTTCCCGGTCGCCGTACAATGGAGGTACTGCGGGGCCTCGCGCATCCGCAGGTGATAGTCCGTCGCGACCGCGTTGTCGCCGCGACTCTCGTAGATGGTCACCTCCTTGCCGCGGGAGACGACCGTCAGGTGGACGTACTCGCTGGTCTCGTCCGCGAGCTTGTCCACCTCGAGTTGTCCCGCGCGGTACAGCGGCGTCTCGTTGCGCACGGTTTCGCCCATCGTGACCAGTCGGAGGCCGAGGCGATAGCGGCCGTCGACCTTCGCCACGAATCCTTCTTCTTCGAGCGTCGCGAGATAGGTGTGGACGGTCCCCTTCGAGGCGTCGAGTTCGTCGCAGACGTCGCTGAACGTCGGGTCGGGCCGTCGCTGTATCGCGGCCAGAATCTCGCTCGCCGTCTGTACGGATTTGATTCGACGCGGGCCGTCCGCGGGGCGACTGTCGTCCATACGAACCCGGACTCGGTGGAGTGCCATTAGTTCTGTTATATCAAACTACGATTCGACTGATAACGCCGTTTGTCTGCTATCGACGCAATCGTGTTTGTCTTTCTCAAACATTACGCGCCAAAATCTCCAAATAAAAATTTATATGGGACATTCATGATTGTTCGAGTGGTATGGATTATCAACCATCTGGCCGCCGCCGGGACGCACCCGCGGTGGGCCGGGTGCGAGCGCGCACGTATCGGCTTCCAACGACGGTCGGTGAACGCGGACCAACGGTATGCGCCGACCGCGCCGCCCCGGTCTCGGGCGGACTCGTCGGCGGAACACCGACGAGTCGGGCGGGCGATAGACGGCGACCGGTGGAGGTGCCACGATGGGGTTAGCGTTCGAGCCCCGCCTGTACGAGGAACTCGACGCCGACGAGCGACCGTCGCTGCTCGAAGCGTTGGTCCCCGTCTTCGGGATGCTCGTCTTCCTCGGTGTCGGCATCGTCGTCTACGGCCTCGACCCGCAGTTCCCCCTGTTTTGGGGCATCACCTTCACCGGGCTGTTCAGTCGGTACTGGCTGGGCATCTCCTGGGCGGACCTCTACGACGGCATCACCGACAGCCTCCACATGGGGATTCAGGTTATCCTCATCATGTTCGTCGTCTACGCGCTCATCGCGACGTGGGTCGCCGCGGGGACGATTCCGAGCCTGATGTACTACGGCCTCGACCTGCTGACGCCGACGATATTCCTGCCCATCACGGCGGTGCTCGCGTCGATCGTCACGTTCGCAATCGGGTCGTCGTGGACGGCCGCCGGCACGCTCGGGGTCTCGTTTATCGGCATCGGCGCCGGACTGGGGATTCCAGCCCCGATGACCGCGGGTGCCATCCTCTCAGGAGCGTACATGGGCGACAAACAGTCGCCGCTTTCGGACACGACGAACCTCGCGGCCGCCGTCACGAACACCGACCTGTTCGACCACGTCAACGCCATGCGCGACAGTTCCCTCGTCGCGTTCGGCATCGCCGTCGTGCTGTACGCCGTCCTCGGCGTCCAAGCCTCCGGAAACATCCCGGTGGGACGCATCGCCGAGATTCAGGGCGCGCTCACCGGGTCGTACGCGATCTCGGTGCTCACCTTCGCCCCGCTCATCATCACGTTCGGTCTCGCGCTCTACGGCGTTCCCGCGTTGCCGGCGCTCGGCGCGGGCGTGTTCGCGGGCGCAATCACCTCGGTCGTGATGCAGGGAACCGCCTTCGGGGCCGTGTGGTCCATCGCGCAGTCGGGGACCTCGCCGTCGACCGGGATGGAACTCGTCGATGGCCTGCTGGCCAGCGGGGGTATGATCGGCGGCGCGTGGGTCGTCACCATCGCCATCGCAGCGCTGTCGCTCGGCGGGATGCTCGAACGCGCCGGCATCCTCGCCGTGCTTGCACACCACCTCGGCCGACTGAGCCGCGGTGTCGCGAGCCTGACCGGCGTGACCGCCGTCTCCGCGGTGTCGATGAACGTCCTCGCCGCCGAGCAGTACATCAGCATCGTCGTCCCGGGCATCACGCTCCGGAATCTCTACGAGGAACAGGGACTCCAAAGCGAGAACCTCTCGCGGGCCATCGAGTCCGCGGGGACGACCACGAGCGCGCTCATCCCGTGGAACAGTGGGGCGCTGTTCATGGCCGGTACGCTCGGCGTCGGGACCCTCGAGTACGCGCCGTACTACTTCTTCGGCCTGCTGTCGCCGCTCGTCTTGCTCCTCATGGGCGTGACTGGCTGGCAGATCACCTACCAACCTGGCGCGGCCCCCGATGACGCCGGCGACCGTCCCGGCTCGCCCTCGTCGACCGACGACTGACGAGGAACCGCCCCTACAGATTCTCGCCCGCGACGATTTCCTCGACTCGCCCGTGGTCGAACAACTGTTCGTCGGCACTGAAGTCGGGGTAGTCGTCGCCGTCCTGGTAGGTCGGCCAGTCGCCGAACTGGTCGGGGTAGAGCTGTTTGGCGGTCATCTCGGTCTGGAACAAGTTCATGAGCGGGCCCTGCCACCGGGTCCCCTGCGGGTAGACGCGGTCGTTCTGGACGGCGGCCAGTTCGCGGCCGACCGGGTCGTCCCGGAGGTTCTGTTTCAGCCCGTCGAAGTCGACGGTTTCGGTGACCGTCCACAGCGACAGAATCACGTCGGGGTCGGCCTCCAACAGCGCCTCCATATCGACCTCCTGGAACGGCCCCGTGAACTCCTCGTCGCCGAAGGCGTCGACCGCGCCGAGCGGCCGCGTGTGAGCGTTCCAGTAGCCGGGCGCGTTCAGCCGAAGGAGATAGATGCTCGAGAGGTCGGTCGAGAGAGAGAGGTACGCGGCGGTCGGGCGTTCGGACTCGGCCGGCAGCCCGTCTTCGACGGTGGTGAGCTGCTCGTCGCGGACGGACTGCAGCGCCTCGTAGCGCTCGCGCTCGCCGTACAGCGACGCGACGCGGTCGAACAGCTCCCAGAGGTCGTAGTACTCGTAGCCGTCGGCCCACTCCTCCGGGGGCGCGGCGTTGAAGTTGCTGTAGTAGTTGCCGAACCACGGGCCGATGTTGTCCGCGACCTCGTCGATGTCGGCTTGGTTCCAGTTGTCCTGCGTGGACACCCACGCGGGGTCGACGAGGTGGAGGTCGCTGTCGAGTTCGTACAGCCGCTCTTTCGTGAAGCCGTACTCGCCCGCGGCGTCAGCCCACTCGATGTCGAAGTCGTCGAAGCCGGCGGTGAAGTACTCCAGGCCCGCGACGGTGCCGTCCCACCAGAGGTTGTTGACGGTGTCGCCCTGCCCGAGCGCGCTCGCCATGTCCGGGAACCACGGGAAGTGGGTGAACACGTTCGTCGGCGGCTCGTCCAGTGTGACCGTCCCGACCGGCGACAGTTCGGCCTCGTAGCTCGAGTTGGCCGCCTCGGTCGTCGTCTCGGCGGCGTCCGTCTCGGTTTCGGTCTCCGTGGCTGTCTCGGTCGCCGTCGTCGTCGACGTCGTATCGCCCGACTGCCCGGCACACCCTGCGAGGAGTCCCCCACCGAGAAGTGCGCCACCGTACTTCAGGTAGTCTCTCCGCGTCGGACCCGCGTTCTCGTCCGTCTCGTTCATACGAATTAGGGCCACCTAAACCAATATAGATGCTTCGAAGTTTAGGTGGGGCTAAAAATCATTGACACGAGCTGAACAGTCGGCTTACGACTCCGCTCCGGTGATGATGTCGGCGACGCGCTGGTGGTCGAACAGTTGTGCGTCTTCGTCGTGAAGGGTCTCGATGCCGTCCCACGCGCCGAACTGCTCGGGGTAGAACTGCTTGGCGACGATTTCGGTCTGGATGAGGTTGATTATCGGCCCCTGATACGACGTGCCGCCGCGGTAGAGCCGGTCGTTTTGCACCGCGGTGAGTTGCTGGCCGAGTGGGTGGTCGCGAAGTTGCTCCATCCGCGTCTCGAACTCGCTGTGCGAGAGACTGGCGAAGCCGTACGGGAAGACCAGGATGTCCGGGTCGGCTTCGAGCAACTGCTCGTAGTCCCAACTCGCGTAGCTCCCGTCGATGTGGGGACCGAACCCGTCGACGATGCCGAGGTCCTGGTACTGCTTTTTCCCGTTTCCGGCACCGATGGGATACGCGTCGAGCGACCCCTCCGAGAAGTCTGAGAACGACGAGATGAGGCCGATTTCGGGGCGCTCGCTCTCCGGGGGGAGCTTCGCCTGGATGTCGGCGATGAGCGTGTCGTGGACCGTCCGTATTCCCTCGTACCGCTCTCGTTCGTGGAATACGTCGGCGACCTTCTCGAACGCCTCGTACAGCGAGTAGTACTCGTAGTCGTGCCAGTCCTGGCCGTGCCGCCGGATGTAGTTGCCGACCACCGGGCCGACGTTCGACGCGATTTCGTCGAAGTCCGCGGCCGAAAACCCGTCGTGTTTCAGGCTGACGAAATGGGGGTCGAGCAGGTGCACGTCGGCGTCGAGTTCGTAGAACACCTCTTTGTCGAACGTCCCCGACGAGAGCTGACGGACGCCATCAAACGAGACGTCGACGCCGGGAAGCGTGTCGTAGAACTGCAGCGGCCACCCCTCGCGGTAGACGAGCGCCTCCAGCGAATCGAGTTTGCCGAGGGCGATTCCCATGTCGCCGTAGTTGCTGTAGTACGCCATCCACGTCTCCGGAACGGCGTCGAACGCAACGTCGCCGGCGGGAGCCATCGTCACCGTGTACGACGTGTCTTCCGGCGTGGCCGTCTCGGTCGCCGTCGGTGTCGCGGTCTGCGTTGCGGTCTCAGTCTGCGTCGCAGTCGAGTCGCGCTGCGAGCAGCCGGCAAACAACCCGCCGCCGAGGACCGCACCACCGAACTTCACGTAGTCTCGTCGCGTCGGACCTCCGCGTCCGTTGTCATCTGTTGGCATGCATTTTTAGGCTCGCCTAAATCAACATAATCACTTCGGTTCCGCGGTGTTGGCCGCCGCTGCTGTCGCGTCCCACCCAGCGCGGCCGCTCGAAGTGTGTTCGACACCGAGTCTCAGTTTGCGGCCGTCGCCCCGACGACGCCCGGCGGCGAAGCCGCGCGTTAAGGTTCGGACACGCCGACGACCTGCTTGCCGATGTTGTCGCCGGAGAACAGCCCGAGGAACGCGTCGGGCGCGTTCTCCAGCCCGTCGACGACGGTCTCGCGGTGTTCGAGGTCGCCCGAGGCGACCCACGAGCCGAGCTGCTCGCTCGCCTGTTCGAACCGGGTCGCGTAGTCACCGACCAGCAGTCCCTGCACTTTCGCCCGCGGCGCGATGAGTTGCGGGAGCTTTCGCGGGCCGGTCGGCACGCCCTCGTCGTTGTAGTGGGCGATCTGTCCGCAGACGGCGACGCGGGCGTCGAGGTTCAGCTTCGTGAACACCGCGTCGGTGATGGGGCCGCCGACGTTGTCGAAGTAGACGTCGACGCCGTCGGGCGCGGCGTCGTCGAGCGCCGACCGGTAGTCGTCGACGTCCTTGTAGTTGATCGCGGCGTCGAAGCCGAGGTCGTCGGTGAGCCACGACACCTTCTCGTCGGAGCCCGCGAAGCCGACGACGCGACAGCCGTTGAACTTGGCAATCTGGCCGACGACGGAGCCGACCGCGCCGGCCGCGCCGGACACGACGACCGTCTCGCCGGGCGAGGGGTCGCCCACCTCGAGCAGGCCGAAGTACGCCGTCCGGCCGGGCATCCCGAGCACGCCGAGATAGGCGGGGAGGTCCGCGACCGAGGGGTCGACGGGCGCGACCTCGCTGGCGTCGAGGACGGTGTAGTCGGCCCACGTGCCGTTGCCGGTCACGAAGTCGCCGGCGTCGTACGCCTCGCTTTCGCTTTCGACGACTTCGCCGACGACGCCGCCCTGCAGCGGCTCGCCGACCGACCACGGGTCGGCGTACGACTCCGTGTCTCGCATCCGGCCGCGCATGTACGGGTCGACGGAGAGGTATCGCACGCGTACGAGGAGTTCCCCGTGTCGCGGGTCCGGTATCTCGCCCTCGCGGAGTTCGAAACTGTCCATGTCCGGTTCGCCCTCGGGGCGCTCGGCAAAAATCCACTCGCGGTTTGTCTCTCGCATACTCGAACACCAACCCCCGACGGTAACGACGGTGTTGTTTCCAGCAGCACCGTCCGGTTCGACGGGGGTACATCGGGCGTCGGGGAGCTGTCTGTCGTTGTCTGCCCTCTCTCATCGTCGGACGACCCCGAATCACTCGCCTTGTTACTTCTGTACAACCACCGATTCGATCGTGTTCAGGAGGGCAGAGATATCGACATCTTGGTACGGTGAAAAGCTGGCAGAATACAGATTCCGATCCGGGTCTTGAGCGATAAGTAGTGCTTCCGGATCGAAGAAGTAAATCTGTGCCCAGCACTCCTTATTTGGGATGTTCAGATCTAAGTTAACCCGCCGGAACACCAGTTCTCGGGCACCGTCTGTCAGTTCCTGTTCTGTGTACTCGGAGCGTGCGTCATCATCGGCGTACAAGAGCCTGGCTGAGGCACCGTCGTACATGCCGACGAACCGGAGTTTGTCTCCGAGGAGTTGGGTTACTGTTTCGACGAACCGGCAGCTTGTCTCACTCGTCGGGTCGGCGTCCTGCCACTCTACGTGTATGATGTCCGTACGGAGATGCTCCCACGCCGCTTCACCGAAGTCAGTCAGTCCGTAATACCGTCCAACAGTTCGCTCTTCTGGCGCGTGGAGTTCCACGATGTCCTCCTCGCGTAACTCCGAAATCGCCCTGGAGAGATGTGACCGTTGGAGCGCCGTGTTTTCTGCGAGTTCGGTTGGGGTCGCAAGGGTAGCTCTCGCCAACCCCTTTAGCACGTGCTTTCGGTATTTGGAACTGAGGACGAACGAGCGTGCCGCTTCGATCCTGTCTCGTTCCATTATCTCATATACAGCGAGCCGGTGTTATAGGCCATGTGTTGGTATACTTTCACATGTGTACCAGTCCGGTACCAGAACGAATATACTCTGGTACACGGAGATAGAAACGATGGACAGCATCAGTTCAGGAATCCCCGGGTTGGATACGGTTCTTCATGGAGGGTTTGCCAGGGGAAGAATGTATCTGGTGAGAGGCGAGCCAGGTGCCGGAAAATCGCTGCTTGGTGCACATTTCCTCGAAGCCGGTCTCGAGGCGGGTGAATCGGTTGTCTATATGCACGGTGAAGAATCGAAAGCGAACGTCTTGCTGAATGCGAAGCAAGTCGATATCGACATTTCTGGGGCGCATTTTCTCGACCTCGGCCCGGAAACCGAGTTTTTCACCGAAGACCAATCGTACGATCTCGTCGAGCCGGGTGATGTACAGTCGGAACGACTCACCGAAGACATCATGCACGCGATCGAGGAGTACAATCCGTCACGCATACTCATCGATCCGATAACGCAGCTCAAGTATATCGAGACAGACCAGTACCAGTACCGTAAACGTCTCCTGTCGCTCATGCGGTATCTCCGTGACCGAGAGACGACAGTCGTCGGGACACTCACGACCAGAAGTGACGACAGCGGGAACTGGCCGGAGGACGCCGAGTCGCTGAGTGACGGACTGCTCGATCTCACAAATGGAGCTGCTGGACGCCGATTCGAAGTGAAGAAACACCGCGGGCTCGGTCAGGAGGCTGGGACACACGGACTTGAGATCCGCGCGCAGGGGCTCGAAGTGTATCCGCGGATCGCCCCCCAACAGCGAACAACGCCGTTCGACCCGAACGTCCTCACTTCGGGGAACGACAGTCTCGATGCACTGCTGGGGGGCGGTATCCGAGAGGGCTCTGTAACGTTCATTAGCGGCCCGAGCGGCGTCGGGAAGACGACGACTGGAACACAGTTCTTACACGGCGTTGCCAGCCAAGGCAAAACCACCCTCGGGTTCCTCTTCGAGGAGTCGACGGACCAGTTCAGCTACCGTGCTGAAAAACTCGGGACGCCTGTCGGGGACCTCGTCGATCGCGGGCTGTTGGAGCTACACGGTATCGAACCGCTCGTACGCTCGCCTGAAGAGTTCGCACAACTCGTGCTCGATGCCGTTGAACGACGGGATCCAGAGGTCGTGCTGATCGATGGCATTGCGGGCTACAAGATGTCGATTCGGGGTGATGACATGCAACTCGTCCGACGGCTTCACACACTCACACGGACGTTGAAGCAGCGAGATATTTCGGTCATCATCACAGACGAAGTTGGCAGAGTGACCGGGGTTGAGTCGCCGACGAGCGCAGGTGCCAGCTACCTGGCGGACAACGTCGTGTTTCTGTCGTACGTCGAGCAGGCAGGAGGGATGGAACGGATGATTGGCGTGCTGAAAAAGCGCCTCGGCGATTTCGATAACCAGTTTCACCGGTTCACGATCGAAGATGCACAGGGGCTGCAACTGCACGGGCCCTTTGAGACGGCCCCAGACATCACTCGCGGACTCTTCGACGAGTGAGCTGTCCCACGACTGTTTGGCGGTCTTAACTGATGTTTGAGACGAGACACGACGAGACGACGGTTCAGTTGCTCGTGAGTGGTGAACAAGACCAATCAGCAATCCGCGACCTGCTGTTGTCGGAGTACGATGTCGTCGTCGACGACGAGATTCAACCCGCGTCGTGCTACCTGATTGAAGACCGCCTCCTCCCGAAATACGGCTCTCAGCTATTAGCGCACAAACAGGCCGAACATCCGACGTTTTGTCCGGTCGTGGTGATCAAGCGTCAGGACTCCTCGTTCAGCCTCGGGGGTACACAGCAGGTGTGGCAGCGAGAGCAGGCCGTCGTCGACGATATCGTCGCTGCACCGATCAACGAGCAGGTCCTCAACTATCGTCTCGAAAATCTCTGTATCCGACGGGTACAATCTCGAAAGCTGACGACCCAGTACGAACAAATCGAAGCGCGATACGAACGGCTGTTCGAGTCCGCAGAGGAGGCCATCATCGTCGTCGATGTCGAGTCGAACGAGATCGTCGAGTGCAACAGGGCCGCTTGCGAACTCTTCGGCTACTCCAAGTTCGAACTACAGCGACTCGACCCGTCGGGCGTCATCCAGTTCGAAGACGGCTGTGAGTTCACCGAGTTCACCGAGCACCTCTCCCAACAGGATGCTGGCGTCACGAAAACACTCATCTGTACCACACAGTGGGGACAGAGCGTCCACGCCGAGGCCTCTGCAGCGGCGATCGAAAACGCCGAACAACAGTCGGTGCTGCTGTTAATTCGAGACATCTCCGAACGGGTCCGGCGACAAAAACAGATTCGTGTACTCAACCGGGTATTGCGACACAACATCCGAAACAGTATAAACGTCGTCAGCGGGTACGGCGAACTCATCTCCGAATCGACGGCCGACGACGACGTCAGCGCGTTCGCAGCGAAGGTCGTCGACCGCTCCAAAGAGTTGCTCGATCTCAGCGAGAAGTCCAGAACCGTCAGTAACGCGCTCCAGGCGGGAGATGAGTTACAGTCACTTGACGTCGTTGCGGTACTCAACCGAATTCGAGCAGCGCTCTCCGACGAGTATCCGCATGCGCGAATCGAGCTGACCGCCCCTGAGAGTGCGCACGTCTTCGGAAACTCGTATCTGCAGACCGCGCTGTACGAACTCTGTGAGAACGCGATCGTCCACTCGACGCAGGACGCGCCGCTCGTCGACATCTCCGTAACTGAGGCACAATCAGCCGTAACGGTTCGGATCGAAGACCGTGGAACCGGTATCTCCGAACAGGAGCTTGCGATGCTCGAAGGCGAAGAGACCGCGTTACGTCACGGGAGCGGGCTCGGTCTGTGGATGGTGAACTCCGTCGTCGACGGTATCGGCGGCGAGCTCGATATCAGCACCGACAGCACTCGGGGAAGTGTGGTCACGGTCTCGCTCCCGCAACCTGCGGACTGAGTCGCGCTGTTCTCGCGGACCACCTTCGCCGACCCCAGCCCCTATCTGGCCCGGCCGACTACGCGACGGCGAACCATGCAGGTCGCAGTCATCGGCGCGAACGGCGGTATCGGACGACAGCTCCTCCCCCGACTCGCGGACGCCGGCCACGACCCCATCGGCGTCGTCCGGGACGAATCGCAGTTCGAGGCGGTCCGCGACCGCGGCGGCGAGCCGCGACTGGGCGACCTCGAAGGCGACTTCGAAGCGGCGCTCGATGGGGCCGACGCGGTCGTGTTCACCGCCGGCTCCGGCGGGTCGACCGGCGCGGACAAGACGCTCATGGTCGACCTCTGGGGCGCTCGACGGGTAGTCGACGCCTGCGTCGAGGCGGGCATCGACCGCTTCGTGATGGTGAGTTCCATCGGTGCTGGCGACCCGCTCGCGGGGCCCGAGCCCCTACGCCCGTACCTAGTCGCCAAGCGCTGCGCGGACGACTACCTCGAACAGTCGTCGCTCGATGCGACGATTCTCCGCCCCACGAGGCTTACCGACGCGGACGGCACCGAGGCCGTCTCGCTGACCGTCGAGAGTCTCGACGGCGACACGCCCGAGATTCCGCGGGCCGACGTGGCGCAGGCGGTCGTCGCCTGTCTTGACATCGACCGGACGGTCGGCGAGACGCTGCATCTCACGGGTGGCGAGACGCCCATCGAACGGGCGCTCCGCGGAGACGACTGAGTTGGGATTATCTGAATAGTGACACCCAACACAAGCAATAGGAGTGCAATAAATAAACAATAGTGAGATAGAGGAGTCAGTTTTTGCTGATACAAATAGAGTAACAAACCCGGAAATCCAATACTTCTATTGGGGATTCGAAGTAGATTCAGACAGATAGTGGCTACTATCTGCAGTTTAATATTTTGTACGCACAGTCTCGAGAATGGTACTCTAATATAAAAATGCACAAAAATAGCACAACTATATTGATTCTCCACCTAACTATATCAGAAGATACAGTCAAGAAACGTGGTCAGCGAGAAGTGGCAACCACGTAAGAGGACATCCCACAGTCTGTGCTGTGGGGAAGAGACGACAACTGTCCTCGGGAGTAAAATCGACGAGTGGTACGTGTTTCTCCCGGCTACCAGTTACCGGTCGGTGTCTTGTATTGACGATTGTACATCGATGTGCCTAGTTGTTGATGGTGTCGCCGACAGCAACGTTACGAGTCGCGAGCTGTTGGACGACGAAGAGCGTGATAATCACGCCAGCGCCCGCGTACTGAACTGTCGAGTTGGGGTACACCATCGTGAGGACACCAACCACGAAGAACGCCACTCGAGTGCCGAGTTGCGCCCATTTGCCGTAGCCAAAGCGGTAGTTGATTCCGTGGATGATGCTAATACCGCCCAGCAAGATGAGCAACCCGGTGAAGACGGCACCGCCGCTGAGTACCCCTGAGACGATGACAGGGTGGTAGATGAACGAGAACGGCAAGACGAACAGTGGGGCGGCGACTTTGATGGCTTCGTAGCACGTCTCGACGAAGTCGGCATTCGCGATACCGGCGGCGACCGCGGCACACGTCGCAATCGGTGGCGTGAGTCCCGAGAGAATCGCGCCGTAGAAGACGAAGAAGTGGGCAGCCAGGTCGGGGACGAGGAAGCGACTGACGAGCGTCGGGGCCACGAGGAGTGCCACAACGGTGTAGGCGGCAGTCGTCGGCATCCCCAACCCGAGGAGGATACAGATTACCATCGAGATCAAAACAGCGACGAGCATGATGCCACCCGAGATATCCATCATCGAGAGGGTGAGGATTCCGGGGACGCCCGTAGTCATGAGAATGTCAACAACGCCGTTGATCGCCGCGAGGATAATGGCGATGGGTGCCGTGATGATCGCACCGCGCCGGAAGCCAGCCACCGTGTCCGAGAGCGTCTCTCGAGTCGCGGCCGTCACCGAGCGCGACTCGTACGCCGCCTGGAAGACGGGGAATGTGATGCCGGTGATCAACATCGTGACCGCGGTGTACAGCGCGGACGTCATCACAGTTAGCTGAATAACGCCGAGCGTGTACACCAACACGCCGAATGGGATGATGAACTTGACCGTGTCGACGAGGGTGTCCCGACGAGTCCGGTCTTCCAGCTCGTCGAGGACGGCGTCGACGTCGATCGAGTCGAGCTGATTGCTCGCGATGTAGTGAACCGCGAGAATTATACACACCATCATGATCATTGCCGGAATGAGCCCCGCGGTGATGACGGTCACATAGCTGATGCCGAGAAGCGAGGCCATGATGAACGCCCCCGCACCCATAACTGGTGGAAGAACCTGCCCAGTCGTGGATGCGACCGCCTCAATCCCCCCTGCTGTCGAGGGCTTGATGCCGTTTTCTTTCATCATCGGGATTGTGAACGACCCGGTCATCCCGGCGTTTGCGGTCTGTGAACCGTTGATCGAGCCGATAACTGCACTTGCGACGACAGCGGTCTGTGCAACGCCCGAGTCGATGTACTTCGACGTTCGGACGGCTCCACGGAAGATGAGGTCGAACGCACCGTAGCTCTCCAGCAGCCCCGCATAAAGCAAGAAGAGCGCGATCCACGCCGCGACTAACTGAGTCAGGAAGCCGTAGAAGCCGGTGATATCGAGTGCGAGCAAGAGGAGCAGTCGGCTGTAGCTCAACCCGCTGTGCCCGAGGATACCGGGAATCAGATCACCGAAGTAGCCGTACAGGAGCGCACCCACAAGGATGCTAAGGAACGTCAGCCCGAACGAACGCCACGAGAGGTAGACAATTGCTGCAAGGAATGCAGCTGCCAAGGCGTACTCGTGTGGAAACGCGTAGCCAACACGGTCGATGTACAGTTCCCTGAAGTGCAGGTTGACGTAGACGGTGATGGCAATGGTGATTACCAACGACCCGAGTAACAGGGCTGCGTCGAGATAGTCCCGATCAGTGATGACGTCTTCGAGTTCGTTGAGGATGTACACCCCGATTGCACCGGCAATGAACAGGACACCATACTGTGCCCGCGGCATCGACACGGTGTAGGCATAGAAGATAACGAGTGCCCACAACGCGAGAGCAGCGAGCGTTACCGTCCCACCCACCGCGTCTTCCAGGTCTGTTGATCTCAATCGCTGGATACGTCTTGCTACCATGGTTCACTCTCACAGTAGATTCAAACATATAAATTAGTTATGGTAGACTCAGTCATATGGCGACGTCTCGCATGACAGCAGACAAACGAATCCGCACCTGAGACGTCCGAGTACATCGGCTCTCAGTTTCCGGGGAGCGTGACTGAAGTCGTTGGGAGGCAATCTCAGCTGACGAAAACGGGAGTGGGGCAGGTTGCAGGCTGTCGGGCGGTCAGGAGCTAGGCAACGATGACTGGACACTCGGCGTCAAGCAGGACACCCTGTGTGACGCTCCCGAAGAGCACTTTCCCAACCGGAGAGCGACTGGCGGGCGCCATGGCAATCGCGTCGGCGTCACAATCCGCTGCAGTCTGTACGACCGTCGCCGCTGGGTCGCCGTGAGCCGCCTCGAACGTCCAGTCAATTCCGTGCTCGTCCAGTTTCTCGCGGGCGACAGTTACGCTCGATGGCGGATCGTACTTTTCGAAGAGTTCCTCCGACGTCACGTGTCCACCGCTGTCGTCGATTGCATCGAACTCCTCGAACACGTTGAGGATCGTGACGGTGACGGCTGACTCGGCAGCGGGGAGGTCGGCAACTGCGTCGACGGCGGCTGCCGTCCGGTCTTCATTCCCGTCGACCGCAAGTAGCACGTGATACATGGGTTACTCGAGGAGTCGTTCTTCGAGGTCGCCCACAACATCCAGCGTCGTTGCCGAGCCACCGATGTCCGGGGTCCGCGGTGCGTCCGAATCTGCTAGCTGTGCACCGACGCCGTCCCAGAGCGTCTCGGCGAGGTCGTCCTCTTCGAGATGCTCGAACATCAACGACATCGACAACAGCATCCCGACCGGGTTCGCGATGCCCTCTCCCATGATATCGAAGGCGCTCCCGTGAACCGGTTCGAACATCGAGGGGAACTCCCCGCTTGGGTTGATGTTCGTCGACGGGGCCATCCCAAGACTCCCGGAGATGATGCCACCGATGTCGGTGAGGATATCGCCGAACAGGTTAGATGCGACGACGACGTCGAACTCGTTGGGACGACGAACGAAGTCCATACTCCCGGCGTCGACGAGGAGTCGTTCGACGGTGATGTCCGGGTATTCCTCGCTAACCTCCTCGACGATTTCGTCCCAGAACACCATCCCGTAAGCCTGTGCGTTCGACTTCGTGATGTTGGTTAGTTTTCCACTCCGCTCTGTCGCGGCCTCGAACGCGGCCCGGACGATCGCTTCGGTCCCCTCGCGTGTGTAGACCGCTGACTGGACTGCGACTTCGTTCCCGAATCCTTGGTGTTCGCGTCCACCGACGTCGGCGTACTCGCCTTCGGTGTTCTGCCGGTAGACAACGAGATCGATATCGCCGCCCTCGTAGCCACGAAGCGGGCTTTCGACCCCATCAAAGAGATACGAGGGGCGCTTGCAGATGTGCTGGTTGAATCCCTTGGTGATCGGGAGGCGAAGGTTACGGAGCGTAACGTGATCCGGCACGTCTGGGTGACCCACCGCACCGAGCAGAATCGCGTCAAACTCTTTGAGCGTCTCCAAACCGTCGTCGGGCATGAGCGCACCCTCTTCGAGATACCGCTCGCTTCCCCAGTCGAACCACGTCGTCTCGATCTCGACGCCGTGGGCCGCAGCAAGTTCGATGAGAAGTGGCTCGGTTGCCTCTGTCACTTCAATTCCGATACCGTCGCCTGGAATCACCGCTATGTCATACGACATCGGTCCGATTGATGCTCTATCTTGATAAAAATATTTGGGTGGCGACCAACCAAGGGGGTATCTCGCCCTCAGGCCGACTACCACAGGACCGACCCCCTGACGATAATTTGAGTACCAATCAAATATTGGAATTAACAACAAGGTTTATCATCGATGTACATGAACGTCAAGAGCGGATGTCTAAGCAAGCACACAGCGCACGGACTAGACGGAGTATTCTCAAAGCAGCCGCTGCGGGTGCCGGGACCGTTGCAATCACCGGCTGTCTCGGTGGCGACAGCGAATCCGACAGTGGGTCTGGCAGTGGATCCGGCGGCGATTCAGGGTCGGACGGCGGCTCGAGCGATGATTCGGGTTCGGACGGTGGCTCAGGTGGTAGCTCGTACCAACTACGGATGGGCGGCTCCTCACAGGGGAGTACGGCGTTCAACTCGATGCAAGCACTTGCTCGAGCACTCAACGAGCACAGCGACTCCCTCCGAATGACCGTCGAGCAGACCCAGGGGAACGTCGCCAACATGTACCAGTACGACCAGGGCAACATCCCTGCCATCGCGACGGACAACAACACGATCAACAAAGCGGTCAACGAAACGGACCGATTCAACGATGAACCGGTCGACAACATCGGCTATCAGTCGTTCCGGTTCAACGGTCTCGACATCTTCTGGGTTGCCGTGGAAGGCTCTGGAATCGAATCGACCGCAGACTTCGCGGGGAAAACCGTCTACCCGATTCAGCCGGGCTTCGGGACGCGACTACTCACCGAAGAGGTGATGCGAGTCGCCGGAATGTGGGAGGAAGTCGACATCATCAACGTCAACACGAGCGACATCCCTGGTGCGATCGAAGAGGGACGCGTTGACGCTGTTGCGGTGTACGGGTCGAATCGCGTCGAACTGACTGGCTGGGCAAAGCAGATCGACGCTCGAAACGACGTCTATCTCGTCGATGTCGCCGACGACTTCAAACAGGCCATCGAAGAGGTCGGCGGCGCACGTTTAGCCGAAATCGAGCCGTACGGGTGGAATCAGGAGGTCACGAAGGTTACCGACTCGATCGTCAGCTGGAATCTTGACCTGCAGTGTCTGCTCGGCCCGGAAGTGCCAGCAGACGCCGCACACGAACTGGCTCGGATCAGTCACGAACACGGCGAGACGATCCGAGAGGCCGACCAGACGTACGCTGACCACTCTGACCCGGCAGATATGGCCACCGCAGTCATTCCAGAACATCCGGTCCACCCGGGTGTTGCTGAGTTCTACAAGGAACAAGACGTGTGGGACGACTCCTGGACCGTCGGCGACGAAGCGTAACGAAACCAAACTGACGGACGTTTCGTTTTTTATGATAGTCACCGATTGTACTTCGTACTCAGTATGTTCGTATATAAAGTTCCGTATCATGGCACACACTCGATGCTGATTGGCGGCCAGTATGGGGTCTCACTTCGTTGCGTTCGAAGACGGATGGATGGACACGCGAACAACCGTAATGATTGTTGAGTGAATATGTGTGGGTGTGACTCACACGAACACTACGTGTGTACGGCGAGACACGCGCGCCAATCCGAAGTGAGACTCCGAGTGTTCTGTTCCACATTGTGAAACTTTATGTGTCATCGCTGAGAATCACGACTAACGGAAACACAAACCATGAAAACGACACACAAGCTGTTCAGGATTATCGAGGAACTACGAGACCGAAACGGGGCTCGAGTATCGGAACTGGCGACGGAGTTAGAGCTGCCCAAGAGCACGGTTCACCGGCATCTCAAGACACTCGAGGAACGAGAGTACGTGATGAAGACGGGAGATCTCTACTATATCGGCTCCCGGTTTCTTTACATCGGTATGGGTGTAAACAACCGACACGAGGCGTTCGCTCAGATCGAACCGAAAGTCAAAGCACTCGCCTCGGAAACTGACGAACGTGCTCAGTTCATGATCGAAGAACACGGTTACCTCGTGTACATCTATCGAGAAACCGGAGAACACGCCGTTCAGACGAACACGCAGCTCGGAAAGCGAATGCCAATCCACGCGACCTCCGGCGGAAAAGCGATTCTCGCTCAACTGACCGACGACCAAATCGCTCGCATTATCGAGCGTCATGGGCTCCCAAAAGTCACCGAGAACACCATCACGGACGAAGACGAGCTCTACGACGAACTCCGCGAGATCAGAGACGAGGGCGTCAGTTTCAACGATCAAGAGTATATTGAGGGTCTCCGGTCCGTCTCAGTTCCAGTTATCAAGCCGAACGGACAGCCGTTAGGTGCGATCGGTATCTCCGGTCCACAGAACCGGTTCAAAGGTGAATTCTACCGCGAAGAACTGCCAGACAAACTCCTGGGTGTCGTCAACGAGGTCGAGCTCAATATGAAATACCAGTAGACGACTGCCGTGCGGGTGAAGCGATGTTCGTGCTATACATTACAAAGATATCGTTGTAATCCCTTGCTACATAATCTATCATCGACGATCATATCCCACGAGATGGAACTTTATATAATACGTGTTGTTGCGTAGATAGATGCCGACCGGCTCGATGCTGGGTCACGATTGAGACATTCTCGTGCGGACCACGGCCCACGAAGGGGAAACACAGAATGTCGGGTCTACCCACGGGAAGTCCCGGGGCTTGACCCCGAGGCGGTTCACGTCGACGTGATGACCATCACACGAAGATCGTTTACATTTGTCCCGGTCGGCCCCGATCGAAGAAGTGCCTCAGCGGCCTCAAGGTGTGGATAGACGTCGTTTTGTGCGAGCCCAGCCTGTGCACTCTCCTGGTCGTCAAGTAGCTCGGCATCGACGAGTGCCCCAGCGGCGTCGGTATTGCCGTCAATGCCATCCGTATCAACCGCTCCAACGACGACGCCCGCCGCATCGAGTTCGAGTGCAGCACTCAACGCGAACTCTTGGTTTGGACCGCCATGTCCGTCGCCCGAAACGGTAACCGTCGCTTCGCCTCCAGAAAGGACGACCGCTGGTGGTTCGACCGGTCGTTTCGCGGCGAGTGCTTCCTCTGCGAGACCGACGTGTACTTTCGCGATTTCGCTCGCTTCGCCTCGGACATGTGATGACAAGATCATCGGCTCGTACCCGTGTTCGTGAGCGACTTTAGCGGCACTCTCCAACGCAGTTCCGTTATCTGCCAAGACGTGAACGTCCACACTAGCGAAAGCCGGGTGGTCTTCTGTAGGCGTTTCTGGGTGCCCCCCTTGGCAGCCATCTTTGAGGTGGCGCACAACCGGTTCAGGCGGTTCGATGGTGTAGCGGTCGAACACCGCTTGTGCGTCGCCATATGTCGTCGGATCCGGCGAGACGGGGCCGCTCGCGACTGCACCTAAATCGTTCCCGACAACATCGCTGAACACGAGCCCGATGACATCCGCTGGCGAGGCAGCGACCGCGAGACGGCCGCCCTTGATTGCTGAGAGATGTTTTCGAACCGTATTGATCTCTCCAATCGTCGTACCGGCCCTGAGAAGTGTCTCGGTGACTGCCTGTACGTCACTAAGAGTGAGTGTACCCGCTGGGGCAGGAAGGAGAGCGCTCCCCCCACCCGTCACGATACTGAGCACGAGATCGTCTGTCGTCGCGTCCGACGCGAGCTCCAATAGCTCGGCGGTCCCCGAAACGGCGGACCCATCTGGAATCGGGTGAGACCCCTCGACACAGCTGACCCTCGAGAGCGAAACAGGATCGTCTGTCACGACCAGTCCGTCGTCGATTCGGTCGGACAAGCACGTCTCGAGGGCCGCAGCGACGTGGCCAGCGGCGTTACCACCACCCAACACGAGCAGGCGGTCGTAGTCGTCGAGGTCGTAGTCGTGCTCACCGACGTGTAACGTGTTGTCTACTACCGAAACAGTCCGCTCGATAACCGACTGCGGGTGTGCAGCGCGAATCCCCGCCTCAAGGCAGTCGAGTACGAGTTTGTGTTCGGATGTAGCTGCAAGGGCAGCCCGATTTGCAAACATCAGTGGATACTCTCAACCAAGAACTCAAAAATGTACTGGCGTTTCGTGTCTCGTGTTGATGGATAGCTGCGCGACGTTGTCGTGTCTACACAAGACTATTCTCCTCCGCTCGGAGATAGTAACTTCATCTATCAATATTGAAAATAAATAACAATACAAACACTAGTTTTCAGGTATGGGCCAGTCACCCAGGAGATCGTAGTTTTCACCATATATCTCGAGACACCCTCAATAAACTATGTATGTCTCACATTTAATCAGCCATCTCAGCTATTTTCACCGTTATGTATTTCCCTATAGTGTTTCACATCGACAGTCGTCCCAGATAATCGAGCAAAAATAGATTACACTAGTGTTAGAGTATTGTATTAGTCTGTGTCAATTGGCCCGAGACAATACCGTGCTCGAAGAACGGTAGTAATCGACAAAAAGCACAAAACTATCGTGTGGCTCGTCTGCTCAGCACAGCAGAACGACAAACGATTTCAGTCCACGCCGAGCAGGTAGCGAAACCGTGAGTACGACACCGGACACGGCGGGCACGCGACGCGAGATACTGGGCATCGTCGTCGGCTTCTTCCTGCTTTCGACGGCGGCGGCGGCCTACGAAATCGCCCCCGCCAGCGTGCTGCCGGTGATTCAGGAGTCTCTCGGGCTGAGCGCGAGCGCGGCGGGCTGGCTCGTGAGCATCATGTACGCGACGGCGGTCGTCACGAGCGTCCCCGTCGGCGTCGTCCTCGACCGCTTTTCGGTGCGCCGCGTGGTCGCGCTCGCGACCGTCGCCCTCGTCGTCGCCGGCGGGTGGGGCTGGTACGCGGCCACCGCCGGGGCGTACGGCTGGCTCCTCGTCTCACGGGTGCTCGGCGGGCTCGCGTACGTCACGTTCTGGAACGCGGGCGCGAACGTGGTCGGCAGCGCGGTCCCCCCGGAACAGCGCGCGACCGCGGTCGGCGTGTTCACCGCGAGCGCGCCCGTCGGCTTCGCCCTCGGACAGTTCGGGAGCCCGCTCATCGCGAACGTCGCCGGGTGGCCCGCGATTCTCCCGCTGTACGCCGCGGTCGCCGTCGTCGGCGTCGTGGTTTTCTTGCTCGCGACCCGCCGGCGCGTCCCCGGCGTCGACGCGCCCGCACCCGACCGGGCGGCGCTCCGCGAACTGTTCGGCAGCCGGGCGGTCTGGACCGTCTGCGCGCTCTGTTTTCTCGCCTACTCGCTGTACCTCTTCGTCAACACGTGGCTGCCGAGTTTCCTCGCCAGCGAGTTCGAAATCTCGCTGGCCGCGAGCGGCCTCTTGACCGCGCTGTTCCCCGCCATCGGCGCGGTCGCACGGTCGAGTAGCGGCGTGGTCACCGACCGCGTGTTCGGCGGTCGTCGCCGTCGCGTCATCGTCTCGTCGTTCGCCGTCGCCACGCCGGCGGTCGTCGCGTTCGCGTTCGTCTCGGAACTCAGCCTCGTCGTCGGCGCGGTCGTCGTCGTCGGCTTCGCCATCCAACTCGTGACGGGGCTCATCTTCTCGTACATCGCCGAACTCGTCGCCCCCGCGGTGCGGACCACGGCCGTCTCACTCCTGACGAGCGTCGGCCTCCTGGGCGCGTTCGCCGCCCCCATCGCCGCCGGCGCGATTATCGACTACGCGGGATACGCGCCGGCGTTCGTCGCCGCCGGGGGCGTCGCCATCGCCGGCGTCCTGTTGGCGCTTCGAGCGCCGGAACCGAGCCGGGTGTGAGCCTACCGTCGTGCCGTGTTTTCACCCACAACTACCGTCCCCGTTCCTGCGACCATTTATATATTAACTATCCAGTTACATTATGTATGAGGAAATCCGACGGGTACGTATGGCTCGCGCAGTCAACCCCGTTCGAACCGATTACTCGAACACCGAGATGAGCCTCATCGGGACGCTCCTCGTCGCTGGGATTTCGGTGCTCATGATACCGTTCGTACCGTTCATCCTCCTCGGTCTGGTGTGGAGAGCGCTCCATTAGGCGCGTTCCTCTCCCTCTAGGCCGCACGTCAGCACGTGTTTTTCCACCCGTTTGACGTCCGAGTCCGAACCCCCCGACGGGTGTCGGCGAAACGGGGTCGACGCCTCAGCTCCGAAGCGCGTCGACCGGGCGGTCGTTGGCGGCCTTCCACGCGGGGTAGACACCGCTCAGGACGCTCGCCACGACGGCGAATGCGAACCCGAACAGGAGGTACTGAGAGCTGCTCCAGTTGAACACGGCCATCGCGTCACCCGTGAGTAACTGGAACATGACCAGCCCGACCAGGAGCGACCCGAGCGCCCCGATCAACCCGCCGACAGCACCCATGAGGGCGGCCTCGGTCAGAATCATCCGGAGCACCTCACCACGGCGAATCCCGACGGCCCGGAGGACGCCGATTTCGCCGCGGCGTTCGACCGTGCTCATCAGCATCACGTTGAGGATGGCGACGCTCGCCACGACGAGCGAGATGGCACCGATAGCGAGCAGCGCGTAGTTGAGCGTGTTCAGGAACGTTTCGAGGCTGTCTAAGCTCCCGAACGTGCTCACGCGTAGCTCCTCGTCGTCTTCCTCGTTGAACTGGGAGTCGATCACGTCAGCGAGGGCCGTGGCCGCGTCGCTATTGCCGGCGACGACGGTCACGGTGTCGTAACCGTCCTGCTCAGAGAGCGCCGATATCGGCAACACGAGTTGGCCGCCACCGCCGCCGAAGCCACCCGACCCCTCGAGGAACCCGCTGATGCGGTATATCTGACCGTCGTACTCGACGGGGTCGCCGAGTTCGAGGTCGAGTGTCTCGGCGGTGCCGTTGCTGATGAGCGCCCCCGAAGCCAGCCGACTCGGTGCGTCGCCGTTCGTGAGGTTGTACAGCGCGGCCGCGTTCGTCACCCCCGTGACGCTCATCCGCGCCTCCTCGCCGTTTCGCGCGGTCAGCGTCGTCGAGTTCGACTTCTGTGGGACCACCTCCGCATCACTCACGATGTCTCGGAGCGTTTCGACCTGCGCTCGGGTGACGCCGTCGCTGGCGCTGTCCGCGCCGGAGGCAACCGTCACATCACCGCCGATAGAGCCGAGATCGGAGGTCGCCTGCTGTTGGAGTGCTGCACCCGCCATCCCGAGCGACGCAATGGAAATCACGCCGATGACGATGCCGAGTGCCGCCAGCACCGTTCGCGTTCGGTTGCGGCCGAGGTTGCGCCACGCCATGAGCGCGCTCGGATACCGCCACAGGTAATCAGCGATACTCACGGCTGAGCCACCTCTTGGATGACGCCGTCGACGATGCGGACGGTGGTGTCGGTGTAGTCGAGCATCTGGTCGTCGTGGGTGACCGCGACGATGGCGACGTTCTCGTCTTCCTTCAGCCGCGTCAGTTCTTCGAGAATCGTCTGACCGGTGTCCTGGTCGAGGTTCCCCGTGGGCTCGTCGGCCAAGAGGATATCCGGTTCGTTGATGAGCGACCGCGCGACCGCGACACGCTGTTGTTGGCCGCCGGACAACTGGTCGGGCGTGTGGTCTAAGCGGTCGCCGAGACCGACGCGACGGAGCAACTCAACCGCGCGGTCGTGCCTGTCTACCGAGGTGTTCCACATCGAGGGGAGTTCGACGTTCTCGACCGCCGTCAGCATGGGAAGCAGGTGGAAGTCCTGGAACACGAACCCGATTCCCGTCCGACGTTCTTCGGTGAGTTCGTCTTCGCTGAAGTCGGTCACGTCGCGGGCGTCAAGGTGGACGTGGCCCTCGGTGGGCGTATCGAGCAGTCCGATCATGTTGAGCATGGTACTCTTGCCCGAACCCGAAGGGCCGATGACGGTGACCATCTCGCCGCGGTCGGCGCTGAAGTCCACGCCCTTGAGCGCCTCAACCGTTTCCACACCACTCTGATAGCGCTTGATGACATCCTCGAGTTCGATGACGCTCATGACTGTTGTCGCCGCCAGTAGACACCAGCAGCACCGACCGCAACGGTGAGTGCGAGACCGAGCGCCGCCACGGAGAAACCGCTGCTGCCACCACCGGAACTACTGCTCGCGGCCGCATCGCCTTGCGCGGCCGACTCGCTCGATGCGAGGTCGACAGCGACCGTCCGGACGAACTGCTCACCGCCCGCAGAGTAGCGGATTTCGACGGGAAGGCTGTCGACTGAGCCGTTTGAACCCGTATCGGCAGTCAGTTCGAACGTGGCGAACTCGCTCGACTCGACGGTGCCGACGAAGTACTCGCCGTTCGGCGCGGCCGGGCTGACCCCGGCGGCGTCGCCGACGCTCATGAGCACGGAGTCTGCGTCACTGCTCCCGACGTTCGCGGCTTCGCCGCTCAGCGTGACGGTCGAACCGCTCCGCGTCGCTTCGATACCGGTCAGTTCGATGTTCGACAACTCGCGGGGGTTGTAGTCGATGGTCGTTTCGGTCGTGTGCGCGTTACCACCGGCGGTGTACGCGGCGACAATGGTTACCGCACCCGTGGGAATGTCGGTCCCGCTGAGTGCGAACGTCTGCGACGACTTGGGGTCGACGTCCGAGACGAGGGCGCGTTCAACCACCGTTCCGTCGACGACCGCCCGGAACTGAACGTCGGTGAGGCCGACGTTCCCATACTCTGTGAGCGTCGTCTGAATGACCGACGACCCGTTCGACTCGGCCACCGTCGCGGTGAGACCGGTGTCGATATCAGCGGTTTCGGCGGTCACCGCCTTCTCGACGGTCGCTGTCCGCGTTGCTCCGGTCGCGGTTTTGTACTGGACCGTGGCGCGGAGCGTGTGCTCACCGGCTTCGGGAAATGTCACGTTGTACGTGTAGTCGGCCTGCGAACCGGGCGCGACCGAGGCGCTCACGCGCTTCGGGTCGTCCACATTCGCGTCGCCGCCGAGCGTGAGCTTGACGTTCGAAATCGCGTCGGTGTCACCGTTGGCGACGGTCACCCCGACGGAACGCTCGTCACTCGCGACGGGGTCAAGGGATTCGAACGAAATCGCGGCCTCGTCAGGGGTCTCGACGTCTACGTATATCGGGTAGCTCACCCGTGTGTATTCACCGCTTTGTGCTCTAACGGCCGCCTGAACAGTAAGCCGTTTTCTCCCCTCTTCGTCGAGGGTGACGCTCATGGGAACGCTCATCTCGCGTCCCGAGATGAGCGATCCGAGATCTTCAGCCCGCGCGTATTCGGCCCCGCTCGGATCGCGGAGATACACGTCGGTCACCTCGGCCGACTCGTCGCCGACGTTGCTCAGGTTGACGGTGACTTCGAACGGTTCGCCCGGTGCGGGGTCGCTCACGGACGCGTCGGCATCGATGGCGACTTGGGTCGCACCTGCCGTACTCGCGACGGCACCGACCGACGATGTGAGCAACAACAACGCGAACACAGCGGAGCAGAGTCGCTTCACCGAGACTCCACCTCGATTACGCTCCGGCGACGTGCGAGTCGTCGTCCACTCGATTGGCAGTGCAATACTCGAACATGGCCATCGGAGGCTGGCTGTCGTTTCACGAGAGAGCAAGCGGGAGATAGGTGATTAAACACCGACACAGATTTTCTGGGTCGGAAAGTTTGACCGGGTCACAGATGTCCGACTGCCGTCTCGCCCCGAGAGCATATAGGGCGACGCACGTTTTCTGGGCCAGAAAATCGACGCACCGATAAACATCACTCACGATGATATCCCGTTGTGTGTGAGGAGTCCGCATCGGAGGAAGTCTACCGCCTCCTCGACGACGAATACGCACGAACCATCCTCACGTCGACAGACACGACAGCGAAGTCCGCCAAAGAGCTTAGCGAAGTGTGCGACGCGTCGCTCCCGACGATTTACCGGCGCACCGAGCGCTTGATCGACTGCGGGCTTCTCGAAGAGCAGACCGAACTCGAAGGCGATGGGCACCACTACAGCGTCTACAAAGCACGACTCAAGCGCCTCACGGTGGAATTAGAGAACAATGAACTCAAACTCACAATCGAAGAACGGGAGCCCGAAACGATGGCGGACCGCTTCACGCGAATCTGGGAGGAACTGTGATGCAACCGCTTCAGATTGACCTTCTTACGCTGCCGATACGCTACGTGACGCTGTTCGTCGCGTTCTTCGTCACAATCGTGATGGGTCTGTTTATCGTCTTCCAGGCTTACCACGGATACCGTCGGAACGCGAACCGACGAATGCTGTTTCTCGCGGTCGGCCTCGCGTTCGTCACCGTCATTCCACCGCTCATGTCGCTCGCCACCGCCTCGTTTGGGCTCCACGTCGACATCTACATGTTTTATCTGCCGCTCGGGACCGCGATAAGCCAAATCGTCGGACTGTCGTTTATCATCTACTCACTTGCGCTTCGGAGTGGGTCCTAGGGGTCAACCGAGTCCGAGACGCTTCCGACTTCCGTGTCGTTCGCGCGCTTCAGAACCCGTCCAGCACCGGAGGCGACTCGGTCGCCGTCGTTCTCGGTAACGAACGTCACTCCGGAGTGGGGAGACCGTTCGTGGCAAGGACATACTATCATAAATCAGAAATAGATTTTCGAAATATGAGTTTTTTCTGTCAATTAGGCTCGGAAATACGCGAGTACGCTGATTAATTCAATATCTGGCCAGCTAGGCCAGATTATCGATACTCGAATAGCAGTCTAAGACAAATACTCCTCAAACACCGATAGATGGCCTGATACGTCTATTTATATGTACTGTCCGAACAGACCTAAAATGACATATCTTTAGATAATCTCCATTCCCCTCAATTATTGTATGTTTCTATCTCCGAACGAGAGACACAGACACCCCGCGAGGCCGCTCCCCCCCGCGGTCGAACTCGTCGTCGACCATCGCCAGCGCCCCGCCGGAGTTGAACAGCAGGCGGCTCACGATGGCGACCGTCAGAACGAGGCAGAACATCGGCTTGACGGCGATGCTCATCTGTCGTCATCATCCCGGCCGGCGGTCGCGAGCGTCGGTTCGGCGTCGAAGGTGCAAGCGGCTTTGTGGCCGCGGGTCGCGCTCGCCACGCCGTCGAGCGTCGCGGTCGACCGCGAGCCCGGGCGGCCGTCTACTGATCGAGGTCGAAGTCGTTCTGGACGAGTTCGACGAGTCGTTCGATGGCCTGTTCACCGTCGCTGCCGTCGGCGGTGATGACGATTTCCTCGTCCGGGCCGACACCGAGCGAGAGGACGGCGATGCTACTTTTCGCATCTACTTCCGTCTCCCCGCCGGCTTTCCGCACGGAGATGTCCGTCTCGAACTTCGACGCCGTCTGGACGAACATCGACGCGGGGCGCGCGTGGAGACCGGTCTCGTGCTCTACGACTACTGTCGCTGATTTCGCTGCCATCCGTGCGCGCATTTCCCACGCCGGCACTAAGGCTTTTCCGCTAGGCGAGCGTTTTTGCCGGCGGACACGGACTAGACGCGTGCGATGTTCGCAAGCGCAGCGTATTCAGCGATAGCTACGAGGGACCGATGAGCGACCGCCGAATCTCGGGCGTCGGGGTGACGCCACTGCTCGGTGTCGGCACGGTCGTCCAGTACGATTCGACAGTCGACCTCGACGATGACGAACGGTTGGCGGCCGACCCCGAGACCGAACGTCGGCGGTTCGAAGAGGCACGGGAGACGGCGGCGGACGAACTCGCCCGCGAGCGCTCTCGGACGGCCGAGCGCGTCGGCGCGGAAGAAGCGGAGATATTCGATGCGCACCAGCAGTTCCTCGCCGATCCACAGATAACCGAGGGCGTCGAGACCGCACTCAAAGACGACGGCGTCACCGCCGAGCGCGCCGTTTCGCAGGCGTTCGAGGACCCAATCGCCACGTTCGAGGCCGCAGACGGGATGTTCGCCGAGCGCGCGGACGACCTCCGCGACGTCCGCGACCGACTGCTCCGCATCCTGCTCGACCGCGACCGGGTCGACCTCTCGGCGCTCCCCGAGGGAACGGTGCTCGTCGCAGAGCGACTCACCCCGAGCGATACCGCGCAGTTAGACCCCGACGCCGTCGCCGGGTTCGTCACGGTCGAGGGAGGACGAACCTCCCACGCCGCCATCATGGCACGGTCGCTGGCGATTCCGGCGGTGGTCGGCGTCGGCACCGACGTGCTCGACCTTGCTGACGGCACGCGTCTCGTCGTCGACGGCACCACGGGCGACGTGACCGTCGACCCAGACGCCGACGCCGTCGCCGCGGCGCGGGAATCGAGCGGTGCGACGGTTCAGCACGACCCCGTCACGACGGCCGGTGGCCGGCACGTCGAAGTCGCCGCGAACGTCGGGACGCCGCGGGAAGCGGTGGCGGCCGCCGAACGCGGTGCGGACGGCGTCGGGCTCTTTCGAACAGAGTTCCTCTTTCTCGACCGGGAGACGCCGCCGAACGAAGACGAGCAGTACGAGGCACTCAGCGAGGTGTGCGAGACGTTCGCTGGGTCGCGCGTGGTCGTCCGAACGCTCGATATCGGGGGCGACAAGCCGATTCCGTACGTCGACTCCGACACCGGCGACAATCCGTTTCTCGGCGTTCGTGGCGTCCGGTTCGCACCGGGCGAGCGACCCGAACTGTTCGAAGAACACGTCCGCGCGATTCTGCGCGCGGCCGCGGGGCCGGCGCAACTCGCCGTGATGTTCCCGCTGGTGTCGACAGTCACCGAACTCGACGCGCTTCTCGACGAAGTGAGCGCAATCGCCGCGGAACTGGACGAGGCGGGCGTCGACTACGCGGTTCCCGAACTCGGCGCGATGGTCGAGACGCCGGCGTCGGTCTTTCTCGCCCACGAGTTCGCCGACCGCCTCGACTTCCTCAGTATCGGGACGAACGACCTCACGCAGTACGTGATGGCTGCGGCCCGCGACGACGACCGCGTCGCCTCCTTACACGACCCGCTTCACCCGCCGGTCCTCCGCGCCATCGCGCGGACGGTCGAGGCCGCCCACGAAGGTGACGCCTGGGTCGGTATGTGCGGTGAGATGGCCGGCGACCCGGCCCTCACCGAACTGCTCGTCGGGCTCGGCCTCGACGAACTGAGCATGAGCGCCGTGACGGTTCCCGACGTGAAAGCGGGCGTCCAGGGCATCGACGACGAGTCGGCGGCGGCGCTCGCCGAGGCGGCCCTCCGCGCCGAGACCCGCGAGGACGTGCGAGCGCTCATCGACTGAGAACTGGAGTGGAGTACTGGCCGCTCACTCGTCGTGACGCGCCACTCCATGGCGTCTCGTCTTTTCAGCCGTCGAAATCGACACAGCGCTCGACGACGAGGTCGAGCAGGCCGTCGGCGTCGCGGCGCTTCGTCATCTCGGCGAACTCCTCGGCCTGAAAGAGTTTGGCGAGGTTCGAGAGGAACGACGAGTAGCCGTCGGTGTCGGTCACGAGGAGTAACACGACGACTTCGGCGGCGACGCGCTCGTCGGGGTTGTCCATGCTTCGGAACGCTATCGACTCGCCCGCGGGCGGCAGTCCGAGGAGCACGGCCTGTTCTGTGACATGGTCGGGGTCGGCGTGGGGGATGGCGATGCCGAATCCCATCGTCGGAATATCGAGTCCCGTCGGGTAGTCGGCTTCGCGTGTCAGAAGGGCGTCGGCGTAGCTCTCGTCGGCCCAGCCTTGGTCGTAGGCGTACGCGCCAAGTTCCGTGAGGACCGCTTCGTCCGTCTCGCCAGTCAGTTCGAGGCTTTCGGTTCGCATCGATGAGTCGTACGCGGGTCTCCGAGAAAAGTGTTGGTACCGGTTCGCCGACGGTTCGGCGAAGCACGGTGTCTCGTCGCGGTCGGGCCGCGGACGTCAACGGGGAACTGCGCGGTTAGTCGTCGGAGCGACCCTCTGCGCCCGCCGTGTCGACAGTCGAGCCGATTTTGTTGGGCAGGAGGCCACCGCCCTTGCCGGTGTGACGACGTTCGACGGTCTCCTGCGCTTTCTCTTCGGACGCACCGGCGACCATGTACATCCGCTGGGGCCACGTCCGAAGTGCGACCCAGATGCCGAGGACGATGACGAGTCCGACCGCGAGGGCGACCGGTGCCGGGATGAGGGCCAGGATGCCCGTCGCGGGCGACCCCGCGTCAGCGACGGGCGACGTGATGAGCCCGCGGCCACCGAGGTCGAAGCCCGCGCTTCCCGCCGCCTGCGTCAGGAGGGGAGCCACCGCGGAAGAGATGTAGTGCAGCGGAATGAGCAGGATGGTCCCCGTGACGACCATCTTCACGATGTTGCCGTTCATGATGGGAACCATCAGCGCGAAGAAGAACGGGAACGTCGCCAGGTCGATTCCCCACAGGACGTCGTTGCCGGGGAGGATGATCGACATCACGATGGCGATGGGAACGATGAGCAGGCTGGACGCGATGACTGACTCGTGGCCGATCAGGATGGCCGAGTCGAGGCCGATCGCCATGTCGCGGTCTTCGAACCGCGAGGTCATGTAGTTCCGAATCGACTCCGAAAGCGGCGTCAGCCCCTCCATGAGGATGCCGACCATCATCGGGAGGATATGCATCACCGCAGCGAACGAGATGCCGGCGGTGAGGATGGCGTACCAGCTCTCGGCGACGAAGAGCGCGTTACTGTAGGCGGCGATACCGATGACGAGTCCGATAGCGAGACCGACGAAGATTGGTTCACCGAGGATGCCGAACCGGTCTTGAATCGCGTCGGGGTCGGCTTCGATGTTCCCGAGCGGCGTCTTATCCACCGCCCAGTGAATCGGAATCGCGGCGACGGCGTAGGGTGCCGAGGTCCCGTGCGGAATGGAGATGCCGGGCGTGTCGAACGTCTCTTCGACGGCCGGTTGCGTCCAGTCCGCGGCCACGAGGACGAACAGCCCCAGTGTCAGCCCGACTGCCACCGAGTACAGCCAGTTGTTCGTGCTCATGTAGACCAGCCCGCCGATGAAGGCGAAGTGCCAGTAGTTCCAGATGTCCACGTTGAGCGTGTAGGTGAAGCCGATAGCGAAGAGGACGAGGTTCATCGCCACGAACAGCGGAATCATCCAGACGCCGAGTTCCGCGATACCGAAGGCGATGGCTGCGGCGGCGGGCCAGCCGACGTCGACCGCCGGCAGCGTGATACCGGTCACCTCGACCATCTGTTGGGCCAGCGGACTGATGTTCTCACTGAACAGCCCGATGACGAGATTGATGCCGATGAAGCCGATGCCGATGAGGATGGACGAGCGCGCCGCCTTCAACACGTCCACCCGGAACGCGAGCGCGATGAGGAAGATGATTATCGGAAGGAGGACGCTCACGCCCAACGATTGGATTACGCTGTTGATAGAATTCAACAGGGAACTCACACCACTCTGTAAGAGTACTTCTGGTACTGCCATGCTATTAACTCACAACCCTGTCTCAGGATGAGAGTGATCCCACATAAATATTGCTATCGTTCGTGAAAAATCAGCGTCGGCGACGTATCAATCAGTCTTGGAGCGCCGCGACGATGTCGTCGAGGACCTCGTCTTGACCGATACCGGTCATGAACGCCGTCGTGTGGATGACCGGGATGTCGAACTTGTCTTTGTTGAGTTGCGTCGTGGTGACGATGAGGTCGAAGTTCCCCGAGGAGACCTTACCAGGAGCTTCCGTCGCCTTCGCCTTGGCAATGGTCCCGATGTCGAGACCACGCTCCGGGAGCTTCTCTTTCAGCGCTTCCTTGACGACCGTCGACGTTGCGACCGATGTGCCACACACTACGAGGATGTTTTTCGTTGTCATTGACGTGTATTGCACATCATCGATGATCACTAAAAAGATTGCGCCGGTCTGACGCGCCGCAGTCACCGAGCGGAGCGAGACGGGGCGGCCCGCTGTCGGCGGTCGTCTCAGGGGAAACTCGCGGCGATGTCGCGGAGGAGCGACTCCGGGTCCGACGCGAGCGACACGGCCGACGCTGCACCGGTCGCATGGCCACCCTGTTCGAAGGCGAGGCGGACGTCCTCGGCGGTCGAGATGCCGCCGCCGACGAGGACGCGAGTGCGCGGGTTCTCCGTCTCGACCATCGACATGAAGTCGCGAACGCGGTCGGGGTGGGTCTGCGTGATCGCGCGGTCCGACGAGATGTCTTCGGGCATCTCGTATATCATCGAGTCGGGGTCGAACTCCGCGACCGCGCGACCCATCTCGATGCTGTCAACGCAGACGACCGAGTCGAGATCGAGGTCGCGGCAACGCTCGATTTTCCACACGAGGTCGGACAGCGTGTCGCGGTTCTCGGCGTGGTTGATGACGACGCCGTCGGCCCCCGCGTCCGCGACGGTCTCCGGGAGGATTTTCCCCATCCCGCGACCGGGTTCGACGGCGTCCATCGCGGGCGCGGTGACGGCGAGGTCGGTGTGTTCGGTTATCAGTCGGATGTCCGGCAGTTGGGGCGTCAACACGAAGCGCGCGTCGGTCTCCGCCTCTATCGTTTCGAGCATCCGCGCGAACGAGAGCGCGTCCTCGCCGCTCGTGTCCGGGTACACCTTGAAGTTGACCTGAAAGTGGGGGTACGGAAGGTTCATCAGTGGGTTTGAGGGGTGGTTCGGCGGGTCATAGCAACGTCTCCGCCTCTTCGATGGTCGCGCCCTCGTGGACGATAGCCGAGAGTGCGTCGATGATGGCGGCAGGGTCGTCTCGCTGCCAGACGTTGCGGCCGAACATCACGCCCTGCGAGCCGGCTTCGACGGCACCGTGGACCATCTCCAGTACCTCTCGGTCCGTCTCGACGGTGGGGCCACCGGCGATGTACGTCGGCACCGGCGCGTTGTCTACGATGCGCTCGAAGCCCGTGGGTGGATACGGCGTCTTCAGGATGTCCGCGCCGAGTTCGAAGCCCAGGCGGTTGGCGTTGGCGAGGTAATCGGTGTCGAACTCGTCGTCAGCGCGCTGCCCCCAGAGGGTCGGCTCGACGATGAGCGGAATCCCCGCGTCGTCGCAGTCCTCGGCCGCGGCCGCGACAAACTCGGCGTTCTCCTTCAGCACGTCGGGGTCCTCCCGGCCGAAGACGAGCGCGACCTTCGCGGCGTCGGCCACGTCGGCGCAGTCCTCGACGCTGAACACCTGAGAGTGGATTTCGGCGTTTTCGATATCGCCCGGCATCGTCGAGTCGTACAGGAGGTCGAGCGTGCCGATGGTGTGGACGTCGGCGGCGGCGATTCGGTCCTCGAAGCGCTTCAGGAAGGGAACGCTCGCCAGGATACCGTCGGGGCCGGCGTCCAACACCGTGTCGAGGAGCGCCGCGGGGTCCTCGAACCCCTCGAGGGAACCCCAATGGAGGCCGTGGTCGATAGCGACAGTCACCGATCGTCCGAGTGGTTGGTCCGTCATGGCTATTGTAGAATCGTCGTGGTAATCGTTCGCTCGCGCGGGCCGCACAGTTCGAAGAACATGACCTCCTCCCAGGTCCCGAGGTCGAGCTCCCCGTCGCGGAGGACGAGAAGGACCGGTCGCTTGATCATCGCGGAGATGAGATGCGCGTGAGCGTTCGGCTGCTCGCCCGCGGTGATGTGGTCGAGGTCGTGGTAGTAGCCCTCGTCCGGGGGGGCGATCTCCTTGAACTTGTCAATCATGTCGTCGAGGAGCTTCTCTTCGTACTCGTTGGTCGAGAGCGCCGCAGACGTGTGCGGCGTCGACACGTACACGAGTCCATCGGTCACGCCGAGGTCCTCGATGGTCGCTTCCACCTCGGGAGTGACGCTCAGAATCTCGAACCTGCTGTGGCTCTCGATGGAGAAGCTCTCTGTCTGTATCTCCATACACCGTAGCTCAGAGAGTGAGCGTAAATAGTTTTTGCCGACAGTTTTCCGAACACCGCACAGCGGCCCTTAGACACCAAATACCTCGGTTCCACGCTTCTTGCTCCGCCGTTCGAACGGTGTCGACGGTTCGCCCCGCTGTCTCGCCGAGTCGAACAGCTGTTCTACTCAATGGAACAAACTATTTAGGGTTGCCTCGACGACACGCAGTCATGACAGAGAACGCGCCCCACCGGGTCGAAACGAGTCGGAAGACGATTCGGGTGCTCGACGCGCTCCGAGAACACGGGTCAAGCAGCGTGACGTTCCTTGCTCGGGAACTCGATATGAACAAGAGCACGGTCCACAACCATCTCAGCACGCTCGAAGCCGAGAAGTTCGTCGTCCGCGACGGGACCGATTACGATCTGAGTCTCCGCCTGCTCGGATTCGGGGGGTACGTACAGCACCGCCACCCGCTGTATCAGGTGGCGAAGCGCGAGGTCCACCGATTGGCGTCCCAGACGGGCGAACTCGCGAACCTGATGGTCGAGGAGTACGGACAGGGAGTCTATCTCGCCTCCGAACAGGGTGAGCGGGCGGTCGATTTAGACATCTATCCCGGCCTCAGACGGCCGCTTCACGCCATCGGACTCGGAAAGGCGATACTGGCGCACCTCCCTCCCGAGCGCGTCGACGACATCATCGACGAACACGGCCTTCCCGCGGAAACCGACCAGACAATCACCGACAGAGCGGAACTCGACGCACAGTTGGCGACGGTCCGTGACCGGGGCTACGCCGTGGACAACGAGGAGCTCATCCGAGGGCTCCGGTGCGTTGGCGCACCCATCATCGCAAAAGACGGGACCGTCCTGGGTGCAATCAGCGTCTCGCAGCCCGTCAGCCGCATGAATAACGAACGGTTCACCGACGAGGTTCCCGACATCGTCCAGAGCGCCGCCAACGTCATCGAACTCCACGCGAATCACTAGGGATTACATGTATATTTTTGTAATGCTCGTTTCGACTACGCTTGCAGGCCGCCGCCGGCCCTGACGATGCGGTTCAGACAGGGTGAACGACTGTTCTTAGATACAGAATAGAGAGAATGCCGACGATAGTTCGTGTTTGTTCGTTTATCGCTCATATTTCGGTGTCAACTCTCGGAATGACAACGTCATCGAAACGGATGTCAATTGAACGTGCTCTCGACCAGATTGTATGCTAACACCCACCAAATGAACTCCGCTGCGGTCAGTCGGCCAAACTGCGCGCTCGGGCGCTCGACGGGTCACTACCCTCGGAAGGACTTAACTGCGTCCTACGTGACCCCGTGGTATGGAGAGCCCGCAACTAGTCGGCGTTCATCTCGGTACTGCGAGCGTGCACGTCGATGTGTACAGCACCGACGGCGAACGTCTCGCCGGCGATGAGGCGCCGGTCGCCGAGCAGACGACGCTCGCGTGGGAGCGAGCGCTCCACGAAGCGGCACCGGCGCTGCCACAGACCGGTATCGGCTCGGTTGCGAGTACGTCGGGGACGGCCGTACTCGTCGATAAGTACGGCGAGCCGGTGTTCCCACCGCAGATGTACTTCGATTCCGCGCCCGAACAGGCGTCGAAGCTCCGCGACCTCGACCTGTCCGGCCTCTCGATTAACCAGAACATCGCGTTTTCTCCGACCAGCCCCCTGCCGAAGATTCTGAAGCTTCGCGCGGAACACCCCGAAAAGTTCCAGCGGGTGGAGTGGATTCTCAGTCCGACGACGTGGCTGTTGTATCGGCTCCGGTTCGACGCGTCGACGCCGTGGCGCGACATCGAGACCGACTGGACGAACGCGTTGAAGTTCGGGGCCGACGTGACGACGCCCCTTCCCACGTGGTTCGAGTCGCTGTTCGAGACGCTCGACCTGCCTCGGTCGCTCTTTCCGGCGATTCGACCCCCGGGGTCGTTCATCGGTGTCGCCGACGGTCAGTTAGCCGAGCGGACCGGCTTCGAGGGCATCAAACTCTTTCAGGGGCTCACCGACGGCAACGCGTCGGTGCTGGCGAACGGCGGCGTCAAACCGGGGGATTTCAGCATCACCTTCGGCGCGTCGAGCGTCGTCAAGTACGTCTCGGAATCCGTCTCACCGCATCCGGCGCTGTACTACCACCGTCATCCCATCGACGGCTATCTGCCCGGCGCGTCGTTCGACACCGGCAACCTCCTCCGGTGGTTCTTCGACCGCATCCTCAACTGTACGCCGGAGCGCGGGCTCGAACTTGCCCGACAAGTCCCGAGCGGCCACGGCTACGAGATGTTTCTCAAGGGCAACCGAAGCCCGTTTTTCGACGCCGACGTCGCGGGGTCGCTCCTCGGCCTCAACTACGATAACTCCCTGTCGACCGAGGAAGTCCACGGCCGACTGGCGCGCGGACTCATTACCGGCATCATCCTGACCGAGTGGACCTACATCTCGCTGGTGGAAGAACACTTCAACACTGACATCGACCGCGTGCTCGTCATCAACGACGGGACGCCGACGCTCGACGGCAACTACGACTGGTGGAACACGCTCCGCGCGTCGATATGGGACCGCCCGGTCGTCGAGATGGAACCGCGGACGACCGCCGGTGCGGTCATGGCCCCCGCGCTCATCACGTCGATTTACAGCGACGTCGAGACGGCAGCGGAAAACCTCCTCCGCGAGCGCGACGTTATCGAGCCCGACCCGTCGGTCGGTGCGGACTTCAATACCCAAAAAGAGACGTACTTCGACCGATGGCGAGACATCGCGGAGTTCTATCAACGGGAGTGACGCCGAGGGCGGCCGTTCGGTAGCCCGGACACCTCATCGCGGGCCAGTTGCGTCGTGCGCTCGATTCACAACGAGCGGGCGGAGTCGAGATGGCGAGCGACTCTGACCTTGGGGTGGCTACGTCCAGATTCCAAACGACAGTTCTGGCATATCTCAGTACATGTCAGATTCAACGAGTAGTTTCGTTCGGTGGGTTGTCGGGTGATTCTCAATATCTCGTAGTACCGAGCGAATATTGCGATATATCGCGTTTTGGGGGTTCGGTATCTCTCGAACGTACTAGATGATGGAATAGATTCGAAATCCCAGTATGTTCCACTCTCGGCCCCTCAAACATCTATATTCAGAAATTTTCAAAAATTCAAGTGGTACTACCTACTGTGTTGAACTATTGAGTTATAGTCAGTTATCTTTTATATCGTACTTCGAGGACAGGATACGGACGATGCCCCCGTCGATTGCTACCCCCCGCGGTCGAACTCGTCGTCGACCATCGCCAGCGCCCCGCCGGAGTTGAACAGCAGGCGGCTCACGACCACCCACGTCGGCACCGCGAGGACGACCAGCGCGACCGTGCTCGCGACGGGCGACAGCGGCGGCAACAGCCCGCGGTAGAACCACACGATGGCGAACGTCAGGACGATGCGGAGCATCGGTTTGACCGCGATGCTCATCTGTCGTCGTCACCCCCGCTCCGACCCCGGCCATCGGTCGCGAGCGTCGGTTCGGCGTCGAAGTTCTCGATGCTGAACCGCTCGTCGACGTCTTGCGCGGCGCTCGGGACGCCCGCACCGACTTCGAACTCGTCGACGTGGATGCAGGCGGCCTGGTGGCCGCCGGTGGCGCCCGCCACGTCGTCGAGCGTCGGGTCGACCGACGTGCACTCCTCGGTCGCCTCGGGACACCGCGGATTGAACGAACAACCGGACGGCGGGTCGAGCGGCGAGGGAACCTCGCCTTCGAGCACCTGCCGCTGGCGCGCCAGCTCCGGGACCGGCTGGGGAATCGCGCCCAACAGCGCCCGCGTGTAGGGGTGTTGGGGATTCGAAAACAGCTCGTCGGCGTCCGCGAGTTCGACGATTTCGCCGAGGTACATCACGGCGACGCGGTCGCAGACGTGGCGAATCACGCTGAGGTCGTGAGCGATGAACAGAAGCGTCAGGTCGAACTCCGCTTGGAGGTCCTCGAGCAGGTTGAGTATCTGCGCTTGAATCGACACGTCGAGCGCGGAGACGGGCTCGTCGGCGACGATGAAGTCGGGGTCGACCGCGAGCGCGCGGGCGATGCCGACCCGCTGGCGCTGGCCGCCGGAGAACTCGTGCGGGTAGCGGTTGGAGTACTGCGGCGGCAGGCCGACCGTCTCCATGAGTTCGTCCACGCGGGCGTCGCGTTCGCCCTCGTAGAGGCCGTGAATCTCCATCGGCTGTTTGATTATCTGGCCGACGGTCTTCCGGCGGTTGAGACTCGACGCGGGGTCCTGAAAGACGATTTGGATGCGCTTTCGCATCTCCGTCATCTCCCGGTCCGACAGCGCCGTCAGGTCGGTGCCGTCGTAGCTAACCGTCCCCTTCGTGGGTTCGTCCAGCCGGAGAACCGACCGCGCCGTCGTCGACTTGCCGGAGCCGGACTCGCCGACGAGTCCGAGCGTCTCGCCGCGCTCAATGTCGAACGAGACGCCGTTGACGGCCTTCACGGTCTCGTCGGCCCCGAGTAGGCGGTCGATGAAGCCGTCGTTCTGCGTGAAGTACTTGTGGAGCCCCGAGACGGACAACAGCGGGTCGTCGCTCATTGCGATGCACCTCCGTCGGTCGCGGGAGTCACAGGACTACCGCCGTCAGCTTGCACGCCTTCGGTTTCGATGGTCGACTTCGAGAGGTTGTAGCCGCGCGCGTGGAGACACGCCGCTTCCCGGCCGGGTTCGACTTCCCGGAGCTCGGGGTCGTACGACTCGCACTCGGCGGTCGCGTGCGGACACCGCGGGTGGAACGAACAGCCAGACGGCAGGTCCGTGAGGTTCGGCACGTCGCCTTTGACGGGCGTCAGCCGGTCGGTATCGTCGGTGAGCCGCGGAATCGACCGCATGAGGCCGCGGGTGTAGGGGTGTCGCGGGTTCTCGAAGAGGGCGTCCACCCCGGCGCGCTCGACGACGCGGCCGCCGTAGGCGACGGCGACGCGGTCGCAGGTCCCGGCGACGACGCCGAGGTCGTGCGTGATGAGGATGATGCTCATCCCGTACTTCTCCTGGAGTTTGTCGAGGACGTTGAATATCTGCGCCTCGATGGTCACGTCGAGCGCGGTGGTCGGTTCGTCGGCGATGAGCACGTCCGGCTCGCAGGAGATGGCCATCGCGAGCAGCGCGCGCTGGCGCATCCCGCCGGAGAACTGGTGCGGGTAGTTGTCCACGCGCGAGGTCGGCTCTGGGATGCCCACGTCGGCCATGAGTTCGATGGTCCGCTCGCGGGCCGTCGCGTCCGACACGTCCTGGTGGGTCTTGATGACCCGGCTAATCTGGTCGCCGACGGTGAACACGGGGTTGAGACTCGTCATCGGGTCTTGGAACATCATCGCGATGTCGTTGCCCCGAATCGACCGCATTTCGGCCTCGCTTTTTTCGAGCAGGTCGTCGCCGCGGTAGCGGACGCTCCCCCGCTCGATGCGACCGGGGCTGTCCACGAGTTGGAGCATCGACAGCGCGGTCACGGACTTGCCGGAGCCCGACTCGCCGACGATGCCGAGCGTCTCGCCCTCGTAGAGGTCGAACGACGAACCGTCGACGGCCTTGACGGTTCCCTCGTCGGTGTAGAACCGCGTGACGAGGTCGCGGATTTCGAGCACCGGCTGTTCGTCCGGTTCGGCGCTCATCGCTCGCCTCCGTCGTTTCGGGGGTCGAGCGCGTCGCGCAGGCCGTCACCGAGCAGGTTGAACCCGAGGATGGTGACGACGATGACGAGGCCGGGGAACACCGAGTACCACCACTCGCCGCTGTAGAGGTAGCCGCGGGCGTTCGACAGCATCAACCCGAGGCTCGCGTTCGGCGGCTGGATGCCCAGCCCGAGGAACGACAGCGCGGCGCTGGCGAGGACGGCCGTTCCCATGTAGAGCGTCCCTTGGACCACGACGGTCGGCAGGGTGTTGACGGCGATGTCCTTCACGAGGATGTGTCGGTCGCTCGCGCCGAGGGACTTCGCGGCGTCGACGTAGTCTTCTTCCATCTCTTTGAGGACCGACCCGCGCATGACGCGCGCGAAACTCGGGATGTAGACGACGCCGATGACGGCGATGACCTTCACGATGTTCGGGAGGGTGAACGAGCCGTACTCCGTGCTTCCGACCCCGAGCACGCCGAGCACCGCGATGGCGAGGATGAGGCTCGGGAAGGAAAACAGGATGTCCATGAAGCGCATGACGACCTCGTCGACCCAGGTGTTGCGGTAGTAGCCCGCAATCGCGCCGGCGGTCACGCCGAGCGCCATCGCGAAGCCGACGACGCCGAGCGAGACGGTCATCAGCGTCCGCAACCCGTAGATGATGCGCGAGAGGATGTCCCGACCGTGGTGGTCGGTGCCGAGGTAGGCCGTCGTCGTGCCGACGACCTCGCCGGCGTCGTTCTCGACGATCATCTCGGTGCCCATCGGCATCGGGTTGTGTTCGCCGTCCGGTGCCTCGAACTGCGTCGTCGGGTCGTGGGGGGCGAGAAACGGCGCGAACAGCGCGGTCAGGAGCATCGTGAGGATAATCGCGGTCCCCACGAGCGAGAGGGTGTTCTTGCGGAACTCCTTCCAGAACATCTCGAACTGACTGTGGTGCGTACCGGGGGCTTGCGCGGCCGGCACCGCCTCGTCCGTGTGGTCTGTCGTTGCCATGTTAGTTTCCATCGTGTCTGATGCGGGGGTCGAGGTAGGCGTACAGCACGTCCACCGCGAGGTTCGCGAAGACGAACACGCTCGCGATGAACAGGATGAGCGCCTGGATGATGCGGTAGTCGCGGCGGTCGATGGCCAGTATCAGGAGCTTGCCGATACCGGGGAGGTTGAACACCGTCTCGGTCAGAATCGCGCCGTTCATCAGTTGGCCGAGGCCGACGCCGATGACCGTCACGACGGGGATGAGCGCGTTCTTCGAGGCGTCCTTGAGGACGATTTCGCGCGCGCCGATGCCCATCGCGCGGGCGGTCTTGACGTAGTCCTGACTGAGCGTGTCTAGCATCTCCGAGCGCATCATCCGGGCGATGAGCGCGGAGTAGGCCGTCCCGAGCGTGATGACCGGGAGGAACAACTGCTGGAGATTCGCCACCGGGTCGACCCACGGCGGCGTCCAGCCGCCGGTCGCCCACGGGAACGAAAACTGCACCGCGAAGATCATGATGAGGATGATACCCAGCCAGAAGTCGGGAATCGAGATACCCGACAGCGCGGCGATGCGCGCGGCGTGGTCCGCGGGCTTGTCCTTCCGGACGGCGCTGATGATGCCCGCCGGGATGGCGATGAGGACCGCCGTAATCATGCTGAGAATCGACAGCTCGACCGTCAGCGGGATGCGCTCGACGATGATGTCGGTGACGGGCGTCCCCTGTTTGACCGTCCACGACACGCCGAAGTCGCCCTGTATCGCGTCGAACACCCACATGCCGTACTGGACGTACAGCGGGCGGTTGAGCCCCATCTCCAGTCGAATCTGCCTGACGAGCTCCTCGCTGCTGAGCGGGCCGAGCATCACCCGCACCGGACCGCCCGGCGCGAGGTGGACGAGCGCGAAGACGACGACGCTCACCCCGAGGAGGACGGGAACGCTCAACAGCAGGCGTTTGAGGACGAACCGGAACATGCTCACGGCCGAGTCACCTCCCGGGTCGCCGTCTGCGGTCGACGAGTCTGACGCGAACGCGTGTGCATCGGCTCCTCACTCACCCTTCGAGACGAAGCGGTAGTTGTCCTGGAACGTGCCCACGTCGTAGTCGTTGACGGCGTTGCGCCACGCTTCGAGCTTGTTCACGTAGGCGATGTCTATCTGGATGCCGTGTTCGACGAGGTACTCCTCCAGTTCCCAGACGATTTCCTTCTGTTCTTGTTCGTCCGTCGAGGCCTGTGCCTCGCGGAGCTTCGAGACGTACCACTCGTGACCGTTCGAGAAATCGCCCTCGGCGTCGTCGGGTGCGGCGGGGCCGCTCGGCGCGTAGATGTCTTCGAGGTCGTCGGATGGGTGGTGCCAGTTGTTGTGGTTGTGGTTGTTGTCGGCGTAGCCGGCGTCGAGCCACGACGTGGCGACCGGAATCGACTGCGCCCAGTCTTCCATCGCGGCGTGCCACGTGTCCGTGCTGTACACCTGGTTGAGGAGCGTGGACTTATCGACGGCGGTGACGCTGGCTTCGATGCCGATTTTCGACAGTTGGTTCTGGATGACGACGGCCTCGTCTTTGAACCACGAGCCCTTGGTGGCGATGATGTCCATCTCGAAGCCGTCGGGGTTGCCCGCGAGTTCGAGTTCTTTCTTGGCCTTCTCGGGGTCGTACATCTGCATCTCCTTGAGCTTCGGCGAGGTCCAGTCGCTGTCGGGGTACCACGGTCCCTTTTGGACCGCGCCCTGTCCGTAGAAAATCTCGTCGAGAATCTCCTCGCGGTCGATGCCGAACAGCACCGCGCGGCGGTTGTGCCGGTTGCTCATCGGGTTACCCTCGGACTCCATCATGTTCACGTACAGCACCTGCGTGAAGTTGCCAGGGACGGACTCGGTCGTGATGTCCGGCTGGCCGCTGAGGCTCTCGAAGTCCTTCGGGGGGACCTTGTCCGTCAGGTCGAGTTGGCCCGAACGGAGGTTTGCGAGGCGCGTGGAGTCCTCGCCGATGAAGTCGAACTTGAACTCGTCGACGGCGGGCGCGCCCTCCTTCCAGTAGTCCTCGTTCTTCTCGAGGAGGACGTGACTCCCGCTTTTCCACTCGACGAATTTGAACGCGCCGGTGCCCGCGCCGGAGGGGTCCTTCGTGAGGTCGGTCGCGAGGCCGCTCGGTCCCTTCCCGTCCGCGGTGTCGCCGCGGGAGCCCTCGGGGACGATACCTTCCAGCCCGCGCGTGAGCCACCAGTTGAGCGTCCCGAACGGCTGGGAGAGGTTGAGCCGGAGCGTCCGGTCACCGACGATTTCGGTGTCCTCGACGAACGGGAGGCGGCTCTTGACCGGCGACTTATTGTCGGGGTTGAGAATCCAGTCGACGGAGTACTTGAAGTCCTCGACGGTCACCTCATCGCCGTTGTGGAACGTGATACCCTCGCGCAGCGTGTACTCGAAGGCCGTCCCACCGTCGACCGGGTCGGGAACCTCGGTCACGAGGCCGGGCTGGAGTTCGGAGTCGGGCGTCAGTTCGATGACCTCGTCGTAGATGAGGCCGCCGATGGTGCTGGTCGCGGTGTCCGTCCAGAGCGCGGGGTCGAAGTTCCACGGCTCCGCGGCGAGCGCGACGTTGACGCGGACGGTCTCGCCCGAGTCGCCCGACGAACCGCCGTCGGTGCTCCCGCCGCTCGTCTCGGTTCCGTCGGAGCCGCCGGAATCGCCGCCGGTACAGCCCGCAAACCCGGTTACGCCGACCGCGCTCGCGGCCGCAATAAATTGCCGTCTGTCCATGTTTATCTCGGTAATGTTGTCGTCTGCCATTGTTTTTCGGAGCTACGTACACACCCTTGTAGCGGTACGCGTGATACCTTAGCTCATGAAACACCGTTATTTATATCTTTGGCAACCTCTCACAATCTTGGTACTATATCTCAGTGGAGCCCCGGCGAGATTGTGCTACCGCTTCCCAAACAGTTTAACGGGGTGGTTGCAATGTCGGCTTCATGGCGTACGCCAGCACGCTCTCCCTGCGAGAGTTACGACAGGACCTTCACGCCCACCCCGAGTCCGGGTGGAAGGAGTTCCGCACGACAGCCCTCATCGCCGCCGCGCTCGACGAACGCGAGTTCACGCTCCACCTCGGCCCGGACGCCGTCGCCGAAGACGAGCGACTCGGCGTCCCCGACGACGACGCGGTCGCGGCCGCAATCGAGCGCGCACGCGAGGAAGGCGCACCCGAGGCCTACCTGGACCGGATGGGCGATATCACGGGGCTCGTCGCCGAGAAGACCTTCGGCGACGGGCCGACCGTCGGCGTCCGCGTCGACATGGACGCCCTCGAACGTACCGAATCGAGCGACGAGGCACACCGTCCCGCGAAACTGGGCTTCGCGAGCACGCACCCCAACGAGATGCACGCGTGCGGCCACGACGGCCACACCGCCATCGGCCTCGGCATCGCCCGCGACCTCGACGACGACGGCGGGTTCGACGGCACGCTTCGGCTGTTCTTCCAGCCGGCGGAGGAAGGCGGCCGCGGCGGCAAGCCGATGAGCGAGACCGACCTGCTCGCGGACATCGATTACTTCCTCGCGCTCCACCTCGGCCTCGGCAACCCCACGGGGACGGTCATCGCCGCCTACGAGAACCCGCTTTCGAACGCGAAACTCGACGCGACCTTCGAGGGCGCGCCGAGCCACGCGGGCAACGCGCCCAACGAGGGGCGCAACGCGCTGCACGCGGCGACCGCGGCTGTCCAGAATCTCTACGGAATTCCGCGCCACGCCGACGGTGCGACCCGCATCAACGTCGGGAAGTTCGAGTCCCCCAACCCGCAGAACATCATCGCAGAAGAGGCGCGTCTCCGCGTCGAGGTCCGCGGCAGGACCGCCGAACTCAACGACTACATGCTGGAAAAGGCCCGCCGCGTGCTCGACCACGCCGCGGGCATGCACGACGTGTCGGTCGAGACGGGGCTGTACGGGAAGACGTCGACGTTCACGGCCGACGACGAGATGGTCGAGGCCGTCCTCGCGTCGGCGGCCGACCTCGACGACGTGACCGAGACGGTCCCGCGACTCGACATCGGCGGCAGCGAGGACGCCTCCTACCTCATCCGACGCGTCCAAGAACACGGCGGGAAGGCGACCTACGTCGGCATCGGCGCGAGCAACGAGTTCGGCCACCACACCTCGCGGTTCGACATCGACGAAGACGCCCTCGACATCGGCGTCGACGTGGTGTGTCAGACGATTCGAACGCTTTAACGCGGCGACTCGACCCGGCTGTTCGACCCCGAGCAGCCGCGTCTCTCGCCCGTCGTCGCCGCCAGCGTCCCGTAGAATCTGCCACGAACACGCACAATTATTAGACATCGTTTGCGAGTTGAGCCGCATATGCAGGTCTCCCAGCAACGACTCCGCGAGGACATCGAAGCGAACGCCCGCTTCGGCGACATTGACGCGCCGGCAGGACGCGGCCGAACTGTCCTGACCGGAAGCGACGCCGACCGACGCGCCCGCGAATATTTCGTCGAGCGACTGCGCGACGCCGGCCTCTCGGTCCGCATCGACGCCGTGGGCAACGTCGCCGGGCGGTGGGTCCCAGCGGGAGCCGACCCCGACGCAGCCCCCGTCGCCGCCGGCAGTCACCTCGATTCGGTCCCCGAGGGCGGCATCTTCGACGGCCCGCTCGGCGTCTACGCGGCGCTCGAAGCGGTCCGAACGCTCCAAGAACGAGACGCCGACGTGAGCCTCGACCGGCCCATCGACGTCGTCTCGTTCACCGAAGAGGAGGGCGCGCGCTTCTCGCACGGCCTGCTCGGGTCGTCGGTGGCGACGGGGGCGCGCGACGCCGACGACGCGCTCGCGTTCCGCGACGCCGACGGCACGACCCTCGAAACCCACCTCGACGCTATCGACTTCCGCGGGACCGACACCATCGACGCCGCGGCGTGGGACGCGTGGGCCGAACTCCACATCGAACAGGGAACGGTGCTGGAGTCCGCGGGCGCGGGGGTCGGCGTCGTCGACGCCATCACCGGTATCACGACCTGCACGGCTGACATCGTCGGCGAGGCAGACCACGCCGGCGCGACGCCGATGGACGAGCGCCGCGACGCGCTGGTCGCCGCCAGCGAGTTCGTCGTCGACTTCCGGGCCGCGGCCGACGACGTGGCGCAGAACCAGAGCGCCACCGCCGTGGGGACCGTCGGCCAGTTCGACGTGACCCCGAACGCCCGCAACATCGTCCCCGGCGAGGTCACGCTGCAGATGGACATCCGCGACGTGAACTACCGGGCGATGAACGCCATCGCGGAGCGAGCCGACGCCGCGCTCGCGCGCCTCGAAACCACCCACCCGGTCGAGACGAGCTTCGACCGCTATCGCGACCAGCGTCCGAGTCGGATGGCCGACGACTGCGTCGACGCCGCCCTCGACGCCGCCGCGACCGAGGATATCGACGCGAAACGGATGCACTCCGCGGCGATGCACGATACTGCAAATGTTGCCAGCGTCACCGATGCCGTACTCCTGTTCGCTCCGTCGGCGGACGGCCTCTCGCACAACCCGCGCGAATGGACCGACTGGGGGGACTGTGCGACCGCAGCGTCGGTTCTCGCGGGGACGCTCGCACGCCTCGCCGGCGCGTGAGTTGCGACCGGCGGCCTGCCCCGTTGTGAACTAGGTTCCCGCTTTCAGACATTTCACGGCCAGATTCGCGTCTCTGCCGCGATTCCGTCGCGGCCGCGGTGTCTGTCTCGATATGTGGCACGCGGCCCCGAACTGGACCGTCTCCCGCGCAGACGTTCGTATTCCGACGGTCTGGGGGCGCTCGAACGCGAACCACAGTTTTTCCGTGCCGCTTCGGTCGAAACGTCACCTCGTGGGTCATCAAGTTTATCCTGCGAAACCTGCAGCCATTCGCTCTGCTCCGCGGTGTTGTCATCAAATACAACGATTCTTCGAGTCGTGTGTGGTTCGACCGCGAAGAGCGTCGCCGAGCGTCCGGGTATCGAGGGAGATACCGATTCCACGCATCTGACAAGCGAAGTCGCGGGCGGCGACCGTCGCTTCCGGTGTGTCTCGGGGGATACGCACATTCGCGCTCGCGCTGGGCGAGGGTGGTGGGCGGCTCCGGCTTCGAGTTGGGTTGACAATTATCGACCGAAACCGCCTTCGAGCGGCGGTCTCAACACCGATTGTCCGCATCACGTTTCGATTGCAAGATATTCGGAACAGCTATGACACCCGATAGACGTTCTCGTAGCATGCCCGAGAACCCCAACACCGATGCGCCGTCGCGGACCCTCAGCACGGTGGACACGGCGGTCAGCGTCGTCAGGGCGCTCGAGGAGTTGAACGGGGCGCGCGTCGCCGAGTTGGTCGACTACCTCGACCTCTCGAAGTCCACGGTGTACAACCATCTCGCGACCCTGCGGAAGAACAACCTCGTCGCCAAGGACGGCGACAGCTACCATCTCAGCCTCCAGTTCCTGCTTCTGGGCGAGTACGTGCGCAACCAGCAGATACTCTACCAAGTCGGCAAGGAGGAAGTCGAGGCGCTCGCGGAGAAGACCGGCGAGTACGCCCACCTCTCGACCGAACAGCACGGCCTGCGAATCAGCCTGCTCAAGGTGCGCGGCGAGCGCGCGGTCGGCAGCCAGTACCAGCGCTCGAAGATTCAGCGCCCGGACAACCTCCACGCGTCGTCGACCGGGAAGGCCATCCTCGCGTTCCTCCCGCGCAGTCGGGTGGAGGAAATCGTCGACCAACACGGCCTGCCGGCGAAGACCGAGGCGACGATCACCGACCGCGAGGCGCTGTTCGACGAACTCGACGCCATCCGCGAACGAGGGTACGCCTGCAACGACGAGGAGGAAATCGAAGGCCTCCGCGCCGTCGGCGCACCGATTCGAGACCGCAACGGCACCGTCCTCGGCGCGCTGAGCGTCTCCGGGCCGACGAGCCGAATCAAGGGCGAGCAGTTCCGCGACACCATCCCCGAGATGGTCACGAGCACGGCCAACATCATCGAGGTGAACATGAACATGGCGGCGCGGAGTTCGAACGCCGGGCGCTTCGATTGAACCGCCCACCCCCGACAGCCATGACACAGATATGCCCGTAATCTTTTGCGACATCTCATCCGGTTTCGGGTGCGGTGTCCGGCCGAGCGGTTCGGCGTTCTGACCGTCGTCCCGACCGTTTCACCGGGGGCCGTCCCGCAGCCGTCGTCGCTCGCTCGAAGCGAGCGAGAGCTGGCCCGTCAGTCCCGTCTCTCGTGGGTGAACGGAGTCTCCCCGATGTCGATACGCTCCAAAGTGATCGTCCGAATCTCCATGTCTTCGAAGACAGCACCCCATCCGCCAACGACGGCCGTTTCATCGCCCGTGTCGAGTGTGAGGTTCTTGTACGCCCCCAGGTCGGACAGCGCCAGCCGTGACGGCGGTCGCTCGTCTCCGTAGAACGAGATGTCGGCGACGCTCCCTTCGACAGTCGTCTCTCCGCCATCCGCAAGGTCGATGCCTTCGACGGTGACCCCGAGTTCGAACCCGCGTTCCCAAAGCGGGACGATATCTCGAATGAACTCTTCGATGGTAACGTAGGTGTACTGGTCTTCGGCGTCGAGGTAGACGGTCGGGTAGAGGTTCCACAGACAGGTGAGGAAGAACCAGTGAAAGACAAACGGCAGGATACGGTCGTAGACGAGGACGCCGTAGTCTTCGTCGGAGCGGGTGTTCGGTCCGAAACACGTCCGGTTTCGGTCGATGACGACGAGGTACGGTCCCGGAATGGTACACACACGAAGTTCCGAGAGTACCCCACTCGGGTCGAACGCCGCGGGTGGTTCATCATCTTGGTCGATGTAGACGGCCGCACGGACGACGACACCTCGGTCACGGGCCTCTCGAAGCGCCGGAGAAAGCGACTGGAGTTGTTCGAACGACCCGGCGACCTCCACGACGGTTTCTGCGTCGTCGATGAGGTCCTGTGCGTTCTCGACTGCTGTCTCGACACGCTTGGTGACGCCGACTCTCGCGTCCATCCGCTCGGGAGTACGGTATCGCTCGCGGACCGCTTCGGCAGCATCGTGGAGGAGTTCACCCCTGGACTCTAGGTCCGCCATCGCCGCCTCCGGGTCACACGGTTGAACGTACAGTTTCTCTCGTTCGATCGTTTCGACGTATCCCTTCGATTCGAGGCTCCGGAGAACGTCGTACACTTGCGAGACGGGGACGGCGCTCTCACGGCCCACTTCGATAGCAGGCGAGACGCCCATCTCGAGGAGTGTGAGATAGGCGTCGGCTTGGTACGACGTGAGGTCCGCGTACTCGAGTGCTTTCGTCAGCGTTTCGCGGTCCATACCCGTACTCACACAATCGTTCACTATGAATACTTCGTTGATGTCCGACCTCGTATTCGTGGAGCCGTTTGCGTTCGACCAGTTCGTGGTAAGCCGCCTGTGTGGGGGAGTTCGACCGCTTCAAAACGACTGCCGTCGCTCGCGAACGACTCACCGTTCGGGTTCCACCAGAAACAGTTACTTTTCTGCCAACAATTTGGATGTCGTTGGTGGGCGATATACTACACCCGGGAGGCCGTCAGAGACACCGCCACCGAGATTCCGACTCACCCAGAGCCAGTCGAATGTACGGTGCCTGTCTCGAGGCACGATTCAACTGCTGAGTGGTTGTCCGAGTATCCCGTGTGGAACGCTGTGAACGGCGGGCACACCAAGCCATTACAGGCCTACGTCCGTAATAGATATGCCGCCTACGACCCGGATATACTCTACGATATGATAGCTGAGCCGGCGACACGGCTTCGTGTCCCTACCGAGCAGCGAATCAATTCGGTCGACATTCTCAGATACGCCGTTAGAAGCCGTCAATCAGGAGTTTGGGATGTCGTCATACTTATTTTTCATCGTCCTATACAGAAAATCTGCTTGTGTCTGATTTCTTAGTTTTCAAATCCACCTGAAACAGAATCACGACTTATATGCCTTCTAAGCCCTGATTAAGGAGTCAGAGTGTTCTCGACAAACTTATGCTACGCTGATTTGTTTTCTCAATCTCTAATCGAAATGACCTGATATCCTGTATATGTGTGTTTCATGTGGCCGAATGTCAGACAATGGATGCCCGTAGAATACCGAACGATGGCCCGAACGGTCGTCGACGAGAGCCTCACGAAACGCGGGCGACGGCTCAACAGGAGACAGTTCCTTGTCCGTTCTCGCCGCGGCGTCGAGAGGGGGACACGTAGTGGCGGCGCTCTCTCCACGAAGAACCGCCAGGAAAAATATCGCCGCCGAAAACCTCGCTCGGAACGGGTTACGCAGTCTGCGACGAGGCCGGTCAGTCGGACTTCGGTTCGACGGTAATCGTGACAGCTTGCTCGCCGACACGAAGGGTGTACTCACCCGGAATCGCCGACACCCTCCCGGTTTCGTCGACGCGCCCGATCGATGCCGCATCGATGGGGACCGACACCGTCTCTGTGGCTCCGGGGTCGAGCGAGACACGCTCGAACCCACAGAGTTCCCGGACCGGGGTTACGCGCGTTCCAGCCTGGTCGGTGACGTACACCTGTACGACGGTCGAACCGCGTCGGTCCCCGACGTTCTCCACGGGGAGTTCGACTGTCGTGGTCCCGTGGGGTGACATCCGCTCGTTCGTCACGGTCATCGAGCCGAACTCGAACTCGGTGTAACTCAGCCCGTGACCGAATTCGAAGAGTGGGTCGTACGACGGGAGATGTTCGTCGGGACCGATCGGTGTCGGGTGCGGGAAGTGATTGAACCGGGTGGGAAGGTGACTCGCGGACCGAGGGAACGAAATCGGTAATCGCCCGCCGGGGTCGCACGCCCCGAAGAGCGTCTCCGCGACGGCTTGGCCACCCATTGTCCCCGGGTAGTACGCCAGCAACAGCGAGGGGAGATTCGCTGCCATCCACTCCACGGCCAGCGGTCGACCGGTGACGAGGACGCCAACGACAGGCGTCCCCGTCTCGTACAACGCTGTCACGAGGTCGCGCTGCGCATCGGGGAGTTCGAGCGTGGTTCGGTTCGGAAACTCGTCGGGAGCGGTACCGCTCTCCGCGGTCGGCCCGAACTCGTGGATATACCAGTTTTCCCCGACGGCGACCACCGCGATATCCGCATCCTTCGCCGCTTCGACTGCGGCGTCGATATCGACTGCTTCGGTTATCGTCGTCCCCTGCTCGTAGGTCACCGTCCCGTCACACGCGGATTCGATTCCGTCTTTGATTGAGATGACATCGGTGCCCGCCTCGTCGGGGACACTCCAGCCACCGAGTTGGTGGATGGGGTTGTCCGCGTTCGGCCCAGCGACGAGGACGTCGGCAGCGGGGTCCAAGGGGAGCGTGTCGTCGTTCTGCAGGAGCGTCATCGACTTCCGCGCCGTCTCTAATGCCTCGGCACGATGCGCCTCGGCACCAACGACGTCTCGCGCTTCGTTCGCATCGACGAACGCGTCTTCGAAGAGTCCGAGCCGGAATTTGAGGTCGAGGACGCGCCTGACGCTCTCGTCGAGCACGTGCTCTGCAACCGCACCCGCTTCGACGAGCGACGCGAGGTGGTCCGCGTGCGCGACCGCATCGACTGATGCGACATCGAGTCCAGCGTTGCGAGTCATCCGGACCGACTCACGGTGGTCGCTCGCGACGTGGTGGTCTTCGTGAAGCATCCGGACACCGTTCCAATCAGAGACGACGGTTCCATCGAATCCGAGTTTCCCTCGGAGAAGGTCCGTGAGATACTCGCGTGAGGCGTGTGCGGGTTTCCCGTCGATTGCGTTGTAGCAGGGCATAACGGACGCGACACCCTCGTCAATCGCGTCGAGGAACGACGGTAAGAAGACGTTTCGAAGGAGGTACGAAGACACTTCGACGGGGGCAGTATCTTCCCCCCGTGCGGGCTCGCTATAGGCCGGGAAGTGTTTCGCGGTTGCCGCCACGGAGTTGGAGTCGTCGAGGCCGTCGCCTTGGTATCCACGTACCATCGCACCTGCCATCCGACCGCACAAAAATGGACTCTCGCCGAACGTCTCGAAGGTGCGACCCCACCGCGGCTCCCGAGCAACGTCGCACGTGGGCGAATAGTTCTGCTGTGCCCCCGACTTCCGGACTTCGGTTGCAGTGACCGCTGCTGCGCTCTCGACACCGTCTTCGTCCCACGTCGCCGCCATCCCGAGCCCGTTCGGGAACGCCGTCCCTTCGGCGACGTACGCGTGACCGTGGACAGCATCCACGTTGAACAACAGCGGGATGCCGAGTCGAGTCTTCGACAACGCGACTTCTTGAAGGTGGTTGACCGTCTCGACGACGTCGTCTATTCGAGAGTCGAGCGCTCCTGCCCATCCGAACGACGCAACAGCACCGACTGCGGATTCGACGATTTCGTCTTCGACGTCTTCGACCGATTTGAACTCCTCAAGTTGTCCCGCCCACGTGCCGACGAGTTGCCCGACTTTCTCTTCGACCGTCATTCGGTCGAGAAGGTCCTCGATGCGCTTCTCAGTCGGGAGAGTCTCATCTCTGTAAGGGGGATGCTTGCTTTCTGACTGCATACAGCGAAGAGAAGACCACTACTACTTATACATTTGCCAACGGGTGGCTAACGTCGCGCAGGGGTTGTGTTTCGCGACGAGCGCGAGACCGTGTCGTGCCCTCCGACGCCGACGTGTTCGGGCGGCGCTCTCGGGAGCGTTACAACAACGAACGACCGCACCTAACCAAATATTTATTAACAATGGGTATGGTTTGTTATCAGTACGCCATGTCAGACAGTACTGACCGCTTTAGCGACTTGATTAGCCGGCGCAGTTTCGTCGAACTAACCGGTACAACCGGAATCGCAGCCCTTGCGGGGTGTAGTGGTGCGTCCACCGGAGGGGGAACGACCGACGACGGTGGGTCCAACGGGGACGCGACCGGGTCCAACGGGGACGAGACAGACGGTGACGATTCCGAGACGAGTGGGACGACTGTCCTCGACAAGAAGATGGTCGGTGCCACGAACAACGGTGTCCCGACGAACCTCCACCTGAACCCGGAAGCGACACAGAACTACGACCCACGAGCGGGGAACTTCGTCTTCGAACGGTTCGCCGCCTACAACTTCTCGACCGGTGAGTTCGAGTTAGCCGCGCTCGACTCGTGGTCTATCGAGGGGCAGACGGTGACACTCACGCTCCGGGACGACCTGTTGTGGGATACCGGCGAGGACGTGACCGCGCGTGACGTCCTGACGCAGTTCCGCCTGATGAAGAAGATGAACACGTCGCTTTGGGACTTCACCGAGAGCGTCGAACGGGGCGACGACGACAAGACCGTCGTTCTCAACCTCAAACGACCATCCAACCCGGAGGTCATCAAACACACGCTCGCCAACGGGTCACTCCGACTGTTCGCGTACCATCCGACCTTCGAACAGTTCCTCGACAAAGAAGCCGAGGAGCTCCAGCAGTTCAAATACGAAGGAGACGTGGTCGCGAGCGGTCCCTTCTCGGTCGCGTCGAAGTCGAAGCAGTCGTGGGAACTCACGAGGAATCCCGAATACTACGGCGCTGACAACATCAACTTCGCGGGTATCTCGCTTCTCTCGCGGGGGGACAACACCGCACTCCAACAGGGCCTGATGGGCCGCGAACTCGACTTCGTCACGAGCCTCTTCGCGCCGCCGAAGATCGTCGGCAACTTCCCCGACTCCGTCGAAGAAGTGACCATCTCCGCGAAATGGGGGTACGGTGTCCTGTTCAATCACGACGACCCCGACTTCGGGAAGCGAAACGTCCGGCAGGCGGTCGCTCACGTCATCAACCGCCAGCAGGTCGTTGATAACGCAGGGCCGCGAACGAAAGCGCCCGCACCGAAGGTGACTGGCATCGCCCCGGACGACCAGGAGTCGTGGCTCGGTGACGCGTACGACTCCTTCGAGGGGTACGGCATGGCGGCGTCGCAGACGGACAAAGCCGCTGCGCTCCTCCGCGAGGCCGGCTACTCGAAGGAAGACGGCACGTGGACACACAGCAGCGGTCGAACCCTCGGTGGGACGTACTACACTCCCGCTGGCTGGACGGACTGGACCACGGCGACGAACACTGTCGTCGACCAGTTGAACGCGTTCGGCTTCGACTTCGAAATCAGCCAGAAGCCGACGGGAGATTTCTTCGGCGGCTACATCGAATCCAACTTCAAGATCGGCGCGTTCTACTGGATGCCCGGCGGTGCACGGTCGGCGTTCCCGTACTTCCCGCTCCGCTGGCAGCTCACTAACCCGGACATCGACGGCGGGCACAACTTCCCGGAGGGCGAACAGACTGTCCCCGGGATGGACGGCGGCGAGATGACTATCGACCCACTCTCGGTGGCACAGGAGATTTCGACCACGCAGGACCGAGCCACGACGGAGGAACTCATCAAGCGTGTCGCGTGGCACCACAACCAGAACCTTCCAATACTGGGGCTGGTCGCGAAGCTCGAACAGTCGTGGCTCACCACCGACGAGTGGGACATCCCGGCGGAAGGGAGCGACGACCGAGCAATCAAGTGGCCAAGCGAGTGGCTCCCACGCCAGGGACAGCTCATGGCCGAGCAATAATCGAAGTGGAGCAACGTAACCATGAGTAACTACTACGTCCGTCGGACGGCCAGGGTGTTCGCGACCATCTTCTCGGTCGCGACGCTCACGTTCGGGCTGATTCGCCTCCTTCCGGGCGGCCCCTTCACGCAGTTGCGCGCACAACTGCTTCGGCAGGGCGTTCCGGCATCGGAGGTCGACGCCCGGATTTCGAACCTCCAGAACATCGACCCCAACGCGCCGCTCTGGCGGCAGTACCTGGACTACATGGGCGCCGTCGCTCAGGGGAACTTCGGCGAGTCGATCTCGCTGGGCGAACCGGTGGCGCAGATCATCGCCGAAGCGGTGCCGTGGACGGTGTTCGTCGTCCTGGTGTCGACGATTCTCATGTTCGCCGTCGGTATCTTCCTCGGGTCGTTACAGGCCTACTGGGAAGGCTCACGGTTCGACAAGGCGTTCAGTGGCCTCTCGATCGGCCTCATGTCCGTCCCCTTCTACGTCGTCGCCGTCATCTCACTGTACGTCTTCGCGTACCAGTGGGGATGGTTGCCGACGGCGGGAACGGTCGGGACCAACGTCGAGAAAGAACTGAGCGTCCCGTTCGTGCTCAGCGCGCTCGAACACAGTCTCTTGCCCATCTTCTCGTACACGCTGGGCGGGATCGGCGGGCAGGCGTTGGCCATGCGCGGGAACAGTATCCAGGTGCTCGGTAACGACTACGTCCGGGTCGCGAGACTCCGCGGACTCCCCGACCGCCGTATCGCGACTCGGTACGTGGCGAGGAACGCCATCCTTCCGATGTACACCGGGTTCCTGTTGCTCCTCGGATTCCGCCTGTCGGGGACCGTCATTCTGGAGCAGATATTCTCGTACACCGGACTCGGCTACTACATGTTCGCCGCGCTGAAGGCGAACGACTACCCGCTCATGATGGCGACGTTCCTCATCATCACCGTCGCGCTCATCGTCGGCGTCTATATCGCCGACCTGACCTACAGCAAGATCGACCCACGAATCAGTGCCGGAGGTTCTGATGAAGCGTACTGAGAGAGAAGAGTCCAGCGCAACGGAGTCCAGCGCAGTGGTTACCGACGGTGCCGGCGTCGACTGGCGGGGGTCGGCCTCGTCGTCGGTGACGGTGACTCGTGCGGAGCGACTTCGAGAGTTCTACGAGGAAACCGTCTTGAAACCGATGCTCGTCGCGTGGTCGGACAGCAGAACCCGACTCGGACTGCTCATCATCGGTTTCTACGTGTCGTTGGCGCTCGTGGCCGTCCTCGGTCTCTGGCGAGCGCCTTCGACGAGTCAGGCCCCTCGGTACCTGACGCTGTTCGAGAACATGCAGTACCCACTCGGGACGACTGCGTCGGGGACGGACCTCGCCGCACTCATCATCCACTCGACTCCAGACATCTTGCTGATGGTCACCTCGGGTGGACTCTGGGCGACCGGTATCGCCGTCCTCGTCGGGACCGTCGCTGGGTACAAGGGCGGTTCGGTCGGACGCGCGTTGATGTCGATATCGGACTTCGTCATGGCCATCCCCGGGCTCCCGCTGGTGATGATTCTCGCGATTACGTTCAATCCCAAGAACCCGATCCTGCTCGGAATCGTCATCAACATCAACTACTGGGCTGGCCTCGGCCGGTCGATCCATTCACAGGTGCTGACGATTCGGGAGAACAACTACGTCGAAGCCTCCCGGACGATGGGCGTGAGCACGCCGCGAATCATCCTGAAGGACGTGCTTCCGAACATCATGCCGTACGTGACGGTCAACTTCGTGTTCGCCGCGCGGTACGTCGTGTTCGCATCGATCGGACTGTTCTTCCTCGGCGTGTTGCCGTACTCCGACCAGAACTGGGGCGTCACCCTGAACTTCGCGTACAATGGTGGTGCCCTGTTCTCTTGGAGTGCCGCACACTGGCTTCTCGTCCCGATGGCCGCGATTATCGGCCTCTCGGTCGGACTCATCCTCCTCGGCCAGGGGATGGACCGCGTGTTCAACCCGCGCGTTCGGACTCGTCTGACGGGAGAATCAGCGTCGACCGCTTCGGCCGACGAGAAAGAGACCGGGATGACGGAGGTACTGTAGATGACTGCCAAACAGCGCGAAACGACGACCCCTACGACAGCTATGACGACAGACGACCCAATCATCGAGATCAACGACGCGGCCGTCACGTACGACGGCGGCGAGACGTTCGTGTTGGACCACGTGAGCATGTCGATCGAACGTGGCGAGATTCTCGGCATCGTGGGCGAGAGTGGAAGCGGCAAGTCGATGTTCGCCGACTCGATGCTGGACGCCATCCCCGACCCCGGGCGACTGTCCGGTGAGATACGCTACCACCGTGACGATGGGACCACAGTCGACGTGCTCGAACTCTCCGACGACGAACTTCGAGAGTTTCGGTGGGAGGAGGTGTCGATGGTCTTCCAGGGCGCGATGAGTTCGTTCAACCCGACGATGAAGATTGGCGGGCACTTCAGAGAGACGCTGAAGGCCCACGACGCCGATGTCACGTCGGGAATGGAGTTCGCCCGTGAACTCCTGTCTGACCTGTACCTCGACCCGGAGCGCGTGCTGACGTCGTACCCGCACGAACTCTCCGGCGGGATGCAGCAGCGGGCACTCATCGCCCTGTCGCTCGTTCTCGAACCCGAGGTGCTGGTGATGGACGAACCGACCGCCGCACTCGACCTCCTGATGCAGCGTTCGATTCTGACGCTCCTCGAGGACTTACAGGAAAAGTACGACCTGACGATGGTGTTCATCACCCACGACCTGCCGCTGGTCGCCGAACTCGCCGACCGGATGGCCGTCATGTACGCCTTCCAACTCATCGAGGTCGGCGACCGTGAGCAACTCATCGCGAATAGCGGGCACCCATACACGCGAGCGTTGCTCAATGCGACGCCCGACATCGAAGCGCCGCTCGAAGAGATGCGACCGATCGAGGGACAGAGTCCGGCACCCATCAACGTTCCACAGGGGTGCGCCTTCGCACCACGATGTCCACTTGCCACCGAAGAGTGCCGAGTTGAAGACCCGGCGTCCACGCAACTCGACGACGACCACGCCGTTGCCTGTCACTACGCTGAAGACGCACGAGACGAGATTGCGCTGCACTTCGACCGTTCCGAGGAGACCGTTCCGGTCTCGGGAGGTGATGGGTCGTGAGCCGTGTCGACGAATCGTCGACCGGGTTCGACCAGCACGACGAACCACTCATCTCACTCGAAAACGTCGAAGTCCACTTCGAAAAAGAGCAAGGACTGTCCGACCTCTTCGAGGAGCCAGACGTGGTCAAAGCGGTCGACGGCGTCTCGCTCGACATCGAGGAGAACGACGTCCTCGCACTCGTCGGGGAAAGCGGGTGTGGAAAGACCACCCTGGGCAAGACGACCATCGGGCTCCAGCGGCCGACGGGCGGGACAGTGACGTACAAGGGACAGGACATCTGGGCCGCCAAAGACGGCAACGGAGAGATACCGTTCGACGAGATTCGGTCGTCGCTCCAGATTATCCATCAGGACCCTGGGAGTTCGCTCAACCCCAATCGACGGATTCTGAACATCCTCGCAGAGCCGATTAAGCTCACTCACCCAGCGGTCGGGGCCAGCGAACGCCGCGAGCGGATTCACGCGCTTCTCGAGCGCGTCGGTATGAACCCCGCAGCAGACTTCGCAGACCGGTACCCACACCAGCTCAGCGGCGGGGAGAAACAGCGCGTGGCGCTCGCTCGCGCGCTCTTGATGAATCCCGACGTGATCCTCGCAGACGAGGCCATCAGCGCACTCGACGTCTCCTTACGGGTCGAAATGATGGACCTGATGCTCGATTTGCAGTCGGATTTCGACACCTCGTTCGTGTTCGTCTCGCACGACCTCTCGAACGCGCGGTACTTCGCGGAACACGGTGACGGTCGAATCGGTGTGATGTATCTCGGAAATCTGGTCGAAGTCGGTCCAGCAGAACAACTCATCGGCGACCCCAGTCACCCGTACACGAACGTCCTCCGCTGGGCGACGCCTAACTTGTCCCGACAGTCGGGTGAGGCTAGTGAGCCACCGATGCGGAAGATAGACATCCCAGACCCGGTCAACCCACCGAGCGGGTGCCGTTTCCACACGCGCTGTCCCGAAGCCCGTGAGGCGTGCCAAGAGGTAGTCCCACAACTCCAACAGTCCGGTGAGGCTGCCGGCCATCGCGTCGCCTGCTTCAGAGACGACCCGAACCACTCCTATTGGGATAGCGACCCGCTGACGGGGGAGGATGACTGATGTGAATGGGTGGTTGTCGCTTCCGCCTCACCCGCTGGTCACCGGTGCGAACCCGCCCTCCAATCTCGACCGAAACCGAGCCGATACCGTTCGAATCGGGAGCTTGATACTCTGTGCTTGATATGGAACCATATGGCACGCTTAGAGACGGTTGTCGACGTGATCTGCGACCAGCGTGACCGGTTTCCGCTGTTCGTCGCAATCGGCATCGTGATGGGGCTCCTGCTCGGGTTCTCGTTGTTGTATCTCGAACCGGGAACTGCCGCGTACGCGATCGCGCTCATCGACATTGGCCTCGTTGCAGTCACGGTGGTCGGATTTGGCGGCGGCTTTTGGCTCTGTACGAAGCGGTCCGTAGAGGAGTGATACGGTACTGGCGACGGCGATGAGCGCTCGGAGCGGACGAGCGGCCGGTCTCGCGAGAAACACGGAGTCAGCCGTGTATTGGAACTAGATATTCTCGTTTTATACCAAATTCAATATATTTAATTGTTGGCCTGATTCCTTCGAGGGTCTTCATCTGAAATAACAGCGTTCTGGGTGGTTCTCTCGTCAACGATACTCAACTTCGACAGCATAGTATTGATATTATCACACAATAATAATGGGTCGGTTGCTTCTTGGCGCTAAATTGGTTTGACGCCGTGAAGCTGCTCTGAGTACGTTCTACCTCCCCGAAAGAGGCACTTAATCACCCGTTTGACGCCATCCACGTCGTTGACCACCGGTATTGGGCTCAGTCCCGAACCTCCTGACCGACTCGATTCGACCACGTGAAGAGGATCTCCAAAAGAGCCCTTTTCACACGATTGAGTACCGTTTGACCGGGAATCCCCTCCTACGAGTGGATAGCACACGCCACAGACAATATTTTGATTACCATACAATTTTATGTGACTCGTACGGCCTCGGTAGTTAACTGACGAGCCCAGTTGGAGACGTTGTCGCCGAGTCCCTGAGTCACCTCAAGCAGACATAGAACTTTAATATTAACTTTGTTGATATGTTTCCAGCAGTCGGAACGGTCGGGTCCCATGGTAGCGAGCTCGTTGCTCGGTTCGGTAGGTGTCGGTGAGTCTGGCTCGTATCGGACCGCGACTCCGCCACCGCGTGAGTCGGACCGTCAGCCCAGTCGCGCTTCCAGCGACTCGACGAGCGAGTCGTTGCCGATGTAGACCGGGACGCGGTCGTGGATGCCGTCGGGCGTCCCCGAGAGGAGCGATTGCTCGCCGTCCGACGACCGCCCGCCCGCGCACTCGATGATGTAGCCGATGGGAAAGCCCTCGAACTGCTGTCGGAGTTTCCCGCTCGGTGCGTCGGTCTGTGCGGGGTACGCGAAGACGCCGCCGTAGTGGAGAATCTGGTTCACGTCACCGATCATCGACCCGCCGTAGCGGAGTTTCATCCCCTCGGTGCGCTCGGTCTCGCTGGCGAACGCCTCGAACTCGTCGAACCAGTGGTTGACGCGGCCGCCGAAACTGAAGATGGCGGGGTCGTCGGGCAGCGTCAACTCCTCGCGGAGCGGGCGCTTGATGCCCGATTCGAGGATGTACTCGCTGACGACGCCGTCGCGGGCGGCCACGAGCGTCGTCACCGGGCCGTAGAGGATGTAGCCAGCGGCGAGCAGGTTCTCGCCACCCGTGGGGAGCGGTTCGTCGTAGACGCTGTACAGCGTCCCCATCACGTTGTTCGGCTTCAGGTTCGTCGACCCGTCGAGCGGGTCGAGCGCGACGGACACGCCCTCGCCGATGTCGATGACGTCGGCGCGCTCCTCGCTGGCGTACTCGCCAACGCCGTCGAGGGGCCGGAGCCGCTTCAACAGCAGTTCGTCGGCGTAGGTGTCGGCTTCCAACTGGCGCTCGCCGCTCGGATTCGTGCCCTCCTCGTAGACGCGCCGGCCGGGCAGCCCCGCGCGAATCGACGGCGCGGCCGCACAGAGCGTCTCGACGACGGCGTCGACCACGTCGTCCTCCCGACTCGATTCGTCTGTCATGCGTTCGATACACCCTGCGGGGTCGCGGATGCGTCGAAGCGATTCGACGGGACGCCGACGGGCGGCGCGCGGACGGGCCTCGGAGTGGTCGTCATTACCTACAGATTCCGTGGACGGAGTATAGTTCTGTCCCCGAGCGTAAGCGTTGCACCGCGCCGACGACGGGGTTTGCGGCGGGTTTTCGGCTCGGGCGCTGTTGAAGTCCTCCGCTGGTGAAGGTTGTTGGACTCGTGCTGAATACAGGGTGCGAGTCGGCTATGAGTTCAGCACTCGATATGGGCAGAGCAAATCGCTACGTACACCCTCTATATTCAGCATACCTCACTACTCAATTCTCAATCATTTCAACAAGTCCAGAATTTCACAATCGGATATGCGAAAAGCCAAACATCGCTTCCCTGTACCATCAGTTAATGAGCGAGTCAAAAGACGCGGACGCGAGGCCAAAAATATCAGTTGCAGTTGTAGATAAGACGCACGCGAACGAGATTCCGGACAATATTGACTCTGAACTATATACGACAACAAGGCCTGAGTCATCGTTGGTTGAGTTTGCGGCTGACCCTGATGGGGAACTAGCAGAGGCACTCAGGCGAAACGGATTCGACGTCTGAGTTAATCCACTCGCACGCGCTACTGAACGGTTGGTTCAGCGTCGATACGATGGAATAAACGAAGGCTCCGTGAGAGATTACACCCTCTGTCTGTTGCACACTCCTTCTGACAGAACTTGACCGGTCATCGGTTGAAACCGACGGCGTCTCGTGATGCACCAGCGCCGGGTCAAGGAACATCAGGCATTCGTTAGAGAGAACAGATAGAGAAACAGTATAATCGAACTTCCAAACGTCAATGCTCCGTACAGAGGCAGAGACTTCCACGAGGGGGCTGGGCCGACCCAATTTGACACGAGAGTCCCGACTGCTGACAGTCCCAGAAGGCCGTACACGATTGGCATTCCTTCCAACGAGAGATAGCCACCAATTACGTCCACAGCAATCATTGTAGACAGGAGCCCACAACAGACAGCGAGGATGCCAGCGGTGGCCCGTCGCGTAATCGTCAATCCCATACGAAGTTGTGACAATACTCTATAATAAATTCGTTGTCGCTCGGTGGAAACAGATTACTGCGCGGCGAACAGTCGTTCGAACACGACCGTCGGGAACCGCGGTTCGAGTCGGCTCGGCGGCCGGCCCTTCCGGTCGACGCGCTCCGCCGTGACCCGACGGGTGATGCCGTCTTCGGCGAGTTCGTACAGGATGCGCTTGACCGTCGCCGCCGAGAGGTCGACCGACTTGGCGATGTGCTGGCTCGTCGCCCGCACCGACTGCTGTTGGTCGGGTCGCAACGCGAGGAGTTCGTGAAGCACCTGCTGGCGGTTCTCCGGGAGCGCGAACACGCGGCCGAGCGAGACGCACGGGCGCGGCACCGCAGCGATTCCCGCGGCGGTGTCGGCCGCGGTGATGCTCTGGTGTCTGTTCCGAGTCGCCTCGTCGGCCGCGCCGAACAGCGCCGCGAGCGCGTCGTGGGCGTCGCCGTCGGCCCACTCGGCGATGTCGCGCGCGAGTCGGTGGTCGAGCGTCCGCTGGGACCCGGCCGACGACGCCCGGGTCATCAGCACGTCGATGAGCACCTGACTCTGGTACGGTTCGAACTGAATCTCGCTGGCCGTGTAGTCGGTCAGCACCGTCTCGTCGGGCGACGAACGCCCGATGGCCAACCAACTGACCTTGCTCGGCAGTCCAGCACAGAGGTCGACGAACGCCTCGCCATCGAGCGTCCCCGGCTCTTCGAGGTGGTCGACGGCGACGATGGCTCCCGTCTGCGGGCCGTCGAGCGTCGCTTTGAGCCGCGACTGGAGCGCCTCCGTCTTGATGCCTTGCTTCGGCACCGACTCGTCGACGAGCGCGGCGAGCACGGCGTGATAGAACGCGAACGCGCTCGTCGTCTCGCGCGCGTCGACGTAGACGAACCGCGGCGCGAACGTCGCCTGCACGCGGGTCGTCGTGTGAATGGCGGCGTTGTTGACGCTCGACACGCGGACGAGGCGGTCGAAAAGCGCCGTCACGACCGCCGACTTCCCCGACCCTTTGGGGCCGTAGACGTAGGCGTTCGGCGGGAGGTGGCCGTCGAACACCGGGTCGAGGTAGTCGAGTAATCGCTCCAACACCGGCCCGCAGTTCACCGGGTCGTCGATGTGCACGACCGGCGAGAGCGAATCGTAGTCGACGAGGAGGCGAGGCTCACCGTCACGGCGCTGCCGACGTTTGATCCTCGCTTCGATGTCCATGTCGTGGATGATAGTTCCGAAATGGGAGGTATATCAGTTCTGACTGCTCACGGCAGCGGCACCGCGCCGGCCGTGGTGAAGACGCCCGCGATGGCGAGCAGGCCGAGGACGAACGTGGTCGTCACGATGGAGGCCGCGGGCGGGTCGAAGTGGGTGCTGCCGTGCGCGTAGAAGACGCGCTCGTACACCTCGCCGAGGACGCCGCCGAGGACGCCGAAGCCCGCACCGAGCACGAGCGCCACGGGGACGCTCGCGCCGTCGAGCATGGCCATGCTGGCGATGAACGTCGCCGGGAGGCTCATGTGGTGGGTGACCGGAATTTTCTCGACGCCGAGGTTCAAGAACAGCAGGCTCGTCGCGGAGATGCCGAACGGGATGAACAGGCTCCCCGTGCGCGCGAAGATGTACGCGCTGAGGATGCCAACGGCCATCCCGACGGCGGCAACGCCGCTCCACTTGTACTGGTGCGGGAGCCACGGCTCGACCGCGAGGCGGTACGAACCGCCGGTGGCGGTCCCACCGTCGGTCATCGCCTCGCGTTTTGTGCCCGTCTCGAACGGCGACACGTCGAGGAAGCCCTTGCCGCGGGGGGTTCCGACGAGTTCGTAGCCGAAGACGGCGCGGGCGAGCAGCGCGGTCAGGACGACGCCGACCGCGGGCGGGTCGAGCGGGAGCGCGAGGCCAGCAGAGGTCTGACGAATCGCCATCCCGATGACGCCGAAGACGCCGCCCACCGCGAGGATGTCCGGTCGGGTGCCGAGCGCGTACGCGATGTCCTTCGCGGGGTGGTAGTCGCCGTCGGCGGGTGCGGGCATACCGTCGTTCTTCGCGGCGTAGGCCGCGGCGGCGACGCCGCCCGCGAAGGCGACGTGGGGGCCGAAGACGGGGCCGAACGCCAGCGGGCCGACGATGCCGGCACCGTAGCCGCCCGCGGCGTCGGCGACGAGGCCACCGCCCCCGACGAACTCCGTGGAGACGACGTTGCCGGCCTCGCCGACGAGCACCATGATACCGGTGAAAATGAACGCCGGCAGCGCCCCGAGGGACGCGCCGAACATCCCGCCCGCGAACGAGGCGATGACGAGCACGAGGATGTCGATGGCTTCGAGGCCGAACACGATGGCCATCTCACTCGTCCCCCTCGGCTTCGTCTTCGCGCGCCCAGTCGAGCGAGCGGTCGACCGCGTCGTGCCAGCGGTCGTACATCTTGTCGACGCGCTCGGCGTCGGCTTCGGGCGAGAACTCTCGGTCGACCTGCCAGTTGTCGCGGAGTTCGTCCACGGTGTCCCAGTAGCCGACGGCGAGGCCGGCGGCGTACGCCGACCCGAGGGCGGTCGTCTCGTCGACCTCCGGCCGGGCGATGTCCGTCTGGATGATGTCGGACTGGAGCTGACAGAGGAAGTTGTTCTTGACCGCGCCGCCGTCGACGCGGAGCGCGTTCAGTTCGACGCCCGAGTCGGCCTCCATGGCCTCGGCCACGTCGCGGGTCTGGTAGGCGATGGATTCGAGCGTCGCGCGGACGAGATGCTCCTTCCGCGTGCCGCGGGTCATGCCGACGATGGTACCGCGGGCGCGGCCGTCCCAGTGGGGCGCGCCGAGGCCCGTGAACGCCGGGACCATGTAGACACCGTCCGTAGACTTCACGGAGCGAGCGAGCTCCGCCGTCTGGGCGGCGTTGTTGATGAGGTCGACGTCTTCGAGCCACTCGATGGCCGCGCCGGTGATGAAGATAGAGCCTTCGAGGGCGTACTGGACGGGCTCGCCGGAGAGTTGGAATCCGATGGTCGTCAGGAGGCCGTGGTCGGACGAGACCGCCTCGGTCCCGGTGTTCATGAGGTAGAACGAGCCGGTGCCGTAGGTGTTCTTCGCGTCGCCCTCGTCGAAGCAGGTCTGGCCGAACAGCGCGGCCTGCTGGTCGCCGAGCGCGCCCGCGACGGGGATTTCCGCGCCGAGGAAGCCGTCCGCGTCCGTGTGGCCGTAGAGGTCCTCGTCCGAGGACGGCCGGACCTCCGGAACCATCTCTTTGGGTACGTCGAACTCGGCGAGGAGGTCGTCGTCCCAGTCGAGCGCCTCGATGTCGTAGAGCATCGTCCGCGAGGCGTTCGACACGTCAGTGATGTGGTTGCCCGTCAGGTTGTAGATGAGCCACGCGTCGATGGTGCCCATCAGGAGTTCGCCCTCCTCCGCCCGACTACGGAGGTCGTCGCCGCGCGAACTCTGGAGCTTCAGCGGCTCCGCGTTGTCGAGAATCCACTCGACTTTCGTCGCCGAGAAGTAGGCGTCTGCTTCGAGGCCGGTCTTCTCGCGAATCCACTCGACTTTGTCTTCGGCCTGGAGCTCCTCGACGCGGTCGGTCGTCCGGCGGTCCTGCCAGACGAGCGCGTTGTGGACCGGCTTGCCCGTCTCGCGGTCCCAGACGATGGTCGTCTCGCGCTGGTTCGTGATGCCCAGCGCTTCGAGTTGCTCCGCGTCGAGGCCGGCGTCGGCCAGCCCGTCCGCGATGACCTGTTTCGTGTTCTCCCAGATTTCGAGGGGGTCGTGTTCGACCCAGCCCGGATTCGGGTAAATCTGCTCGTGTTTCTCGTAGGCGTTGCCGACGACCTGCCCGCTGTGATCGAAGATCATGAAGCGCGTTCCGGTCGTCCCCTGGTCGATCGAACCGACGTATGTGTCTACCATGTGTGTTCCGTGCCCTGCCCAATTTGTTATTGCTGGTGTGGGCTTACCAGTAAACAATATATTGAATCGTTATAAATATATCTCTCAGACTGATTTTCGTCGGTGACACTCGAGAAACGACTGTCGTTCGGGTGGGTACTCCGAGAACCCATAGACACTATAGAAGCGCGTTATTCCACGAATTCCCGGCCCATCCAGTGTTCATCCGAAAGCAACCGACGCTCGGCGACGAACGTATTCTTCACCGAGAACAATCACAGAATCAGTATGTTTACTAGCCATCCGCAGTGGGTAGTGTCGATTCGGTTCAGCTGTGCGAGCGAACGTGTTCGGGGTAATCGACTCGGTGGTCTCCCGCGAGGGACGATACGCATGGCAGACACCACCCTCGACGTGCGCGGCCTTCCCCCGGTAGAGCGCCATCCGAAGATTCACGCCGCCTTCGACGACCTCGACGCCGGCGAGTCGCTGACGATTCTCAACGACCACGACCCCAAGCCGCTGTTCTACGAGATGCAGGCGGAAGTCGACGCCTTCGACGCCGACAACTACACCGTCGAACAGCGCGCCCCCGACGAGTTCGCGGCGACGTTCCCGAAGAAGTAGCGTCGCGGCCGCGGGTCGTGACCGCGCTTCCGACCCGCCACCCGCAGTTCTCCACCTCGACGAATATGTTCGGAGTCACCGGTAGGACTCCGCGCCGCGCTAGGTCGCGTATGAGCGCCATTCCCGCCGACATCGACACGGCTCGACAGCCACCGATGACGATTCCGCTCCGGCACTTCGTCGTCGCGCTCGGTCTCCTCGCGGCCGCGGTGGGCCTCCGGGTCGGCCTCGCCGTCGGCGTCGCTCCCGGTGCCGCCCGCCTCGCGCACGTCCACCTCCTCGTCGCGGGGTGGGTGTGCGTCACCATCATGGGCGCGATGACGCAGTTCGTCCCGGTCTGGTCCGGCGTCGACCTCTACTCCCGACGACTCGCGACCGCCCAACTGTGGGCCGTCGGCGTCGGTCTCGTCGGCCTCGCCGCGTGCTTCCTCCTCGGCGCGTTCGCGTGGCTCCCGGTCTTCGGTGCCGCCGCCCTCCTCGGCTTCTGGACGTTCGCTTACAACATCGCGCGCACGCTCTCTCGACTCGACGGGTTCGACGTGACCGAGCGCCATTTCGGCCTCGCAATCGGCGCGCTCGTGGTCGTCACCGCGCTCGGGTTCCTGCTCGCAGTCGACTTCACGCGGCCGCTTTTCGCCGGCGTCGGCGCGACCCACGGAACCGTCCGCGCGACCCACGTCACGCTCGCCGTCTTCGGGGTCGTCGTGACGACCGTCGTCGGCGCGCTCTACCAACTCGCGACGATGTTCACCCAGACGAAACTCCGCGGCGTCGACGTGTGGCTCCGCCGCGTCGAGGAAATCGGCTATCCGCTCGGCGTCGTCGCACTCGCCGGCGGGAGACTCGTCTCCGAGCCGACGCTCGCGCGGGTCGGCGGCGCACTCGTCGCTCTCTCGCTTCTCGGCGTCGCGGCGATTCTCGCCCGCCGCCTCGTCGAGTCGTCGGTCGACTGGACGCCCATGCTCACACGGTACGCCGTCGCGGCCGTCGCGCTCGCCGCCTGGGCCGTCCTGACGCTCCCCGCGTGGTTCGCAGACCCGCTGGCCGGGGACCGCTTGTTCGGCGCGTCGGGGGGCGACTCGCTGTTCCTCCTCGGGTTCGTCGGCTTCGTCGTGCTCGGGACGCTCTACCACGTCGTCCCCTTCATCGTCTGGGTCCACCGCTACAGCGACCGCCTCGGCCTCGAACCCGTACCGATGCTCGACGACCTCTACAGCGACCGCCTCGCCCGCCTCGACTTCGCCCTCGTCGTCGCGGGCGTCACCGCCGTCGTCGCACACGACCTCGTCGGACTCTCTCCGGCCGCTGAGACGTTGGGCTGGACGCTCATACTCGTCGGTGTCGCGGTGTTCGCCGCGAACCTCCTGCGGGTTATCTGGCTCCACAGCCCGCAGTCGCTGGTCGGCGGCGCAGTCGCGTCGGCCGCCGATGCGGACGACGGCGCGCACTGAGTCGGGTCGTCAGCGACGCGTCTCGCACTCCCTCACAGTCCGAAGAGTTCGGGAGCGAGGAAGAGAATCGCGAGCAGGCATGTCAGGACGAGAATCGCCGCGACGCGCAGGACGCCGGCTGCTCGTCGTCGGTGCTTCGGAAGCGATTCCGCGAGTCCGGACAGCGCAGTCCCGGCTATCATGAACAGCAGCCACCCGCCCGACAAAGACTGTTCCACGACCGCGTACTGCCAGTACAGACCCGAGAAGACGAGCGCACCGCAGAGCTGGACGACTGGAAAGAGGCCGCCGGAGGGCTCGCTGAACACGGTTTCGTTCACAATGGAGGGCATCAAACGTGTCATCTCCCGCGACAGACAAAAGCGCCTGCATTCGCCACCCCGTTAGCCCTCGTTCTCACACTCAGACTCGCGCTCGCGCTCATTCGCTCCCGGTCGTGTCTCTCCCGAACAGGTTCGGCCGCAGGCTTACCGACGGCGCGGGCGACGACTCAGTCGTGATGCCAGAACACGCCGCGCTCGACGACCTTCCGGCACAGATGCACGCGCCCGTCTTCGAAACCGACAGACCGAAAACCGTCAGACTCCGCCTCGAGGCCGGGGACGAGGTGCCGGCGCACTCCCATCCCGGCTTCGACATCGTCTTCCACGTCGTCGACGGCCGGATGGAACTCGCGCTCGACGGCGAGACGCACGAGGTCGCGGCGGGGGAGTTGCTGCGGTTCGGCGGCGACCGCGACATCTCGCCGCGCGCGCCGGTTGATAGTAGCGCAGTGCTCGTGTTCGCGCCGGCTGACGACTGAACCGCGGGGTCACGACGAACGAAAAACGGACGCCTACTGTTTTTCGCCCGACAGCCGATTCAGCGCCGCCTCGAATCCCTCGGACAGCGACAGCGACTCCGGGTCCGACTCGTCGTCGCGCTCGTCCGTTGGCGTCCCGGCATCGGTGGTCGAGCCGTCCGTCTCCGCCTGCGCGTCGCCCGCGTCCATCGCGTCGAGTTCCGCGTTGATGGCGCCGGCCTGCTGGTGCATCGGCGCGACGCGGACCCGGACGCGGTCGTAGTCGTGGCGGTCGGCGAGGCCGTTCCACGCCCGGAACGCGCCGACGGTGAGCGTCTTCGACTGCGGGCAAAACGGCGTCGTCGGCGTGAACTCCGCGCGGAGGACCGACGGGTCGTCTCGGTCCTCCGCGTAGCGGAAGCCCGCGTCGGGGTGTCGTCGGTCGAGATTTAGTCGCGCGAGGTTGTAGCCGAACGTCACGTCGTAGACCCCGCGGTCTTCGAACAGTTCGCGGGCGACCCGGTGGACGGCGACGTGGTCGTCGCCCTCGAGGACGCGGTGACCGTCGAGGAAGGCGTCCAGGTCGGGCAGGTGCTCCGGGACGAACTGGTCGCTATCGTCGAAGCGGTCGGCCTGCGACCCGCCGCCGAACAGGGACGAAATGTCTGGCATAGTCCGAAATAGGGTCGCCACGGGCGTAGGCCCACCCCCGAACACGTTCACCACACTGTGCGGGGTGCCGGCGCTCCGGCTGGGTCGGAGCGGTCGACTACATACTGAACCGTCCACCCAGTCTCGAAGTGGCTTTATCTGCGGTCTACATCTACGGTACACCGCTTGCGGAACGATGAGTTCTAACCAATCGCTCGAAATTCTTGCCGTGGCTATTCTCTATCTGTGCGTGTTTGTGATGGTCGTCGGACCAGCTATCGAGTCGATACTCGGCTTTGAAACGCTCTCGATGGATGCCACAAGCGGCGTTGAACGCACATGGGACTTAGTCTCGAAACCACAGGGCTGGGTTCTCTGTCTCGGCTACGTCCCAGTTCATTTCGCGTACCTGTTCATCCGCGCACGACTCGCTGGCGAATCGGTTGACACCTACTGGGGCTGACACGCCAAGATGTGTGAATACGCCCTCTACATCTTGCACGCACCTTCTGACAGACGTCGGGTGAGTCTCAGCAGGTGTGCTGAATCGAGTGCGCGCCTCGGTTGTGGGAAGGGAGCTACTGATGCGGACGAGCCACGCGTAGGACAAACAGCGAGGACGCGTCTCGGAACGCAGGTTACCGAAATATCGTCACGACAGAAGCTGCTTTGGACGCACTCATCTCCGATTTATTTGTCGCTGTATCCGGTCGCGAACGTCGTCCGCGGAGTCGTATATTTCGTTGTCGACCGAAGCGAGCACCTCGTCGAGGGGTTTCCACCCTCCTTGCGTTTCGACCTCGTAGTCGCCGTAGTTCTCGGCGAGTTGCTCCGTTGTGGTCGGATAGTCTTGAACTTCGAGTGCATCGTCGAGGTCCCCAAGTTCCTTCCCGGGTTTGGGTTCGTCGGCGCGGTCACGTGCCTCTTGGAGCGCTCGCTCGCGCTGGCGCTGTTCTTCGTTGGCGGCTTGCTTATCTCGTCCCTGTTTATCGTCTGGCATCCTTGGCTTCGCATTTTGAAAGCGAACGGCATAATGCTGTGGTCGATTCTCGGTATGTCGCTTCCGCCACACGGGTTCTGTCAGTCCCGGCGGGGTTCAACAGCGTCAGGTAGAAAACCGGTCAGTCCGGGGACTGCCGGCCGGTGCGATGGCGCTACTGCGGGTCAGGGTCGGGGTCGAATATCTCGGGGTCTTCCGGCCCTTCGGCGCGGACGACCGCCATACAGCCCTTGCGGACGACGCGGGACAGCGAGTGGTCGACGAGTTTGAAGTCGCCGGGGACGGGCGAACTCATCGTTGCGATGGTCGTGCTCCCCGGCGGCACTTGTCGCGTCTGGATGTGGGTCTGCGGGTCGGTCGTCAGCGACCCCTCGGGGTAGAGCGTCTCCCAGACGCTCCCGATGGGGTGGAAGCTACTGGAGAGGTTCGGCCCCCCGTCGACGAAGTACACCCGGACCGTCTCGTCGAGGCCGACCGTCGCGGCCGGCCCCCGACCGTTGGGCGTCCACGCGTACTTCTCGCCGTTCATGAGGACGTACGTCGGGTCCTCGTTCCGCATGGCCTCGTAGTCGAAGCTGTGTTGGCCCTCCTCGCCGGCGTCCTTGTCGGTGTAGAGTTCGTGCTGGCCGAGGTATATCTCGTGGTCGACCTCGGGCATCCCCTCCGGCGGTTCGACGAGGATGAGGCCGAACATCCCGGCGCTGATGTGCATGTCCATGTTCGGCACGGCGCAGTGGTAGATGTACGCGCCGGGGTAGGTGGCCTTGAACCGCAGGTGCGCCGTCTCGCCGGGGTTCGTCATCGTCGCTTCCGCGCCCCCGCCGGGGCCGGCGACCGCGTGGAAGTCGACGTTGTGCGGCATGGTGTTTTCCTCGGGGTTCTCGAACGTCACGTTCACCGTGTCGCCCTGCCGGACGCGGACGAGCGGGCCGGGAACCTGCCCGTTGTACGTCGTGTAGGTGAACGTCACACCGTCTTCGACCTCGGCTGTCACCTCCTCCGGCCGGAGCGTCACGTCGACTTCGGCGGGTTCGCGCCGGTCGATGGGACCGGGGATGTCCGTCGGGTCGGCCGCGACTTGGTCGACCAGATTCGTCGAACTCTGTTGTGTCGGTTCCTCCGTCTCGTCGAGCGACTGCGCGGCGGTCGGTGCGTCCGTCGCACAGCCGGCGAGCGAGGCGACGCCGCCGAGTCCGAGCCACTGGAGCGTCCGCCGCCGGGTCGTAGATAGCATCTGTGTCTCCCTCCAGTTGAATCGAGTGCCCGAACACGGGTATAAACGAACAATGGTTGTACGGTTGGGAGACGCACTCCGAACATCTTCGCGAGTCGTACCACGCCGCGAGACGCGAAGAAGCGCGGCCGCTTTCGAGCGCGTGAATCCCGAGAAGACGAACGGTCAGTTCAGTCGTCGCCGACGAAGCGGTCACGGCGGTACCGGCACTGCTCGCAGAAGAACTGCGCGAGTCCCGCTGGTTGTGTGCCGGTGAAGGCCATCTCGGAGCCGCAGTCAGGGCACCATTCGGAGTGGGTGGTATTCGTGTGGTCTGAACTCATACCACGTACAAACGCGTGAGGAGTTATTACATTAACGATTATGCCAAATTGCGCGCGATTGATACGTTTCGGGCCGCAGACGGGGCAACGCCGACGTTATCGAGGGGCACGCAGGAGGAGGGTCGGTGACGGCGACGACTCAGGGTTCCCAAATCGCGGTGACGACGCCGTCGTCTCGCTCGGCGGAGCAGTAGGCGAACCCCCGGTCGTCGAGCTTCGGGTAGAGGAACTTCGGCTCGCGGTCGTTGAGCTGGACGAACACGGTGTCGCCGTCGAGTGCGGCGAGGCGGTTCATCGTCTCCGTGAGCGGTTCCGGCGGCGGCAGCTCCCGAACGTCGAGGAAGCTCACCGCTCGTTCGCTCGGTGCGTCGAGTCCGTCGAGGTACGCTTCGTGCTCCATACCGGTGTCGTGGGGCCGCCGGAGCAGGAAGTTCACCCCGAACGTGTTCGTCCCGTCGCCACCGGTCTTGCGGCCGAACGCGTTCGGGGTGTGGCTCACCTTTCACGCCCTCGAACCACCCGACCAGAGCCATGTCTCGACCGCCACACCTCGACACCGACACGGGCACGGGGAGCGACGCGGACGCGCCGCCGACGGCGACCGCCCCGCCGGACCCGTCGAGCATCGACACCTCGCGGCGGCCGTTCGTCCTCATCTGGGAGGTCACCCAGGCGTGCGACCTCGCGTGCGACCACTGCCGGGCGGACGCGACGCCGGCGCGACACCCCGACGAACTGACGACGGCGGAGGGAACGCGCCTGCTCGACCAGGCCCGCGAGTTCGGCCCCGGGCAGCTCGTCGTCCTCTCCGGCGGCGACCCGCTCGCCCGCTCGGACCTCGTCGACCTCGTCGAGTACGGGACCGACATGGGCCTCAGGATGACGCTCACGCCGAGCGGGACGTCGTCGCTGACGTCCGAGACGGTCGCCGCCCTCGCCGACGCGGGCGTCAAGCGCATGGCGCTCAGCCTCGACGGCGCGACCGCGGCGTCGCACGACGCCTTCCGAGGCGAAGACGGAAGCTTCGAGCAGACCGTCGCGGCCGCCCGCGCGGCCCGCGAGGCCGGGCTCCCGCTCCAGATAAACACGACCGTCTGCGCCGAAACGGTCGACGAGCTCCCCGCGCTCTGCGACCTCGTGGCCGACCTCGGCGCGGTCCTCTGGTCCGTGTTCTTCCTCGTCCCCGTCGGTCGGGGGCGCGTTCTCGACCCGATTTCCCCCGAACGCGCCGAGCGCGTCATGGAGTGGCTGACCGAGGTGAGCGAGGAAGCGCCCTTCGGCGTCAAGACGACCGAAGCGCCCCACTACCGCCGAGTCGCCATCCAGCGCCGGCGGGACGCGAGCGACGCGCCCCCGACCGACGGCATCGGCCGCCGACTCGGTATCACCGCCGGTGACGGCTTCGCCTTCGTCAGCCACACCGGAGAGCTGTTCCCGTCGGGCTTCCTCCCCGCGTCCGCCGGCTCGGTCCGCGACGGCGGACTCGTCGAGCGGTACCGCGAGAGCGACCTCTTTCGGTCGCTCCGGGACCGCGACGCCCTCCGCGGGAAGTGCGGCGCGTGCGAGTTCCGCCACGTCTGCGGCGGCAGTCGCTCGCGGGCCTACGCCCACACCGGCGACCCGCTGGCCAGCGACCCGCTCTGCGGGTACGTGCCCACCGACTACGACGGCCCGATACCCGGGACTCGGTCGGCGGGCGACTGACGCCTCGGGAAGTGGCAGCGCACGGGAAGCGACCCGAACACGTTCGGGACAACCGCTTGCATCCGTCGCCGCCGAGGTGTAGCTGATGACGCGCGACACAACCTTTACGAGACGGCGCTTTACGGCACTGACTGCGACGGCGGCGCTGTCGACGGCGCTCGCCGGCTGTTCCGGCTCCGGCGGTGACGCCGCGAACGCGGCCGCGGCGGACGGGGACGACGCGACGACCGCCGAATCGACCGCCGAGCCGACGACCGAATCCGGCGGCACGACCGGCGGCGACGACGGTTCCGGCGACGGGAGCGCTCCACAGTTCGACGGCTGGTTCGACAACGTCGACAACTACGACGGAGTGCTGGACAAGACGGGGAGTTCGACGGTGACGGTGACTGTTGGTGCGCAGGCCAACGGCGGGGCGTTCGGGTTCGGCCCGGCCGCCGTGCGGGTCTCGACGGGAACCACGGTCGTCTGGGAGTGGAACGGGAAGGGCGGGTCACACAACGTCGCCGCCGCCGACGGCGGGTTCGAATCGGAACTCGTCGGCGACAGCGGTCACACGTTCGAACACACCTTCGAGGAAGTCGGGACGTACAGATACGCCTGTACGCCCCACGAGACGCTCGGCATGAAGGGCGCGGTCGTCGTCGAGTAGCGTCCGGCCGCGCCGTTTTTCGGTCTGTTTCCGCCCGGAGTCGGCCGGTTCTCGACTGCCGCGAACTTCTTCTCCCGGTGCGACGAATCTCTCGCATGGGCCACCCGCTCCTCGCCGCCGCGCGCCGCCGCCCCTCGATGACGTTCGCCCTCGCGGGCGGCGCGTTCGCGCTCTGGTACGTTCTCGCCGACCCAGTGGTCGCGTTACTGACCGGCGGCGACCCTGCCGTCCCCTCCGGACCGATGGTGGTGCTCGTCGCCGGGGGCTTTCTCGGGGGCGGCCTGCTCGCCAGCCTGCTCTGGCGGCGACTCGGCGGGGCGAACTCCCGAGTCCGCGGCGCGCTCGTCGGCGGCCTCGTGGGATTGCTCGCGCTCCCGGTCCCGATGTACCTGCTCGAACTCGCGGTCGTCGTGATGGAGGGCAGTCCGTTCGAAGCGTCGGCCGGCGCGGGGCCGGTCTCGGCGCTCGTGGAGACCGTTATCCTGTTTCTCGTCGTCCCGCTGTTGCTCGGGGCGCTGGGCGTGATTGCGACCCTCGGCGGAACGGTCGTCGTCGGGGCCGCGACGGGGCTGGTACTCGCGTGGGAGTGAGTCGGGAGTCCACCGCCGGCATAAATCGGAAGAGGTGAATCAGTCGCTGGTGGCTCGTTGAATCCGCTTACTGGTGGGTGTACGGGACACGGACAACGGGTGTGTGCAGCGGGTTGGATTGACAGCCACGATAGTACAGCATCGAAGAAAACGTAACAATCGAAGCACAGATTATATATCTGAAGTACCCTTCGTCAGGTGTATGGAGTCCACTTCCTCCGCCAACTGCTGGCGTTGGCACGCGTCACGGGAAGTGGACAGTATCTCGGTGTAGGGTCTGACGGGCTTCACCCAACGATACCACCGCGATGCTCACTCGCTTCTTCGCTGTACCGCACTCCAAGTGACTACCCTATCAACACCACCAATGCCAGCAGAAGACAACTTCACCGTAACGCCCTACGCCGTCGAAGGCGACATCGACTACGACCGACTCCTCGACCGATTCGGAGCCGACCAACTCACCTCCGAACAGAAAACGCGATTCCCCGACCCCGGCCACCCGCTCGTCCGTCGAGACGTCTTCTACGCCCAACGAGATGTAGACTCGTTCCTTGATGCCGCAAACGATGGCGAACCCCATTCAATTGTGACCGGACGTGGCCCCTCCGGGCCGATGCATATCGGCCACATCTTCCCCTTTTACTTTGCAAAATATCTCCAAGAACAGACTGGGACACGCGTCTACATACCGTTCTCCGACGACGAGAAGTACGTTCTCAAGGACAAATCGCTGGACGAAATCAGCGACTACACTCGCCAGAATCTCCGTGACCTCCTTGCCGTCGGCTTCGACCCTGACCGCACTCGCATCATCGTTGATACAGCAGACGCCGACGTGGTGTACCCACTTGCTACTGCCTTTGCAAAGGAAGTGACCCAATCGACAGTCGACGCGACGTACGGAGAACCGGAGAATATCGGCCTGTCGTTCTACCCTGCCGTGCAAGCAACTCATCTGCTCCTTCCACAACTTGTCGAGGGACGCCACCCGACACTCGTTCCAATTGCAGTAGACCAAGACCCGCACGTACGCGTCTGTCGTGATATCGCCGCGAAGCAACGCTACGACGTGAGCAAGCCCGGGGCATTGCTTTCGAAGTTCCTCCCGAGTCTCGAAGGGCCGGGAAAGATGAGTTCGTCTGACGACGCCCCGAGTATCCTCCTTTCGGACGACCGAGAGACGGTCACCGATAAAATCCGGACGTACGCGTACTCAGGTGGACAGACGAGCATCGAGGAACATCGGGCGAAAGGTGGGAATCCAGAGGTTGACGTCCCCTATCTATTGTTGTACTACTTCTTTGAGGAGAGCGACGAGCGGGTTGAACAACTGGCAGCAGATTACCGTGAGGGCTCTCTATTGAGTGGTGAACTCAAGGCATTCGCGGCAGAGCGTATCGCGGATTTCCTCGAAACTCATCAAGCACGTCGGTCGGCACTCGGTTCGCTGGAAGACGAGTTGTCTGCATATCGACTGACTGAAACCGAGCGGCAGGCTGCAAGAAGGCGGGCAGGATATCCCGATAACGAACTCTCACGACAGTAGGCATATCGTTTCACCGTTCCCCTACAGTAGTTGAGATCGACTGTCTCAATGCATACGGTTCTCAAATTACTTTGTGGTCGAGAGCGACTTCGTCAACAGAGTGATTATTGCTCCCGTCGGAAACTAATAGTGCGGTTTCACCGACTCGGTTGATTCGAGTCTGTTGTTCCTCTGAGATGACGGTCTAGCGCATCAGTAACCTCTTCACGCTCGTGATGGACCCAATGTGAAGCGTCAGGAAACATCCGTATCTGGCCGTCTTCACAGTAGTCGATGCTTCTTTCAGCCATTGAGGGTAGGAGGGCTATGTCATCTTCTCCCCAACAAATCAGCGTCTTCTGGGTAACGATGTCGCATGATGGGTGTTCCGACCGACGGAATCCACGATACCAATTAATCCTCGGCTCAATACCTGTATGCTGCCAAGCCGCCTTGTAGCGGTTAATCGTTTCTTCGTCGAATGTCCCTTCGTTCGAGGTTATTTCAAGCGAGTCAACCATATTGGCCATATCGTTCCGACGCAGCATCCACTCGGGGAGCTTCGGTACCTGATAGAACCAGACGTACCAGCTCCGGAGAATTTGTTCGAGGCTAGACCGTAAGGTTTCTCGATACACCGTGGGGTGTGGGACGTTTAAGATTCCGAGACGATTAACAACAGATGGATAACAGAGTGCGACGTTCCAAGCGACGAACCCGCCAAAGTCGTGCCCGACTACGTGGGCCGAGTCTCGGCCCTCGCTGTGAATCAATTCGCGCACGTCAGCGACTAATTCCGATTGCCGGTAGGCATCGACCTCATCAGGTGCGTCGCTCAGATTACAGCCTCGCTGATCCGGAACAACCACTCGAAACCCGGCCTCAACGAGCGAACGAATCTGATGACGCCAGCCGTACCAGAAATCGGGATGTCCGTGTAGAAGGACGACCAGAGGTGCGTCGGGATCGCCGGCGGTGACGACGTGTAACTGCACGCCATTGATGTCACGATAGGTCGATTCGACATCGTGCCCACTGAGCAACGATGCATCAGTCGTTGTAACCGTCTCTGTGGCCATGGGTCTGGGTTTCGTCGTCGGCATCGTGCTCTCGTGGGAGGACATACGCGACAAAGCTGAATACGAGAACTGCCGCACCAATGTGGCTCCTTATATCTCCTGAAGCTTCTGGCTACTGTACGGCGGGAATCTCACTGACGCTACGATTCGTGAGCGAAGATCAGAATCAGTGAACGAGCTCGCTGAACACGCGTTCTTCGGCTTTCCGAAGGTGCTCACCGACTGTTCCGGGAGAAATCCCAACGATGTCGCCGATGTCTTCGAGTGACGCTTCGCGGGGCTCACGATAATATCCTAGATCAACTGCTGCCTCAAGCACTTCCTCCTGCCTCGGTGTAATCATTCTATTGAGCGATGATTTATCAGTCTTATAATCTCCCAGTCCAAGGACCTCGAATGTGAGTTGATCCATTTTCCTGGCGTATTCGTATAACTGACTGAACGTTTCGTCAGTTCCCAGGTAAGTGATTTTAAGGTGATTCTCGGACGTAAAGTGAATCGGGGTCTCTATCACCAGCAGTGATTCCTGTTGCAGTTGAAGAGATCGGCGAACCGCTTCTGTCGGTTCGAATTGGCTCACAGCCATCCATCGGTCTTCACCCGCAGTAAGATAACTAGTGACATGAGACGAATCCTCCATAATCTGTTTGTATCGTTTCTTACTGCCGCTTGCCTCGGCAAACAGGAGGACAGTATCATCATCAAGAAGCTCAAGATGATGGATAGCCCGCCGCCTGATCGACGGGTCATCCGCCAGTTCCTCTCCGAGTGGATGGAATGCCGCCCCTCCATCTGGTTTGACTAAGGCAGTAAGGTATCTCATAGCGTCAACCAAAACTGCGCGCAGTAAAATACCTCTGTAATCGAGCTTTAAACCTCCTACTGGTGAGGTAGCGTGGCTACGGGACCCTACCGAGACCTAACAGCCGAAGGACGATGCAACAGCAACAGTTCTTGACCGTCAACCCACTCGTGGACGAGCCGGTCACAACCCTCCCCGGGATGTCATCGTCAACCGTGGCACACACGAGAACACCCCCGCACTCGTGATTCGAGCCGATCACGTCCAGAAGGCACTCTCGGCGCTTCGCTCGGAAATTGGGTCTGGTTGGATGTGTGATAAGAATAGCCGCCTGGAGAGCTATCTGGGGAAGTGTCCGCTGACCGAATCGGTGAAATTCACGCATCACAGCTCTGCTAAATCGGTTTTAGTCTCAACACACCTTCCCCTAAATTGGCGGAAGCGACTGGGGAGTGCTTCTGCATAACCAGAACAAACTGACCAACTCGGCTCGCCATTCACCACGACCGTAACAAGTGAGCAGAAAAGAAGCGATTCGACAGAACCTCGCCCGTTAGTCGTCGCCCAGGATGCCCTCGGCGACGGCCATGTCCTCGACGCTCGGGTCGTCGGCGGACTGCCGGAGGACGAACCGCTTTCTGACGAGGTCGGCCGCGTAGATGACCGTCCCGAGGATGATGAGGGAGTCGCCGGGGAGCCGCGCCCAGAACAGCGTCTGAATCAGCGGCTGGTCGTAGAAGGCGACGCTCCGGGCGGCGGCGTAGCTCCCGGTGAACGCCGTCTCCAACTGAAGGAAGCCGACCGGGAGGACGGAGACGAACACCATCAACACGAGGCCGACGTTCCAACACCAGAAGGCGGCGTGCAGCCACGAGCCGTCCCAGCGCTCGGCGTCGATGGAGAGCTGGAGCATGTAGGTGACCATGCCGAGCGCGAGGAAACCGAACGCGCCGAACATCGCGGCGTGGGCGTGACCGACCGTCAGGTACGTCCCGTGCTCGTAGTAGTTGATGAGCGGGAGGTTGATGAAGAAGCCGAGCACGCCCGCGCCGACGAAGTTCCAGACGCCGCTGGCGACGATGAACATGAACGGCAGACGGTACGGGAACGACTCGCCCGACATCGCCCGGTACTGCCCGAGCGCCTCGTAGAGGATGAACACCAGCGGGATGAGTTCGAGCGTCGAGAAGACGCTCCCGATGGGCACCCACATGTCGGGCATGCCGACCCACCAGTAGTGGTGCGAGACGCCGATGATGCCCGTCCCCATGACGAGCAGCGCCTGGAGCATGACCGCCTTCTCGGCGCTCCGGCGCGACAGGAGGTTCATCGACACCAGCGTCAGGCCGACGATGGCGACGATGAAGAACTCGAAGGCCCCCTCGACCCACATGTGGACGACCCACCAGCGCCAGAACTCCGTGACGGCGATGTTCGTCTCGGGGGTAAAGAGGAAGCCCGCGGTGAACAAGAGGGCGATAGAGCCGCCAGCGTACAGAATCATGTGCGCCAGCCCGTACGGCGGTTCCTTGTCGAGAAGCGGCTTCAGCCCGCGAACCGCCAACCCCGCCCAGATGAGGAAGCCGGCGAGGATGCCGAACTGCCAGAGCTTGCCGACTTCGAGGTATTCGAGCCCCTCGTTGCCGAGAATCCACCACAACGAGCCGTCGATGTAGCCGTTCGCGCCCAGCCAGATGCCCGATAGGCCGCCGACCACGACGACGACGATAGCGCCGAGGAGGACGTCGATGTACGTCGACTGCTTCGGCGGTTCGTAGCCGGTCAAAAGCGGCGGGAGGAACAGCCCCGCGCCGAGCCACGTCGCGGCGATCCAGAGGATGCCGAGGTCGATGTGCCACGTCTTGGCGATGGCGAACGAGAGCAGTTGCAAGATGGGCACGCCGAATATCGACTCGATGCCGAAGAAGCCGGCGCGCTCGATGTAGAAGTGCGCGAGCAGGCCGCCCAACAGCACCTGCGCCAAGAACAACCCGGCGGCCACCGGGACGAACCGGAGCGCCGCCCGCTGGCTCGGGAAGACGCTCACGTCGCCCGGTTCGGGCACCGTGATGTCCTCGGCCGACGGCTCGGGGAGTTCGACCGACTTGTACAGCCAGATGCCGAGACCCGCGCCCGCGACGAGAAGCACCATGGCGATGACGCTCCACGTCATCGAGGCGGCGGTGGCGTCGTTGCCCGCGCCGGGCTGGTACGGCCAGTCGTTCGTGTACGAGTGAGTGCCGTCAGGGCGGTCGGTGTGGGAGAACCACGCCGTCCACATGGCGAAGTCCGCGAACGCCTGCGCCTCCTCCTCGGAGTCGATCATGTTCGCGGGGACGCCGCGCTCGTGGTCGCCCTCGTGGTAGCGCTCGACGTACTCCTGGCGCACCTGCTCGTGGGCGTAGACCTCGGCCGCGGTGTACCGAATCGCGCCGCCCTCGTAGCTGTCGTCGAGGTCGGATTTCACCACGTCGGCGACGGCGGCCTGGTCGGCGGAGTCGAGTTGGTCGTAGGGGTCACCGTACCGCTCTTGGGCGTAGTAGTTCCGCATGAACTGGACTTTCAAGTCCAGCGCGTCGGCGGTGTAGTCCGCGCCGTAGTACGCGCCGTTGCCCAGTATCGACCCGTGGTTCATCAGGCCGTCTTTCTGGAACACGGTCTTGCCCTCTCGAATCACGTCGCCGCTGACGACGACGTCTCCGTCGGGTCCGACCACCTCGTCGGGAATCGGCGGGGCCTCCTGGTAGGCGAACCAGGCGCCCGCGCCCATCACGACGAGGTTGAAGACGAACACGACGACGATTGCCTTCGCGATGGTCTTGCGTTGAAGCTCCATACAGGTCGTGGTTCACACGCCTGCTATAGGCTACACGCGGCGCTTCCCGACCTCGCACAGCCCGGACGAACATGTTCGGATAGCCGCTCTTTGAGTCGGAAGCCGTCTCTCGAACCGTGATGACGACCGACTCCCGACCCGCGGACCACGACCACGAAACGCCCGACTCTGCGACCGACCGCGTCCACGACACCTCGTGGTCGGCGAACCTCGAACTCCCGCGGCACGCCGCCGACCGCGACCTCGTGGTTTCGGAGGCGGTCGCCGCGGTTGAACACACGACTGCCGGCCACCACGTCAACCTCGTCACTCACGGCGACCACGGCCACCCGGAGGCGTACCTCTACGACGCGCTCGCGGAGCGATTTGGCGCGGACCTATCGTACGACTACGTCGAGCAATGCGGCTGTGGCGGGCACGTGACACGGGTGTTCGTCGAGTAGTCGCATCTCGGTCTCGAACGTCGAGACCGGTGTCCGCACTCGCGACGAGCCGGTGTCTAGCTACCCCGACGAGTCCGGGGTTTCAACGGTTCCGTCGCCAGTATCCGTTTCGGCGAAGAAGTCGAACGTCAGTTCGGCGTCGAGGACGTGCGTGTGCTCGAAGACCCCCGTCTCGACGAGTTCCACGGTACTGTCGACGACGAGCCTGCGGGCCGATTCCGGCCATTCGGTGACCGCGAGGTTGAGAAACGCGGTCTCGTCGGCGAGCTCGCCGAACCGGTGGACTTCGACGACCGCGGCCGTCTCGTCTCGGAACAGCGACACGGACGGGTGAGGCTTGTGGCCTCCCTCGAACGGCCCCCGGAGCGAGAGTCGCGGCGGGGACCCGTCACCGTCGGGTGCCGTAAAGCGCTGTGTGAGCGACCGCAGTTCGGTGTCTTCTGTATGCGAAATCGAGACGGCGAGCGGTCTCGGGAGGGGCCCGGAAGTGGGGTCGACACCAACGGTGGCGAGGTCTCCGTCGTCTCCGTCGTCTCCGTCCCCGTCGAACTGGAGATATTTCGCCCTGTCTCGGGGGTTGTCGTCGGGCTCGACCACCGGGTCCGTGTGTTCGGTCGGCGACCCGATGGAACCGCATCCCGCGGTCAGGGTGGAGGCGGCGGTCAGTGCGGACGCGAGGAACGCGCGGCGGCGCATAGTTATCAACACGCTGGTAGCAGTAACAATGTTCTGGACTGGCGACACGCGCCGTGAGTGTTCGACAGCGCCACGGTCTCCTCTCACCGTCGCCACGCCGCGAACGCGGCACAGTCACCCAGTCTTCGAAGACGTTGCCCGGCTGTGGGCGGCCTACTCCGACTTCTCCTTCGGATACGTCTCGCCCGCCGATTCGTCGCCCTCGCCTTTGAGCCACATGAACGCGCCGAACAGCGCGGGCGACGCCAGCATCGCCCCGAACGTCCCGGCCAGTGCGATGCCGCCGAGGCGCTCCGTCTCGGGGTCGCCGAACGGTTCGGCGACCGACGCGTTCGACCCGCCCTCGTCGTCGGTGACGACGACCGCGCCTTTCATCCCGAGCGTCTCGTGCGGGGTGCAGGCGTATCTGTACGTCCCGGCCTCCTCGAAGGTGTGTTCGAACGTGTGGTCGCCGGCGCTGACGAGGTCGGACTCGAAGCTCCCGTCCTCGGCGACGACGTTGTGCGACCCGCCCTTTCCGGACCACGTCCACGCGACGGTCGTCCCCTTCGAGACGCGAATCGCCGCGGGGCCGAAGCCGAACGCCCCGCCGTTTGCCTGCGACCCGACCTCGACCGTCACGCGCTGGAGACCGGTCTGTCCCTCCACGCCGTCGAAGTTCGAGGTGTTCTCGAACCACGCGTCGAGGTCGGCGTCCCCCTCGCCGCCGCTCTCGGCGGACGCCTCCGTCTCTTCCTCGCCGGCCGAGTCGGCCGCCTCGGTCGCGGTCGCGCCGCCGGCGTCGCCGACGACGATTGCGCCCTTCATCCCGAGCGTCTTGTGCGGCGTACAGACGTAGGTGTAGACGCCCGCCGCGTCGAACGTCTGCTCGAACGTGTGGCCGCTGTCGCCGACGAGGTCGGACTCGAAACTCCCGTCGCTGGCGGCGACGTTGTGCGACCCGCCCTTCCCGTTCCACTCCCAGACGACGGTCGTTCCGGGGTCGACGCGTACGGCGGCCGGGCCGAAGCCGAACGCCCCGCCGTTGGCCTGCGACCCCACCGTCACCGTCACCGTCGAACTCCCCGTCTTGTCCACTACCCCCTCGTAGTTCGAGGTCTGTGCGAACCACGAGTCGAGGTCGGTCCCCGACTGCGCTCGCGCGGAGTCGGCGACGCCTCCCAGCGCGGTCGTGGAGACGGCCGCGCCGCCGAGGAGTCGAAGTACGGTTCGCCGGCCGAGCGTCGGAGATGTGGCATCGTTCGAACTCATGATTGAGTGCGGCGAGACGGTGGACCCGCCCCGCTCGACACTCGACGGTCCGTGTTCCGGTGAAAAACCCACCTCGCTGGTTCCCGAAACGCGGCCGGGGGCCGAACATGTTCGGAACTATCTTTGTGCGGCGGGGACGACTTCGTTTCACTACCGATGCCCCGGGCAACACTCTCCATCACGCTCCCCGAGGAGGTCTGGGTTTCCGACCTCTCGGGCCGCTATCCGGACGCCGAGTTCACCGTCCTCGCGGCGATGCCGGCCGACGAGACGGGCGTCGGCCTCGTCGAGATACGGGCGGCCGACATCGAGCCGGTCGTCACCACCATCGACGAGTACGAGTCGGTCGTCTCGGTGACGATTCTCGAAGCGCAGCCGGAGCGCGCGCTGGTGCAGTTCGAGACGACCGAGCCGCTGTTGATTCTCACGCTCAGCGAGGTGGGCATCCCGCTGGAACTGCCTATCACCATCGTCGACGGCGAGGTGACCGTCGAGGTGACCGCGCCGCGCGAGAACCTCTCGGAGCTGGGCGAACAGCTCACCCAGTTCGGTATCCCGTTCGACCTCGTCTCTATCCACCAGTCGATAGACACGGAATCGCTGCTCACCGACGACCAGTACGCCCTCCTCGAGACGGCGGTCGCCGAGGGCTACTACGACACGCCGCGGACGTGCACGCTCACCGGGCTCGCCGAGGCCGTCGGGCTGGCGAAGTCGACGACGAGCGAGAAGCTCCACCGGGCGGAAGGGAAAGTCATGAAGGCGTTTCTCGCGCGGGACGACGCGACGGTCTAACCCTCAGTCGTCGGTCTGGTCGCTGACGGCCGACCACAGCGTCGAGAGCTGGTCTGAGGCCGACCGCGACGGCGACGACACCGAAATCGAGAGGTCGCCCGGTTCGCGCGTGACGACCACCTCCTCGAAGCCGAGCGCGTAGCGAGCGGCCTCGCGGCCGCGGTCGTGTTTCTCCAACAGCCCCGCCTCCACCATCTGTTCGAGCTTTCGGTACACCGTCGAGCGCGGGAGGTCGCACGCGGCGGCGATGTCCGAGGCGGTCATCGGCCCGTCGAGTCGCTTGAGGACGGCGCGACACTGCGTGCTGGTGAGGGCGTCGAACACCGTCTCGAAGTCCGGTTCGAGCGCGTCTGAGAGTGGATTCGTCGACATCTGCGTAGGCTTGGGTTGCTCGGCGCGGCGCGCGCCGTCGGTTCGGGTTCCGATACGCCACCGAGTCGTATGAAAGGTGTGGGCACCAGCGTCGAGTCGGTCGAATCGATGGCCGTCGATTCACACTGGCACGCCCGACTCGACTGTTCCCCCGCCCGGTACGTATCGACCGCGCCGAACATGTTCGGAAGGCTCCTGTGGAACGGGAACCGGCGAGGCGGTATTCCACTCCCCCGGGCCAACGACCGACTGTAATGAGCAACTACGTCGGTGCACCCGGTTCGACGGTGTCGCGTCGTGAATTCCTCGCCGCAACGGGGAGCGTCGGAGCGCTCGGCCTCGCGGGGTGCGCCGCGCCCACGAACGGCGATGGCAACGCCGCCGTCGGCGCAGACGAGACGACCGTCTCCCAGACGAGCGAGTCGAGCCTGCCGTACACCAGTCCGCCGGAGGTCGTGCAGGTGGACGAACAGGGCGGGAAGGTCACCCTCAAGAGCGCGCCGGCGCGCCACGCGGCCCATCCCCTCGAGACGATGGGCGGGCCGGTCGAACTCCCGCAGGTGTGGGCGTTCAGCGCCGACGACGGCGCGCCGAGCGTCCCCGGGCCGATTCTCCGGACGACCGAGGGCAACGACATGGAGGTCACGCTGGACAACACCGACGGGATGCGCCCGCACACGGTCCACTTCCACGGCGTGCGCAAGGCCTGGAAGGACGACGGCGTGCCGACGACGACGGGCATCCGCGTCGACCCCGGCGAGAAACACACCTACACCATCCCGGCGAACGTCCCCGGGACGCACCTCTACCACTGTCACTACCAGACCCACCGGCACATCGAGATGGGGATGTACGGCATCCTCCGCGTCGACCCGAAGGGGTACGGACCGGCCGACAGGGAGTACTTCATGACCGTCCGCGACTGGGACTCACGGCTTCCCCGGCAGATGGCCGGCGAGAACGTGGCCTACGACCCCCGGAACCGGAAGCCGGACGTGTTCACCGTCAACGGCAAGAGCGCGCCGCGGACGCTCCACCCCGAAGACGGCTCGCCCATCATCGTCGAGCAGGACGACACCGTCCGCATTCACTACGTCAACGCGGGCTACATGAGCCACCCGATGCACATCCACAACCACCGCTTCCAAGTCGTCGAAAAGGACGGCGGCGTCGTCCCCGAGGCCGCCCGCCACGACATGGACGTGACGAACATCGCGCCCGCGGAGCGCCACACCATCGAGTTCACGGCGGACGCCCAACCCGGCATCTACCTCATGCACTGCCACAAGGTCAACCACGTCATGAACGGGGGCTTCTACCCCGGCGGCATGCTGGGCGGCGTCGTCTACAAGGAGGCGATGGACACCGACATCTTCGCGAAACTGATGGAGTACGCCGGCTATGAGGGGTGAGGTGACGAGTCGGTAACGGCGTTCACGCGCGCTTTCGACGGCGTTTCGGCGACTGATTCTGCGCGACCGGCCGTGGCCGAGCCGCCCCATCGTGTCAACTATCGAGGCGGCAATAAGATTTTTATTCGTTATAGAATAACAATTTTTCCAGAATGTTTGATGAACAATCTCATACAAGCTCAGACGAGTCGGATTTCAGTAGGAGACAGTTCCTCGGTGGCCTCACGTCGTTGGCCGCGGCGACGTCGTACACGCTCGACGTTCCCGACGATGTCGCTGCCACCGTCTCGAACAACGACGACGGGCCCGTTCAGACGGTTTCGTCACCCGATGGGTCGCTCGTCGTCCGCGTCGATGTCTCGACCGGGACGCCGACCTACGCGGTCTCGTACGAGGGCCGCCGGGTCGTCGAACCGTCGGGACTCGGGTTCGAGTTCGCAGACCAACCGGCGTTCGGGACCGACCTCGCCGTCGCCGGCACCGAGCGGGCGACGGTCGACGAGCGCTGGACGCCCGTCTGGGGACAGTACGACGAGATTCGCGAGCACTACAACGAACTCCGTATCGGTCTCGTCGAGACGGCCGAACCGGAGCGAACCGTCACGCTCGCGATTCGCGTCTTCGACGACGGCGTCGGCCTCCGCTACGTCTTCCCCGAGTCGTCCGGCTTCGGCGACTTCGTCGTCACGAGCGAGCGAACGGAGTTCGCGTTCGCCGACGACTTCACCGCCTGGTGGGTCGAAAACGACTTCAACAGCTACGAGTACGTCCACGAGCGGACCCCGCTGAGCGAAATCGGCGACGAGAGTTCGTTCGGCGGCGCACACACCCCGATGACGATGCGAGCCGACGACGACTGCTATCTGAGCGTCCACGAGGCGAGCCTCGTCGATTACGCGGCGATGGCGGTCGAACCCGTCTCGGCCGGGTCCACGACCTTCCGCTCGACGCTCGCACCGCGTCCCGACGGGACGAAAGTGACCGCGAGCGCGCCGCACGCGACGCCGTGGCGGACGGTGCAGGTCGGGTCCAGCCCCGGCGACCTCGTCGAATCGACGCTCGTCGTGAACCTCAACGAGCCGCACGACCCCGCGGACTTCCCCCAGGGGACCGACTGGATAGAACCGCAGAAGTTCCTGGGCGTCTGGTGGCTCATGATAACTGGGCGCGCCGACTGGCAGTACCGCGGCCCACAGACCGGGAACCACGGCGCGCAGACGAAGCGCATGAAGCGGTACATGGACTTCGCCAGCGAGCACGACGTTCCGAGCGTCCTCGTGGAGGGATGGAACGAGGGCTGGCGCACCTATCCCGGCGACGGCAGCGCGATGGACTTCGACGAGTCCTACCCCGATTTCGACATCGAGGCGGTGACCGCGTACGGCCGCAGTCTCGACCCGCCGGTCGCGATGACCGCCCACAACGAGACCGCCGGCAACGTCTCGAACTACGAGTCGCAACTCACGGGCGAGTCGAGTCCGTTCGCCTTCTACGACGACCTCGGCATCAACTCGATAAAGACGGGGTACGTCGCGGACAGCGGCGTTACCATCGACGGGGAGACGTACAACCACCACTGCCAACCGCTCGTGAACCACCACCGGTTGGTCTACCGCGAAGCGGCCAAACACCGCCAGATGCTCGAAGTCCACGAGCCGCTCAAACCGACCGGCGAGCGGCGGACCTTCCCCAACGTCATGACCCGCGAGGGCGTCCTCGGACAGGAGTACGACGCCTTCGGCTACGTCGACCCCGAACACCACGTGACGTTCCCCTTCACCCGGATGCTCGGCGGCCCCGTCGAGTACACGCCCGGTATCTTCGACTCCGACTCCGGGTCCGGCGGCATCGAGACGACGCGAGCCAAACAGCTCGCGATGTATCCGACCTACTTCAGTGGCCTCCAGATGGTCGCCGACCTCCCGAGTTCGTACCTCGCCGACCGGGACGCCACGGTCGGCGTCGGCGACGTGGCACAGGCCGAGAACGCGGAGCTGGATGGCGTTTCGACTGCCGCGCGGTGGGCGGGCGCGCAGGGCGGCCGGTACGTCCCGGTCGACCCCAATACCGTCGACGCCGGCGCGGGGCTCTCGTGGACCGTCGAGAGCGTCACCGAGGACGTCACGTACGAGTTGCACCTCCGGTACGCCAGCGACGGGGAGAACAACGCCGTCCCCGAAGGCACGCCGCGGACGGCCACGGTCCTGGTCGACGGGGCCGAACAGGGTCAAGTGACGCTCCCGCCGACCGACTACTGGGACGACTGGAACGCGGTTTCGACGCCGGTGTCGCTGTCGGCGGGCGACAACGAGCTAGCGGTGCGCCTCGCCGATGGCGACACGGGCGGGTTCAACCTCGATTCTGTCGCCGTCACGCAGACCGGTGCGCCGATGCCCGAACCGGCGACTGACCCGACGCTCGGGCCGACCGTCGACGCCTTCGACTTCATCGAGTCGGTCCCGGCCGGGCCGTGGAGCGACACCCGCGTCGTCGACGCCGAAATCGGCTCGTACTCGGTGGTCGCGCGAAGGCACGAAGACGAGTGGTTCGTCGGCGCGATGACCGACGAGAACGGCCGCGCGCTGGACGTTCCGTTGGACTTCCTCGACGACGCGCCGGGCGAACGCAAGGGACACAACAAGAACGACCACGGCGCGGGTCACGGCGGGTCGAACGGCCGCGGCCACACCAAGGGAGCGTACGTCCTCGAACTCTACTCCGACGGCATCGACGCGGCGTACGACTCGAACCTCGACGCCGTCCGCGTCGACGAGGCAATCGTCACCGCGGACACGACTGTCCTCGCGTCGATGGTCGAGACCGGCGGAACCGCGATGCGACTCCGACCGGCCACGAACGACGACCTCGCGCGACTGCCGAGGTACCGACGGCCCGAACAGGAAGTGGATATCGAGGTGCGCGACGACCCGTTCGTCGGCGAGTCGTTCGTGACCGCGACGGGGTCGAACGAGGGAGACTACATCGGCGGGACGACCATCCGCCTCGTCGTCGACGGCGACCTCGCCGCGCCCTCGAACGTGCGGTTCGAACCGGGGACGACCGACGCGCGAGACGAACTCTCGTACGCCATCGAGACGCCCGGCGAGTACGAGGTCGCCGTCCTGGCGGCCGACGGTGAGACGCTGGCCGACGAAACGGTGACGGTGAAGCCGCCCGAGACGGTCGCCGACCTCGCCGACCCGGCGGGAGACGACCACGGCCCCGGCGGGTACGTCTATCCGACGAACGCGGCCTTCGAGGACGGCGCGTTCGACCTCCGGTCGGTCACGGTCGAACAGACACCGAGTCGGTACCAGTTCAGTTTCGAGGTCGAGAACCTCTACAACGCCTTCGGGAGCAGTCGCGGCTTCTCACCGCAGTTGTTCCTCCTGTGGGTGCGCGACCCCGAGAAACAGGGTGGGACAGACGAGAGCCTCGACGACCTCGGGGCGAATGTGACGTTCGCCGACCCGTGGCACTACCGCCTCGAAATCAGCGGTTTCACGAAGGGCGCCGTCGACGCCACCGGCGCGACCCTCACCGACGACGAGGGGAGCACGGTCACGCTCGGCGAGGCGGTCGATGCCGACGCGAACACCGTCACGCTGACGCTCGACTGGGCCGCCTTCGACGGCGTCGACGCCGCCGACCTCGAAGTCGTCGCCGCGGTCCAGTCCGAAGACCGGGGGTCGCTTCGTCCCGTCGCGGAGTCGGCCGGTGAGTACGTCTTCGGCGGCGCGAAGGCGGGTGCAGTCGATACCGCGCCGCTCCTCGCCGACCTCGTCACACCCGACGGGCGGGCGCAGTCCTCCGTCCTCGACTACGCCGCCGGACAGCGCGCGACGATTCCGTTCGTCTCGCTGGAGTAGGTCGACGCGTCGGCCCACCACAATCGCCCGAGTTTTTCCTGAACGACGAGTCACCGCATCGCGTTCTACAGGTATCTCTGTCCGCCCCGTATATACACCAGTCATAATCGAGGTCCGGTTTCTTTTGAATGCCGACGCGAGGCGTTACAGATGGAATTCGCTGAGATGGACTCGGCTGTGTTGTTCGGCCTGATTACGATGGTGACGTGGGGGATTTGGATAATCTTAGGCAACGCCGCGTCGGAGTCCATGGACCCGAGGACTGCCGCGGCTATCTCGTATCTCGTAGCGGCACTCCTCGCATTCGGCTTCATCATCGTTTCGGACGCATCGCTCGCGGTTACTGCAAGGGGAGGTCTCCTCGCTGGCGTGGCCGGGTTGTTTACTGGAACCGGCCTCATTTCGATGTATATCGGGTTCACCCACGGGTCGACGACAGTTGTCTCGACGCTCGGTGCCATGTACTTCGTCGTCGCGGCCGTCATCGGCATCGTCGTTCTCGGAGAGAACCTCACAGTGACGAAAGTCACGGGTATCGCGTTCGCAGTTCTCGGAATCGTCTTGGTCACCCGATAGATTGAACACCGTCTGTGTCACGCCGCTCCAGACAATACTCGTGAGGGTTCTGTCGCCGTGCTGAACTCGGCGTAAGCCGCCATTTTCCGACGACTATCTTCCGCTGGCCGCGACTGTCACAACAGTTATTAGTCAGTTGTATCACTAGGTAATTAATGGCGTCAACGCAACTCCAGCACGCCCGAGCAGGACGCGTCACCCCCGCGATGGAACGCGTCGCCGAGCGCGAGAACCGCGACCCCGAGTTCGTCAGAACGCAGGTCGCCGAGGGGCAGGCGGTCATCCCCGCGAACCGCAACCACGACTCGCTCGACCCGATGGTCATCGGCCGCGAGTTCGCCACGAAGGTCAACGCGAACATCGGCAACAGCGAGACGACGAGCGACCTCACCGAGGAGTTGGAGAAGCTCCACACCGCGGTCCACTACGGCGCGGACACGGTAATGGACCTCTCGACGGGGTCGAACCTCGACGAGATTCGGGAGGCGAACGTCGCGTACTCGCCGGTCCCAATCGGCACCGTCCCCATCTACGAGGCGGTCAAGCGCGTCGACAGCCCCGAAGACATCACCCGCGACCTGCTCCTCGAAATCATCGAGAAACAGGCCGAACAGGGCGTCGATTACATGACGATTCACGCGGGCGTGCTGATGGAGCACCTCCCCCTGACCGACGGCCGGAAGACGGGCATCGTCTCCCGCGGCGGCTCCATCCTCGCTCAGTGGATGGAGGAAAACGGCGAGCAGAACCCCCTGTACGTCGCGTTCGAGGACATCTGCGACATCTTCGCCGAACACGATGTGACGTTCTCGCTCGGCGACGGCCTCCGACCCGGCTGTCTGGCCGACGCCGGCGACGACGCGCAGTTCGCCGAACTCGACACGCTGGGCGAACTCACGCGGACCGCGTGGGACTACGGCGTGCAGGTGATGGTCGAGGGACCCGGCCACGTTCCGATGGACCACATCGCAGAAAACGTCGAACGTCAACAGGAGGTCTGCGACGGCGCGCCGTTCTACGTCCTCGGCCCGCTCGTCACCGACGTGGCTCCGGGCTACGACCACATCACGAGCGCCATCGGCGCGACCGAGGCGGGCCGCGCCGGCGCGGCGATGCTGTGTTACGTCACGCCGAAAGAACACCTCGGGCTTCCCGACCGCGAGGACGTGCGCGAGGGGCTCGCAGCCTACCGAATCGCCGCCCACGCGGCCGACGTGGCGACCGACCTCCCCGGCGCGCGCGACTGGGACGACGCGCTCTCGGAGGCCCGCTACGAGTTCGACTGGGCGCGGCAGTTCGACCTCGCGCTCGACCCCGAGCGGGCGCGGTCGTACCACGACCAGACGCTCCCCGGCGACAACTACAAAGAGGCGCGCTTCTGCTCGATGTGCGGCGTCGAGTTCTGTTCGATGCGCATCGACCAGGACGCGCGCGAGGCCGACGGCGAGATGGAGACAATCGCGTCCGCGACCGACCTCGACGCGTCGCTCGCGGCCGACGCGAACCTCCCTCCGGTCGGCGCGCACGACACCGACCGCGTCCCCGACGAAATCGAAATCGGCGGCGTCACGTTCACGCCCGAATCGGCCCACGGCGACGACTGACGACCGTCTGAGTCCGCGGGCCATCGACCGAGTCCGCGAACCACCGACCGACTGGGTACCCACCGCCGACCACCCGTGTCGGTGGGTTCTTTTTCCGCGTCGCTGAAAGGGAGTACCAATGGTCCTCGGCAGTCTCGTCCCATCGTCGCCGCTCGCGAACGTCGTCGTGATTCTCCTGACGACCGGCCTCATCTGGGTCGGCAGCGGCTGGCTCGAAGAGTCGGCAGACCACCTCGCGGCGTACTACGGCCTCCCCGCGGTCGTCCAGGGCTCTATTATCGTCGCCCTCGGGTCGAGCTTTCCCGAGTTCGCCAGCGTCGCCATCGCCGCCACCGCGGGCGTCTTCGACATGGGTGTCGGCGCAATCGTCGGCTCGGCCATCTTCAACATCCTCGTGATTCCGGCGCTGTCGGGGCTCGCCACCGACGGCGACCTCGAAACGAGTCGGCTGGTCGTCTACAAGGAGGCGCAGTTCTACATGGTCGCCGTCGCCACGCTCGTCGTCACGTTCTCGCTGGCGGTTATCTACTTCCCCGTCCCCGACGGCCCGGCGCTGACGGGACAGCTCACCCGCCCGGTGGCGCTCATCCCCCTGCTCCTCTACGGCCTCTACCTGTTCATCCAGTGGCAGGACGTCTCGGAGTACGAAGCCGAGAACGCGGGCGTCGCCGACGGCATCGGTCGCGAGTGGGCGCGCCTTCTCGGCGGCCTCCTCGTCATCCTCGTCGGCGTCGAGCAACTGGTCGGGAGCGTCGAGTCGCTCAGCGGGACCTTCGGCGTCCCGACGTTCCTCGCGGGGGTCACCGTGGTCGCCGCCGCGACGAGCCTCCCCGACACGCTCGTCAGCGTCCGCTCGGCCGCCGACGGCAACAGCGCGACGAGCCTCGGCAACGTCCTCGGGTCGAACACGTTCGACCTGCTCGTCGCCATCCCCGTGGGCGTCCTCATCGTCGGGAGCGTCCCGGTCGACTTCGCCGTCGCCGTCCCCATGCTGGGCGTGCTGACGCTGGCGACCGTCCTGCTGTTCGGCCTGCTCCGGACGGACCTGTCGCTCTCGCGGCTGGAGTGCTACGCGCTCGGCGCGGCGTATCTCGTCTTCGTCGGGTGGATCATCGCCGAGACCGCGGGCGTCACGAGCCTGCTTCGGAACTGACGGGCGAAAGCGACCGGCGTCCGCCGACCGCGGGCCGACGCCCGACGGCTCTCCCTACTCGTTTCGCGGCTTTCTGACCGTCACCACCGGCACCGGCGAGGTTCGGACCAGTTTCTCTGCGACGCTCCCGAGCATGTAGCGGTCGAAGCCCGTGTGGCCGTGGGTTCCCATCACCACGATGTCCACGTCGTGTTCGTCGATGTACGCGAGGATACCGTGGTGAATCGACACGTCGCGGCCGACGGACTCCCTGACCGTCTCGACGCCCGCGGCGGCCGCCACGTCGCCCGCCTGTTCGACCGCGTCGCTCGCCCGCTCTTCGAGTTCGTCGATGAGGAGCGGCCCGCGGATGTCCGCGCCGAAGGCGGCGACGTTGACGACCGAGACCGCGTGGAGCGCGGCGTCGGTCGCCGCCGCCACCTCGCTGCCGAACGTGACCGCCGCGGTCGCGCAGGCGCTCCCGTCGGTGGGCGTCAGCACGTCGGCGTAGGGGTACGCGAGGTCGGTCGCCGCGTCCGGCCGGACGGTGAGCACGGGCACGTCGGACCGTCGGACGACGCGTTCCGTGGTGCTCCCGAGGAGCAGGCGGCTCAGCCCCGTCCGCCCGTGAGTCGGCATGACGACGAGGTCACTGTCCTGTTCGGCGGCGTACTCGGTGATGACTCGATACGGTTCGCCGCGCTCGACGCTCGTCACGACCGCCACGTCGGACTGGGACGCGCGGGCCGCGGCGTCGCTCACGAAGCGCTCGCCGTCGCTTCGGCGGCGCTCGTCGGGTTCGTCTCCCTCGCTCTCACCCTCGTCGCTCAGGTTCGGGCGACGCTCGGACTCCGGCGGGGCGACGTGCAGCAGGTGGAGGGTCGCGTCGTGGGCGGCGGCGATGTCGACAACGTGGTCGAGGACGGCGTCCGCGCCCTCGCTCCCGTCGGTCGGAAAGAGGAGTCGGTCGAACATGGTTCGATATTCTCAGCGAACTCACAAAAGCGGGGAGGGTGGTCATCGCGCGGTGAGAAGGCGGTCGTGTCTCGCCGTCAGCGCCGGAGCGCCCAGACGGCCAGTCCGATAGCTTCTCGAAGCGTCACGCCCGCCGCGAACACGTACACCGTCTGCAACGGCAGTTCGAGGAAATCGATGGCCGCCACCGCGAGCGACATCACGATGGCCATCCCGACCCACCCGAGTGCGAACCGGCGCTCCGACGCCGACGTGTGTGTACCCAACTCGACCATACTCCCTGACTCGGCTGAACGTATTTAATTTCTCGTGCTGACACGACGGGGTGACCGTCGCGGCCAGCCGAGGTGGCTCGACGCCGCTCGGAGCGCGTTACTCCTCTTGGGCGTCAACCACCGCGACACCGGCCAAGTTGACGATATCTTTCACTTCGTCGCCGCGCTGGAGGACGTGGACCGGCTTGTCCATGCCGACGAGCATCGGGCCGATTGCCTCCGCGCCGCCGAGACGCTGGAGGAGTTTGTAGCCGATGTTGCCCGCTTCGAGGTTCGGGAACACGAGGACGTTCGCGGGGTCGTCGAGTTCCGCGAAGTCGTAGGTGTCGGTCAGCATCTCCTCGACGAGGGCGGTGTCGGCCTGCATCTCGCCGTCCACCGGGAAGTCCACGTCTGGGTCGGCGTGCAGTTGTTCGACCGCGTCGCGGGGCTTGCGCGTCCCCTCGTTCGTGACGCTCCCGAAGTCGGAGTACGAGAGCAGGGCCGCGCGGGGGTCGACGTTGAACCGCCGGGCGAGTTCGGCGGTGTGTTTCGTCACCTCGGCGAGCACGTTCTCGTCGGGGTCGAGGTTGACCGTCGCGTCGGCGCAGAAGATGACGCGGTTCCGGAACGTCAGCATGTAGACGCCGGCGGCGTAGTCGGCGTCGTCGGCCGTGCCGATAATCTGCAGCGGCGGGCGGAGCGCCGAGGGGTAGTGATGCGTGAGACCGGTCAGCATCGCGTCCGCGTCGTCCATGGCGACCATCACGCTGGCGAAGTAGTTCGAATCGCTCCGCACGAGTTCGGCAGCCTCCGTTCGGGTGAGGCCCTTGCGCTGGCGGCGCTCGTAGAGGTGGTCGACGTAGTGGTTCCACTGACCGCTTTCGGGGTCGGCGATGGTCGGGTCGAAATCGAGACCGAGGTCCTCGGCGGTGCGGAGAATCTCCTTCGTCCGGCCGACGAGGATGGGTTCGGCGATGCCCTCTTCGACCAACTGGCTCGCGGCGCGAATCATCTTCTCGTCTTCGCCCTCGGCGAGAACGACCCGCTTGGGGTTCGTCGCCGCCTTGTTGAGGACGACGCGCATCATCTCGCGGGACTTCCCGAGGCGGGCCTCCAACTCCTCGCGGTAGTCGTCGAGGTCGCGCTCGCGGCGGGCCGCGCCGCTCTCCATGGCCGCCTCGGCGACGGCGGGCGTCACCTCGTAGAGGACGCGCTGGTCGAGCGGCTTGGGGATGAGGTAGTCGGGGCCGAACTGCAGCGGCCCGTCGCCGTAGGCCTTGACGACCGCGTCGGGCACGTCCTGTCGGGCGAGGTTCGCCAGCGCCTCGGCGGCCGCGCGCTTCATCTCCTCGTTGATTTCGGTGGCGCGTACGTCGAGCGCGCCGCGGAAGATGAACGGGAAGCCGAGGACGTTGTTCACCTGATTCGGGTAGTCCGACCGTCCGGTGGCCATGATGACGGTGTCCTCGCGGGCCTCTTTCGCGTCTTCGTAGGCGATTTCGGGGTCCGGATTCGCCATCGCGAAGATGATGGGGTTGTCGGCCATCGACCGCACCATCTCCTGGCTCACGATGCCGCCGACCGAGAGGCCGACGAGCACGTCCGCGCCCTCGATTGCGTCTTCGAGGTCGCCGTCGTCGACGCCGCGGGCGAACGGTTCGGCGTACTCGTCGAGTTCGCCGGCCTCGGCCCGCGAATCCGAGAGAACGCCGTCGATGTCGCACAGCGTGATGTTCTCGTGGGGGATGCCCAGCGAGACGTAGAACCGCGCCGTCGCGGTCGCGGCCGCGCCCGCACCGGAGAAGGTGACGTTCAGCGACGACAGGTCCTTGTCCGCGATGTCGGCGGCGTTGAGGAGCGCCGCGCCGGAGATGATGGCCGTGCCGTGCTGGTCGTCGTGGAACACGGGGATGTCCATCCGGTCGCGCAGGGATTCCTCGATTTCGAAGCACTCGGGCGCACGGATGTCCTCCAAGTTGATGCCGCCGAACGTCGGCTCCATCGCGGCGACCGACTCCACGAACGCTTGGGGGTCGTCGTGGTCGAACTCGACGTCGAACACGTCGATGTCGGCGAAGCGCTTGAACAGCACGCCCTTGCCCTCCATCACCGGCTTCGACGCCTGCGCCCCGATGTCCCCCAGCCCGAGGACGGCGGAGCCGTTCGAGACGACGCCGACGAGGTTGCCCTTCGCCGTGTACTCGTAGGCCGCCGTCTCGTCGTCGGCAATGTCGCGACACGGCGCGGCCACGCCCGGCGAGTACGCCAGACTCAGGTCGCGTTGGGTGTTCGTCGGCTTCGTCGTCGCTATCTCCACTTTCCCCGCGGGCGGCCGCCGATGGTAGTCCCGGGCGTCGTCTTCGAGCGTCATTGCTCGTGATGGGAACGGTAAGATAGGTAGAGTCTTCGCTCCGACAGAGGCGTTCGTAGAAATAATCATGTAGAATCAGGCGACACGGAACCGGGATTTCGCGCCGAGGAGGCGAGCGAGCGGAGCGAGCGACGCGGGTCGCGACGCGGAGGCCGACTCGCGCGCCGCGCAGTCAGCGGAGCGACTCGTGCGGCATCGTGTACAACTGCACGCTCTCCGCGATAGACACCTCCTCGAAGTGGCTCTCCGTCGCGAACAGGTCCGACACGTCTTCGACCTGCTCGACCGGATAGATGTGCTTCGCGCTCCCGTAGCCGTGATAGACTTCGACCGGCACGGCGAACGCAACCTCTCCCTCGTCGACTTCGACTGTCGCCCCGGACGTCAGTCCGTCCTCGTCGTCGGCGATTGTACAGATGTTCGACGGTACGGTTTCCCCTGCATCGTATCTCTCTTTGGCCATGCGTTGACAACCCACACAATTTTTCATTACTATAAGCAGTACCGCTCCCTACCCATACTCCGGAGGCGTACCGCTCAAGTTTCAGCCATATGTCCAACGAGCACCGTGATAATTATTACTCAACCCACAGAACTAACAGGCTATTTGATACGTCTAACGCGGGGTTTTCACCGGTCGTCGGCCTGCCGTGCCGCAATTCTAGGTCAGTCACCGGTTTTTGGACACGGCCACCGAGCGCGATGCTCGGGCCATCTACACGCGAACCAGTCGGAACCGACACCCGCTAGTCCGGTGCAAATCGATGCGTTCGTCGTCGCGTGGTCACGCGTAGATGTCTTTAATCTGTCTGGTCCTTTCGGTGGTATATCAACGAGTTTTGGACCCTTCGACCGATAGTCAGCTTTCGGATAGTTCGTCCCCTGTTCGGTCGTCGAACGCGAGCCGAGCAGGACGCGGAGGCGAGCGTGCGTGCAACCACGACACACTCAGCGGAGCGCGTCGTGTGGAATCGTGTAGAGCCGAACTTCGTCTTCGACCACCACCTCGTCGGTTTCGGCGTTCGTGACGAACAGGTCCCAGATGCGTTCGACTTGCTCTGTCGGATAGACGTGCTTGGCGCTCCCGTACCCGTCGTAGACGTCGACGGAGACGGCGAACGTTATCTCTTCTTCCTCGGCGGGGACCGAGCAGATGTCCGCAGGTACTGTTTCACCCACTTCGTAGTGTGTAGCCACCATATTGTATGGAACGTTCTTGTCAGCACCTACGAATCCGCACGTTCACGGGTACTGAAGGCACTCATTCGGTTGGAAGTCCATGTGACAGCCAATAATTGTTTCTCCGAATGACAGTGATGTGTCCATCAGCGTCGACGAGTCGGAGAGGGGAAGTATCGTTACCGATTCGCACATCTAGTGTAACAAACTTAAAGGTATTATACTCATCGACTCTGCTCTGAGAGACTTCGAGAACGGTTCTCGAAAGGGGTCAGTAGAAAGCCGCGGAGTCCGTCGAAAGCGCGGGACAGTCAATTGTTTCCAACGAACCATACAATTATACTATTTCAATAACCACTTGCGGCCGATGCGAGCACGGATAGCCATTACACTAGGGGCAGCGCTGTTCGTCTGCTCGGTCGCATTGGTTGGGGTTAGTGCGGCAGAGGAGATACAGCAGCAACCGGATACAGAGGTACAACCGATAAACGAAAGCGGGGTCCTCGAGGTGGTGTTTATCGACACGGGCTCGGGGGCAGACTATCACTTCGAAGGGGGTGACGTGGACACGTCGTCGCTCCCGCGCGGGGAGTATCTCGTCGTCACCTACACGCGGACCGACGACGGCATCGAGAAGCAGACCGAACGCGTCGAGCTCTCGGACGATTCAACGGTCACGGCGACCGACGCCGAGTCGTCCGACGAACTCCTCAGTTCGTTCAATCACGACTCGAACGCGGAGATAGAAGTGGCCGCGAGCGTCGCCTACGAGTACGGCGAACCGTCGTACGACAGCGACGGTACTGTCGACATCCGCGTGAGTGCGGTGAACGTGACGACCGAGGAGTACGTGCCGGCGAACACGTCGCTCACGGTCGAAGTCGAGACGCCGAACGGCACGGACACGTTCAACGTGACGACCGGTGAAAACGGGACAGCGGTCGTCGACTACGACCTCACCGGCCGCGACGACGGCGAGTACCGAGTGTTCGTTACGTCGGACGTGAGCGGCTATTCGGGCTACGCGAGCTTCACCGCGGGCGCGAGAGCCCAGCTCGTTCCGCAGTACTACCGCCAGACGACGCCGCGGAACAGCACCGTGGACGTTGCGGTCCACACGAGCGTCGACGGGGAACCAACGACCGGCGACCCGGTCCACGTCGAGATTCGGGCACCCGACGGAAGCGTAACTGAGCGGAACGTGACGACGGGGACCGACAGTTTCGCTCAACTCACGTTCACGACGACGCAGACGGGGCCGTACGTCGTTCGCGCGACCGGGCCGAACGGCGAAACCGAGCGTGCGACCATCGATTCGGCGGCGTACATCAGTACTGTCAACATCCCGGGTTGGTGGGAGCTTCGGCCGGGCGAGCGCGCGTCGATTTCCGGAACGGTCCTCACCGAGACGGGCGAACCGCTGGCGAACGAAGAGATAACGCTGCGCGTCGAAAACGAGAGCGATGCAGTTCTGGAGACCCAGACGCTCACGACGACTGCCGGCGGCCAGTTCGTGACGTCGTGGGACGTGCCGGCGAACCAGACGGAGTACCGCGTCCACTACGACGTCACCCTCGAGACGAACGGCGTCCGAATCGCTGAGGACGCCGAACTCGAAGTCGAAAACCGAACGAGCGAGGACGACGAACCGGTGCCGGACGAGCCGGCGGCCGAGGTGGAAGTCCGGACAGGCGGTGACGTCAGCCCGGACGGAAGCGCGACGGCGACGGTCATCGTCGAGGAAAACGGCACAGCCGTGAGTAATCAGGACGTTCGCGTGCTATCCGGGGTCGAGGCGACGGTTCTCGACTACCAGACCGTCACGACGAACAGCACCGGAGCGGCGAGCATCTCGTTCGACCTGCCGCAGTCGCTTGCGAACTACCACAACAGGAACATCCGACTGCGCGCGACGACGACCGTCAACGACAGCACGGTCGTCGGCTACGGCTACACCGACATCTCACAGGGCGAAACCGAACTCGACGGAGCGTTCGGAGCCGAAGCCGGCCAGTCGGCGAACGGTTCGATATCGTTCACCGACGCGGATGGCTCGCCCGTCTCGAACGCGCCCGTCGCGTACGTCGGTGCGCGTGACGGCCTGCGAGCCGGCGTGTTCGCGACCGGGCTGGTGACGACGAACGCGAGCGGGCAGGCGTCGTTCACCTACGACGTGCCCGCTGACGCGCAGCTCTCGGTCGTGCTCGCAGCGGACAGTCGGACGCGGGACTTCAACTACTGGACGTCGCCGTCGCTGAGCCAGTACGGCGTGAACGTCCGCGTCGGGGACCGCGGGAACGGCTACACCGAAGTCGCCCCCGGCGAGACGGTGACAATCAACTACGACGTCCCCGACGAGACGGTCGAGGGCGGCGTTCTCACCGTCTACTCGTGGGATAACGAGGCGGAAGAACGCGTTCTCATGACCCGCACGTTCGAACCGGGCGAGAACGCGTCGGTCACGATTCCGGCGACGACTGAAGCAGACGGCTACTCCGCGATGGTCCAGACCGTCACCGCAGACGGTCGGCTCTCGTCGGACGAGGGCTACATCGACGTCAATCAGGACGCGGAGCCGGTCCGCGAGACCACGTCCGTCTCCGGTCGCATAACGACGACCGACGGGACGCCGCTGGTCAACGACACGGTCGCGTTCTTCGACGAGTCGCCCAACACGCCGGCGGCCGCCGCGACGACGAACGATACCGGGTTCTACAACACGACGCAGGCCATCGCCGAATTCGACCAGTCGGTGCTTCAGGACACCGAGTATCACGTCGGATTCTATCAGTTCAACGGGAGCGAGTCGGCCGCCAGAGCCGACGCGTGGCCGCGCGACGGCGTCGCGGACGTCTACGCGGTCGACCGAATCAACACGTCACAGACGACGACCGTCGATGGTGAGATTCCCGAGGGCCACGTTCTCAACGTCTCCGTGACGGCCGAAAACGGGACCACGGTCGAAGATGCGCGGCTGCGGATTACACACGCCAACGGCCCCGCGGAGGCCGTGTTCGGAGGGCAGACGAACGGTGACGGACTGCTCACCCTCAGTAATGCATCCCGTCCCGGCGTGGAAGTCACCGGCAACGTGACCGTCGAGGTCCTGCCGCCGGCGGACTCCGACGCGTACGAGGAGACGATTCAACAGCAGCGCGCCACCGTGACGAGCGACACCGAACTCTCGTTCACGCTCGCGCCGAACGAGACCGACGGGTCGGAGTCGAACCTGACGGGATTCGTGGAGGCCGCCGACGGAACGGTTCCGCCCGGTGAGGTCGCGCTCAACACTCGTCTCGGCGCACCCGACGGCGACGTGTCGTCGCTCGGACCGAGCGGCGAATACGACCTGACGGCCGCCCGCGGAGCGTATCAGGTTTCGTTCGTCCAGCCGAGTAGCCAAGTCGACGGGGTGCCGGACCTCTACCCGCTCCACCGCGTCTACGCCGACGACTCGATGCACCTCGGGAGCGATGAACTACCGAATGCCAACCGCCTCAACGTGACCGTACTCGACCGGCAAGGTGACCCGGTCGACGACGCGACGGTCGTCGTCGCCTACGGCGGAAACCGCGTGTTCGACTCCGTCAGCGGGGAGACCGACAACGACGGCCGCCTCATCTTCGGCCAGACGCAGGGTGTCGAAGTGGCCGGCCCGGACGCGGTCCCCAACGATTACGGCGGCAACGTGCAGGTCCAAGTGTACGGGCCGAACGAGACGTTCGTCGGGACACGGCTGAACGTCACGTCGGATACGGACCTCACGCTCCGGTTGACTGACCGTGTAGACGTCACCGGACAGTTCGTCCGGGCGGACGGCGAACCGGCGGTCAACCGGACCGCGGTCGTCCTCGGCGATACGAACGGAACGTCCGGCGGCGGCTTCGCTCGCACGGCCGACGACGGGTCGTTCAGCGTGGCAGTCGCGGAAAACGGAACCTACAGCCTGAAGTTCAGACAGGAACGCTACGCAGAAGAGGGAACGAGCTTCCCGCGTGACGCCGTCCCGGACGTCTACGCGGCGACGTCGATCAACGTGGGGACCGCCCCGCACGACGCCGGAACAGTCGCGCTCCCCGAGGCCCACCGGCTCAACGTCTCTGTCGTCGACGCGAGCGGCGACCCGGTCGAGAACGCCCGCGTTACCGTCGATCACCGCAACAACGGTTCGGTCGGCTTCGTCTCCGGAAGCACCCTCCCGAACGGGACGATGGTGCTCGACGCGACCGGTCGCCCCGGTGTCGAACTCGTCGGCGACCTTCGGCTGACCGTCGAAGCGCCGCCGAACGCGACCGACCTCGAAGGTCTCGAGACCACCGAGACGCTCTCGCTCGACGACGACCGAACCGTGACCGTCCAGTTGGACGACGACGAGGACGACGAGAGCAACACAACGCCGGATGCGGTCGACGTTCGCGCGCTCGCGACGCCGACGACCGCGAGCGTGAACGAGACGGTGACCGTCGACCTCGTCGCGACGAACGTCACCGACGGCGTCGGCGCGTTCGAAACGACGCTCAACCTGACGAACGGCACGGCGGGAACGATTACCGACGTGACCGTCCTCGGCTCGCCGAACGGGACGGATGTCAATCGCGGCCCGGAGAACGACTCGGTCGCAATCGACGCGTTCGGCATGGACACGGCGCAGAACGGGACCGTCACCTTCGCTCGCGTGAACGTCACGCTCACGTCCGCCGGAACGTCCGAACTCGCAGTGTCGGAGACGGTGCTGGGAAGCGAACCCGGAACCGAGTACGACATCGGCTCCGAGAGCGGTGTGAGCCTCACCGCGGTTGCGCTAGAGCCGGTCGGCGCATCGGACGACGTGCCGACTGACCCGGACGGCGACGGAACGTTCGAAGACGTCAACGGCGACGGAAACGTGACTGTCTCCGACGTGCAGGCCATGTTCGCGAACCGGAACAGTCCGGCCATCACGGACAACGCCGACGCGTTCGACTTCTCCGGTAACGGCGAGGTCAACATCGTCGACGTACAGCGGTTGTTCGTCGATATTCGGGACTGAGACAGCACCCTCGCGGGAGCCCCCGCGACGGGACGTTTTTTCTGCGGGCCACCGGTCGCTCGTCCTCGTGGGTCGGCGTGTGGAGCCTCCGTCACCACGAGCGTTCGAACGGCGACCGCTCACCACGGGTGCGAGCCGAGCGTGCGGGGATGCAACGGCGGACTGGAACGCGGTCACACCCAGCGTTCGGACAGGGTGGCGGAAGAAAGAGAACCAACCGGTCGCCGACGGCACGGCCACGAGCGACCGTGGAAGCGGCGTGTCGGGTGTCAGGCGGGACGGCCGCGAACGTCGGCGAAGAGACGCTGCACGTCGACGATGTTGATGTCACCGTCCCCGGTGAAGTCGAACGCGCCGCGCTGCTGTCGGAGCGCGTCGTCGTCTCGGTTCGCGAACATCGCCTGCACGTCCGAGACCGAGACGTTCCCGTCGCCGTTGATGTCCTCGTAGACGCCGTCGTTGTCAACGTCCGTCGGGAGGCGGTCCGCGACGATTGCGGGCGGTCCGGTGCGCTGTCCAACGGTCACCGACGTGTTAGACACGGTCCCGACGGTGTATGGCTCGTTATCCTCGTCGCCGAGCGCCGTGACGGTCGCTTCGAGCGTCGCGGTTCCGCTGCGAGTCCCGCGAACCGTCACCGTCGCAACGGTGACCGCGCCGGTGTCAGGCGTGTCAGCCGCCGCTGCGGTGATAGAGATTCGGTCTCCGTTCGGGGCGATATCGACCGACTGGAAGCCGGGGTCGCCGGCGAGCGTCGCGTTTTCGAAGGTGACCGGCGAGCCGTCAGCCGTCGAAACCGAGACGTCGTACGACCGGACGCCGTTCGTGACGTTCTCAACGACGATATCGACCGCAGTCTCGTTATCCCGCGAGATACGGGTCGACTCGGGGTCCAACCGCACCGTAACGTCCTCCGAGTCGCTCACCGCGGTCACGTTCACGGTGTCCGAGTCGGTGTTCCCGGCGGCGTCGGTTACTCTGAGTTCGACAGCCGTCGTTCCGGGGCGAGCGAACGACGTGGTCACCGTCGGGGTCTCGGTCGTTCGCTCGACGGCTCCGTCCCCATCGAGGTCCCACTGATAGGTGTCGATACCGACGTTGTCCGTCGAACCGCTCGCGTTCAGCGTCACGGTCGTGTTGACCGGTGTCGTCAGGTCGTCGCCGGCGTCTGCGACCGGAGCGGACGTATCTTCGCCGGCGTCGGCGTCACCGACCGTCAGCGACCCGTTCACGGTCCGCGACACCGAGTACGCGACGTTGTTGCTGTCGCCGAGGGCGTTCACACGGAGCGCGACCGGCGTCGTGCCCGTGCCGTTGGCGGTGAAGGTCACGGTCGCAATCGTCACGTTCGACCCGGTTGCGGTGTCAGCGGTCCCGGCAGTGATACGAACCCGCTGGCGGTCGTCTCCCGGGGTGACGTCGGAGAACCCCGGGTCACCCTTGAGTTCGACGTCGGCAACGCTAGCGACGCCGTCCCGCTCAAGCAGGACCGAAACGTCGTAGGACCGGACGCCCTCCGAAGCGTTCTCGACGACGATATCGACCGTCGCGGTGTCGTTCGCTTCGACCGACTGGTTTACCGGTGAGAGACGAACGGTCGTCTCACCTGCGGCCTGTGCGAGCGGGGCGAACGCGAGGCTCCCGGCGACCGCAGCGAGCAACACGACCCCGACGAGCAGCGCGCGAGTGTGGAATGACATCGTGAGTGGTTAGAGTTGGTCGAAGAGCGCGGAGACGTCGATGACGTTGAACGCGCCATCTCCGTTGAAATCGAAGAAGCGACCGTGCTCCTGTACGGCCGCGTCGTTTCGGTTATCGAAGAGCGCAGAGACGTCGATGACGTTGAACTCGCCGTCTCCGTTGACGTCCTCGTAGACGCCGTCGTCGTCCGGGTCGGTCGGCGAGTTACGGTCGGACCCTATCGCGGGCGGTCCGGACTCGACGGTGACCGTCGTGTTATTGACCGCTGTGACCACGTACGCGTCGTTGTTCTCGTCACCGAGCGCCTGGACGGTCGCACGCACGTCCGTGGTTCCGGCGGCGTCGGCGAGGAGCGTTACGTTTGCAATCACGACCGACCCGTTGTCGGCCGTGTTCGCGGCGCCCGCGGTCACCCGAACGGATGTGCCGCCGTCGGAGACGTTCGCGTTCGAGAACTGCGGGTCGCCGGCGAAGGAGACGTCCTCGACGGCCGCGACCGACGCGTTCGAGACGTGCAGCGTCACGTCGTACGAGCGGACACCGTCCGTGGCCTGCTGCACGACGACGCTGACGTTCGTCCGCTGGCCGGCCGTCGCGACCGAATCGGACCGGAGGTCGACCGTCGTTCCGGTCTCGTTCGAGACGGTGACGGTGACGGTGTCCGTGTCGGACTTCCCGTCGCCGCCGCGGTCGGTCACCGTCATCTCGTAGGTGTACTCACCGGGCGTCGTCAGCGTCACCGACCCACTCGCACCGGACGGCGTCGGAATGTCACTCGTCGGTGCCGAGACGATCTCCCAGTCGTACGCGAGTTGTTCGTCCTCCGGGTCCGACGAGTTGGTCGCATCGAGCATCACGTCCGACCCCGCGCGAACTTCGTCGGGCGACGCCGTGACCGAAGCGGCCGGCGCTTTGTTGACGTCTCCGACGTTCACGGTGACGGTGGCCGTGTCGGACTTCCCATCGCCGCTACGGTCTGTCACCGTCACTTCGTAGGTGTACTCGCCGGGCGTCGTCAGCGTGACATCGCCGCCGGAACCCGATGGTGTCGGAGCATTGTCGACAGGAGCAGACTGGACTCGCCAGTCGTACGTGAGGCGCGATCCCTCGGGATCCGAGGAGTCGCTGGCGTCGAGTGTGACCGACTGGCCTTCGTCGATAGTCGATGGGGACGCCTCTACTTCCGCCGTCGGCGCTTCGTTAACATCTCCAACGTTCACGGTGACCGTAGCTGTGTCGGACTTCCCGTCACCACCACGGTCGGTTACAGTCACCTCGTAGGTGTATTCTCCCGGCGTTGTCAGCGTGACATCCCCACCGGAGCCCGATGGTGTCGGAGCATTGTCGACGGGTGCGGAGACAACCTCCCACGAGTACGTCAGCGCCTCGCCCTCAGGGTCCGAGGAATCGCTAGCGTCGAGCGTGACCGACTGTCCCTCGTCGATAGCCGACGGCGAGGCCGTGAGCGAAGCGGTTGGTGTCGGGTTCACGTCGGCGACGGTCACGGTCACGGTGTCCGTGTCGGACTTCCCGTCACCGTCGCGGTCAGTCACCGTCACTTCGTAAGTGTACTCGCCCGGCGTCGCCAGCGTCACCGACCCGCTCGCACCGGACGGTGTCGGCGCATCGCCCGCCGGTGCGGAGAGCACGCGCCACGAGTAGGCGAGTTGTTCGCCCTCCGGGTCGGACGAATCGCTGGCGTCGAGCGTGACCGACTGTCCCTCGTCGATAGTCGATGACGAGGCGGTGAGTGAAGCGGTCGGAGCCGGGTTCACGTCGGCAACGGACACCGTGACTGTCGCCGTATCTGACTTTCCGCCGCGGTCAGTCACCGTCACCTCGTAGGTGTACTCGCCCGGCGTCGTCAGCGTGACATCCCCGTTCGCACCGGACGGCGTCGGCGCGTCGCTCGTCGGGGCGGAGACGACCTCCCACGCGTACGAGAGGCTCGTTCCGTCCGGGTCAGACGACCCGCTTGCGTCTAAGGTAACCGATTGGCCCTCGTCGATTTCCGTCGGCGTCGCGGCGAGCTCCGCAGTCGGTTGTGCGTTCGTGTTTTGAACGGTGACGGTGACCGTGTCACTCGCCGTGGCGTGGCCATCGTCGGCGGTGACTTCGAACGTTAGTTGACGGCTGCTACTGTCGATTTCGGGCGCTTCGAACGTCACCGAGCTGCCGCTTCCCTCCGCCGTTCCCGGGCCGCTCGTCTGCGTCCACGAGTAAGATAGGGAGTCGCCGTTATCGTCGCTCCCAGACGCCTGTAGAGTGAACGACCGACCCTCGTTGACCTCATTCGGGCCGGACGCCGCAACCGACGGACGGGCATTGACCTCGAACTCAACCGACTCGCCGACGCGGTTCGTCAGCGCTCGGAACCCGTTGTCGTCCTCGACGTACGCCTCGACGCGGTAGTCCCCCGCCGGGAGATCGAGTCGGAGTTCACCGCCGCGGTCGGTGTACGTCTCCGTCGCGAAGTCGGTGCCGTCGATACCGGCGACGACCCACGTCGTTCCCGAATAATCGATGTTCCCGTCGGGGTCCATCGAGTCGTAGATATCGAGCGTGACCGTCGCGCTGCCGCCCGCCGGGGCCGAGACGACCGACCCCGGACCGTCGATTCGCGGGTACGGACGCCTGTTGACGTGGAGCGTCTCTCCCTCAGTGACGCTCTGTCCGCTTGAGTCGGTAACCCGGAGGGTCACGTCGTAGTCGCCGCCGTCGCGGTAGACGATGTCGATAGACTCCCCGGAGTACTCGTACTGGCCGTCACCGTCGACGTCCCAGTCGTACGACCTGATTCGATTATCGTCGCTCGCCGAGGCGGTCATCGTGACTGTCTCGCCGTTGTTCCCGTTCCTGTCGTCCGGGTTCGGGACCGACGGGTCGAAGCTGATGTCGTCGATGACCGGCGGGTCGTCAGACTCGGTGACGCCCACGGTAAACTGCCGCGTGGTGTCGGAGGAGTCGTCGGACGCCGCGTATATCTCGATCGGCGGGTCGCCGACTCCGCTTCGGTACTCACTGGGCGTGTACTGCACGTCCTGTTCGAAGTAGCCCGAGCTGTTGGTTCGGGCGCTGCCGGACGCCACGAGCGGGTTCGAAAGCAGGTCGTCCTCTCTCAGTTCCCACCCCGCGAACGTGTCCGAACCCCAGCCGAAGAGCGTGACGCGAGTCGTGTCTCCTTCGACGACGGGCGTCTCGACCGAGTCGTCGGCGAGGTAGATCGTGCTACTCGTTCTGCCCTTGTTGACCGACGTGGACTCGATATCGTCCTTGAGGAATCCCCGCAACACGACCGCCCGAAGTTCGACGCCGGGGTCGGTAAACGACTCGTCACTGGCGGCGTCGTCCAGCTCGTCCCCCGGAACGCGAATGGTCGTCTCTCCCGAGTCCGACGTCACCGTCTTGGAAGCTAACTGTTCGTCCGAAAGCTCGGTCACGTCTTCCTCGTAAATCCAGATTTCGTAGGAGCTCTGTCCGGACAGCGAGTAGTCCACAGTAACGGACACCGGCTGGCCGCTCGCAATCGAATCGACCGGTACGTCGTACACCGTCGTGTTGACCGACGTGATACTCACCGAGCCGGATAGCGCCGCCTCGACCGTCCCGTTCGTCGCCTGCGCTTGAATGTCGCTATCGTTTGCCCGTGGTGTTTCAGTCTCGTTCGTCTCCGGTGTCTCGGTCTCATTCACCGGAGTTTCGGTGGTGTTCGACTCCGGAGTCTCCGTCTCGTTCACCGGGGTTTCGGTGGTGTTCGACTCCGGAGTCTCCGTCTCGTTCACCGATGTTTCGGTGGTGTTCGACTCCGGAGTCTCCGTCTCGTTCACAGGTGTTTCGGTGGTGTTCGACTCCGATGTCTCCGTCTCATTCACCGATGTTTCGGTGGTGTTCGACTCCGATGTCTCCGTCTCATTCACCGATGTTTCGGTGGTGTTCGACTCCGGAGTCTCCGTCTCGTTCACAGGTGTTTCTGTGGAATTCGACTCCGATGTCTCGGTCTCGTTTACCGGAGTCGAAGAATTGGGTGTTTCGTTGTGTTCAGTCACTCCCTCCGAATCTTGCGACTCGTCGGTCTGGTTGACTGGCGTCGTAGTTTGATTCGGAGTCGAATTCGATTCGTTAGAAAGCGACGAGTTGGTTGTTGTCGAAGGAGAGAGGGACGAGTTGGTCGTATTTGTCGGTGATGACTGTGTTGCGTTCGAGCCGTTCTGCGTATGTACCACGCCCTGTCCGGCGCCGTCGCTCGCGAGGTTCGCCGACTGCACAGAATCCGTCGGAGCCCCGGATACGACAGTCGGTGAGACGAAACCGACGACTCCCCCGGAAAGAACAATTGCTGCGAGTATGAGCGAAACGGTACCCTGCCAGAGCGTTTTATACCCACTAGTCATGATTGACTAAATACATTTTGGCCGATATAAATGTCAGGGTGTGTCCACATACTGCACACAAACGACCCCCCGAGAACGGCGGAGCGTGCCGCGGGGAGGCACACGGCCGGCGCGATTTCGACTACACGGAAAAGCGGGTGACTGAATTGGCGCAGCGAACAGCGGGAGATACGTCAGCGGTCGCTACCGCGTCGTCTCACCGTCCGCCGCTTCCGAACTCGCTCGACAGGATGCCGGGGAGGTCGGTCAGCCAACTGACCGCCGCACAGACGACCATCACGCCGACCGCGGCCATGTAGCCCCAGACGGTGAGCGCGTCGAGCACGAAATCGATAGCGACGAAGCCCGAGAGGATGATGGCACCGCTGACCGCCGCCGCGACGACGACGAACAGCGCACCATACGCCCGGACCGGACTGTCTACCATACGGAGAAATGTATATTCAAAAACATAAATGTGAAGATTGCTTTGCATTATGACAACGGGACTGTACACAGTGCAGGCGGCGACAGCGCTCGGCGGGAGAGACGACAGCGGGATAAACACGACCGACCGCTTGTCCGTGAGAAAATGGTCAGTCGGCCTCGGTAGTGGTGGTGGGTCTGTGGAAGGAACACCGAGGCTCGGTTTGTCCTGACCAGATTCATATCCATTAGGCGTGCCTAAATACATATCGACGCGGGAGAATATTCAGTGCTCGCGTCGTCTCTCGGTGACTATCGCGCGGTACGCGTCTGGACCGGAACGCATCACACCCTCGATACCCTCGGGACCGAACCGTCCGCATCGACCGAGGTATTTTTGATTGACACGTTCGATGGCGTAGGTATGGTCCCCCAGTCACCGACGGGCATCGAACCGATTCCAAGCATCGAAGGCCGCCCCGTGTACACCGCCTCGGGGAACCGGTTGGGCGAGGCAGTCGACCTCTGTGTCGACCTCGACGACGACCGCGTGACCGCGCTTCTCGTCTCGGTCGAAGACCCTCCCGAGGGAATGGAAGTCGGCCCTCGGGGGATCCGGGTCCCGTTCAGGTCCGTGCGGGGGATGGCCGACATCATCGTCCTGACGGGCGACCCCGGTATCGAGGCCGCCGACTGATCTCGAACACCGGTTTTTCGACCGTCCACGCAGCCAACGGGCACATACGTTGATATACTCCCGACGACGACCGTATAGCGGGCGGTCGTGTTGGTCAGGATGTGGACAGCGCGATTGCCCAGTCACGGCGGCCCGTCCCGCCTGCACGCCTCTGACAGACGGTCGGGCCCCGACCGTTCAGGCCGCGCGTCGCGAGGCCCGCGACCCGCACTGACGGTCGAGAGACGCCGAAAGCTGTTGTAGATACGTTGATACGAGTGGGTCGAGTAGGCGACGTATGAGCCTCTACGAGTCGATTCACCAGTTCGTCGGTGAACACGAGACGCTCCGGTCGGTCAGCCACTACGAGGAGATGACGGTACTTCTGACCGAGACGCGACTCGTGCAGATTCGACACGACGGCGAGCAGGCGACCCCCGAGGAAGTCCGGGAGGTGCGGACGATACAGCTCAACCGCCCCATCTTCGCCGGCTGTTCGGTCGAACTCGAATCGGACCGGACCGTCGTCGGCTTCCACGACAGCGCCGGCGAGACGGTTCGGCTGGTCACGCTTCCCGTCCGTGACTTCGAGTTCGCGGCGACGTTCTCGGCTGTCGTCGGCGACGCGGAAGCCGGCGCGCCCTTCATCGAGCGGTAATCAGATCAGCCGACTGGGGCGGCGACGAAGGTGAAATCGGACGTTCGCGACATCGTGACAACCTATTTACGTGATAACGACGAACGGTCGAGCGACGTGGAACGCCCCGCTCGCTGTGCTTACAAGCACGTCTTCGACGCCGACGACGAGACGGGTGCCGACGAATCGCCATCCGTGTGGCGGTGTCCGCACCCCGCGAGCGGTGCGGCCGACCGCTGTCTCTTTCACCGCCCCGTCGGCGAAACGCGACCCGCGGCCGTCACCGAGGCGCTCCGCGAGACGATTGCCGACCCCGAACGGCCGTCGGCGTTCGTCGGCGGGTCGTTCGAACGCATCGACCTCGCAGGGCTGGCGCTTGCCGACGACGCGCCGCTCGACTTCCGCGGCGCGATGGTGAAAGGAGATATCGACCTGCGCGACGCGGCGCTCGAGGGCCCGCTGCGGCTCGACCGCGTCTCGGTGGGCGGCGCGGTGTGCATGCAGCGGCTCGACGCGCTCGCGACAGTCACCTGTCGCAATCTCCAGGTCGGGGACCGCTGGGTGCTCTGCGAGTCGCGCTTCGGCGAGCGCTTCGACGCGACCGGCTTCAGCGCGGGGGCGGTCGTCGCGACCGAGGCGCGCTTCGAGGGCGGGGCGACGTTCCGGAAGGGCGTCGTCGACGACGACGTGTCCGTCGCGGAGGCGCAGTTCGGCGGGCCGGCGTGGTTCTCCCACACCCGACTGGGCGGTCGCCTCGACCTCGGGAACGTCGCGTGCGACCGTCGGCTCTCCCTCGCGCACTGCCGCGTCCGCGGGAACATCGTCGCCGCGTCGGCGACCGTCGACGACGGCCTCTCGCTCGAACACCTGACGGTCGACGGCAAACTCGACGCGACGCGACTCACGGTGGACGGCGGCATCGACGCGACGAGCGCCGGCTTCGGCGGCCGGATCGACTGCACGGGGCTCACCGCCCGCGACGGGACCGTCGACTTCACGCACAGCGCGTTCGACGGCCCGGTCTACTTCGACAACGCGACCGTCGAGGGGCGGGCGCTCCGGTTCCGGAGCGCGCGGTTCGAGTCGGGACCGGCGTCGTTCGTCCGCGTGACCGTGACCGGCGGCCTCGACCTCTCCGACGCGGTCTGTTCCGCCGAGTCACCCGTGCGCGTGGTCGAAACCACGGTCGGCGGGAGCGTCGTCTGCGACCACGCGCGCTTCGGCGACGAGGTGTTCTGTTCGGGCGTCCGCGTCGCGCGCGACGTGGACTTCTCCGACTGCACCGTGGGTTCGCTCGTTTTCGGGGTGGAAATCGAGGGCCGACTGGACTTCGCGTACACGCACGTGACGGACGCCGCGGCCTTCGGCGACACCGTCGTCCGCGGGCCCGCTCGGTTCACCAGCGCGCGGTTCGACGCGGACCCCACGCTCACCGAGGCGACCCTCGGCGATACGGTCGCGGCCTACGACATGTCCGTCGAGCACGCCGGCGGACAGTAACGGTGCGCCGGCGGGTCGTGACGGGGCGTCGGGTCGGACGCCGACGGCGGTACGAACCCCGAACCCGGCGAACATTATATGTCGCGCGGGAGAGTGGTCTGAGGCATGTCGAGTGACGGGCAGAACACCCTCATCGCCCTCTACCGGCGGTACGTCGACGCCGACCCCGACGAGACGACCGTCTATGCGGGCTTCGCGCTGTTCTTTACGGCTATCGGACTGCTCGCCGTCGCGCTCGCGGCGGTGGTGTGGAGCGGCGGCATCCCGCCCGAGAACATCTTCAAGTACGAACTCCGCGAGGTCGCGGGCGTCACCGGCGCGCTCGGGATTCCCCTCCTCCTCGTCTCCGTCGTGGTCCTACTTCCCTCCCAGTACCGGTTCCCGACGGTCCTCGCGGGCGCGGGGCTCCTCGTCTGCGCGGTCGCCGTCGTCCAGTTCGTCGGCGCGTACCCCCACAACTGGAACGTCTCCGCGAGCGCCGACCAGAGCGGCCGCATCGTCGGCATCTACTCGCTCGGCGCGGTGGCGGTCGTCGCCGCGAGCGGCACGTCGCTCGTCGGCTTCCAACTCGCCCGCGCGAGGACGAGCGGCCCCGCCGCGGGCGGGAGCGACGCGGAGACCGAGGCGACCGACGACGGCGAGGACGAGGAAGCCGTCTCCGCGCAGGTTCGCCGCGACATGGACGAGGCGATGTCGAACACCGAACTGTCGTGGGGCGGCGTCCGCAAGACCGAGACCACCCGCCTGAAGCTCGATACCTCCGCCGTCGACGACGTGGACCGGGCGAGCTTCGAGAACGCCAAGGTGACCGAGACGCGCGGCGGCGGGGTCGACGACGCGGTCGCCGGGCTACAGGGGCTCCGCGGCGGGAAGAAGGACACGGCGGTCGGCGACAGTACGGACGACCAGGCCGCCGCGCTGGCCGAGCTTCGGAAGCAACAGCAGGCGGAGGCCGAACGCGAGGACTCGGACGGCGTGGTCGACCGAATTCGCAGACTGTTCTCCTGAGTCGTTTCGGGACGCCGGGCCATCGGTTCGGCGTTGGATTCATTGGCGGAAGTGAATGTCAAAAGCGCATACAGATTTATGCGACAGCCCTACGACGCGTGAGGTATGGCGAAAGGCCTTGACGTAGGTACCATGAACATCCTGTCCGCGAGCCAGGATGGAAGTGAGACCGTATTTGTCCAGCAGCGAAACTCGTTCGTCGAAATCGATTACAGCGACATGGCGGAGCAGATGCTCTCGCGGAGCGACGTGCTCCACATCCGCAAGGACGACAAAGTGTACGTCGTCGGCGACGACGCGCTCAACTTCGCGAACATCTTCGGCAAGGAGACGCGCCGACCGATGCAACACGGCATCCTCTCCAGCGAGGAGTCCTCCGCGATTCCGATGATCAAGCTCATCATCGAGCAGGTCGTCGGCTCGCCCTCCCGGCCGAACGAGCGCCTCTTCTATTCGAGTCCGGCGGACCCCATCGACTCGGACCTCTCGACGCTGTATCACGACAAGACGCTCGAATCGATGCTCGGCGACATGGGCTACGACCCCGAACCTATCAACGAGGGGATGGCGGTCATCTACAGCGAACTCGCCGACAACAACTTCACCGGTCTCGGCGTCTCCTTCGGCGCGGGCATGACGAACATCTGCCTGGCGTACTACGCGGTGCCGGTCATGCAGTTCTCCATCGCCCGCGGCGGCGACTGGATCGACCAGCAGACCGCCCAGGCCACCGGCACGGCCGTCGACAAGGTCACGTCCATCAAGGAAGACGACTTCCAACTCGACTTCCGGACGGACGTCGGCGGCGTCGAGGGCGCGCTGTCGATTTACTACGAGAACCTCCTCGACTACGTCATCGAGAACATCGAGCGCGAGGTCGACGAGGAAGACATCGAGGAGGGCCTCGACGTGCCCGTCGTCGTTACCGGCGGCACCTCCAGTCCGAAAGGCTTCGAGGAGCTGTTCGAACACCACCTCGAAGACTCGACGATTCCGTTCTCGGTCAACGAGGTCCGGAGCATCGACCGCCCGCTGTACAGCGTCGCCCGCGGGTCGCTCGTCGCCGCCCGCTCCGAAGAGGAGTCCGGCGGGAGCGCCTCGGAACCAGAGCCCGAACCGGAACCCGAAGCAGAAGCCGCGCCGGAATCGAACTGAGCGCCGACCCGAACTGACGCACCCGACCGGACAGTACGTCACGACCGAGGTCGACGCGCCGCCGGGAGCGCGCGAGCGAGCGCGTTACTCGTCTCCCGTGCGGTCCCCGCGGTCGCCGTCCTCCCCGTTTTTGCGCTGGTAGTCGCTGGGCTCGCGGTCAGCGGCGTCGCTGTCACCCGTCTCGTCGGCCTCGACGGCTCCGGACTCAGCGACACCTTCAGTCGCGTCGCTCTCGTCGGTGGCGACGTCGTCCGCCCCGTTGGCGTCGTCAGCCTCGTCGCCCCCGGGTTCGGACTCGTTGTCGCCGTCAGCGGACTCGTCGTCACCGCCTTCGTCTCCAGCCGCCACGCCCTCGTCGCGCTCGCGCGCCCCGCGGACCGCCCGTGCGTGAAAGCGGGCTATCGCGTCGTCCCACGACTCTCGGTTCGGCGCGTCACGCTCGTGGACCGTCTCGACGCCGACGAAGCCGCACCGCTCGCAGTAGCGCGCCGCGCGGCCGTCGAGCGAGAGCGTCGAGAGGGGCTGTGAACACCGCGGACAGGTCATGCAGTTTGCCGGTGGTTCTCGCCCGGGTCGTATAGAACTACCCCGTCGGCGGCGGGGCCGAAGAACCACGTGTGACAGTCCGCTAACAGAAGATTCACCATTAATGGCGTGCCACAAAGAGACGATGAAGGTCCTTTGCTTCGGAGTTGGACAAGCGGGTGGGAACGTTCTCGACGCCCTCCTTCGGTACGAACAGCGCACGAACGCCGACTACGTCGTCGACGCGGTGGCGTACAACACCGCGTCGGCGGACCTCCGCGGCCTCGACCTCGTCCCCGAGGAGAACCGCATCCTCTTCGGCGCGGACGAGGTGAGCGGTCACGGCGTCGGCGCGGACAACGAACTCGCCGCCGAACTCGCCGAGCGCGACAGCCGACAGCTCCTTCGCGGCACCGACGGCGCACCGACCTCCACGGCCGACGCGTTTCTCATCTTCGCCGGTCTCGGCGGCGGCACGGGAAGCGGTGCGGCCCCCGTGCTCGCGAAGCACCTCCAGCGCATCTACGAACAGCCCATCTACGGCGTCGGCATCCTCCCCGCGGCCGACGAGGGGGCGCTCTACTCGCGCAACGCCGCGCGGTCGCTCAAGACGTTCGTGGACGTGACCGACCACGTGTTCGCGTTCGACAACGGGGCGTGGGCGAACGCCGGCGAGGACGTCTCGGCGGCCCACGACTCGATGAACGAAGAGCTGGTGCGACGCCTCGGCATCCTCTTCGCCTCGGGCGAGGTGAGCGAGTCGGGGACGGTCGGCGAAAGCGTCGTCGACTCCTCGGAGGTCATCAACACCCTCCGCGGCGGCGGCATCTCGACCATCGGCTACGCGGCGAGCGAACTCCCCGAGAGCGACGACGGCGGCGGGTTCAGCATCAAGGGACTGCTGGGCGGGGGGTCGTCGTCGGTGGACGAACTCGACTCCATCAACCGCATCACGACCCAGACGCGGAAGGCGGTGCTCGGTCGGCTCACCCTCCCGTGTGACGTGGATTCCGCGTCCCGCGGGTTGGTCGTCGTCAGCGGCCCGCCCGAGTGGCTCAACCGGAAGGCCATCGAGCGGAGTCGGACGTGGGTCGAAGAGCAGACCGGGAGCATGGAGGTCCGCGGCGGCGATTACCCGCTCCCCGAGTCGAACCACGTCGGCGTGCTCGTCCTCCTCGGCGACGTGTCGCGGAGCGACCGCGTGGCCGAGGTCCGGTCGACCGCCGTCGAGGCCGAGCGGGACCGCCGTGACCGCGAGGCCGACGACACGAGCGCCGACGCCGGCGGCGATGCGGAGGGCGTCGTCGACGAGCGCCTCGATACGTTGTTTTAACCCGGTCGCGTCGCAGACCGCCGCCGAAGCAGGGGTGCGGCCGGCGGCGGTTCGTTCCGGAGAAAGTGTCAAATACTCTCTCGGCGAACAGCTAGGTGCGTGTCTGAGACCAGCATAGCGGCGACGCCGCGCATCCTCGCGTACGGCCCGCAACCCGCGGATTCGGCGATAGCACAGTCCGACGTGGACGTGGAGTTCGTGGAGTCGAGCAGAGAGTTGTTCGAACGGTTGACCGAGGCACCGACCCATCTCGTCATCTGCCTCCACGCCCCGCCGGTGTTCGACGGCGTCGAGGCGGTCAAGGGTATCCGGCGGTTCGACGCGACGGTCCCGGTGGTGCTGGCGTCGCGAATCCAGAACACGATGCTCAACCTCCAAGCGGTACAGTCGCAGGTCACCTGGAGCGTGAACCTCGCGGGCGAGGGCCCCATTGAGGAGGCGCTGTTAGACCTCGTCACCGACGCGAGAGAGTGGTTAGAACGGCAAGCGGAGTAGTCACCGAACCCAGTCGGGACCGGTCAGTCGTCGGTCGACGGGAAGTCGAAAGGGCCCAGCGTCTGCTCCGCCTCGTCGGCCGCGTCGGCGGCCGGGAGCGAGACCCGTCCGAGTTCGTTCTGTACGGCCCACAACCGCTCGAAGAGCCGGTCGAACTCGTCGTCCGCGTCGTCCGGGAGGTCGCGAGCGCACTCCCACAGGAGTTCCTCGGCGCGGTCGACGTGAGCCGTCGCCCGCTCGAGTGCGTCGCTGGGCCGTCGTGCCGGTGTGTGTTCCGCCATAACAGGGAATACGATACCGAGGAGCATAGTCGTTTCAATAGATGTAATAGGTGTAACATCGTTACATCTTCTGAGAGATTGTTCTTCAGATTGACAATCAGAACCATTTATATATTCGAAGTGATTGTGTTTAGTTGGATGCAGCACCGTACAGAGTAACCCCTCGGACGCATCCACTTGACCGAACTCATCCCCCCTTCCCCCTTCCCCTTAGGTTCGGTCACCCCTTTACGGGGCGAAACTGTTCTCAAGAGTCACATCCGCCGGACGAGAAGCGCGGCCGACCGAACCGCCGTCAGTCGGTGTGTACAAGGCGCTCCACGTCCTACGGACGAGTAGGCTCTGGAGACCGTCGCATGAATCAGAATCTCTGGTACGCCGGCGTCCTCATCGTGGTGCTCGGCGTCACCCTCGCCGCGGTTCCGACGGGCAGTTTTAGTTCGGTCTCCGGACAGCGGCCGGTCGACGTCTCGGTCGTCGACGACGACCGAGCCCTCGTCGCGCTCGAACCGACCGGCGAGGTCGTGACGAGCCCCGGCCGCGGCAACGCCGTGGCGGTCGGGTCAATCGTGAACAACCTCGGCACCGACGTGACCGTCGACTACACCGCCAGATTCGACGTGAACGCGCTTTCGCTCGCGCAGTCGGGCGGCTCTCCGACGCTCAGCCGGAGCGGCGAGCACCAGGTGACGGCCTACTGCCGGCGACCGAACGCGGGGAGCGGCGTGGCGACACTCGTCGTCGAAGTCGATTCCGCGCAGGCGGACGGTGTCTCTATCTCCGGTGCGACGCTCGAAGCGCGAGTCGAGTACGATTGCACGAGCGGGAACAGCGGCGGGAACCCCGGGAACGGCGACGACGACCCCGGGAACGGCGGCGGCAACGACGACGGAGATAGCGGCGACGGGAGCGATGGCGGCGAAGGCACCCCACCGGGGCCGTCGAACGGCGTCGCCTACGTCGACAGTGACGAGGACATCGCCTACGACGACGGCGAACGCGTCCTGACCGAACAGGAGGTCGCGACGTTCAACGACGACGACGCGGTGCTCGTCGTCGGGACCGATAACGGCACCATCGACAACAGTTGGCGCTCCATCGACATCTCGGCCAAGCGCGTCGTCGTCACGCACACGACGTTCACGAGCGGTGATTCGGTCGACATCGAGGCGGAGACGAGCATCGAGTTCACCGACGTGACGGTCAACTCCGACTGGGGCCAGGTCACGCTCTCGGGCGAGTCGATAACGCTCCGTCGGTCGACGATAGACGCGAAAAATGGGAAGATAGAACTCGCGGCCGACAGCGGGACGCTCGACGTGCGCGAGAGCGCGGTCCGGGGGAAGAACGACAAGGTCGAACTGACTGGAGAGACGATTGAGGCCGGTGGCGCGACCATCCGGAACACGAACGACGAAATCGAACTGGCGGCCGACGACGGTCCCGTGAACGTCACGGGAGCGACGCTCGACAACCGGAACGGCAAGGTCACCGTCTCGGGCGAGTCGGTTCAGGCTCGCGGCGCGAGCATCAGCGCGCGAAACGGGAAAATCGACCTCGCGGCCGACGACGGTCCCGTGGACATCCGCGACGCGAGCCTCCAGAACCGGAACCGCGACATCGAGGTGGGCGGGGAGACGGTGTCGGCCCGGAACGCCTCGATTACGGTCGTCAACGGACAGATTTCGCTCGACGCCGACGACGGCCTCCTCGACATCGAGGACGCGACGGTCCACGGGGAAAAACAGATTGACCTCACCGGCGAACGCATCGGTGCCGCGGGCGCGTCTATCAAGACGAAAAACGCCCAGATCGACCTCCAGTCGGGGGTCGGCGACGTGACGCTCGACGGCGCGACGGTCAAGACGAAGAACGCGCAGATTACCGTCGAATCCGCGGGCGACCTCCGCGCGAACGAGAGCGTCTTCGAGACGACGAACGCGGACGTGTCGCTTTCGGCCGACGGCGACGCGTTCCTCCGCGACGCCGACCTGCGCACCACGAACGCCGAACTCGCCGTCGAACTCGGCGACGCGTCGGCGACGCTCTCGGTCGACGGCCTCGAAATCCGAGACCGAGACGACACCCTCGACTACGACCCCGGCGGCGCGGGAGTGACCGGAACGCCGAGCGCCGGACAGGTTCGCGGGTAGTCGAAGTCGGGCGCGCGCGTACGCTGCAGACCACCGGCGTCCAGCGCACTCACAGATACTTGCGTCTGAACTGCTCGACGAGCGAGACGTTCCGGCCGGTCGAGCGCAACCGAATCGGGCCGAGACCGAGCGCGAGGACGCTCACGAAGAGCGTCACGAACGCCAACACGGCGTCGATAGCCGCGATTGCGAGGAACGGATGAACCTCGTGTAAACCGAGGATAACCGTCTGCGGAAGCGCGGGGACGTACAGTTGTTCGCGTATCTCGCGGTCGTACGCGCCGGTTCGGTCCGGCGCTTCGATGGTGAGCGTCGTGTTTTTCGACCCCTTCCCGGGGACCACAAACACGGACTGGCCGAACGAGACGCCCGGGTCGCGCGATTCGACGACGGTGATGACCGGAACGTAGCCGTTGTTCGTCAGGCGGTAGTCGACCGTCGCCGTCTCGCCGACGCCGACGACGAGCGGGTTCTCGTTCGGCGACTCGGAGCTCACGATGGTCAGTTCCGTCGGCCCCGACCCGAGAACCATACTCAACGTCGCGGGCGTGACGACGATGACGACGAGCAGGAAGAGGACGACGCCGCTCGTGTAGTAGTCCGGGCGGCGACGGCTGTGCGAGCTCTGTTTTCGGCCGCCGCCGGAGCCGTCGAACACGAGGCTCAGCGCGATGAGAATCCCACCGATAGCGACGAGGAACATCGGGGAGGGCTCCCCGTCGGCGGCGCTCTCGAACCCCGGGAGGCTCCCGAGGAGGTCGAACGCGCCAGTTGCGAGCCCGTTCACCGCCCCCACGACGGCACCGAGTTGCGGAATGACGACGACGTTCCCGTTCACCTGGAGCGCCTCGGCGACGATTTGGGACCGCTTGACCGGCGGCTCGACGCTCTCTTGGTCGGTGAAGGGGTTGGCGTCGCCGCGCGTGATGTACCCCTCTTCGGTCCACCTGACCACCCGGTGGGTCGTCAGCCCGCCGCCGTGGAGCTCTCGCGCGTTGAACACGACCACGTCGCCGGATTCGGGGTCTTCGAGGAACACCGACGGAACCGCGATGAAGCCGTCGCCGGACTCCATCGTCGGCGACATGCTCCCCGTCTCGACGTAGCCGAGGAGCACCGGCTGGCCGAGCGCCTGCCCGAACAGCAGCGCGACGACGGCGAGGACGAGGAAGCCGAGCACCGCGTATTCGAGGACGTCGCTGAGTTTCACGGCGTGTATTGAGACACTACGCGTGAATCCGTAATTACCTATCGCCGTCTCGCCCACCCGACAGCCCCCGCGAACGCTGCGCGCGCAGGCGTCGGCGGGGTCGCGACGCGTCACGAGTCGGGGACCATCGATTTCGATGTGCTAGTATATCATGTTCAATGGCACCATGAGTAGAGGGCCGAGTTACCAAGACCCATGAAAATCGGAACCACGAATGCCGAGTCAGAACAGAAATCGACAGACCTCGCGTCGGTTCTGCGGTGTTAAATCCTCGCTTGAACGTCGAAAATGCGCCCCGAAAGGTGGGCTTGAACCCGACTCGACGGGGAGAAAGCCGGGCTTGTCGAACGGAACGACGACCGAGAAATCGTTCAAGCACCGGAATACAAAGTGGGTAGGCTCTGTTGGGAGAGACAACGACGCAGTCACCTGTGTCAGGGAGAACACAACCATGGCAATCAACAGACGCAACATCTTGATCGGACTCGGAGCACTCGTCGGCGGCGGCGGCGCACTCGTCGGAACGGGCGCGTTTACGACTGTGAGCGCGGCGCGTGAAGTGAGTGTGAGTACGGCTGGCGACGGGAGTGCGTTCCTTCAGCTGACCTCTGACAGCCCGTACGTGGACAACACCGGAGATACGTTGACGCTGACGCTGGACGCGGACGGAAACGACGGAAACGACTCCGGCTTCAACGAGAACGCGGTGACGACGCTCACGGGCGTCTTCACGATTGCGAACAACTCCGCGGAGGGTAACTCCGTTCAGGTCGGTCTCGGGTCCGGGTCGGGCCCCGACGTCCCCAGCGCAAGTGATCTCAATACGGAAGTCACATTGACCGTCGGTAGTGACGGCGGCGAAGACGTGGAAATCACCTTCACGCTCAGCGAGACGGGCAGCAACGGTTCTGCACCGTCTCTCTCCGCAGGGTCCTCGGTTACCGTCGATGTCGAAATCGACACGACTCTGACCTCGAGTGATGCTGATGCCACCGGCGAACTGAGCATCTTCGCCGTCGACGACAGCGCCTAAACTGAGAGCATGAAACGACGCAACGTCATCACTGCGATTGGAACGCTCGCAATCGGGACCGGAACGGTCCTCGGGACGGGCGCGACCGAAGTCCTCTCGTCGAACGGGGACGGGAGCTTCCGCGTTGTCTCGCCGGGGGCGAACATCTCGATTACGGTTCCGGACAACCCGGGAGCGAACGTCTCCGTGTTCCAAGACGACAACGATGACGCCGACGGCGACGCGGCCGCCGGTGGTATCGACTTCGGGAGCCTCGAACAGATGGACCTCCCGGCGGTCCACGTCATCGATAACTCGAACAGCAGCGGTGGCATGATAGAGATTCAGGTCGCCATCGAGAAGGGAAGCGGCGCACAGGACCTTGGGAAGATATTCGATATCGTCAACAACAATCCCGACACCGCGTACGACGTCGGCTTCGAGTTCACCACGTTCGGGAACGCAGTCACCACGAACGGCGGAACCGTCACTCCGGCGACCGCCAAGGAGGCGTTCCAGTTCGTCAACTCGGACGGCAACGTCATCTCGTCGGACCCGAACGAGTCCACTCACAATCCTCAGAACTTCGTCACCGTGGCAGCGTCGGCGGACTCGGGTAGCAGAGTTCCGGTGTCGCTGGAGACAGACGCGACGCTCGGAAACATCTCCAGCGAGTTCGACACGAGCGGGACGTTCGGAGACGTAAGCGAGAACATCACCCTCATCGAGGAAGTCACGGCAGTCGCAGAACCGACGCAGTAACGACGCGCTCACGCGACTGAACCAAATACGTCGCTCCCATCCATGCCCACACGCCGCCAGACCCTCTTCGTTCTCAGCAATTTCTTCATCGTCGGCGGCGTCCTCGGCGTGAGCGCCACGACGACGACCCAGTCAACGTCGGGGGCGAGTTTTCGCATCGTCGCACCCGACTACCTCTCTCTCACGGCGGCGAACGACCCCCCGATTCACGTCGAAACGAACGCGTCCGGCTACGTGACGCGACTCACGCCCGGCGGCGACGAGAATGGCGTCAACAAGCGCGCTATCACGCGCTTCGAGGATATCGTCCGCCTCACCAACGTCAGCGAGGCCGACATCGACGGCGTCTACTTCGAGTTCGACGTGGCGAGCGACTCGCTTTCGGACTCGACGCTCGAAGACGTCGAGGCGGCGCTCCAAATCACCGCCGGCGACGAGGCGCTCGCCCCGGGCACGGACGGAGACGACCTGCTCGACGTGAGCACGGCGGTGTCGGGGCCGGAGGGGGTCCTCGGGCCGGGTGAGTCGGTCCCGTTCGGCCTCCAGATTAACCTCATCCCGTGGACCGGGCCGAGCACGCTGGAGGACCTTCCGGACCCCGAGGCGTACAGCGCCACGCTACGGATTCACGTCGAGCGGGAGTCGTCGTCGGCCGGTGACTGACGGGCGGGCCGTCGGCACGCCGCGCGAGGCGGTATCTGTGCAGCCGCTGACAGCAGAGGAACTATGTGCGGTGGGGCAGTATCGACGGTCGATAGATGAGTCCCAGCGGTGCCGGTGGGTTGCTCGGCCGCGCGTCACCCTCGGAGCGCGACGACGGCGGCGAGGCCGACGACGCGCTGACGCGCGACGAAATTTTCGACCTGATGAGCAACCACCGCCGGCGGTACACCCTCCACTACTGCAAGCGGGCCGACGGCGCGGTCGAACTCGGAGACCTCGCAGAGCAGGTCGCGGCGTGGGAACAGGACAAGGAGATTTCGGAGCTGACCTCCGCCGAGCGAAAAACCGTCTACACGTCGCTCCAGCAGACGCACCTACCGCGGCTCGAACAGGCCGGCGTCCTCCGCTACGACCGGGGCGAAGTCGAACTCACGGAGCGCATGGAGCGCCTCGACATCTACATGGACATCGTCCCCGAGAACTCGGTTCCGTGGGGGGTGTACTACCTCGGCCTCTCGGTCCTGTCGAGTCTCATCGTGGCGGCCCTGTGGGCCGACGTGCTCCCGACGGGGACGGTCCCGCTTCTCGCCTACCCGACCGTCATCGTCGCGGCGTTCGGCCTCTCGGCGGCGTACCACACCGTGACGAATCGCCGCTATCAGTTCGAGAACCTCGAACGGCCGCCGTAGCGCCGTAGGAGGGTTCACGCCCGAAGGTCGGCTCAGAGGTTGAGCCACGCGTGCGTGTTCGTCTCGTCGAGCGAGTAGTAGTATATCTCGCTGCTGTCGATGACGGCGTACGTCTCGATTTCGGGGTCGAAGATGACGCGCCGGTTCGTATCGATGGCCACGTCGACGAGGTCTTCGAGGGTGAGAATCGAGATGTACGGCTTGTTCGCGTCGGTCGGGAACTCGCCGCGGGAAATCCACTCCTCGTGGCGGCTGTGCGAGATTCTCGTGCGGAGTTCCTCGGGGTCGCTTCGGTACTCGGTGCGGATGACGAGGCCCGCGAGTCCGAACAGCACCAACGCGGCCGCGGCGAGTCCGCCGTACTCGACGGGGTTCGGCGGTCGCGTCACGGTCCGCGCGACGGTCGTCGAGTGCCGCCGGTCGTCGGCCAGCGACCGTTCGAGGTAGTAGGCCCGCCCGGAGAACGCGAGCGGCGTGCTCGCTTCGAGCGTGCCGCTGTACGAGCCCGTCTGGTACGTGACCGTGAGGTTGAGACTCGTCCTGAACTGACCGACGCCGCCGGTCTCGGTCCGCTTTTGCTGGAGGTCGCGGTCGAGCGTGGAGACGTTGAGCGAGGGCGCGTCGACGACGGTCCCGTCGGTGACGAGCGTCTGTTCGTCGAGGAGAACGGTCTCGTTCTCGTAGAACGGCGTGCCGTCCCGAACGCCGACGGTGCGAAGGACTAACTGCTGTGTGACGTTGACCGACTGGTTCGCGGGGACGTCGGTGTGGACGCGGAACGACACGTCGGGTGAAATCGTCATGAAGTAGACAGAGCGGTTCTCCAGCGTCGACCCGCGCTCGTAGAGCGTCGTATTCTGGGTGACGACCGCCCGCGTGTCGACGCCGGTCTCGACCGACTGCACGTTCGTCTCTTCGGTCACCGTCTGCGTCGTCGGCGTGAGAAAGACGTAGCCGGCGGCGACCAGACACGCGACGCCCGCGATGGCGAGGACGGCGACCAGCACCCGAGCCTGCTGCGTGACGAAGAGTTCGAGGCGGTCGTCAAATCCCATTATCGAGAGGGGAGCGCGGCACTCGCGGGATGTACATACGGGCAGATAGTTCGAGGCGCAAGAAAACTTTTGTCCTAGCGAGCGATAGATTCTGCGAGGCAGTACAGTACATGGTCTCCGACCCCGTCGACAACGACCGAGCGAACGAGACTCCGTCGTCGTTCGAAGCCTGGCTGGACCAGCGAATGAGCGAGACCGGTAAGTCGCGCGACCAGTTGTGCCAGGAGTTGCTCGCGTCGCACTGGCAGCTCAACGAGATCACGGAACTTCTGGGTCGCGACAGCCACGCCTCGGACGAGAGACCCAGCGAGGCGAAGAGCGCGACGCGCTCGCCGTCGAGAGATGATACGGAACCGAACAAGCCCGTGAGCGACGACGAACTAGCCGAGGTCCTCGAACTCATCGAGGGACTTCAATCGGAGGTCGATACGGAAGCACAGCGGCGCGCGCGCCTCGAACAGTCGGTTCAGACGCTTACGACGCGACTGGACGAGGTCGAAGACGCACTCGACGAGGTCGAAGACCTATCGGCCGAACTCGACGAGGTCGAATCGGCGCTCCGTGAGCGACATCAGACGCTCGACGCGCGGTTCGACGACGAGTTCGACAACCTCCAGACGATTCTCGAACACCTCGTCGAGACCGACGACCGCGTCGAGACGAAACTCAAGGAAATCGAGACGCAGTACGGGGCCGAGATACGCGAGATACGGGCCGAACGCGAGCAGTTGCGTCGGGTGAAACAGGCCGCAAAGGAGGCCGATACCCACGAGGGAGACTGCGAACACTGCGGGGAGAGCATCGACCTCGCGCTTCTCACCAGCCCGGAGTGTCCGAACTGTCAGCGCCCGCTGCACGGCGTCGAAAAAGAGACCAAGTGGCTCGTGCTCACCGACTACACCGTGACGGTCGCGAGTAGCGACGGGGGCACGCGGCGCGCGTCGGAGACGACCGCTCGACCCGACCGCGACGGCGCGCGGGACCCCGCGGACTCCGCGGACTCCGGCGGCCAAACGTCCGAACCGAAGCGCGACGCGCCCGGAACGTCCGACCACACGGTGAGCCAGAGTCGGGCGGCGGTCAACGAGATAATCGACTCGTTCGAGTCGGTATCGACCGGCGACGACGGGACGACCGGGACCGACGAGACGTCGGACGCGACGGGGGCTATCGACCCGGACGCGGCGATAGACGCCGACGAGAGCACGTTCGAGTGGAACGAAGACGACTTCCGGTGAGGCGCGACGCCCGCCTCAGCCGAGCGATAGCGACCCGTCGGCCTCGAACTCTATCGCCGCGTCGAACAGGGATTTGAAGGTCCGGAGCGTCTGGTCGTCGTGTCGCGCCGGGTCGACGTGGTAATGGGCGCGTGCGCCCGCCGAGGAGATGCGATTCGTGAGGATGTGGAGGAACCGGAAGAGGCGCTGGTTGTTGTTCACCGCGGTGATGAGGTTCGAAAGCGAGTGCACACAGAGCGTCGATTGGACCGACGACTCGCCCCACTCGTTCAGCGATTTCGTGATGAGGAGTCCGATGCGACGGAGGTCCGTCGCCTTCGTGACGGTCTTGATAGTTATCGGCAGGTCGGCGGCGTCGATTGTCCCGGAGGCGTCGTACGACTGGACGCTGATGAGCGTCTGGTTTTCGACGCTCCCAACGCGATAGTTGTTGAGGATGTTGAGCTGCTCTTCGGGCGTCGTCTCGATGGACACGAGAAGCTGGTTTGCGGCCCCCGAATCACCGGTCATGAGCTGCGTACAGAGGCTGTACTCCGCTGCGGTCTCCGCCGGGCCGACGATGAGGATGTTGGACTGCTCGGACACGAGGTCGAACACCGCCTCCGCCTTCTCGTCGAAGTTCGCCTCGTCGAACGGCGTGTCCGAGCGGTCGTCGATGAGGTCCCACTCGGACGCCTCGTCGTCCGGTAGCGACGCCGACGAACCCTGCTTCCGCCGAATCGATTCCGCCAGTTCGGAGAGCGCCGATGGCGTCCGGTCGGTCGTCGGCCCGTCCTCTCCCGCCGGCGAAACGGTGTCACCCGATTTATCCGAGGTCGGCGTCCCGTCTTCCACGCGGTCCGCAAGGTCAGATAACGACGGCGAGTCCTGTATCTCGGTGTCGGAGTCTCCCGACTCCGCATCGTCACGGTCTGCCATAGTGGCCGATGGGTGTGAGCATGGGTTGCGAGGGAGTTCGTGAAGCGGTGGCGACTGAGCGGGAACGAGAGCGAGAACGTGCTCTGTTCCCAACGTGTTTCACTGTTTTGAACTCGTAGGGGGTTCACTTAATGTATGGGGCTTTGCCGGCGAAAGACAGCATCGCATTATATCCCGTCTCGGGGGAAAACAGGTGAACTAACAAATTTCGTATGGTAAGGAGAATTGATATCGAAGTGGATGTTTCGTCTGTTCGAATTTATGGTAGAACCCGAGGCATTAGTATTGCTACATTTAAACAATATTGGGGGCTTCTGGAATCGGTTCACAGAATCGGTGGACAAGGATACAGAATACGCGATAATCCAAATGAGTACAGATGCGTGGGTTTCTTCTCGATAGATTCGAATGAGAACCTGATTGGACAGTTTTTGTCTAGTTCGTAGGGGTTGTCACGCCGTAGATTCTGTTCTGGGCGCGACGTGGGGTCGCACAACTGCGTAGTAGATGTGTCTATATTTAGCAACACTATTGTTAGGTAAAACGCGACTCGGGCGGGAGAGTCGACCAATCTAGTCAGAAAATGTACTGTATTAGCTATTTGCCAAATCTGATGCCGTCTTCGACCAGTCGGAGGTTTCGTTCCCGGTCGATATGCGGCTTCAGCCAGTCGTACTCCTCGATTTGGAGGATGAGGTCCGCTTGGAGGTTCCGCCACGCGATGGCGTAGATGGGCGATTGCCCCCACGCGCGGAGTTCGGGGATGAACTCGTCGTAGCGTTCATAGTGGCCTTCGAGGCGTTCGAGAGCGTCGACCACGTAGCCGGCGGCCTCCGCTTCCGTCTCCGCGCCGTCGATGGCCCGGTTCAGTCGGGTTTCGAGTCCCTCGACGGCGCGTTGCATGTCCTGTGCCGCCGTGCCGTCGGCCTCCGGAAGCGAGTCGATGATGGGCTTCGGAACGCCGAGCGAGAGTGGTTCGATATCCATACCTCGAACTGGGCGGCAAGGCGGCAAAAAGGCGGCGACGGTCGCAGCACGGCGCGGACGTACTCCGACACTACGACGCCGTCGGGATGGCGGTGTCGAACAGCGTCGCCACTCGTCACCGAGAACAGCGCGCCGGGGTGCCTCCGAAGGCCGTCCCGACCTCCGGTTGCGGCGCGTTGCTCTGTTACGCGTTCGTCTCGTCGGTCCGCGCCCTGAGTTCGGACTCGACGAGGGCGTCGAAGTCGACGCCGTCTGTCCGGTACTGGTCGCGGTTGTCGATGACGACCAGCCCCTTGTCTGTGATTTCGTACAACCCGGAGTTCGGCGCGGGCCCGACTCGCGCCAACAGGTCGTAGTCCGCTAAAATCGGCAGTCGCGTGTTGATGTACGAACGGTTCTTATCGAGGATATACGAGAGATTCACGGCGGTGTTCCGCCTCCTGTCCGAGAGTGCCTCGAGGATATCGAAGTCAGTTGGGACGGCCAACTTCATACATGGTTGTTCGCAGCCGCTGTTAAATAAACAGCTTATCGGGAGGTCGTGCGGTCGGGTTCGCGCGGCGAGGGGCGACAGGGCGGCGATTTCGGGTCTTACCGATGGTCGAGCGCGTCGCGTGCGAGGCGCAAGTCCTCGATAATCCGCGTGTGGCGGTCGATTGCGTCGTCGATATGCCGCGCCGTCGCCGCCGTGTCGGCTCCGGCGTCATCGTGGTACTGCGCCTGCAACAAGTGTGATTCCAAGGCCCGCGACGTGGAGTCACTCGCCGCCAACAGCGCCTGGGTAATTGTCCAGTCTACCGTCCCGTCGTCGGGGAGTTCGTCGAACTCCAACCGCTCCCCCTCGTATCGTTCTGCCATCATGGCCCACGTTGGGACGTGATACTATTTAAAGTTATAGCGACGTGATAATTCCGACGTTTCGGATTCGATAGGAAACCCACTATACGTACCATTTACTGGCGTTTCGGAGCCGATTAACGACGTCGATAAGTATATCAAAGTTAAGTAACTTCGGTCGGTGGCGACGAGATGTCCTGCGATTTCCGAGGCGAGTCGGGGACGCGTCACCCGCCCCGCGTTCGCGTCACCGCTCTTCGACGTGTCGAATCTCGACGCCGATACCGCGCGTGGACTCGACCAGTTCGCGGCCGCCCATCTCGGCGCGGCCGATGGCGAACGCCTTCGGTCCCTCGACGATAACCTCGTCGCCCGGCCGGATGTCCTCGTCGGCGTCGACGACGCCCGGCGCGAGGACCGACCCGTGCGGGACGAACCCGTCGATTTCGACCGTCTTCGTCGGCGCGTCGCTGTCGCGCCACACCTTCGCACCTTCGAGCGTAAAGGAGAGCACGCCGTACTGCGGGACCATCGTTGCCAGCTGCTCGCCCTCGTCGTTCCACACCTGCAGTTTGGGGTAGCGGCTCGTCATCTCCAACTCCACGTCGGAGAAGAGCGCGTCGCCCGCGCCCGGGCCGAGTTGGTAGTCTGCGAGAGCTTTCACGACGTTGTGCTCGCGCTCCTCGCGGGTGAACTTGGGCGCGCCGTCGAGCGTCCGCATGAGGTTCCCGATGGACTCCGTGGTCGTCGGGTGTTCCGAGACGGTGAACTCCACGTCGAGGTTCAGGTCGTCCGCGACGCGCTCGACGATTTCCGTGTACGCTCCCGGCGGGACGTGGGCGATGATTCGCGGGTAGTCGTTGCGCTCCAGATAGCGCCGGAGCACCTCGGCGACGAACGACTTCTCGTCTTCCGACCAGTCGCCCGTGACGACCGAGTCGTAGTGCTGGGCGGGGTAGGTGAGTTCGAGTTCTTGCGGGACGACGCCGATGGGCGAGGTCATCGACACCATGTGCGCGCGGTACTGGACGGCCTCCTGGAACTGCCGGTGGCTCTGGGACTCGCTATAGGGTTTCTTCGCCGAACACGGCAGGAGCACGAGCGGGTTGTCGAAGCGATTCCGATAGCGCTTCGTCACGCGGTCGGCGAACCGCTGAATCTCCACGCGGTCGATGGACTCCTCGGAGGCCGCGGTGAGCTCCGAGTCGCGGATGACGGGAACCCGCTGTTCCATGAAGTTGTACTGCTGGTCGAACCGTCGGAACAGGGCGGTCAGCCACTGGTCGTGGCGGGCCTGCCCCTCCACGTAGTCCCGGAGCCGACCGTCGCGCACGCGGCGGCGGACCCGCGCGAGTTCGGCGCGCAGGGCGTTGGCGTTGTGGTCGGCCGCGTCGGCGCGGGTGAACTCGGAGGCTGGTTTGCGGCAGGCCTCGCAGGCACAGGGGAATTCGTCGAGGTCTTCGAGGAAGTACTCGCCGTCGCTCGTGAGGTAGAACCCTTCGAGACCGCGGGCGCGGGCGAGTTTCTCGTCGACGAGGTCGACGCCCGCGTAGACGAGAAGCGAGACGTTCCGGGGCGTGGCGACGCCCGAGAGCATGAGCGCCGTGTCGGCTGGCAGGTTCTCCTTCGCCTCGATGACGTTGTCGCGGAAGGCGCGCGCGTGGCCGACGAAGCCCTGCGCGTCGGAGAGAATGTAGGCGTCAGCGCCGTAGTCGGCGGCCGTGTCGGCGGTGACGACGGCGGCCGAGGGGAAGTCCACGTCGGGGTAGTCCACCGAAAAGGACTCGCGGACCTCGTCGGCGCTCCCCGCGGGAAGCGAGCGGTGGGGGAGCACGGTCAGCACGTCGTCGGAGCCGTCGGGGAACTCGCGCTCGGCCGCCCAGAGGCTGCCAGCGTCCGCGAGCGCGTCGTCCACGACCGCCGGCGTCGTCACCGAGTCGGAGAGCCGCAACTCCCCGATTCGGGCGGCGCCGTCGCGGGCGTGAACCTCGAAGTAGTCGGTCATACCCGCTTTCGGCCCCCGATAGGCAATTAACTTGTCTTCTGCGGGCGCGCCGAGACAGGGGGTGACTGCGGGCTCTCGCCGGAGGCACACCGCGCGAAGAACGCGGCAACGAACCGGAACCGGGTTACTCGCTCGACCGACCGTCTTCGACTTCGATGCTCTGGGGTTCTTCCGTTCGCGCGTCGGCGTCGGCGTCGTCAGTACCGCCCAGTAGCGACGACTGCAGGTTCTTCGCGAACGACTCGACCTGGTTTCGGAGCGTCTTGACCTCCGTTTCGAACTCCTCGACGGAGCGCTCGACGTAGTGGACTCGCTGAATCGGAATCCGGCGGACGACGTCGTTGCCGCCGGCGTCCTCGTCGAGTTTGACGATCCAGTGGTCCTGAAAGTAGGCGATGTTCTCGTTTTCGACGCGTTTCTCGACGGTTCCCTCGTCGGGGTCGTCGTAGACGATTACCGCCGTACCGAGGTCTGTGTCCGTCATCACGTGTACTTGTGTCCAGACACTCGTATGTCTGGTGGCACGGCGAACGCGCCGGCAACCGAGTCGCACCGCTTCGGCCGCTCTACTTCCACCGAGCCTACCGAATTTAGCCTGCCCCGCCCGAACGACCACTATGAACGCCTCCGACCCCACCGGTCCGTGGTCGCGCGACCGCGTCGACGACTTCCTCGCCGACGCGACCGTCCCGATTCGGCTCTCGTGTCGCACCCCGACGGACGACCTCTGGATGCTCTCGCTGTGGTACGAGTGGGACGCCGAGGCGACCGAACTCCGGTGTGCCACCGCGGCCGACGCCGACGTGGTGCGGTTCCTCCACGCCCACGACGACGTGGCGTTCGAAATCTCGACGAACGACCCGCCGTACCGGGGCGTCCGCGGCCGGGGAACCGCGACCGTCGAGCCCGACGCGGAGAAGACGGTCCTGCGGCGACTCATCGTCCGGTATCTCGGCGGCACCGACTCGGAACTGGCAGAGCGGTTGCTCTCGCCCGAGCGCGACGAGGTGATGATTCGGATCCGACCCGAGCGGGTGCACACGTGGGACTACGCGGCGCGAATGCGTTCGTCGGAATAGTCGGTGCTCACGCTCGACAGCGCGAAATAACCCCAAAGCGGGGCGCGTGCCGCGCGGGGGTGGCTTGTGGCCCGCGCGGCGTACGAAAAAGGGTGCCTCTGTGTAGTTGGGGGCCGGTGCGTCGTCAGCGGGATTACCGACGCCGGGCGGCGACGAGCGCCGCCGCGACGAGCGCGACGAGGGCCACGACGAGGCCGAAGCCGGGCGCGTCGGTGGAGGACTCGCTCGTCGTCTCCATCGACTCGTCGGTCATCTCGGTCGTGGGTTCGTCGGTCATCGTCTCGGTCGGCGTCTCGGTCATCGTGCCTTCGACCGTGTAGTCGGCGGTCGTGACGACCGCGCCGCCGGCGGCCACGTAGGGCCCGTCGTTTTCGCCCTCACCGGTCACGAAGTCGTAGGCCTCGTTGCCGTTGGTGTCCATGTGCGCCATCGGGACGACGGTGCCGGACTCCTCGAGCGGCGTGTCGAGGGTGATTTCGACGTTCTCGTGGGTGCCGGGTTCGAGGTACGCGGAGGTGCCGCGGACGCTCTCGAAGACCTGGCCCTCGGTGACCGTCGCGTCGTGGACCGTCACGAAGCCGCCGTCGTGGAGCGTGACGGACTCGACGGTGACGGTCGTGCCGTCGCCGGACTGGTCCATCGCGGTCACGACCGCGTTGACCGAGGTGTGGGCGCTGGCGACGACCGCGCCGCCGTCAGCCGTGAAGGGGCCGTCGGACTCGCCCTCGCTGGTCACGAAGTCGTAGGCCTCGTTGTCGTTGGTGTCCATGTGTGCCATGGGGGTGAGCACCTGCGAGGAGCGAATCGGCTCGTCGAGGGTGACTTCGACGTCCTCGTGGACGCCGGCGGGCAGGTACATCGAGGTGCCGACAACGCTATCGAACACCGCGCCGCCCGACAGCGACGGGTCGTGAATCGTCACGAAGCCGCCCTGCGAGAGTTCGACGCGGTCGACCACGACGGTCGCACCGTCCGAGGACTTCATCGTGTAGTCGACGCTGGCGGAGACGGTCGCGTTGCCGCTGTCGACGACGGCGCTCCCGTCAGCCGTGTACGGACCGTCCGCCTCGCCTTCCGACTCGGGGAAGGTGTAGGTCTCGTCGCCGTCAGTGTCCATGTGGGCCATCGGGACGACGGTGGTCGTCTCGTTCAGCGGCGAGTCGAGGGTGACCCGCACGTCGTGGTGCAGGCCGGGTTCGAGGTACATCGAGGTGCCGCGGATGCTCTCGAAGACCTGTCCGTCGGTGACGGTGCCGTCGTGAATCGTCACGAAGCCGCCGTCGGGCAGGTACGCCGAATCGACGACGACGGAGTAGCCGCCGGTGGCCTTCGCGGTGTAGTTCACGCTCGCGGTGTCGGAGGGCATGGCCATCGCGGTGTCGACGACGGCGCTCCCGTCAGCCGTGTACGGGCCGTCAGTCTCGCCTTCCGACTCGGGGAACGTGTACATCTCGTCGCCGTCGGTGTCCATGTGCGCCATCGGGACGAGCGTCGTGTTCTCGGTCACGGGCGCGTCCAGCTCGACGCGGACGTTCTCGTGGACGCCGGCGGGCAGGTACGCGGAGGTGCCGCGGATGCTCTCGAACACCGCACCCTCGGTGACGGACGCGTCGTGAATCGTCACGAAGCCGCCCTGCGAGAGTTCGACGCGGTCGACCACGACCGAGTCGCCGGTCGTGGGCTGGTCGGACATCGAGACGGTCGCGCTCGCGTTGACCATCGCGGTGTCGACGACGGCGCTCCCGTCAGCCGTGTACGGGCCGTCGGCCTCGCCGTTAGCCGCGACGAACGAGTAGACGCGGTCGCCGTCGGAGTCCATGTGGGGCATGGCGACGAACGTGCCGGACTCGCCGACCGGTTCGTCGAGGTGGACGGTCACGTTCTCGTGGGTGCCGGCGTCGAGGTACATCGACGAGCCGACGACGCTCCCGAGGACGTTGCCGTCCGTGACGGAGGCGTCGTGAATCGTCACGAAGCCGCCGTCGGGGAGCGTGACGGAGTCGACCGTCACGGTCGTGCCGCCCGTTGCTTGGTTCTCGAAGGAGACGGACGCGGTCTCCTGTTGTGCCGCTGCGGCCGCCGGGATGCCCCCGACGACCACGACGAGTGTCATCAACACTGCGAGTGTGCGTCGCATGTCTCAGAGGGGGACGAATATTTAAAAGAAGATTTTCCGAACTGTCACCCAAATCTCTCCCCGATGTGCCCCCAGTCGCCCGATTTCGCCGGCCAGAAGCCTTATCGGGCGGTTGGCTCACGCCGGTTCGACAGAGCGAACACGCCGGCTGCCGAGCGCCAGTTCGAACACACAATCCGCGACTCGAAGGCGGCGAATCGGGCCCGATGAGACGGGGTTAAATACCGCTCGTCCACCAACTATCGCTATCGGATGTCCTACACCTACTCGGGCGACGCGCACCTCGGGCTCGCGGCGTCCTACCACGCCGACGACGACCCCTTCCCCACGGACACGTCGCTTTCGTTCCCGCGGCGGAATCACCTGCGAGAGGACGTTGACCTCATCAAGCGACTCCTGTTCCCGCGCTGTTGGAACGCGGGGCCGTGGGTCGGCGACGAGGAACTCCTCCGCGACGCGGTCGCCAACTTCGCCGCGCTCTGTCACTCCGGTATCGACCCCTACGCCGACGAGGACCCCGCACCCGTCGTGGACGAGGTGGTCAGGCGGCTCCCCGACATCCGCGAGACGCTGAAGAAAGACGTCGAGGCGGCCTACAAAGGCGACCCGGCCGCGCGCAGCTACATCGAAATCATCCGGTCGTACCCCGGCGTGCAGGCGATTATCGTCCACCGCGTCGCCAACGCTTTCTACGAGGCCGGCGCGCCCGAATACGCCCGCGAACTCGCCGAGTACGCGAAAATGGAGTCGGGAATCGACATCCACCCCGGCGCGACCATCGGCGACTACTTCTTCATCGACCACGGCACCGGCGTCGTCATCGGCGAGACGACGACCATCGGCGAGTGGGCGCGCATCTATCAGGACGTGACCCTCGGCGCGCTCCACTTCGAGGAGGACGAAGACGACGAGCACTCGCTCAAGAAGGGATACAAGCGCCACCCGGACATCGGCGATAGCGTCGTCATCGGCGCGGGGACCAAGGTGCTCGGCGCGGTCTCCGTCGGCGACCACGTGAGCATCGGCGCGAACTCGTGGGTCACGGAGGACGTGCCGGACCACACGAGCGTCTTCATCTCCGAACACCCGACCCACGAGCGGAAACACCGCGACTGAGCGGGCGAAGGTGCGTCAAAACCGGACGGGAGCGGGGAAAATCGTGTTTTCAGTCGAACGTGATCCACGCGAGGAACACGAGGCCGAACGTCTCGAAGACGTGCAACAGCATCATCAGCCGCCAGGCGATGACGGGCACGTCGGTGCTGAACCACCCCGAGAGCGTCGGGTCGAGGATGTACATGTAGAACGCCAGCGCGTTCTCGGCGAGGAGGAACACCCCGAACACGAGGAGTCCGACGGCGTGTTTGGACCTGAAGGTCAGGTAGTTTCGGGCCCACACCGCCGATAGTGCGAGAAGCACGACGACGTTGACGCCCGAGGAGACCGTCGCGACGTCCACCCAGATACTCATTCGTTCTCTCCTTTCCCCGTCATCCTGATATACGCTTTCCCAAATCTTTCCATAATCACCGCGTCTGTGACTCGCATGCTCAGTCCATCCGCTCGACGATTGTCTCGACGGTCTCCCAGTTGGCGCGACACCGCGGCGACGGGAGGTAGACCGCGCCGTAGTCGTCGCCGCTTCGCTGGACCACGTCGTTGTCCATGAGCACGTCGAGGTGGTGCCGGACGGTCTTGTAGTCGAGGTCGAGCGTCTCGGCCAGTTGGTTGGCGTTTCGCGGCTGCTCCTCTACGGTCTTGAGAATACGCACACGGTTTTCGCCGCCGCGGGTTCCCGTGAGCACGTACCAGAGGACAGCCTCCATCGTATTCGTTGATACGTCGGGTGAACCTAAGAGCATCGACCGACAGACGCCGACGCGACCGACCGGATCGGCGCTACTCGTCTGACAGTCCGTCCGAGTCGCCCTCGTCGCGCTCGTCGCCGGCGTCACCCTCGTCGTCTCCCTCGGACGACGCCTCGTCGCCCAACCGCTCGGAGACCGTCGAAAGCGACTCCAGCTCGACCGACTCGGGGACGCGGGCGAGCGCCGACTCGGGCCAGTCGTCGTGCGCCAGCGTGAACGTCGCGTCGGGGTTCTCCTCGACCAGCCGCGAGACGCCGCGGGCGGCCTGCTCGTAGGCGTCGCGGTCGAGTCGCTCGGGGACCTCGGCGGTGAGCGGGTACGTCTCGGAGAGCGACCGCGGGAACGGGCCGAACGGCGGAACGACCCGCCACGTCGCGTCGAAGTCGTCGCCGGAGGGGGTGCCGCCCTCGGTGAGGAGGACGTGGCCCTCGGCGGTCAGGCGGTCCATCCGGGCGTGGTGGCGTGCGACCTCGGGCCGGTGGGCGCTCTCGTTGGAGGCGTAGAAGAACGCGCCCTTCGAAGCGGGGTCCTCGCGTTCGAGTTGGTCGACGTGGTCGAGGAGGGCGCGGTAGCCGTCGAGCATCGCCGGGTGCGAGCGGGCGCGCTCCTCGACGAGTTCCATCAGGTCGCCGTCGCGGATGGCCTGCTTGATGCGGCGGAGTTCGGCGAACGTGACGTGGAGGTTGTGTTCGGCGAGCAGTTGCTCCTGTTCTTTCGACCCCGCGGCGCGCAGGTCGTCGGGCGAGTACTCGGTACAGATGGGGCAGGTACACGGGAGATATTCGAGGTCTTCGAGGTGTTCGGTCCCGCGGACCGTGAGATACCGGCCGTCGCGGGCGTAGAGTGCGTAGGCGGCGGAGTCGAAGAGGTCGCAACCGAGCGCGACGGCGAGCGCGAGCATCATCGGGTGGCCCGCGCCGAACAGGTGGACCGGGGCGTCGACGCCGAGGCCGCGCTTGGCGGCCGCGACGGCGTCGACCATGTCGTCGTAGCGGTAGGCGTTCATCATCGGTACGACCGCGCCCACGGGGAACACGTCGAGGTCGGTCGCGTCGGCGTGACGGCCGGCTTCCTCGCGGAGGTCCGGATAGGTCGACCCCTGAACGGGGGCGTTGACGAGCATCTCACCCGTGTCGGCCGCCTCGGCGTCGGCGAGGGCTCGCTTCGTGATTTCGAGGTCGGCTTCGGCCTGCTCGCGGTCGGCATCCGGCGGCGTCGGGATGTCGACCGGCGTGGCGATGTCGGTCCCGATGTCGCGTTGGAACTGGAGAATCTCCTCGGTCGTCGTGTCGATTTCGCCGTACTCGGCGAGCTGGAACGACCCCGAATCGGTCATGATGGCCCCGTCGAAATCGAGCATCTCGTGGAGGCCCACGTCGAGCGCCTCCTCGCGGAGGTGCTCGTTCGTCTTGATGATGTAGGAGTTGGTGATGAGGATGTCCGCGCCGAACTCGGACTCCAACCGCGCGGGCGAAATCGTGTCGATGTTCGGGTTGACGACCGGCAGGAGGGCCGGCGTCTCGACGGTGACCCCCGCACGCGGGACCGACAGACGGCCGATTCGGCCGGCGAGGTCCCCGTCGCGGAGTTCGAAGTGGTCGCGCATGGAGTGGCGTTTCCCGAGCGCGGCGGTAAGGGTTGCGTTCGCGGGTCGGCCGTGCGCGCAAAAACAGACGCACGACCGGAAATCGGTGCATGCGTTGAAATGTTCTAGAAAATATACAGCAAGGGTATCAAACGTGATTTTTTGGGCGAACAGTTTACAAAGAGATTAGCAGAACTGGGAAACCAGATGTTAGCCAACCTATCGCCACTCGAAGTAACCGCGCTCGCCGTCGCGCTCGTCGGGCTGATACCGGTTATCACGCAGTACAGAGACGAGACGAAGCTGTTCGCCGCGGGGTACGTCATGCTCGTAATCGGCATCGTGGCCACGAACGTCGAGGCGCTCTTCCTCGGGTCGGTGCTCAACTTCGTCGAGCACGCGGTCGGCATCGGTCTCGCGGGCGTGACGTTCTTCGCGGCCGCGTACATCCGCCGGAAAAACGTCATCAAAGGCGGTGAGGGCTCGTGATAATCGACGCGTTCTTCGACGCTATCGGAACCCTCGGGTTCATCGGCGCGGCGGTACTGGCGTGGCTCAACTACCGCGACACCGACGCGGAAGCGTCGTTCTGGCTGACGTACGCGTTCGCTTCCGTGCTGGCGATTCTGTGGATGGCCAGCCTCACGCTGGAAAAGGTCGGCATCTATCCCGAGGTGTTCGACCTCGCGAGTTCGCCGCTCATGACCGCCACGGTCGCCGTCTTCGCCATCGGCGGCACGGCGACGCTCGCCATCGTCGCGGACATGAAGGAGCTCGTCGACAGCGCCGAAGAACGGCGGCGCGAACTCGACGCGCTCACGACGGACCTCGAACGGCAGGCAGAGAACTACGGTGACGCGATGCAGACGGCCGCCGACGGCGACCTCACCGTCCGCGTCGACGCCGAGAGCCAGAACGACGCGATGCGTCGCATCGGCCGCGGGTTCAACGAAATGCTGGAGGCCATCGACTCTGTCATCGTCCAGATACAGACGTTCGCCGAGCAGGTCGACGACGAGAGCTCCGAAGTCACCGCGAGCGCAGACGCCGTGAAGACGACGAGCACGGACGTGGCGAACAGTATCGAGGAGATTTCGGCGGGCAACGAGACGCAGCATCGGAACCTCAACGCCGCGGAGTCCGAACTGAGCAACCTCTCTGCGACCATCGAGGAAATCGCCTCCTCCTCCGAGGAAATCGCGCGGCAGTCCCAACAGACCGTCGGGCGCGCTAAAGAGAGCCAGGAGGCCGCCAGTTCGACCATCGAGAAGATGGAGCAACTGGAGTCGCGGTCGACCGAGACCGTCAGCGAGGTCGAGGACCTCCAGCAGTCGGTCACGCAGATCAGCGAAGTCGTCGACCTCATCGACGACATCGCGGAGAAGACGAGCATCCTCGCGCTCAACGCCTCCATCGAGGCGGCGGGCGCGGGCGACGCCGGTGAGGGGTTCGCCGTCGTCGCCAGCGAGGTGAAGACGCTCGCGGAGGAGACCGCCGAGGCGACCCAGGAGGTCGATTCGCTCATCCGCGACATCGAGAAATCGACCGAGAACGTCGCCGAAGACACCTTCGAGACCCAAGACGAGGTCGAAGCGAGCCGCGAGACCGTCGGTGAGACGGTCGAGGTGCTCGAAGAAATCGTCCACAAAATCGAAGACAGCAACGACTCCATCCAGTCCATCAGCAGCGCCACCGACGAGCAGGCGCAGTCGACCCAAGAGGTCGTCACGATGATGGACGAGATAACGAATCTCAGCGACCGGACGGCCTCCGAGGCCCAGAACGTCTCCGCCGCGGCCGAAGAACAGACGGCCGCGACCCAGCAGATTGCGGCGTCGTCCTCGTCGCTCTCGGAGCGCGCACAACAGCTCAAGTCGCTCGTCTCGCAGTTCGAGTCCGGACGCGCGGCGGGCGGCGCACCGGGCCGCGAGACGGCGACGCCCGCGGCCTCGACCCCCAACCGAGCGATGCGGGCCGACGGGCGCGGCGACGACCGCCCGAACTGACCGACGCCCGGCGACCGCGCGGCGAGCGACCCCAACGAACGTGTTTCCGCCGACTCACCGAACGCCCGATATGGAACCGGTCAACGAGTCCGACCTCGACTGGACGGTCCGCGACGGCGTCGAAGGCACGTTCAAACAGAAGCGGCTGGGTGCGGCCGCCGGAAGCGACGACCTCGGCTGTAGCCTCTACGAACTCCCGCCCGGCACACAGCCGTGGTCGTACCACTACCACGCCGCGAACGAGGAGGCGCTGTACGTCCTCTCCGGGCGCGGGCAGGTCCGCCTCGGCGGTGAGGTCCACGCCCTCTGCGAGGGCGACTACGTCCCCTGTCCGACCGACGAGTCAGGGGCGCACTGCGTCGTCAACGACGGCGACGAGCCCCTCCGGTATCTGGCGATTTCGACCATGAACGACCCCGACGTGACGATACACCCGGACATCGACAAAGTCGGCGTCTACGTGGGCGCGCCGCCGGGGGATTCGGGGGAGCGAACGGTCTCGGCGTTCTACGACCGCGAGTTCGACGGCGACGACTGAGTCGGCGGCGACCGACTCGCGTGTGGGGTGGCGCGCCTACGCGCCGACGCCCCAGAAGAAGGCGATGCCGGCCACGGTGACGACCGACAGGAGCAACTGCAGCGGCGCGCCGACGCGGAGGAAGTCGGAGAACCTGTAGCCGCCGGGACCGTAGACGAACAGGTTCGTCTGGTAGCCGACGGGAGTCATGAACGCCGTCGACGCCGCGAAGGTCACGGCGAGGACGAACGAGAACGCGTTCGCGCCGATTGATTGGGCGGCGCTGGCGGCGACCGGAATCATGAGCACGACGCTCGCGTTGTTCGAGATGACGCTCGTGAGCAACCCGGTCGCCAGGTAGAACACCCACAGGACGCCGATTGCGGGGAGGAACGCCGAAGTCGAGGCGACGGCGTCACCGAGGAGCGCCGCGGCCCCCGTCTGTTGGAGCGCGATACCGAGCGGGATGACGCCCGCGAGCAGGAAGATGACGTTCCACTCGACCGACTTGTACAGTTCGTTCGGTTTGAGCACGCCGGTGAGAATCATCGCGACGACGCCGCCGAGCGCCGAGACGACGATTGGGAGGACGTTGAACGCCGGGAGCGCGACGACGCCGGCGATGATGGCGACGGCGAACGGCGTCTTTTCGGTTCGGTAGTCGGTGTCGTCGAACTCGTGGGCGACGATGAAGTCCTCGTTTTGGACGAGTCGCGTGAGGCTGTCGGGCGGTGCCTGCACGAGCAGCGTGTCGCCGACGCGGATGTCGATGTCCTCGAACCGGTCGCGGACGACCTTCCCGCGGGTCCGGAAGGCGAGGACGTTCGCGTCGTAGCGCTGTCGAAACGTCGAACTGGCGAGGCTCTCGCCGACGAGAAACGAACCAGAAGGGATGACGACTTCGACCATGACCGGCTCTTCTTCGCCCGGGTGGAGCTCGCTCTCCGAGCGGGGCCCGCCGACGAACGTGAGCCCTTCCGAGCGCATGATTCGTTCGAGCGTCTCCCGGTTCGTGCGGAGTCGGAGCGTGTCGTTCTCGTGAATCTCCTTGCGGGCCAGCGGCTCCAAGAACTGCTCGCCGTAGCGGATGAGCTGTAACACGTCGATGTCGAGGTCGTCGTTCCCGAGGGCCTCCTGAACGGTCTGACCGATGAGCGACGAGTCCGCGGGGACGACCACGTCGGCGAGGTACTCCTGGAGCGCGTACTCCTCGAGGAGGTCGTCCTCGGCGGGCACCCGCTTCGGGAGCAGGCGGACGCCGACCGTCATGAGGTAGACCGCGCCGACCACGAAGACGATGACGCCGAGCTTGGTGAACTCGAACATGCCGAAGGCGTGGAGCCCGAGGCCGGGCGACTCCCGTCCGAGTTGGGCTGCGATGTCGCTGGCGAGGATGTTCGTCGAAGTCCCGATGACCGTCAGGGTGCCGCCGAGCATCGAGGCGAACGAAAGCGGCATGAGGAGCTTCGACGGGGAGGTCTTGCCCTTGTGCGCGAGGTCTGCGACGACCGGGACGAGGATGGCCACGACCGGCGTGTTGTTGATGAATCCCGACACCGGGCCGGTGACGCCAATCGTCGCGGCGAGTTGCTTCGTTTGGCTGTTGCCGGCGTACTCGGCCATCTTCCGGCCGATGAGTTGGACGATACCGGTTCGGTTGACGCCAGTGCTCAAGATGAGCATCGCCAACACGGTGATAGTCGCAGGGCTGGCGAATCCCGAGAGCCCCTCCTGCGGGGTGATTTGCGTCCACGGCTCCAACACCATCAGGAGGACCATCACGATGATGGCGGTCACGTCGATGGGGAGCCACTCGGTGGCGAACAAGACGAGAGAGAGGAGGATGAGCGCGAAGACGACGAGCATGTCCACCGTGACGGCCGCCGGAACGAGCCCCTGGACGGCCGACACGAGTGTGGAGAAGAACACGTCTGTTCGAGGAGACAGCGAAGGAAAAAGGCTGGTATCGCCGGCCGCTCAGAACAGCAGTCCGGTCGGAACCTCGCCGGGGTTCATCTCGGCGAACTTGAACACGAGGTACGCCAGCGAGAACAGCGTCGCGTTGTACGCGCCGTGGATGAGCGCCGGCACGGCGATGTTGTCGGTCAGCTCGTACGCCGTACCGAAGACGACGCTCGGGAAGAACAGGATGCCGATGGTGACGAGTCGACCGCCCGCGCCGCCGGTGAGCGCGACGTAGTGAATCGCCGCGAAGATGGCGCTGGCGAGGGCGATGCCCGGAACCGGGCCGAACGACTCTCGGATGCGGTTCTGGACGACCCCGCGGAACAGCAGTTCCTCGCCGGGGCCGATGAGGAGGAACGACGCCGGGACGAGGAGCAACAGCACTTCCGGGTCCTGCGCGGCGATTTCGGTCACTTGGTTCGACCCCGCTTGGACGCCGAACGTCGAGACGAGGAACGCGCCGACGAACGCCGCGACGAGCGCCGTCACGTAGCCGAGGACGACCGCGACGATGTCGCGGAGCGACGGGACGGAGACGCCGAAGTACGAGCGTCCGAGACCGCGGTACCGACTGTAGGCGACGGCGACGCCGCCGAAGGCGATGCCCTGCAGGAGAACCAGCGACATGACGACGAGCGCGAGCGGTGTCAGTTCGATGCCCGCGCTCAACGCCGCGAACTGCGTGATGACAACGAGTATGGTCCCCACCGCGAGACCGCCGCCGCCGAGGGCGATGGCCGCGAGGAAGGACCGAACGGGGTCAGGGAGGCGCGTCGTAGTAGCCACAATCGACCCCTTGGGGCGCCGGCGTCAAAATCCTTCTCGCCTCGGAAGGGGGTTCGAGACGCGAACGCGGGGTGCGCGGAACCGACCGGGCTACTCGCCGGCGAGTTCGTAGTAGAGCACGCCGAGAACCGTCCGCGCGTCGCGGACCTCGCCCGCGAGGACGGCCCGCTCGAGGTCGTCGTAGCCGACCGTCGTCGGGCGGATACTCTCGTTGAAGTCGAGGTTCTGGTCGGCGCTCGGCTCGCACCCGCGCGCGACGAAGTAGTGGTGGACCGAGTTGGCGATACCGTTGGCCGGCTCGACGGTCACGAGCGGTTCGACCGCCTCGGCCTCGTGGCCGGTCTCTTCCGCGAGTTCGCGCCGGGCGGCCGCGGCGTAGTCGTCGTCGTCCGGTTCCGTGCCGCCGGCGGGGAGTCCGCGGTTCGTCCGGCCGACGGCCTGTCGCCACTCGTCGATGACGACCACGTCGCCGTCGGGCGTAAACGGCAGGACGACGACCGCCGCCGGCTCGTCGACGTAGTGGAAGTCGGTCTCGGTCCCGTCGGGGAGCCGAACGTCGTCCATGCGGATGTCGAAGCCGGGGCACGAGTAGTCGATGCGCGTGTCGGTGGTCTCCCACGCGAGGTCGTCGGCGGGGGCGGCGGGCTCGGACCCGCCGTCACCCGTCTCGGGGTCGTCGCTCATGACATCACGTGACGGCGGTGATTCCAAAAGCGTCGCGATACCCTGCTACCCCGCGTCGTCGAACGAGACGGTCGCGAGGTCGGCTTCGAGGTCGTCGACGTAGTCGTTGTACGCCTCCACGAACGCGGCGAAGTCGCCGGCGAGTTCGCGCACGTCGGGCGCGGCGGGGGGTTCGTACTGCGACAGCAGGTAGATGCCGCCCTCGCCGCCGACGCGGAGGTACGACGCCCGCGGGCCGTCCCACTTCAGCTCCCAGCGCGTGCCGCCGACCCGCTGGGTGAAGGTGCCGTACTCGCCGTCGAAGCGGTTGAGTTCGCCCGCCATGGTGTCGGCCACCTCGCGGATGGTCGAGACGAGTTGGTCCCGCTGGGCGACGATTTCCTCGGTCGTCGTCACCGCGGGGAACGCCGTCGGCACGTCGTCGAGGACGCCGTCGAGCGACTCGACGTGCTCGTTGTACGCCTCCACGAACGCCGGGTAGTCCTGCATCGCCGTTCCGAGCGCCTTCGGCTCCGGGGGCTGTTTGGTCGAGACGACGTACGTCTCGCCGCCCGACTTTCCCTTGAACCGGAGGTACTGCAGCGCGCCCGCCTCGTACTTGAGCGTCCACGTCCCGCGGCGCGTCTTGAACGTCTCCTGTCCGTAGTCGCCACCCTGGAGGATGGCGAGTTCGCGCGCGATGGGACCCGCGTGGGCTTCGACCGCGGCGACGACCTCGTCGCGGTTGGCCGCGACGTCGTCGACGCTCGTGATATCGAACGAGAGGGCGTCAGTCATTGTCGGAGGGTGGGCGCTGGAGGGGATAAGTTCGTTCGTCGCCGGTTTTATCACCGATAATACACGTCTCGAATGTGATGAGCCAACACAGGGCAACGATTGGTGGGACAATCGGGGGCATGGCACGACGGGCGAACCCGGCGTTCGCGGGCGGTATCGTCACCGTCTCGGTGGTCGCGCTCGCGTACGCGGTCACGGTTGGGTCGCTCCAGCAACACACGTTCGTCCACGTCATGGCGGGGGTGCTCTGGACGGGCACCGACCTGTTCATGGGGGCGATTCTCGGGCCGGTCATCGGCGGGTTGACCGACGAACAGAGCGCCGCGGTGTTCGAGCGCCTCACGCCGAAGACCTCGTTTTTCCTCCCGTCGATGGCGCTCGTCACCATCGCGGGCGGCATCACGCTCGCCCAGCGACTCGGTGTGTTTCCCCACGCCGAGCCGTGGCTCGCGCTGTTCACCGCCGCGAACCTGATTCCGGTTCTCCTCCTGCTCGGACGCCGGCTGAACGCGTGGCGCGACCGACGCTGGCAGGTCGTCTTCGCCGTCGCCACCATCGGGTCGCTCGCGTGGGTCGCGACCACCGTCGGCGACTTCCAGATGACGACCCCGGCCATCGTCGTCGCACTCGTCATCGTCACTCTCCTCTCGGTGCAGGGCTTCGGCTTCCTGATGCCCGGCGAGATACGGATGTACTTCGAGATGACCTCCGAGGACCCGGACCCCGGCGTCATCTCGGCCATCGGAAAACAGAACGCCATGCTCGGCGGCGTGCAGGGGCTGTTCCAACTCGTCCTCATCGCCGACATGGTGTACCTCCGCTACGGCGGGTTCTGAGCCGAAACGAGGTCAGTCGGTCCGGCGGAACACGCGGAGGGTGTCGCGGTCGCCGCGCTCGCAGGCGACCTGTTCGAAGTCGAACGGCGCGAACACGGCCTCCCAATCGCGGTAGTAGAGAGGGAAGTCGTACTCGTCGTCGTTGACGCCGCGGTCCTCGGGCGGGACCGACTGGTCGCCCTCGTTTTCGACGGTGACGAAGTAGTCGCTCGCACTCCGGGCGAGCGCCTCGAACACCCACGCGTCGTCGGGGTGGATGTGCTGGAGCGTCTCGATGGAGTAGACGGCGTCGAACTGGCCCGGGGAGAACTCCTCGGCGACCTCCTCGATGGCGGCGGCGTGGAACGTCCCGCAGTCGGCGAGGTCGGGATAGGCGTCGGCCATCACCTCGAAGCAGTCGGGATTGATGTCGACGCCGTGGAGGTTCTCGAAGCCGTGTTCGCGGAGGTGCGAGAGGTGCCGACCGGGACCGCAACCGAGTTCGAGAATCGACGCCGAGGGGTCGAGACGCTCCTCGAAGACGCGCCGAATCGACTCGCTCGTCTCGTTCGGTCCGTAGTACGCGTAGTACTCCGGCGAGAACTCTCCCGACCGATTCGCCCACTTCCGACGAACGTCGTTAGCATCCACGGTGTCGGAGACCGTCCGGCCACGCGTAAAGCCTCGTCGGCCGCGACCGACCGGGGCCGACGGGGAGAACTGCCGATACCACAGATTGTCGAGGAATCACCGCCGAACCACTAGGCGAGCGCGGGTAGAACCGACACACCAGAACATTCGTCTACAAATATCGATGATTCAGAAACATATTCAATAAAATAACCCCCGTGACAACACGACCCTCACAAGTCTTATCCGTAAAGGGCGTGTGTGTTCAAAAGCAATGGCGAAAGGAAACGTTGATTTCTTCAACGACACTGGCGGCTACGGTTTCATTTCGACGGACGATGCTGACGACGACGTGTTCTTCCACATGGAAGACATCGGCGGCCCGGACCTCGAAGAAGGCACGGATGTTGAGTTCGACATCGAGCAGGCCCCCAAGGGCCCGCGCGCGACGAACCTCACGCGCCTTTAAACTAATTTAGTACGCCGCGTTTCGCGGCAGAACGATAACTCACATTTTGCGTATATTCGACCGGCGAGCGACGCGTTCGCGGCCGGTCGTCCACGCGAGCTACGACACGAACGACTGACTCAGAGCGTGTCGGCCGCACGGGCCTGCTCCGAGCGACGGCGCGCCTGTTCGAGTCGCCGGTCGGTCGCCCGAGAGAGCGACCCCGGAAGCTCCCCGCGCGCCTCGGCTAACCGCTCAGCCACGCGTTCGAGCCGCGACGCGACGGTGTCGAGGCTCTCGTCCGCCCGGCCGCGCTCGCCGGCTTCGGCGCGTTCTGCGGCCCGGTTCGCGGCCTCGGCGACCGATTCGAGCGCCTGCGCCAGCCCGCGGACCGCGTTCGCCTGTCCGTCGCTCGTCGCCGTTTGGGTCGCGCCGTTCGAGGTGGCCGTGCTCGACGAGTCGCCCGAAGTACCCGAGTCGTCCGAGTCGTCCGAGTTGTCGTTGTCGCCGCCGTCTCTCTCGTCGACCGCCGCGACCGCCGCGGCCGTCTCGGCGGCGATGTCGGCGAGGAAGGTCGCGAGCGACGCCTTCCCCGTTCGCGGCTCGTCGATTCGGACGCTCGGAATCGACGCCGACGCGGACCCGGAGTCAGACTCGGAGTCGTCGCCCGCGGCGCTCGCGCTCGGGTCGGGGTTCACACGGAACGCACCGATTTCGTCGTCGCTGTCGCGGACTTCGACGGTGTACGCGCCGCCGCGGTGGACGTAGACGGCGTCCGGCCCGGACAGCGGCGCGTCGTACAGTCGCCCGGCGAAGTCGTCTTCGAGCGCGAGCGCCGTCAGGTCGCGGTCCGTCCCATCGGCGTCCACCTCGACCTTCGTCGCGGACTCCCGCGCGACGAGCGGGATTTCGCCGTCCACGCCGGCCGTGGTGAGCGTCTCGGCGTCGCCGGACGACGAGTCCGTCTCCGACGCGGACTCCGACCCGGACCCCGCGTCGCCGACCCGGACCGTCTCGCTGTGGGGTGCCGAGCCTGCGCCGTTCACCGTGAGCCGATGCTCGCCCGCGGGGACATCCCGGAGGACGCCGAGACCGCCGAACGTCGGCGCGGCCTCCGGGTCGCTCTCCAAGAGAAGGACGGACTCGACGCCCGATTCGCGGGTCGTCACGCCCTCGCCGTCCGGCGCGTCTGCGTCGGTGACGGCCTCCGTCACCCGGACGAAAAGCGTGTTGAGCGCCGAGGGCTCGTCGACGACGTCGTACCGCTCGGCGAGGGCGCTCCGGTGGGTCGGGTCGGTGATGTCCGCCGCGGGGTCGGCGTAGCGCGGCTGGCTCCACGGCGTGCTCGTCGTCGTGAGGTGGCTCGCAATCGCGTCCTCGACGAAGCCGGGGACCGCGAACTCGAAGCTCAGTTGCGGCCCGGTGAACTCGGTGATGTGCTCGACCTCGCCCGCCGGGACGAGCGCGTACTCGATGTCGGCGTCCGTGTCCGCGTCGGCGTCCGTGTCCGCGTCGCGGTCGTCGTCTGCCGTCTCGGGCCCGAACACCAGTCCCGTCGACCGCGCCGGGAGGTCCGTCGGCGGCGACGACAGCGCGTCGAACGACCGCACCGTGAGCGCCTCGCTGACGAGAGAGTCGCGGGTGACCGACGGGAGTCGCTCGTCTTCGTACACCGGCGCGCCGTCGAGTTCCGGAACGACGTAGGGGAGGCGCGCGCCCTCATCCCGCGGGAGGCCGTAGGCGATAGGTATCTCCGCGGCGTCCTCGATGCGGTCGAACGCCCGGTTGGTGATGTCCGCGAACGTCCCGCCCGCCGGGAGCCGCTGGAACCGGTCGGCGCGGTCGTTGAGCGACAGCGCGCTGGAGTGCGACCCGAGTTCGGAGAGCACCCGCGGCGGACGCGCGGGGTCCGGGTCGAGGAACTCGTTGTTCGGGACCGACCGCGAGTGCGAACTCGCGACGTACAGTTGGGGGACCGGCTCGTCGTCCGCCGTGTCGACGAAGACGTGCAGCACCTCCCAGTCGTGCCAGTGGAAGTTCGTCGTGAACTGGTCGAACACCGAGTAGAACCAGTACTGCACGGCCGTCAGCGACGAGTCATCGTATCGGACCACGTTGTAGAACACCGTCGGCTCCGGCGCTCGCTCGTCCGTTTCCCCCTGTGTCGCGTGGTAGCCGTCGAAGGCGTCGAAGCCGTCGACGACCGTCTCGCCGTCCCGGTCGCTCGCGTACGACCGCGGGTCCGTCGGGAACCACGTCTCGTCGGCGTCGAAGTAGAGCGTCGGCGCGAACCGCGCGGCGAGGTCGCGGGCGACCTCGGCGTCGACGCTGGCGGTCGGGGCGGCGGTGCTGGCGGTCTCGGTCGAGTCGCCGCCGAGGGCCGAACACCCGGCGAGCGACCCGAGACCGGCGCTCCCGAGCGCGGCGAGGAACGCCCGTCGGTCGAACGCGGGTCGGTCCGTCATCTGTCTATGTGGTGGAGTCGAGGACGGAACAAATCTCTTGTGTCGTCCGGTGACGGCGGGTGCGGGGCCGGTCGGCGGGGCCGTCGGTGTGGCGTGGCTGACCGCTCAGAACTCGCCGTTGATGATGTCGGCGACGTGCTGGCGGTCGAACAGCTGTTCTTCCTCGGGAATTTCGGGGTATGGGCCGCCGTCCGAGGTCGGCCACGCGCCGAACTCCTCGGGATGGAACTGCTTGGCGCTCATCTCCAGTTGGAAGAGGTTGAGAATCGGACCCTGATACCGCGCGCCCTGCGGGTAGACGCGGCCGTTCTGGACCGCCGAAATCTCCGCGGCGACGGGGTCGTCTTCGAGCGTCGCCCGGAGGTCGTTCATGCTGACGTTCGGCTGCATCCCGCTCAGGAAGAGGATGACGTCGGGGTCGGCCTCCAACAGCGCCTCGAAGTCGACGTTCGAGCCGGACTCGATAGCGCCTTCGAACGCGTCGCGGGGCGCGAGCGGCCGGATGTGGGAGGTCATAAAGCCGGGGTTGCCGACCGTGTACGCCCAGATCTGCTTTTCGATGTCGGCCGCGGTGAGAAGCACCACGCTCGGCCGCTCGTCTTCCGGCGGCAGACCCGCCTCGATGGTGGCGAGCACGTCGTCGTGAACGGCCGCGAGCGCCTCGTATCGCTCCTCTTCGTTGAGCACCTGCGCGACCTTCTCGAACTGCTCCCACAGCGTGTAGTACTCGTAGTCGCCGGTCCACTCGTCGGTCGGCGACGCGTGACGACCGCTCAGCGAGTTCCCGAACCACGGCGAGATGTTGTCGTCGACCTCCTCGATGTCGTCCATGTCCCACTGTTCGAGCTGGACGACCCACGCGGGGTCGGCCAGATGCACGTCGCTGTCGAGTTCGTAGAGCTTCTCCTTGCTCGTCTCCCACGAGGGATACAGGTCCGCCCAGTCGACCTCGACGCCCGGGAGCCGCGCCGTGAACTGCTTCCACGTCGTGTCGTAGTACGCCGGCCCGTTGACCGCGTTCACGTCGTCGCCGCGGCCGAGCGCGAACGCCATCCCCGCGTGGTGGGTCAGCCGCGTGAAGATGCTCTGCGGCGGCTCGTCGAACTCGACGGTGCCGACCGGCGACATCGTCACCGAGTACGAACTGTCCTCGGGCGTCTCGGTCTCCGTTTCCGTTGCCGTCTCGGTCGCGGTCTCGGTCGTCGATTCGGTCTCGGCGTCCGTCGTCGACTCCGAACCGCCCTCTCCGGTACAGCCGGCGAGCAGCCCGCCGCCGACGGCCGCGCCGCCGTACTTCACGTAGTCGCGCCGCGTCAGTCCCTTCCGTGGCGTCTCGTCGCGCTCCATAGTTTTTTAGGCCAGCCTAAAATAGATAATTGCTTCGGTTCTCGGACGACAGCGGGGCCGTCACGAGCGCGAGCAGCGCCTCGCCGGCTCGGCCGTGCGTCGGCTCTGACAGGAAACTGCGGGCGCCGGCCTCGCGTCGCCGCTTGGTGCGATTGGACTGCCTCCGGCCGTTCGGCCGATTCCGTGCTCACCTTGGGTCTGTCGGCGACGAGGCGGCGGCCGAGCCGTCGGTACCGCTCGCCCTCATTTGTTTTAGGTTGGCCTAAACTATTGAAGGTTTTCGGTTTGGTGGCGGGGGTGTGTCGCGTTCGACGTATTGATGAGCGAATTGCGGGCGGGACTGTGATTCTCCTAACAGAACCTCCTGTTTCATCTAGGAAGAGAGGACGTGCGGAGTGGCGGCTCAGATTCGAACTTCCCTCGCTGTCGCTCGGGCGTTCGAATCTTCAGGCGCCCAGACAACCGTTTCGGGGGGACTCGCACACGCTACGCGGTGCTCGTTGGCGTTGAAAGGGGTAGAAATGGGCCGCTGTGACTCGCTGGCGCTCGTCACAAGCACCCGCTCACTTCGTTCGCGAGTACGGCTCAGATTCGAACCACGGTCACTCACTTCGTTCGTTCCCTGATTCGAATCTTCGCCGGGTGAAACCTCCCACACCTTTCAGACCACTCGCTGTCGCTCGTGGGTCGTGAAAGGTGGGGAGAATATGGGCCGGCTCAGATTCGAACTGAGGTTACGGCCACCCGAAGGCCGAAGGATACCAAGCTACCCCACCGGCCCGCATTTTGAGGCAAGCCACCGTCGCGTTTAACAGTTGTGATTGCGGGCCACCGTCAGACGGCGTGACACACCGTCGACCCCGCCTCAGTACCGCGAATAGCCCGCGGTGTCGAGGTAGTTGTGCGCGACCGTAATCGAGTGGTCGGCGTGAAGAATCTCGGGACCGAGTCGGACCCGCTCGTCGGCGGCGGCCGCCAGCAACTCGGCTTCCTCGTCGGTGAAGTCGTGGTGGTCCGAGAGGACGAAAAGCGGGTTCTCGGGGGGTTCGACCTGAACCACGGGGTCGCCGTCCTCGTGGAGTTCGACCACCGTCGCGTCGCGGGCGGCCTCCTCCAGCGTCGTCTCGAAACCCACCCGGCGGATGGAGACCCCCGGCGACGACTCGGCGGGCATGTGGCCGATTGCCTCCTCGCGTTTCTCCAGCGCCTTGCGAATCAGGGCGGCGGTGGAGCGCTCGTCGGGGTTGAGCCGACGGAGTTCCGAGCCTTCGAAGCGGACGGTGTACTCGTCGCCGAGGACGAGATGAACCCGAACGTCCTCGCGGATGTCGTGCGAGAGGAAGAACGCGGAGTTGACACAGCGACAGAGCACGTCGAGTCGGCCGGCCCCGCCGGCGATGTCGTCGAGCGAGAAGTCGGGCGTCGTCGGCGCGTCGTGGCCGATGACGATGAATTGGCGCATGACTCCGATTCGGCGCGTGGGAACCTTATCGCTGTTCACTCGGGCGGGCGAGCGGACGGGTCGGAGCGACGCCAGCAGTGGGCGCGAATCTCCCCGACCGCGCACGTCATATCCGCCGGACGCTTACCGCAGGTAAGTGAGCCACAAGTCCGGGCGCGACCCGATGGTCCGCCTGTTCGCCGAATACGGTCGCGAGAACCTCGCGTGGTTCGTCGTCGGGCTACTGGCGAGCGTCCTCGGGCGACTCGTCGCCATCGTCCCGGCGCTCGTCCTCGGGGTCGCCATCGACGCGGTGTTCTTCCGGAACACGGCGTACGCCCTCCCGCTGGTCCCGCCGTCGTGGCTGCCGACGACCGTCTCCGGGCAGTTCTGGCTGAGTTTCTGGCTCGTCATCGGGGCGTTCGTCGGCGGGGTCGCGCTCTCGTGGGTGCAGGGCCTCGGCCTCGCGGTCTACTCGAATCGCGTCCAACACGCCGTCCGCGTGGACACCTACGACGCGCTCCAGCGCCTCGATATGGCCTTCTTCGACGACAAGCAGACCGGGCAGGTGCTCTCGATTCTCGACGGCGACGTGCGAAATCTTCGGACGTTCCTCGACAGCACGCTCTCGGGCGGCCTCCAGTTGGTCGTCGCCGTCGTCGGCATCGCGGGCGTGCTGTTCTACTTGAACGCCCAGCTCGCGGTCGTCACGCTCGTGGCCGTCCCGCTTCTGGCCGTCTTCACCGTCTGGTTCATGCGGACGATTCGGCCGCTGTACCGCGCGCTCCGCGAGAGCGTCGGCGCGCTCAACACCCGCATCGAGAACAACGTCTCGGGGATGGAGGTCATCAAGGCCTCCGCGACCGAGGACTACGAGACCGACCGCGTCGCCGACGCCTCCATGGACTACTACCGTCGCGCCCTCGCGGTGGTCAGGCTCGACTACCTCTACCAGCCGTCGATGGAACTCCTCGCCGGCGTCGCGTTCGCCGCCACGTTCGCCATCGGCGGCGTCTGGCTCATCTTCGGCCCGCCCGCCCCCTTCACCGGAGACCTGCTGGTCGGCGAGTTCGTCACGTTCCTGTTCATGACCCAGCGGTTCATCGACCCGCTGTCCGGCGCGGGCCGCATCGTCAACTCCTACGAGAACGCCCGCGCCTCGGGCGAGCGCATCTTCGGGCTGGCCGACCGCGAGGCCGTCGTCCGCGACGCGCCCGACGCCGAATCCCTCGACACCGTCGCCGGTCGAATCGAGTTCGACGAGGTCTCGTTCGCCTACGCGACCGGCCGCGACGTGCTCCACGACGTCTCGTTTGCGGCCGAGTCGGGCGAAACCGTCGCCCTCGTCGGCCCCACGGGCGCGGGGAAATCCACCGTCGCGAAGCTCCTCCTCAGGCTCTACGAACCCACGGACGGGGCGGTCCGCGTGGACGGCCACGACGTGCGCGACGTCGAAATCAGGAGCCTTCGCGAGGCCATCGGCTACGTGAGTCAGGACGTGTACCTCTTCGACGGGACGGTCAGGGAGAACCTCCTGTACGGGACGTTCGACGCGACCGAGGCGGAGATGGTCGCGGCCGCGAAAGCCGCCGAGGCCCACGAGTTCGTCTCGCGGCTCCCGGAGGGCTACGACACCCGCATCGGCGAGCGCGGCGTGAAGCTCTCGGGCGGCCAGCGCCAGCGGCTCTCCATCGCCCGCGCGATGCTCCAAGACCCGCGAATGCTCGTCCTCGACGAGGCGACGAGCGCCGTCGACACCGAGACGGAACTGCTCATCCAGCGCGCCCTCGACCGACTCTCGGCGGGCCGGACGACGCTCGTCATCGCCCACCGGCTCTCGACGGTCCGCCGGGCCGACACCATCGTCGTCCTCGACGAGGGCGAAGTCGTCGAGTCGGGCACCCACGACGAACTCGTCGAACTCGGCGGCCTCTACGCGACGCTCTGGGGCGTCCAAGCCGGCGACGTGTCGGGCGTCTCGGCGGACATCCTCGCGCGACTGGTCGAGCGAAGCCGCGCGGCCGACGAGGCCGACACGGACCGCATCGCCGCCGACGTCAGCGCCGACGGCGGCGAAGACGCCTGAGGAAGTCGTCGAGCGACGCTAGGCGAAGAAGACGAAAGAAAACGGGGCGGGGCAACGAAGCCGGGAGTCCGGCTTCGGTCGCGTGAGTGATGGCTGGTCGTCGGTGTCGGGCAACCGGCCGCCCGCGATGGCTGAGACGGGTGGGCCGGTCGCGTCGATACGTGTCGGTTCGGGTTGGTTACGCCGGAGTTGGGGCGGTTCCCTGTCCGGGTGCCGAACCGGCCTCGCCGCCGGATTCGGGCGTGGCCGGGGCGGGCGCGCCGGATTCCTTGTCGCCGGAGACGAGGAAGTCCGCGAGGTTGCCGACGAGCACTTCGTTGTCGGCCTCGTAGGCCGATTCGGGCGCGAGGAAGTCGGCGTCGCCGATGGCGACGACCGTCTCGCTCTGGGCGGCGACCGTGTACGGGCCGGTCTTGCGAATCGACTCGACGTGGGTCTCGCCGCCGGAGACGAGCGCCGGCGAGACGCTGTCGGCCGAGACCGAAAGCGGCGCGGCGTCGCGGAACACGACCTCGTCGACGCCCTCGGTCAGGGCGGTTTCGCCCTCGGGCGTGGCGTAGACGTTCTCGTAGTTGAGGTAGTAGTCGTGCATGTTGTACAGCGACGAGGAACCGAACGAGACCCCGTAGTCGGAGGTCAGTCCGGCGTCGCCGCCGGTGGTCCCGGACGACACCGAGACGGTGATGAGACCGAGGATGCTCGTCGTGCCCGCGGACTGCGGATCCCCGAGGAGGGCGACGCGGCCGCCGGCGTCCTCGAACGACCGCAGGCCGGCGAGCTGGTCGCCGGTGTACGGCTGTTCGGGGTTGACGACGACGAAGGCGTCGGCCTTCCGGAGCGAGCCGTTGAAGTTCCGCTGGGCGTCCTCGCGGGTGAGGTACTTCACCTGATGGCCGTTGGCGACGAGCGCGTCGACGAGCGGTTGCATGTCGGACTCGCTCACGCCGTTCTCGTGGGCCACGTCGATGAGGACGGTCTTCGGCTCCGCGTTCGAGTCCATCGTCACGTCGCCCGATTCGGGGCCGGGTGTGGCGACGAGTTCGTCCGCGTCGAACGCCTGTTTCGCGGCGTTTTCCGTGTCTGCCGGGGCGCTACCGCCGAGTTGGAAGGCGTAGGGTGCCACCGCGGCTCCGACCAAGATGAGGCCGAGCGCGACCGCGAAGACGACCGTCCCGCCGAGTAAGTTACGCTGAGACATTGCCGATCACCTCATCTTCGTACTGCACTTGCCCGTACACCATCAGGAACTGCGGCGAGCGGACGCCGTCGTAGCCGATGGGACTCTCTTGGATGACGACCGTCGAATTGCCGTTCTGCGAGCTGAGAAGGATGATTCCCGAGCGGGTCGGGGGCTCCTTCTCGACGACCTCGTAGTTTTCGAGGCCGGCCTCGGAGGCGGCGCGGTCGATGGCCGTCTGAAGCGTACCGATGTCGTCGGCGTAGCCGTTCTGCGTGGCGCGAGCGCCGGTGTAGACCTTCGCGTAGGCGACTTCCTCGCGCGACAGCGAGAGTTCGTCGCCGCGGTGGTCCATGACGCTGCCGACGAAGGCGTGCTTCAGCGTCTCAATCTGTGCTTCGCGGTGGTCGAGGGTCATCGACGCCTTGTCGGGACCGGTGCGAATCTCGCTGGACGTACCGCCGATGGGGGCCGACCCGCGGACGCCGACGCTCCCGATGACCGACGAGGGCGTCACGTAGATGTTCTCCGAGGGAAGCATCGTGTAGTACGCGCCCGACGCGCCCGTTCCTTGGACGCTCGAAACGACGGGCATCTCTTGGGCGGTCCGATTGACCGCCAAGTACATGCGCTCGGAGGCGGCGGCAGAGCCGCCGGGGCTGTCGACCTGCAGGACGACGGCCTTTATCGATTCGTTCTCTCGCGCTTCGTGGAGGTCCTCTTCCAGCTGGTCAGCTGTGTAGGAGGTGATGGTCCCGTCGACCGAGATGACCGCGACCCTGTCGGGGGTGGGCGCGGCCGCGTCGTAGACGACGGGGGCGAGGAATGCTCCAACCAGGACGGCCGCGACGAGGGCGAGGACCGAGACGGTCCGCGCCGACGCCGCGGAGGAGGGTTTTGATACCATACTTCGGACGTGACTTCTAGAGCGGCTGTGAAAATACTTGTCATCGTAAAAGACAGTTGTTCAGACAAGAACGCGAGGCGGCGGGGCGAGATGAGCCGACTACGGCGGGCTGTCACCGGAGACGGTCGATGACGGTCGCCCGGCCTCAGTCGGTCAGTCCGTAGCCGCGCCGGAACAGCACGACGTTGAGACCGACGACCCCGAGCGTGAGCGCCGTCAGCACGCCGAGCGAGAGGTTCGGGTCCACCTCGGTGACGCCGAGGAAGCCGTAGCGGACGCCGTTGACCATGTATATCATCGGGTTGAGCAGCGACGCCTGCTGGAAGGTCGCGGGAATCTCGTTGAGCGAGTAGAAGACGCCGCCGAAGAACACCAGCGGCCGGAGGATGAACTGGTTCATCATCGTCAGGTCGTCGAAGTCGTCGGCCCAGAGGCCGCCGACCACGCCGAGGCCCGCGAACAGCAGGGTGATGACGAGCATGAACGCGACGAGGTAGAACGGTTGGGCGACGCCGACGGACGTGAAGAACGCCCCGATGAGGGCGACGAGCGCGCCGACGAGCACCCCGCGGGTCGCACTGGAGAGAACGTACGCGCCGACCATCGAGGTGTACGACAGCGGCGAGGTCAGCGCCTCCTCGATGTAGCGGTTCCAACGGCCGTGGAAGATGGAGAAGGACGCGTTCTCGAAAGCGTTCGAGACGGCTCCGAGGACGATGAGACCGGGGAGGATAAACAGGATGTACGGGACGCCCGCGATTTCGTTGATGCGCTCGCCGAGGATGACGCCGAAGACGGAGAAGTACAGCACGTTCGTGATAAACGGCGGGACGAACGTGTTGCGCGGGCGGCGGACGAACCGGAGGACTTCGCGGCGGAGCAGGGCGTAAAAACCAGTCACGTCGAGGCTCGTGAGACTCATTGCTCGACCTCCGCGGTGGCGCGGCCTTCACCCTGTCTCGTCATCTCGACGAACACCTCTTCGAGCGACGTGCGAGAGATTTCGAGGTCGACGAGTTCGTGGCCCTGCCTGTCGAGCGCCTGCACCACGTCGGGGGCGACGAGACCGCCCTGCTGGGCCGTCACGACGAGGCGGGTGCCGTCGAGTTCGACGGCCTCGACGCGGTCGTCGTCGGCCGCGAAGTCGGGGACCGCGGTCGGCGAGTCGCGGAGTTGGACGACGATGTCGTCGGTGCCGCGGTCCATCAGTTCCTCGGGGCTTGCGACCTCGATGACGGAACCGGAGTCGAGGATGGCGACCTCGTCGCAGAGGCGTTCTGCCTCCTCGATGTAGTGGGTCGTGAGCAGGATGGTCGTCCCGCTGTCGTTGAGGTCGACGATGGTCTCCCAGAGTTCGTGGCGCAGTTGCACGTCGACCCCGGCGGTCGGTTCGTCGAGGATGAGCAGGTCGGGGTCGGTGATGAGCGCCCGCGCGAGCATGAAGCGGCGTTTCATCCCGCCGGAGAGCCAGTCGAAGCGGGTGTCGCGCTTGTCGTAGATGCCGACGCGCTTGAGCACCTCGTCGGCGCGCTCGCGGGCCTCGTCGTGCGGAATCCCGTGGTAGCCAGCCTTGTGTTCGAGCACTTCGCGGATGGGGAAGAATCGGTCGACGTTGAACTCCTGCGGCGCGAGGCCGATTCGGTCGCGGGCCTCGCGGTAGTCGTCTTCCACGTCGTAGCCGAAGACGCTCGCCTCACCGCCGGTCTTGCGAACGAGACCGACGAGGATGTTGATGAACGTCGTCTTCCCCGCCCCGTTCGGCCCCAACAGCCCGAAGAACGACCCCTCGGGAACGTCGAGATCGACGCCGTCGAGGGCGCGGACGTCGCCGTAGGACTTCGTCAAGTCGCGTATCTCTATCGCGGATGCCATTCGCTGGTGCGTCGTCGGGCGTGGACGCGATTAAGCGTAGTGTCCGCGGAACGCCCCGTCACGGCGTGGCACGCCCGGTCACCGGGTGGAGTCGACGACGCTCGAACCCTGCCCACGGAGTAGATATGTTACCATGTGTCAAATTAGGGCCTAATATCCGTTCGTACAGAACTAAGTCATTAACTAATATTATCATTATCAATCATTAACTATTAGTACCACTCGGCAGTCGAACCGGGTGAGGAGACATCCGATGGTAGTATCCGCAGCACACCACGCAACCGACCGCTCGACGACCGCGACCCGAACCGACCGCTACCGACCGCCGACCCCACCGACGTAACCGATGACAAACCGCGACAACACGACCCGAACCGACACGACGACCCGCACGCAGACCACCGCTCGCTCGACGACGACTCGTCCTCGCGCCGCGCGGCGCTACCCCAACAACGAGGAGAACATGGACGCGCCGCTCGTCCCCTTCATCCGACAACCGGGTGAGGACGACGAGATGACGACGATTCGGCGCGAACTCGCCGCGCTCCGCGCCCAACTGAACCGCATCGAGCGAACGATGCAGCCCACCGACACCCAATGAACCCGACCGAACTCGACAGCGACGTCTTCGCACAGGATGTTGACAACCAGAAGGCCCGCGAACTGCGGGAGATGCTGAACACGCAGGACTTCGTGTTCGCCCCCGGCATGTACCACGCCCTCGACGCCCGCCTCGCCGAGATGACGGGCCACGACGCCGCCTACATGTCCGGCTACTCGACGGTCCTCGGGCAGTTCGGCTTCCCGGACCTGGAGATGGTCACGATGACCGAGATGGTCGAGAACGCAAAGCGCATGGTCGAGGCGACGAACCTCCCGGTCATCGCCGACTGCGACACGGGCTACGGCGGCATCCACAACGTCCGCCGCGCCGTCCGCGAGTACGAGAAGGCCGGCGTCGCCGCCGTCCACATCGAAGACCAGACGACGCCCAAGCGCTGCGGCCACATCGCGGGCAAGCAGATCGTCTCCCGCGAGAAGGCCAAGGCTCGCTTCGAGGCCGCCGTCGACGCCAAGCAGTCGGAGGACACGGTCGTCATCGCCCGCACCGACGCCTACGGTTCCTCGAACGGCGACTGGGACGAACACGTCGAACGCGGCCGCATCTACGCCGACGCCGGCGTCGACATCGTCTGGCCCGAGATGCCGAACCCCTCGCGTGAGGACGCCGTCGCCTACGCCGAGGAGATTCACGAGACGCACCCGGACCTGAAGCTCGCGTTCAACTACTCGTCGTCGTTCGCGTGGTCCGAAGAGGAGGACCCGCTGACGTTCCAGGAGCTGGGCGACCTCGGCTACAAGTACATCTTCATCACGCTGTTCGGCCTCCACTCGGGCGCGCACGCCGTCTACGAGGACTTCAAGAAGCTCGCCGAACAGGACGAGGAAGGCCAGTTCGACCTCGAACAGCGCTACCTCGACCACCCGACCGAGAGCCACCACGAGCTGTCGTTCGTCTCGCGGTACCAGGACATCGAGACGGAGTTCGACCCCGAGGCGCGCCGCCGCATCGAGGAGTCCGAAGGGTTCAGCGAGGAGCAGGCCGACCCCATCACGAGCAACGACGATGACTGAGCGCAGACACGACCGGGAGTTCGTGCGGACGTTCTTCACCTCGCCGACGGCCGTCGAGGGCGAAGCCGACTCCGCGAAGATGCTCCGCCGGGCGGCCGGCCTCCGCGGGATGCAAGCGCCCGACGTGTGGGTCCCCGACAACGAGGACGCCACCGCGCCGTCGATGCGCGACGAGGGAGCCGAGAACATCGTCGAAGTCATCGGCGAACACGGCGCGGAGTTCCCCGGCGAGATTCACCCGCGGATGGTCTGGCACCGCGACAGCCCCGAGACCCGGTATCAGGGCTTCCAGCACATGCTCGACATCACCGACCCCGAGCAGGGCGCGGTCGAGCACATCGACGGCTTCGTCATCCCCGAGGTCGGCGGCATCGACGACTGGAAGAAGGCCGACGAGTGCTTCACCATCGTCGAGAACGAACACGGCCTCGACGAGGGGAGCCTCGCCATGTCGGTCATCATCGAGAGCGGCGAGGCCGAACTCGCCATGGGCGACCTCCGCGACGAGATGGGCAAGCCGACGAACAACCTCGAACGGCTGTTCCTCCTCGTCGACGGCGAGGTCGACTACACGAAGGACATGCGCGCCATGACGCCGACCGGCGAGCTTCCGGCGTGGCCGGAGCTTCGACACAACACCTCTCGCGGGGCCAGCGCCGCCGGCTGTGTCGCTGTCGACGGCCCCTACGACGACATCCGCGACGTGGAGGGCTACCGCGAGCGCATGACTGAGAACCAGGCGAAGGGGATGCTCGGCATCTGGTCGCTCACGCCCGGCCAAGTCGTCGAGGCGAACACCTCGCCGCTCCCGCCGAAGACCGGCAGTTGGCTCCTCGACGCGGACGGCGAGGAGGTCGAACTCGCGTCCGAAGACGGGGCCGAGGTGTACGACGGCGACCGCCTCTCGCTCGAAGCCACCGACGACGGCTACGAACTCCGGGTCGGCGGCGACACGCGGGAACTCACCGCGGACGAACTCCGCGAGGAGCTGCTCGGCCTGACCTCGTACGTCCCGAGCATGGACGACATCGTCGACTCCATGGAGGAGTTCGAGGCGGCCAAGGAGGCGGGCCGCGGGGCTATCGCCATGACGCAGTCGGCGACGCTCCGAATCGGCGGCACCGAAATCGACATCGCCAAGGACCGCATGTGGGACGAGGCGACGTATCAGGCCGCGATGACGCCCATCAGCCTGTTCCAAGACGTGTACGAACACCGCCCCGACCAACACGAGGAGTTAGCGGAACGCTACGGCGCGGACGTCGTCGAGCGCGCGATGGAGGTGGGGCTCTAAGTTCGGGAACCGACTCCACCGCAGGGGTTCCGCCGTCGACCCCGATTCCGGCTTGGTCACGCGACGGCGTCCGGCTTCGTAGCTCCGACGACGCGCCCGCCCGAACCGTGGGGGCGGCGCGTCGCGCTCTTTTTTCCACTCGACGCGCAGCTTCCGACTCAACACGACGCCGACCGACGCTATTCTCAAGTTCCACCCGCGCGAGTTGACACGTGTGAACGATTCGACGAACACCCCGGCGACGCCCGTTGGGACGAGCGACGGCGACGCAGACGAGTCGCTGGAACCCGACGCAGTCGTCGATTTCGAGTCGGCGGGCGTCGCGGACGAGGAGACGCTCGCGCGACTCCGCACGGTGAGCTTCTACCTCGACGAGGCGTTCGAGATTCCGGGGACGAACTACCGCATCGGTCTCGACCCGATTCTAGGGCTCGTGCCCGGCGTCGGCGACGCGACGGCCTCGGCGCTCTCGGCGTACATCCTCGTCGAGGCCGCGATGCTCGGCGTGCCGCGGGCGACGCTCGCGCGGATGCTCGGCAACGTCGTCCTCGACGCGACCGTCGGGTCGCTCCCGGTCGTCGGCGACGTGTTCGACGCGGCGTGGAAGGCGAACGCCCGGAACGTCCGACTGTTGGAAGCCCGGTACGACGACGCCTCCCCCGCGGCCGCGGAGGCCGACCGGCGCTTCCTCTTGGCCGCGGTCGCCGCGATTACCGTCCTGCTCGTCGCGCTCGGCGCGACCACGGCGCTCGTCGCCCTGTGGGTGCTCGGACAGGTTGGACTGTTGTAAGTTACCATTTCTCGAAACGAAGAAATCCGCCGTGTGAGTCGTTATCTACTCCCAAACTGTAAACTACAAGACATATATACGGGCTTGCAAATCATGGCGTATGGAACGACGAACCTTCCTGAAGAGCGCCGCCGCGACAGGAGCCCTCCTCACCACCGCCGGATGTATGGGCGGTGGCTCCGGGTCGCAGCCGACTGCGGGCAACGAGACAGGTAACGAGACCGGCAACGGCACGGCGGGCGAGACGACGACCGACGTCGAGCCGGCCGAGGTCCCGGACCCCGAACTCGCCTTCCGAACCAACAGCGGCGTCCTCCGCGTGGTTCACATGGACGGCGAGAAGATTACCGACGAGGCGACGAGCGAGGTCTACGTCACCGTCGACGACGAGCGCACCGCGACGTGGGTCGCCGACGGCGAGGAGGGGCAGGATTACCCCGTCTCGGTGGGTAACTTCCTCAAAATCGAGTCCGCCGAGAACGGCTCGACGGTCGAGGTCGTCTGGGTCGGCCGCGCGGGTGCCGAAGAAGTCCTCGCGACCCACGAGGTCGCCGCAGAGGAGACCACGACGACGACCACGACGACGAACGAGACGACCACGAACGGGACCGCCACCAACGAGACGGTCACGGAGACGACGACCGCCAACGAGACGGTCACGACGACGAACGAGACGACCACGTCGTCGGACAACGAGACCAGCAACTGAGAACGACGGCCGACGCCGACGCGGACACCGGCGTCGGACGCGACGAGGCTTTTTTCGACTCGAAAGCGGTTCGACGTTCGCGCTGTCGCGGAGCAACGGGACCCCGATAGCGCTGCGATACTCCCGGATGGTCGGCGACGGAACGCCGCTCAGTCGTCGGCCGGAAGGCCGTCCGGGTCGGTCGCCGGTTCGGGCGCGACGAGACCGACGTGGACGCCGAGACGACGACCCAGCGGGCCGAGCGCGTCGCGCTTCATGAACGCGAAGCCGAGGAGGATGAGCGCGAAGCCGACGACGGTGACGGGGCCGATGCGCTCGCCGAGGAACGCCCAGCCGGTGACGGCGGCGACGACCGGCGTGACGTAGTTGACGAGGCTGATTTCGACCGCGCCGATGCGGTCGAGCAGGACGAAGTAGGCGATGAAGCCGACGGCGCTGCACAGCACGGCCAAGAACAGCAACGCGGCGACGACGACCGGCGACCACGCCACGCTCGCGAGGCCGGGCTCGCCGAGGACGGGACTCGTGACGTGGAGCATGCCCGCGCCGAGGAGCATCATCCACGCCTGCATCGGAACGACGGGCGGGTTCCCGGGGAGGCGCTTGACGAGCACCGAGCCGAACGCCCACGCCGCGGCCGCGAGAAGGAGCAGGACGACGCCGAGGAGTTGGCCGCCGACCGACCCGGACGCGAGGGCGATGACCACCGTGCCGGCCAACCCCAGAAACACTCCGAGGAAGCCGAATCCGTCGAGGCGCTCTTCGGGCAGCATCGGCCACGCGAAAACGGGCGTGAGGACGGGCGCGAGGCTGATGACGATGGCCGAGACGCCGCTCGTCACGTACCGCTGGCCGGAGAACAGGAGCGAGAAGTGCGCGCCGATAAGGAGCGCCCCGCCGACGAGGACGACGAGCCACTCGTCGCGGCCGCGGGGCCGCCAGTCCTCGGCCGCGAGCAGGCCGTAGGCGAACAGCACCACGCCGGCCACGTCGTATCGGAGGGCGGCGAACAGTACGGGCGGGAGGACGTCGAGACCGACCTCGATGGCGATAAACGAGGTTCCCCAGAGGACCGCGATGGTCGCGAACAGTGCGAGCGTCCGATTCGTTTGCGTATTGATAGACACGAGATATCGACCGTAGACCCAGGTGTTGAAGCGGCTACCACGCCGCCGTACATCAAATTTCTCGGAGCCGAGATAGCACTCCACTCGGGTCGTGTTGACAAACATCGCTGGTCTGATGTACGTCGACAAGCCGTGCCGCGGCGACGCGACGAACAAAGTAAGCTAGTTACGCGCGCCCCGATAGAGACCGAACATGAGCATCCTTGAGGACGCGCGAGCGCTCGCCGAGAGCGGGCCGGTCTGCGACGCCTGTCTGGGCCGGGCCTTCGCCGAGCGCAGTTTCGGGCTGACGAACGCCGAGCGGGGCAAGTCGCTCCGGGTCGCCGCCGCCCTCGACGCGGACGAGCCCTACGAGGCCGTCGAAACCGAGGACTGCTGGGTCTGCGAGGGGGCCTGCGCCGAGTTCGACGCGTGGGCCGAACGCTGCGCCGAGGCCATCGAGGACGTGGAAGTCGAGACGTATCAAGTCGGAACCCGTGCGCCGCCGCTCGTCGAGGAAAACGAGCTACTGCTCCGCGAGGGGGCGGGCCTCCCCGAGGACGCCGGCGAACTGTTCAAATCCGAGTTCAACCGCGAGGTCGGAAAGCGCGTGGGCCGACTCACCGGCACCGAGGTCGACTTCACCCGACCGGACGTGCAGTTCCTCCTCGACATCGAAGCCGACGCCGTCGAGGCGCAGCTCAACTCCGCGTTCGTCTACGGGCGCTACCGGAAGCTCGCGCGCGATATCCCGCAGACCGAGTGGCCCTGCCGCGAGTGCGACGGCTCGGGCTACAAGGGCAAAGAGCCCTGCGACTACTGCGGCGGCTCCGGCTACCTCTACGAGGACAGCGTCGAGGGCTTCGTCGCCCCCGTCGTGATGGACGTGATGGACGGCGTCGACGCGAAGTTCCACGGCGCGGGCCGCGAGGACGTGGACGCGCTCATGCTCGGCACGGGCCGGCCGTTCGTCGTCGAAATCATGGAGCCCCGCCGCCGCTCCATCGACGTGGAACAGCTCGAAGGCGATATCAACGCGATGGCCGAGGGCGAAATCGAGGTCGAGGGGCTCCGCCTCGCCACCTACGACATGGTCGAACGCGTGAAGAAACTCGACGCGAGCAAGGAGTACCGCGCCGCCGTCGAATTCGACGACGACGTGACCGACGAGGACCTGCAGGCCGCGCTGGACGAACTCACCGGCGCGACCATCGAGCAGTACACCCCGCACCGCGTCGACCACCGCCGCGCGAGCATCACCCGCACCCGCCACGTCTACGACGCCACCGGCGACCTCGAAGACGCGCGCCACGCGACCGTCGAAGTCCACGGCGAGGGCGGTCTCTACATCAAGGAACTCGTCTCGGGCGACGAGGGCCGAACCAACCCGAGTCTCGCCGGTATCCTCGACACGGGCGCGGTCGTCACCGCGCTCGACGTCATCGCAGTCGAAGGCGAGGACGAACCGTTCGAGGACGACGAGTTCTTCAAAGACTGAGGGGAAGGCACTTGTCGGCAGGGTGATTCTTCCGAGGCGATGCCCTCCATCCTCGGTGTGGCTCGTCTGGTGTTCGCGGTCGCCCTCGTCGCTGCCGCGTTTGTCGTCGTTCCCGCGCCCGGAGCCCCGGAGGACGACCACTACGTGACTGTCGAAGACTCGATTCCCGAAAAGGCCGAGAGCGTTGACGGTGCGGTTTTTCGCGGCGGTGATTCGCTCTCCCCACCCGCCCGGCAGGTGGTGACGACTGCGCACGAACGAATCGGCGAGGCTGCCGAGTCCACGACCGTTGTCCTTCGTGGAACGGGCGCACCCGAGTTCTTCTACAGCGACACCATCGCACTCGGACAGGGTGAGTACTACGTGGAATACGAGGAGACAGTGTATCAGGTCTGGTCCTCTGGCGGCGGCTCGCAGATTCTCGATTACGTCGTTCTCGGCGGACTGTTCTCGCTTGCGAGCGCGTTAGCCACGCCGGTTCTCTCCCGAGCGGTTGGCGAATCGAAGCAGGCGCTCTCCCTCACGACCGCGTCCCTCGCCGCGGTCCTCGTCTTCGGAATCCACGTGAACACACACTCCCTCGCGTCCGTGCTGAGCGTCACGGCTCTCACTGTGGGCAGCCCGGCACTCGCTGGCTGGGCCGGCGTCGTCGCGGACCGCAATCTCTAATTCTCGCCCGCGACACCCGACGAGGTATGCACATCGGCGTCGACGAAGCCGGAAAGGGACCCGTGTTGGGTCCGATGGTCGCTGCGGCGGTCCGAGGGGACCCCGACGCCCTCCCGGACGGAATCGCCGACTCGAAACGACTCGCTCCCGAGCGCCGCGAGGAACTCGCCGCGAAACTCCGTGACCGAGACGACGTGGAAGTCGGGGTCGCGTTCGTCGAACCCGAGACCATCGACGACCCCGAGACGAACATGAACCTGCTGACCGTCCGGGCGCAGGTCGAGGCCGCCGCCGAGGTCGCCGTCGACGCCGACGAACTCGTCTGCGACGCGGGCGACGTGAGCGAGTCCAGATTCGGCCGCCGCGTCCGCGAGGGGGTGGCCGAGGCGGGCGTCGAAGTCGAGGTCCACGCCCAGCACCGCGCGGACGACGAACACGCCATCGTCGGCGCGGCGAGCATCGTGGCGAAGGTCGAACGCGACCGCCGGGTCGAGGAGATTGCCGCGGCGTACGGCGAGGTCGGAAGCGGTTACCCGAGCGACGGGACGACCCGCAAGTTCCTGCGAGAGTACGTCCGCGAACACGGCATTCTCCCGGACTGCGCGCGGAAGTCGTGGTCGACCTGCGCCGACCTCATGGCCGCACACGAACAGTCGTCGCTGGGCGATTTCTGAGGCGTCGCGGGACCGGCGGTCGAAAAAGTGGAGGGTCGGTGGTTCGAGGGCGAGTCGCGGGGACGGCTCACCGCATCTCGGCGAGCGCGACGTACGAGCCTTCCTGCGCGGAGAGCCACGTCGTCAGCAACTCGTCTTCTGCGAGTCCTGCGGGGAAGATGGTGCACTCGTCTGGTGCGTCCTCGTACGGGGCGACGATGGCGACGAACTCCTCGTCGTCCGCGGAGGCGGAGCGTCGCGGAGCGTCCGGCCGGGTCGTCGCGTCCGTGTCGTCGCGTCGAAGTGGCGTGTCTTCCATGAGTGGAGTGCGTGCACCGTGAGTACCGACGGGCGGCGGTTGGTCGGTTGCCGGTTCGGTCAGTATTTTATAGACAGTCTATATCATTCTGTCGGCGAGTACGTCCCGATGAGGACGACCGAAACCGTCGCCGCCACCCGATTCTGACATGGGGAACGATTGAGCGGTCGGAGAGGTATCAACTGCGAGAATTTCGACGGTGGCCTGCGGGCGGGGTCGTCCGCTCGCGGCGCTGGACGCGTGACGGGCGAGTGAAAGAGAGCGTCGGTCGAAAACGGGTCGACCTCAGCGGTCCTCGGTCAGGAGGATTCGGAGGATATCACCGTACGCCGGGCGGGTGACGAGGACGCCGATGATGACGCCGAGGATGGTGAAGATGGCGAAGCCCTGCAGGTCGCCAAGCGAGAGCACGGCGAGCGGGCTCATAGCGATGATAGTCGTCGCGGCGGCCGCGCCGATGACCCAGAAGGCCCGGCGGAACCGCGACTGGAAGACCTTCCGCGACTTCACCGTGCCCTCAGCCATCACCTCGTCGGCGATGATGATGAGGTCGTCCACACCCGTCCCGATGACGGCGATGAAGCCGGCGATGACAGAGAGGTCGAGCGGGTAGCCGATGGCCGCGGCGAACCCGAGGAGGATGTACACCTCGGAGAGGCCGGTGACGATCATCGGCAGGGCGACCTGCGGTTTGCCGTAGCGGACGAAGACGACGCCAGCGACCGCGAGGACCGCGATGATACCCGTGATGAGCGAGTTGAACTTGAAGCTCTCACCCTGGCTCGGAGAGATGTACGACGAGGTGCCGCTGTCCTCGCCCGAGAGGTCGAGCTTGGCCGGCAGCGCGCCAGCGCGGAGGTTGATTGCGATTTCCTGGGCCTCGGACGTGTTGCGGGTCTGGAGCTGGAAGCTCGGCGCGCCGGCCCACTCGCCGGACCGCATGGTGTCGGCGAGCCCGCCGCTCATTCCGAAGGCGTTGACGACCTCGCCGTTGACGACGAGGAGGAGACAGCCTTCGGTCGTGTTCTGTCCGCCGTCTTCCATGTAGGTACACCGGGTCCCGCCGTTCTGGGCGAGGCCGGTCTCGACGACCGCCGACTGGAACTCCTGTGCGGGTTCGTCCCGGACGGAGACGGGGACGAACGCCCCGCTCCCGGCCTGGGACTCCTGTGCGGTCCCGATGGAGGTGAAGTCAGCCTGCGTCAGAACGGCCTCGCGCGTCTCGTAGGTTCGCGTGCCGTTCTGCGAGACCGGGTAATAGATGTCGATTTGGACCGTCCCGCGCTCGCCGACGAGGTCGACGACGTCCGACTGGTCGCGGTTGGGGACCTCGACGAGGATGAAGTGTTCGCCCGTCGCCGTGGTCACCTGTTGGACCGTCCCGCCGGAGAGCCCGGCCTCGTTGATCTTCGACTGGAGGACGCGGACCGTCTCGGCGCGGGTCGTCTCGGTGACGCCGTCTCTGACTTCCCCGTGGGCGTAGCCCGCGGCGTCGAGCGCGGCGGCCAAGTCGTCGGTCGTGGCGTTCTCGATGGTCACTTCGACCGTGTTGGACTCCGCGCCCACACGGGCGATGACGTCTGCGGCGTCGGCACCATCCAACTGGGCGGCGACCTGTCGCTCGACGACGCGGTCGGAATCGCCCTCGAACTCGACGTCCTCGGCCGTGACGCCGACGAGCGGCGCGCGGATGCGCGTCCCGCCGTCGAGTTGGAGGCCGAACTTGAGGTTCGTCGCGCCGTCGTCATCGGCGATGGGGCCCTGGGTCTGCCCCCCAATGGTCGGCGAGAAGAGGGCGAACGTCGAGAGCAGGACGGCGACGACGAGGAAGATGACCCGCCAGTTGTCGCGGAGCGTGCTCATCGGGCCACCCCCTCGAACTTGTACCAGCGAAGGAGGGTCACGTTCAGCATGTAGGTGTTCATCAGGTCGGCGGTGAGGCCGAAGACGAGGACCGTTCCGATGGCGGCGAGCAGCTGAATGCCGAACAGCGTCGCCGTGATGGTCATGACGATCATCGCCGCGATGGACGTGAGCGTCATGGTCACACCGGTGCGCATGGCGCGCGCGGTGGACTCGTAGAAGTCACCGGACCGTCGGAGGACGTGGTTGTTCAGGAGGATGTCCGAGTCCACCGAGTACCCGATAAGCATCAGGAGGGCGGCGACGGTCCCCAGCGATAGCTCGATGCCGAGGAGGTTCATCAGCGCCACCGGGATGACGATGTCGGAGAACGCCGAGATGACGACCGCGATGGAGGGGACGAACGAGCGGAACATGGCGAACACGAGGATACTCATGCCCGCGAAGGCGACCGCGAGGCCACCGAGGGCGAGCAGTTGCGTCTCGGAGCCGAAGTTAGCCGACACCGCGTCGATAGACCGGACTTCGAAGCCGGCGTCTTCGGCCTGCGTCTGGAGTTCGCTCGACGTCGCGCTCCCGGACTGGAAGGTCACGACGTACGTTCCGTCGGCCGCGACGGAACGAATCGATTCGGGCTGACTGTCGAAGGCCGCGGCGACCTCGCTTTGCGGGGCATCCGTTGCGATACGGAGTTCGGTCCCGCCGGTGAAATCAACGCCCGGGTTCACCGGCGCGCCAGTCGCGACGTACCACCCTCCGATGACCAGTAAGGCCACCGCGAGGACCGCGAGGGGGACGGCCACGAGTTGGCGATTCGTGTACCGGGTGTAGTCTACCTCCGGTACCGTAAACTCAACCATGGGTTGCGGTCCTGAGCGGTGCCGAATAAGGTTTCTTATCCGCGGACGGCCTCGGCCGTAAAACGGTCTGACGGGCGCGCGGCGAACCCGCGACAGGCCCATAATCGTTGGCCGACAATCGTGAGGTATGGCGACCGACCAGACGGCGACCCGCGTGGTCGTCTCCGTTCCCGACGAACTCAGCGCGTGGGGCCGCGACCAGCTGACCACCGACCACTTCGTGACCTACCTGCAGCGGGTCCACGAGGACGCCGCGGCGGGCGACGAGTGGGAGGAGTTCCTCGACGTGGGCTGTTGCGGCGACGCGTTGACGCTGACGCTCCGAGTGGAGAGGCTCGACCCGGCGGACGCGGCCGGAATCGGCGAGGAGACGACCGTCGAGTTCGTCGAGCGCGAGGGGAGCGTCCACGGCGGGTGGTGCGTCCAGAGCGCGGACGGCCCCGTCTCCTCGACCGGAACACAGCGGTAGTGAGAGCGAGAGCGGGAGCGAAGCAGACGAGCGAGCGGAGGGCAGAAAAGACCCGACTCAGGGCATGTAGCGGACCGCGACGACGCCCGGCTGCGAGCGGACTTCGACGCGGTTCACGTCGAGTCTGGCGGCCCGCGAGAGCAGCCCCTCGCGGTCCGAGAGGATGTCGTCGACGGCCTGTTCGGTCATGTCGTCGGGAACCGAGAGGACGTGAATCTCGCCGGTGCCGGCGCGTTCCTCCCGGACGAGTTCGCCGTCGGGGTTGTCCGCGGCGATGTCGCGGGAGTTCGTCGTCGGCGACTCGGTGGAGCGCTCGACGGAGACGGTCCAGCGCGAGTCGACCTCGACGAGCTGCCACGAGACGTTCATCGGCGGGTCGGGCGCGACAGTCCCCCGGACGGCTTCGTCCTCGGAGACACCGGGGTTCGACGAGAGCGCGTGAACCTGCCCGGAGTGAACATCCTTCAGGACGGCCGACTCCCCGTCGGCGGCGGTGACGAGAAACGTTCCCGTTCGCTCGGACTCGGTCTCGGACTCGGACTCGGTCATCACCCGGTGTAAGCCACCGGGGCTTTTCCCCGTTTCGGGCGCGTTCGACCGCGTGTGCCACCTGTACCCACGGCGACGGTGGGCTTTTCTCGCGGCGCTTCGACGCGACTGACGATGCCCGCGCTCTGGCGGTTGACCCGGACCGAGATGGCCCACCGCGTCTACGACGCGCTCAAGGCTCGCGGACTCACGGCGACGCAGATGGACGAGTACGTCGCGGACGCCGACGCGGCGGACGTCGGCCGCGGCCCCCCGGCGGGCGTCGAGATTCGCGCGCTCGAACCCGAAGTGGCTCGGCGATTCGAAGCCCGCTACGACGCGTTTTCCGAGCTCAGAGGCGACGAGACGGCGGTGTGCGCGTTCGACGTCGGGAGAGGCGAGAGAGACGGCGAGGGTGGTGAGAACGGTGAAGTCGCGGACTCCGACCTCGTCGGCTACCTCTTCCTCGGTGACCCCGGCCTGACGTACCACGTCCACCCGCTGGAAACTGACGTGAGCTTTCCCGGCGGCTACGTCCGCCGGGTGTTCGTCGCGCCCGAGGCGCGGAACCGCGGCATCGCCACCGCGCTCGTCTCGCGGGCCGTCGCGGTCGCCGGCGAGCGGGGGGCCGAGACGGTTCACGCGCTCGTCGCCCGCGACAACCGACCGTCGCAGTGGACCTTCGAGAGCGTCGGCTTTCGAGTCGCCCGAACCCGGGCGTACTACCGGGCCGGACCGTTGCGACGGCGGCGCGTCAAACCCCGTTCATAGCGGTACAGAGCGCTCAGTTCCGTCCCGAGCGCTCCGTTCGGGAACGTTGATATATAGATATTTGATTTATATATACTATAGCGGTTAAATTTATACTCAATCGGTCGAGTGTGTCGGACAGACAGGCATGACGGACGAACTCAGGTCAGCACTTCGCGGGAGGCTGGACGCGGTCGACGCGCGGGCGAGCGAGGTCGTGCGCTCATCGACGGGGGAGAACATGATTTCGCGGCTCGGGGCCGCCGACTGGTTGAGTCTGGGCGCGCTCTTCTGGGCGTGGGTCGGCGCGATACTGTTCGTGTCGGGCGAGCCGAACTGGGCCATCGTGGCCGTCCTCGTCGGTTTCGCCTTCGACAAGGCCGACGGCTACTACGCCCGCAAGACCGGGACCGCCTCGGCGTTCGGCCGACAGATAGACTCCTTCATCGACATCTTCGCGTACCTCGTGTCGGCGGCGCTCCTGTACCACGTCGCGCTCGCGCCCAACCCGGTCGTGAGCGCCGTCGTCGGCTTCGTCGTCCTCACCTTCGGCGGCCTGCGACTCATCCGCCACAACAGCGAGGGCTTCGGCGACGACTCGGGGACCTCGTACTACCGCGGAACGACGGTCGTCCACACGCACCTCGTCGTGCTGGCGAACTACTTCCTCCTCCAGTTCGTCCCGCCGTGGAACGGCTGGGTCGCGGGCGCGACCATCGTGGCGGTCTGCCCGCTCATGACCTCCGACTACAAGGCGTACAAGACCGACGCGGGGCACCTCCTCGTCGGCGTCGCCGGCGTCCTGACGGTCGTCGGCTGTCTCGCGCTCGAGTTCGGCGTGGTATGAGCGGTCGGACGCAGAGCTCGCGGGAGGCGCGGACGCTCGCGGTCGACCTCCACGTCCACACCGACGCCTCCTACGACTGCGAGATGTCGGTCGAGGCGGTGTTGGCCCGCGCCGCAGCGGTCGGCCTGGACGCGGTCGCCATCACCGACCACGACTCGGTCGGGTCGCTCCCGCGGGCGTTCGACATCGCCCACGAATACGGCGTCCGGGTCGTCCCCGGCGTCGAGGTCTCGACGGCCGACGGTCACCTCCTCGCGCTCGGCGTCAACGACCCGCCGGCGACGGGACGACCGCTCTCCGAGACGGCGCGGGCGGTCCGCGAGTCCGGTGGGCTCGCGGTCGTACCGCACCCGTTTCAGACGTTCCGCCACGGCGCGTCCCGCCGGGCGATTCGGGACGTGGACGCCGTCGAGGTGTACAACGCGCACACGCTCACCGGGTTCAGAAACGGGCAGGCGCGGCGCTACGCCCGCCGCGAGGGCCTTCCGGGGACGGGTGGAAGCGACGCGCACCGACCCGCGTTAGTCGGACAGGCGTACACGGCCGTCTCGGTCGCGGCGGACGGCGGCGTCACGACCGACGCCATCCTAGCCGGGATTCGCGCCGGGCGGACCGTCGCCCGCGGGACGCGAACGACCGCCCGCCAGTACCTGCGGAAGTACGCGCTGAACGCCCGGCTCAAGACCGCCTCGTTCCTGTGACCCGCCGCCTGTTTGCCTCGCCCGCCGCGCGGAACGCGGCGCTCGCCAGAGTCGGCGTCGTCGCGGTCGCCTGCGCGGCCGTCGCGGTCGCCTGCGCGGCCGTCGCGGTCGGCGTCGCCGTGTTCGCCCCGCGGCTCGCCGACCCGGCGTGGGTCCGCTCGGCCGTCGAATCGACCGGTCCGTTCGCGCCGCTGGCGTTCGTCGGCGTCCAGACCCTGCAGGTGATTCTCGCGCCGATTCCCGGGCAAGCCCTCGCCGCCGTCGGCGGCTACCTGTTCGGGACGGTCGCCGGGACGGTCTACAGCATGGTCGGCGTCGTCGTCGGGAGCGCCGTCGTCTTCCTGCTCGCCCGGCACTTCGGCCGGCCCGCGGTCGAGCGTCTCGTTGCCGACGACACGCTCGCGCGGTTCGACGGCTTCGCCGACCGCCGGGGCGTCGCCGGGCTATTCGTCCTGTTTCTCCTGCCAGCGTTCCCGGACGACGCGCTCTGTGCGCTCGCCGGGCTCTCACCGCTTCGACTGCGGACGCTCGTCGTCCTCGTCGCCGTCGGTCGTCTGCCCACGTTCGCCCTCGCGGCGGCCGCCGGACAGAGCGCGGGCGCGGCGAACTACGAGGCGGTCGCGCTCCTCGTCGCCGTCGGCGTCGTCGCTTCGGCGGTCGTCTACCGCTACCGCGACGAGTTGGCGGCGAGAATCGGGTGAGAACGGAGTCGGGTGAGAACGGTGTCAGGTAAAAACGAGTCGGCGACGGTTATCGGAGCAGTCGGTGAATGCCGTAGATTCCGACCGCGCACGCGACCGGCGGGACGAGTCCGTAGATTGCGGGGAGGTCGTAGAGGAGTTGGACGACGGGGACGAGCGCCGAGACGGTCACGGGACCCACAGTAAACGGCTCCGCCGGCGTCTGAAGCTCCGCCGGCACCGACGCGACGAGCCCGACGTACACCGACGCCATGAACACGAATCCAGCGAGCGCGAGGCTCAGGTCGTACCGCGGCTCCGAGCCGGTTCGGCGGTGTCGCCGGGCGACGAACAGCACCGGGGCGACGAGCGGCGCGACGACGAACAGCCCCACGAGGACGTAGAACGACCGCGAGAGGGTGAGCGAGCCGCCGGGGACGCCGGCGGTCGCGCCGATGAGGACCACGAGTCCGAAGGCGACGAACAACGAGACGATACCCGTCGCGAGGGCACCGACGAGCACGTAGCACTTGAACAGCCACGACTCGCTGTGCCGGAAGGCGTACGGGAACGCGCCGACGACGCCGCCGTAGTCGTCTGCCATCGGTCGCCCTTGGGAGCGGCCGCGATTAAAGCGACCGGTGTCGTTTTGACGCCGGGCGACGCGGCATCCTGTATGCAGGTAGATCTCGGGAACGTCCTCGACACGGCGTCGGCCCACGGCGTCTCGCGCGAGGCGCTCGAACGACTCGACGGCCGCGTCGCGGCCGCCCACGACCGCATCGAACGAGGCCGAGCAGCCGGCGAGCACGGCTACGAATCGCTGAACCTCCCGAACAGCACCGACCCCGCGGCGATTCGCGACGCCGTGAGCCGGTTCGACGACCCCTCGGCGGTCGTCACCGTCGGCATCGGCGGCAGCGCCCTCGGCGCGGCCACCCTCACCGACGCCCTCGAAAGCGACGTTGACGCCTACTACCTCGACAACGTCGACCCCGAGGCCGTCGAGCGCCTCCTCGACTCGCTGGACCTCTCGTCGACCGTCGTCAACGTCGTCTCGCGGTCCGGCACGACCGCCGAGACGCTGGCGAACTTCCTCGTCGTGCAGGAAGCCATGGCCGACGCGGGCGTCGACTGGGCCGACCGGACGTTCGTCACGACCGGCGAGGAGGGCAACCTCCGCGACCTCGCCGACCAGCACGACCTCCCGTCGCTCCCCGTCCCGGACGGCGTCCCCGGCCGTTTTTCGGTGCTCTCGACGGTCGGCCTCGCCGCCGCCGCCCTCTGCGGCCACGACATCGAGGCGGTGCTAGAGGGCGCGGCCGCACAGGAAGCGCGCCTGTCGGACTCGCTTTTCGACTCGCCCGCGTACGCCTACGGCGCGGTCTCCTACGCCCTCGCCGAGCGCGGCATGCACCAGAACGCGATGATGCCTTACGCCGAGTCGCTCGAAACGTTCTCCGAGTGGTTCGCCCAGCTGTGGGCCGAGTCGCTCGGGAAGGACGGCCTCGGCCAGACGCCCCTGCGGGCGCTCGGCGCGACCGACCAGCACTCCCAGCTTCAACTGTACCGCGCCGGCCCGCGCGACAAGCTCGTGACGCTCGTCCGCGCGACCGAGCGCGAGGACGTTGCCATCCCCGAGACCGACCTCGACGGCCTCGCGTACCTCGGCGGCTCGTCGCTCGGCGAACTGCTCGACGCCGAGTTCGAGGCGACCGAGGCGAGCCTCGTCGCCGCCGACCGCCCGAACGTCCGCATCGAACTCGACCGCGTGGACGAGCACGGACTGGGCGAACTGCTCTACGCGATGGAGGCCGCCTGCGTTCTCTACGGCGAACTCGCCAGCGTGGACGCGTTCGTCCAGCCGGCGGTCGAGTGGGGCAAACGCGCCGCTCGCGGCCTGCTCGGCGGCGGCGACTTCGAGGAGGCCGACGCGGTCGAAGAGAAGTCGCGGCTGGTCGTCGAGTAGTCGGAGCGAGAGGCTCACGGCGACCACGGCTGAGAACCAGCTTTTGCGACGACCACAGAACAACCAACCAGCGACGGCCACCGAACAGTCCACGGGGCGGGACTGAAAGGGGCCGCCGCGAGGGCGAACCCCGGGGCGGTGAGGACCGCAGGCCGGAGGCTGAGGACCGCGGCGGCCCGCGGGAGCCGTCGCGGCGGGGGCTTTCGAGAGGTTCCCGCAGTCCGGTTCTCCTCTCGAGACGGCGCAAACGACGCAGACTCACGTGACTTCACAGCATCACGAGAATCGACCCGAATCGGTTATCCGACCCCGTTCCGAAGGGGAGGGCAATGGCACACGACACCGCCCGCGCGTCTGCGAGCCCCGCAGACCACCTCCAAGCGTACGGTGGCATCATCATCGTCGTCGCCCTCTCGCTCATCGTCGGCGCGACGTTCGGCTCGCTCGCCGGCGGCCTCGCTCGCGGCGTGTTCCCGGGTGACTCCGCACTCATCGGCGCGATACAGAGCGCCGGACAGTTCGTCGGCTTCGGCGTCGTCGGCGCGGGCTACCTCGCCGCCCGCGACGACTGGGACCTGATTCGATTCGAGCGACCGACCGCGCGCGACGCCCTGTGGATTGCGGGCGGGTTCGTCGCCGTGATGGGCGTCTACCTCGGCGCGTCGGCGCTGATGTCCGCGCTCGGCATCCAGAGCGGCGACAGCGTCATCGCCCAGCAGGGCCGCGAGAACCCGGTGTACTTCCTGTATCTCACCGTCGTCACTATCGTCCTCGTCGGCCCGGCGGAGGAGCTCATCTTCCGGGGCATCGCCTTCGGCGAACTCCGCCGACTCTGGGGTCCCGCGCCCGCGGTCGTCCTGTCGAGTCTGGTGTTCGCGTCGATTCACGTCTGGTCGTTCTCCGGCGAGGGAGCCTTCGTCTCGCTGGGGATGGTGTTCCTCCTCGGGAGCGTCCTCGCGCTCGTCTACGAGAAAAGCGGGAACCTGCTCGTCGCCGCGCTGGTCCACGGGCTGTACAACGCGGTCCAGTTCCTCGTGAGCTACGCCCAGGCGACCGGCATGGTCTGAAAAAGAACGACGAAAAGTCGAGTCGAGCGGTCGACCGGCTTATGCCGGGTTCTTCCGCGACAGCTCCATCCCGCAGATGGGACAGCGCTCTTTGTTCTCGTCGAACTCGCGGCCGCAGCCCTGACATTGGAACTTCCAGCTCCGCTGTTCTGCGATGCCGTCTTGGGCGATGACTTCGACGCCGACGTTGAGCCGCTCGGCGACGTTCTGCATCGCGTAGTCGTCGGTGACGAGCGTCGCGTCGAGTTCGAACGCGGCGGCGATGAGGCGCGTGTCGGTCTCCGAGAGCACGTCGCGGTCGCCGGTCTCGCCCGCGGCGCGGAGCACCTTGTCCACGGTTCCCTGTCCGGGGATGTGGACGTGCATGCCCGCGCCTTCGAGCGCGTCGAACCGGAAGGCGTGCTCGCCGGTGAGTTCTTCCTTGACGAGGGGAATCGAGGCCGTCTCGTCGTCGGTGTGGTACTCGTTGATGAACGCAGAAGCGTCGAGAATCCGCATTGAGAATCTATCCTGAAACTACCGTTGGACGACGATGTAATCCTTGACCGCCTGCACGCGATTCACCGGGATTCGGAACCGACCGCGGTCGTCCTGGTCGAACGCCACGCGGCTCGGGGCGACCTGCTCGTTCGGCTGGACGAGGAGGTCGTGAAGCTCGCCCGATTTCAGATCCATCGTGATGTTGTACAGCATCCCGAGTTCCGTCCCGTCGGACCCCATGACGGCCTTTCCGGAGAGGTTCTCGGCGAGTATGTCGGCCATACACACCCCTTCCTCGCCGGTTCACATAAACGACACGGGCACGTCTGACGGGCGGCCGACGAGCGAGTCCGGACCCGAACATGAGCCGCGAGAACAGTCGACACGGCGAATCGCGGGGTCGTGCGCCCGTGACGATGGACTTAACTTGAGTCACCGACTCGATTCCGGTAAGAGCTTTCTCCGGGGCGATTCTCCATGTCCGACACTGATTCGACGTCACAATCCGATACGCTTCGCACACCCATCGTGGCCGTCCTCGGCCACGTGGACCACGGGAAGACGAGTCTTCTCGACAAGATTCGCGGCTCCGCCGTCAGCGAGGGTGAGGCAGGTGCCATCACTCAGCACATCGGCGCGACCGCGGTCCCCTTAGACACCGTCTCGCAGATGGCCGGCAGCCTGGTCAAACCCGAGGACTTCGACCTCCCGGGGCTGTTGTTCATCGACACGCCGGGCCACCACTCCTTCAGCACCCTCCGCTCTCGCGGCGGGGCGCTCGCCGACATCGCCATCCTCGTGGTCGACGTGAACGACAGTTTCCAGCCGCAGACCGAGGAGGCCATCGACATCCTCAAACGAACGGGGACGCCGTTCATCGTAGCCGCGAACAAGATAGACACGACGCCGGGCTGGAACCCCCAAGAGGGGGCCCCCATCCAGAAGACCTACGAGGAACAGTCACAGCGCGCCCGCTCGAAACTCGACGAGAAGCTGTACGAGATTATCGGCGAACTCTCCGACCGGGGCTTTTCCTCTGACTTCTACTGGCGCGTCCAGAACTTCCAGTCCAACATCGGCGTCGTCCCCGTCTCGGCGCTCACCGGCGAGGGCATTCCGGACCTGCTGGGCGTCCTGATGGGTCTCTCCCAGCGCTACATGAAAGACGAGATGGCCATCGACGTGGCCGGCCCCGGCTCCGGGACGGTCCTCGAAGTCAAGGAGGAACGCGGCTTCGGCGCGACCCTCGACGTGGTTCTCTACGACGGGACGATTCGCGCGGGCGACACCATCGTCGTCGGCGGCGCGAACGACCCTATCGTCACCGAGGTCCGCGCGCTCCTCCAGCCCCGCCCGAACGCCGAGATTCGCACCGAAAAGCGGTTCGACAAGGTCGACGAGGTCGGTGCCGCGGCCGGTGTGAAAATCGCCGCCCCCGACCTCGAAGACGCGATGGCCGGCGCGCCGGTCCGCGTCGTCGGCGACCGCGACCTCGACGAGGTCATCCGCGAGGTCGAAGCCGAACTCGCCGACATCGAGGTCACCACCGAGGAGGAGGGCGTCGTCGTCAAGGCCGACACGCTCGGGAGCCTCGAAGCGATGGCGAACGCCCTCCAAGAGGCCGAGGTCCCCATCCTTCGCGCCGAGGTCGGCGACATCGCCCCGCGCGACGTGGCCGTCGCTTCGACCGCCCGCGAGCCCGAACACAAGGTCATCCTCGGCTTCAACGTGGACGTGCTCTCGAACGCCGAGGCCGAACTCGACAAGAACGACGTGAAGCTGTTCGAAGACGACGTCATCTATCAGCTCGTCGAGGAGTACGAGGAGTACGTCGACGAGATGAAACGCGCCCAGCAGGAGACGATTCTCGACAAAATCGTCCGCCCGTGTCGCTTCCGTATCCTCCAGGACCACGTCTTCCGGCAGAACAACCCCGCCGTCGTCGGCGTCGAAATCATGTCCGGGACCATCAAGAACAACATGAACGTCGTGAAGTGGGAAGACGGCGAGCCCAACCGCGTCGGCCAGCTATCGGGCATCCAAGAGAACGGCGAGGACGTGTCGAGCGCCCGCGCCGGGTCGCGCGTCAGCGTCGCCATCGACGGTCCGACGGTCGGCCGGCAGATAGACGAGGGCGACGAACTCTGGATCGAACTCCCCGAGAAGCACGCGAAGATTCTCGAACAGGAACTCCGCGACGACATCCCCACCGACGAACTGGAGGCGCTGTCCGGCTACCTCGAAAAGCACCGCCGCCGCGACCCCTTCTGGGGGAAGTAGGCGACCCGCGGGACCGTGCCGTCAAGCGAAATAACTACTATTCACACGTTCGTACTCGTCGCCGAGTGGTATCATGCGCACACGAACACCCCATAGCGACAGCATCGTCTCGGAAGCGACGCGGTACGACGCCATCCTCGCGACACTGCCGCTCCCACTTCTCGTCGGGACGGCGGTCGGCACGCTCTCGCCGCTCCCGTTCTCACTCCTCGTCGGCGCGAGCGGCCTCGTCTCGGCGGCCGTGCTCGCCTACGGGTTGTTCGTTGCGACGCCGCGGTCGGTGACCGGTCCGGCCGGCGGGTCGGGTACGACCGCCGAGACCGTCGTCACACTGGACAGCGTTACGTCTCGCGTCCGTGACGACGACGGTCGAAACCGCCGTCGCGGGAGCGTCTGAGCGGGGTCACTCGCACGCTCGTCTCGCGCTCAGGGTCGGTTCCACGCCCAGAACCAGTACGCCACGCCGAACAGCATCAGTCCCGCGCCGAGGGCCGACGTCGCCGGTTCCGGGAAGACAAACAGCAGGAAGCCGACGATGATGAGCGTCGTCGGGCCAATCTCGTCCGCGTAGCCGAAAAGCGAAACCATACTTCCCTTTCGACCGCCTCCGTGAAGTGTATTGTTCTCGTTGTGAACTGACGAGAGAACTCGGAGACGAGACTGCACGCGAAGCGGAGCGAGAGAACGAGTGCGGCGAGTGCCAGTCGGCAGTGACGAAAAATTGGCCCTGTTGAACCCCTCAGCCGCTGATAGTTTGTTGAAAGCGTGCTGAATACAGAGCGCAAGTCTTGCAAGGTTGAATTGTAATTCAGATTATCGAATAAGCAACCGCGTGTGAAATTTCTCAACCCAATGTGTGAACAGAATGTTTTTGAAGACTTTGTTAGTGTTCTGAAATGATGCAAGGTGTCCCTCGGCGAAAAGTCCTCCAGCTGGGTGGTGCAGCTCTCACTACGAGTCTTGCCGGGTGCACTTCTTTCTTCGAACAATCAAGTACCAGCCTCAGTCAGGTGGAAATTTTCAATCAACGACCGGAACAACATACAGCTCACTTACTTATTGAGCGTAATGACGAGATCGTGTACTGGTCTTCATTTGAATTGAAACAAGCGGCAAATCAGCAGACAGATATCACGAAGGTTGACAGCAGAGTCATCAAGGACGAGTGGCCAGACGGTTCTGCAAAGTTCGCAATTCACGTAAGACTTGACGCTCAAACATCGTGGAATTCTCTCACACTTGATGAACAAGACGAAGGGTGTCATGAGGTTTTGGCAGTTGTTGATCGTACTGACGAACCTCATGTTTCGTTTTTCTCCTCGAATGATTGTTGAAGCAATTGTAAGTAATCTCGCGGGAACGCTTCTGGACTAAATTCATCGAAGATGAGATCATTCAATCCGATGAGCCAGTTCTGACAGATTGACAGTAGAATGTTGAGGGCGTGATGAACTCACCCGCTGTCTGTGTCACGCCACACGTATCAAGCTCTGAGGGTTTCAACAGAGCCAAAAAATTGGGCCGCGGTCGGTGCCGACGAGCGTCAGCGGAGCGCTCGCGTCAGTGGCCACTCGGGCCCCGACGGCGACGGGGGTCGTTCGGGGTTACCGCGCGGCGGGCGTGAGGTCGTCGCCGACGGCGCTCATCACCTGGAACGCCGCGGTCGCGGCGAGTCCGCGGGCGACCTCGTTTCGGTCCTCGTCGGTGAGTCCGGCATCGAGTTCGTCGGCGTCCGGCGAGAAGCCGGCGCTGACGGGGTGGCCGACGGGCGGGTGGACGGCCACGGTCGCCAGCGGTCCGTTCGACCCCGTCGAGAGCTCCGAGCCGACGGCGAACCCCTCGGGGAGGTACGACTCGGTGCGCGAGACGATGCCGGCGACGGCCCGCCGGAGTGCGTCCATCTGCTCGACGGTCAGTTCTCGGTTGGCCGACGGCTGGCCGGCCCCAGCCACGCCGGGAGCGCCCGCATATGGGTTGTTCCCGTTCATCAGTCGTCTGCGATACGGGAAGGACGTGTAAAAAGCCGTCGTCGGCGGTGATGTGGCGAGCGAATCGAAACCGGGAGATAACGCGGTTGCGACGCGGACGAGACCGTCGCGACGCGGACGAGACCGTCTCGGCTCGGTCGCGGCGCGGTCACGACGCCGTCCGCGGGAGCGATACGGTGACGACGGTTCCGTGGGCCTTCGGCTTCGAGATGTCGAGCGACCCGCCGGAGGCGTCGACGATGGCGCGGACGAGCCAGAGGCCGACGCCGCTGGTGTGCGAAAGCGGCGTCTCCGAGCCGGAAAGGAGGGCGTCGCGCTCGGCATCGGGGATACCGGGGCCGTTGTCGGTGACGGTAACCCCGGCGACTTCGCCGAGTTTCCAGACGCCGACGTGCACCTCCGGTTCGTCGCAGTCGGCGTGGACGACGGCGTTGTCGAGTAACTCCGCGAGACTGCGCGGGAGCGCCGGGTGCGCCCGCACGACGAGCGTCTCCGGCGAGGCGACCGATACCTGCACCTCCGGGTACTCCATTTCGAGATCCTCGACGGCGTCCGCGACCGCACAGGAGAGGTCGACGTCGACCTCGTTCCCCTCAGCGAGTTCGACGGTGCGGAGGAGCGCGACCTCGTCGCTCACTTCGACCAGCCGGTTCGCGCGCTCCTGAATCGCCTGGACCGGGTCGATGTTCGAACCCGCGTCGCCTTTCGACTCGACGAGTTCGGCGTAGCCGAGGATGGCGGTGCAGGCGTTTCTGATGTCGTGTCTGAGGATTCGATGGAGGACGCTCGTGTGTGCGAGCGTCGACTCCAGTTGCTCGGAGGTCCGGTTTAGTTTGGACTGACTCCGGTTGACGAGGGCGTACACCAACAGCGCCGAGAGGCCGACGAACAGCCATCCCTTCGCCGTCTGGATGAGTTCGTGGTTCGGGAGTCCCTCTACGAGACTGTCGCTCGTCGCGACCCAGAGGAAGCCGAAGGCGGCGTAGATAAGCGCCACTCGCCCGGGAGACAGGTCGAACGGCGCGTCACCACTCATGCTGGAGGGATTCTCACAAAAGCTGATGAGTCCGTCGGTCACCGCACGGGCGGTTTAGAAGACAGATTCGCTCTGCCCGTAGGCCGCGACCGTGACGGCGGTGGTGTAGCCGTCGCCCTCGTGGGTCCCGGTCGTGAGCGCGACGTCCTCGTCGTCGAACGACCACTCGCGGAGGTTCCGGCCCGATTCGAGCCCGTCGATGACGGCCGCGCGAACGCTCGCTTCGTCGGTGCCGGACGCCTCGTAGAACAGGCCGGGTCCGGAGCCGGTCGCCCAGCCGAGGCCGGCGACGACCGTCTCGCCGGGCGTCGAGGTGGTCTCGCGGGCCTGCACCACGGTCAGTCGGTTGCCCGCCGGGCCGAGGTCGGGGGCCACGTCGACCGCCTCGACGGTCGCGTCGGCGGGGACGACCGAGGAGACGGCGACGAGGTTGTAGTTGTGGACGTTGGCGGCGGCGAGGGCGGCGTCGTACGACGCCATCTCGGTGGGGGCGGTGCCGACCCCGCGGACGACGCGAATCGTGTTCATGTCCGAACTCTCGCGGCGGCGGAAAAGGGGGTTACGAATAGTGGCGCTCGAAAGCCGGGGTGAGGCGGAGGCGTCGACGACCGCCGCGACGCCGGTTCCCGACCGGTTCAGTACTGGTAGTCCGTGAAGCCCGAGATGGGGCCGGTGCCGGACTCCTCGACGTTCGAGAGCTTCTCGTGCGCGGCGTCGAAGTCCGCTCCCGTCACCTCCGTCCGGCCGTCGCGGATGGCGAACATCCCGGCCTCGGTCGTGAGCGACGCGATGTCCGCGCCGGAGTAGTCGTCGAGTTCCTCGGCGAGCGCGTCGAGGTCCACGTCGTCGGCGACGTTCATGTCGCGGGTGTGGATGTCGAGGATACGGCGGCGGCCCTCGACGGCGGGCTTGGGAACCTCGATGAGGCGGTCGAACCGGCCCGGCCGGAGAATGGCCTCGTCGAGCATGTCGAAGCGGTTCGTCGCCGCGATGATGCGGATGTCACCGCGGTCGTCGAAGCCGTCCATCTCCGAGAGGAGCTGCATCATCGTGCGCTGAACCTCGGCGTCGCCGGAGGTCTTCGAGTCCGTGCGCTTCGAGGCGACGGCGTCGATTTCGTCGATGAAGATGACCACCGGTTCGCGCTCGGCGGCGAGCTTGAACAGGTCGCGGACGAGCCGCGCGCCCTCGCCGATGAACTTCTGGACGAGTTCGGAGCCGGCCATCTTGATGAACGAGGCGTTGGTCTCGTTGGCGACGGCCTTGGCGAGCATCGTCTTGCCGGTCCCCGGCGGGCCGTACAGGAGCACGCCCGCGGGCGGGTCGATGCCGACTTCCTCGAACATCTCGGGGTTCTCGAGGGGCTGTTCGACCGCCTCGCGGACCTCGCGGACCTGCTCGTCGATGCCGCCGATGTCGTCGTAGGTGACCGTCGGCGACTCGACGACCTCCATCGCCTGCGCCCGCGCGTCCGTCTCGTCGTCGAGGATAGTCTGGACGGCGAACGAATCGTTGATGGCGACGCGGTCGCCGGGTTCGATGTCGTCGATGTTCAGGCTCGGTGCGAATTCGGTCAGGACCTCCTGGTTGTTCCCGTGCTGCTTGATGATGACGCCGTCGTCGGTCAGTTCTTCGACCGTGGCGATGTAGTACGAGGCCGTCTTCAGGGCCTCGTTTCGCGCCTTCATCTGGTCGACCTCGTCGACCAGTTCGGCGTGACGGTCGTCGGCGTTCTGGAGCCGCTGGTCGAGTTCGCGGTTGACGTCGACCATGCGTTCGAAGTGCTGGCGGAGTGCAGAGAGGCGCTCTGCATCCGACATCTCGGGGTCCAGATCGAGATGAGGACGTTCCGGGAGAGATGGACTCCGTGACATCAGTGATTGGCCACACTTAGGCATGCGCGTAAATGTGCCTTTGGGTCAGAGAACACGAGTGCGCCGCTCGAAGCGGTTTTAGGTGACAGCGCCACCGTGGCCGCTCGCCTGCCGGGCGAATCGAAGGCCCGCGGGCGGTGTCTACGACTCGCGCGAAGCGAACACAGGTCCAGCAGGAACACGGGCGCACTCAAGAAGATGTGGAAGGAGGAAGTTGCGGAGGTTCGGTGTGTACAGGTCGCCCCTCGTTTCGGCCCGACATGCCCTCCGCGAAGACAGATACGACGCCCATCGACTTGAAAGGAATTCGTCATCGCCGAGAACGTCCCGTAAATCGAGATGTCGGTATTCATTCGGTACTATCCGCCGAGCGATGCCTCCGGAGAGCCATCGACCGGAACCATCAGCGGGTCCGCTCGCCCTGATAGCTACCGTCGTAGGTCCCGTCGTGGTTCGCGTCCGCGAGGACGATTTGAGCCACGCGCGCGCCGCGTTCGAGTTCGACCGGGTGGTGGACCTGCAAGAGCCCCTCTCCTTTCCCCTCGTAGCCGGCGTCCCAGACGGCCGTGTTCAGCATACAGGAGTTCCGCATGAGCGACGACCGCGGGTAGATGAAGCCGACGTGGTCCTCCGGGATGTGGACCGTCTCGGCGTACTGGAGGACGTAGCCGCCGGGGTCGAGTCGGTACGTCTCGGCGTCCGGGTCGGCGAACTCGAGGGGCCGACGCTCGCCGATGGTCTTCCCTTCGCGGCCGAGGCGGCCCGGTTCGACCTGTTCGAGGACCGCTTCGAGCGTCAGGTCGACGCCGTTCGGTTGGACCTGTTCGGCCGTGACCGGCGAGATGTGCTGTGCGACGAACGAGCCAGCGCGGTGCATATCCGAACCCCGTTCAGGGGGCGCAAAACTGTGCCGAACCTCGGGCGGCCGGCGGCCCGGGGATGGTGTCGGTACCGGGGTCGTGACGCGGTCTAAACCACCCCGTTTTCGAGCTGATAGAGGGACCGAATCACCCTCCATTTGGGGCGGTGACGGCCCCCGCGGTGACAAGTCACATGGGAGAACCAACAAGGAGTTTAATGGCCCTTAGACGCTAGAAACCCCGAGACGGCGCTATCGTTCACGTTCGAAGATAGGGAAGTACGCGGGATTTATATCCGAGGACCATCGACGTTCGGGTGTTATGGGACAGACGCTCACGGAAAAGATTCTCTCGGACCACCTCGTCGAGGGTGACCTCACCCCCGGAGAGGAGATCGGAATCGAAATCGACCAAGTCCTGATGCAGGACACGACTGGGACGATGGTTTGGCTCCAGTTCGAGGCGCTCGACCTCGACGAGGCCCAGACCGAACTCGCCGCCCAGTACTGCGACCACCAGACCTACCAGTTCGACTTCAAGAACACGGACGACCACCGCTTCCTCCGTTCCGCGGCCGGGACATATGGTGCCCACTTCTCCCGCCCCGGTAACGGTATCTGCCACAACGTCCACAAGGAGAACTTCGCCGCGCCCGGCAAGACGCTCCTCGGCTCGGACTCCCACACGCCGACGCCCGGCGGCCTCGGCCAGCTCGCCATCGGTGCCGGTGGCCTCGACATCGCTGTCGCCATGGGTGGCGGCGCGTACTACGTCGAGATGCCGGAAGTCGTGAACGTCCGCCTCGAAGGCGAACTCCCCGAGTGGTCCTCCGCGAAGGACGTCATCCTCGAGATGCTCCGCCGCGAGACCGTCAAGGGCGGCGTCGGCAAGGTGTTCGAGTACACCGGCCCCGGTGCTGAATCGCTCACCGTGCCCGAGCGAACCACCATCACCAACATGGGGACCGAACTCGGTGCCACCTCGTCGCTCTTCGAGACCGACGAGAAGACCAAGGACTACCTCGAGCGCCAGGGTCGCGGCGACGAGTACATCGAGCTGACGGCCGACGACGACGCCGAATACGCCGACGAAATCGTCATCGACCTCGGCGACCTCGAACCGCTCATCGCCTGCCCGTCGATGCCCGACAACGTGGTTCCGGTCCGCGAAGTCGCCGGCGAGAAGGTCGAGCAGGTCCTCGTCGGTTCCTGTACCAACGGCGGCTACGAGGACGTCCTCCCGGCCGCGAAGATGGTCAAGGACCAGGAAGTCGCAAAGCACCTCGAGATGATCGTCGCGCCCGGTTCGAAGCAGGCCGGCGAGATGCTCGCCCGCGAGGGCTGGACGGCAGAGATGATGGCGGCCGGCGTCAACGTCTCCGAGGCGACCTGTGGTCCGTGTATCGGTATCGGCCACGTCCCCGCCTCCGACTCCGTCTCGCTGCGCACCTTCAACCGCAACTTCGAGGGGCGCTCGGGCATCGAAGAGGACAACGTCTACCTCTGCTCGCCGCAGGTCGCCGCCGCCGCGGCGCTCAAGGGCGAAATCGTCGACCCGCGCGACCTCGCCGACGAACTCGGTCTCGACGCCCCCGGCGTCGAGCTCCCCGACAAGTACAACGGCTCGAAGACGGACCTCATCTACGCCGAAGACGCCATCGACGACGAGCTCATCAAGGGCCCGAACATCGGCGAAGTCCCGCTGCAGGACCCCCTCGGCTCCCACATCTCGGGTGAGACCCTCCTGAAGATGGAGGACAACATCACGACCGACCACATCATCCCGGCGACGTCCGACATCCTCAAGTTCCGCTCGAACATCGAGCGCCTCTCGGACTTCACGCTCTCGCGCGTCGACGAGACGTTCGCCCAGCGCGCCAAGGATGCCGGCACCGGCGTCCTCGTCGCGGGCGAGAACTACGGTCAGGGTTCCTCCCGCGAACACGCCGCGATGTGTCCGATGTACCTCGGCATCGAGGCCGTCCTCGCGCAGTCGTTCGCCCGCATCCACAAGGCGAACCTGTTCAACTTCGGTATCGTCCCCCTCGCCATCGACGAGGAGACCTACGCGAAGATCGAACAGGGCGACGACGTCGAGATCGTCGACGACGTTGCCGAAGCCGTCGAATCCGGCCAGGAAGAGTTCACCATCCGCGTGAACGACGACTGGGAAGCGACGGCGAACCTGCACGCCTCCGAGCGCGAGCGTCGTATCCTCACCGCCGGCGGCAAGCTCCCCCTCACGAAGCAGCAGGCCGAGGGCGGCGCTGCCCCCGCGGACGACTGAACGCGACCAACACACCTTCTCACTTTTTCGCCCGGCGAGCGGCGGCCACCGCGCGGCCGGAAGTAGTGCACTGCCCGCTCCCGTGCGCGTCTGTCTCGGCGTCGGTTCCGCGTCCGTCCGCACCCGTGCCGTCGGGCTTTTGCGTGCCAACCACGTAGCGCCGGGCGTGACGGCGTTCGACGACGCGCTCGCCGGCGACTTGGTCGTCAGGCGGGTCGACCGGGCGGACCTCCTCGACGTGCTCCGCATCGAGCGGACGTGTTTCTCCGAGCCGTGGCCGTACTCCGCGTTCGAGATGTTCGTCGACGAGCCGGCGTTCCTCGTCGCCGCCCGCGGGGACGAGGTGCTCGGCTACGTCGTCGCCGACGTGATGCCGAACCACGGCAACGACATCGGCCACGTGAAGGACCTCGCGGTCCGCCCGGAGGCCCGCGGGAACGGCCTCGGCCGGCAGCTGCTCGTTCAGTCGCTGACGGCGATGGCCATCGCTGGCGCGACGGTCGTGAAGCTCGAAGTCCGCGTCTCGAACGAGCCGGCCATCGGCCTCTACCGGAGCCTCGGCTTCGAGCCCGCCCGCCGGGTGCCGGGCTACTACGGCGACGGCGAGGACGCGTACATCATGGTCCTCGACGTGGCGGAGTGGCAGCGCGCCTGACAGGACCGCTCGCGGCCGAAGGAGCGCTTATCACGACGAGCCGCGTACACGGGTTGTGTTACCGTCCCCCACCGTGCTCTGTCTGAGTGACGACGGCGAGTTCGCGGCGTCCCTCGACTCGTCGCTGTCGTCGCTCGACGGAGCGACGACCGTCCGGCACGTCCGCACCCCCGCCGCGGCGCGCGCGGAACTCGTTTCCGCCCCGGCGGCCATCTCCTGTATCGTCCTGGCCGCCCCCACGGCGGCCGGCGACGAGGGGGCGTTCGTCCGCGACATCTACACCCAGGGCATCGACGTTCCGGTCGTCGTCGCGGCCGCCGACCAGGAGACCGCGACCCGCGCGGTCGAAGCCGGCGCGACGGACTACGTCGTCCGCGACGACGACCCCGAGACGATGTCGTGGCTCGCCTTCCGCGTCGAGCGGGCGCTCGGCGAGTGCACCCTCGCGCGGAGCCACCGGGACCGAATCGAACAGCAGCGCGTCGTCTCCGAAATCGGAACGCGGGCGCTGACCGCCGTCGACCTCGACTCGACGCTCGACCACGCCGCGAGTCGCGTCCGCGACGTGCTCGACGCCAGTTCGGTCACGATTTTCGAGGGCCTCGACGACGGCGCGTTCCGCGTCGCCGCCGCCGCGGGCTGGTCGGCGAATCGGGGCCACGGACTCGCCGCGGCCGGGGGGACGCAGGCGGTCGAGACATACCGGTCCGGGCGTTCGACGCTCGTCGACGACTTCGACGACGACGAGCGCTTCGAGCACGCGACCGGCGCGGGCCCGTCGGGACCGAAAAGCGGAATGAGCGCGGCTATCGGCGGCGACGACACCCGGTGGGGAGTCATCGCCGTCCACGGCGTCGCCCGCGGGCAGTTCTCCGACGACGACGTGCTCTTCTTGGAGAACATCGCCGCCGTCGTCGGCGCGGCGACCGAACGGAACGAGCTGAAAAGCGCCCTCTCGGAGGTCTTAGAGCGGATGGACGAGGCGGTGATGGGGTTCGACGCGGACTGGCGCGTCACCTACGTCAACTCGACGGCCGAACACGGCCTCGGGATGTCAGCCGCGGCGGTGTTGGGGACACGCATCTGGGACTCGGTGCCCGAGTCGGCCGTCTTCCGCGAGGAGTTCGAGCGAGCGATGGAGCGACAGGAGCCGGCGACCTTCGAGCAGTACTACGACCGCCTCGAAACGTGGTACGCGGTTCGGGCGTACCCCTCAGAGACGGGGCTGTCCGTCTACTTCACAGACATCACGGAACAGTTGGAACACGAGGTCGAAGCCGAGCAGTACGGGCGGATGCTAGCGGCCGTCGCCGACGCGGTGTACGCGCTGGACGACGAGGGGCGGTTCGCGGCGGTCAACCCCGCGTTCGAGCGCCTCACCGGACTCGAGCGCGACCGCGTCATCGGGTCGTCCACGGCGTTGCTCACCGAGAACGCGAGCGCGACCGACGGCAGCGACGAGGCGTTCGCGTCGACCTCGCAGGGAATCGTGGAGTTGGACCTGCGGACGCCCGACGAGGGGGTCGTCAGAGTCGAAGACCACCGGACGCCGCTGGTCGTCGGCGGCGAGGAAGTCGGCTCGGTCGGCGTCCTCCGCGACGTGACGAAGCGACACCGCTACGAGCGCCTGCTCGCGACGCTCCACGACCGGACCCGAGAGATGATGGGCGCGACCGACCGACAGGCGGTCCTCCGGGCCGCCGTCGATGCCTGCGACGAGGTGCTTGGCGACGCCCGGACGGAGCTGTTCGTCTTCGACGAGGCGGACACGAGCCTCGTCCGCGTCGGCGCGGCCGGAACCGGCCTCGGCGACAAGCCGGTCGGGGGCGGCCTCGACCGCGGCGGGGTCTGGGACGCGTTCGTCTCCGGCGAGGTCCGCGTGATCGAAATCGCGCCCGACGGGGGCGTCGTCGACGGCGTCGAGCGCGTCATCGCCGCGCCGCTCGGTCGTCACGGCGTCCTCGTCACCGGCCACCCCGGCACCGTCGCGCCAGACGAGGTCGACGTGGAGCTCGTGAACCTGCTTTCTGCGACCGTCGAGGAACTGCTCGACCGAATCGACGCCGAGGCGGAGCTACGCGAGCGCGACCGGCGGCTCGAGGCCCAGAACGAGGCGCTCACCCGACTCGACCGAATCAACGCGACCATCCGGAACATCAACCAGTCGCTCATCCGCGCGCCGACCCGCGGCGAGGCGCTTTCGGCCGTGGCCAAGCACCTCGTCGACGCCGACGACTACGCCATCGTCTGGCACGCAGAGGCCAGGGACGTGGACGAGACGTACCGGCCGACGAGCGACGCGGTCCACGGCGCTGACACCGCCTACGCCGACCGACTCGGAGAGGTTGCGTCCGCGGAACCGCTGTTTCCCCTGCTCGAAGCTGCCGTGGAGACCCGGGAGATACAGGTGATAGCGGACGTGCTCGACGACCCCGCGTGGGCCGACCACCGCGGCGACGCCCTCAGCTACGGGTTCCGCGCTATCGCGGTCATCCCCGCGGTCGCCGACGACCGGGTGGAGGCGCTGTTCGTCGTCCACGCCACCGACCCGGACGCCTTCGCCGACGACGACGGCCTGCTCACCGACCTGGGCGAGACGGTCGGCTACGCCCTCGCGGCCACCGGGCGCGCCGACGCCATGCTGACCGAGCGCCGGACGGACGTGCAGGTACAACTCGGCGGCGACCGGTTGTCGCTGTCGCGGCTCGCCCGGCGCGTCGGTCGCGCGGTGAGCCTCGGCGGCGTCATCCCGAACTCCGACGGCTCCGTCATCGCGTTCGTCGCCAGCGACGCGGAACCCGAAGAGGTCGTCGCCGCCGGGCGGGACATCGCGACGCGCGTGCGCCACGTCTCGACCGACGACTCGGGGTCCCTGTTCGAACTCCGCCTCCCGCGGGAGTCGCTGTTCGAGACGCTGTACGCCTCGGAGGCGACCCTGCGCGCGCTCGACGCGACGCCGACCCAGACCACGCTCACCGCCGAGGTGCCGGAGCGAATCCGGGTCCGCTCGTTCGTCGACGCGCTCGACTCGAACTACCCGGGGACGAGTCTGCTGTCGCGGCGGACCACGGACGACGGCACCGAGTCGCCGCAGACGTTCGCTGCCGAGATGCGCGAGGCGTGGACGAGCCGACAGTACGAGTCGATTCGGGCGGCCCACCTCGCCGGATTCTACGAGTGGCCGCGCCGCAGCACCGCCGAGACGCTCGCCGAGACGTTCGACATCAGCGCGCCGACCTACCAGTACCACCTGCGCGCGGCCGAGCGAAAACTGGTCGAGCGCGTCTTCGAATGATACCATACCACATGGGACCCAGCGATACCAGCTGATTTTCAGTTACGGTTCTAGGTACCTAGAGGTGGCGCGCGCGCCACCACTAGTTGGATAGCAGCGACCGATATATCCACGAGCGTCGTCGGCACGGGTGTCGGCGAGGCGCCGACGCGAACCGAACCATGGACGAAACTCGCGTGTTACCGGGCAACGATGTGGGATGGAATACGGGGGCGACCGACGAGGTCGTCGCCCGACACGACTGGGGCGGACGAGACACCCTCGCGGTGACCGTCGTCACCGCGGCCGCCCAGTTGAAAGACGTGGACGCCGTCAACCTCCCGCCGCTGTCCGAGACTATCGACCCCGACGCGCTCTGCCAACTGTTCGCTCCGCTGGCGCGGACACCGGCGACGGACGGCGGCACCCGCGGGTCGGTCGTCCCATCGCGCGGTCGAATCGGGTTCCGGTACGCTGCCTGCGACGTGACCGTCTGGGCCGACGGAACGGTCATCGTCAAGTCCGCCTGACGCATCGACACACGAACGAATCGGTATCACCACCCACCACCACACGACGCGGCACCGAACGAGGTGCCGCGAGAGCCACCTGTCGCCTGCGACCCACCCACCACCGCGCGGGCGACGCGGCCACATTTCCTTTGACGACCGACGACGCCGACGCGGCGCGATGCGATGCAACGCGACAGAGCACGACGCGACAGAGCACGACGCGAGAGTGCGACGGGTTTTGGTACACAGAGCCGCTACCGGAGGGCATGGGATACGCCTGTCCGGTCTGCGACGCGCCGCAGCGCGACGAGACGCACCTCGCGAACCACCTCGCGTTGCAGGCCATCGTCCACGGCGACGACCACGAGACGTGGCTGGACGAACACGCTCCCGAGTGGGCCGACCTGAACGCCGACTCGCTCGGCCCGCTCGTCTCCGACCTGGCCGAGGAACGGGAGTTCGACGAGGTGTTCGAGGACACGGTCGACCGCACGGGAGGCCGAGGTCACGGTCACGACCACAATCATGGCCACGACATCCCCGACCGACAGCCGCAGCAGTTCGGCGGCTCCGGCGGGTCGCAGTCGCTGTCTGGCGACGCGGCGCGCATCTTCGAGGAGGCGCAGTCGCTCACCCGCGAGATGTACGAGGAGGGAGAAGACGGCGAGGAAACCGGCGACGACGAGCACGCGGGGCGTGACGACGCCGGCGACGCCGACAGTGCCGACGACGACGCGGACAGGAAAGAGTCGTAAGTCCGGGCCCCGAATCGACTGGCGATGGAAACCCACGGGACGATTGCTCCGGCGTCGCTCGACGAGGCCGAGGCCGCCTTCGACCGCGTCGGACCGACCGCACAGGTGGTCGTCCGCGAGACGGCCAAGGCGATGGACTTCGACCGCGAGGAGTACCGAGCGCGCGTGACCGGCGACGTAATCGAGACCGTCCGCAACGCGCTGTTCGCCGAGTCGCTTTCGGTCTCCGTCGGCACGCGCGACGAGTTCGACGACTGGCGCGCGGCCCACGAGCGCTACGAGGTCGTCGAACTCGGCAACCCCGACGTGGACCGCGTCGCGTGGCACGCGGTTCCGTTCGCCGAGACGGTGCTGGCGACGACGTTCCAAAACGAGCGAGACGCCGCCGTCAGTACGCTCCGACGCAACGCCTTCGGCCGCGTCTACCGCGACGCGCTCCTCGGGGAGGAAGCCGAGAGCGACGAGGCGGCCGCGGCCGACGACGACGACGCCGAGACCGACGACGACGCGACCGGAGCAGACCGATGACCGACGACGGCCGCCGTCACGAGCGCCTGCCCGACCCCGAGTGGCGCGTGCTGGAATCCGAAACCGAGTACGAGACCGGCTGGTTCACCGGCGGCTACGACCTCGTCGAACAGCCCAACGGGACCACGAAGCGCTACTACTGGGCCGAACTGGCGACCGCGGTGGTCGTCGTCGCCGTCGCGGACGACCACGTCGTCTTCGTCGAGCAGTACCGGCCGAACATCCGCCAGACCCAGTTCGAACTCCCCGCGGGCGTCGTCGAGAAGGGCGAGTCGTTCACCGACGCCGGACTGCGCGAACTCCGCGAGGAGACCGGCTTCGCCGCCGACTCCGCGTCGGTCATCGGCGACGTGTGGTGTTCGACCGGCGTCCTCCGCCACCGCCGCGGCTTCGTCTTCGCCGAGGGGCTCACGCCGGTCGAACGCGACCTCGACGACAACGAGTTCCTCTCGGTCCGCGCCGTGCCGGTCGAGGAGGCCATCGGGCGAGCGACCGAACCGCCGACGAACGACGCGACCGTCGAGGGCGTCCTCCTCGCCCGCGACGAGGGCCTGCTGTAGATGGTCGACGAAATCTCCCCCGCGGCGGTCGAAGAACTCCTCGACGGAGAGGACCCGCCGCTCGTCGTCGACGTGAGCACCGAGGCCGAGTTCGCGCTCGGGCACGTGCCGGGGAGCATCAACGTCCCGCTTTCCGACCTCGTCTCGCACCTCGACCGCATCGCGGGCGCAGAGCGCATCGTCACCGTCTGTCCGCGGGGCGAGGCGAGCGTGCAGGCCGTCCGCCTGCTTTCGGCCTACGAGGGGACCGAAAACGCCCGTATCGAGAGCATGGCCGGCGGACTCGACGCGTGGGCCGGCCCGCTCGAAGAGGGCATCGACGAGGGCGGGCGCGGCGATGGACGCCGCTGAGCGGCGGCGTCGCTGACGCGTGACGCGGCCGCGGACACGAGCGGTCGGGCGACTGGCGGACTAACGGCTCGTGTGCGCTGATTTGCTTCGAAAAATCTCGACGGCGGGCTAATTCAGAGGTCGGTCACGCGACGTTGAACCCCTTTTCGCGGAGGAAGTCCTCCACGCGGCCGCGGTGGTTGCCTTGGAGTTCGATGGAATCGTCTTCCACGGTTCCACCGCAAGCGAATTTCGACTTCAGGTCCGACGACAAACTGTCCATGTCGACGTCCTTCGGGTCGAATCCCTCGATGACTGTAACCTCTTTTCCGTAGCGGCGCTCGTCGATGCGGATGACTATCTCCTGAGACTCTTTCGCCACGTCCTCGCAGACGCAGAGCTCTTCAGGGAGCCCGCACGTCGAGCAGACTTCCGACATTACAGTGTGGACCTACAGGATGGGGATATTAAACAGTATCGGGAGGCGGGGTCGCCGTCCCCGGCTTCAAGCGCCCGAGTCGTCCGTGGACGACGTTTCCGATTCGTCGTCCGTCGTCGCGTCGTCGGTCGTGGTCGTGCCGTCGTCGTCGGACTGCTCGTCGTCGGTGGTCACCGCGGGGGCGCTCCCGTCGGCGTCCTTCGCCCGCTTGTCGTTTCCGGGCGGCGTCTCCGGGGCGTTGCCGTGGTCACCATCGCCGGACGAGCCCTCGGACGCGTCGTCGGTCACGCCGGTCGCGTCGGTCGCGTTTCCGGCGTCTTCACGAACGTCATCGGCGCGGCCGCTCGCCTCAGAACGCGAGTTTCCCGGGGCATCGCTCCGTCCCGCTTCGTCCGGCCGCCCGTTGCGGTCGGTCTCCGACTCGTTTTCGGCGCGGTCGCGGCCGATTCCCTTTCCGGGGTTCCCCGCGATTTCGCGGGCGATTTCGGCGACTTCGGGGCCGGTGAGTTCGCTCGCGTTCGTGCGGAGCCTATCGAGCTCGGCCGTCTCGACGCCGCGCGCCGAGAGCTCCTCGGCGGGGACCGTCGAGGCGGCGTCAGCCGTCTGGTTCAGCATGCTCCGGGTGCGCTCGATGTCGGCGACCGTCTGGGTCAACCGCGCGCGGTACTGGCCCTCCGAGAGGGTGCCGTTTTCGCGCTGGGCTTCGAGGCGGTCCCTGCGCTGTTCGAGTTCGGTGAGGCGCTCGCGCACCGTCACGACCTGCGTGGCGACGACCGCGGCCTTCGAGGCGTTCGAGTTCGCGTTCGCGAAGCGCGCTTCGAAGGTACGTCGTTCGAGCTCCCCGTCGGTCTCGGAGCCCTGCACGCCGATGACGGCGGACAGGCGCTGACCGGGGAGCGTCACCGACGACGCGGCGCTATCGTTGGCCGCCGTGTCGTTGGTCGCGCTGTCGTTCGCGGTCGTCTGTGCGACGGGAGCGGCGGCCGAGCCATCGGTGGCCGTCAGTCCCATCGGTCCGGCCGGGGCGGCAAGAGCGAGCGGTGCGCCAACCGTCGCCAGCAACACGGCGGCGGCGACGGCGAGCGCAGCGGTTCGTCGACTCATCACTCTCGTTTTGGAACCCCGTTCCGATATAAACGTGCGGTCGTGCCCGCGAATCAACCCCAGTCAACGGCAGTTCGAGCGTCGCATTCGGGTCGCCGCTGTCTTCCGATTAGGGACCGACCACCGACCTAAACGGTCGTAAGATATTTATTCACCGTTCGCGTCGCCGCCGTCCTCGTCCGCGTCGTCTTCTGGCAGACGGAGGACGTTCTCGCGGCCGAGGCGGAAGCCCTCGATGGTTCCCTCGTCGCGCATTCCGCGGACGACCTTGCTCGTCTTCGCGTCGGTCCAGTCGAGCGCGCCGGCGACCTCCTGTTGCTTGATGCGGCCGCCGCGGGAGGGACTCGATGAGCCGGAGGACGCGCTCTTCGTTGCTGAGGAGTTCCGGCGGCGGACTCGGCTCGCCGTCCTCGTCGCCCGCGTTGGAGTCGTCGTCGGGTTCGTCTGCACCGGCTCCGGCGCTCGCCGCGGCGGTCGCTGCGTCGTCGGCCGCCGCCGAGTCGGCTTCGCCCGCGCTCGCGGCGGCCGAGTCGGTGGACGCGCCGGCGTCCGTACTGCCAGCCGCGCCGGCCACGTTTGCGCCGCCGTTGCCGCCGTCGCCGCCGCCAAGCGCGCCGCGCGAGCGGAGATAGAGCGCGCCGGCACCGACGAGGACGACGAGGACGAGCGCGATGAGCGCGGTCGTCGTCGGGAACGGGTCGTCGTCCGCGACGGGCGTCTCGGAGTCTGTCGGGGTCGCCGTCGCCGTCACCGTCGTTCCGGAGCCGCCAGCGCCGCGTTCGAGGACGACGTTCGGCTCGCCCGAGACGAACTCGGTCTGGGAGCCGCGCCAGATGACCGTGTTTTCTCGCGTCTCGTCGCCCGCTGGTTCGACGGTCGCCGCGCCGTACTCGTCGGGCCACGAGAGGATGAGCCGGGAGCTACTGTCGAGGAAGAAGCCCTCGATGGCGTCGCCGACGACGAGGCGGTCGCCGTCGACCGCCGCGAAGTTGGACCACTCGAAGGAGTAGGAGACGACGCCGAAGCTATCGGGGAGCGACCGCGTCTCCGCCGAGACCGAGACGTTCGTGGCAGCCATCTCCCGGCCGGTGGCGTTCTCGGCGGCCCCGACGGTCGAGGCGATGCGCTCCGCGAACGCCGAGGTGTAGTCGTCCGGGTTGGCCCGCACGTCGTCTCGGAGCGACTGGAAGGCCTCGGTCGTGTTCTCGTCGTCGAGCCGGGTCCAGTACTGAATCTCCCAGCGGGCGTCGCCGCTCTCGGAGACCTCGACGACGATTCGCGTGCTGTCCGGTTCGACGCCCTGTTGGACGAGCGGTTCGACGCCCGGACCGCTCGCCGGCGCCTCCTGTGCGGCCGCGGTCGGGGCGACCACGGCGAGCACGCAGAGGGCGGCACACAGGACTGCGAAGACAGCGTCTCGTGTCGCCATTGAGCGTTCGTGCGAGCGCACGCAGAAAAAGTGACGCGGTTCTTCGCGCCGCTCAGTCCGCCCAGCGTCTGACGAGCGGCAGACGAGCGCGGACGACGGCGTTCGCCGCGGCCACGGCCTCGTCTGCGTCGGCGCGGGTGACGCCGTCGCCGTACTTGGCGCGCTCGTAGCGTCGGCCGACCTGTCGGGTCCGCTCGTCCACGCCGACCCGGGAGAGCGAATCGAGGTACGCCCTGACCGTCTCGCCGGGGCGGCGCGGGCGGTAGTCGCGTTCGAGAGCGAGTTCGAGGCGGTCGTACGCCCGGAACACGTCGTCTGCCGGCGAGTCGGTGCGCCGCTGATACGCCGCGGTGGCGAACCGGAGCTGCGCCGGGAGCCGGGTCCGCCTGACGCCGGCCACGACGCCGAGGAGGCCGACGAGACCGACGAATATCGTCTCCCGCGACGGCATCTCGGGGACGAGTCCGCCGTCCTCGTCCTCCTCGGTCGTGCCGTCGCCTGTGGGCGTGATGCCGAGACGCTCGTCGATGTTGGGGCCCGGTGCGTTGCTGTCGATGGGCGTCCCGTTCGGCTCGGACCCGTTTTCGGTCGGCGTCTCGGTGTCGTTCGCGGTCGTCGTGGGCTGTTCGGTCTCGTTGGACTCGGCGTTCGTCTCGTTGGTGTCGACGCCCAGTCGACCCTCGTTTCGGGCGTCGCTGAGGGTGGTCGACTCCGCGTCCTGCCGGGGGCCGGCGGGCGTCGGGTCGAAGCGGACCCAGCCGGTGTCCTCGAAGTAGACTTCGACCCACGCGTGGGAGTCGAGGCCGCGGACGACGTAGCGGTCGCCGTCGACGCGCTCGCCGGTCGTGTAGCCGGTGACGAAGCGCGCGGGGACGCCCTCCGAGCGGAGCAGCACCACCATCGTCGAGGCGTAGTAGGTGCAGTAGCCGGCGTCCATCTCGAAGAGGAACGACTCGGCGATGTCGCCGTCGGGACGGGACACCCGGAGCGAGTACTCCTTGTTGGCTTCGAGCCACTCCTCGACGGCGACGGCCTTGTCGTACGGGGTCTCCGCGTCGCCCGTTATCTCGGCGGCGCGGTCGCGGACGCGGTCGGACGTGCTGTCGGGGAGTGCGAGATACCGCTCGCGAATCTCGTCGGGGTAGTCGGTGCCCGTCCGCCGGAGCGACGCCGCGGTGTACTGCGGGACGGCGCTCGTGACGTTGTAGGTCTCGCCGATTTCGACGGCTCGGTCGGGTCGGAGGTTCCCCTGCTGGGTGACGAGCGTCTCGTTTTCGATGTCGCCGGAGACGGCGACGGGCCGCCACGCCGCGGGCATGGAGTCGAGCGGCGTCGCCGGCGTGACGGTCTGGCGGACCAAGCGCGACGGCCCCTCGGGGCCGGCCAATCGACCGCCCTCGTAGTCGCGGGTGTCGCCCGTTCTGACCCAACCGTCGCCGGTGTACCGGTCGAACGTCGCCGTCTGCCAGTAGTCCGGCGAGGTGCTCTGGACCTCGAAGCGGACCTGCGGCGAGAGGCTGATGCTCCCGACGATGGAGATGCGGTCGTCAGCGCTCACGAGGCTGGCCTCGACGGTCGGCTGTTCGGCCACGCCCTCGTCGGGGATGACCGGCGACCCGCCCGCGCCGGGGAGGACCGTGACGGTGGCCGAGAGGACGACCATCGCGGCGAGGACGACCGTCAGCACGTCGAGTTGGCCGCCTGCGCTCCCGAAGCGGTCGATGCCGTCGAAGCCGACTGCGGCCATGCCCGCGCCGACGCCGAGGAGCGTGAGCGTCCCCGTCGCGTCGGTGGTGAGGACGAACAGGCCGAGGCCGCTCCCGGCGACCGCGACGGCCGGCGCGATTCGTCCGCGGATCGCGAGGTACCACGCGAGGAACACCGGGCCGGGCGTCACCGCGAGCGCCCACACGTCGGCCGACAGGAGTCGGAGCGCCGAGAGGCCGCTGAGGAGCGCGAACGTGTCGGCCAGCAGTCGCTCCGGCGAGAGTAACGCGACTTGGCTCTCGGGGAGCGCGAGGAAGTACGCCGCGAAGCCGCCGGCGGCGATGAGGGCCGCGAGGCCGAGGGCGTAGCGGGGGCGGAGCGTCCAGCCCACGACGGTCGCGAGGGCGAGCGTCCCCGCGGCGAGGAGGACGAACTGGTCGCGGCGACCCACGACGTTCGTGATGTCGTAGACGACCGCGAGGAACGCGCCGACGAGGACCAGCGAGGCCGCCGTCGCGAGGAGGTCGGCGGGGACGCCGAAGACGGTGTTCGTCGGCGAATTTGACGGCGACGATGCGTTCGCGGTCGTCACGCCGACACCCCCGAGTCGGCACCGCGGGTTCCGACGCGACTCGTCGGAGTCGACGACTCCACCGCGTCGCGCTCGGCGCGCAGGCGGTCGAACGTGGTCTCGCGGCCGCCGAGCGCGACGTGGGTCTTCCCGGCGTCGCCGCTGACGACGACCTCGGCGGTCTCGTCGGGGACCGACCCCGACCGGAGCCGCGAGAGGTGGACGAGGACGCGCCGGCGGTCGCCGGGCGTCGCCTCCACGGTCCCCGCGGGCGAGGTGAGGTGAACCGGAACGCCGGCGTCGAGAAGCGCACAGCAGAGCGTCGCGGCCGCCTCCGCCGCGTCGTCCTCGTGGCCGTCGGTCGCGCCGGTGGAGACGCGAACCGCGTCGGCCGTGACCCGGTCGGAGTAGGCTTTCACCATGAGGTCGCCGGACTTGGCGCTCGACTTCCAGTGGATGTCGCGGAGCGGGTCGCCGGGGACGTACTCGCGCAGGCGGTCGAACTCGGCGCGTTCGTCGGTGCGCCCCGCGTCGGCGAGCGCCGAGAGATCTCGCCGGGCCGCCGCCCCGAGCGACCGGACCCGCGGGAAGACGAGCACTTCGGCCGTCCCGCCGGCGGTGAACGACTTCGAGAACAGCCCGAGGATGTCGCGGGCGACGACGGTCGCCGGGCCGAGCGTCGCCGGGCCGCGACCGCGGTAGGTCACCTCGTAGTCGACGCGGCCGTCGCCGACGACCGAGTCGACCGCGGTGTCGCCGTCGAGACCGGACGAGAGCGCGTCGGTCGTGGTCGCCGGAAACGGCCTGTCGGCGTCGAGGTCGAGCGAGACGGTGTGGGTCTCGCCGGGGAAGCCGTCGTCGGGCGCGACGCGCTCGACGCGGGGCGGCGAGACGCGCCAGACCTGCACCGCGCCGACGACGAGGCCGACGGCGACCGGAACGACGACCGCGTTGAGCGCCCGCGGGCCGTAGGCGACGGCGTTGGCGACGCCGACGACCACGACCGCGACGGCGACCCAGCCGCGGAGGGTGAGCTTCATGGGTCTCACTCGACCGCGACGGTATCGAGCGCCCGCTCGACCACGTCGCGGCCGGAGCGCTCGTCGGTCGTCCGGACGCGGTGGGCCCAGACGCTCCGCACCTCGCGCTGGACGTCGTCGGGGACGACGTAGTCACGGGCGTCGAGGGCGGCGCGGGCCTGCGCGGCGCGCACGAGGGCGATGGAACCGCGGGGACTCACGCCGAGGTCGGCGCGCGCTCTGGTGTCGGCCGCGAGCCGAGAGACGTAGCGCCGGACCGGCTCGCTCACCGTCACGTCGAGGATGCGCTCGCGGGCATCGCGCACGTCACCGGCCGACGCGACCGGTTCGAGCGACTCGATGGGGTGGTGTCCCGAGACGCGGCCGAGCAGTTCCGTCTCCTCGGCCTCGTTGGGGTAGCCGAGGTGAATCTTCTTCATGAACCGGTCGAGTTCGGCCAGCGGGAGGTCGTACGTTCGGTCGGGTTCCACGTCGTTCTGGGTGGCGATGACGGTGAAGGGGTCGGGGACGCGGCGGGTGACGCCGTCGACCGTGACCTGTCGCTCCTCCATAACTTCGAGGAGGGCGGCCTGCGTCTTCGGTGGCGCGCGGTTTATCTCGTCGCCGAGGACGACGTTCCCGAAGACCGGCCCCTCGCGGAACTCGAACTCGCTCGTCTGTTGGTTGAACACGTTCACACCCGTCACGTCGGACGGGAGGAGGTCGGGCGTAAACTGGATGCGCTCGAACTCCCCCTCTATCGAGGTGGCGATGGCGCGGGCGAGCATCGTCTTGCCGACGCCCGGCACGTCCTCCAAGAGGAGGTGACCGCGGGCGAACAGCGCCACGATGATGTCTTCGATGGCGTCGTGGTGGCCGACGATGACGCGTTCGACGTTCTCGGAGATTCGTGTCGCGAGGTCCGACACCGCCTCGACCGAGAGCGCGGGGTCGAAGTCGGCGTCTGCATGTGCATCAGTCATTGATATCCCGGATTACCCGCCGACCGTGCCGAGAGGGACGACGGGTCTCTGTGTGCTATTATTGCTTCAGTCTACCTAACCTTGCTGGGTGTGTGCACGACCCAGTCCGGGCGGTGGTTCGGGCAAACGGCCGCCGACCGCGTCGTTCCCGGCCGTTTTTATTGCTCGGCCGCCCGCCTTGTGAGTATGAACGCGGACGCCCAGCGGGAGGCGGTGTACGGCGCGCCGCCGGAGATGCTGGAAGTGCGGGACGACCTGACGCCGATGCTCTCGCAGTACGCCGACCTCTGTGAGGAACACGACGACGCGGTCGTGCTGTTTCAGGTCGGCGACTTCTACGAGGCGTTCTGCGGCGCGGCGGAGGCCGTCGCCCGCACCTGCGAGGTGACGCTGACCCAGCGCGAGGACTCCACCGGGACGTGGCCGATGGCGGGCATCCCCATCGACAACGCCGCGGGCTACCTCGAACGCCTGCTCGACGCCGGCTACCGGGTCGCGCTCGCGGAGCAGGTCGAGGACGCCGAGGAGGCGTCCGGCCTCGTGGACCGCGCGGTCACCCAACTCATCACGCCCGGCACCGTCGTCGACGAGGAACTGCTCGACGCCGGGCGGGCGACCTACCTCGGCGCGGTCGCTCGGGGCGGCGGCGACGCCGACGCCGACACCTACGGCCTCGCCGTCGTGGACGTCTCGACCGGCGAGTGTCTCGTCACCGGGGCGGACCGCGCGCTGGCGCTCGAAGAACTGGAGCGACTCGCGCCCGCCGAACTCGTCGTCGGCCCCGACTGCGACCTCCCGGACCTCTCGTTCGACCCGATGGAGACGCCGTTCGAACCGGGGGCGTTCGACGTCGACGCGGCCCGCGAAACGCTGTCGGCCTACGCGCCCCGGCCGGACGCCGTGGTCGAGTCGAACGCCGAACTCCGAGCGGTCGGCGCGGCGCTCGCCTACGCCGAGTACGCCCAGGGCGACTCGAAACTGGAGTACGTCACCCGCGTCACGCGGTTCGACCCTCGCGAATTCCTCCAACTCGACGCGACGGCCATCCGGAGCCTCGAACTGTTCGAGTCGCGGAGCGCCCGCGCCGGAAGCACGCTGTTTTCGGTCCTCGACGAGACGGCCTGCGCGCTCGGCCGTCGCCGACTGGAGGCGTGGCTCCGCCGCCCGCTCGTCGACCGCGACGAAATCGAGGCCCGACTGGACGCCGTGGACGCCCTCTGCGACGACGCGCTCGCCCGCACCGACCTGCGAGAACATCTCTCGTCGGTGTACGACCTCGAACGACTGGTCGCCCGCGTCTCCCGCGAGCGCGCCGACGCCCGCGACCTGCGCTCCCTGAAGACGACGCTCGACCGGGTTCCGGAGGTCCGCGAGGCGCTCGCCGGAACCGATTCCGACCTCCTCGCGGACCTCCGCGACTCGCTGGACGAACTCGAAGACGTGCGCGACCTCGTCGGCGACGCGGTCGTCTCCGACCCGCCGCAGGAGATTACGGAAGGCGGCGTCATCGCGGACGGCTTCGACGCCGAGTTGGACGACATCCGCGGCACCGCCGAGGCGGGCCGCGAGTGGGTGTCGAACCTCGAAGCCCGCGAGCAGGAGCGCACCGGCATCGACTCGCTCGAAGTCGGCTACAATCAGGTCCACGGCTACTACATCGAGGTGACGAACCCGAACCTCGACCGCGTCCCCGACGACTACCGGCGCCGCCAGACGCTGAAGAACTCGGAACGGTTCTACACGCCCGAACTGAAGGAGCGCGAAGACGAGATTCTCCGCGCCTCGGACCGCGCCGACGCCCTCGAATACGACCTGTTCTGCGAGGTTCGCGCCGACGTGGCGACCGAATCCGCCCGGATTCAGGCCGTCGCGGACGCCCTCGCCGACCTCGACGTGCTCCGAACCCTCGCGGACGTGGCGGTCGCGAACGACTACGCCCGCCCCGAGTTCCGCGCGGGCGGCGTCGGCGATGGTGGCATCCACATCGACGCCGGCAGACATCCCGTCGTCGAGCGCGCACAGGACGAGTTCGTCCCGAACCCCGCCGACCTCCCGCGGGGGAGCGTCGCACTCGTCACCGGCCCCAACATGTCCGGGAAATCCACGTACATGCGGCAGGTCGCGCTCGTCTGCGTCCTCGCGCAGGTCGGGAGCTTCGTCCCCGCAGAGTCGGCCCGACTGCCGGTCCTCGACCGCGTGTTCACCCGCATCGGCGCGTCCGACGACATCGCAGGCGGGCAGTCCACGTTCATGCGCGAGATGAGCGAACTGACCGAAATCCTCCACAACGCCACCGGCGACTCGCTGGTCCTCCTCGACGAGGTCGGCCGCGGCACCTCCACCGCCGACGGCCTCGCCATCGCCCGCGCGGCCACCGAGTTCCTGCACGACGAGGTCGGCGCGACGACGCTCTTTGCGACCCACTACCACGACCTCACCGACGCGGCCGACGACCGCGAGGGCGTGTTCAACCTCCATTTCACCGCCGCGCGGCGCGACGGCGAGGTCACGTTCCTCCACAGCGTCGCCGACGGTCCCTCCTCGTCGTCCTACGGGGTCGAAGTGGCGCAGTTGGCCGGCGTGCCGGCGAGCGTGGTCGAGCGGGCGCGAGACCTCGTTGACGAAACCGAGACCGACGCCGAGAGCACAGCGGTAGACGGCGTCGCCGCCGCGAACGGCGAGTCCGAGGCGGCGGCCGAAGACGGCACGCTCGCGGCCTACGTCGATGGGTTGGAGAACGGCCACCGAGAGACCGAGAATCCGAACCGAGCAACTGCGACGACCGCGACGGCCGAGCCGACCCCCGAACTCGAAGCCGTCGCCGAGGCGCTCCGCGAGGCCGACCTCGCGGACACCACGCCGCTGGCGGCGCTGAACCTCCTCTCCGACCTCAAAGGGAAGCTCGAATGATTCGCCGACTCGACCCGGGGACGCGCTCGAAAATCGCCGCCGGCGAGGTCGTCGCCCGCCCCGCGAGCGTCGCGGTCGAACTGGTGGAAAACGCCCTCGACGCCGGCGCGGAGACCGTCGAAATCGAGGTCGACGGCGACGGGACCGACCGAATCCGCGTCGCCGACGACGGCCGCGGAATGGCCGAGTCCGACGCCGCGCTCGCGGTCGAACGACACACGACGAGCAAACTCTCGGCGGCCGACGACCTCGAAACCGTCGAGACGCTCGGCTTCCGGGGCGAGGCGCTCCCGAGCATCGCCGCGGCCGCCGCCCGCCTCGAACTGACGACGAACGACGGCGGTCCGCGCGGGACGCGAGTCGTCGTCGACGGTGCCGAGAACGCGACCGACGGCGAACACGGCAAGACCGTCTCACCCGCAGGTCGGGCGCGCGGGACGACCGTCGAAGTGACCGGCCTCTTTTCTGACCGGCCGGCGCGGAAGAAGTCGCTCGCGTCGCCGAAAGCCGAGTTCGCCCGCGTCTCGGCGGTCGTCACGCGCTACGCGCTCACGCGGCCGAACGTGCGGTTCGTCCTGCGGCACGACGGCCGCGAGACGCTCGCGACGCCCGGCACCGACCGCTTCGCCGACGCGCTCTTGGCGGTGTACGGCCGCGACGCCGCGGGCCACGCCTCGACGTTCGAGTCGTCGCGGGACGTCTCGGCGGCCGGCGAGACGACCACGGTCGAAGTCGACGGCGCGCTCTGTCACCCGGAGGTGACGCGCTCCCGACGCGACCACGTCCACGTCTCGGTCAACGGCCGCGCCCTCGCCGAACCGCGACTCCGCCGGGCGGTCGCCGACGGCTACGGGACGCTCCTGCCCGACGGGCGCGAACCGGTCGGCGTCGTCCGACTCCGTCTACCGCCCGGATGGGTCGACCACAACGTCCACCCCGCGAAGGACGAGGTGGGGTTCAGAGACGCCGACGCGGTCGCCGAGGCGGTCGAAGCGAGCGTCCGCGACGCGCTCTCGACGGCCGACCTCCGGCGGAGCGGCGAGGTGGCGATGGACCTCGATAGCTCGCTCGCGCCCGTCGAGGCCGCGTCGGTGTTCGACGACCGCCGCGTCATCGGGCGCTTCCGCGGCCTGTACCTGCTCTGTGAGGCCGGCGACGAACTCCTCGTCGTCGACCAGCACGCGGCCCACGAGCGCATCAACTACGAGCGACTCCGCGAGGCGGTCGAGTCGGCGGGTATCGACGCCGTCCCCGTCGACCCGCCGGCGACCGTCTCGCTGTCGCCGACCGACGCGGCGCTCCTCGACGCGAACCGCGACCTCGTGGAGAAACTGGGCTTCCGCGTCGCCGAGTTCGGCGGTGGGAGCGGGAGCGGCACCTACCGCGTCGAGGCCGTGCCCGCGCCGCTCGGCCGGCCGTTCGCACCCGACGCGCTCGCGGACGTGGTCGCCGACATTGCCACCGGCGACGACGCCGACCCGCGGGACGAACTCCTCAAAGACCTCGCGTGCCATCCGTCGATAAAAGCTGGCGACGACCTCACAGACGACGAGGCCGCGCGACTGGTCGAGCGACTCGGGTCGTGCGAGACGCCCTACACCTGTCCGCACGGCCGACCCACGGTGCTCGCCATCGACGAGGAGACGTTCGTCCGCGGGTTCGGCCGGCGAAGCGGTCGGCTCGGATAGCGCTCGGCGGGCACAACGTTGCCGAGCCACCCGGACGCTGTCGTGCGAAGTGGCGCAGTAGCCGGTGCAGAGAAGGTTACGGCATAGTTACCGGCTCGTTGCGCCCGGCCGCTACCAGTCCTTGCAGTCCAGACAGACGTACTCGTCGCCGTCGAGCCACCGCTTTCGCACCGACTCGCCGCACTGCGGGCACGCCGTGGCTTCGGGCGTCCACCGGTAGGTGGCGAGGGTGCTCACGTCGCGGCCGTCGGGGGCGTCGGCGACGTCGGAACCGTCAGCGTCGTCGTCGACCGTCGGTTCGTCGGCCGCTTCGTCGTCGCCGCCGGCGAAGTCGTCGAGCGAGCGGTTCGGCATGACTCAGCGTCCGTGGGCGCGGTCCTTATCGGTGCCGACCGAGCCACGCCGCAGACGGCCGCCACGAACCGCGGGGTGGCGAGAGGCTCGCCGGACCGAGCGAGCGCCGTGCGAAACCCACACAATCAATACCCCCGAATCCCGAGAGTCGCGCATGGCAACACTCACGGACTTCGTCATCGCGCTCCTCACGAGCGTCCTCGAACTGGTGGTGACCTTCGCCGACGTGGCGCTGAGCGACCCGCTTTCGACGGTGAGTTTCCTCTTCGGCAACGTCTTCATCCTCTTCGCTGTCGGCATGTTCGCCTACCTCGCCCTCGGCGCAATCGGCGCGGAACTCGGCATTATCGGCGTCGGCTCGTCGACCGGTAGGCCGCCGCAGCGAGAGTAATCGCTTCTTCGAGGTCGGGGCCGACCGGCGACCCGACCACGACGCCCTCGGCGTGTTCGAGCACCGCGTCCATCCGGTCGGCCACGTCGTCCGGCGTGCCGGCCATCGAGAAGGCGTCTATCATCGCCGGCGTGACGAGGCCGAACGCCTCGGAGAACGCGCCGGCGGAAATCTTTTCGCCGATGTCACCCGCGAGGTCGGCGTCGATGCCGTGTCTGTCGAGGACCGGCGGGGCCGCCCCCGCAGTGATAAAGGCGACCGGCGGGCGCGCGGCCTCGCGGGCCGCCGCCTCGTCCTCCGAGACGGAGACGCTGGCGTAGGCGGCGAGGGAGAACTCGCCGCGCGAGTCGGGGCGGTCCTCGACGCCGATATCGACCTGTTCTCTGGCCCACGCGAGGTCGTCGGGGTGCGAGCCGTTGAACAGCAGGCCGTCGGCGTGCTTGCCGGCCATGCGACACATGTGCGGGCCCTCGCCGCCGACGTACACCGGCACCTCGCCGGGCACCTCGAAGTTGAGGCCGGCGTCGGTCGCCTCGAACGTGCCGTCGTGGGTGACGCGCTCGCCGTCCCAGAGCCGCTGTGCGACCTTGAACGCCTCCAGCACGGAGCGGAGGCCGCGCTCGTCTTCGAGGCCGAGGTTGCGGAGCGTCGAGGGGTCGCCGGGGCCGATGCCGAGGAGGCCGCGGCCGCCGGATGCCTCGGCGACGGTCGCCACCTTGCCGGCGAGCGTTACGGGGTGTAGCTCGTAGGGGTTGGCGACGCCGGGGCCGAGGCGGATGTCGTCGGTCTCGGCCGCGAGCCGCGCGAGGACCGCGAAGGGGTCGCGGTTGTTGTAGTGACACGAGACGAACAGGGAGTCGTAGCCCTCGCGTTCCGCCTGCGTGCCCAGTTCGACGAGGTCGTCGACGGGATGTTCCGGGGTGAGTTCGAGTCCGAGCATGGTGTGAGCGTGAGATGTTAGGGGGTCGAGTCGTCAGGGGTCGTAGCGCCACTCGCGGAGCGCCTGTCGCACGAAGTCGCCGTCGATGTCGCGGAAGTGGGCGTCGCTCTCGCCGTGGTCGCCCCACTCGAAGCCGCGGACGACGACGACGGGCGTGCCGCCGTCGCCCTCGCCCTGCACGAGGTTCGCGGCCGCGGCGAGTTCGTCCACGACGCTCTCGACGGTAACGCCGAGTTCGCGGCCGTCGCGGTCGGCCTCGCCGCGCCAGTCGCGCGAGGCGCTCAGCCCCGCCCAGCCGATGGCGACGCCGCGCTGACCGTGTCGGAACGGCCGGCCGCAGGTGTCCGTGACGATTACCCGATCGGCGTCGACGCCGGCGCGGATGCGCTCGGCCGACTCGGTCGGTCGCTTCGGGAGCAACAGCAGGTCGTGGTCGGGGACGTTCGAGCGGTCAATACCGGCGTTGACGCCGACGTGGCCGAACCGCGTCTCGGTCAGGAGAAACGGCTCCGACATGACGAGGTCGACGCTCTCTTCGAGGACCGCCTGCGCGAACCGCGGGTCCTTCTCGTCGCCGGTCAGTTCGGCGAGGCGGGCGGCGAGTTCTCTCGCCCGCGGGCCGGCCGGGAAGTCGTCGAGGTCGGCGAACCGCCCTTCGGCCTTCGAGACGACCGTGGAGGCGACACAGACCACGTCGTCGGGCCGGAGGTCGACGCGCTCCGAGACGAGGGCGGCGAGGTCGTCGCCCTCGCGGACCTCGGGCACGTCGGGGACGGGAAACAGCTCCATACCGAGTCGGAAGGCGAGGGCGGTGAAAAACGACGGGATGCTGGCGAACCGGGCCGGTATCGCAGGCGGTCGACCGGAAAGCGGTTCGGGGACGCGACGACACGCCGACTGCGCCGGGTTCAGTCGTCGCGGACGACCTCGACCGACAGCGAGCCGTCGACGACCGAGCCGACCATCATCGTGGCGTCGTCGCCGGGGTTGGCCGCCGTCGCCGTGCCGGGGTTGAGGACGCGGATGCCGTCGACCACTTCGTCGACTACCTCGTGGATGTGGCCCGCGACGCCGACCGCGCCGTCGCCCGCGGCGTCCCTGACCACGTCGGCGACGCGGGACTCGTAGCCCGTTCTCGTGCCCGTGCCGTGGGTGACGACGAACGTGAGTCCGTCGACCTCCGCGACCTCGACGAACGGGAGGTCGATGGCCGGCGGGTCGATGTTCCCGCGGACGCCGACGAACCGCGCCGAGAGGTCGCGGAGGCGGCCGAGGGTGTCCGGCGAGTCGAAGTCGCCCGCGTGAATCACGAGGTCGGCCGTGCGGACCCGGTCTTCGACCCAGCCCGGAAGTCCGTCGGCTCGCCCCGGAACGTGCGTGTCGCTCAGGATAGCGAGTCGCATACCGACACCACGCGACCTGCCAGAATAGTCGTTTTGTCAGTCGCGAACGTAAGTCTGGATATGCCACACGTCGTCACCGTCTTCCTCCGAAACGGCGGCCGCGTCCTCCTCGCCCGCCGGAGCGAGGCGGTCGGAACGTACCAGGGCCGCTGGGCCGGCGTCTCGGGCTACGTCGAGGGTGACCCCGACGACGCCGAGCGCGACGCCCGACGCGAACTCGACGAGGAACTCGGCGTCCGCGAGGCCGACGCCGACCTCGTCCGCGCGGGAGCGCCCGTCTCCGTCGCCGACGAGGGCCGCGAGTGGACCGTCCACCCGTTCCTGTTCGACGCGCGGAGCCGCAACGCCGACCCGAGCGAGGAACTCGCCGCGGTCGAGTGGGTCCACCCGACCGCGATTCGGGACCGCGAGACGGTCCCCGGACTGTGGACGGCCTACCGCCGGGTCGCACCCGCGGTCGAGACTGTCGCCGACGACGAGACCCACGGGTCGGCGTGGATTTCGCTCCGGGCGCTCGAAGTCCTGCGCGACGCCGCCGCCGAGGCTGACTCGCGGGACGCGGTCGCGTCGGTCGCCCGGCGACTTCGCGACGCCCGCCCGAGCATGGCCGCCGTCGAGAACCGCGTCAACCGCGTCATGGCCGACTCGGAGACTGACCCCGAATCGGTCCGCCGACGGGCCGAGGGGGCCATCGACACCGCGGCAAAGGCGGACGACTCGGCGGCCGCCCGCGCCGCCGAACTCGTCCGAGAGCGCGGGTTCGACCGAATCGCCACGCTCTCGCGGTCGGGGACGGTCCTCGCGGCGCTCGAAGCCGCCGAGGCGAGTGTCCTCGTCTCCGAGTCCCGACCGGGCGGCGAGGGCGTCGGCGTCGCGGAGCGACTCGCCCGTCGCGGGCTCAGCGTGACGCTGACGACCGACGCGGCGCTCCCCGGACTCGTCGCGGGCGGGGGAGTAGACGCCGTCCTCCTCGGGGCCGACTCGGTGCTCGCGTCCGGCGGCGTCGTCAACAAGGCCGGAAGCCTCCCCGTGGCGCTCGCGGCCGCCCGCGCCGACGTCCCCGTCTTGGCCGTCTGCGCCCGCGACAAGGTTCGCGGCGACGACCGCTTCGTCGGCGAGAGCGCGGGCGCGCTGTACGACGGAAAGGCCGCGATAGGAACCGAGAATCCGCTTTTCGAGGTCGTCCCCGCGGACCTGGTCTCGGGCGTCGTCACCGAATCCGGCGTGCTGGACGCGGACGGAATCGGTGCGGTGGCGGCCGAACACGCCGCGCTGGCGGCGTGGGACGACTGAGGTGGAGGCGCTAACCCATCTGGAGACCACCGGCACCGTTGTCACCGTCCCATCGCAACCCAGTGGGCCGAAAAGGGTGGATTCTTGACCGTCCGCCCCGGACTCCGACTCGGTGGCGATGACGAAGGTTACCCCCACTCAGCCCCTTGTGATGATAGATTTCATCCGAGCCACCAACTACTGACGACCCGGCGCTCGGTCGCTCCGAACTAATTCGCCCCGGAGCGTCGCGTACGCGCTTCTCGCGGCGGGCCACCCGCTGGGGCCGAACGGGCTCTCGTCGGACACCGGAAACCGGAGACCGACGCCGAAGGCGCAACTTCCTTCGTGGGCCGCGGTGACCCCTCAGTCATGCACATCGAACGCATCGCGGTCGACGAGTCGGTCGGTCGCGTGATGCCGCCGGGCCTGTTCGTGGAGGCGCTTTCGAACTCCGACGCTCCGGTCGAACTCGTCGACGAGGGCGAGGCGTTCGGCCCGGGCGACGCGGTCGTCTCGTTCGGCCACAGAGACGCGTTCGTCGAGGCCGACTGGGTCCACTGCGTCCGCGCCGGCTACGACGAGTTCCCCGTGGACGCCTACGAGGCGGCCGGGACGGCGCTCACGAACAGCACCGGCGTCCACGGGACGACGGTCGGCGAGACGGTCGTCGCCTACATGCTGACGCTCGCCCGCCGCCTCCACGCCTACCGCGACGCCCAGCGCGACCGCGAGTGGGACCTGCCCCGCTACAAAGAGCCGTTCACCCTCGACGGCGAGCGCGTCTGCGTCGTCGGTCTGGGAACTCTCGGGCGCGGCGTCGCCGACCGCGCGGCCGTCCTCGGCATGGAGGTCGTCGGCGTCCGGCGCTCCGGCGACCCGGTCGAGAACGTCTCGACCGTGTTCACGCCCGACCGATTCCACGAGGCTATCGCCGACGCGCGGTTCGTGGTGCTGGCGATGCCGTTGACGGAGGAGACGGCGGGCATGGTCGACGCGCCGGCGTTCGAGGCGATGCGCGAGGACGCCTACCTCGTGAACGTCGCGCGCGGGCCCGTCGTCGACGAGGACGACCTCGTGGCGGCGCTCGACGCCGGCGACGTCGCGGGTGCGGCGCTCGACGTGTTCGCCGAGGAGCCGCTGCCCGCGGAGTCGCCGCTGTGGAACTTCGACGAGGTGCTCGTCACGCCGCACGTGAGCGCCGCGACGGGGAAGTACCACGAGGACATCGCGGCGCTCGTGCGGGAGAACGTCGAGAAGATGGCCGCCGGCGACCCGCTCACGAACCGCGTGGTGTGAGTTCGCCGGGGTCGAGCCGAGGGGTTCGAAGCGAGGGCGAGCCGCTCAGAGGAACTTGAACAGGTCGTCGCGGCCCTGCTCGTGGAGGTGCGACCGCAGGGCGTCTTCGAGGTGCGAGATGTCGCCGCGCTTGGCCGTGATGGGCGCGATGACGTTCCGCCACTGCTTCCACGGCGGGAAGAGGCCGAGGCGGTCGCAGAGGTCGTTCAGGCGCTCGTCGCGGTCGTCGACCTTGTCCATCTTGTTGACCGCGACCACGGTCGGGATGTCGAGTTCGTCGAGGAAGAAGAACATCTCCACGTCGTGCGGGATGGAGTCTTCGGTGGTGTGGCGGTCGATGATGTCGATGACGCTCTTCCCGTCGACGACGAGGACCGCCGCGAGGATGTCGTCGGCGTTCTCCTCGATGTACTGGACGACGTCGGTCTTGATTGCCTCGCGGGTGTCGCGGTCGACGCCGGACATGAAGCCGAACCCGGGGAGGTCGGTGAACATGAATTTCTCCGCGTTCCAGTCGAAGTGGTTGGGTTTGCGGGTGACGCCGGGCTTCTTACCCGTCGTGAACTTGCTGTGACCCGTCAGCTCTCGCATCAGGGTCGACTTCCCCACGTTCGACCGCCCGACGAGGACGATTTCGTCGCGGTTCGGTCGGTCTTCGAACATACCGGCGGTTCGCCGCCGCGACGGATAAGGAGGACGGTACGGACGCCGCGCTCCGGGGCGTCGACGCCGAAAAAATCACGTCTCCGGGCGAGTCGCCCCCACGACGACTCGCCGACGACGCGTGAATGAGGCGGCCGCGTCAGTCACAACCGCCCGCCGATAACTCGCCCGCGTTCTCGTCGAGAAATCGCAACAGCGGCTCGATTTCGTCGAATCGAGGGCCGCGCGCGACGGAACCGAGATGACGGTTCCACTCGACGAAGCCGGCGTCGGCGAGTTTCGGGAGATGAACGTGGAACAGCTCCACCTCCAGTCGGTCGCGGTTGCGGCCGCCACCAACGGCCGCGTCCCGCGTTGCCGCTTCGAGACGCGCGTGCCGCCGTCGGCGAAGACCCATCAGCAACCGTCGCCGATGGACGTTTCCGAGGGCGTCGAACGCCTCGTCGAGGCGGGGGGACGCCGCGGCTACCATCGGCACAACCCCCGTTGGATCCGAACAGGCGTCGCGCGACGGGCGCGAGACGCCGAGGCAAAGCGTCTCCCGCGAGTCGCCGGAAGACCCCGCTCCGGGCACCCGGTGGACACCACCCGATACCGGTACCGTCGAGAGCGCGGCCCGTCAATCACACGTCCGTACGCCTCTGCGCCACCACGGCGCGGTTTGACGGCGTACGGTTGTCGATGTCTGTGTGCGTTCACAACTACGTCCCCGAGAGAGCATAGCTAGCAAGTCAGCATTCTCTTTCTGCTTTCACAGTCCGGTCATTGAAGTAGCCAATCGGAAACCTCTGTTACATGTTATGAACCGAATCTGGTCACGAATGAGGTATTTCGCCCGGAATACGAGCTGAATAGCGTAAATACCGGCTCCCTGAACAACCCAGCACTCGATTTCTGACAGTATTTCGACAAGAGAGTTCAATACGGCGGCGGCGAAATGGCAGCCAGTAATGGCCGTAATCGTCGAGTTGACGATCGATTCGGAGAGCTTCGACCTCGGGAGGGTCACCGCCGTGTCGAACGGTGTCCACATCGAGCTAGAGCGCGTCGTCCCGACCGGCGGTGAGGTCATGCCGTTCTTCTGGGCGCGCGGCACCGACTTCGAGGCGTTCGAACGCGCCGTCCGAGACAACAGTATCGTCGACGAGCTGACCGCGGTCGCCCGTGTCGAAAACCGCGTGTTGTACAGAGTCAGCTGGGGTGGGACCACGTCGAGTCTGACCCGGATTCTCACCGACAGCGAGGCGACGATTCTCGAAGCCCACGGCAACGACCCGTGGACGTTCCGCCTCCGGTTCAACGACCACACCGGGCTGACCGAGTTCCACAACCGCTGTCAGGAGGAGAACCTCGAATTCCACGTCGAGCGCATCTACACCCTCGCGGAGGGCGAACCGGGCGTCTACAACTTCGACATAACCGACGAACAACAGGAGGCGCTCGTCACCGCTGTCTCGGAGGGCTACTTCGAGGTCCCCCGTCAGACCACGCTCAGCGAGGTCGCCGAGCGACTCGGAATCAGCCCGCAGGCCGCCTCCGAGCGCGTCCGCCGCGGGGCCGACACCGTCCTGCGGAAGGTGCTGTTGTCGCAGTCGGCGGCGGACCTCTCGTAGGCGACTGCTCGCGCCGAGACGCCGTTCGCCCGCGACACGAACGGGGGAGCTATTGGTCCGCCGCGAGTACGCGACGGCGACGCGATGGACAAAGCGACGCTCCGAACGACGGTGTGGGACGACCTCGAATCGTCGGGCGCGGCCCGGTTTCCCTTCCCGCCGCACGGCCGCATCCCGAACTTCGCCGACGCGAGCGCGGCCGCCGAGCGACTCGCGGCGACGCCCGAGTGGGCCGACGCCGACGCCGTGAAGGCCAACCCGGACGCCCCGCAACTCCCCGTCAGGCGACGGGCGCTCCGCGAGGGCAAGACCGTCTACATGGCCGTCCCGCGACTCCGCGACGAGGAGTGCTTCTACGAACTCGACCCCGCGCGCATCGACGACGAACACCTCGACAGCGCGCCGACCGTCTCCCACGTCGAGACCTACGCCGACACGGTCGGCCCCGACGCCCTGCCGCCCGTCGACCTCGTCGTCTCGGGGTCGGTCGCCGTCTCCGAGGCGGGCGCTCGCATCGGGAAGGGCGAGGGGTTCAGCGACCTCGAATACGCGGTGTTGCGGGGTCTCGGGGCCGTCACCGACGAGACGTCCGTGGCGACGACGGTCCACGAGCGACAGGTCCGCGACGACCTGCCGGAGCCGGACGCCCACGACGTGCCCATGGACCTCGTCGTCACTCCCGAACGGTTGGTCCGAACCGAGACCTCGCATCCGAGGCCCACGGGCATCGACTGGGACGCGCTCCCCGACGAGCGCCTCGACGAGATGCCCGTCCTCCGGCGGTTGCGCGACGAATCAGCCGAGTAACCGAGCCCCTGCTTATTTCACCGCCCGGGCCGACGTGAGGCCGTGCGACTCGTACAGGTGTTGGTGCCGACCGGCAAGCGCGAGGCCGTCCTGCGGACGCTCGACGAGGAGGGCGTGGACTACGCCGTCTCCGAGGAGACGTCCGGGCGCGGCTTCGTCGCCGTCGTCACCTTCCCGGTCCCCAAGGAGGCCGTCGAGCCGGTGTTGGCGCGACTCCGCGAGGCGGGCGTCGAGCGCGACGCCTACACCGTCGTCGTCGCCGCCGAGACGGTCGCGTCGAAGCGGTTCGACCAACTGCGCGAGCAGTACGAGGAAGACGACGAGAACGGCGACCGCATCGCCCGCGAGGAACTGGCCTCGAAGGCCGCGGACCTCGCGCCGTCGGTTTCGACCTACGTGCTCATGACGGTCATCTCGGCGCTCGTCGCCACCGCGGGCCTGCTTCTCGACTCGCCGGCCGTGGTCGTCGGCTCGATGGTCATCGCCCCGCTCGTCGGCCCCGCGATGTCCGCGAGCGTCGGCACCGTCGTCGACGATGACGAGATGTTCGGCCGCGGGGTTCGCCTGCAGGCGCTCGGCGGCGTCCTCGCGGTCGGCGCGGCCGCCGTCTTCGCCTTCCTGCTCAAACAGACCGGGGCGGTCCCGCTGTCGTCCGCGGAGGTCCTGTCGATTCCCGAGGTGGACGAGCGCCTCGCGCCCGACGTGCTGTCGCTCGTCATCGCGCTCGGCGCGGGAGCCGCCGGCGCGATTTCGCTCTCCTCCGGCGTCTCGACCGCGCTCGTCGGCGTCATGATAGCCGCCGCGTTGGTCCCGCCGACCGCCGTCGTCGGCATCGGCATCGCGTGGGGCGCGCCCGAGGCCGTCGTCGGCTCGGCCATCCTCGTCCTCGTCAACATCCTCTCCGTCAACTTCGTCGCCATCGGCGTCCTCTGGCAGCAGGGCTACCGGCCGGAGCGCTGGATTCGCCGCGACGAGGCCCGGCGAGCCGCCCTGTTCCGCATCGCCGTCATCGGGGTCGGACTGCTCGTCCTCTCGTCGTTCCTCGGCGCGGTCACCTACACGACCTACCGGAACGCCGACTTCCAAGGCGACGCGCGCGACGCCATCGAGGACGCACTCTCGGGAACCGACGCCCGACTACTGTCGATGGAACTGCAGTACGACAGCGGGCCGCTACAGGAGCCCGACGGCGTCGTCGTGACCGTCGGCTACGACCCGGCCTCCGACCCGCCGATGGTCGAACGCGAACTCACGAGGCGGGTGAACGCCGTCGCCCCCGAGCCGCTGTCGCCGTGGGCCACCGGCGAAATCGACGTCGAAGTGCGCTACGTCGCCGTCGTGGAGTAGGGCGACCGGCGTCCCGTCCCCCGTTTCGAAGGCTACAGTCGCTCTTTGTCTCTAGCGCGGCTTGAATAGCTGAACCGACGTACGGTGGGTATGCAACGACGCACGATTGCTCCGATATTCCTCGTCGGCCTCGTCCTCCTCGCTGGCTGCCTCTCGGCACCCCTGCAGGCGACGACCGACGGCGGCGTAGACGCGACGAACGCGACGACTATCTCCACGACCGGCACCGGCGAAGTGACCGCCGACGCCGACCTCGCCGTGGTCTCCATCGCCGTGACGACCACCGCCGACTCGGCCGACGAAGCCCGCGGCACCGTCGCCGACGACGTGGCCGCCGTCCGCGCCGCCCTCACCGACGCCGGTGTCGCCGAGGACGCCATCCAGACGACCGGCTTCAACATCTACCCCGAGTACGACTACAGCGGCCAGGAGCGCGACCTCCTCGGCTACCGCGCCACCCACACCCTCCGCGTCGAGGTCGCCCCCGACCGCGCCGGCGAGGTCATCGACCTCGCGGTCGGTGCCGGTGCCAGCGAAATCCGCGGCGTCGCCTTCACGCTGACCGACGAGAAGCGCGCCGAACTCCGCGAAGAAGCCCTGACCCGCGCCGTCGACTCCGCGAAGGCCGACGCCGACGCGGTCGCCAGCGCCGCCGACCTGACCGTCACGGGCGTCCACACCGCCACCGTCGGCGGCAGCGCCTCGCCCGGGCCGTACCCGGTCGCCTACGCCGAGGACGCCGCCCGCGCCTCGTCCGGCTCGACCGAGCTCTCGCCCGGCCCCGTGACCGTCTCGGCGACCGTCCAGATGGTCTACGAAGCCGAGTAAGCGACCGCGCCCCGCGGACCGAGACCGAACTCCCGGTTTCGACTAACCTGCACCCCCATTTCTCCGACAGCTACCCCGTAGCCACAGCTCTCGTCGAGGCGTTGCGGCAAGACAGAACGACAGCACCGGAAAAGTCCCGAGTCGCTTACTCGTTGCGCGACGGCGGGATGTCGGGTTCGAACCCGATGGCCTCGACCGCGGCGTCGAGGACGGCCTCGACGTTCTCGCCCGTCTCGACGCTCATGTAGAGGTCCGCGTCCATGTCGGTCGAGCGGTCGCTCTTGTTACAGACGGTGAGGACGGGGATGTCGCGCTCCTCGAAGCGCGCCTTCACGGCGTCGCGGAGTTCGAGCTGCGACTCGATGGGGTAGCCGCACGCCCCGCTGGCGTCGGCGACGAAGATGACGGCGTCCGCGAGGTGTTCGAGGGCGCTCACGGCCTGTCGCTCGATGTCGTTTCGCTCGTCTTCGGGCCGGTCGAGCAGCCCCGGCGTGTCGATAATCTGGTAGCGGATTCGGTCGCGGTCGAAGTGCCCGATTTGGACGCCCTTCGTGGTGAAGGGGTAGCGGGCGATTTCGTTCGACGCGCGGGTCACGTCGTTGACGAACGAGGACTTTCCGACGTTCGGGTAGCCGGCGACGACGATTGCCGGTTCGTCCGGGCGGATGTCGGGGAGGTCCTTCAGGGCGTCGCGCGCCTCGCCGATGCGGAGCAGGTCGTCTTCGACCTCTTCGACGACGCTCGCCATGCGGGCGAACGCCTGTTTTCGGTGCTTGCGCGCGAGGTCGGCGTCGGTCTTGCGGAGTTTCGGCTGGTACTCGCGGGCGATGTTGTCGACCTGCCGGGAGGCCCACATCACTTCCGAGAGGCTCTTTCGGACCTCGTCCACGTCGACGATGGCGTCGGCGAGCTCGTAGTAGAAGGGGTCGACCGTCCCGAAGTCGGGCCACTCGACGACGACGTTTTCGAGGTTGTCGGAAAGGATGTTCGACGCCGTCTGGAGCATCGACTGCTGAGCCTCCAACTTGTTCTGCTTCGCTCGCCCCGTGCGCGCGGCCCGCGAGAAGGCCTTGTCGATGAGTTCGTCCGACCGGGGCGTGGTCGGGAGAGACTCGAAAATCATTGCAGTCCGCTACATGGCCGAGCCGTAAAAGCGCGTCCGTTTGGGGCTCGGCGCTTCGAGCGGTGGATTCGCCGTGCAGGTCTCACGCACGGTTCGACCGGAAGCGAGGGGGTCGCGGGCGACCGACGCGCGGACGCGGACGTGAGCGAGCGGCCGAACACCCCCCGCGACCGCCACGAAGTTCTTGCCCGCCCGAGGTCTACGTCGACCCATGACTGACTGGAAAGCTGTCGCCGTCGGTTTCGTCGTCATCGTCGTCGTCGGCATCGGCGGGCTCGCGCTCCCGCTCATCGGCCAAATCGGGGCGGGCCTGCTCGGGGGGTTCGCGGCGGGCTACCTCGCGGGCGGCACGCTCGGCAACGGCGCGTGGAACGGCCTCGTCGCGGGCTCCATCTCGGGTATCGTCGTGACGCTCCTCGCGGCCCTGCTCGGGAGCCTCCTCGGACTCGCCGGCGGGCCGCTGGGCGGACTCCTCGGCGGCGTCGGCGTCCTCGTCGCGGGCGTCGTGCTGACACTCATCTTCGCAATCGACAGCGCCATCGCCGGGGCCGTCGGCGCGTGGGTGAAAGGATAGTCAGACGAACGCGGCCGCGACTCGGACTCTCCCCGAACGCGATAGTCCCAAAAAACGGGGTTTAGCATGGTGCTAAGTCCGTTATCTCACGTAAACGGTCGCGGGTCTCTAAGGGAGCGGGACCACACCCGACGGCCATGGGTAAGGAGCCAACGCACACCCGTCGAAGAACCCTCCAATCGATTTGCTGCGTCGCCGTCGCCGGTCTCACCGGTCTCGCTGGATGTAGCTCGTCCGGGGACTCTGACTCGACGACGCAAACGACCGACGCGCAGACGCAGACCGCGACCGAGACGCAGACCACGACGACCGCGAACGAGACGACCGCGAACGAGACGACCGAACAGGCGGAAGAAACAACCGAAAGCGGGCTCGAAGCCGCCGATTTCGTCGAGAACCCCGAGGAGATACACCCGACGCTGGTCGAAGCGACGTCGGTCCCCTCGGACGAGGTGCTGCTCGGCTTTCGACTCGAAGACTCGTCGCTCCCGTTTACGACCGAGGTGTACCGCGCGCCGGACGACGCCGAGGTGCAGGCGACGAAGACGTACGACACCCAAGACCTCTCGCAGGTCGACTTGCTCCCCGAGTCGCCGCAGACGCTCGATACCGTCGGTACCGACCGCGAGGACATCCACTACGGGACGACGACCGTCGGAGAACCGCTGAAAGTCACGCTCGTCGCGCGCCACGACGGCGAGACCATCGACTGGAGCGCGTGGTCTCGAACCGGCTATCCGTACGACGGCCACGACGAGGAGGACCCCGCGCTCGAAGTCGACTGTTACTGCGGCGGGATGAACTACACCGCGCCGAGCGGCGGGACGTGGGCGCGAGTGATTCAGGTGACGCCGACCGAGCGCGTCGACACCGGGACGACCGTCGCGCTCAACTGGACGTCGAGTCGACTCTGAAGGCGTACTCGACGCGGTTCGCCGCTCCGCGGTCGAGTGTTACTCGCCGCGTTCGAGGTACTCCCGCTGAATCTCCACGACTTCGGTCGAGTCCGCACACTCCGAGTACCGGCGTAGCGGCTCCTCGTTGAGTTCGAGGAACGTGTGGCCCCAGTTGAACTTCGAGAGGATGTCTTCGGCCCGCTTCTTCTCGCCGAAGATGACGAGGGCGGCCGCTATCGCCTCGACCGTCGTCAGCTGCATCGGGCGGCCGAAGTTCACGGGGTTGGCGGCGACGAGATAGGGGAGCGCGCGGTGCTCGCCGGGGAGCGAGAACATGGCCTCGCCGGCCGATTCCCACGAGCAGTCGAGCGCGACGAGCGCGCCGGTGTCCGCGTCGGCGGGCGACAGCGCCCTGTCGGCGTGGGGATTGAGCACGACGCCGTAGGGAGTCTCTCGGTCGGAGCCGTGGAGGGCGGCCATGTCGAAGCGTTCGAGCTTCTTCGCCGTGCACTTCTTCGGGTCGTCGTCGCCCTCGTATCGAACGTGCAGGTCCACAGCCGCGGTACGCGACTAGCCGAGAAAAGCGTCCCGAACGCGGCGGCGCGCGCGAGGAGTCCGACGGCAGGGCCGGCGTCGGATACTTCCGGTCGGCCGACGAAGAGAGGGCGTGCATCCCGACGCGACGTATCTGGCCCGGCAGTACTACACGGCGCTCGACCACCACGGATACGACATGCTTCGGAACATCCTCCAACCGGGGTTCGTCCAGCACCGCGGCGACATGACGCTCTCGGGGCGTGAGGAGTTCGTCTCGTTCATGCGGGACGACAGGCCGCAAAAGGACACGCGACACGTCATCGAGCGCTACATCCAGTCGAAGTCCGACGACGAAATCGTCGTCCGCGGCCACCTCGAAGACCGCGACGGCGACGAACTGTTCGTCTTTCTCGACCGGTTCCGTGCCCACGACGGGAAGCTCTCGGAGCTGAAGACGTTCGTCAAGTCGTCGACGGCGAACTGACGGCGTGCGTCGCGGGAGGAAGAGAGAACAGAAAGGGGCGGAGAGGAGAGGAGAGGAGAGGAGAGGACAGAAGGCCGTGAGGCGCGCGTCAGTCGCTCAGTCTTTCTTCCCGGCACCGACGGCGGCCTCGCCGACGGGCTCGTGGCCCTCGATGACTTCGCGGCCGCCCATGTAGGGCCGGAGCGGTTCGGGCACGTCGACCGTGCCGTCCTCGTTTTGGTAGTATTCGAGCAGCGCGACCATGACGCGGCCGACGGCCGTGCCCGACGCGTTGAGCGTGTGGAGGTACTCCGCCGACTCGTGGCGCTCGGGGCGGTAGCGGAGGCCGGCGCGGCGCGCCTGGAAGTCCTCGAAGTTCGAGGCCGACGAGACCTCGAGCCAGCGGCCGCCCTGTTCTGGGGCGTCGTCCGACTCCGTGCCGGGGGCCCACACTTCGAGGTCGTAGGTCTTCGCCGACGCGAAGGTGAGGTCGCCGGTGCAAAGCGAGAGGACGCGGTACGGCAGGCCGAGGCGGTCGAGCACTTCGGCGGCCTCGTCGACGAGGGCTTCGAGCCGGTCGTACGACTCCTCGGGCTCGACGAAGTTGACGAGTTCGACCTTGTTGAACTGGTGGACGCGGACGATACCGCGGGTCTCGGTGCCGTGTTCGCCCGCCTCGCGGCGGAAGTTCGGCGTGTACGCCTGGTGCTTCAGCGGGAGGTCGTCCTTCAGGAGAATCTCGTCGCGGTACATGTTCGTGACCGGGACCTCCGCGGTGGGACAGAGCCACAGGTCGTCGTCCTCGTAGTTCTCGGTCTCCGAGCCGCCGATGCGGTAGGCGTCCTCGGCGAACTTCGGAAGCTGACCGGTGCCCTCCATCGAGGTGGTCTTGACCGGAATCGGCGGGAAGAGGTCGACGTACTCCTGTTCGCGGTGCACGTCGAGCATGAACTGGACGAGCGCGTGTTCGAGCATCGCGCCCTCGCCTTTCAGGAAGTAGAAGCCCGAGCCGGTGGTCTTGGCCGCGCGACCCTCGTCGATGATGTCGAGTTCCTCGCCGAGGTCGTAGTGGGGCGTCACCTCGTCGGGAAGCTCGCGGAGGTCGTCGAAGCCGACGCGGCGGACCTCCTCGTTGTCGGCCTCGTCGGCCCCGACGGGAACCGACTCGTGGGGGAGGTTCGGCAGTTCCATGAGCGCGTCGTCGAGTTCCGCTTCGAGTTCGTCGGCGCGGGCTTCGAGCTCCTGTAGCTCCGTCTTGAGTTCGCCCGAGCGGTCGATGGCCTCCTGCGCTTCCTCGTCTTTCCCTTCTTGCTTCAGCTGGCCGATTTTCTGGCTGACCTCGTTGCGCTCGTGGCGGAGGTCGTCGCCCTCGGCCTTCAGCGAGCGCCACTCGTCGTACACGTCGAGGACGCGGTCGATGTCCACGCCCTCCATGTTGCGGGCGGCGAGCGCGTCGCGAACTCGCTCCGGTTCGTCGCGGAGCAGTTGCCTGTCAATCATTGGGCTGTGGTTTCCGGGCGGGCGGGAAAATCGTATCGCATCGCCGAGGGACGGGGACGAGAACGCGGCGGGCGAACGCAACAGATCAGCGTCGGAGGAACGCCACGAATCCGCGGGGAGAGCGGCCGCGTCGGTCGGAAGCCGACAGACTGACTACCAGAGGAACGCCGGCCAGACGAACTGGAAGAGGAACCAGATGAGGATGGTCAGCACGCCGGTCATCACGACGTTGAGGACGGTCCCGGCCCGCATCATGTGGGACTGCTTGATGTGGCCGCTCCCGAAGACGATGGCGTTCGGGGGCGTCGCCACAGGGAGCGCGAACGCGAAGGAGGCCGCGATGGCCCCGCTGACCGCAAGGAACACCGCCGCGGAAACCTCGGAGAGGCCGAGCGTCGCCGCGAAGACGCTCCCGATGCCGATGAGCACGGGGACGATGATGGTCGCTGTCGCGGTGTTCGAGGTCATCTCCGTGAGGAAGATGACCAGAAGCACGATAGCGCCGACGACGAGGACGATAGGCGCGCCGGTCAACGAGCCGAAGACGGCCTCGGCAAGCCACCGTGTCGCGCCCGTGGAGGCGAACGCGTCAGCCAGCGAGATACCGCCGCCGAAGAGGAGAATCGTCCCCCAGTCGATGTCGGCCAGTTCGTCCCACTCCATCGTGTCCGCGAGGACGAGTGCCGGGATGGAGACCATCCCGACCATCACGTAGTACAGAAGGCCCTGATGGCCCTCGACGCCGAGGAGCGTCATGCCCTCGCCGGTGCCGAACAGGGTGTTGAACACCGGGTCCGAGAGGACGTTCTCGAACGCGAGGTCGAGGCCGCCGAGCACCCACAGCCCGGCGGTAGCGGCGAAGATGTACGCGACGCGGCGGCCGCGGGTCGAGAGCGCGCCCTCGTCAGCGAGGTACTGGCGCGCCTGTTCGCGGGCACCCTCCACGTCGTCGATCTCGGGCGGGAAGAAGCGGAACGTGAGGAGGTACCAGACGATTGGGAGGGTGATGGCGACGATTGGGAGGCCGACGAGAAGCCACTCCGCGAAGCCGATGTCGTAGCCGAGAAGCGCGTTGAGTTGGGTGGCGACGACCGCGTTCGGCGGCGTGCCGATGAGGGTGCCGACCCCGCCGACGCTCGCGGCGTAGGCGGTGCCGAGGAGCGTCGCTATCTGCATGTTCGAGAAGGAGCCCTCAGCAGCGTCGGCCTCATAGACCTCCTCGCGACCGAGCACCTGCGCGAGGACGCCGAGCGCGATGGGCGTCATCATCGCCGTCGTCGCGGTGTTCGAGACCCACATCGACAGGAACGCCGTAGCGAGCATGATGGCGAGGATGAGCCGCCGCGGCGACGACCCCATGACGGCCATGAGCCACAGCGCGATGCGGCGGTCGATGTTGTACTTCTGGAGCGCGTTCGCCAGCATGAAGCCGGCGATGAAGAGGAAGATGAGGTGGTCGGCGAAGCCGGCGAGCGCCGGGTCGATGTCGCCGTAGACGCCGTAGGCCGTGAGCAACACCGGTATCGACAGTGCCGTCACCGCGAGGGGAAGCGCGCCGGACACCCAGAGGATGCCGGCGAACACCATGGTCGCTAATGCGTACTGACCCCGCGTCGAAAGCCCCTCAAGCGACGGCCCGAAGGCCAGCACGAGGGACGCGACGAGGGCGAGCGTGAAGACGGCGAATCGTCCGCGAGCAGTCTTTGTAACACCGCGTATCATTGATACAAGCTATCTCTAACGATAGTCTTACTTAATTATTTTCAATACGGTAGTGAATGGCGGTATATCGGCGTCGACAGCCGTCGTTCCGTCGAAATCGGTAGACAGAAGCGAGCCTCAGCGTCGCGTCCCGACGCGATTTAAAAGTGTTCGACGAGCGTTCGGACCTGTTCGTCGTCGAGTTCCGCGGTGTACAGCGTGAGCAGGGCGCGGCGGCGCGACCGTGAGAGACCACGGCTCCCAGATTCGAGCATGGAGATGTGCGCCTGCATGAGGTCGTCGACGGCGCGCTCGACGGCCCGCTGGTTGTAGTCGGCGGCCACTCTGAGCAGTCGCCACGCCATCGGCGAGATGTCAGTGATGTCGACGTCCGGGAGCGGTTCGCCACCCTGTTCGGACATGGAGACGGCTTTGCGGTCGCCCGTAATCAACGTAGGGGTCGGGCGACCGAACGCTTTTCTTCCCCGGAGACGGCCGTCAACTATGGCTATTGGCGACGTCGAACCCGTCCCGGACAGCACGGACCTCTACTACGTCGACAGCGGCATGTACGAGGTGGAGAAGTACGGCTCGGTCTACCTCGTCGACGCCGAGAAACCGGCGCTCGTCGACACCGGCATCGCCGCCGACAGAGAACACGTCTTCGGGATGCTCGACGAGGTCGGCGTCGACGACCTCGCGTACATCCTGCCGACGCACGTCCACCTCGACCACGCGGGCGGCGCGGGCTACCTCGCCGAGCGCTATCCCGACGCGACCGTCATGACCCACGAAATCGGCGCGCCGCACCTCGTGGACCCGTCGCGGCTCATCGAGGGCACGAAAGCGGCCGTCGAAGACCAGTGGCAGTTCTACGACGAACCGCACCCAATCGACGAGGACCGCGTCGAGGGGCTCACCGACGGCGACGAGATCGACCTCGGCGACCGGACGCTCACGGTCCATCACGCGCCCGGCCACGCGCCGCATCAGGTGATGTTCCACGACGACGGCGACGATGTGCTGTTCGTCGGCGACGCACTGGGCATCTGGGAGCCGAAGTCGCGGACGCTCCGACAGACCTCGCCGCCCTCGCAGTTCCACCTCCAGAAGGCGCTCGACGACGTGCGCACTATCGAGGACATCGACCCGGAGACGGTCTGTTTCGGCCACTTCGGCCCGAAGCCCTACGACAGCGACCTCGCCGGCGAGTACAAGCGCGTCCTCGTGGAGTGGGTCGAGGCCATCCGACAGAAGCGCGCGGAACTCGGCGACGACGAGGCCGTCATCGACCACTTCGTCGAGCACACCCAGATGGCCGAGGTGTGGGGCGAGCGGAAAGCCCACGACGAAGAGCGCCTGAACACCCGCGGCGTGCTCGGTTACCTCGACTACATCGGCGACGACGAGTGACACGAGCGGGTCGGGTGGTCCGGGCGATTCAGGCGATTCAGGCGATTCAGGTGGCTCGGACGGATTGGACGGACCTACCGGCGCGAGCGGCGCGCTGATACCGACATCAGACATCTAAAAGCGGCGCGAACGGGTTCGTAATCGGTGTTTTCCCGCGGTATCGCGGGGTTTCAACAGACCGAACGTACATAGTTTTAAATGTTGAATCATTACTAACAGAGCATGGACTGGCGGGACGCGGAGGCGGCGTTCGACGACCCTGTCATCGAGCGGACGACCCTCCCACGGATGTTCGAATCGAGCGCGTCGCGGAACGCCACGCGAGTCGCACAGCGGTACAAAGGCGACGTCTACCGCCGGTCGCTGGTCGCCGAGGGCGTCGTTCCGGCGGCCCCCGACGGCGACTACGCCGACCTGACCTACGAGGAGATGCGGGGCATCGTCCGTCGCCTCGCGGCCGGGTTCCGCGACCTCGGCATCGAGACCGGCGACCGGGTCGGTATCCTCTCGCACACGCGAATGGAGTGGGCCCAGACCGACTTCGCCGTCCTCGGCGCGGGCGGCGTCGTCACCACGGTGTACACCTCGTCGTCCGAGCGACAGGTGCAGTACTTGCTTTCCGACCCCGGCGCGAACGCCGTCGTGGTCGAGAACGAAGAGCTGTTAGAGCGCGTGCTCGCCGTCGAGGACGAACTCGACCTGCGCTTCATCGTCGTCGTGGACGAGTACGAGGGCCACGACGACCGCGACGACGTGCTGACGCTCGGCGAACTCTACCGCCGCGGCGAGGAAGTGTACGACGAGGCGGCCTACGAGTCGTGGCTGGACGAGCGCGAGCCCGAGGACCTCGCCAGCCTCATCTACACCTCGGGGACGACGGGCCAGCCGAAGGGCGTCCAACTCACCCACTGGAACTTCCGGTCGAACGTCAACGAGAGCTATCGACGCTTCGGCCCGCGCCCGGACAAAGGCGACACGCCGGTCATCGGCCCCGACTCGGTGGCGCTGTCGTTCCTGCCGCTCGCGCACGTCTTCGAGCGCATGGCCGGCCACTTCATGATGTTCGCGGCGGGCGCGGCCGTCGCCTACGCCGAAAGCCCCGACACGCTCCGCGAGGACTTCCAGCTCGTCCGGCCGACGACCGGGACGAGCGTCCCCCGCGTGTACGAGAAGCTCTACGACGCGATTCGGGCGCAGGCCAGCGAGTCGCCCGCGAAAAAGCGCATCTTCGAGTGGGCCGTCGGCGTCGGGCAGGCGTACCACACGACCGACGCGCCGGGCTACCTGCTCACCGCGAAACACCGCCTCGCCGACCGGCTCGTGTTCGGACAGGTGCGCGAGGCGCTCGGCGACAACCTCGACTTCTTCATCAGCGGCGGCGGGAGCCTCTCGGCGGAGCTGTGCGCGCTCTACCACGCGATGGGCCTGCCGATTTACGAGGGCTACGGCCTCACCGAAACGTCGCCGGTCATCTCGGTCAACCCCCCCGAGGAGCCGAAAATCGGAACCATCGGCTACCCGCTTCGGAACGTCGAGACGAAACTCGACACGACCGTCGTCGGCGACCAACTCGGCGACGCCGGCGGCGAGGTCGGCGAACTGCTCGTCCGCGGGCCGAACGTCACCGCGGGCTACTGGAACAACCCCGAAGAGACCGAGGCGGCGTTCGTCGAGGACGACGAGGGCGAGCGCTGGTTCCGCACCGGCGACGTGGTCGAACTCCGACCCGACGGCTACATCGCCTTCCGCGAGCGCGCCAAGCAGATTCTCGTCCTCTCGACGGGGAAGAACGTCGCGCCCGGCCCCATCGAGGACGCGTTCGCCTCCTCGCCGGTGGTCGAACAGTGCATGGTCCTCGGCGACGGCCGCAAGTTCGTCTCGGCGCTCATCGTCCCGAGCTTCGACGGTCTGCGGAAGTGGGCCGACGAGGAGGGCATCGACCTCCCCGACGAGCCGAAAGCCATCTGCCGCGACGACCGGGTGTACGAGCGTATCGAGGCTGAGGTGGAGGCGGCCAACGAGAACTTCGAGTCCTACGAGCGAATCAAGCAGTTCCGCGTCGTGCCCGAGGAGTTCACCGAGGGCAACGACCTGATGACGCCGACGATGAAAAAGAAGCGCCGGAACATCCTCGATCGCTACGCCGACGAGGTGTCCCTCATCTACGACGAGGACCGCCGGAGCGAAGAGCGGCGGGGTGGCGGGCGGGCCGCGACCCAGTGAAATCGGACAGCTGAACCGTCCCCAGTCGCCTTTTCGCCGAACGTATCCCCAACTCCGCGGAGATACCGCCCGAGATGTGTGGACTTATCTTCCGTCGTCACATGGACCGAATCAATGGAGGCGATATAAGTGGCCGCAGCAGGAGGGGCCAACCTCATCCCGCTCGTCGCCGCGATAATCGGCATCGGCGTGGTCTCGCAGGTGCTTTCGGACCGGTTTCAGGTCCCCAGCGTCGTGTTCCTCATCGCGTCGGGTATCCTGCTCGGTCCGGAGGTCCTCGGCGTCATCTCTCCCGACTCGTTCGGGAACGCACTACAGGCCATCGTCGGTCTCTCGGTCGCTATCATCGTGTTCGAAGGCGCGTTCCACCTTCGAATCGACAAGCTACGGGAAGCGCCCGCCGCGACGTTCCGACTCGTCACCGTCGGGGCGATAATCTCGTTCGTCGCGACGGGCGTCGTCGTCCGCTACGCGCTCGGCGCGCCGTGGGCGGTGTCGTTCCTCGTCGGCGCGCTCCTCGTCGCGACCGGGCCGACGGTCATCGCGCCGATTCTCGAAGTCGTCCCGGTCCGCGACCGGGTCGGCGCGGCGCTCGACACGGAAGGCATCGTCAACGACGTGACGGCGGCCATCGTCGCCGTCGTCATCTTCGAGGCAATCCTCGAAGGCGTCAGTAGTCCCGACGCTCTCGTGACGCTGTTCGCCGAGCGACTCGGCGTCGGCGTCGTCGTGGGCGCAATCGTCGCCGGGTCGCTGTACTACGCGCTTCGGTACGTCGACCTCTCGCCGGGTAACGCGCCGCAGAACGCGCGTCTGCTCGTCCTCGCCGGCGCGCTCGTGTCCTACGCGGCCGCCGACTACGTCGCCACGGAGGCCGGCATCGCGGCGGTGGCGACCGCCGGCATCCTCCTCGGCAACGCGGACGTGCCGTACGAAGAGGAGATTTCGGCGTTCAAAGGCGACATCACGCTGCTCGTGCTGTCGTTCGTCTTCATCGCCCTCGCGGCGCTGTTGGACTTCCAGAACCTCCTGAACCTCGGCGTCGGCGGCCTCGCCGTCGTCGCCGCCGTCGCGCTCGTGATTCGACCGCTGTTGGTCTTCATCTCGGCGCGCGGCGACCGGTTCACGAGAGAAGAGAAGCTCTTCATGAGCTTCGTCGGCCCGCGCGGCATCATCCCCGCGTCCGTGGCCTCGCTGTTCGCCATCGCCCTCCAGGAGGAGGCGACGCGGCTCGCGGCCGAAGGAATGGCCCAGCAGGCCGCCGCGCTGAACCAGAGCGCCTCGGTTCTCGTCGGCACGGTCTTTCTCGTCATCTTGACGACCGTCGTCTTCGAGGCCGGCCTCGCTCGTCAGATCGCAGAATACCTCGACGTCATCCCAATGCGTGTACTCATCATCGGAGGCGGGAAAGTGGGCCGTGCGCTCGCCGAACGCCTCGCAGACCGCGGAGAGAACGTGGTCCTCATCGAAGAGGACCAAGAAGTAGTCCAGACGGCCCGGAACATGGGCTTTACCGTCCATCACGGCGACGGAGCCGACACGAGCGTCTTACGCTCCGCGGGGGCCGCGAACGCAAAGTTCGTGGTCGCCGCCACCGGCGACGACGACGTGAACCTGCTCGTCGCGCAGTTGGCGAACTCGAAGTTCGAACCCGAGAGCGTCCTCGCGCGGGCGAACAACCCCGACAACGTCGAGGCGTTCGAAGAACTCGGCGTCCGGACCATCTCGTCGACCATCGCCACGGCGCAGGCGCTCGACAACTACATCGAGCGCCCGTCGATGTCGAACTGGATGGGCGAGATCGGCCGCTCCGGCGACGTTCAGGAGGTCGAAGTCACCGCCGAGAAGCTCATCGGCCGGACCATCCGCGAGGTCGGACCCGAACTGCCCGACGGCTGTCTCGTCACGCTCGTCTCGCGGAACGGCGACACGACGGTCCCCAACGCGGAGTTCACGCTCCAGGAGGGCGACCGCATCACCATCATCGGCGAGCGCGAGGCCGTCCGGGACGCAGAAGAGTTAGTCAACCCCGAGTAGCGGCTCTCGACGCCCGCGACCCGTTCGATTTTCACGCCGTCTCCGACCGGTCAGCGCCGCGCCCAGCGGACGAACACCGCCCAGTAGCCGACGGTGAGCGCGACGAGGACGTACCAGACGGGCGCGCCGAGGTCGGGCCTCGGAACGAACCCCGCGGAGGCGGCCCCCGCGGCCGCCAGCGCCGCGAATGCCCCCGACAGTACGGTCGTCGTGAGATTCATCACCGCGTTATTCTCGACTTCCGGAGTATGAACGTGACGAAAGGCGCATGTACGTTCGTGAGCGTTAGCGGGGCCGAGACCTGCGAGAGACGAACGACGCGTCGTGCGTCGGTTTCCCTCGATTCACCCCTCAAAAACAGTCCAAAAAACGCGGTGCCGACTACCGACTGAACTCGATTGCCGCACCTTGGCCGAAGCCGACACAGAGCGACGCGAGGCCGCGGTCCACGTCGCGCTTCTGCATCTCGTGAATGAGCGTCACCGGCAGGCGCGCGCCGGAGGCTCCGAGTGGGTGACCGAGGGCGATTGCGCCGCCGTTGACGTTGAGTTTGTCCGCGTCGATACCGAGTTCGCGGCGGGAGTACTCACACTGGCTGGCGAACGCCTCGTTGATCTCGACGAGGCCGTAGTCGTCGATGTCGGTGCCGGCGCGGTCGAGGAGGCCGCGGGTGGCCGGGACCGGGCCGATGCCCATGACCGTCGGGTCGACGCCCGCGACGTTGTTCGTGCCGACCGAGGCGAGCACGTCGAGGCCGTGTTCGTCGGCGAACTCGCGGCTGGTGACGAGGACCGCGGCCGCGCCGTCGGTTATCTGCGAGGAGTTGCCGGCGGTGACGGAGCCGTCGCCCGAGAAGGCGGGGTCGAGGCCGCCGAGAATCTCCATCGAGGTGTCGCGGCGAATGCCCTCGTCCTCGGTGACGACGCCGTCGGCCGTCTCGACCGGGACGATTTCGTCGTCGAAGCGGCCCGAGTCGGTGGCCTCGGCGGCGCGCTGGTGGCTCCGGAACGCGAACTCGTCTTGGGCCTCGCGGGAGACCTCGTGCTCGTTTGCGACCTTCTCGGCGGTCATCCCCATCTGCAACTGGAAGATGTTGTACTGCTCGCTCAGCTCGGGGTGGAGGTGCTGGTAGGAGTCACCGTCCATCGGCACGCGGGACATGCTCTCGACCCCGCCGGCGACGATACACTCGCGGTTGCCGGCGGCGATGGCGTCGGACGCGGAGATGATGGCCTGCATGGAGGAGGCGCACCAGCGGTTGATGCTCGTCGCGGGCGTCCCCTCGCCGAGCTCCGACAGGAGCGCGATGACGCGGGCGACGTTGTTGTCCTGTTCGGTGCGCTGTTGGGCGACGCCCCACATCAGGTCCTCCACGTCGTCGGGGTCGACGTCGTGTTCGTCGAGGATGTGGTCGATGAGCGTGACCGAGAGGTCCTCGCTTCGAACGTCTTCGAACACGCCGCCCGCCTTGCCGAACGGCGTGCGGTACGCGGCCGCGATGACTGGCTCTGGCATGGCACACCATCGGGGTTCGAACACCATAAATAGTTTAGAACTCACTATTTGTCGTAACGAGTTGTTTATCGGGTCGAAAAACGCCGAGAAAACGGTGAAAGTGGAGACGACGGCACCGAGTCTCGGAGCGTCAGGAACGAGTGGCGGAGTCGCTGTCCGGCCGACCGGGGATTCCGCCGGTACCCGCGTCGGCGACTGTTGGCTCCGCCGGGAAGAGCTCCGGCGCGACGTCCGCCGAGGCGTGCTCGAAGCCCGCGTCGTCGGCGCTGGGGGCGTCCGCCGGGTCGTCGGATGCGATGCGTTCGGTCATACTCAGTCGCTCGTGACCGGCTGTTCGGCCTTCGCTTCCTCTTCGGCGAACGGGTACCACGACTGCTTGGCGTCGTGCATGTACGGCGCTTCGAAGTCCGTCTCCTCGGGGACGCAGTACTCGGTGACTGCCTCGGTCCCCTCGGCTTCGACCCACTCGCGGAACGTCTGTCCGGGCTCGCGGCGCTCCGCGAACGCCTCCACGAGCGACGCGATGGCCCCCGGCACCTCGTCGGCCGGGATGCGCTGTCGAACCCACTCGACGAACGACGGCTCCTCGCCGATGCCGCCGCCGACGCCGATGTCCATGGCCTCGACCATCTCGCCGTCCTTCTGGGCGCGCATGCCGAACAGGCCGATATCGGCCGTGTTCGCCTGCCCGCAGTCGGCGGTACAGCCGGAGTAGTGAACCTTCAGTTGGCTCACGTCGTCGGGCACGTCCACGTTGTCGCGGAGCCACCGGAGCATCCGGGCGGTCCGGGCTTTCGTCTCCGTGAGCGCGAGCGAGCAGAACTCCGTGCCGGTGCAGGCGACCGTGCCGCGCTGGAACGGGTTCGGGACGGGCGTGTGCTTGCCGAGGAGTGGCTCGGCGAGCAGGTCGTCGAGCTTCTCCTCCGGCACGTCCATCAGAAGCGGGTTCTGCCGGCGGGTGAGCCGGACCTCGCCGGAGCCGTACTCGTCGGCGATGTCGGCCAGTTCGATGGCGTCGGACGCGGTGAGCCGGCCGACTGCGACGCTGAGGCCGACGTAGTAGTCGCCGTTGGCCTGCTCGTGGACGCCGACGTGGTCGTGTTTCCCCGCGGACTCCGAGCGGCCCGCGTTGTAGGTGTACTCGCCGCGGATGTTCTCGCCCGCAGACCGGAGTTCGAAGTCGACGTACTCCTCCTGAAGCAGGTCGCGAATCTTCTCCGTGCCCCACTCGTCCACGAAGAAGCGACTGCGGGCGCGGGCTCGAACGTCGCGGTTACCGTGTTCGTGGTAGAGTTCGACGAAGCCGCGGACGACCTCGTAGGCGTGTTCTTCGTCGGCGACGAAGATGTCGAGGTCGCGGGCGACGCGCGGCTTTCGGGAGCCGAGGCCGCCGCCGACGCGGACGTTGAAGCCGGTGACGGTTTCGCCGTCGAGTTCCTTCTTCGCGGGTTCGAGCCCCACGTCGTTTATCGAGTCCTGCGCGCAGCCCTCCCGGCAGCCGGTGACGCTGATGTTGAACTTCCGCGGCATGTTCGATAGGGCGTCGTTCCCGCGGAGGTCCTCTTGGAAGCGGTCGAGAAGCGGCTGGGACTCGACGAGTTCGTGTTTGTCGCGGCCGGCGACCGGACAGCCGGTGATGTTCCGCATCGTGTCGCCGCCGGCGGACCGCGAGGAGACGCCCGCCGCTTCGAGCTTCTCCCAGACCTCGGGGATGTCCTCGAGTTCGAGCCAGTGGAGCTGAATCGACTGGCGCGTCGTCAGGTCCAACCAGGCGTCGCCGAACTCGGGGTTCTCGACCGGCCCGGATGCGTAGTCGCGCGCGACCTCCCCGATGGCCCGGAGCTGCCCCGGTTCGAGGACGCCGTTGGCGTTCGTCAGCCGCATCATGAAGTACGAGTCCTGACCCGTCCGCTGCTGGAAGACGCCCCAGAACTTGAAGCGCGTGAACCACTTGTCGCGCTCGTCTTCGGGGATGGCGTCGACGCCTTGCTCGGCGAACTCCTCGATCTTCTCGCGGACCGCGTCGCCGTAGAGCTCCGACTTCCACGCTTCCTTTTTACTCGCCATTTCCGACCACCAGTGGGCAATTATCCACTATTCCTGTGCGTTTGTTTGCGAACTTGGTCATGTTTCGTGATAACACGACTCGACAGAGGTTGATAAGAGTATTCGTTGAGAATATTTAGAAATAGACCCTCATAGACAGATTCGTCCAGTCTATAACCGAATATTCCGAATATAAGGTCATAATCTGCGCAGATAATCGGTTGATTATTGGATAATCTAAACAGACCGTAATGGACGATAATGTGGTATGTGACTCGAACGCGGTTCACCGACGAGCGGTGAGCGCGCGCAAGTCGTCGAAGGAGTTCACGTTGTGAAACGCGTGCGTTCCGGCGTGAGCCTCCACTTCGCGGTCGTCGAGGACGGTGACGTCGAGCGCGGACATCACGGCCTGTAGGCGGTCGTCACCGGCTCGGATGGTGTCGGTGCAGGCGACCACGCCGGCGCGGCAGTGGATGACCGCGGGGAGCGGTTGGGTCGTCTCCGAGACCCGCGGGACGACGCCCGCGCCGCCCTGGAGGCGGCCGAAGAGATGCGAGATGAACCCGCTCGGGACGAGCGGCATGTCGCACGGGAGGACCGCCGCGTACTCGGCGCTCGTCGCACGCAGCGCGGTTCGCAGGCCGAAGACCGGCCCCCGGTCGGGATGGGCGTCCTCCGCGAACCGGACGTCGAAGTCCAAGAGCGCGCCGGCGAGCGCGTCCCGCTGTTCGGCGCGGCAGTTGACGACGAGCTCGTCGACAACGGGGTCGAGCGAGGCGGCGACCCGATGAATCATGGGCTGGCCGCCGACGGTGGCTGTCGCCTTGTCGATGCCGCCGAATCGAGTCGACCGACCGCCGGCGAGAATGATGCCCGCACGGCCGGTGTCGAGGTGTGGGTGCGACTCGTCGGCCATTCTCAGGCGGCGGCGCGTTCGAGTTCGCGGGGCCGTCCGCCGGCGGCGACGAGCGCCATCAGTCGCTCACCTCGGCCGCGAGGAGGTCGGTGGACGCGGTCGTCTCGGGGTGTTCGAGGCGGACGGCGCACTGCTTGAAGTTCGGTTCGTTCGACTGCGGGTCGACCGCAGGGCTGGTGAGTCGGTTAGTCATCGGGTGGTGGATAGAGAGCCAGACGAGTCCCGGCGGGACGGCGTCGTCGGGGTCGAGCGTCGCCGGGACCGACGCCCGACGGGAGACGACGGTGGTTCGGCGGTCGCCCTCGGGGTCGGCGACCGCGTCGCGGTGCGCGTCGATTGTGTCGGGGTGCGCGCGGGCGACCGGCTCGTCCGGCGTGTCGCTGCGCGTGCGGACCCCGGTGTTGTACCCGTCGGCCTCGCGGCCGGTCGTAAGCGTCAGCGGGTACGACTCGTCGGCGGGTTCGGGGAGCGACGACCCCGAGAGCGCGCTGAACTGCGCTTTGCCTGACGGCGTCGGGAACGACCACGTCGGGTCGTCCGCCTCCCCGTCGGCGTCGTCGTAGTAGCGGTAGCCGCCCTCGCTCGTCGGGTCCGGCGCGGGCCAGCGAACGGCGCGCTCGCCGTCGAGTCGCGTGTACGAGAGCCCCGAGCAGTCGGCGTCGGTACCCGCGGTGAGGGCGGCGAACTCGTCGAACACGTCGCTCGGCGAGACCGACGGTCTCGGGAGCAGTCCGGGCGAGACGCGGGCGGCCACGTCGGCGATGATGTCGAGGTCCTGCCTGACGCCCGGCGGCGTCTCGGTGGCCGGGCGGACCCGCGAGACCGTCCGCTCCATGTTCATCGTGGTCCCCTCGGACTCGCCCCACGTCGCCGCGGGGAGCACCACGTCGGCGAGTTCGACGGTCTCGGACCGGAAGGCGTCCTGCACGACGAGGAAGGAGTCTTCGAGGACCTCGCGGGCGGCCGTCGCGTCCGGGAACCCGGCGAGCGGGTTGGTGGCGACGGTCCAGACGACCGACGGCGACGACTCGAACATGCCGACCGGACCGGGTCCGTTGTCGTCCGGGAGGCGGGAGACGGGCACGCCCCACGCCTCGGCGACGGTCCGGCGGTGGTCCGGGTGTTCGAACGGTCGGTGGCCGGGCCACGTCCCCTTCGAGGAGACGACGCGAGTGCCCATCGAGTTCGCCTGTCCGGTGAGAGAAAAGGGGCCGGAGCCGGGGCCGAGGTTCCCGGAGGCGAGACAGAGGTTCACGAGCGCGCCGGCGGTCGCGGTGCCGCGGACGCTCTGGTTGACGCCCATGCCCCAGTAGACGAGCGTGGGGGCGTCGAGGAGCGACGCCAGTTTCTCGACTTCGTCGAGCGAGACGCCGGCCTCGGACGCCGCCTCTTCGACCGGGGAGAGTTCGTCGACGACGCGGTCGAATCCCTCCGTGTACCCCTCGACGAACGCGTCGTCCACGCGGTCGGTCTCGACGAGGTGGCCGAGGACCGCCTGCGCCAGCGCGAGGTCGCCGCCGGGGTCGATGGCGACGTGGTCGTCGGCGACCGCCGCGGTCTTCGTCTCGACGGGGTCGACCACGACGAGGTCGCCGTCGTCGGCCGACTGCCGAATCCACCGGAACATCACCGGGTGGGCGACCGCCGGGTTCGCCCCCCAGACGAGGTGCGTCTCGGCCTCGGGGATGTCGTCGTAGGTCGGCGGCGGCGCGTCGCTCCCGAAGGCGCGGTAGTAGGCCTTGACCGCGCTCGCCATGCAGAGCGTCGTGTTCGCGTCGTAGTTTCGGGTGCCGATACCGCCGCGGGCGAGCTTCCCGAGGGCGTAGGCGGCCTCGTTCGTCTGTTGGCCGCTGCCGAGGACGGCGACCTCGTCGGGGTCGTCGGCCATCGCGTCGGTGATGGCGTCGCCGACGCGCGCGAGCGCGTCAGACCACGAGGTCTGCCGGAGCTCCCCGTTCTCCCTGACGAGCGGTCGCGTGAGCCACGACCCGTCGGGGTCGGCCGATTCGCGGATGCCGCGACCGCAGGCCAGCCCGTTGTTCACTGGGTGTGAAGGGTCCCCCCGAACCGCGTCCAGCCCGTACGAGGTGTCGGAGCCGAGGTGGACGTGTCCACAGCCCACGGCACAGCGCATGCAGGTCGTCGGGACTTGTTTCGCCACGCGGTTCACCACCGGCTGTTCGTCGAGAATGTACCGCATTTGGGCGGGCATCTCGGTCCATTCGTGAATATCATTTCACTATCTTGGCTCACAGTGGCGGAAGATAACCATAAAACCCTAATCGTTTAAGAAAGGTTATTTTACCCGGTTATTCTGAAGAAAGAGACAATATACAAGCATGTAAAAGGAATATAATCGCGTAATCAATCCATTTTCGGATATGTTTTTGAATTGTTTTTCTGAAATTAACGTTGTACGGTGGAGTCGCGCCGAGTTCCTTGTCATCGGGGAAGTTCGGTCGCGCGCACCAGCGGCGGCGCTCCGACGCTCTTATGCGTCTCCCCGGGCAATTTCTGGGGGATGAGTGAACGGGCGCTCGAGGTTGTCGAGTTTCTGCTGACGGCCCACCTCTACACCGACGACCGAACGCTTGACGAAAACGACCTTCCCCCGCGGTATCGACGCGTCTTTTGGGCGGACGCCGAGGACGACGGCGACGAGGACGACTCGTCGATGGGCGGCATCGAGCGACCGCTCGTCGTGACCGAGTCCATCGCGCGGAAGGCGACCGGCGTGGAACACCCCTGGGACGCGATTTCCGACCTCATGTTCACCCAGCGCGAGGACTTCTCCGGCCGCCTCTCTCTGACGCAGCCCGAGATGGCGCTGGAGTGGTTCGTCAAACGAGCCGACTACGACCGGCTCGTGACGAATCCGACGGTCGCGAAGTCGGTCGAGGACCGGGACGACGTGGACGTGACCCACGCGGACGCCAGAGAACAGACCCGGCCGATTCACGCCGACCGCGTGTGGATAGACAGCCTGCTGGACGAGTACTTCGACGACGAGGACGACGCCGAGATGCTCGACCTCGTGCAGGTCCGCGCGCCCGAGGAAATCGAGATGACCCTCGAGGACCTCGTGCTCACGACGGACCAGGAAGGCGAGATTCACAAGCTGATGAAGGCCATCGAGCACCGCGAGTACCTCGCGGAAATCGGCCTCCGCGAAATCGGGAAAATCCTCTTCGTCGGCCCGCCGGGGACCGGCAAGACCACCGTCTCGCGGGCGCTCGCCCACGAGCTCGGCCTCCCGTTCGTCGAGGTGAAGCTCTCGATGATTACGAGCCAGTACCTCGGCGAGACGGCCAAGAACGTCGAAAAGACCTTCGAGGTCGCAAAGCGGCTGTCGCCGTGTATCCTCTTTATCGACGAGTTCGACTCGGTGGCGAAGACCCGCCGGTCGGACGAGCACGCGGCGCTCAAGCGCGCGGTCAACACGCTGCTCAAGAGCATCGACGACATCTCGCTGATTCGCGACGAGGTCATCCTCATCGGCGCGACCAACCACCCCGACCAGCTCGACTCGGCGGCGTGGCGGCGCTTCGACGAAATCGTCAACTTCCCCAAGCCGGACCGCGGGATGCGCGCCGACATCCTCCGGGTCATCACGAACCGGATGGACATCGACGAGTTCGACCCCTCGGCCATCGCCGACGTGACGGAGGGCCTCACCGGCTCCGACCTCCGACTCGTCCTCCGCGAGGCCGTCCTCGAAGCCCTCACCGAAGAGCGGATGGAACTCACACAGGACGACCTGCTCGAGGCCGTCGCCGACTTCGAAGAGCGCGACAACCTGAAGAACCTCGACATGATGTCCGACTCGTCGGAACTCGTCGCGGGGTCGGGGTCCGACGACGGTCACGACCACAGCCACGACCACGACCACGACGGCCACGCGGACGAACACGAAGGCGAGACGCAGAAAGACGCCGGCGCGGCGCAGTAACGCCGTCTTTCTGACAAAGCATTTACTAGTGGGCCGCAAACGGCGAGCCGATGCCCTCCAGCAGACGCCGATTCGTTCGGGCGATTGCGGCGGGCGGGGTTCTCACGGCGCTCTCCGGGTGTACATCGGACCTCGACCCGTCCACCGCGACGCCCCTTCCCGAACCTGAGCCGAATCCTGCGCCCGCCGCTGGGGACCCGATTACAATCTCGCGCGACTACCGAGCGTCCTCGAAGTACGACTACTATCCGGATGCTGCGGAGGTTCGACGACGCACCGGCTATCGCAAGCACGTGAACGAGTCGGGAACGACGAAAGAGCCGGTATACGAGCGGGAACCGGCATCATCGTGGGTGACGCGAGTCGGCGGGACCGTCGCGGGAGCCGAGGCGATGGCGACGGCGCGAGAGCGACTCGGCGTCGAGTCGTTAGCTGACATCAGCCGGGGGATTGGATACGACGACGGGGAGGCGAGGCGAGTGATGCTCGGCTACGAGGTGTGGCCGAATCGGAGCGGTGAAACGCGAACGCCGTCCGTCGAATTCGAGGCGCTCGTCTCGGCGGTTCCGCGCACGGTTACTGCGAGCTTCCAGTTCGAAGCGGCGGCGCTCTCGGGGACGTTCCACCCCCTGGTCGAATTTCGGCAGATATACCGGTCCTGACTCGCCGCGGTCGGCCACGTTTATACCTCGCCGCCCCCGTGGTTGAGTCAATGCGCGTGACCCTCCTCGGGACCGGCGACACGACCGGCACGCCCACCGTCGGCTGCGACTGCGAGACCTGCCTCGCGGCCCGCGAGCGAGGCATCGAGCGGACGCGCTTTTCGGTCCACGTCCAAAACGAGCGGACCGGCGAGTCGCTCCTCGTCGACTTCAGCCCGGACTTCCGCCACCAGTTTCTCACGCAGGACGTGCCGCTGCCGGACGAGGCCTTAGTCACCCACATCCACTTCGACCACCTCGACGGCCTCGGGAACGTCTACCGCCTCCTCGACGACCTCGCGGTCCACGCCGCCGACGAGGTCGACCCGGTCACGGGCGAGAGCGTCGCCGACGCGATTCGCTCGAAGTTCTCCTACCTCGACCGAATCTCGGTCGAAGACCAGACGCCGTTCGAGTCGTTCCGCGCTTGCGGCCTCGACGTGACGTTCGTGCCGGTCGTCCACCCGCCGCTGGTCTGCTACGGCGTTGCCATCGAAGACCCCGAGACGGGTGCGAAGCTCTCGCTATCCGGCGATTCTACCTACGCCATCCCCGAGGAGTCCCGCGACGTGCTCCGGAACCCCGACCTGCTTCTCGCCGAGGCCATCGTCCCCGCGTCGGTCTGCGAGTACCACCCCATCGGCGGCGACGACTACGACGAAAACGGGGTCGCGCGGACCTTCGGCACGAAGCACATGACCCGCGAGGGAGCCATCGCGCTCGGCGAGGAACTGAATGCCGACGAGACTCGCTTGGTCCATGTGGCGCACTACTACCCCGCCGACGAGGCGTTCGAAGAGCCGCTGGCGGTCGACGGCGAGGTGTACGACCTGTGAAGCTCCGAACTATCGTCGGAGACAAGGCGTTCAGATATCTCATACTGGCCGGCGTCGTCGCGACCGCAACGAACTTCCTCCTGACGTACGTCGACACGGGCCGCCTCGATTTCTTCGGGGCGGCCGTGCAGTTCGCCCTCATCATCGTCATCGGCGTCGCGCTCGTCACCTACTGGAACTACATGGAGCGGCGGGCCAACGCCGAGTGAGGGCCGGGAGCGAACCGACCGTCCGGCGGTCCGGTGCGGTGCGGTTTTGCGACCGGAGCGCGTCGAGACGGTTGTGACCGATATCCTCGCGGCGCTCCGATACAGCACGCCGCTGGCAGTCGTCGCCGACGTCGTCTGGTTCCTCGTGGCCTCGTGGTCCGGCGAGCCGAACTGGGTCGAAGGTGCGGTGTTCGTCGTCGGTTTCGGCGTCGTCGCCACGCTCGGCTGGCACTACTCCGACGAGCGGAACGAGTAGCGACCCGGCGAGAGACCGGCCGAGTCAGAAGTACCGGTCGAGTCCCGACTGTCTGCGAACCGCGCCGGCCGGGTCGGCGACCCAGCCCGTCCGCGACTCGCGGAGGCCGTCGCGGTCAAGTTCGGGCGGGTCGGCCGCCTCGAACGCCGAGCAGTCGGCACCGCACTCGGAGCCGGGGTCGACCACGCGGTCGAAGTGGGCGCAGACCGGGCGGCCGTCGGCGTCGACGCGGGCGTGGGCGCAGGCGGGGAGGTCGTAGGCGCGCCACCCCTTCCCGTAGGCGCGCTCGGCAAGTCGAAGGCGGGCGGTTCGCTTTTCCGCGGGCGAGACGAGCGCCACGTCGGTGTGTAGCGAGTGGTACTCGACGGGTTCGACGCCGGTCGAACCGGGCGAGAGCGGCTGAGGCTCGCGGACCACCTCCCGGTCGCCGGTGTCGGGGTCGAAGCGCCAGACGCCGACTTCCTCGGGGATGCGGTTGAGGTGCGCGCCGGTGACGTAGCTCTCAGTCGCGAGAATCACCTCGTCGAAGACCGCGAGACTCACGTCGAGGCGGAGCTGTCGGAGCAGGTCGCCGGGACTACCGAGGTCGGGTTTGTTCTCGATGCCGACGAGCCGGGAGAACCAGTCGTCGGGATAGCGGGCGGCGCGGCGGACGTACTCCCTGCTCCGGCGGCGCTCGGACTCGAAGAAGCCGACCTCGACGGCGCGGTCGGTGGCGCGGCGGGCGCGGCCGGGGTGGCAGTCGAAGCCGTCGCGCCAGAAGACGGCGCTTCCGGCCCCCACGTCGCTCTCGATGGCCGCCGCGGGAATCGCGCGGTCGGTGATGCGGGCGCGTTCGTCGAATTCCGGGCCCGGAACGACGGCGCACACGTCGATGATGCGGCTCCCGGGCGAGGCGACCGACGCGCCGAGTTGGCGCGCGGGCAGCCAGTCTGTCGTCTGTTCGAGCTGGGCGCAGAGCGCCAGTTCGAAGGCGAACTCCGAGGGCGACGACACCGGAGCGGGCACGTGGTACGGTCGGGGATGGAGCGGCAAAAAGCTCGCTCTCAGAGCGGTCGACCCGTCGTATCTATGTTCTCGCATTTGATTTTCGGGGAGATACCTATTTGAAACAGAGCGAGGCAGTACTGACCGATGAAGGGGGAAGACAACGCAACCCACAGTATCAGACGGAGAACGTACCTCGGTATCGCGGCCAGCGCGGGGCTCGCCGGTCTCGCCGGCTGTAGTTCCGGAACGACCGCGAGCGCCGCGCGGGCACCGCCGAAGGTTCCGAAGGGGGCGCTCGAAGCCGGCGGCTGGGAGTACATCGGGGGACACTCTCTCGACCCGGCGTTCGAGCGGTCGGTCGGCCCGGCGAGCGTCTCCGCGGCGTTCGAGACGGTCGTGTACGAAGACATGGACCTCTCCGAGACGCTGAAAGAGAAGACGCTCGGGCAGGCCGAGGGGCAGTTCTCGCTGTTCTTCGCGACGCGCGTGACGCTCGACCCGAGCCTGTCGAACCTCCCGGAGACGGTCCGCGGAACGGTCGTCGACTTGGTCGAGAAGCACGCGCGGAAACACTACGAGACGCAGTTATCGGACGTTGGCGTCACGGACATCGAACAGACCGACACGCGGTCGACGACGGTCGATACCGGCGATTCGGCGCGCGTTACCGACTACGGGGCGACGATTTCCTTCGATACGATTACGTTCCCGTTCACGGACGAAAAGGAGTTCACAATCGAAGGACAGGAGTTCGACGTCAGCGGGATGCTGGCCGTCTGGGAGCACGACGGGGCGATTCTCGTCGCGGGTGGCGCACACCCCGGCGAGAACATCGAACTCAGCGTGACCAAGGAGCCGACCGAGGCCATCGAGGTCTCGGTCGACATCGACCTCGGACTCACGCCGGACGCCTACCGAGACGAGCTTCGCTCGCTCGTCAAGGGCGTCGAATAACCGACGGATTCCGGAGCCGATAGCCGTTCGAGGGGTTACTCGAATCGGTCTACGAACCGTCGTGCTGGGGGGCACGACGAACCATTTTCCGAAGCAGCGCCGGGAGCGGGAGACGCCGCTGAATCGCCGCGCGCGGTGTGTGACCGCCCGACGTAGCCACAGCAGCCCCGGTCCGAGAACAGCACCTTTATCAGTCGTTCGGAGCCAAGTTCACGCAAGATTACTCTCAGGAGGTCAATGGTGACGAAAAACCCACAACAACCGGAGGTGAACATCGGACTCGTCGGTCACGTCGACCACGGAAAGACGACGCTCGTTCAAGCGTTGTCCGGCTCGTGGACGGACCAGCACTCGGAGGAGATGAAGCGCGGAATCTCCATCCGACTCGGGTACGCCGACGCGACGTTCCGTCAGATTCCCGGCGTTGACGCGCCGGAGTGTTACACGGTCGAAGAGGAGACAGAAGACGGCGAAGAGACCGAAGTGCGCCGCACCGTCTCGTTCGTCGACGCGCCCGGCCACGAAACGCTCATGGCGACCATGCTCTCTGGTGCCGCCATCATGGACGGCGCCATCCTGCTCGTGAGCGCGACCGAGGACGTGCCGCAGGCCCAGACAGCAGAGCACCTGATGGCGCTCGATATCATCGGTATCGAGAACATCGTCATCGCGCAGAACAAGGTCGACCTCGTCGACCGCGAGCGCGCCCTCGACAACTACGAACAGATCAAGGAGTTCGTGAAGGGAACGGTGGCCGAAGACGCGCCCATCGTCCCCATCAGCGCCCAGCAGGAGGTCAACCTCGACCTCCTCATCGAGGCCATCGAGGAGGAGATTCCGACGCCCGACCGCGACGAGACCGAAGACAGCCGGATGTTCGTCGCGCGCAGCTTCGACATCAACCGCCCGGGGACGACCTGGGATGGACTCATGGGCGGTGTCATCGGCGGCAGCGTCGTCGCCGGCAAGCTCGAGGAGGGCGACGAACTCGAACTTCGCCCCGGCCGCGAGGTCGACGAGGAGGGCCAGACCGAATGGCGCTCCATCACGACCGAGGTCCGCTCGCTACAGGCGGGCGGCAACATGGTCGACGAAGTCCAGCCCGGCGGTCTCTGCGGCGTCGGGACCGGTCTCGACCCGAGCTTCACGAAGGGCGACGCGCTCGCGGGACAGGTCGCCGGCGAGCCCGGCACGCTCCCGCCGACGCGCGAGCAGTTCACCATGGACGTCGAACTGCTCGACCGCGTCGTCGGCGGCGAGGAAGACGAGGGTATCGACGAGATATCCACCGGCGAGCCCCTGATGCTCACCGTCGGCACCGCGACGACCGTCGGCGCGGTGACGAGCGCGCGAAGCGGCGAGGCGGAAGTCTCGCTCAAGCGCCCCGTCTGTGCCGCCGAAGGCGCGAAGATAGCCATCAACCGCCGCGTGGGCGCCCGCTGGCGGCTCATCGGTATCGGGACGCTCAAGTGACGTGACCGCCACCGTAGTCGTCATGGACACGAACGCGCTCATGATGCCGGTCGAGCTCGACGTTCGCGTGTTCGACGAACTCGACCGGCTGCTCGCGGCCGACGCGGACCTCGTGGTCCCCACAGCCGTCCTCGACGAGCTGGAGAAGCTCTCGACGGGCAGCGGGACCGAAGGCGTCGCGGCGAGCGTGGGCGCGGACCTGGCGACCCGGTGCCGGGCGGTCGAAACCGAGGAATCGTACGCCGACGACGCGGTCGTCGAACTCGCCGAATCGGGCGAGGTCGACTACGTCGTCACGAACGACAAGCCCCTCCGTGACCGGGTGCTCGACTGCGGGATTCCCGTCGTCGGCATCCGGGGGCACGCCACGCTGGCAATCACGGAACCTTAACGAAACTATGTACAAACGGGTACGACTCAAAGATACAGTCGAAGTCCCACCCCGACACCTGGGCGACGTGACGCCCGAGCGGGTCAAGCGACTGTTGCAGGACAAGTTGGAAGGACGGATGGACGAGGACGTGGGGAGCGTCGTGAGCGTCGTGAACGTCAACGACATCGGCGAGGGCACCGTGCTGCCCAGCCGCCCCGGCGTCTACTACGAGGCCGACTTCGACGCCATCACCTACGACCCCGACATGCAGGAGGTCGTCGACGGCATCGTGGTCGAAGTCGTCGAGTTCGGTGCCTTCGTCGGCATCGGGCCGGTCGACGGGCTGCTCCACGTCTCGCAGATATCCGACGAATACCTCGCCTACGACGGCGAGAACCAACAGCTCGCGTCGACCGAGTCCAACCAGACGCTCGCCGTCGACGACGAGGTTCGCGCACGCATCGTCACCAAGAGCATCGACGAGCGCAACCCGCGCGACTCGAAGATCGGCCTCACGGCCAAACAGCCGGGGCTCGGCAAGCACGGCTGGCTCGAATCGAAGCGCCAGCAGAGCGAGGCTTCGGCGGAGGGTAACTGATGGCGAAGCCCCGTCTCGCCTGCCGCGAGTGCCACTTCGTCAACGACCCGGACAAACAGACGTGCGAGAACTGCGGGTCGAGCAGTCTCACCGAGGACTGGGCGGGTTACGTCGTCATCACCCACCCCGAAGACAGCGAAATCGCCACCGAGATGAACGTCACCGAGCCCGGCGGCTACGCGCTGAAGGTCCGCTGAGGATGCTCACCCTGCCGACGGCGCTTCGAGCGGCGTTCAAAGAGCCGTTCGGCCCGGTGTACACCGAGGCCGACGACCTCCTCGCAGACGCATCCAGCGAGGACGCGGGCGCGCCGCTCGTCGCCGTCGGCGACGTCGTCACCTTCCACCTCCGCCGCGCCGGTCGCCCGCCGGACGTGGCAGTCGTCGACGGCAAGACGAAGCGCGAGGCCGTCGGCGAGGAGATTCGCCGCGCGGTCGAGACCGGCCGTCTCGTCGAGGTCGAAAACGAACCGGGAACCGTCTCCGTCGACCTCGTGGCCGCGCTCGTGGCCGCGCTCGACGCCGACGAGCCGACGACGCTCCTCGTCGAGGGCGAAGAGGACCTCGCCACACTCCCGGCGGTGCTCGCCGCGCCCGTCGGCTCGACCGTCGTCTACGGCCAGCCCGACGAGGGAATGGTCCGCGTGACCGTCACCGACGCGGCCAAGACCGAGATGCGGGACCTCCTCGCGCAGTTCGACGGCGACTTCGACGCCGTGGTCGCGCCCATCGACGCCTGAGACGCGGGCGCGCTCGTCCCTTCGAAATCCTTTTACTTGCTTCGGGGGGAATTACTGGTAACTGAACCATGGATATCGAAATCATCTCCGAGGAGGAGAACCCCATGTTGCACCGGACGGACGTTCGATTCGAGATCGTCCACGAGGAAGCGACGCCCTCGCGTCTGTCGGTTCGCGACTCGCTCGCGGCCAAGCTGAACAAGGACTCCGACGAGGTCGTCGTCCACGAACTCGACACGAAGTTCGGCATGCGCAAGACCGCGGGCTACGCGAAGGTCTACGAGAGCCCCGAATTCGCGCGCGACGTCGAGCAGGAGCACATGCTCGAGCGCAACAAGATCACCGACGCCGAAGTCGAAGCCGAAGAGGCGTAGTCCCGGCTTCGAACCGCCGTTTCTTCACACTCGATGCGCATTCTCGGAATCGAAGGTACAGCGTGGGCCGCGAGCGCCGCGGTTTTCGAGACCGACGACCCCGACGCGCTCCGCTCCGGAACCGGGCGGACGCCGGACCCCGCGGCCGACCACGTCTTCATCGAATCTGACCCGTACCAGCCCGACAGCGGCGGCATCCACCCGCGAGAGGCCGCAGAGCACATGGGAACCGCCATCCCCGAGGTCGTCGAGACCGCGCTCGCGCACGCCGCGGAGCGACACGACGGCGACGGCCCCGTCGTCGACGGCGTCGCGTTCTCCCGCGGACCCGGGCTCGGCCCGTGTCTCCGCATCGTCGGCACTGCGGCGCGCTCGGTCGCACAGACGCTCGACGTACCGCTACTCGGCGTCAACCACATGGTCGCGCACCTCGAAATCGGCCGCTACCAGTCCGGCTTCGACTCGCCGGTCTGTCTGAACGCCTCGGGCGCGAACGCCCACCTGCTGGGCTACCACAACGGCCGCTACCGCGTCCTCGGCGAGACGATGGACACCGGCGTCGGCAACGCCATCGACAAGTTCACCCGTCACGTCGGCTGGACCCACCCCGGCGGCCCGAAAGTCGAAGAGGCCGCGAAGGGCGGCGACTACGTCGAACTGCCGTACGTCGTCAAGGGGATGGACTTCTCGTTTTCCGGCATCATGAGCGCCGCGAAGGACGAGGCGGACGCGGGCACGCCCGTGCCCGACATCTGCGCCGGCCTGCAGGAGACCATCTTCGCCATGCTCACCGAGGTGGCCGAGCGCGCCCTGTCGCTGACGGGGACAGACGAACTCGTCCTCGGCGGCGGCGTGGGCCAGAACGCCCGCCTGCGCGAGATGCTCGCCGAGATGTGCGACCAGCGCGGCGCGAAGTTCCACGCGCCCGAACCGCGGTTCCTCCGCGACAACGCCGGCATGATAGCCGTGCTCGGCGCGCGGATGCTCGCCGCGGGCGACACGCTCACGGTCGAGAAATCGACCGTGGACCCGAACTTCCGTCCCGACCAGGTCGAAGTGACGTGGCGTGGCGCGGACGAGTCGGTCGCGCGCGCCTACACCGACGACGGCGCGATTCGCGGGGCCGAAGCGACCGTCGACATCGGCGCGGACGAGGTCGTCAAGCGGCGCGTCCCGAAGACGTACCGCCACCCGGAACTGGACGACAAACTCCGCCGCGAGCGGACGAAAGCCGAGTCGCGGCTGACGAGCGACGCCCGGCGCGCCGGCGTCCGGACGCCCGTCGTCCGCGACGTGGACCCCGTCGACGGCGTCATCGCGTTCCAGCGAGTCGGCGACGCGGACCTCGCGGAGCGACTCGACCCCGAGGCCGTCCGCATCGTCGGCGAGTATCTCGCGCGCCTCCACGAGGCGGGTATCGTCCACGGCGACCCGACGACGCGGAACATCCGAGTCGGGACCGGACCGGGCGGCGAACGGCGCGTGTACCTCATCGACTTCGGTCTCGGCTTCCACACGGGCCACGTCGAGGACCACGCGATGGACCTCCACGTGTTCGCCCAGAGCGTCGAGGGGACCGCCGACGACGCCGAGCCCCTCATCGACGCGCTCGAAGCGGGCTACGAAGCCGTCGGCTCCGAGGAGGTCATCGCCCGGTTGCGAGAGGTCGAATCCCGCGGTCGGTACCGGTAGGTCGCCGCGACCGAACTCGTCGGAAGGCCAAAACGATTTATCCCGAGCCGGCGTATTCGTCTCACATGGCAGACAAACCGCAGCGCGGAACGCTTTTCGGCATCCCGTACAACTTCGAGCGCCCGAGCGCCGGCCGACTGCTCTCGTCGTACTGGCAGCCCGGTAAGGGCATGCTGGTCGAGAAGCCCTTCGGCATCGGCTACACCCTGAATCTCGCGAGCTGGCGGTCGTGGGTCGTCCTCCTCGTCGCCGGGGGCCTCCTCTGGAACGAGCGACAGAAGGCGGAAGAGTCCGAAGAAGAGGCCGAGGCCGACGACGGCCCCGTCGAAGTCATCGTCGACTGAGGCGAAGCGACCGACACCGACGACTTTTCCACGTCCGCCCGCGGAGGGGCGGGCATGCTCCGATACGTCACCACGAACGCGGGGAAGGTCCGCGAGGCGCTCTCGTACCTCGACGACGACGTGACCCAACTCGACTTCGACTACACCGAGGTACAGGCGTCCGAGCTCGGTCCCATCGCGGCGCACGGCGCGCGTGAGGCCTACCGCTACGCCGACGAACCGGTGCTCGTGGACGACGCCGGTCTCTTTATCGACGGTTTCGAGGGCTTTCCCGGCCCGTACTCCTCGTACGTCGAGGACACCCTCGGCGTCGAGGCAGTCCACCGGCTGGCCGCGGCCGAACTCGACGAGCCCCGGCGGGCCTCGTTCCGCTGCGTCCTCGCGTACTGCGACGGCAAGGCCTTCGAGGCGAGTCCGGACCCGATAGACCGCGACGACCGGACCGTGGCGGCCGCCCGCGGCGCGGAACAAGACGCGGAGGAGACGGAGACGCTCCCGGTGAAGTTGTTTACGGGGAGCGTCAACGGCCGCATCGTCCCGCCGCGCGGCGAGGGGGGCTTCGGCTACGACCCCATCTTCGAGCACGACGGTGCGACGTTCGCGGAGCTGAGCGCCGAGGAGAAAAACGGCATCTCCCACCGCGGGCGGGCGTTAGCGAAGTTCGCGACGTGGTACGCCGAGCGGTAGCGAAGCAAACGCCGTCGGGCGCGAAGCGTCCGACGGAAGTTCGTCGAACGTCAGTAAGGCGTCCGCCATCGGACGAACCGAGTGAGCGGGAGCCGCCACGACCACCCCACCGACCGCTACGTTTACCTCGCCGGCGCAACCCCGAACCGCATGGACCCGAGCGACTTCTTCGAGGGCGAGACCGTCATCGTCTCGGCGGCGACCTACGCGGTCGTCAAGGCCGAGCGGGGCGACCCAGACGCCTTCGCGACGATTCGAGACGAGAACGAGACGACCGTCGTCGTCGAGGAAGAGCGCGTCGACGAGGCGTCCGCCGTCGAAGTCGAGCGGGGCTGGAAGCGACTCTCCTTCGAGATGGTCCTGCCGTTCGAACTCGTCGGCTTTCTGGCGCAGGTGGCGGGCGCGCTCGCCGAAGAGGACATCTCGATATTCGCGCTGTCGGCGTACTCGACCGACCACGTGCTCGTCCGAGAGGACGACGTAACGGCGGCCGCGGCGAAACTCGAATCGCTCGGCTGTACCGTCGAGCGCGCCGGGACCACCGACGACGGGAACTACTGTCGAAACTAGTTCGCAAGCAAACAGGTTGATACGTTCGGCGGTGACACATTAGCCACGATGTTCCCCGACTACGACGAGCCCGTCGGGCTCGCCATCGGCCCCTCCAACGGTATCGACAGCACACGCCCCGCGAGAGCCGCTCCCGCCACTCCCCACAATCGCGGGGGTTCACACTCAGGGTCGGCGAGCGCCTACGGAGACGCATGAACCGAGCAAACGTCGTCGCCGCCGGCGCGGCGAGCGGCTACGGCATCGCCGTCTTCGCCGCCATCGCGGTGTTCTTCGGCGACGCCTCCCGGAGCCTCGGCGTCGCCCTCGCCTTCGGTCTCGTGACCGTTCTCGCCATCTTCGCGGTGACTCGAATCGTCAACGGCGACTGAGCCGTCGGGCGGGCGGCCGGCGTCTACGCCCGCGGGTCGCGGTCCGGACCGGGGTACGACCCGCCTTCGACCTCGACGTAGAGACTCTCCGGCGCGAACAGCGTCGCGAACGCCTTCGGGTGTCGGACGCTGACGGGGAAGCGACCGCCGAGCGCCGCGCCCGCCTGCGCCGAACTGAGGCGGTCGTCGAACGTGAGGAGGTGCATCGCGCCGCCGCGGTAGGCCGACGCCAGCGCGGGGTTGTCACCGTCCGGGTGGGAGACGAGTTCGACCCACGACTCGACCTTCTCGCGCCAGTCAGCCGCGAGGTCGGCGTCCGCGAGCGACGAGACGACCGCCTCGGCGTCGTCGAGAAGCGGGTCGCTGGCGACGAGCGTCGTCCACGAGTGCCGGCGGAGGTGGTCGAGCGCCGCTCTGGCGGGGCCGTCGGCGAGGAGGTCGGCCGCGAGCACGTCGGCGTCGGCGACGACCCGCGCGGGCGAGAGTTCCGTCTCAGGCATCGTCACCTCGGCGGGCGCGAAGCGCCTCGGTGATGTCGGCCTCGGTCGTCTCGTAGGCGGCGGCGCGAGCGAAAAGCGACTCCCAACTCATGTCCGTCACCACGGGACGGGTCGAAAAGAATCCGACGCAACCGGTTTCGGACTCGAATCGTTACGATTCATGGATATTGAAATGATTTGTGATTACGTTGCGTGGGAAACAGTTAATCCGCGTTCGGCAAACCACAATGCATGGCGATAGAGCGACGGCGTTTCTTACAGGCGGCCGGTGTCGGCGCGATTCTCGGACTGAGTGGATGCACGGGCGACACGAGCCCTCCGCAGGCGAACGGCGGGGGTGCGGAAGGAACCGAAGAGAGCCAAAGCGGGAGCGGCGCGACCCAGGAACTGACGCTGGCGACGACGACGAGCACGTACGACACGGGCCTGCTCGACGCGCTGAACCCGGTGTTCGAAGAGAAGTTCAACGCCCGCGTGAAGACCATCTCGCAGGGAACCGGCGCGGCCATCGAGACGGCGCGGAACGGCGACGCCGACGTGATTCTCGTCCACGCCCGCGGCGCGGAAGACGAGTTCCTCCAGGACGGCTACGGCGTCAACCGCCGCGACGTGATGTTCAACGACTTCGTCGTCGTCGGGCCGGCGGACGACCCCGCGGGCAGCTCGGGGATGGAGAGCGCGGCCGACGCGTTCGCGACTATTGCGGACGCCGAGGCGACGTTCGTCTCCCGCGGCGACGACTCCGGGACGAACAAGAAGGAACTGCTCATCTGGGAGGCCGCCGGCGTCGAGCCGTCGGGGACGTGGTACCGCGAAATCGGCAAAGGCATGGGCGACACGCTCGTGCAGGCCGACCAGTCGGGCGCGTACACGCTCTCCGACCGCGGAACGTTCCTCGCGACGCAGGACAACATCGACCTCGAAATCCAGGTCCAGGGCCCGCTCAAGGGCGGCCCGACCATCCTGAAGAACCCCTACGGCGTCATCCCGGTCAACCCCGCGAAGTACCCCGACGTGAACTACTCGCTGGCGATGGCGTACGCCGGCTTCCTCACGAGCCCCGAGGGCCAAGAGATAATCAGCAACTACACGGCTAACGGGTCGCAGTTGTTCTTCCCCAACGCGCTCTCGGAGGGGCCGCAGTTCGGCCAGTACGTCCCCGAGAACTACGACGGCGGGGAGAACGCCTCGTCGTCGGCGTCGGTCTCCGACGCGCAGTTCGAGTCGTGGGTGACACAGCACGTCCCCGAGGACTTTTAGTCCGGTCGGACCCCACCACCGCCCGTGTTCGCCCTCGGCGACCTGAACCTCACCTACCTCGTCAGCATCACGGCCGTCTCGCTGTACGTGAGCACCGCGGCGGTCGCGCTGAGCGCCGCGCTCGGCCTCCCAATCTCGCTGGCGGTCGGGTTCCGCGACTTCTACGGGAAGTCGGTCGTCACCTCCGTCATCTCGACGGGGATGGGCTTTCCGAGCGTCGTCGTCGGCCTCGTCGTCCTCTTGGCGCTGTCCCGCTCGGGACCGCTCGGGACGTTCGACCTGCTGTTTACGCCCGAGGCGATGATTCTCTCGCAGACCATCCTCGCGCTCCCCGTCCTCGTGAGCGTCTCGCTGTCGGCGGTCCAGTCGGTTCCACAGGACCTCAGAGACGCCGCCTTCGCCGCCGGCGGCACCTCGACGGACGTCGCCCTGTTGGTCGTCCGCGAGGCGCGCTACGGCATCGTCACGGCGCTTCTGGCCGCCTACGGCCGCGCCATCAGCGAGGTTGGCTCCGTCCTCATCGTCGGCGGCAACATCGTCTTCTCGGACAGCACGTCGTTCACCCGGACGCTCACGACGGCCATCACCGTCGAGGCGCGGAAGGGGAACATCGAGACGGGCATCGCGCTCGGAGCCATCCTGCTCGCGCTCGTCCTCGGCGTGAACGCCCTCGGCGCGCGCTTCCGCGACCGGACCCCCGGACGGAACGGGAGGGGGCGATGACGGCCGAGAGACCCGGCACCGACGGGTCCGGTGTCGGCGGGGCCGACGAACCAGCCGCGTCCGACCCGGCGTCGAACGGGGCGGGGCGCGGCGGGACCCGACTCGCGGCTCACGACCTCGGCCACGGCTTCGGCAACGGCGCGGTGCTGGAAGATATCTCGCTGGCCGTCGAACCGGGCGAGATTCTCGCCGTCGTCGGCCCCTCGGGGACGGGCAAGACGACGCTCTTCCGACTGCTCGCCATGTTCGAGCGTCCCGACGAGGGGACGGTCGAAGTCGGCGGCGACGACGTATGGGACCTCCCCGAAGCGCGCCGACTGGCGGTCAGACGGCGAATCGGGATGGCGTTCCAGACGCGGAGTCTCTTCTCGACGACGGTCGAAGAGAACGTCTCTTACGGCCTCCGAGTCCGCCGGTCGTGGTCGGCTCGCATCCGCGACGCGGTCGAAGGGCTGTTCGGCCGTGACGAGCCGTCGGACACGGTCGAAAAGGCGCTTCGGACCGTCGGGATGTTCGACAAGGTCGACCGTGACGCCGGGTCGCTGTCGGCGGGCGAGGCCCAGCGCGTCGCCATCGCGCGGGCGCTCGCACCCGACCCGGACGTGTTACTGCTGGACGAACCGACCTCGAACCTCGACCCGCGGAACACCGCCGCCATCGAGTCTGCGATGCGGGCGGCACGGGACCGCGGCATCGCCGTCGCACTCGCGACTCACGACATGCAACAGGCCCGGCGGGTGTCAGACCGGACGGCCGTCATCCTCGGCGGGACGTGTATCGAATCGGGACCAACCGACGAGGTGTTCGGGTCGCCGGACGACGACCGGGTCCGCCAGTTCGTCGAGGGGAAACTCGTCTACTGAGTGCGGGGCGATTGGCGGGGCGCAACGACCGCGGTATAACAGCAGATATTGCACGTAGATAGCGTGTGACCCCTGTCTGACGCAGATTTAAGGTTCCCCGTACGTACCCGAGTATGGGGCGCGCACTCGGCCTCAGTTCCCATCCTCCCACCGGCGCGCCCGGCACGAAAACCACCACCACCATCGTCGTTCTGGTTCCCCCGGTACGACATGCGGCGCCGCCACCACGGCGCTGTTTTCCGAAACAAATTACACCGCAGAGAAGCCTTTCGACCCGCGAACGTCGGCGCGGCGTCAGCCGAGTAGTTTCGACCGAACCCGTTCCAACGCGTTTCGCTCCGTGAGCAGCGCGAGTTGGTCGCCGGGTTCGACGACGGTCCCCGGAAGCGGAATCGTCATCGGCTCGCGCTCCCGGCCGTGGGCGTAGACGCGACCGTCCGCGCCAAGGTCGATGTTGGCGACGTGGTCGCCGACGATGGGTGCGCCGTCGGGGACGGTTACCGTCGTCAGTCGGAGCTGGTCGGTGAGGTCGCCGATGGCGTTGAAGTCGCCGCCGAGGAGCGCCGTCTTCGCGCCGGCCGCGCCGAGGCGTTCGGGGTAGATAATCTCGTCCACGTCGTCGGCGTAGCGCTCGTAAATCTCCTGGCGGTAGTCCTCGCTGATGCGCATGACCGTCCGGCAGTCGTACTCTTTTCCGAGCATGCAGGCCGCGAAGTTGATGTTCGGGTCGCCGGTCAGCCCGCCGACGGCGTCTGCGCCCTCGACGCCCGCTTCCCGCAGGACGCTTTCGGTCCCGCCGTCGCCGAGAACCGCCTCGAAGCCCTCGTCGCGGGCGCGGTCGACTTTCTTGTCGTTGTTGTCGACGACCGTCACGTCGTGGCCCTCCTCCCGGAGCACGCGGGCGGTCCGCGAGCCCACGCGGCCGTAGCCAACGATAACGAATTTCATGGTAGTAGTATGCACACCGGATGGCTAAAAGATGGCCCCCGTCAGGGTCGAGTCCGTTCGAGTCGCTCCGTGACCGAATCGATGGTGTCCGCGAGTGACGGCGTCCCGAAGAGGGCGACGAGCACCGCGCCGACCGTATCGAAGACGAGGTCGACGATAGTGTCGTCGAGACCGTACTGAACGAGGACGGCCTCCGAGCCGACGGCGTCGGCGGCGAGTCGCGCACCGAACTCAAGTACCTCCCAGAACACGCCGGCCGCGAGCGTGAAAAGCAGGATGTAGACGAACATGAAGCGGTCGGGGAGGTAGACGGTCTCGGTGTACTCGTCGACGGCCCGCGCGGTGACGTAGCCGACCGCCGCGACCACGGTCGCCGAGAGCGTGTGGGTGACGTGGTCCCACCAGTCGATGTAGTGGTACGGGCCGAGCATGCCGATGGCGTGGAGCAACACCGCCAACGCCAGCCAGAGGCCGAGAAGCGGGTGGAGTCGAATCTGCCAGTCGCGGCGGAGCACCGCGGGGAGGAACGTCGCCGCCAGCGCGAGCACGGCGTTGACGGTGACGCTCAGGTTCCGCGTGTAGAGACCGACGAGGAAGATACACACGATGATGGCCTGAATCGCCCGCCCCGCGAGTCGCTCGATTCGACTGGGGACCATCGCGGTGTGCTACGACCTGAGCAGCCTAAATTCGACCGTGAGTCTAGCTAGCACGACCACCGACATCGTTTTTCCTCCAGATTGCATACGCCCCATCGATGATGGCCACCACTCACGCCCTCGCGGGTGTCGTCCTCGGCACCGCCGTGTGGGCGCTGGTCCCCGAGGCCGGGATGCTCCCGGTGCTCGCGGCCGCACTCGGCGGCCTGTTCCCCGACTTCGATCTGTACGCGGGCCACCGGAAGACCCTCCACTTCCCCGTGTACTTCAGCGCGCTCGCCGTGCCCGCGGTAGCGGTCGCCGCGCTGAACCCGACGACCACGACGCTCGCCGTCGCGCTGTTCCTCGCGGCGGCCGCGCTCCACTCCGCGTCCGACGTGCTCGGCGGCGGCCTCGAACTCAAGCCGTGGCTCGGCACCTCCGAGCGCGCCGTCTACGACCACTGGAACGGCCGGTGGCTCGCTCCGAAGCGCCTGATTCGCTACGACGGCGCGCCCGAGGACCTCGCGCTGACGCTCGCCTTTGCCGTCCCGCCGGTCCTCGCCTTCGACGGCCTCGCGGAGACGCTCGTCATCGCCGCGGTCGCCGTCTCCGGCGTCTACGTCCTGCTCCGGAAACCGATGGTCGCCATCGCGGAGACCGCCGTCGCGGCGATACCCGACCACGTCGTCGACTACGTGCCGGAGCGGTTCGTCCGCGACCTCCGGTAAGCGACTCCCGTTTTCGAGGCGTCTCGACCGCCGATTCTCCGTTTTTTCAGCGTCGCTTGCGTCTCGACCCGACAGCCCGCGAGAGGGCCGACCGGGACAAGACACTTATCTGACGGCCGCGCGGTCGAACTCACCCGAGTTCCAGAATGACAGACCAACGATGCGCCGTCAGAGATGCGTACGACCGCCTTGCCGACGACTACCTCGACCAGCGGAGCGACGACGCACCCGCGGTGCTCGACGAACTTGCCGACGCCCTCGACCCGGACGCGCGGGTGCTCGACGCCGGCTGCGGGCAGGGAACGCCCGTGACGGACGCCCTCGCGGCCGACTTCGACGTGGTCGGCGTCGACTTCTCCCGCGAGCAACTGCGCCGCGCCCGCCGAGACGTGCCGGCGGCGCGGTTCGCACAGGGAGACATGACCGCACTTCCGGTCCGGTCGGACTCCTTCGACGCCGTCTGCGCGTTCTACTCCGTCATCCACGTTCCGGTGGCCGAACACGAGCGGGTGTTCGCGGAGTTCGCCCGCGTCCTCCGGCCCGGCGGCACCCTGCTTTCGACCGTCGGCGGCGAGGCGTGGACCGGGTCGAACCCCGACTGGCTCGACAGCGGCGTCGAGATGCGCTGGAGCTTCCCCGACATCGACGAGACCTACGAGACGCTCGATTCGACCGGGTTCGCGGTCGAAGCGGAGTTCGTCGTGGACGACGAGCTGGGGAGCCAGTACCCGTTCGTGTTAGCGCGGTACGACGGCTGAGGTGGCTATGTTCTCGGCGAACGCGCGGCTCAGTCGGTCGGTTTCGCGGTCGGCGACGGGGCCGCATCGGCACGGGACTCCCGCCGATGGAGCAGGTACGCACAGCACACCGCGACGACGCCCGCGGCGGTGGCGATGCCGAACGCGACGCGGTAGCCGGTCGGCGTGTAGACCCGCGCGCCGGCCACCGTCTCGCCCGTCCAGTAGGCGTCGAGGGCGAGACCCATCACCGCCGGAAACAGCGCCGCGCCGAAGTATCCCATGCTGTTTATCGCGCCCGTGACCGTCGCGCTCGCGGTGGCGTCGTGGCGCTCCTTGGCGACCGTGAAGGCGATGACGGCCCCGCCCATGACGAACAGCGCCGAGAACAGCAGGACGCCGACCACGAGGAGCGGCGGCGTCACGAGGAGGAACACGAGTCCGTACGCGAGGGTGAAGACGACACAGGAGGCGACGATGAGTTCGGTGCGGTAGCCGATGCGGTCCGAGAGCGTCCCGAGGACGGGCGACCCGAGGAGGAAGCCGACGTTACCGACGAAGACGAAAAGCGACGCCGTCCGGACCGACACGTCGTAGAGGTCGGCGATGTAGGGCACGCCCCACAGGCCGGTGACGGTGAAGTTCGTGCCCAAGACCAGAAACAGCATCGTCCCCATCAGCCACGTCTCGCCCTCGCGGAGGACGCGCCTCGTGTTCTCGACGACCGTCCCGAGTTCGACCGACGACGCGGGCGGGCGGACGCCGTCGAGGGGTTCGAATCCGGCGTCTCGCGGCCGGTCGCGGACCGCGAGGTACGTCACGACGGCGAGGCCGACGCCGCCGACGCCGACCCCGAGGAGGACCGAACGCCAGCCGACCGAGTCGATTGCGACCGCGAGCGGCGTCGTCGCCAGCACGCCGCCCATGCCCGCCGCGGCGACGGTCCACCCGGTCATCGTGGCGAACTCGTTCGGCCGGTACCAGTTGGCGAGGAATCGAAGCGTCGCCGTGTAGAGGACGCTCCCGCCGAGGCCGAGGAGCGCCCGCGAGGCGAACGCCACCCCGTAGGTCGGCGCGAGCGCGAAGCCGAAGACGCCGAGCGCCATCACGGCGAGTCCACCGGCGGCGACTCGACGCGACCCCGCGCGGTCCACGAGGATGCCCGCCGGGAGCTGCAGGCCGGCGTAGATGTAGAAAAAGGAGGCGTGGAGCATGCCGAGCTCCGCGCCGGTCGTGTCGAACGTCCGCGCGAGGTCGTCGGCGAGGACCGCCGAGGTGACGCGATGAAAGCTGACGAGGAGAAAGCCCGTCGTCAGGAGCGCCCAGAGCGCCCACCGGACGCGGGTCGGTCCGAACCGCGAAAGCCGTCTCATGACTCAGTGCGACATCGCGTGCGTGTAAATGTCTATCGTGAACATTCGTGTGGGGTGCTGCGGGTAAGCGGTGGCCCGTTCCCGTTCCCGTTCCCGTTCCCAGCCCGACCGTGAGTTCCTCCGCTATCCCCCAAGCGTATATCGGCGGCACGTTACGTACGTGCCATGCTCGCGCCTCTCATCCTCGCGTTGATTTCGCTCGGCGTCGCCGTCGGACTGCTCGGCACGCTCGCCGAGGCCGACGACCCCGACGAGTACGACTACGTCGTCGCGAAGGACGGCACCGGCGACTACGAGACGATTCAGGCCGCCATCGACGGTGCGAAGTCGTTCCCGCCGGAGCGAATCCGAATTCTCGTCCGAGACGGCGTGTACGACGAGAAGGTCGAAGTCCACGCGTGGAACCCCGACATCACCCTCGTCGGCGAGAGCGCCGAGGGGACGGTCATCACCTACGACGACCACTTCGAGAAAATCGACCGCGGGCGCAACAGCACCTTCTTCACCTACACGCTGAAGGTCCGCGGCAACGACTTCCGTGCCCGCGACCTGACCGTCGAGAACAGCGCCGGCCCGGTCGGACAGGCCGTTTCGCTCCACGTGGATGCCGACCGGGCGGTCTTCGAGAACTGTCGCTTCCTCGGCCACCAAGACACCATCTACGCCGCCGGCGAGGGGGCGTGCCAGTACTTCTCGGACTGCTACGTCGAGGGGACGACCGACTTCATTTTCGGCGGTGCGACCGCCGTCTTCGAGGACTGCCGCGTCCACTCGAAAGCCGACTCGTACGTGACGGCGGCCTCGACGCCGGCGGACGAGCCCTTCGGCTTCGTCTTTCTCGACTGCGAACTGACCGCCGACCCCGACGTTTCCGAGGTGTATCTCGGCCGGCCGTGGCGGAATCACGCCCGGACCGCGTTTATTCGCGCGCGGATGGACTCGCACGTCATCCCCGCCGGCTGGCACAACTGGTCGCGCCCGGAAGCCGAGGAGACGGTCGAATACGCGGAGTACGACAGTCGAGACCCGGGTGCAGAGGGCGAGCGGGTCTCGTGGGCGACGGCGTTGACCGAAGACGAGGCTGCGCAGTATTCGAAGGCGAATGTGTTGGGTTCCGCGAGTGGTGGGGAGTGGTGGGACTGGGAGGAATGAGCATGCGAGTGAGACGTGTCAGTCTCAACTGGAATCCAACAACTGCTCGGCGACGAGACGCCTCTCTCAACAGTTGGATTTCGAGAAGAGCCTAGGCCGGGATTTGAACCCGGGGTCTCGTCCTTACCAAGGACGCGCTTTACCGCTAAGCTACCCAGGCAGGCATTCCTTGGTTGTCCGGGTTACTCTTTAGGGGTTTCGATTCGAACCGACCCGGAACCGTGGTAGCGTATGTCGATTAGCGGTCCGCCGCGGAGGTAACCGCGTCGTCGCCACCGCCGCCTCGGTAGAGGGCCGCGATGCGCTCGACGGTCCCCTCGGAGACGGTCTCGTCGGCCGGGGGGAAGTCGCCGTCGTGGGTATCGGCCAGCCCGGCGGCGTACTCCACGAGGGCGGTCGGCGGGGCCGAGCCGACGGCCGTGGTGCCGGCGACGACAGCGAGCGTGCAGATGTTCACTTCGAGTTCGCCGTCGAGCTCCGGGCGTGCCGCTTCGTCTGCCGAGCGGCGGCGAGTCTGGTCGCGGCCGAAGGCGCGAACCGTCTCGACGGCGTGGTCGGCGGCCTCGGTTCGGGCGAGGAGGTAGAAGCCGCGCGAGACGAGCACGTCCGCCGCGAGGATGTCGAGGTCGGCGTCGGTGTCCTCCTCGGGGCTCTCGAGATGCGTCCACGGCTCGTCGTGGGCGAGCGACCGGGTGAGCCGGAGGCCCTCGTAGATGAGTTGCACTCCGGCCGCGCGGGAGGCCATCCCGTTCAGGTCGACCTTCGGTTCGACGGCCCGCGCGCTCACGAACGTGAGCACTGCCGGCGTCAGGGAGGCGGCGTCGAGGCGTTCGTCCAGCGCCGCACGGAGGGCCTCGGGCTCGATATCGGAGAGGGCCTCGCGCGCGGCCTCGCGGGCTCGCACGGCGTCGTCCATCGGCCGAGACTTACGGTTGGGAGGGCAAAGACCTTTGGAAAACCACGGCACAACGGGCGTATGATACGGACGACGGACGACGGCGACCTCCGGGTCGTGACCATCGACCGCCCGGCGCGGCGGAACGCGCTCAGACCGACCGACCTCGACGCCCTCGAAACCGCGGTCGTCGAGGCCGACGCGCCGGTGGTCCTCCTCCGGGGGAGCGGCCCGGCGTTCTGCGCCGGCGCGGACCTCGACAGCGTCGCCGACCTCGACGACCCCGAGGCGTTCGCAAAACGGGGCCAACGAGTCGCCGACGCCATCGAAGCCGCCGAATCGGTCGTCGTCGCCGGCATCGACGGCGCGGCCCGCGGCGGCGGCGTCGAACTCGCGCTCGCCTGCGACGTGCGGGTGGCCACCCCGCGGGCGACCCTCGGCGAACCGGGCGTCCGACTCGGGCTGTTCGGCGCGTGGGGCGGGACCGTCCGCCTCCCGCGGGTCGTCGGCGAGGGTCACGCCCTCGAATTCTCGCTTTCGGGTCGCGTCGTCGACGCCGACGAGGCGCTCCGAATGGGCCTCGTCTCCCGAATCGTCGACGACCCGCGCGCGGTCGCGGCCTCGATGGCCGACAACGACCATCGGTCGCTCCGAATCATCAAGGAACGACTGCGCGACCGCGACGGGCGGGAGGCGCGACTCGAACGCGAAGCCGCCGGCTTCGCCGAGCTTCACCGGGCGAACGTCGACGACATCGCGGCGTCGCGCGAAAAGTGAGTGCTGCGAACGGAGCGATTCGACGGCTGGTTACACGTCGAGCGCCGACGGCGCGGGCGGCATCGACCGCTTGTGGGCGCTCCCCGCGACGAGGTCGACCACGCGGTCGACCTGTGCTTCGGTCACGCCGAGGTGGCGGACCGTCGCGGACTTCGAGAGCGGGCCGTCCACGTGGAGCGCGAGAATCGCGTCGAGCGCGTCGTAGGTGAGCCCCAGTTCGCCCTCGTCGGTCTGGCCGGACCACATCTCGGCCGAGGGCGTCTGTAACACGAGTTCCTCCGGCACGCCGACGTGGGCGGCCAGCTGGCGGACCTGCTGTTTGTAGAGGTTCCCGATGGGGTTGCAGTCGACCGCCTGGTCGCCGTACTTCGTGAAGTAGCCGGTCATCGCCTCGGCGCGGTTGCCCGTCCCGAGCACGATGCGGTTCTCGTGGTTGGCGACGAAGTAGTTGAGCACCGCCCGCGTGCGGACGTAGACGTTCCCGGCGGCCATGCGGTCGTCGGCCGCCTCGGGGAACGTGTCGAAGAACGTCTCGGCGATGGGCTGAATCTCGACCACGTCGTACTCGATTCCCAGCATCTCGGCGACCCCCTCGGCGTCGCTCATCATGTCCTCGGCGTTCGCCACGCTCGGCATGACGAGCCCGTGGAGATTCTCCTTTCCGAGCGCCTCGACGGCGAGGAAGGCGGTGAGCGTCGAGTCGATGCCCCCGGACAGGCCGAGGACGGCCCCGTCGGCTCCGGCGGCCTCGACGGTGTCTTCGATGAAGGTCGTGATGTGTTCGCGGTGCGCTTCGAGTTCCGCTTCGGAGAACAGGAGGTCGAACGGGGCGTCCTCCGAGAGAACGTCGACGGATGTCATGAGCGCCGGTTGGGACCGGGGGCCCAAATAGTCACGTGTCACGCGAAAACAATGGACGGCCGTCCAGTTTTCGCGGGGCTGTGATGGGGTGAAGCGCTACGTTCAAGTGCCCCCGCAATCTACGGATTTTTGCTTCGGAAAGCGGTTCAAAGCGAAGCGCGCCGATGTGTTGTCGAACGGAGTGAGACAACGCGCGGGGCGAAGAATGTGAGCGCCGATGGGTGACTGAACGAAGTGAAGTCAGCCACGGGGCGAATGCAATGAGCGCCGATGGTCGACCGAGCGGAGCGAAGTCGAGTCAGGGGCGCAAGCGAAGCGCGCCGATGGTCCAGTGGTAGGACACGAGCTTCCCAAGCTCGGAGCCCGGGTTCAATTCCCGGTCGGCGCATCTTCTGAACGGAACCAGACGAGGAGCCGAACGGCTCCGAGTCCCGTGGCGTGAAGAGATACGCCCCGAGGGAATTGAAGCAGCGAGCAACGCGGAGCGTTGCGAGTGAGGTTCAATTCCCGGTCGGCGCATTTCTGTCGAACGTAGTGAGACGAAATTCGCAGGGAATCTGAACCCTGCCAGTCGCAGCCGACGAGCAACGCGAGGAGGAACGTCTGGCTCAGGTTCAATTCCCGGTCGGCGCATTTCCGGTGAGACAGAGTCTCACCGACGTACCGTTCGTTTCACTCACGGTACTCCCTGCGGTCGTTTGCCGACCGACCTTCGCAAACCTTCGGTTTGCTCAGTCCCGGTCGGCGAACAGCCGGTTTTACTGACAGTTGTTCGAACGGAACGACATGGAAATCGAAGCGGCCCTCCTGTCGATTCGGCGCTGGCTGATGGTGCTCGCGCTGTTACTCACGTTCCAGATGTACACCGACGCAGTCGGCTGGACCGGTCAGCCGGCCCCGCTCGCGCTGCTCGGTGCGGGCGTCTACATCGCCGTCGCGTTGCTGCTCACTTTCTTCGAACAGTAACCCGCCTCACCGGCTCAGAAAAACAGGTTCTGCACGTCGTCGAGCTCCGGCGATTCGGAGCGAAACACTGGCTCACGGGCGGTCTGCCGAAGCATCGCGTGGCGTTCGAGGGCCGAGTCGAATTCGAGAATCGCCCGCTCGATGTCGCGGGCCAGCGCGTCGATTTCGCCGTGGAGTTCGTCGTCGTCGGCCATGATACGCGTAGTTAGTCGAGGGCTGGTAAAACGGGCTCGGCCGCGAGTTGTCACCGGAGCCGTCGGGTGCAGTTCCAGCAGAGGTCGAAGGTGGTGTCGGCCTCGTTTTCGACCCCGCAGTTCGGGCAGATGCGCTCGCCCGTCGGCGTCGTCTGCACGCCGGCCTGCGAGCCGTCGTCGAACGACGCCGCGATTTCGGGGTGGGCGTAGCGGTCCGTCCGGGCGGAGTCCCGACCGGCCCCCTCGCCCATCGTCGGCTCACCGCCGTTGACGAGGTACCGATAGACCAGGAGCTGGAGCAGGGTCAACCCGAGGGCGTAGACGACGATCCAACCCCAGATGTCCATCACACATTGACTTACGTTAGCATGCTATATCGGTTCTTCGGTCGAACGGGTCTGCTGACGCTCTCGACGGTGGTCGCGGGCGATGCCGGCGCGGCGGTCTCGCACTGAAAAAGGAGTTACTCGCGTCGGTGAGAATCCACCGGTCCGTCGAGGTCGCGGTCGAACTCGTCGAAGGCGTCGAGGTCGTCGGGGAGCTCGTAGGGAATCTCGCGCTCGTCGGCGCGGCGCTCGCCGCCGACGTCGAGCGGTTCGGCCGCGTCCTCGAAGCCGGGCTTTACTTTCACGCTCTTGGCGGGCGAGCCGACCGCGATGTGGTGGGCGGGCACGTCACCCTGCACGACCGACCGGGCCCCGACGATGGCGTTCTCGCCGACCGAAACGCCGGCGTTCACCATCGCGTCGTAGGTGATGCGCGCGTCGTCGCCGACGGTCGTGTGGTAGTTTCTGACCTCGGTCTGGTCGACGGTGTCGTGGGAGTGGCTGTAGATGTGGACGCTGTCGGAGATGGAGACGCGGTCGCCGATGGTGAGTTTCCCGCGGTCGTCGAGGTGCACGTCGTCGTGGATGACCGTGTTGTCGCCGACGGAGATGTTGTGGCCGTACGAAAAGGTGACGCCCTTGAAGATGCGGAGGCTGTCTCCGGCCTCCTCGAAGAGGTGGTTGGCGAGCATCTGTCGGAATCGGAGGGCGAAGGCGACGTTGTCGGCCATCGGCGTCGCGTCGAACTGCCGCCAGAGCCACTGGAGGTGCTTCGAGCGCTTGAACTTCTCGTCGTCCTTCTCGGCGTAGTACTCGGCTTCGAGCGTCGCGTTGCAAGGGTCGTACCCCTGCAGTCGGACCCGCGTCGCGGGCGAGACAGGCTTGCCGTTCTGCCAGCGCTCCCACGCCTCGCGGTCGCCGAACAGGTCGACGAGGGTGTCCCGAACGACCGTGCAGGTGTCTTCGTCCGAGGCGAGGCGGCCGTCGACCTCGTCGATGAACGCCTGGAGGCCTTCCTCGGCGTCCGCCGGAAGCGAAACGTGGACCTTCGTCATTGCACCGTCGTAAGCCGTCGAGATTCAAAGGGATTCGGTTGTGCGAACCCCGCGTCAGGCCTCCTCCGGGCAATATTAGCTGGTTTCGGTCGTCTGGTGCGTGTCTGATGAGACAGGTTCGGCCCGTCGCTAGTGGCGAACGGAACCCGAAACGGACCGAGTGGGGCGTCTCTCCGATGGGTGATACGAATGGTGAAACCTATCACAGTTGCCCGAGTTTACACGATAATGAGTGAAAAATTCAGAGAAGGGATTCCGGCGTGGACGCGGGAACACGCCGAAAGCCTCCGCCGCGACGACTCGAACGTCGCGCCGATCATCTACCCCCCGGACGAGCGACTGGACGACGACCTGCACATCTGGGACACGTGGTTCCTCCGGAACCGCGACGGCTCCGTCGCCGAAATCGACGGCTACCGCGTCGTCTTCTCGCTGACGTCGTCGTCGGACCTCCTCCCCGGCAAGCGCCACGACGTGGCGACGATTCGCTACTTCTACTCCCGGGACGGCGAGGAGTGGACCACCGGCGGCGTCGTCTTCGACGGCGGCGCGCTCGGCCAGCGTCAGTGGGCCGGGTCGGCGATGTACGACCCGGACGGCGACGGCGGCGACGTCTATCTCTACTACACCGCGGCCGGAGAGGACGGCGCCGAGGAACTGACCTACACCCAGCGCATCGCAGTCGCCACCGGGGGGACCGTCCGCACCGACGACGCCGGATTCAGCATCGAGGGGTCGTGGGACCACCGAATCATCCTCACGCCGGACGGCGACTGGTACGAGCGCGAGGACCAGTCGCGCGGGATGATATACACCTTCCGCGACCCGTGGTTCTTCGAGGACCCCGCGTCGGGCGAGACGTACCTCCTCTTCGAGGCGAACACGCCCGTCCCCGAGGGTGCCGGCGAGTGCGACGACCCCGTCTGGGAGGAGTTCAACGGGAGCGTCGGCATCGCCCACTCGCCGACGGGCGACCCGACCGACTTCGAACTCCGGCCGCCGCTTCTCGACGCCGTCTGCGTCAATCAGGAACTGGAGCGCCCGCACCTCGTCGTCCGCGACGGGACGTACCACCTGTTCGTCTCCAGCCACGTCCACACGTTCGCGCCCGGCCTGACGGGCTACGATGCCCTCTACGGGTTCGTCGCCGACGACCTCGCGGGCGACTACGAACCCCTGAACGGCCACGGGATGGTTCTCACGAACCCGAAAGGCGCGCCCTTCCAGGCGTACTCGTGGCTCGTCTACGACCACGGCGACGACCTCCTCGTCTCGTCGTTCTTCAACTACTTCGACTACGACCGACCGAGCCTCGACGACGTGGGACTCCTCCCGCCCGAAGAACAGCAGCGCCGGTTCGGCGGCACGCTCGCGCCGACCGTCCGGGTCGCTCTCGACGGCGACGAGACGGATGTCCTCGGGACGCTCGGCCACGGGCACCTGCCGCTCCCCCGCGAAACGCTCCCGACGCCGTGGTGGGTGCGAGACGGGGACGCCACTCGCGGCGGCGACTACTGAACGAACGCGGCGGTCACTCTCGTTTTCGCGCCTCGAACGTCGCGTCGAGTTCCCACGCGTCGAGCGAGCGGACGTCGACCCGACCGCCGCCCTCGCCGCGTCGGACCGTGACCGAGACGCCGTCGGCGTCCGCGCGCGTCGGGTAGACCCGAGTCGTCAGACAGCGCTGCTCGTCGGCGAACACCTCGACGACCGAACAGTCGACGAACACGCGGAGCGACACCGACTCGCCTTCGACGGGCATCGAGCGGGGCTCTCGGTCCGCGTCGTGGGCTCGGGTGCTCCGCCCGCGGTCGACCGTGACGCGGTCGCCGTCGTACCGGAGGACGGTCCGCTCGCCCAGCGCCGGCGACTCGAACAGCCCGAGTTCGAACGCCCCGTCGCCGTCGACCGCGACGTCGACGGCGAGTTCGTAGGCGTTGCCCGAGAGGTCGAGCGACGCGTGCTCGTCGGCGTCGAGTGCGTGCCTGTCGAGTTCGACGTGACGGCCGCGGAGGGTGGCGAGTTCTCCGGCGGGTCGCTGTCGGAACTCGCCGTCGGCGTTCACCGAAAGCTCGCGCGGGAGCGAGAGCAACCCGGACCAGCCGGCGTGCCACTGCGCGTCGACGCCGCGGGTCTCTTTGACCCACCCCCACGCGAGCGTCCGGCCGTCGTCGACGACGGTCGACTGCGGGGCGTAGAAGTCGCCGTAGTCGAGCAGGCCCTCGCGTTCGACCGCGAACTCCGGGGCGTCGAGGTCGGCGGTGCCGACGAAGTAGCGCACGTCCTCGTAGTTCGAGACGTGCAGCAGTTGGTGGTCGCCGAAGTCGAGGAGTTCCGGACACTCCCAGACGGTTCCGTGACCCTCGCTACCGGAGTGGAGCGGGCCGACGTACTCCCACTCGCGCAAGTCGGGCGAGCGGTAGAGGAGCGCGACGCCGCCGACCGCCGCGATTGCGGAGCCGATGAGCTGGTACCAGTCGTCGCCGACCCTCCAGACGGCGTGGTCGCGGAACTCCGCGGCCCAGTCGTCGGTCCCGAGGATGTCGAGGTCGTCCGGGGGCGTCTCGATGACGGGATTGTCGGGCGCTTTGTCCCACGACCGGAGCAGCGGGTCGCTCGTCGTCGCCAGACAGGGAAGCTGGTGGTGGTCGCGGCCGCCCGTGTAGATAATCGTCGGCACGCCCTCGTCGTCGACGACGGCGCACCCGGACCAACAGCCGTCGCGGTCCGGACCGTCCGGGTCCGGCGCGAGCGCGACCGGTCGGTCCGTCCAGTGCAGGAGGTCCTCGCTGGTCGCGTGGCCCCAGTGAATCGACCCGTGGAACGGTCCGCCGGGGTTGTACTGGTAGAACAGGTGGTAGGTCCCGTCGTGCTGGATGACGCCGTTCGGGTCGTTCAGCCAGTTTGCGGGGCCGGCGAGGTGGTACCGGGGTCGGAGATGGTCGTCGCCGAGTCGCTCGCGCATCGCGGCGAACCCCTCGGCGTCGGCGGGGCGGTCGGTGAACGCCGGTCTGCGGTGGGCGGGGCCGCCGAGGACCGCGAGCGCGTTGCGGAGGAGGTGTTCGTTCGCGCCCATCGTCTCGAAGTCGTTGCCGTGGTGGGTGAGAAAGGCGACTTCGGCACCGATACCGTAGACCGCGCCCGCGCAGCGGTCCCACGCGACGACGGACTTGAGCGCGACGAGGAAGTCGTCGCCGTGGAGCGTGCTGGCGAGGACCTGCCCGTTCTCGGGGAGGACGTGTTCGTACCGGGCGAAGGGGCGCGGCGCTTCGGGTGGTTGGAGGTGGACGCCCAGCGTATCGAACCCGTCGAACAGCGGGTGGTCCGCGTGGATGGACTTCGTCAGCAGTCCGGTCGGGTGCGGCGAGTTCTCGGTCCCGACCGCGTCGGGCGCGACGGGGTCGATTCCCAGCGCGTCGACCGCCGAGAGGGCGTTGAGCGTCAGGAGGAGTCCGCCGCCGTCGGCGAGGTACGCGTCCAGTGCGGGCACACACTCGGCCGCGAGGGCACGCACGTCGGCGTCGACGTGGCGGTCAGAATGCCACCACAGCACGTCGAACTCGGAAAGGTCGGTCTCCCCGGTTGCGACGGCGTCGAGGGAGATTGTTTCGACGCTCGCTATCGACTCGGCCCACTCGAACGCCACTCGCTGTTCCTCCGTGAGTTCGGTCGCGAAGAGAAATCCGACTCGAACCGGGATCACGTCCATTGCTGGCGTGGTTCGGCATCACCGTGCATGAATCTGCGGATTCACTCGGTGGCGAGCAAATTCACACAGCGCCCGGAGGCCGAGCGCGGGACGCGAGCGCCGCCCACGCCGGGGATTCCCACGAGACGGAAACAAAACACACCCAATAAGTCGCCCCAATCCGTAGGGCCGGCCATGCACTACCGCGAACTCGGCACCTCCGGAATCGAAGTCAGCGAGGTCGGCTTCGGTGCGTGGGTCGTCGGGACCGACTGGTGGGGCGACCGCTCGGACGAAGACTCCATCGAGATGCTCCATCACGCCATCGACCGGGGCATCGACTTCTTCGACACGGGCGACGTGTACGGCCACGGCCACTCCGAGGAGGTCGTCGGCGAAGCGCTCGCCGACTACCGCGACGAGGTCACCGTCGCCACCAAAATCGGCTACGACTTCTACAACAACCCGCAGGCCGGTCACGGCGAACTCCCCAAGGAGATAACCGGCGAGTGGGTCCGCGAGGCGACCGAAAAGAGCCTCGAACGCCTCGACATGGAGTACGTGGACCTCCTGCAACTCCACAACGCGAACGTCGACGAAGTCACGCCCGACGTGCTCGAAGCCCTCGACGAACTCAAAGAGGAGGGCCTCATCAAGGCCACCGGCTGGGCGCTCGGCCCCTCCATCGGCTGGCTGGCCGAAGGCGACATGGCCATCGAAGAGGAGTTCGACGCGCTCCAAATCGTCTGGAACGCCTTCGAACAGGACGTGGGCAACCACTTCCTCGACACCATCCGCGAGACCGGTTCCTCGACGAGCCTCATCGCCCGCGTGCCGCACTCCTCGGGCCTCCTGAACGAGCAGGTCCGCCCGGAGACCGAACTCGGCTCCGGCGACCACCGCGGCTTCCGCCCCGACGAGTGGTACGAGACGGGCTGGGAGAAGCTCGAACAACTCCGCTTCCTCGAACGCGACGGCGAGCGGACCATGGCGCAGGCGTCCATCGCCTACCTCCTCGGCTACGACGAGACCGCGGCCGTCACGCCGACGTTCCGCACGAAAGACGACATCGACGAGTGGGCGAAGGCCTCCGACGTGCCGAAGCTCACCGACGAGGAGCTAACCCGCGTCGAGGAACTGTACGCGGACAACTTCGGCATCGACCGCTTCGACGGCATGGACGCGCTCCGCTCGTCGGTCGACGGGGACGACATCCGCGCGGCCGGCCTCGACAAGCGCGTCGCGAAAGGCGCGCGCAACGAAGCCTGATGGGTCGCCTGAAAACCCTCCTCGGCGTCACCGCGGTCGCCCACGTCGCGCTCGCGTGGCTGGTCAGCCTCGACGCCAAGAAGCGCGGCGACGACGCCGGTCGCTGGATAGCGCTGACGCTCCTCACCGGCGTCGTCGGCGCTGTGGACTACGTCCGAAACGGGCGCTAACGGCGCGTCCGCGGTCGACCTCGGTGACGTTCCGTTCTGTCGCGACTCACTTCTGACGCTCACGAGGGCTCCCTTTCGATATATATCGCACTTAGCAGCCTACTACACCGCCGCCGCCGAACTCGACCGGTACGGTCGCCGCGGCGCGCTCGCGCCGGGCCGACCCGCTCGAACATGTCGAATTCAGCATCCCATCCCACCGAGAGGCAGTCGGAGCGCGCGTACAGAACCCACCCGTTGGGCGTCCGCATCGTCGAGTACGACGACCCGGACGGAGACGGTCGCCGGTACGGCTTCCGCGCCCCCGACCACGCGGGCCGCGAGTTCGACGACCCTGACACCGCCGCGCTCTACGCCGACGTGTACTTCGACGTGAACGGGTTCGTCGAGGACGGAACGGGCGACCGCGGCGTGCCGCCCGAAGTCATCCAAGCGGGCCGCGATACGCTCGCGGCGTACTTTCTGACGCAACCCTACGCCGACGCCGACTGGGTGGCGTCGTTCTACGGCAAAAAACGGGCGCGAATCGAGCGCTACGCCGCGGCCGTCCGACGACGGGCCGAGGAGATTCGGGAGGGGGCCGAGGCGCTCGAACGCGAGGGGAACTCCGTCGCGGACGACGCGTCGGTCGGGTGTCAAGTCAGGACCGATATATAATCAACAGACCGCTCTCTTCCGGACAGTATTGCAACCCTGTTGTCATATAAACCTACACGGGGGCCGGTTTCGCTTCTTCGGTCGCATGGTCGACTTCACTCGACGAACTCTCATGGCATCGTCCGTCGCCGCCGCGCTGGGAGCGAGCGTGGCAGGCGTCGGTCAGGCGGCGGAACCCGACGACCCGAACACGCCGCGGGCACCGCTCGTGCGGGGGGAGCTCAAGCGCTTTTCGACGACGGCGTTCGGGGCCGAGGTGACGGGGCCGTTCGTCTTCGACGACGGGTCGCTCCTCTACAGCCTCCAGCACCCCGACCGCGAGAACCCCGCGCCCTACGACAAGGCGGCCATCGGCTACTTCTCCGGCTTCCAGTTCTCGTTCGACGGCGAGAGCGACTTCGACGAGCTATCGACGCCCGAGACGAACGAAGAGCGGCGCGCGGTCCGGTCCGCCGCCGGCGACTACGAGATGCTGGCCCGCGAAGGCGACGCCATCAACGGCGGGTCGGAGCTCCTCGGCGTCCCACAGACCCCCGACGGGACGAACATCACAAGCGGCCAGTTCAGCGGGTCGAAGTACGCCGACGCCGGCTACACCCCCGACTGCAACCAGTTCGTCGCCACGAACGACGAGGGAACCGAGGGCTATCTGTTTACCAACTGGGAGGCGAGTCCGGGCAACGTCTCGCGGATTCCACTCAGTCAGGACGACGACGACGGCTCGTGGGAGGCCGACCTCGAAAACGCGCTGAACCTCGCGAACACCGAGGCGCTCCGCGAACTCGGCGGGACGCGAATCAACTGCTACGGCGACCTGAGCCCGTGGAACACGATGCTGTCGGCCGAGGAGAACTACGCCCACCCGCGCGTCTCGCTGACCGCGACCGTGAGCGACATCGTCGAGAAGGGCACCGGCGAGGGACTCCGCGGCGCACACGAGTTCTGGAACCGACCGAACCCGACCGAGATTCAGTCCGCGGTCGACGACTACTACGACGACGATTCGTGGTTCGTCCAGAGCTACTGGGCGGTCGCCGGCGTCGAACTCCTCGCGTACTACCTCGGCGCAGAGCCGGTCGACCAATCCGCCGACGGCAACGACCTGACGCCCATCGGCGACGTGTACCCGAACCCGTACCGCTACGGCTACATCGTCGACTTCCGCGAACCGGCCGCCGAGACCCCCGAACCCGTCAAGTACTACGTCATGGGCCGGGCCGCGTGGGAGTGTCCGGACGTGCAGTCCGACGAGCGGACGGTCTACCTCGCCTCCGACGGCGACAGCAAGGGCGTCTACAAGTTCGTCGCCGACGAGCCGATTCCGAGCTACGACGACCCGATGGGCCTCGCCGGGACGCTCTACGCCCCGCTCGTGACGAACGACGACGAGGCCGAGGCCGCGCCCCCGGCCGACGTAGACCTCGAATTCGAGTGGCTGAAGCTCGGTCACGCCACCAACAACGAGGTCGCGGCGTGGATTGCGGAGTACGACGACGTCACACAGGCCGACTACCTCGGAACTCACACCGACTGGTCCGAAGGCGACGAGGTGACCGCCGACCTCCTCGAAGCGGCCGACAGGGAGGTCGTCGAGAACGGCAACCGCGACTACGTCACCGACGAGGAAATCGTGGAGTGGGGCAAGCAGTACGAGTGGTACGGTCCCGACGGCGTGGACGACGACCTCCGGCACGTCCCGTTCCTCGAAACCCGGGCGGCCGCGAAGGAAATCGGCGCGACCATCGAGTTCAACAAGGCCGAGGGCATCGACAGCGTCGACGGCGCGGAACCCGGCGACGACGTCTACTTCGGCATCTCCGAACTCAACGACGACATGTCGAACGCCACCGGCGAACTCCAGCTCCAGCGGGTCGACGGCGGCGTCGTCTACCGCGCGGAACTGGAGTCCGACTACAACGTCTCGACGCTCGAACCCGTCATCGTCGGCCCCGACGCGAGCGACCCCGCCGCCGTCGCCGACGACGCGCTCATCAACGTCGACAACCTCGCCGTGATGGACGACGGCCGCGTACTCTGTTGCGAGGACGCCGACCAGTTCGGCCGCTCGTACAAGAACGACTGCCTGTACGTCTACACGCCCGAGGACGACGACCGCGGCCACGGGAACGACCCCGACGGCGACGACGCCGATAACCCGGGGAACGGTACCGGTGGTCCCGGCCGCGGGAGCGGCGGAAACGACAACGACGACAATCCGGGACGCAGTGACGGCAACGGCAACGGAAACTAACCCGCCCCGCTCACGCAGTTTTTTGTATTTCGAGAGACACCTTCGACCGATGGTCCTCGAACGATTCGGTTCGGCACTCTCCCGCGAGGCCCGCGTCGTCGCCCGAAGTCCACCGCTCTTGGGCGTGGTCACCGGCGTGTGGATACTGCTCATCGCGCTGATGGCGGGGCTCGAAGCGCATCTCGCGGTCGTCTGGTTCCTCGCCGTCGCCCCGTCGACGGCGGTGCTGGCCTACGGCGGGCGGCGCGTCCTGCGTCGCTTCCGTGACGACTCCGGCGGCGAAGACGAATGGACTCAGACGGCCGACGGAGCCGCCTACGACCCCGTTGACGACGAATCTGCTATCGAGCGCCTGCGAGAGCGCTACGCGGCTGGCGACCTCTCCGACGAGGAGTTCGAGCGCCGCCTCGACAAACTGGTCGAGACCGAGAGCTACGTCGCCGGGTCGCAGTCGCCCTCCGGAAACGCGAGAGAGCGGGCCTTCGAGCGGAACTGACGAGCCGGTGGTTGGCCGGACTCCGGGACGGCCGCGGCGACCGGTGACCGAGTCGGAGTCGGAGCGCGCCTCGCCGGCGACCCCGTGTGCCGGGACCAAAAGAGACACAACACTCGACCGAGTCCTGGACGACCATGCGTAGTTCACTCGTCGACCTGCTTCCGGAGCTCCTCGAACTTCTCGTCTTCAGTCTCGGGAGTGCGGGGCTTTCGCTCGCCGGCGCGTACATCGAGCGCTTCGCGCTCGTCACCTTCGAACAGGGCAACGTCGAAATCGCCGCGTGGGCGGTCGTGATGGGCGCGGTGGCGCTGTACTTCGCGTACAACGTCGGTACCGACAAGGTCCGCCCGAAGTTCCGGGACGTTCGCGCCGCGCTCGCGTGAAAAAAGCCGCGTCTGGTTTTCGGCCGCGTTAGGCGAGGAAGACGTGTCGCGGGCGGTCCGCGAGCACGTACACGCCACCTTTTCCTGCGCTCGCTCCGCTCGCTGGCAAAACCTGGACGAAAAGGTTCGTCACCCCCGATGGGGGTTCCTCACCCCGCTCCCGATGGTCGCGGAGTTACGCTAAGAACACGTGTCGCGGGCGGTCCGCGAGCACGTCGCGGCCCCACTGGACCGTGTCGCGGAACGCGTCGGAGCGGAAGAACTCCATGGCGTCGTCCTGCGAGCGCCACTGGCTGGCGATGAACATGTCGTCTTCGTCCTCGACGTTGACCATCAGGTCCGTGTCGAAGTGGCCGTCCATCTCTTCGAGGAGGCCACCGACGGTGCCGAACTTCTCGACGAAGTCGCCGCGGTGTTCGGACTTGACGGTGTAGAACATCCCCATCGTGCCGAAGCCGGACTCCTCGCCAGCGCGCTCGACGATGCCGGGAAGCTCCGAGAGGAAGCCCGCGGCGGTCTCGGCGGCCGACGCCGTCTCCCAGATGGAGACGACGGCGACCCGACCGCGCTCGTTTGCCTCGTAGACGGCCGTCTTGACGTGCGTCGGGTAGTGGTCGAAGTTGCCGCGGAGGCCCTCGACCTCGTCGAACAGCTCGTCGGCGTCGGCCTCAGAGTAGAGGACCGTCGCGTACACGTCCTCGCCGTGGGGCTTGCCGGCGTAGATGTTCAGGTCTTCGAGCTGACCGCGAATGTCCTCGTCGTCGGCTTCGTCGCCGCCGTCGTCGCTGTGGTGGTGGCCGTCGTCGCCTTCGCCGTGATGGTGGCCGTCGCCGCCGTGGTGGTGGCCACCCTCGTCGTGCGCGTGCGCGTCGTGGTGGGACTCGTCTTCGAACTCGCTGGTCGGGACGCCGTCGCCCGCGAGGAACGCGCCGAGGTCCGACGGTGGGAAGCGCCGGCCGACGTAGAACTGGCCGAACTCACCGTACTTCGAGGAAACCTCGTCGAAGCGCATCTCGTAGACGATGTCCTTGATGTCGGTCGGGTCGTCGCCGAAGAGCGTGACGCCCCACTCGTAGTCGTCGAAGCCGACCGAGGAGGCGATGACCTGTTTGATTTTCCCGGCGTACTTCCGGCCGGTGTCGCCGTGGGTGGACATCAGGTCGCGGCGCTCGTCGAACGAGAGGTCGTACCAGTTGTGCTCCTCGCCGCGGCGCTTCGACATCGGGTAGAAGGACATGTAGGTGTCCTCCGGGATGTCGGGCTTGAGCTTGCCCTCGATGTAGCGGAGCAGCCCGGTGTCGATGTCCTCCTCGTTACCCTCGAAGTAGTCGTCCGAGACGTAGCCGGACACCTCGGTGACGGAGACGTAGGAGGTCGGCTGCTCGGTGAAGGCCGCGAGCGCGGTCCGCTCGAACTGCCGTTCGGCGCGGGAGATGTCGTCGAGCGTCGGCCGGAAGTGGACGACCACGAAGTCCGCCTTGTGGCCGAGCACGGAGAAGACGGCGGACGCGCCCGCCTCGGCGTCCTCGACCGCCTCGTGGGCGTCGAGGTACGCGACGCCCTCCTCGATTGCGCGGCGGCGCTCGCGGTCGGGCGCGTCACGCCACGCGTCCCAGTCGACGGTTCGGAAGTCGTGCAGCGCGAACCAGCCCTCGTCGGTCTGTGGGGCCTCTACCATACGGGGGCCTAGGGAGTCATCCGGTATTGAAGTTGCGAGTCGTTTTCGCGGTTCGGGAACCGTCGAAGGGAGGCGAGTCGACCCCGACCCGGGGTGGCCGAGGCGCTCAGCCGAGGAGCGTCGGCCCGAATATCATGAGCACGAGCGACGCGAGCATCGTGAGCCCGATTGAGGTCGTGATGGTCCGGACGACGGTGTGGGGGTCGTCGACCGGGAGTCGCGAGACCACGGCCTCGGTCGAGGTCCGGAGGATGCGACCGCCGTCGAGCGGGTAGCCGGGGATACAGTTGAAAAGCCCCAGCTGGAGGTTTATCCACGCCGTCCAGAACAGGACGTTGGCGAAGATGAAGACGCCGCCGCCGAGGAAGCCGAGCGGGCCGCCGACCTGGTAGAAGTTGATGACCTCGCCGGTGAAGCCGGGGAAGTTCGGAATCCCGAGGACGACCGACGCGAGGGGCAACAGGAGCGACACGTAGACGAGCTGGAGGGGCGACCCGGCGAAGGCGCTGCCGAGGCCGCCGCCGTCGCCGCCGTCACCGCCGAGAAGCGAGAGGTACGTCCCCGCGGGGTACTCCTGCGTGCCGAAGTCCGTCAGGAGCAGGCCGCTCGTCCCCTGGAAGATGTTGACGCCGAGGAACCCGTTTCCGTCCTGCGGGTTCTCGCCGAGCGTCACCTGCACCGTCTCGAAGCCGCCGTCGCGGTAGACTTCGACGGCGACGGTCTGGTCGGGGTCGGTCCGGTCGAGCGCCTCCTGCAACTCCGTCGAGGAGGTGATTCGCTCGCCGTTGAACGACGAGACGATGAGGGGTTGCGTCGTCCCCGTGGCGTTGTACAGCGGACCGTCTTCTGCGACGTTCGTGATGTAGGCACCGACCGGGATGGTGCGCTCGCCGGCGGAGGTGTCGAGCCGGGCGAACCGCGAGTCGCCGACGGCCGACTCGAAGCCGGCGCGCGTCGAGACGGCGGTCCCGTTGACTGCGGTCACGCGAATCGGGTCGCTCCCGGACTCGACGGTGAGGTTCGCGGGGTTGCCTTCGACGGAGCCGGCGACGACGAGTTCGCGCGTGACCGAGACGGTCCGTTCGCCGTCGAGCTCGACCGACACCGTTCCCGCGTCGGTCGCGAGGAGCGCGGCGTCGAGTTCCTGCGTCGTGTTGACCGGCGTGCCCTCGATGGCGGTCACGCGGTCGCCGCCCGAGATGCCCGCCACGTCGGCCGGTGAGCCGGCGTACGCGCCGGAGACGGCGACTCCCGGCGCGACGGTGATAGAGCCGATGACCGGGCCGAAAAGCAGGGCGAACGCGACGAGCGTGACGGCGAAGTTGTTCGTCACGCCGGCGGCGAACATCCGCGACTTGCCGCCGCGGTCGGCGCGGCGCTGGCTCTCCTCGGAGGGTTCGACGAACGCCCCGATGGGGAGTATCGTCAGGAGGACGATGCCCATCGACTCCACGTCGATACCCTCGACGCGGCTGAGGATACCGTGGCCGCCCTCGTGGACGACGAGGCCGACGAGGAGGCCGAAGAGAATCTCGGGCGCGACCGAAAGCGGGAGGAAGTCGTTGACGCCGGGGATGACGAGGAAGTTCTGCGGCTGGTTCACCTGTGTCGGCGCGGGCGGGTTCTGGAGGATGACGACCGCCTGGTAGACGAGGAGGACGAACGTCCCCGCCATGATGACGAGGGCGATGCCGAGGCCGACGTTGCTCCACGCCCGCCAGAACCGCTTGGGGGCGGCGAGCCTGTCGAGGAGTTCGCGGCCGCGACGGGTGTGGACCGTCGTGAGCGGACCTTGGACGCGGACGTACTCGGGGAGAATCCCGCGAGCACGCAACAGCGCCGCAAGGAGAGAGTAGGCGATGAAACCGGCGAGAACCCAAAGCAGCGTGTTCATCGCCCGAAGGGAAGCGGCGCGGGCCAAAAGGCGTTCGGGTTACGGTACCACCGTTCGGGTCACGGTACCGCTGTTCGACGACCGCGGGCGGGCGTCGGCGGCCGCGAGCGCCGCCGCCAGCCGGCCGTCACGAATGGGATTACTCGTCTTCGTCGCCGTCGTCGCCGGGCGACTCGATTTCGACTTCGACCGCGCCGTCGTCGTCCGCATCGGCCGCTTCGTCGCCGTCGGCCTCGTCAGTTTCGTCGTCGGACGCCGCGTCTTCCGTCTCGTCTTCGGGGTCGTGTTCGACGGTGACCGTGGCGTCTTCGTCGTCGGCCGCGTCGTCGTCGGTCACCGCCTCGCTCTCGGCGTCGTCGGCGGCGAGCGCGATGTCGGTAAAGGAGTCGCCGGACGACGAGCGAAGCCGGGAGACGGCGTAGGCGACGCCCACGAGGAGCAAGGCGACGAGGAACAGCCGGCCGTACGAGCGGCCGCCCGAGGACTCGTCGTCGACGGCTTCCTGTTCGGAGTCGGCGTCGAACTCCTCCAGTTCGACGTCGAATTCGTCTTGCGATTCCTCCACGGACCGGATGAAGTCGATGAGAGACATGTGAAGTGTGGTGCGGCGAGGCCGCGGTAGGCGTCGTTCGCGGGGGAACGAGCCCGTCCGTCCGTACGCGCGTCGGGGACATAAGTCGTCCCCCAGAAGGGTTTTAGCCACCCCGGCGACCATCGAGAGTCGTGTTCGACAGTTCCCGCTACGAGGTCCGACAGAAGGTGTCCATCAGCAACAAGTACGTCGTCTACGAGGGCGACGACCCCATCCTCTCGGCGAAGCAAAAGAAGTTCAAGCTGAAAGAGGACTTCCGGCTGAACGACCACGACACCGGTGAGGAGCGCTTCCGCGTCAAGGCCGACAGCGTCCTCGACGTGTCGGCCGCCTACGACATCGTCGACAGTCGGACCGGCGAGCGCGTCGGTGCGGTCAAACGCGGCGCGTTCTCGTTCGCCAAACACACCTACCAACTGCTCGGCCCCGACGGCTCCGTCGTGGGACGAATCGTCGAGGACAACGTCCCGATGGCGGTCGCGAGACGGCTCCTCACGACGCTCATTCCCTTCTCGTACCGCATCGAGGACGCGGCCGGCGAACCGGTCGGCGCGGTGAGCGAGCAGTTCTCTCTCCGGGACAAGTACACTATCGACGTGGACCGCGAGCGTATCGACCCGCGACTCGCCGTCGTCGGTGCGGTCGTGATAGACGCCATCGAGGAAAACTGAAACCGGACGAGTCATCGCCCGCGCGCCGCCGGTAACTCAAAGAGCTATTTGACATTCGGGTAACTATTTTTCGCGGATTCGAGTAGTGTCGGATGGCATGTTCGAACGAATCCGACTCCGTTGGTTCGTCGTCGCCGCCGTCGTCTGCGCCGCGCTCGTCGGCGGGACGACCGCGGCCGCAGCACAGAACGCCTCGTCGGTGTCGCTCGCGACGACCGGCGGGAACGTGACCGTCACGCAGGCCGAAGACGCGACGATTCGGGGGACGAGCGACCTCGAAGCGGGGACGACGCTCTCGGTCCGCGTCCAGTCCGCCGGCGACACGAGCCCGCGGTTCCTCAAGACGAGCGAGGCCACCGTCGGCGAGGACGGGAACTTCTCGGCGACCCTCGACTTCTCGGAGATTCCGCCGGGCTCGACGTTCTCCGTCTCGGTCCGTAACGAGTCGAACGCGCTCGCGGAAGCCGAGGGCGTCGTCGTCGAGGACGCAGCGTCGACGACCGCCACCGATGAGACGACCGACACCGGAATCCCCGGCTTCGGCGCGGGGCTCGGCGCACTCGCGGTCGCGGGGCTCGGCGCGGTGGCGTTGCTCGCGGGTCGTCGAGCGTGAGAATAGAACCGCAAACAGCGAACCGCGGTTCGGGCGAGGTCAGTCCTCGCGGCGGAGCCGCGTGACGACGAAGTCGCGCTCTAGCTCGCCGAGGAACTCGCCGAGCCGCGGCCCCTGTTCGGCGTCGAAGAACAGGCGGTAGCCGGCGGCGAAGAAGTCGCCCATCTCGATGTCGTGGCGGCGCGCCGTCTCGTAGATTTCGCCCTGAATCGCCTCGCCGTCGTGGCCCTCGGCGACGAAGTCCGCGAGGTCGTCGAGAGCTGCCTCGACCGCGGGCTCGAAGTCGAACTCTGGGAGCTCGACCTGCAGGCGGTAGTTGTACTGGTTGTCCATCTTCTCGGCCCAGCGGCGGGCGCGTTCGACCCGAGCGAGCGCCTCTTCGACCACCTCGTCGGGCGTGTCCTCGTCGAAGAAGCCCTCGTTGCGGGCCATCTTGACGCGCAGGTCCTCGTCGTCGGTCATGCCGAGGACGGCCGCGAACGTGTACGGGAGCCGAACCCGGTCCTCGCGGACCTCGTCGACGACGAACGGGTAGGCGCGCTCGGCGAAGCGAGTCAGACTCTCGTCGTCGACCTCGCCGAAGTAGGCGCGCTCGAAGCGGTCGAAGTCGTCGACGAGTTGGTCGAGCCGCGTGAGGTCGAGGTCGCGGGCCTTCCGCGGGTTGAGCGCGAAGAAGTACCGGAGCACCTCGGGTTCGAGCAGGTCGAGCATCTCCGCGACGGTGACGATGTTGCCGGCGGACGACGACAGCGCCTCGCCGTTGAGCGTGAACCACTCGTACACCATCGGCACCGGCGGTTCGATGCCGAGGACGTTCTCGGCGATGTCCTTGCCGGAGGGCCACGAGCCCTCGGCGTGGTCCTTTCCGAACGGCTCGAAGTCGACGCCGAGGACCTGCCACTGGCCGGGCCACTCGAAGCGCCACGGGAGCTTCCCCTCGCGGAACGTCGCGGTCCCCTCGTGGCCGCAGCCGTCGATGGTGTTGTCGCCGACGGTCATGTCGGTACAGACGTAGTCGACAGTACCGGCGTCGAGGTCGATGTCCGTGACCGTCTCGGTGATTTTGCCGCACTCGGCGCAGACGGGGTTGAAGGGGACGTAGTCCTCGTCGACCTTTGACTGGTACTCGCCCAGCACCTCGCGGGCGGTGTCGGCGTGTTCGAGGACGTGTTCGACCACGGGGTCGAAGTCGCCGTTTTCGTACAGTTCGGTGTTGGAAATCATCTCCACCGGGACGCCGAGGCGGTCGGCGTCGGCCTTCAGGAGCGCCGCGAAGTGCGCCGCGTACGACTCGGCCTCGCCGAACGGGTCCGGAATCGACGTGTACGGCTTGCCGAGGTTGCGGCCGAGCGCGCCGGCGTCGACCTCGCCGAGACCGACGATGTTGCCGTCGGCGTCAGCGAGCTTCCGCGGGAGCTTTCGGAGCGGGTCCTTGTCGTCGCTGGTGAACACCTGCCGGACCTCGTGGCCGCGCTCGCGGAGCACCTCGGCGACGAAGTAGCCGCGCATAATCTCGTTGAAGTTGCCGAGGTGGGCCACGCCGGACGGCGAGACGCCGCCCTTGATTACGACCGGCTCGTCGGGGTCGCGGGCCTCGATTTCGTCGGCGACCTCGTCGGCCCAGAAGCCGTGGTGGTTGGCGGCCGCGTCGCCGTCGCCGTCGGTCGCGTCCGCGGCGGAGGCGTCGCCGCGGAAGGGGTCGTCGGTCGTCATCTCAGGGAGCCCAGTAGGTCGGTTCGTCGCCGCCCTCGGGGATGATGTCGGTGCCCGTGTGCTCGCCGCGGAGGACCGCCGGCGTGATGCGGTCGGGGTCCGTGCCGTCGAGGACGATGGTGCGCATCTTCGCGCGCTCGATGAGCTTCGCGGCGAGGAGGTCGACCGGGGCGGACGAGCCGGCGTTCATCTCGATGTCGCCGATGACGTCGACGAGTTCCGCGGCGGTCATCTCCTCGAACTTCGTCGCGTCGGGGTCGGTGTTCGGGTCGGCGCTGAAGACGCCGTCGACGCTGGTCGCGTAGACGAGCAGGTCGGCGTCGACGTACTCGGCGAGCGCGGCCGCGACGGCGTCGGTGGTCTGGCCGGGCATGACGCCGCCCATCACCGAGATATCGCCGCGCCGGATGGCGTCGCCGGCGTCCTCGTAGTCGTGGGCGACTTTGGGGTCGACCTGCGAGCCGAGCGCCGCGATGAGCAGGCGGGCGTTGATTCTGGTCACGTCGATGCCGATCTGGTCGAGTTGAACCTCGTTCGCGCCGAGGTCGCGGGCGGCACCGATGTAGTCGCGGGCGACGCCGCCGCCGCCGACGACCGCACCGATTTCGCACCCGTCTCGCGCGAGCGTTTCGACGACGGAGGCGTGACCCTCCACGCGTCGGGCGTCGAGGTCCGGCGCGAGCACGCTTCCGCCGATGGAGATGACGACTCTCATTGCACACGGATATCCGTGAGCGCATCTTAAGGGTTATCAAGTGCGAGACGCCCGTGTCGGGGGGTTTAAACCACTCTCGCGGCGACTACCGGTATGCGACTCGTCACCGTGGAGACGGTCACGCTCATCGTCGTCGGCTGGGTGCTCGCCCTCGGGGCGATTCTCGCCCGCCACCGGCGCGGCGAGTTCGACCGGCGGACCGTCTTCAACTGGGCGTTGGTGGCCTGTTTTTCGGTCGGCTGGGCGCTCTGGCAGTTCGACACGCTGCCCGCGACGGCAGACACGCCCGTCGGCGCGGCGGCCCCGTGGCTGGCGACGCTCCTCAGTCTGGCCGGCGTGGCCCTCGCCGTCCACCTCTATCGGACCCGCCCGCGCCCAGAGATGGACGAGACGGAGCCGCCGGCCGAGTCTGACGAGACCGGCACGGAGCAATCTTAAACCGCCGCGGGCCGTCCTTCGGGTATGCACGTCCTCGGAATCGTCGGCGCGGGCGCGACGACGCTCTGCGACCGACTCGCCGCGCAGTTGGACGGCCGCGTCGCCACCGTCGAATCGCTCCCCGAGAGCGCGACCGAACCGAAGTCGACAGACGGTGCCGCCGCCGCGTACGGGCTCTCGCCGGACGGCAACTGGGTCGGAACCGGCGACGACCGCGACCTCGACGGCCTCCTCGACGACCTCTCGGCGGAGTACGACTACGCGCTCCTCTCGGGATTCCCCGACGCGCGCGTCCCGACCGTCGCGCTCGCGGGTGCCGACGCGGTGAACGTCGTTGCGGAGGTCGAAACTGACTTGGCCGACGTCGAAGCGCTCGCCGCCGAAGTCGACTCGCACGAACCGCACGTCACGCTCGAAACGCTGGTCGAGCGCGCGAAGGCGGACCCGCTCGAAGTGTACGCCGGAGCGATTGCGACGTTCACCGGGCGGGTGCGCGCGAAGGAGTCCGAGGGCGACGACCCGACGCTCAGCCTCGAATTCGAGAAGTACGACGGCGTCGCGGAGTCGAAGATGGCCGCGATTTCGGAGGAATTGGAGGCTCGCGACGGCGTCCTCCGCGTCCTCATGCACCACCGGGTGGGCGTCGTCGGCGACGGCGAGGACATCGTGTTCGTCGTCGTCCTCGCCGGCCACCGGCGAGAGGCGTTCAGAACGGTCGAAGACGGCATCGACCGGCTGAAAGACGAGGTGCCGATATTCAAGAAGGAGACGACCACCGACGAAGAGTTCTGGGTCCACGACCGCTGAGGTGGGGCGGATTATTCAGAATACGCGGATAGTCGCGAAGGCGCGAAAATCGACCGATATTGAGGAAGTTGTTGCCGCAAAATGCGGCGTCTGGCGGCGCAAAACGGGGCGTATTTGCCCCCATATATTCAAAATAATTTTAATAGAAAGAATCTCTCAAAATCAGTTATAAAAAATCTAAGCTGGTTTCGAAGATTCCTAAAATGTACCATTTGGGTCGATTCAGACTGAAAGCGGCCGAACTAATTCCAACGGTCCTTCCTTTATAACAGGTGATAGGCCATTAGGTGGAAGTGAGGTGTACCAGATGAGCGCAACAGTATCCCCCTCCACCGACAGTGGCTCCAAGGAAGACCGCCTCAAGCAGTACCTGCTCGACCGTGCGAAAGACGGCGAGATGTACTTCAAGAGCAAATTCATCGCCGACGACGTCGGCCTGTCTCCCAAGGAAATCGGCGCACTGATGGTCAAGCTCCGCGACTCCGCGACGGACCTGACCATCGAGAAGTGGTCGTACACGAGCGCGACCACGTGGCGCGTCGAGACCGCCTGAAACCCGCATTGCCCGCCCCGGCCCCGACCGACGCCAGCGCCAACACCGCGCACCGCCCGGACGGTCCCCGGACGAACTGAACGCGACCCCGAAGCGACCCACAGCCCCACAGCCCACACCGAGTGCGCTCGGAACCCAAGCCGAGACGTGACTCGACTGCCCGACTGCCCCGCTCGGTTCGTGACGCCGACGAACCGATGTCCCTCCCACGGCGCAGCGTAACCGAACCCCCGCGTAAGCCCGCTGGAACGGCCTCCACCACACTCCCCCGGTGACGGCCCACCCGCTCCGCGGCGACGACCGCACGTTTTCGCCGACGCTCCGGATTCTCAAGTTAGTCGCAGACGACCCGAACGAGAGCCGTCTCGGTCGCCGCCGTCGGCTCAGAGACGGGTCCGTCACGGGGTTTATGAACGTCCCGCGCCTACCTGCCGTCGATGGAACAGTCCGAATCGGCGGACGGACCGCCGGTGGAAGCACTTCGCGCCGTCTTCGACGTTCACGAAGTGCGGTCAGACGGTCGCCGACGAATCTACTACGGCGAGTCGCTCGTCCCCGAGCGGATGCTCGTCCGCGAAATCTGGCCGTCGTTCCGGCAGGCCGGCTACGACGTGCAAGCGCAGGTCTCGGAACTCGGGCAGACTGACGTGGTCATCGTCGAGCCGGCCTCGCAGGGCGTCGAGGGCATCCCGTGGAAGAACATCACACTGTTCGCGCTGACGGTCCTCTCGACGCTTTTCGTCGGCGCGTACGCGTGGTACTACATCCCCCTGTCCGACATCACCGCGAACCCGCTGGTGTTGCTTCAGGCGTGGCCCTTCACCGCCGCCGTCCTCGGCGTCCTCTCGGTCCACGAGCTCGGCCACTACGCGGTCGGCCGATACCACGGCGTCAACGTCTCGCTGCCCTACCTCATCCCGTTTATCTTCCCGTTCGGCACGCTCGGTGCCATCATCCGCATGCGCGGCCAGATGCCCGACCGAAAGACGCTGTTCGACATCGGCGTCGCCGGCCCGCTCGCCGGGCTCGCGGCGACCGTCGTCGTCACCGTCATCGGCCTCTCGCTCGAACCGATGACCGTCCCGAGCCGGGTTCTCGCGGGGTCGGGCGACGTCATCGTGTTCAACAACCCGCCGCTCCTCGACGCCATTGCGGCCGTGCTGGGTCAGCCGACGGAGTACGCCGACCCCCGGACCGTCGTGCACCCGGTCGTCATCGGCGGCTGGGTCGGGATGTTCTTCACCGTCCTCAACCTGCTCCCCGTCGGCCAACTCGACGGGGGCCACATGGTCCGGGCGATGCTCGGCGAGCGCCAGGAGTCGCTCGCGGCGGCCGTGCCGCTCGTCCTGTTCGGCATCGCCGGCTACCTCCACTACGTTCGCGGCCTCGGCCTCAACCAGTCCGTCGGCCTGTGGTTCTTCTGGGGGCTGATGTCGACGTTCATCGCCTACAACGGCTCGGCGAAGCCGATAGACGAGACGCCGCTCGGACCGGCTCGGATGGCCGTCGGCCTGTTCACGTTCGCCCTCGGCGCGGCGTGTTTCCTTCTCGTGCCGGTTCAGGTCATTCCGGGCTGAGGCGCGACGGCGGAGAAAACGGCGACGCTATTCGTCGCCGTGGGTGTAACCGCGGTCCGGTACGGGCTCGCCGTCGGCGACGACGGCGGCGTCGGCGGATTCCTCGACGACGCTTCCGACGACCGTGAGCGGCACGGCCGCCACGTCGCGGGCGGCGTCAAGCGCCGACTCGGGGAGCGTGAACACGAGTTCGAAGTCCTCGCCGAAGAACGCCGCGAGGTCGCGTCTGTCGTCGGCGTCGGCCGCGACCTCCTCGACCGCGTCGTGGACGGGGAGCGCGTCGAAGTCGAGTTCGAAGCCGCAGTCGCTGGCCTCCGCGAGCTGGTGGACCGAGCGGGCGAGGCCGTCGCTCGAATCCATCATCGCCGTGGCCGACCCGCGGAGGGCGACGCCGGCGGCGACGCGGGGCGTGAACCGAAAGAGGTCGTTGGCGCGGTCGGTCTCGCCCGCCTCGAACAGGCGGACGGCGGCGGCAGACCGGCCGAGTTCGCCCGTGACGCAGAGCAGGTCCCCCGGCTCCGCGCCCGAGCGCCGGACCGGGTCGTCGGTGCGGCCGATGGCCGTCGTCGCCGTCGTGAACTCCCGGTGGGTGTCGAGGTCGCCGCCGACGTACTCCGCGCCGACCGCCTCGCACACGTCTCGCGCGCCCCGAACGAAGTCGCCGAGTTCCGTCTCGTCGAGTTCGACGGCGGCGTAGGCGGCGACGGCACAGGTGGCGCTCGCGCCCATCGCGGCCACGTCAGAGAGGGACGCGCCGACGGCGCGCCAGCCGGCGGTGTAGCGGGTCGTCCCCGCGGGGAAGTCCGTCGTCTCGTGGAGCATGTCGGTCGTGACGACGAGGTCGTCGACGACGGCGGCGTCGTCGCCGGCGTCCGGCAGGTCCGCGGCGAGCAGTCTGAGGGCGGCACGCTCGTCCATATGGGGACGTGTCGGGCGGAGCGGAAATGTCCATCTATCCGAAAGTGAGCGGCGGTGTCGCCGACCGGGGGAACGCGACCGAATCCGCGACGGCGGCGACGAGGGACCTGTTACTCGGCCGTCGAATCCGGTGACTTAATGCCCGTCGTAGACGCATCCCCAGCAAATGGCCCGCGAGAACCTCCGCGCGACGGTGCTCGGTTTCGCAGCGGCGGTCGTCGTCTTCGCCGTCCTGTTCTACTTCGCGGGCGTGGACGAACTCGTCGACCGGGTGACGATGGCCGAGCCGACCTACCTGGTCGCCATCCTCGCCATCACGCTCGTCTGGCTCGTCGCGTGGGGCGCGTCGCTGAAGACCGTCCTCGGCGTGCTCGGCGTGAACGTCTCGACAGTCCGCTCGTTTCTCATCTTCACGGGCGCGACGTTCTCGAACAACATCACCCCGTTCGGACAGGCGGGCGGCGAGCCCGTGACGGCGCTTCTCATCTCCCGGAGCACCGACACCGAGTACGAGACCGGGCTGGCGGCCATCGCCAGCGTCGACACCATCAACTTCGTCCCCTCGATCACCATCGCGCTCATCGGCGCGGGCTACTACGCCACCGAAGTGACGCTCGGCCGCAACCTCGAAATCGCGCTCGTCGCCGTCATCGCCCTCGCCGTCGGCGTTCCGGCGGCCGTCTACACCGCGTGGAAGCGCCGCTACGGCCTCGAACGCCGGCTCATCGGTGCCCTGACGCCGTTCATCCGAACCATCGCGCGATACGTCCCGCGGGTGTCGGTGCCCACGAACGACGGCATCGAGCGCCGCATCAACGGCTTCTTCCGCTCTATCGAACGCGTCGGCCGGAACCCGCGGGGGCTGGCGGTCGCGCTCGGCCTGTCGGGGTTCGGCTGGTTCTGCCAGATGGTCGCGCTCTGGGTGGCGTTTCACGCCATCGGCGCGCCCATCGCCTTCTCCATCGCGCTGTTCGTCGTCCCTATTGGGGCGATAGCCGGTGTGACGCCGCTCCCCGGCGGCGCGGGCGGCATCGAGTGGACGCTCGCCATCCTCGTCGCCGCCGCGAGCTCCGCCGTCTCGTTCGACGTGGCGACCGCCGGCGTCGTCGTCTTCCGGGGGTTCGTCTACTGGGTGCCCGTCGTCCTCGGCGGCCTCGTGATGAGCACGGAGAGCGCGCGCGGGTGGCGGTCCTGACGGCGCGGACGCGGGCTGTCGGCCCGGCAGACGCCGGTCGGGGCGCAGGAGCCTCCAACCGCCCGTATCGGGCGAATACGATGCCTTTAAACGCCGCGATTATGAACCAATAGCCATGGTAACCATCTATGACGTCCCGGCGGACGCCCTCATCGAAGAGGTCGCCGGACGACTCGAGGACCGTATCGAGCAACCCGACTGGATGGCCTTCGCGAAGAGCGGCCAGACCCGCGAACTCCCGCCCCAGCAGGACAACTTCTGGTTCGTCCGCGGCGCGAGCCTGCTCCGCAAGGTCGCCATGAACGGCCCCGTCGGTGTCGACCGCCTCTCCACCGAGTACGGCGGCCTCAAGCGCGGCTCCAACCGCTACAGCGTCTCCGGTGCGCACAGCGACGCCGGCAGCAAGAACATCATCCGCACGCTCCTCCAGCAGCTCGAAGAGGAAGGCCTCGTCGAGACCGCCAAGGGCGAGGGCCGCCGCATCACCGCCGAGGGGACGAGCTTCCTCGACAACGCCGCGTCCGACGTGCTCTCCGACCTCGACCGCCCGGAACTCGAACGCTACGCGTAGAGCCGCCGACACACACCGAGAGTTCTTCTTCGACGGCGGATTCCCCGAGAGCCGTCTGTATGCGGGTCCGTAATGGTTTTCAGACATCGGACCGTGCGCTAGGGTATGAGTGGCAGTCCCGACGATGAGCGACTGGAGGAGCTTCGAAAGAAGAAGATGCAGGAACTCCAAGAACAGCGGGGCGGCGGCGGACAGGGCTCCGCCGAGCAACAACAGGCCGAGGAGGCCGCCCAACAGCGCGCCGAACAGCAGAAACAGGCGCTTCTCAAACAGCATCTGACCGACGAGGCCCGCCAGCGCCTCAACGCGGTGCAGATGTCCAAGCCGGACTTCGCAGAGCAGGTCGAGCGCCAAATCGTCGCCCTCGCCCAGAGCGGACGCATCCAGGGCCGCATCGACGACGACAAGATGAAGGCGCTCCTGAAAGAGCTGCAGCCCGAGTCGAAGAGCTTCAACATCCGACGCCGGTAACACGTGGAACTCGCGCTCCTCTACAGCGGCGGCAAGGACTCCTCGCTCGCCGCGCTGCTTCTCGATACCTTCTACGACGTGACGCTCGTGACCGCCCACTTCGGGGTCACGGAAGACTGGACGCACGCCCGCGACGCGGCGGCCGAACTCGGCTACGCCTTCGAGACGCTGGAACTCGACCGCGAGGTCGCACAAGAGGCGACCGTCCGCATGGTCGAAGACGGCTACCCCCGCGGCGGCATCCAGCGCGTCCACGAACACGCCCTCGAGGCGGTCTGCGGCCTCGACTTCGACGCCGTCGCCGACGGCACCCGCCGCGACGACCGCGTCCCGTCCATCTCCCGGGCGCAGGCCCAGAGCCTCGAAGACCGCCACGGCGTCGATTATCTCTCGCCGCTTTCGGGCTTCGGCCGCGGCGCGGTCGACCGCCTCGTGGAGTCGCATCTCGACGTGGAAACCGGTCCGTCCGAGGAGATTCCGAAGGCCGACTACGAGGGCGAACTCCGCCAACTCATCGCCGCCGAACACGGGCAGGCGGCGGTCGACGAGGTGTTCCCGGACCACATCCAGAGCTACGTCCACGGTCGACGCTGAGGACGCCGCTGTCCGGTAACCGCCGGCTCGGTCCGTACCGCGTCGTTTTTCACCCCGCCGCGCGCCGGATGAATCATGGACCCCGGCATCGCCTACTCCGTTCTCGCCGCGTTCGTCTGGGGCGTCTACATCTTCGCCCTGAAGCGGTACTTTCCGGGGTACTCCGGCGCGGTCATCACGGTCGTCGTCAACGCCTTCGCCGTCCTCCTGTACCTCCCGGTCACGGCGGTGACGTACGACCCCGCGGCCGTGCCCTCGCTGGCCGAGCTCGGTGCGATGGGAGTCCTCATCGTCGCCGGCACGGCTGTTCTGGTCGGCGTCGCGTTCATCCTGTTCGTCGACGCGCTCGCCGCCGGCGACGTGTCCTACGTCGCGCCCATCAACAAGCTCGTCCCGGTGTTCGTCCTCCCCATCGAAATCCTGTTTCTGAACCAGTTTCTGACCGGGCTACAGGTTCTCGGCGTCGCGGTCGCCACCGTCGCCGTCTACGTCGCGAACTACGAGGGCGGGGCGTTCCTCGACCCGCTTCGGCGCGCGGTCCGCTCGCGGCCCGCCCAACTCGCGCTGGCGAGCGCGGCCTGTTACGCCGCCAGCGACGTGGGAAAGCGCGTCGCCCTGCAGGAACTCGGCATCCCAACGAGCGTGTTCGTCCCGGTGCTGTTCACCGGCGCGGCGCTCGCCGTTCTGCCCGTCGCGGCCCGCAACTGGACGAGCATCCGCGGCGACGTTCCGAAGTTCGTCGCGGCGGGCGCGCTGGTCGCCGTCGGCGAGCACGTCACCTCGACCGCCTTCGGACTGGTACCGGCGAGCATCGCCTCCCCCATCGTCAACACGCAGGCCATCGTCGCCGTCGTCCTCGGCGGGGTCGTCCTCAAGGAGTCCCAGTTCGGGCTCCGCCTCGCCGCGGCCGTCCTCGCGGTCGCGGGCGTCTCGCTCATCGCCCTCGGCGACCTCTCGGCGCTCGCGGCGCTGGTCGGGTAGTCGGGCGCGGCCCGACGAACCGCGCCGCGCCGGCGACTCGACGGCGAACCGACAGCGAACAGACGACCGCCCGCCGACCCGAACAACAGGTTTCAAGCGCGACCTTCGCCAACCAACGCGCATGTACGACCGACTCAAGGGATTTCGTGACTTCTATCCCGGCGAGATGTCGGCCCGGCGCGAGGTCGTCGACACCGTCGAGACCGCCGCCGCCCGCTACGGCTTCCGCGAAATCGGGACGCCCCACCTCGAACGGACCCAGATGTACGTCGACAAGTCCGGCGAAGAAATCGTCGAGGAGCTGTACGCCTTCGAGGACAAGGGCGGCCGCGAGGTCACCCTCACGCCCGAGCTGACGCCGACGGTTGCCCGGATGGTCGTCGCCAAACAGCAGGCGCTGTCGAAGCCCATCAAGTGGGTCTCGACGCGACCCTTCTGGCGCTACGAACAGGTCCAACAGGGCCGTTTCCGCGAGTTCTACCAGACCAACGCCGACATCTTCGGCTCCTCGGAGCCGGAGGCCGACGCCGAGATTCTGGCCTTTTGCGCCGACGCGCTGACCGACCTCGGCCTCACCGCCGACGACTTCGAGTTCCGCGTCTCCCACCGCGACATCCTCGGCGGCCTGCTTCGGTCGTTCGACGCCGACGTGGACGTGGCCGACGCGGTCCGCGCCGTCGACAAGTCCGAGAAGGTCGAACGCGAAGAGTACCTCGGCCTGCTTTCGGACGCCGGGCTCTCGTACGACCAGGCCGGCGAGTTCGCCGACCTCATCGAGCGCGGCGACCTCGACGAAATCGCCGAATTCGGCGGCGACGACGTCGAAGCCGCGGTCGAGAACCTCCGGAACGTCCTCGCCGCCGCCGACGACTTCGGCGCGGGCGAGTTCTGCGAGGTGTCGCTTTCGACCGCCCGCGGGCTGGACTACTACACCGGCGTCGTCTTCGAGTGCTTCGACTCCACGGGCGACGTGTCGCGGGCGACCTTCGGCGGCGGCCGCTACGACGACCTCATCGAGTCGTTCGGCGGCCAGCCGACCCCCGCCGTCGGCGTCGGCATCGGCGGCGCGACGCTCCAACTGCTCTGCCAGCGCGCCGGCGTCTGGCCCGAGGAGGAACTGGCGACCGACTACTACCTCCTCACCGTCGGCGACACCCGCGCGGTCGCCTCCGACATCGCCCGCGACCTCCGCACCGCGGGCAACGTCGTCGAGGTCGACGTGTCCGGCCGGAGCTTCGGCGCGCAGATGTCCTACGCCGACTCCGTCAACGCCGACACGGTCGTCATCGTCGGTGAACGCGACCTCGAAAACGGCGAGGTGACGGTCAAGGACATGGCGAGCGGCGACCAGACCACCGTCCCCGTCGACGACTTCCCCGGCGACCGCGACGCGCCGACCTACGAGGACTACGAGTAGCGAACGCCGGCTCGCACCGGGAAACCCGGTCCTCGTACCGGCAGACTCCCGCCGCGTTCCCGCGCCCCGGAACCGGCGCACGCCCTTTTGTTCCCGCCCGTCGTACAGACGAGTGACATGTACGACAGGATTCTCGTCCCGCTCGACGGGAGCGCCCCCGCCGACGAGGCGCTCGACCGCGCCATCGACCTCGCCGCGACGGCGGACGCGACGGTGTACGCACTCTACGTCGTCGACGAACGCGTCCTCCATGCGACCCAACTCGACGCCGGCGGCCTCGTCCGCGCCTACGAGGAGGAAGGCGAGCGCATCGTCTCCGAAGCCGTGGAGGCGGCCGAACCGGTCGGCGTCGAGGTCGTCACGGCCGTCGAACACGGCTCGCCGCACCGGGCGATTCTCCGGTACGCCGAGGAGGTCGACGCGGACCTCATCGTGATGGGGACCCACGGCCGCCGGGGCATCGAGCGCTACCTGCTCGGGAGCGTCACGGAGCGCGTGCTCCGGATGGCCGACGTGCCGGTGCTCACCATCCGAAGCGAGGACTCCCCGGTCGAAGAGGAGTGACTCGCGGATGAGCGCGCGGCGACCGCAGGATGACCGCGGGGTCGGAGCCGTCGAACCGGGTGGAGTCGGTTAAGTAGTCCGCCGGGAAAGCAGCCGGCATGCGCGCCTTCCGCGTCGCCTACGACGGACGCCCGTACCACGGGTTCCAGCGACAGCCGGACGTGCCGACCGTCGAAGACGCCCTCTTCGACGCCTGCCGCGCGCTCGGCGTCTGCGACGACGACGAGGAGCCGACCGACTACGCCGCCGCCGGGCGGACCGACGCCGGCGTCTCCGCGCTCGCCCAGACCGTCGCATTCGAGTGTCCCGACTGGTGTACGCCGCGGGCGCTGAACTCGGAGCTACCGGGAACGGTCCGAGCGTGGGCCGACGCCGACGCCCCCGACGACTTCCACGCCCGGCACCGACCGACCCGCCGCGAGTACGTCTACGACCTCCACGCCCCGAGCGACGGATTCAACGACGACCGGGCGCGAGACGCCTTCGACGCCTGCCGCGGCGAACACGACTTCCACAACCTCACCCCCGACGCCCACGGGACGGCCCGGGCCATCGACGGCGACCTGACCCGCGACGGCGACTTCCTCGTCGTCCGCGTCGAGGCCGGCGGCTTCGCCCGCGAACTCGTCCGCAGACTCGTCTCGCTCGTCCGCGCCGTGGGGTCGGGCGCGGCCCCGCCGTCGAAGGTGGACGACGTGCTCGGTCCCAGCCACCTCGCTGGCCCCGAGGGCGTCCCGGCCGCGCCGCCGACCCCCCTGCTTCTCACGGCGGTCGACTACCCGAACGTCGAGTTCGACGTGGACTCGATGGCCGCCGAGAGTACCGCCGCGGCTTTCGGCGAACAGGCCCTCGCGGACCGCATCGGCTGGCGCGTCGGCTCGCGCATCCGCAACGGGGTCGAGCGGGCGGGCGACCTCAGCGACGGGAACGCCGACGCCGCCGGCGAAAACGGCGGCGTCGGGAGGAGCCGCGGAGACGCAAGGAGTCAATAGCTCTCCGGAGCGGTTGGGGTCGCACATAGTAACGTTATCCTGGCCCGGGTGCGAAACCCCGACCATGTGCTACGACGCTGTCATCTTCGACAACGACGGCGTGCTGACGAAGCCGACGCTCCTCGAAGTCCAACGGGAGGCGGTCAGACGGGCGTTCGCCGAGTTCGACGTCGAGCCGACGACCGAGACGGTCGACGGCGTCATCAACGGCGGACTCACGCGCCTGCGCCGCATCTGTGCGGTCCACGACGTGCCGGTCGACGACTTCTGGTCGCACCACGAGAGTCACGCCGCGGCGACCCAGCGGGCGTGTCTGGAAAACGGGACGAAGCCGCTGTACGACGACGTGGTCGCCCTCGACGACATCGACCACCCGCTGGCGGTCGTGAGCAACAACCAGCACGCGACCATCGAACACATCCTCGACGTGTTCGACATCGACGACCGCTTCGAGGTGGCCTACGGCCGCGACCCGACCGTCGAGGGCGCTCGGGTGAAGAAGCCGGACCCCCACTACATCGAGCGCGCGATGGGCGAACTCGGCGTCGGCTCGGCGCTCTACGTCGGCGACAGCAACGTCGACGTGGTCGCGGCCGACCGCGCCGGCATCGACTCGGCGTTCATCCGCCGACCCCACCGCGACGGCTACCAGTTAGCCGCCGAACCGACCTACGAACTCGACTCGCTGGACGAACTCCTCGCGGTGTGCTGACGCGCGGGAGACTGACTTCTCGCGGGTCCGCACCGCGTATCGACCAGTAGACACATCACGCGGCTCGCCGTCGGCTCAGGCATGGACCGGTCCGCCGCGTGGGACGCCACTCTCCGCATCGTCTTCGGCCTGTTTATCATCGGCGTCGGCAACGCCGTCGGCGGCCTCCTCGCCAGCACGACGGGCATCGCCGGCCTCGCGCTCTACCTCCTCGTCGCCGTCCCGACGTTCGTCTACGGGATGTACTACGTCGTCATCGGGGCCGGGATGGTCGTCGAGGCCGCGACGAAAAGCGCGCTGTCGGCCGCGGACCTGACGGTCGAAGTCGTCGACAGCGAGGCAAACGGGCGCGACGACTCGGGCGTCGACCGCGACGGAGGCTCCGACCCGTCCGCAGGCGACTGACCGCGCTTTTCACTCCCAGCCGTCGGGCCAGATGCCCGCGGCCTTCATCCCCGTCTCGAAGTCGGCGTCGCGGAACGCCGCGGCGAGTTCGTCGTCGTCGAGCCGCTGAATCTCCCCGTCGGCGGCCGCCGCCGCGAGTTCGCGGACGACGAGCGCGGTCAGCATCCCGTGTTCGCGGACGTTTCTGTCGTCGACCTTGTCACGGGTGTCGGCGTGGGTGTGGCCCCACCCGCGGCCGCGCTCGCCGCTTTCGCTCCTGAGTTGGAGCGCCGGGACGCCGGCGCGGACGAACGGCCACTGGTCGCTGAAGGGGTGCGGCTCGGGTTCGATTTCGACCGGGTGGCGCGTCTCGTTCCCGACCCGGGTGGCCACCTCGGCGGTCGCCTCGGAGGTGTGGCTGTGGGCGACGAGGTCGCGGAACCGCCCCGCACCGTCGACGTTGACGACGGCGGCGACGCGGTCGAGGTCGAGGCGGTCGGCGAGGTGTTCGGAGCCGGTCAGCCCGAGTTCTTCCGCGCCGACGCCGACGACGCGGACGCCGAGGTCGAGGTCCATCTCGGCGAGGAGCCGCGCCGCGGTGACGACGACCGCGATGCCGCAGCCGTTGTCGAGCGCGCCCTCGGCGATGTCGTGGGCGTCGAAGTGGGCGCACAAGATGAGTTCGCGGTCGGTGTCGGGGCCGACGCGACCCTCGACGTTCCGGCTCTCGCCGAGCGTCGTTTCGGCGTCGACGGCGAGGGTCGCCTCGCCGCCGCGGGCCGCGTAGTCGGTCAGCCACGACCCGGTTTCGGCGCTCACGCCGACCGCGGGGGCGGCGGCCTCCTCGTCGTAGCGGAGCGCCCCGGTCGGCGGGAGTTGCCCGGGGACGTGGTTGACGAAGACGAAGCCGACCGCACCGGCGTCGATTGCGTAGTTGAACTTCTCCATCCGGTGGACGAACCGGCCGCCGGCGGGGGTCGTCGTGCTGGCGACGGCGAGCGCGCCGTCCACGTCGGCGGCGTCGATTTCGCTGGGCGTGCCGTAGCCGACATCCACGAGCGGGCCGGAGACGGCCGCCGGCGGGGCGTACGGGAGCGCGACGGCCTCGAAGCGCCGCTCGTCGGGCGCGGTGAGGTCGAGCGTCGTGTCGCCGCGGGTCCACCGGGCCATCTCGAAGGGGTCGAACTCGACGCGCCTGACGCCCGCGTCGGTGAAAGCGTCGGCGACGAGCGTACTCGCCCGACGGTCGCCCGGCCCGCCGGCCATCCGGTCGCCGATGGCGGTCAGATCGGTGAGGAACGCCCACGGGCGGTCGTCGACCCAGGTCCGGGCGAACGCCTCGCGGACTGCGGGGGAGAGGTCGTCCATGGGGCTTCCACACACCCGCCGGTCAAAGTGGTTTGCGCCGGTGGGTCGGCCCGGGCGAGCCCCGCATCCGATGCCGGTGTCGGCTGCCGAAAATCGCCCATAACATCTAACTCAGTTGACGTGGTACGCACGACCGCCATGCCTACATGTCAGAACTGCAATTCTTTCGTCACGGAAGGCTACGTCAGGGTGTTCGCCCCGGAGGGCATGGACGCCCCCCGCGTCTGTCCGCACTGCGAGGATTTAGTCCGGGACGGCTCGCAGGTCCGAGAAGCGAGAGCGACCCGACACTAACCGCGACGCGACCGCCCTCCTCGACCCCGCTTCGCCCGTCGATTGATAAGGCTTACCACCCGCGCGTGCGTCGAATCACCCGACATGAGTTCGGTTCCCGAGCGGAGCGACATCGACGAGGAGTACAAGTGGGACCTCGACAGCATCTACGCCTCCGACGAGGAGTGGGAGGCGGCGTACGAGGACGTCGCAGAGCGCGTTCCCGAACTGGCGAGCTACGAGGGCCGCGCCACCGAGGACCCCGAGACGCTCCTCGAACTCTTCGAGACGATGGAGTCGGTGCTCCGCGAGGTGTCGATGGTCGTCTCCTACGCGAACCTCCGCAGCAGCCAAGACACCCGGAACCAGGAGTACCAGGCGCAGGCCGGTCGCGCCGAGGCGCTGGCGTCGAAGGCCCGTAGCGCGGTCAGCTACCTCGACCCCGAACTGCAGGAACTCGGCCGCGACGGCGTCGCCGAGTTCGTCGAAAAGGAGCCCGAACTCGACGCCTACGAGCACTACTTCGACGACGTGCTCCGGACGAAAGAACACACCCGCTCCGCGGAGGTCGAAGAGGTTCTCGCCGACCTCTCGGAGGTGACCGGCGCGTCCAGCGACATCTACTCCATGCTGGCCAACGCCGACCTCGAGTTCCCGACCGTCGAAAAGCCCGACGGGACGTCGGTCGAAATCACGCAGGGCAACTTCACGAAGCTCCAGAAGCACCCCGACCGCGAGTTCCGCCGGACCGTCCACGAGGAGTTCTACGACCGCTGGGCCGACGTGCGCAACGCCGTCGGCACCTCGCTGAAAAACAGCGTCAAGAAGGACGTGAAGACCGCGCGCATCCGCGATTACGAGACCGCCCGCGAGGCCGCCCTCGACGGCCCCAACGTCCCGGTCGAGGTGTACGACAACCTGCTCGACACCGTCCGCGACAACCTCGGGCACCTCCACCGCCACGCCGAGTTGAAGCGTGAGGCCATCGGCGCGGACGAACTCCGGATGTGGGACCTGTACGTGTCGCTCACCGGCGACCACGGCCCCGAGATTCCGTACGAGCAGGCGAAGGAGTACATCGTCGAGGCCGTCGAACCGCTCGGCGAGGCGTATCAAGAACGGATGGCCGAGGGCCTCGAGGACCGCTGGGTCGACGTGTACGAGAACCGCGGTAAGCGCTCCGGGGCGTACTCCGCGGGCACCTACGACACCCAGCCGTTCATCATGATGAACTACCAGGACGACGCGGCCTCGATGTTCACGCTCGCCCACGAACTGGGTCACTCGATGCACTCCGAACTCGCCAACGACGCCCAGCCGTGGCACGACGCGAGCTACGAGATTTTCACCGCCGAGGTCGCCTCCACGGTCAACGAGACGCTCCTGACCGAGTACCTCCTGGAGAACGTCGACGACGACGAGCTCCGGACGCACGTCCTCGACGAGTACCTCGAGCGGTTCCGCTCGACGCTGTTCCGCCAGACGATGTTCGCCGACTTCGAGCTCCAGATTCACGAGATAATCGAGGACGACGGCGCGCTCACGCCCGACCGCTTCGACGAGCTGTACGGCGACCTGAAGGCGGCGTACTACGAGCCCGCGGCGACCGACGACCGCATCGCCCGCGAGTGGATGCGCATTCCGCACTTCTACTACAACTACTACGTCTACCAGTACGCGACGGGTATCTCCGCGGCGGCGGCCATCGTCGAGCGCATCCGCGAGGAGGGCGAGGCCGCCGCGGCGGACTACCGCGAGGCGCTCGCGCTCGGCGGCAGCGAGTACCCACTCGACGTGCTCCGAACCGCCGGCGTCGACATGACCGAGCCAGAACCCATCGAGGACGCGATGTCGGTCTACGCGGAGTTCCTCGACGAGGCCGCGACGCTCCTCGACCTCGAATAACCGAAAAATCGCCGGGCGGGCTCAGCCGACCTGAACGAGTTTGGCCTGCCCGGACGCGCTGTCGGTGCGGGTGTCGGACTCACCGGTGCAGTTGCGAACGTCTTCGGGCGCTCGGTCGCCCCCTGCCACCCGTCGGCGGTGGCCACGGGGCGGAGGGTGTTTGCCGCTTCCGGACTGCTACCGACTGAGCCGACGACGTGAGCGCACACTGTCGCCCGCGTGGGAATGCGTCAGAAGTGTGGGCGGACTACACGTCCTATTCGCGAGTTCCGAGGATTCTCGCATGAACACGGGGCGGCGGTTACCGGCCGTGTCCGAATTTCGCACGGAACTGTGGGTCTGCCAGAACAGTTGTGTGATTGGATGAGTAACATGTTTCGGGGGGCTACCAGACGTGGCAGAAGAGTATCTAACGCTAACGTTGGACGAGGCGACGGGGGTCGACGAGGTGGTGCTCGGCTTTCGAAAAGACGGGGAGTTCTACGAGCTCATCAGTCTCGAGCCGCCGGTGGAGGCGGAAATCAGGCAGCGAGAAGACGACGCGGCCGGTGAGGACGGCGAAGCGTAGCTTACGTTCCGCGCGACTCGCCCCCAGATTCGACGACTCCAGAGCCGTTGCACTCCGCACGAAGTCCGTCGCAGAAACGGGCTGGGAGGGACTTGAACCCCCGACCGTCTGGTTAAAAGCCAGACGCTCTGCCTAACTGAGCTACCAGCCCTCGGATTTTCTTTAAGTGGGGATACTGATAAGCGTTTATTTTCGCCGCCCCCTCCTGCTTTGTACCCCGTTCACGTCCCCCATAATATGGACCTGCGCGACTTCGTGGACACGCTGCTCCGGTTCGAGAGCGTCGCCCGCGCCGAGGCCCCGGCTCAGCAGTGGGTCAAAAACCGGCTACACGACTTCGGCTTCGACACCCACGAGTGGACCGCCGACCCGGCACGCCTGGCCGAACACCCGTCGTTTCCCGACGACCCCGACGACATCGACGCGGCGAACCGCCCGAGCGTCGCCGGCGTGGTCGAGTTCGGCGACCCCGACGCGGGCCGGACGCTCGTCCTCAACGGCCACGTCGACGTGGTGCCCGCCGACAGGGAACTGTGGACCCACGACCCGTTTGTACCCGACTGGGACGACGACGCGGGCACCGTCAGCGCCCGCGGCGCGGCCGACATGAAAGCGGGACTCGCGGCGTGCGTCTTCGCCGCGCTCGACCTCCGAGACGCCGTCGAGGCGGGCCATCTCGACCTCGACGGGCGGGTGGTCGTCGAGAGCGTCGTCGGCGAGGAGGAAGGCGGCATCGGGGCCGCGGCGGCCGCGCTCGACACCCCCTATCCGTTCGAGCGAGACGCCGCGCTCGTCGCCGAACCGACGCGGGTCAAGCCGGTCGTCGCCACCGAGGGCTCGGTGATGAAGCGGCTCCGGTTGACCGGGCGGACGGCACACGCGGCCTCGCGGTGGCGCGGAGTGGACGTCATCGAGAAGTTCGAGGCGATTCGCGGAGCGTTCTTCGACCTCGAATCGGAGCGGACCGACGCGGTCACTCATCCGCTTTTCGACTACCCGATTCCGTGGCCCGTCTGCGTCGGCCGCGTCGAGGCCGGGTCGTGGGCGTCGAGCGTCGCGGGGACGCTCACCGCGGAGTGGCGACTCGGCGTCGCGCCGGGGGAGACGGTCGCAGCGGTCGAATCGGCGTTCGAAGAACGGCTGGCGCGCGTCGTCGCCGACGACGAGTGGCTCTCGGCGCACCCGCCGGTGTTCGAGCGCTTTTCGGTGCAGTTCGAGCCGGCCGAAATCGACGCCGACGAACCGGTCGTGGAGTCGTTGCGCGGGGCGCTGCGGGCGGACGGCCGCGACGACGAGCCGGTCGGCGTGACCTACGGGGCGGACTCGCGGCACTACGTCGAAGCGGGTATCCCGACGGTGCTGTTCGGACCGGGCGACATCGACCAGGCGCACTTCCCTGACGAGACCGTCGAGTGGGAAGAAGTCGGGGTCGCGCGGGACGTGATTCGGGAGACTGCGACGCGCTTTCTTCAGTCGAGGTAGTCGTCGAGGGCGTCCGCGACCACGTCGCCGGGAGCGGCGTCTTCGAGCGAGGCGCGACGGCGGAGTTCGAGATAGACGTCGGCGGGGAGCGTCACCTCGAGCGTGCCGATATCGACGCCGTGGGCCGAGAGCGCGTCCACAACGGGCGTGCCGTCGTTGACCTCGCTGGCGAGGCGACGGACCTCGCGGACGGTCAGGCCGGCGTCGAGCGTGGCCCACGCGAGGTGGAGTCTGGCGTCGCCGGAGACGCGGGCGATGTGTTTTGCGGCCGTGGGAGCGATTCTACCGCGGGCGACGTGTCGGCGGACGGACTGCGGGAGGTCGTGGACGCGGGCCCACTTGCGGATGAAGGAGACGGATACGTCGCCGCCGGCGCGCTCGGCGGCGCGCTTGTAGGAACCGACACCGCGGACGAGCGCGGCGCAGGCGGCCGCGCCGCGGAGCATGAACACGTGGTCGTCGTCGCCGGCGGTGGACTCCGAAAACGAGCGGACCGTTCTGGCGGCCTCGGCGAGGCTGTCGGGGTCGGTGGGGTCGAAGCCGACGGCCTCGCGGGCGCGGTCGCCCGTGACGGCGGGGTCGCCGCGGACGACCGGTTCACCGACCGGTTCCCGTCGGTCGGCCGGGACCTCAGTCGTTCGTCGGCGTTCGTCGTTCGTCATCTACGAATCGGTAACGCGTTCTGGCTTAAAAACGTCCCCCCGAGAGGCGAGATTCGCGCGCGGACGGTCGCTGGGCGGAATACGGGCGAGTGGCTGGAGGCCGGCAAACGAGGGACGGCCGAGGCGGGGATACGCCGACAGCGACCGATTGCGGGCGGTCAGCGGCCGGTCGGCGGACGGTTACTCCTCGCGGGACTCCGAGAGGTGCGACCAGATTTCGGTACAGCCCGCACCGTCTTCGAGGTCTTTGAGGTGAGCCGTGGGGTCTTCTTCCTCCGCCTCGGTCGACGACTCGACCTCGGCGTCGGCCTCGCGGTCGCGTTCGGGTTCGAGTTCTGCCTCGCCGGTCATGCGTCGCCCTCCCGTGACGGTTCGAACAGCTCTGGGGCGACGTCGGCGGAGGCGTGTTGTCGGACGGCGGTGCGGTGGTCACTCATCACCACCACGTACCGGGCGGACCCGCATAAGGGAATCCGCACCTGTAATGTGTACCCCCACTCCCGGCTACCGGAACGGGTTGCCCCTACCTCTGACGGCCGGTTTCGGCCACAATCGCACGACTACGGCGGAACGACCGCCGGAACGCGCGTCGCGCTCCCCCGCGGGGATTGCGGGCGCCGCCCCGCATAGGTAGCCGGAGCGCGGAGGGTGAGCCATGAGCGTCTCCCTGCGCGTCCTCGACGACGGGGCGTGGGTCTCCGTGAACGACGCCAGAGAAGTGAGCGTGAGCGAACTCTGGCGGCTCGACGACCCGTCATTCTGTGGGTGCGAGCTTCCCGACTTCGTCGTCGAGAACGTCCTCGACGTCGGCGCGGACGGCAGAACCGTCTCCGCGAAGGTGTACGGCCAGTGCATCGCCTGCGGCCACGCGGGCGTGCCCGGCTGGGTTCCGGTCGGTAGGCTCCGCGAGGGCGAATTCGTCGATATCGACCGCGAGCGGGTCGTCCTCCCGGTTCGACGCGGCGACGACAGTGAATAGGCAACATTCTCCGCTTTTGGGCAGCACCGGGAAGGGTTGACGGTACGCTCGGGGCCTTACGTGGGCACGTATATGGACATTCATACGAATGCCCACGGACGTCGAACGCTGGAAGTCGGAGGTCTACGGTAACGAGATACGAGAGCACCTGCTCGAATTCGCCGAGCAGGGCTGGGACACCATCCCGGAAGACGAGCGAGACGCCTGGTTCGAGCGCTTCAAATGGTGGGGGCTGTACCACCAGCGCAACGGCCAAGAGAGCTACTTCATGATGCGCATCGGGACGCCGAACGGCGTGCTGACGCCCGGCCAGACCGAAGTCGTCGCGGAAGTCGCCGACGAGTACGCTCGCGGCCCGGCCGAGAACCCCATCTTCGGCAACGGGTACGTCGACTGGACGACCCGCCAGTCGATTCAGCTCCACTGGATCAAACTGGAGGACATCCCGGAAATCTTCGAGAAACTCGAATCGGTCGGTCTCTCGACGCAGCAGGCCTGTGGTGACTCGTGGCGGAACATCGTCGGCTGCCCCGTCGCCGGCAAGGACAAACACGAGCACGTCGACGCGCTCCCCGTCGCGATGGAGCTCAACGAGACGTTCAAAGGCAACGACGACCACTCGAACCTCCCGCGGAAGTGGAAGGTCTCCGTCACCGGCTGCCGCGAGGGCTGCGGACAGGGCGACATCAACGACCTCGCGCTCGAACCCGCGACCAAGGAGATAGACGGCGAGGAGACGAGGGGCTTCAACATCCGCATCGGCGGCGGCCTCTCGCGGAACGAGCCGCGGCTCGCCCGCGACATCGACGTGTTCGTGACTCCCGAGCAGGCAGCCGAGGTCTCGGGAGCCATCTCCGCGCTGTTCCGCGAGAACGGCGACCGCGACAACCGCTACAACGCCCGCATCAAGTTCCTGATGGACGAGTGGGGCGCGGAGAAGTTCCGCAACGTCCTCCAGGAGGAGTTCGTCGACTTCGAACTGGAGACCGCCGGCGAAGACCTGCGTTCGGAGTACTCCTACAACTCCGGCTACGCCAACGGCGGCCACGCGGACCACGTCGGCATCCACGAGCAGGCCGACGGCAACTACTACGTCGGACTCGACGTCCTCGTCGGCCGCATGGGCGTCGACGACACGAAGGAGCTCGCCCGCGTCGCCGACGAGTACGGCTCCGGCGAGGTTCGCGTCACGCAGCGCCAGAACGTCATCATCACCGACGTTCCCGAAGAGAAGCTCGACGCGCTGCAGGACGAGGAACTCCTCGACCACTACTCGCCCGACCCGCACCCGTTCATGCGCGGCTCCATCGCCTGTACGGGCACCGAGTTCTGTTCGCTCTCCATCGTGGAGACGAAGAACCGGCAGGTCCGCTACGCCCGCTGGCTCAAGGAGAACGTCGAACTCCCCGCGGGCGTCGAGGACTTCCACATCCACCTCTCGGGCTGTACGGCCTCCTGCGCCCAGCCGCAGATTGCGGACATCAGCCTCCGCGGCATGAAGACCCGCAAGGACGGCGAGCCGGTCGAGGCGCTCGACATCGGCCTCGGCGGCGGCCTCGGCGAGAACCCCAACTTCGCCGAGTGGGTCACCCAGCGCGTCCCCGTCGACGAGGTGCCGGGTGCCATCAAGAACCTGCTCGCGAACTTCGAAGAGCGCCGCGAGGGCGACGAGACGTTCCGCGAGTTCGTCGCCCGGACGGACGAGGAGGACCTCGCCGAACTGGTCGAACCCGAAGAGACCAGCTACGAGGACCCGATGATGCACAACACGAAGCGCACGTGGTACCCCTACGCGGAAGACGACTCGATGGACGCGAGTCCCGCACCGACCCACGGTGACGGCACGCCCATCGCGAGCGACGACTGAGCGGACCTGTCTCGGGACCGATCCGCGTCGGTGACGACTCGCCGCCGCGCTACCTATTTACGACGACGCCGATACTCAATCACAGATGCCAGACCGAATCCTGAAGGTCAACGCCTACACGACGCTGGACCTCGTCGACGCGTCGGCGACGGGTCACGACTTCGAGGAGTCGGCGTTCGCGGTGTGCAACGTCACCTCGCCGCGGAAGCACCCCGACGAGATTACCCTCGAACTCGAACTCGACTGGACGCAGCTCGACGCGCTCCCGCCGCACGCCGACAAACTGACGCTGTCGCCCGAGGAGGCTCGAAGCCTCGCGGCCGACCTCGAAAAGCACGCCGACCGCGTCGAAGCCGAACAGCGCGACTGACCGCAGCCCCCCGATTTTCGACGAGCGTTCGACGCCCCGAGCGGCGCGACCGTCTGCGCGACCCCGACGGTTCGTGGCAACACCACCCATGAGAACTTCTATCCTGATTTAGTCAACGAATCGTGTGAATCTGTGTCTCGAATGCTCGAATTGTGTTGCAACAATCCCAATCGTTAGACATATGCCTTCGGAAGTCGCAGGATGTGTTGTGATACAGACGACGCCCTTACGCCGTCCACGCACCGAGCGTCGACCGCACTCCACCTCCCGCGCCCACCCGGCGAATCGAACGCCGGCCACAGCGCGGGGGGTGGTGGCGTGAGCCGTCACCGGACCCTCGTCCTCTTCGTCGCGGCCGCGGTGCTGTTCGGCACCTCCTTCGTCGGCATCAAGGCCGCCATCGGCTCGGTCCCGCCGGTGCTCTTTGCGGCCTTCCGCGTCGACGTCGCCGCCGTCGTCCTCCTGACGCTCGTCGCCGTCCGCGGCGGCTACTGGCTCCCGCGGACCCGCGCGGACGCGTTCGGCATCCTCGCCAGCGCCGCGTTCGTCCTCGGGGCGAACAACGTGTTCCTGTTCCTCGGCCAGCAGCACGCGACGACGGGCGCGGCGGCCGTCATGTACAGCATCATGCCCGTGGCTTCCCCGGTGTTCGCCGTCTTGCTCCTCGACGACGCGCGCATCTCCGCGGTCGACGCCGCCGGCATCCTGCTCGGACTCGTCGGCGTCGTCGTCATCGTCGGCCCCGAGAGCGTCCTCGGCGGCGGGAGCGTCGGGCAGGCGCTCATCGTCTGTTCGGCGCTGTCGGTCGCCTTCGGGACCGTCCTGCTCAAGCGCGTCGGGCCGTCCATCGGGACGCTCCCGCAGACCGCGTGGGCGATGGCGGTCGCCGCCGTCGGCATCCACGCCGCCAGCCTCGGTCTCGGCGAGTCGGTCGCGCAGGTCGCGTGGTCGCCGGAACTCGTCGCCGCGATTCTCTACGTGGGCATGCCCGCAACCGCCGCGGCCTACCCGGTCTACTTCGCGCTCCTCGCGGAGGCCGGCCCCGTCCGCGGCAACCTCGTCGCCTACGCGATGCCGGTCGTCGCCACCGTCACCGGGTGGGCCTTCCTCGGCGAGTCCGTCTCGTCGGCGACCGTCCTCGGCTTCGGGGTCATCCTCTCGGGGTTCATCTTGGTCCAGCGCGACAGCGTGGCCCGGGTTGTCGGCCTGCGGGGAAGCATCCCCGCGGAAGCGGAGTGAGCAAACCGGCTCTTTGAATTTCTCGGTCGCTGGGAGTTTGCTGACGGTGTGCTGAATAGAGGGCGCACCTGTATCAGTAGAGTGTCCGAGAGGAGTACAATAGTTATTTGACATTTCACCGCCACTATTGTCGAGAGCGACAATAAGTGAATAATGGCAATCACATTTGAACGAAGAGCTATCCTCGGTACACTCTGTGGAATCCTCACCGGACTTGGAGCAGGGTGTCTAAGTAACTCATCAACGGGACTGAACCAGCAGTCGACAGCCACCTCGACTCCTGTCGGGACTGTCAACGAAGCAGACCTCACCGACTGGGAGCGGTCGACTGACTGCATAACGACTGGCGAACGAGACGACCTTGACGAGATGTACGATAGTGTAATCAAAGTCGAGCAAGTCAAGAACTCACTCAGTGGTGATTATGCTCCGATCAAATTTTCAGACCTCACAGAGGGTGAGAAGCAAATTCTCCGCACGGTAACCGAGAAGGGCGGGTATGCGACGTGTGATTTCCCGGACTCGTTTGGCAAATTCGTCAACCGTGTACGAGAACACAAGGGACGTCAGGAAGGTACGATGGTCTTTCTCAAACGAGATAATACATACTATGGCCTGTATGTGGAAATGACTGATCAAGGAATATCGTACACGTAACGTACTGACCGACCCACCCTCTGTCTGTATCGTACGACTTCTTTCAGGTTCTACGCATTTCAACAGACCCAGAAAACAGAGACAGCAGAACGAAGCCGAACCTACGCGGCGACCCGTCGCCGGACCGCGACGGCGACCGACACCAACATCTCCTTTTTCATCGCGGCGAAGCCGAAGAAGATGGCTCCGAAGCCGACGAGCGCCGTCGTGTCGATGACGTGTCCGAGGAGCGCCCAGCTCATGAGCGCCGCGACCACGGGTTCGACGTAGCCGATGAGGTTGAGTTCGGTCGGCCCGAGGCGGTCTAAGAGTTCGAAGTAGAGGAGGAACGCCACCGCGCCGGAGACGAGCGTCAGGTAGAGGAACGACGCGATACCGGCGGGGGCGAACTCGATAGTCGAAAGCGACTCGCCGCGGGCGAGCGCCCAGCCGTGGAGCAGGACGCCACCGAGGAGCATCGACCACGCCTGCATCGACTGGACCGGGAGGTCGCTCCGGAGCGGGCGGGTGAGGACCGCACCGAGCGCGAACGACACCGCCGCGAGGAAGATGAGGACGATGCCGAGTCCCTGCGCCGACCCGGACGACCCCGAGAACGCCGAGACCGGGTCAGCCACGAGCACGGCACCGGCGAACCCGGCGAGCAGCCCGAGCGTCCCGGTCTTTCCCAGCGACCCCTCGGTGAGGATAACGGAGGCGAAGACCGCAGTCAGGATGGGCGAGAGGCTGATGATAATAGAGGCCACCGCGCCGGGGACGTGTTCCTGTCCGAGGTAGAGCAGGCCGTGGTAGGCGGCGATGATGAACACCGCGCCGATGGCCGTCGCGAGCAGTTCGTCTCTGGCCTCGGGTCGCCAGCGGTCGGTGGAGTAGCAGGCGTACGCCAGCATCACGAGCCCCGCGAGTTCGTAGCGGAGCGCGGCGAAAGAGAGCGTCGGGAAGAACTCCAAGCCGACCTCGATAGCGACGAACGAGGTGCCCCACATCGCCGCGAGCGCGACGAAAAGCAGGGGCGTCGTCGGAATGTTTCTCCAAGTGGTTCGCGTCATGGTCGAATCTGTTTCAGTTCTCAGAGACGCGTCTTGTTAAATCCTTCTACAAGAGATTTGTTTTGAATTGAATTTTAGAGGAAGAATTCTGGGTTTTGCTGTTCTAAAGTTTCTATAATTCGTGATAGTTCGAGAGCGCGAGAGAGGTGGCGAAAACGGCGGACAGAACAAGGACTTACGTCACCGACCGCAACGAGAGGGTATGGACGAACGCGACGTGCGCCTGTTGAAGGCCATCGCGGACCTCGGGACGGGCAGTCCCGAGAAGCTACACGAAGCGACAGACATCCCTGTGTCGACCATCCACTACCGCCTGAACAACCTGAAGGACGACGGCGTCATCGAGAACGACCTCTACGACATCGACCTAGAGGCGTTCGGACTCGGCGTCACCGTGGTCGTGGAGGTGCTGGCGGACTACAGCGGGTCGTACGAGGAAGTCGGGAACAAACTGCTGGAGATAGAGGGCGTCACGCAGCTCTACTTCACCATGGGCGAGACGGACTTCATCGTCGTCGCCCACCTCGCGGACTCCGACCGCGTGGAGCGTCTCATCAGCGACTTCGAGGCGACGCCGGAGGTCGAGCGGACGAACTCGACGTTCGTCATCTCCGCGATGCGCGACAGCCACCGGGCGCTCCAGAGCTACACGCTGGAGACGCTCCTCGACGAGCTCGGCATCGAGGACTGAGAATCGGCCGGGGACGTATCACGGTTCGTCGCGTACTATCGACCATGTCGAACGACGTGCGAACGTGGCTGGTCGAACGGACCTACTCGGACGACGAACAGAACATCATCATCCTCGTGTACGCGACCACCGACGGGACGCGCTACCACCGCAAAGAACGCTCGCTGACGAGTTTCGGGTCCGACGTGCGCGACACCTACGCCGCCGTCGACGTGCCCGAGGACGAACTGGGCCGCGTCTCCGACGAGGAGACGAAAGCGGCGTACGCGGCCGCCGCGACCGAGATGGCCGAGTCGCACGAGCCGACCGACACGGTCTGAGAGCGTTGCGCTCGGCTCAGTCCGCCGACGCGAGCGGGAGCGAGACGACGACGACCGTGCCCGCGGGTTCGTTGTCCTCGAAGTGAATCTCGCCGCCGAACGAGTCGACCAGTTGGTGGACGAGGTAGAGCCCGAGGCCGGTTCCGGTACTCTCCAGTCCCTTTTCGCCCTTACCGAAGACGACCGACTTCCGCGCGTCGGGGATACCCGAACCGTCGTCGGCGATGCGGATGACCGCCATGTCGGCGTCGTCGTCCACGGTCGCCGAGACGGTGACGACGGCGCTGCCGTCGTTGTGCTGGACGGCGTTGTTGAAGAGGTTGCCAAGCACTGACGCGATGAGCGGGTTCGCGCGCACCGCCACGTCGGGTATCTCGCCGTCGACCTCGAACGTCGCGTGCGGGAACGCCTCGCGGCGGACCGCGAGTTCGCGCTCGACGGCGTTCACGAGCGACATCGGGCGCGTCTCGACGCCGCCGCCGCTCATCGTCTCCATCAGGTCGCGGGCGACCTCGGTTATCTCGATGGTGTGGCGACCCGTCGAGAGGATGCGCGAGAGGATGTCCGCGCCCGCTCCGTCGACGTGTTCCCGGAGTAGCTCCGCCCAGCCGACGACGACGGCCATGTCGTTTCGGATGTCGTGGCGGACGATTCGGTTGAGCGCCTCCAGTTCGGCGTTCGTCCGCTCGAGTTCGCGCTCGCGGGTGCGGCGGGCGGTCACGTCCTGAATCGTCCCTCTGAGCGCCGCCACCCGGCCGTCGCGGATGACCGGTTCGCCCCGGGTACGGACCCACAGCTCCGACCCCTCTGCGGTCACCAGTCGGTACTCGTCTTCCCACGGGATGCCCTCGGACCGACAGCGGTCCAACAGCTCGCGGACCCGGTCGCGGTCCTCGGCGGCGTAGAACTCGATGGCGTCGTCGACGTTCGGCTCGTAGTCGAGCGGCACCTCGTGGATGCGCTTGGTCTGGTCGGTCCACGCCAGCGTGTCGGCCGTGAGGTCGAGTTCCCAGCCGCCGACCTTCGAGATGCGCTGGGTGCGTTCGAGGAAGTCGCGGCTCCGTTCGAGTTCGTCCTCGCGCGCCTTCTGCTCGGAGAGGCTCTGGAAGACCATGACGTTGCGGTCGCCTTCGAGGGACGTGATGGAGAACCGAACCGGGACGAGCTCGTCGTCGGGCCGGCGAATCGCCACCTCGCCTTGCCACTTGCCGTCGGCTTCGAGTGCGGGCGGAATCGTCTCTCTGAGCCGTTCGAGCTCCGACTCGTCGTGGAGGTGGCCCCAGCCCGTCCCGAGCATCGACTCGGGGTCCGAGTAGCCGCAGATGTCGGCCGCGGTCTCGTTGACGTACGTGTGCCGGTCGTTCTCGGTGATGGTGACGCCGGCGTCGACGGCGTCGACCGCGCCCTTGAACGCCTCGAGGTCGCGTTCGCGCCGGCGCTCTTCGGTCACGTCCTCGACCGTCGAGATGAGTCGGTCTCGTCCCGATATCTCGGCGACGGTGAGGCTGACGCGAATCCAGACGGTGTCACCCGACGCGTTCTCGATGGGCCACGTGAAGACGTGTTCGCCCTCCTCGCGGGCGGTCTCGACCTCGTCGAGGGCGCGTTCGGCGTCGTAACCGGGAACGTCCGCGGTGACGTGAGCGGGGGTCGTGTCGATGACCGACGCGCGGTCGATGCCGAGGATGTCCAGATAGTGTTGGTTGATGTCGGCGAGTTCGAGCGTTTCGAGGTTGCGAACCGCGAGGCCGACGTTGACGGCCTCGAAGAGCGCGCGGTGGTCGAGCGAGCCGACGGTGTTGCGGGCGGCGTCGTAGACGACGTGCCCGAGGTTGTCGAGGTCGTGCTCGTCGGGGGTCGGCCGCTCGAACGAGACGAGCGGCACACCGTCGACGCGGAGTTTCGAGACGAGCGGTCGCCCCTCCGAGTCGGTGACCTCGGTCGAGACGACGAGACAGTCGATACGACTTCGTTCGAGCACCGCGTGAACCGCGTCGAGGCTGTCGGCAGTCGAGACGCGGACGTCGGTCGTGGCGTCGCCGACCGAATCGGGAAGTTCGGTCGCGAGACGCTCGCGAACGGCGGCGTCCCCGCTGACGACGAGGACGTTCAACCGACCAGGCATACCGGCGAGAGGACAGCGAGGTTCAAGTATGAACCGACAGCTGTCGGCGAAGAATCACGACTGGCGGGGAGCGAACGCTGCGCCCACCCGCGTCGAAGATTCCAAAGTCAGGGCGACGCAAAGCGGCGGAATAGAAGCTTTGCCGACGGCGGAGCCGAAGGCTCGAAGCGACAATCGACCTAAACGTGGAGCGCGTACTGACACCTGTGGGGCGGACACCACCGCTCCGGTGAACACTATGACGACAACAAACGACTCGACGCGACTCGCGGGCATCGTCCTGCTCGCGCTGGCCGCGCTGTTCGCGCTCCCCGTCCTCTTCGGGATGGCCGGCCTCGGCGGCGGCATGCCGATGGGGTGGGGCGGCGGCTGGATGCACGACACGTGGATGCACGGCGGAACCGGCGGGACCGTCCCGTGGTGGATGTGGGGGATGGGACTGTTCGGCCAACTGCTCGTCCTCGCAGTCGTCGTCGGCGGGGGCGTCCTCCTGTTCCGCGCCCTGCGCGACGGGGGCGACGGAGGCGACGACGCGCTCGACGAACTCCGCCGGGCCTACGCCCGCGGTGACATCGACGACGAGGAGTTCGACCGCCGCCGCGAGCGACTCGAACGCGACTGACGCGTCGGAACTCGGGACGGTCGTCGCGTTGCAGGCGAAACGAAGGGGTTCCGGCCAGGTAGCGGTCGGCGAAAGGCGGTCGCGGGGAGTCGGTGCACGGCCGACTCCGTCGGAGAGAGTGCGCACGCCGACCGCAACGACTAATATTATTTAGGCCAACCTAAAAGCATGAGTTCGGATTCATCCGATGGGGCGTTCGGCTCGTTCCTCGGTCGCTTTCGGTCGCGGCGAACGCGACTTCGCGTGTCCGCGTGCGTCGCCGCGAGCCGGTCGATAGAGGTCCCGGAAACGGACGACGAGCGCGACTGAGCGCCGGAGACCGGAGACGTCGGGTCGCTACGCGCTGGCCGCCGCGCGCCTCAGACCTCGACCGTCGTTCCGATTTCTGGAGCCGCGGCCTCGTAGCCGTCGGCGCGGAGTTCCTCGGCGAACGTCGCACAGCGGTCGCCGTGGTTCACGAACACCGGCGCGCCGCGGTAGTCGTCGAGAAACGACAGGAGCCCGTGCCGGTCGGCGTGGGCGGAGAAGTCGTACATCTCGGCGCGAGCGGCCACGGGGACGACCCCGCCGTTGAGTTCGCACCGGCCGCGTTCGACCAGTTCTCTGCCCGGTGTCCCCTCGACCTGATAGCCGGTGAGACAGATTTTGTTCGTCGGGTCTCGCCGAATCTCGGGGATGTACGTCATCGCCGGGCCGCCCGAGAGCATCCCGCTCGTCGTCACGATGACCGAGTTCTGCCGGGCGATGCGCTTTCGCTGACCGTCTCGACCCGAGACGATTCGGGCGTTCGACTTCGCCCGCTTGAGCGCCGCCGCGTCGCGGACGTAGTCGGGGTGGTTCCGGAGCATCCGCAGCACGCGCGTCCCCATGCCGTCGACGTAGCAGTCGATGTCGTGGGCGTCGAGCACCATGAGAAGCTCCTGCGTCCGGCCGATGGCGAACGCGGGGACGACGACGGTGCCGCCCTCCCAGACGGTCGTCCGCACCGACTCGACGAACCGCTCTTCGACGGTCGCGCGGTCGTCGTGTTCCACGTCGGAGTAGGTGGACTCGCAGATGACCACGTCGGCGTCCGGGCGGTCGGTCGTGCCCGAGACCAACCGCTGGTCGTCGGTGTGGAAGTCGGCGGTGTATAGCAGGCGCGTCTCCCCGTCGTCGACGAGGACGTGGGCGCTGCCGGGGATGTGCCCCGCGTTGTAGAACGTGACCTCGTGGCCGGCGGCCGCGAACGTCTCGCCGTAGTCGTGATGTTCCGACTGCTGGGTCATCCGTCGGACGTGCGTCTCGGTGAACGGGCAGTTGTAGCTCCCGCCGTGGAGTTTGAGCGTGTCGCGCGCGAGGGTCCGGGCGAGTTCGTCGGTCGGCGGCGTCCAATGGACCGCCGGCCAGTCGTCGCCCGAGAGGAGCGAGGGGACCGTCCCGACGTGGTCGAGGTGGCCGTGCGAGACGACGACGGCGTCGGGCTCGACGGAGCCGACGGGGAACTGCGGGGGGTTCCCGGTCAGCATCCCGTAATCGAGCAGCAGCGACTCGTTGACGAGAATCGCGCTGCGCCCGACCTCCTCGGCCCCGCCGAGGAACTGGAGTTTCATTGCCGGCAGTACCGACCGGAGGGGCTTTTGCTCGTCGGTCCCGCCGCACTCGACGCTTTTCACGCCGGCCGCCGTCTTCGGAGGTGTGACCGGCTCCGACCCCGAATCCCACCGCGGTGGCGACGACCTCGACCGACTGGTGACGACGCTCCACGACCGACTCGCCGCGACGGCGACCCGACCCGTCCGCGAGGCGGCGAGCCGGTGGCTCGGCGAGGCGGAGGCCGTCGCGGGCGACCTCGCGGTCGGCCCGCTCCCGGACGACGACGTGGTTCGGAGGCGACTCGGCCACGTCGAACACCTGCTGTCGAACGTCGGCGAAACCGAAGACGAGGCGGCGGACGAACACGTCGCGTCGGCGCGGGCGGCACTGGCCGACGCGCTGGCGACGCTCGGCGACGGCGGCGGGGAGCGCGACGAGCGCGACGAAAGCGAGTGAGCGGCGGAGAGAAGAGAGACCGCATCGAGACGAGAGACGAGAACCGCGGGGACCGAGAGAGATGCCCGTTCCGTCCGGCGCTCAGTTCGAGAACCAGTCCCTCGCGGTCGAGGCGAGGATAGAGAGGTCTTCGAACTTGAGCATGCGGAACATGGCGAGGGGACTGCCGCCGTTGGCGGCGTCCAACTGCTCGTTGGGGAGGCGATGGAGGTCTTCGAGCAGTTTGTCGTAGCGCTCGTTGGAGGCGCGGTAGAGCATCTCCGTCATGAACAGGCGGTTTTTGACCTTCGGCGCGACGCGCTCGTGCCACAGTTGGTCGTAGATGGCGAGTTCGGACGCCGAGGTGTCGCGGTCGGAGTTCGTGAGCGCGCGGTCGGCGGTCGCGGCCGCGGCCCGGCCCGAGCGCATGCATTTGTCGATGCCCTCGCCCCACAGCGGGTCGACGGTCGGCACCGTGTCGCCGATAGCCATGAAGTTGTCCGTGCTCATGCGGCCCGGAAGCTGGATGTGCGCGGAACCGCGGTGCTGTTTGCCCGCGATGCGCTCCGCGTTCGCGAAGCGCGGGTCGGTGTCAAGCCAGTACTGGAGGTAGTCGTCGATGGTGTAGCCCGACTTGGCGTTGTGGCGGTGTCCCTCGTTTTGGATGTAGCAGACGCCGACCTTCGCGGTGTCGCCGCCGGTGTGGAATATCCACGAGTAGCCGCCGGGCGCGATGTCGTGGTCGAGCCGAAGCATCATCGCGTCGGTGAGGTCGCCGTAGCCCTCGGGCGCGAGGTCCATGCCCTCGAACTCGAACTCGATGCCGATAGCCTGCTTCTGGCGATTGAGGTCGCACACGTCGAGGGCCTTGGCGAGCGGCGCGCTCGGTCCGGTCGCGTCGATGACGATGTCGGCGTACACTTCCTTGTCGCCGTTGTACCGGACGCCGACGATTTCGCCGCCCTCCATGATCGGCTTGGAGACGCGCGCGTCGAAGTGGTACTCCGCGCCGTCGGCTTCCGCCTCGTCGACGAGCCAGTTCTTGAAGTCCGCGAACTCGAGGACCGCACCGGGCTGGTGCCGGTGGTAGTGGTGGTTCGGGGACTCCAAGACGACATCGTCGGTGAAGTTCATCACGACCTCGTCGGGGATGTTGAACGAGGCCATCGTCGACGGGAACGTCCCGGCGGTCGACTTGTTGCTTCTGGAGGGGAACTCGTCTTCGGACTCGGTTTCGAGGACGCACACGTCGTAGCCTCGGGCGGCGAGGTCTCGTGCCGCCTGTCCACCTGCAGGGCCCGCGCCTGCGATAATCACGTCGTAGTTGTCTGTCATTGTAGAGTAGGCATCACCGGTAGGGTTGGTCGTACGCGTTACACACCCTTTCTGTAACAAGCGTGTAATCTGCTTTGGTTTTGAACGGTCGGAAATACGGGGGTGTCCGGTCGGGCCGCACCCGTCCGAGACGACACTCGGACGCGACGACAGCGACGAGAAAGTGGCGTATCGCTGTCGCTAGAAGCGAAAGAACGGACATGGAGCCACGGAACGGCAGGGAAGACGACGTTCAGGCTTTCGGGATGCGGCGGACTTGGAACTCGCGGTAGCCGCCGTAGGCGGCTTCGAGCGCCCCGAGCCACCAGTTCCAGCGCGTCGCGGGGCCGCCCTCTGGCGCGTCGCGCATGTTCCGCACGATTTCGTCGCCCGTGAGCGCCGCGCCGCGGTCGGCTTCGGCCTGCCCCGAGTCGGCGAGGTCGCGGGCCTGGCGCGCGACGACCCGACGCTCCGCATCGGTGCCCCCGAACTCGGCGAGCGCGTCGCGGAACGACTCCTCGTCGAAGGCGGCGTGGGCGTCACCGTGCCTGTCGGTGGGAATCACGACTGCTCCTACGGGGGCCGTCCCAAAGAAGGACTCGGCCGATTCGACCGGACGAGCACCGCCGTTTTCGGCGCGAAACGCGCCGGCGTGGGCGACGCGGCGACGGCGCTACGTCCACCACTCGCTCCGGCGCTCGTTGTACGTCGCGTTCCGGAACGGCTCTGGCTTTTCGTCGTCGGCCTCCGCGCCGAGGTAGTGTGCGGTCCAGTAGCCGACGTGCCAGCCGACGGCCTCGGTGTCGAGGTCGACGAGGATGACCCGGTAGCTACCATACGTCTCTAACGCGCCGTCCCCGTCCGGGTCGTAGCCGCTGGCGGCGGCACAGGAGACCGCGCCCGCGGCGCACGGCGAGGAGTCCGCAAAGGAGATGCGAACCTCGGCGTCCGCCGGGTCGTCCACGTAGGAGTAGGTGAGGTTGTCGGGCATCCCCGGCTCGCCGTCGGCGAAGTAATCGAGGGCGTGACGGACCTGCTCGCGGGCCGCGTCGGGGTCCGAGGCGTTCGCGTCGTCCACGTAAACCGTGAAGTTCGGGTCGTCCCACGGGAACGCCTTCTCGGTCGCGTTCGTCCGCGGGAGCGTATAGAGGATACCCGTGGCGTTCATTAGGTCGGCCGGCTCGTCGCCGTGGGCGAGTCCGAGGGTGTGGCCGAGTTCGTGTTCGATGATTTCGACCGTCGACTCGTCGCCGAAACCGGTCCGAATGTAGACCGTTTCGGGGCGGTCTATCTGCCGAGCGCGGGTGATGTAGGGAGCGCAGCCGACCGCGTCGGCCTGTCCGCTACACTCGGGGATGGTGTCGGAAAAGCGGACCACCATGTCCGGGTCGCGGGCGTCGGCGTCGACCTCGTAGTCGACCTCGTAGCCGAGGTACCGCGCGTCGTTCGCCTCCCAGAACGTCGTCGCCTCGCTCACGAGCGCGGTGTAGTCGCGGTCGGCGGCGGCGGCCTCGACGGCGACGACGACCGGCTCGGAGCCCCACGGGCCGTAGCCGGAGGCGGGCGTGAACGTCTCTGTCGGCTCGGGCGTCGGCGATGCGGTCGGCGTTGCAGTCGCGGTCGCTGGCGGAGCAGTAGTCGAGACTGCGGTCGACGGCGTTTCGGTGGTCGTCGCGGCCGGAGCGGTCGTCGAAGTCGTCGCAGTCGTCGCAGTCGTCGCAGTCGTCGCGTCGTTTCCGGTCGACACCGGTGCGGCACAGCCGGCGAGGACGACGAGCGCCGCGACGAGGAGGGTCGAACCGCGCATACCGAGACTGCGGCGGCGAACGGTCAAGAGCGTTTCCCGACGGCCCCGGGGCGGTTCAGTCGCTCGGTTGTCGGAGCCAGACACCGCGATTCGGCCGGTAAAGCGGCCGCTCAGCGTTCGAAAGCGGCTGAGAGGAGTAAGCCCCCTTCTGTTCGTCCCAGCATTCGGCTCAGCGTCCGCGTCCTTCTCGGGGCGAGCCCCGAGGGCGCGACGGGCGAACCCGACGCGCCGTCCGAACTACCTTCGCGGCGCGGACTTGCACCGGTGAGGATTCGCCGTTCCATCCGTTCTCGACCGTCAGAGATGGCGACGCCATCTCACTCCCTCTGCGGGTTAACTCCCTTCCCTTACGGGTCGGTTCGCACGCGGACGGGAGAACCGTCCGCGCCGGCGACGGCGGAGCCGTCGCGCGCGCATCATCGGTCAAGTCGAGCGGTCTCGTTTCTGTTCCAGCGCCAGCCGTCTCCGACTCCGGGCTTGCGCCCGGTCACCCGTTCGGACGGTGGGGGGACTTTCCTCATGCCCGTCTCGGGCACGGGAACTGGGCTCTCTCTGCCGACCTACCCTAGTCCGGTCGGTCGGATAAGCGGTTCGATTAACGGGGTCATACGCGGGTTTAGTCGCCCGTTATGTGGCACCGATTCTACATAACAACCCGATAACATTCGAGGGAAGCGTTGAAGTCACCACAGAACTTGAATGATAATATGTCCGAGGCGCAGACCGTACACCTCACCTACGAGGATGGGGCGCGGGCGGTCGAACTAGCGCGGGAATCGGTCGAATCGTACGTTCTTCACGGACAGAGAGAGCAACCGGGCAGCATGCGCGACGCGTTTTACGCCCGAACCGGGGCGTTCGTCCGCATCAAGTCGACACGTGGGCGCGGTCGGCTGCGGGGCTGTGCGGGCGCATATCGGGGGAAAGACCAGCTCGGTCACGCCATCGTCGACGCGGCCATCAAGGCCGCGTCGGGCGACTCGTGCCAAACCGAAATCGAAGCACCCGAACTCCCGAATCTGAACATCTCTGTTTGTATCGTCAACAATTACACGCTGACTAACGACCCAGTCGCCGACATCGAACTCGGCACGCACGGGGTCGCCATCGACGCCGGCGGCACCCACGGCTGGATGTACCCGACCCTGCCCATCGAGCTCGGCTGGTCGAAAGAGGAGTTCCTCACGAACGCCTGCCGCAAGGCCGGCCTGTCGCCGCTGGCGTGGCAGGACGACGACACCATGATTACCCTGTTCGAAGGGCAGGTCTTCCGCGAGCGCGACGACGGCGGGAGCGTCGAAGCGCTGTAAGTCGTCGCGGCGACGACTCGACTCCTTGGGGGGAGAACCAAACTGGCGAGCGACGGCACCGAGCGTCGCCGCAAAACGAGAACGCGTCTTACTCGTCGCCGAAGCCGACCAACTCGGCGTCTTCTCTGGCCCGCGTCGCGGCCGCGTCGATGTCGAAGTCGAACTCCGAGACGACCTCGCCGTCGCGGATGAGCGGTTCGAGGAGCGCCTCGCCGTCGGTCGGGCCGGGCCGCCCGCGGAGGGCGACGTGGTGGCCGCCGTCAGCCGTGCGGTAGACCTCCTTCACGCCGGAGAGCTTGCCCCGCTTGGCCGTGGGTTCGCCGTCGACTTCGACAATGTCGAGCGCGAAGTCAACCGGGTTGGCGTTCGAGATGTAGCCGCCGACGCCGAATCCCTCGACCACGTCCCGGAGGTGCCGGAGTTCCGCCGGCCCGAGGCCGCCGCTCACGAAGATGCCCACGTCCTCGTGGCCGCGGGCGTCGAGTTCCCAGCGGACCTCCCGGACGATGTGGCGGAAGTCGCCGCGGCGCGAGGACGTGGTGTCGAGGCGGACGCTGTCGAGGTCGTCGCCGAGCGTCTCGACCGCCTGCAGCACCTCTTCGGTCTCGTCGCCGTAGGTGTCGCAGAGAGCGACTCGCGGCACGTCCTCGTCGACGGCCTCGTCGAAGGCGCGGAACGCCTCCGCCTGATTGCCGCGGCCGAAGGCGATGAGAAGCGCGTGGGGCATCGTCCCCGACGCCTCCTTCCCGAGAATCTCGCCGGCGGCGACGTGCGAGAAGCCGTCGAGGCCGGCGACGAGGGCGCTCCGCTCGACCATCGCGGCGATGGAGGGGTGGACGTGCCGCGCGCCGAACGAGAGGACGGTCGAGTCGGGGGCCGCCGCGCGGGCTTCGAGGGCGGCCGTCGCACAGCCAGACGCGTGCGAGAGGAAGCCGAGAAGCGAGGTTTCGAGCCGGGCGAAGTCGAGGTAGTCACCCTCGATTCGCATCACGGGGCCGCCGTCGAACAGCAGGCCCTCGGGCATGGCGTCGACGTCGATATCGCGGCCGGAGAGCAGTTCTGCGGCGTCTTTCACGCCGGCGAACAGCTCGAAGTCGCCGTCGGGGAACTGGTCGGCCGTCACCTCGGCGACGACGCGGGGGTTCTTGCCCGCGTGTCGGAGGGTCGCCTCGGTCCGCTCGAAGTAGGCGTCGGTCGCGACGCCGCCGCGGATGGCCTCGGGACCGACGATATCGAAGTCACTCATTGGCGCGGATTCCACCCGGCCGATGAAAAAGGTGTATAATCGGTCACGTGCGTCGAAGAGGAATTTTCTTCGACGAATCGGAGCGACAGCTCCACCACGGTTCCGGGCCACTGGGTTCACTCCCGACGGTGAACCTCGTCTAACTGCTCCACCGTCGGTGCGTTGACGATGGTGACGGTGTTCCCCTCTCTCGTCACCCGATAGGCGTCCGCGAAGGGGCCGTCGTCGACGCGGTAGGTGTCCTCGCCCGCGTACGACCCGCCGAGGCGGAGCTTCAGCGTGTAGGTCACGTAGGCCCGCTCGAACTGCTCGGCGTCCGCCTCGGTATCCCAGACCGTCTGCCAGACGTAGCCGCGCTCGTGGGGGTTCGTCTCGTAGGTCTCGTCCGACGCCGGCCGGTAGGGAACCACCGCGTCGCCGGCCCAGCCCTCGGAGGGACCGGCCGTGTAGTTGTACGGCGAGTACGCGCCGGTGTCCTGTTGAAGCCGCGCCCGGTCGATTGCGCGGTGCTTCCAGAACGTGGCGAAGATGGACGCCTCGCCGACCGTGTCGGCGACGGGGTCGGTGTCGTAGCGCGTCCACGCCGCCGACGACCGGTCTTCGACCGTCACTTCGACCGGGCGCTCGTCGGGGTACCGCTTCGGGTGGAGAATCTGTTCGGTCGAGGCCGGACGGTCGGCGTAGGCGTCGTCGACAGCGGCCCAGCCGCCGCGCTCGCGCAGGTCCGAGACGAACGTCGCACCCTCGCTGTAGGGCGCGTAGATGGTCAGGAAGACCGGGTAGTCGTACGAGCCGCTTCCCGAACCGCTCGCCGGCGGCCGGGGGACGCACTCCCACTCGGTCTCACAGCGCTCCTCGTACAGCCGGTCGACGTAGCGGGCGTCGCCTTCGACCAGCCCGTTTTCGGCGAGTTGGGCGTCCTGCGTCGACGGCGACTCGTCGAGTCCGAAGTGCTGGTCCTGCAGGGCGTGGTGGAGTTCGTGGGCGAGCGTCCGGCGGTCGATGGTCGGCTGGTCGTCGTCGCTCACGATGACGATGCGGTCCTCCGAGGGCGAGTAGTAGCCGAGCACCGCGCCGCCGTACAGCTCGTCGAACACCTCGTCGATAGTTCGGTCCTCGCCGACCAACAGGAGCGCCTCCCACACCTGGTCGTTCCAGTCGCTGTGGACCGGGTCGGCGGGCTCCTCGGACTGATTCCGGTACTCGGCGCGCGAGATGACCTCGACCGGCACGGACTCTTCGAACTCCAGTTCGCGGACGACCTCGACGCGGGCCATCGTGCGGGCGACGAACGCCTCGCGCTCCGTCGCGTTCAGGCCGTCGGACTGGTTGACCGCGATGGACTCGTTGTGCCAGTAGCCGGCTTCCCAGCCCAGTCGGTCGGTCGGCGGGTCGTCGGGCCACGACCAGTCGTCGGCCGGGTCCGCGGTCCCGTCCGCGTCGTTGGGCGCGTCTCCCGCGGCGTCCGGGTCGGCGACGGGGGCGGCACAGCCGGCGACGACGAGGAGAAGGGCTGAGAGAACTGCGGCGAGGCGGCGGCGATTCATAGCGAGTGCAGGGGCGGGAGACGAAAAAGCGTCTCGACGCGGGGGTTACGACGCGAGCCCCGGTCGAATCTCGTCCACGTCGGCGGGTGCCGGGCCGTTGACGATGACGACGCGGTCGCCGGTGCGGACGACCCGGAAGGCGTCGTTGAACGAGCCGTCCTCGATGACGTAGATGCCGTCGTCCCGCTGGCTGGCGTCGTTGGCGCTGAGGATGTTCAGGTAGGCGTCGTGGAACTCCTGTGCGTCGCCGTCGGTGTCCCACTCGGTCACCCAGACGTAGCCGTACTCGGTCTCAGCGCCGGCCTCGTTGCGGTAGGGGAACAGGCGGTCGTTCGCCCAGCCGTTCGACGGCGCGGCGTCGTAGTTGTACGTGTCGTACCGCGAGTTCGTGTCGAGGATGGACTGGACGCGGACGGTCTGCGCGCCGGACGTGCGGGCCTGATACCAGAACATCGAGAACATCGACGCCTCGCCGACCGTGTCGGAGCCCTCGACGCCTTGTTCGGGGAAGGTGGTCCAGCCGTTCGTCCCCTCGTCGGCGAAGGAGATGGGGCGGGGCGACTCGTCGGTCACGTGGATTGTCTGTTCGGTGGACGCCGGCGGGTTGCGCAGGGCGTCGTTGACGGCCTCCCAACCGCCCTGTTCGTACAGGTCGTGGACGTAGACCGGGCCGTCGGAGTACGGCTGGTAGATAGTGAGCAGAATGCCGAGGTTTGGACCGCCACCGCCCGACCCGCCGCCGGAGCCGCCCGCGGCGGGCGTGACGACGCAGTCCCACGCGCCGGCGTCGCACTGCTCGACGTACTGCCGTTCGACGTACTTGGCGTCGCCCTCGACGATGCCGTCGATGGCGAGATCACCGTCCTGCGTCTCGCCGCGGAAGCGGGCGTCGGTCAGGTCGAAGTGCTGGTCCTGCAGGGCGTGAACCAGTTCGTGGATGAGCGTGGCGTTGTCGATGGTCGGCTCGTCGGTCGAGTCGGTGACGATTTTGATTTCGTCGTCGGACGGCGAGTAGAAGCCGAGGACCGAGCTCCCGGTCGTCTCGGAGATGGCGCTCGCGCTCCCGGTCGACTCGCCGGTGATAAAGAGCGCCTCCCACACCTGGTCGTTCCAGCGGTTGAACTCGGAGTCGGCCGAGCCGGAGCCACCGGCGTTGCCGCTGCGGTAGTCGGCGCGGGAGATGACGTCCACGGGGACGCGTTCGTCGAACTCCAACTGTCGGATGTGCTCGACGCGGGCCATCCCGCGGGCGACGTACGCCTCCATCTCGGACTCGTTGAGGCCGTCGGACTGGTCGACGTCGATGGCCTCGTCGTACCAGTAGCCGTCCTCCCAGCCGAGCACGTCCCGGTCGGGGTCGGCGAATCCGTCTCTGTCCGGGTCGGGCGTCGCGGGCGGCGCGTCACCGCCGGGCGCGGCCGTGGGGGCGGCACAGCCGGCGAGAACCAAGAGTAGGGCGGCGAAAACGGCGCGGAGACCGGTCGTTCGCATATCGTACCCTTGGACTCCGGAGTGAAGTACCTTGTCGGGTTCGAGCGTCGAATCGGGGCGGCGCGTACTGTTTTGGTCGTCCCGGCGCAACCGACGCGTATGGCACTCGACCCGAACCGAACCGCGGTGGTCGTCGTCGACATGCAGAACGGCTTTTGTCACCCCGACGGGAGCCTGTTCGCGCCGGGGAGCGAATCCGCAATCGAACCCGTCACGGACCTCGTCGACGCCGCCCGCGACGCCGGCGCGCACGTCGTCTACACCCGCGACGTCCACCCGCCGGAACAGTTCGACGGCAACCACTACTACGACGAGTTCGAGCGCTGGGGCGAACACGTCGTCGAGGGGACGTGGGACGCCGACCTCCACGGCGACCTCGACGTCCGCGACGAGGACCTCGTCGTCGAGAAGCACACCTACGACGCGTTCTACCGGACGCAACTGGAGGGGTGGCTCGACAGCCACGGCGTGGACGACCTGCTCGTCTGTGGCACGCTGGCGAACGTCTGCGTCCTCCACACCGCCGGGAGCGCCGGCCTGCGGGACTACCGGCCGATTCTCGTCACCGACGCGCTCGGCTACATCGAGGCGGGGCACAAGGAGTACGCCGTCGACCACGCCGACTGGCTGTTCGGCGAGACGGCGACCCTCGCGGACGTGGCGTTCGAGTAGGTCGACGGCCCCGCTGGGCACGACTGCGGCCGCGGCTGCGACCGTAGCCGCTCCTCACTCCCGAAAGAGCCGGTACGCGCCCTGTCCGGTGGCGACGGCGTCGTTCCAGTCGCTCGACGGCGACTGCCGGGCGGCCACGTCCGAGTCCTCCTCGGGGTCGGTGCTGACGACGGTGATGGTGCTCACGCCGACCGACCCACCGGCGCGGACGACCTCGGCGACCGCGGTCAGGTCGCCCGACGCCCGCCGCAGGTAGTTCACGTTGAGGTTGATGGTGGCGACGCCGCCGGCGAGCGGGTCGTCGAGCATCGTTCGGAGGGCGATGCCGCCCGCGGTGTCGATGAGCGTCGCCGCGATGCCGCCGTGGATGGTCGGCGGCGACACGGTGTTAGTGAGCTTCTCGTCGTACGGGATGGTCATCACGATGCGGCCGCGCTCGATGGCGTCGACGCGGGTGTTGAGCCACGACAGGTAGCCGTGTTCGTCCTCGATGTGCCGCTGGACGATTGCCGCGGCCTCGGCGGGAAAGTCCTCGGTCATGTCACGAACGAGTGTGTCAAATGGCATGTAACCGACGGTCGGAGGCGGTCTCGTCGGACACTCGTCAGGTCGGTATCACGTGAGATATATACAGTTTCCCGGACTGGTACGGGTATGAGCGATTCCCGCGTCGTCCTCGTCGACGAGTGCCCCGTCGACCTCGTCGAGGCCGTCGAGCGACGCGGTTTCACGACCGAGACCTGCGCGGGACCGGACGCGGTGTTCGACGCCCTCGACGACGGGGTCGGCGGCGTCGTCCTCTGCGGCGACGTGGACACCGAGTTCGTCTCCCGCGTCCGCGACCGAGTCGGCGTCGTCCCCGTCTTTTTCCTCGTCACCCGCGGGACCGCGGCCGCCGGCGGGTCGGCCCACGGAAGCGGGGCTATCGTCGTCAGCCTGCCGAAGACGCGGAAGGCGGCCGCCGCAGTCGCCGCGCGAATCGAGCGCACCATCGAGTTCTCACGGTGGGCGTCGAGCGGGCGCGACTCGAACTCGCTGTACCGGACTGTCGTCGAGCAGAGCCACGACGCCATCTTCATCGCGCAGGACGGCGACTTCCGCTTTTGGAACCGCCGGCTGACCGAACTCACCGGCCGGAGCGACGACGAACTCGCCGAGACCGCGCTCCTGGACGTCATCCACCCCGACGACCGGGAGAAAGTCAGGCGCATCTCCGAGACGCGACGGCGGGGCGGCGACGCGCCCGTGAGCTACGAAGTCCGCCTCGTCGACGCCGCCGGCGACGTCCGCGAGTGTGCGGCGAACGTCAAGGACATCGAGTACCACGGCTCGTACGGCGTCCTCGTCTCCATGCGCGACGTGACCGAACAGCGGGCGACGGAGGCGCAGTTCCGCGGCCTCGTGGAGTTGGCGCGCGACCTCGTGACCCTCGTCGGGACCGACGGGCGAATCAAGTACCAGAGCCCCTCCGCCGCCGACGTACTGGGCTTCGACCCCGGCGAACTGGTCGGAAGACGCGTCTCAGACGTGATTCACCCCGACGACTGGGAGCGCGTCGAGGCCGTCTTCGACCACGCGCTCCAGACGGGGGCCGACGGGACCGACCCCGTCCGGTACCGCCACCGGAACGCCGAGGGGTCGTGGACGTGGCTCGAATCCGTCGGAAGCAACCAGGCGGACACCTCGGTGGGCGGGTTCGTCGTCACCTCGCGGAACGTGACCGAGCAGCGGAGCTACGAACAGCGGCTCAAACGGTACGAGACCATCGTCGAGAGCATCGGGCAGGGCGCGTACGTGGTCGACGGCGAAGGCGTCGTCCAGTTCATCAACGAGACCGCGCTGTCGCGGACGACCATCCCCATGTCGGCGTTCGTCGGCCGGCACATCTCTGCGCTCCGCGACGCCGGGTATCTGGCCGCCGACCAGTACGAACGCGCCCAGGCCGCCCTCGACGCCATCCTCGACGGCGAGAGCGACCGCGAGCGGTTCGAAATCGAGCTGTCGCTTCCGGCGAGGAACTACGTGGTCGAGTTCACCGTCTCGCCCATCGTCGGCGACGACGGCGCTGTCGAAGGCGCGGTGGGTATCTCGACGGACGTCACGGCGCGAAAGCGGTACGAACGGCGGCTCAACGCGCTCCACGCCTCGACCCGGCGGCTGACGGGCGCGACGAGCCGCGAGGAGGTCGCCGAAATCGTCCGCGAGGCCGCCACCGAGGTCCTCGACTACGCGATTAGCGGCGTCCTCCTGTACGACGAGTCGCTTGACGCGCTCGTCCCCGCGGCGTTCACCGACGAGGCGTGGGAGGTATTCGGCGACGTGCCGCCGATTCCGCGGGGGACCGGCCTGACGTGGGAGGTGTTCGAGCGCGGCGAGCACAACCTCTACCGGGACGTGGAGTCGAACCCGAAGCGGTTCATCCTCGACGCCGGGGTCAGAGAGGAGCTCATCGTTCCGATTCACGACCACGGCGTGTTCTTCGTCGCCTCCCTCGACGAGGGCTCGCTGGCCGACCAGCGCATCGCGCTGGCGAAGGTGCTGGCCGCCAACACCCGCGCGGTCTTGGACCGGGTCGAGCGCGAACAGCTCCTGCGGCGGCGCGAGCGCGAACTCGCCAGCCAGAACGAGCAGCTCGAATCGTTCGCGTCGGTCGTCTCCCACGACCTCAAGAACCCGCTGAACGCGGCGATGGGCTACCTCGAACTCGCTCGCGAGCGGGACGACGGCGACGAGTTGGACCGCGTCGCCGACGCCCACGAGCGGATGGCCGGCATCGTCGAGGACGTGCTGGCGCTCGCGCGAAACGGCCAGACGGTCGAGCAGGCCGAACGGCTGTCGCTCGGTTCCGTCGCCGAGGAAGCGTGGACGACCGCCGCGAGCGACGCGCCGGAAGCGACGCTCACCGTCGACGGCGACGTCGCGGTCGACGCCCACCGCGGGCGGCTCAGACAGCTCCTCGAAAACCTCTTTTCGAACGCCATCCGTCACGGCGGCGACGACGTGACCGTCAGCGTCGGCCCCCTCGGCGACCGCGACGGGTTCTACGTCGAAGACGACGGCCCGGGGATTCCGCCGGACGACCGCCCCCGAATCTTCGAGGCGGGCTACACCACGAGTTCGGAGGGGACCGGCTTCGGACTCAGCGTCGTCATGAGCGTCGTGAACGCCCACGGCTGGAGCGTCTGGTTCGTCGAGAGCGACGCCGGCGGCGCGCGGTTCGAAATCACGACGGAGAGCGACCGCTGACGGCCTCCGAAAACGACCGCTGACGCCGCGAGAGTGTCGCCGCCGGCGGCAACACTAATTGGGGGTCGTCCGAACGGGGCGCCATGGAAACCCCAGACGAGACGACGGTCCGCGCGGTCGAATCCTGCCGGGAGTCGCTCCCAGAGACCGTCGACGGCGGGCGGGTGCTGTTCGGGTTCGACGGCTACATCGACCGCGTTCGGGAGTTCGTCTCCGAGCGGCAGTCGGCCGACGCCTACGAGCGGGTGCCGACGCTCGAAGCGTTCGCCGACCGCGTGAACGACTCGGTCGAAGCCGAGAGTTCGCTCTCTTTCGAGTGGATTCAGTCGAACGTCCGAACCGGCGGGCACGTGAGTCACCTCGCCCGCGCGTTCGACCGACTGGAGTTCGAGCCCGGGGTCGTCGGCTGTCTCGGCGACCCGGTCGAAGAGCCGTTCGTCGAGGAGTTCGGCCACCTCCCGCTGGAGACGCTCGGGTCGCCCGGCTACACCGACGCCGTCGAGTTCGACGACGGGAAGCTGATGCTCACCGAAATCGGCGCGCTGATGACGCTCGACTGGGCCGGAATCGAGTCGCGGGTCGGCCTCGACCGACTGGCCGAGTTGGTCGACGGGACCGAACTCGTCGGGATGGGCTACTGGTCGGAGATGCCCGAGCTACCGGACGTGGCCCGCGGCCTCCGCGAGGAGTTGTGGCCGACGCTGTCGGACCCGCCGGAGACGCTGCTTTTGGACCCCGGCGACCTCAGAAAGCGGGAGCCCGAGGTGGTCGCCGCGGGCGTCGAACAGGTGTCCGCGCTGGACGACGCGGTGCGCGTCGTCGCGTCGGCGAACCGCTACGAGACGCGCTATCTCGCGCGGTTGGCGGGCGTCGAGAGCGACGACTTCGGCCGCGAGTCGCAGGCGGCGTTCGACCACCTCGGCGTCAGCCGCTTCGCGGGCCACGGCATCGAAGCGGCCCACCTCATCGACGACGAGGGGGCCGCGACCGTCGGCGTTCCCCGGACGGACGACCCGGTGTTGACGACGAGTTCCGGCGACCACTTCAACGCCGGACTCGCGCTCGCGCACGTCCTCGACCTCGGCCGCGCGGAGTCCCTCGTCGTCGGCAACGCCGTCGCGGGACACTTCGTCCGAAACGGGTCGCCGCCGACGTACGACGAGGTCCGTGCGTTCGCCTCGGAGTACCTCGATTACTTCGACGCCGCTTAAATACCGATTGTCCACACAAGGGTCAGATATATTACTAGAATCGGCGTACCGATATGCGTCGGTGGCACCCCCCACACGGGCGCACCGCCGGAGAGACCGCAGGTCGCCTCCGTCGCGGTTCACTCTCGACACCACCGTGGCAATCCGCGCCCGGTTGCCACATCCCCACCACGGTCCCGTTCTGACGCGTCGTCGGCTCTTCACTCGGACCGCGAGTCGCGGTCGATGTCGTCGATATCGTCGATATCGTCTATCGCCGAGCCGACGAGGTGTCGGAGCGCTCGCCGGAGTCGCTGTGAGAGCGCCTGTTCGCTGATGCCCAATCGGCTCGCGATGTCGTCGAGGCCAGTCTCTTTCGGCGTCTCGAAGTAACCCCGTTCGAAGGCGAGCCGAAGCGCCGCGAGTTGCTTTTCCGAGAGGTCGCTGTCGGGCGGGTGGCGCTCGTCGAGGCGGGCCGGTTCGACCCGGCGCACGTCGATATCGATGTCGCGGGAGAGACACGCGTCGTGGAACCGGGTAGTCAGCTCGTTCGACGCGAAGTACACCGACAGCGACCAGCCGTACCTCGTGCCGACCATCTGCCGGACGATGCCGTCGCACTCGCGAATCGCCGAGATGATGCCGCCCTCGTGAGTCGCCCACTCACAGCGGTAGAGCCGTCCCTCGGGGCCGTCGGAGACCGGCTCGAAACACTCGATGTTCACGTGGTCGTCGAGGAAGTCGTCGAGCTCCTCGCGGTCTCTCCCGCGGGCGACGAAGTAGGGAACCGGCTCGCCCGACACCGGGATACCGCCGACGAACGTGAGTTCGAATTCGGGGTCTTCGAGCGTCGCATCGGGAGACACGCCGGCCAGCGGGTGACCGAGTTCGACCTCGTACCCGGTGTCGCGGTCGTCGGTCATCGCGGCACGGAGACGGCGGCGTCGAAGACCGAAGCGACGGTGCACGTTCGTATATCGAGTCTCACAAACAGAGAAAAATACGGACGAGCGAAGGATATTTTTTGCGGAGGCTCGGCCTTTCATAGTAAAGGCATTTAAAAACTAACCCCAAAATGGAGGGAGTCGGTCGGTCGGCACCGGGCGGCGCGTTCGTGTTAGTATTAAATCATTTCTGTCGAATCAATCGAGGCGCACCGGGTCGTCGCTGGGGCGAATCGCGACCGACACCTCGTCGCCGACGGCGAGGTCGTGGCCGGGACAGACGACCTTGGTCCCGAAGTCGATTCGGGACGCGAATAATGACAACCCAGTCATACGAAGTCCGTCGACGAGCACGTCGAAGTCGGCCCACGGAACGTCCCGGCCGGCGGTCCGACCGACTCGCTCGCCGAGGAGCGACAGGGATTGCCCGTCCGCGACGGGGGAGAGCGTGCCACCGAACCCGTAGTGGGCGAGGCCCCCGTCGAGGACGACGCCCTCGTCGCTGGCGAGGCCGACGAACTCGTCCGGTCCGACGTCCGCATCGGCGCGCGTCGGGGCGTCGAGGACGACGAACGTCTCGGCCGTCTCGACGATGGTTCCCGTCCCGTCCCAGTCGAGCGGCGAGACGGTCACGTCGGTCGAAACCGGGAGCGACCCCCGAGCGCGGTGCTGGTTCGCGTCCGCGGGGCGGAAGCCGAGGTGGACGTGGTTCGCGACCCACGGGGCGAAGAAGCCGGAGCGGACGAGCCGTCCCAGCGAGTCGCCGACCGCGACCTCGTCGCCCGCGGCGACGTCAGGTCGGACGTGGAGGATTCGCGCCACCAGTCCGTCGCGGGGGTCGTCGCCGGCGTCGCCGAGCCAGTCCAGCCCGGTGGCCTCGGCGTCGACGTCGACGAGCACGAGGTACTCGTCGTCGTGGGCGTAGGGCTTGTCGGGCGCGCGGACGGTCCGCGTCTCGCGGACGACGCCCGCGACGGGCGAGCGGGCCACCGGGTCGTCGTCCGCGACGTAGAGGTCGACGGCACAGCCGCTGTCGTGGGCGGGGTACGGCGAGTTGTAGAGCGAGAAGCGCTCGAAGTGCGAGAGGACCGACCGCGGCAGTCGCAGCATGGTCGTCGGGACGGGACGGGTGTGCTTAGGTACGTCGGGGTGCTTCCTTCGGGCATGCGCGTCATCCGCGGCCGCGGGCCCGACCGAGACGCAGACCGGGCGGTCACCGCGGCCATGCTCCGCGAGGCGGGCGAAACGGGCGAACCGGCCTTCCGGGCGTGGACGCCGCACCGACAGCTCGCGTTCGGCAGGCGCGACACCCGCGCCCCGCGGTACGACGAGGCCGTCGCCGCCGCCGAGGAGCGCGGGTTTCCGGCAATCGAGCGCTCCGTCGGCGGCCGGGCCGTAGCCTACACGGGAACCACCGTCGCGTTCGCTCACGCGCTCCCGCTCGACGACGCCCGAAGCGGACTCGACGCGCGGTACGAGGCCGGAACGACCGCCGTCGTCCGCGCCCTGCGAACGCTCGGCGTGCCCGCACGGCGGGGCGAGCCAGCGAACTCGTACTGCCCCGGCGACCACTCGGTCCAAGCGGGCGGGAAGCTCTGCGGTATCGCCCAGCGGGTCCGAAAAGAGAGCGCGCTCGTCTCCGGCGTGGTCGTCGTCGCCGACCGCGACGAGATTGCCGACGTGCTCGCGCCCGTCTACGAGGCCATCGAGGTCCCCTTCGACCCGGGTTCGGTGGGCAGCGTCGCCGACGCCGGCGGCCCGGCGAGTTCGGACGCAGTCTGCGACGCCCTCGAAGCCGTCTTCGTCGGCGACCCGGCGACCCGAGTCGAGGACGCGGTCGACATCGCGTGAGCGACTCCGGGCGTAACCGACGACGCGCCGACGCGGCCGGCCGCGGCCGCTCTCCGAACCGCGGTCACTACCCGAACCGCCGGACTTAGCACCCGGCGCGTCGCACCCCCTCGTATGCGAATCGAGAACGCGACGCTGGCCGACGGCCGCGTGGTCGATGTCCGCGTCGAGGACGGGACCGTCGAGGCGGTCGGCGACCTCGACCCCGTCGCCGACGAAGAGACCGTCGACGCCGAAGAGAACCTGCTTCTACCGGGTGCTATCGACGTGCACGTCCACTTCCGCGAACCGGGATTCGAACACAAAGAGACGTGGGAGACGGGCGCGCGGAGCGCCGCCGCGGGGGGCGTGACGACCGTCGCCGACCAACCGAACACCGACCCGACGACGACCGACGGCGCGGGCTTCGACGCGAAGGCCGAGCGCGCCGCGAAGTCGTGTATCGACTACGGCATCAACGGCGGCGTCACCGCCGACTGGGACCCCGACAGCCTCCTCGACCGCCCGCTTTTCGCCCTCGGCGAGGTGTTCCTCGCCGACTCGACCGGCGACATGGGCATCGAGGCCGACCTGTTTTCCGAGGCCGCAGAACGCGCCGGCGAGGCGGGCGTGCCAGTCACGGTCCACGCCGAGGACGCCGACCTGTTCGACGAGTCCGCCATCGAGGGCGACCTCGGCGGGGTCGGCCGCGACGCCGACGCCGACGCGTGGAGCGCCTACCGCACCGCCGAGGCCGAAGAAGCCGCCGTCGAGCGCGCCGTCCGCGTCGGCGGCGAGACCGGCGCGCAGATTCACGTCGCCCACACGAGCACGCCCGAGGGCGTCGACGCCGCCCGCGACGGCGGCGCGACCTGCGAGGCGACGCCGCACCACCTGTTTCTGTCCCGCGACGACCTCGCCGAACTGGGCACCTACGGTCGGATGAACCCGCCGCTGCGCTCCGAGGAGCGCCGCGAGGCCATGTTCGAGCGCCTCGCCGACGGCCGCATCGACATGGTCGCCACGGACCACGCGCCCCACACTCGCGAGGAGAAAGAACAGTCGCTTCTCGACGCCCCGAGCGGCGTCCCCGGCGTCGAGACGATGGTGCCCCTGCTTCTGGGCGCGGTCGTCGAGGGCGACCTCACCGTCGAACGAGTCCGCGACGTGGTCGCCGCGAACCCCGCCGAGGTGTTCGACCTGCCGCGCAAGGGCCGCATCGAGGCGGGCGCCGACGCCGACCTCGCGCTCTACGACCTCGACGCCGCCCGCGAGATTCGCGGCGCGGACCTCCACTCGAAGTGCGACTGGACCCCGTTCGAGGGCCACACCGGCGTGTTCCCCGAGTGGACGATGCTCCGCGGCGAGTTCGTCTGGGATGGCGATGGGTTCGGCGAAGTCGCCGGCGAGAACGTCCGCGACTGAGTGCGACTGCGGCCCGAAACCCTCAGAACCGCGCAGCCGCGACCTGCGCGCCTTTCCAGCCGACGCCGACGAGCACCGCGAGCGGCGCTGTCAGGACGACGAGCGAGACGGCCGACCCGGCGAGGCCGCCGAACCCGCCGAGTGCGGACGACGCGACGACGGTTGCGAGGAAGCCACCCACGGCGAGGGCCGGCGAGACCAGCGCGTAGGCGAACAGCCAGCGCTGGTTGCGAGTGAACTCGACGCCGTAGCCCGGTCCCGGCGGGATGAGCAGGCCGCCCGCGAGGAGGACGAAGCCGACGAGCCCGAACACGAGGAGGAAAAAGCCCGCGAGCCCGTGGGCGAAGCCGTCGCTTCCGGGCGGCGGCGGAGGCATCGTGACGGCGGTCCGCCAGACGAACGCGAGGAGCGCGCCCCCGACACCGGCGACGGGGAGTTGGAGCGAGCCGAGGACCGCGCGGAGCGACCATCGCATCGGGCCGACTGTCGGCGGGGAGACAGATAGCAGTTCCGTCGCGGCCGGGGCGTCGGCCGGGAGTCGGACGACCCCGATGCAAGCGAATCCTTTTCCCGTCCGACACCCCGAGGGAGTGACACGCATGACCGACGAGCAGACGCCTCCCCGAGGTCGTGACCCGAACGCGGACGAACCGCACGCACTCACGGGACTGTTGTCGTTCTGGGAGACGGTCGTGGAGGACGCCGAGGCGACCGCGGCCGAGTACGAAGACGAGGGCTGGGAGACGCTCGTGCTCCATCCCGGCGATGTGACGGTGCTGCCGCCGGCGACCCTCCCCGAGGCGACGGAGCGCGTCGGCTTCGACGTGCTCGTCCCCGGAAGCGAGTTCGAGTCGCTGTCGACGTGGGTCGAATCGGCCGCCTTCGACCGCTACGACGTGTACCGCGCCCGCGAGGACGACACCGTGTTCGTCGTCTCAGTCGTCCAGGACGCCGCGGCGTCGAAGGCCGTCGTCGTCCCGCTGTACTACGGGCTGGACAGAGTGGACGCGATGGCGACGAAGGCGCGAGAACAGGGCGAACTGCGCCTCTACGTCCGGCCGGTCGAGGCGGACCGACGCGTCGAGTTAGTCCAGTCGGAACCGGACCCGCTTTTCCCCTGACTCCGAGTCGGTGCGGAGTCGGCTCCGAACCGACCCCGGCCGCGAGGGCTCACTCCTCGTCCGACAGCTCTTCTTGTCGCAGTTCCGTGCTCGCCTCGCGGACCTCGCGCATGACGCTGGAGATGCGCTCTTCGGCTTCGAGTTCCTCTTCGACCGAGAGGTCGACGCCCTCGACTTCGAGCAGGAACTTGGCGATTTCCGTCACCTCGTACATCATCTCGTCGAGTTCCTCGGCCGTGAAGAATCCCGACATCGCGCCGTAGAGGAACGTCGCTCCCGACTTCCGGACCTTGTCTCGGAACGCCGAGCGGGCCTGATTGACCGCCTGCGGGGTGTAGGTGTCGGTCATGAAGGGGACGAGCTCGGGGAGGTTGTTCCCGATTTTCGTCATCTCGACGCCCGTCTCGGTCCGGAAGTCGGCGCAGAGCCGCGCGATGGCCCACTCGCGGGCCGTCACGTAGGTCCGCTGGCGGAGGAAGTCGTTGACGCGGTCGTACTGCGCGCCGTCGACTTTCTTGAACCGGGCGTACTTTTGTACGTCCTCCGGAACGGCGTCTTCGGCGTCCTCAGTACCTTCAGCGTCGGAACCCGCTCCGGCGGCGTCGGCCTCGGAGTCGGTCGCGACCTCGTCGGCCTCGGAGTCGGTCGCGTCATCGTCGGCCGGAGCGCTCTCGGTCGCGGCGGCGGACTCCGCAGTTGCCGCCGCCGCGTCTGCCGCCGCTTCGTCCGCCTCCGCTCGCGTGTCCGCATCGGGGCGAGCCCCCTCCTCGGCGTCGCTCGCGCCCGTCTCGAACTCGTCGGACTCGTCTGTCATACCGCGGGCTACCGCGGCACGGCCGAAAAGGGTTCCGCGACGTGCGGTCCCCCCGCCGGCGGGGGTGTCGCCCCCCGATTCCGGGCAAGGGTTTTCTATCGCGACCGCGAGATTGGGAATCATGAAGGTACTGCTCGGAATCGGTGGCAGCGACGATTCCATCCGAGCGCTCGAAAAGACGGTCGAACGGACGGCCAACGTGGACGACGACCTCACGGTCGCCATCGTCGACAACCCGTCGGTCGAGCGCTCGCGCGAGGACATCGAAACGCGGGTGACGGAACTGCTCGACGAACGGGGCGTCGAAGCGACCGTCCGTCTGCTCGACGGCGACGCGGGGAGCGCCCTCGTGGACCTCGCCGAGAACGAGGGGTTCGACCAACTAGTGCTCGGCGGCGGCGAGACGAGTCCGATGGGGAAGATACAGATCGGTAGCATCGCGGAGTTCGTCCTGCTGAACTCCCACGTGACCGTCACCCTAGTACGATGAGCGACCGAACGTTCTCCGACGCCGTCGCCGACCCGTACGACGCGCCGCCACTGTCGTTCACCGACAGGGAAGACCGCACCATCGAGGTGCGCGCCTACGACGGCTCAGACGAGGAGATGGAGGCGCTCGTCGAGATGTACGACGCGTTCGACCCCTCGGACCGGGCGCAGGGCATCCCGCCGGGGCGTGAGGACCGCATCCGCGACTGGCTGGAGAACATCCTCGACGAGGACTGCCTGAACGTCATCGCGTGGGACGGCGGCGAGGTGGCCGGTCACGCGACGCTCGTCCCCGACGGTGACGCCTACGAACTCGCCATCTTCGTCCACCAGACGTACCAGCGCGCCGGTATCGGCACGCGGCTCATCAAGGCGCTGCTCGGCTACGGCCGGGTGTCCGGCGTCGAGAAGGTGTGGCTCACGGTCGAGCGCTGGAACCGCGCGGCGGTCGGCCTCTACCAGACCGTCGGCTTCGAAACGAGCGACGCAGAGAGCTTCGAGCTGGAGATGACCATCCGACTCGCCGAACCCCCGGACGACGAGGGAGGTTGAGGGCGACGGCGAGTCACGGCGACAACGACCTGCGGTTCAGACCGAGAGGACGGGCTGGCTGGCGTACAGGAGAACGTACTCGGCGGCCTTGGCGAGCACTTCGCCGGGGTCGCCCGAGACCGGCTCTCGGGGCACGACGATGAAGTCCGCGTTCAGCTCTTCTGCGGTGTCGAGGACGACGCTTCCGGGGTGGCGGAGCTTGCTCGTTCGCGAGAAGCCGTAGGCGACCGACGAGGTGACCGGGACGTCGGCCTCGTCGGCGAGGGCCGAGACCGTGTCGGTGACGGCCTTGCTGTCCTCGGCGACGGCGTCCTCGTCGACGACGCCCTGCTCTATGGCGCGGACGACGTCCTCGCCGAGGACGTGGACGGCGTGGACCGCGGCGTCGTACTCGGCCGCGACGGCGGCGGCGTACTCCGCCGCGCGCGTCGCCTCGTCGCTTTGGTCGACCGGCACGAGAACGAGGTCGATAGAGAGCGGGCGCGGTGACATGTCCCCACCTGCGTCGGGCGACGACAAAAAACTCACCCCACGGTCCCGACGGTCGGTCGTCCCAGACTGGTTTTATGCCGCCCCACTGTGAACCCGTAGGCATGTTCGACACCATCGTCATCGCCACCGACGGCTCGGCGAGCGTCCGCCGGGGGGTCCGCGTCGCTGTCGACCTCGCAGAGCGGTTCGACGCGTCGGTCCACGCGCTGTACGTCGTCGACGCCGGCGACGTGGAGACCGCGCCGGAGCGACTCCGCGACGAGATGCGCGACGCGCTCACCGAGCGCGGCGAGGAGGCGCTCGCCGAGGTCGAGGCCGCGACCGACCGCGACGTGACCCTCGCGGTTCGAGAGGGCCGCCCCGCCGCCGAAATCTCGAACTACGCCCGCGAGGTGGACGCCGACGCCGTCGCCATGGGCACCCGCGGCCGCCACGGCGAGAACCGCTTTCTCATCGGGAGCGTCGCCGAGCGCGTCGTCCGGACCTGTCCGGTGCCGGTGCTGACGGTCCGCCAGTTGGAAGAGGGGACGACGGACTCCTTACTGAGCGACGAGGCCGCCTGAGTGGGCTGCGGGACTCGGTTCGGTCGCGGGCCGCGAGACGCTCGATGTGGTCGCCGCCGACGGAATCGGGAGGAGTTTTCCCCGTCGCGCCCGAGTTCGGCGTATGGAAGACGAGCTCATCGACAGTTCTCAGCTCTCGCTCCCCCGCAAGTCCGTGCTCCCCGGAGCCGGATTCTTCTACCCCGACTCGTTCGACGAGGAACGCGCCGAAGAGCGCGCCAAGGAGAAACTCGAAGACGCGTCGGTCGCGGTCGTCACCGACACCGACGCCGACGGACTCGGCTGCGTCGCCCTCCTCCGGGAAGCCTACGATGCGGCCCTCGACGTGGCCGACTTCGAAGCGCGAATCGAGGAGAAACTCAGCGACGAGGACGAAGACGACGAGGAACCCGCCCTCGCCGAGGAAGACGAGGAGGAAGAAGAGCGACCGAAATCGCCGGTCGCGCTGATGGGGTCGAGCCCGTACTCGCTCGAAGACGACCTCCAGCGCGTCGCCGACTACGCCCCCGAGGGCGTCGAGGTGTACGTCTGCGACCTCTGTCCGGACAAGTTCGAGTACGTCGAGGAGGAACTGGCCGCGCTCGTCGAGACCGCCGGCGAGATTCACTGGTACGACCACCACCAGTGGAAGCCCGAGGTGGCCGAGGCGGTCCGCGATGCCGGCGTCGACCTCGTCGTCGGTGAGTCCGACGAGGAGTGTTCGACCGACGTGACGCTCCGCGAACTCGACTACGAGTTCGACGAGCGCTTTTCGGAACTCGCGGCCGTCACCCGCGACCACGACCTCTGGCTGAACGAAGACGAGCGGAGTCAGGACCTCGCGGACTACGCCTACTGGACCTCGAAAGAGGAGTACGTCGCCGTCGTCGGCGCGTACGGCGCGGACCTCCCGCCGGTCGTCGAGGAGTACATCGCCCACCGCCGCGTCGAAAAGGAGAACCTCATCCAAGCCGCCGTCGACCGCGCCGAACTGAAGACCGTCGGCGACTGGACGGTCGGCGTTACCTACGGACGATGCTCCCAGAACGAGGTCGCCGACGCCCTCCGCGAGGCGGGCGCGGACGCGGCGGTCGTCGTCAAGCCCGCCGGGAGCGCCAGCATCCGCGGCTCCGACGACTTCGAGCGCTGTCACGAGGTCGCCGACCTCGTCAACGGCGGCGGCCACCCGAAGGCCGCCGGCTGTAAGCCCGACATCTACGACGACATGCTCGACTACGCCCACCACTGGACGACGCAGGGCGCGACGACGAAGCGCGTCATCCTCCGGGCGTTCGAGCAGGTCGCCGACGCGGTCGAGAAAGCGGAAGCCGAAACCGACGACGCGGACGAGGCGGACGACGAAGGCGTCGAGACCGAGCGCTAACGTCGAAGCCGAACTCGAAACGCGGCGTGGAAAAACGGAGGTCGATTACGCGTCGTCGACGACCCAGCGGTCGGAGTACGTCGTTCCGCAGGTACACTTGGCGTAGGCGTGGACCACGTCGCCCTCCTCGTAGATGCCGCCGACCTCCTCGTTTTGCGCCTCGGCGAACGAGAAGATGAACTTCACCTCGTGGTTCTCCTCGGAGGCCGCCTCGGGGCAGGTGCCGCCGCTGAGGTCGTCGTCGATGTCGCCGTCGTTGCCCATGGCGGTCTGGGCGAACTCCATGGCGTCCATGCCCGTGCCGGCCGCGAAGGCCCGGCGGCCGTCGTCGCCGGGGACGACGAGGACGTAGCCGTTTTCGACTTCGACGCCCATGTTCGGGAGCTTGCCCTGGCTGTCGAGGTACTCGTGGGTGAGATAGAGCGCCACGTCGTCGAGGCGCTCGCCTGCGAGGTACTCCGTTACCTTGCTCATACCCCGCCTAGGGCGGTCGGCGCGTAAAAGCGGCGTGTCTCGGAGTGCGACCGGTCACTCGTCGGACAGGCCGAACTTCTCGGCGATGCTCGAAAGCGAGTCGTTCGGCCGCTCGGTGACGCGGTACACCTGCCGGACGCCCGGCACGCGGAGGCCGTACTGGTAGCCGTCGTCCAGTTCGTCGAGTTCGACGGCGTCGCCGTCGGCCCGGTCGTGTTCTCGGCACCACTCGACGAGCCGATTCTCGCCGTTGTTCGGGGTGCGCGCGAGGCGCTTGTTGTCGTACGCGCCGCGAATCACGAGCCCCGAGGCGTCGGCCGAGAGGCGGGCGTGATAGGCGGTGCCGTCGAGGTGGAGCCGAACGAAATCGCCGTCTTCGGCGGTCACGTCGTCGGGGACGCGCAGACAGGGGCGACGGGTACCGCCGCTCCGGGCGATGTTCGCGCGGAACGTCTGGACCGACGGATGGTCGGAGGGCAGTTGCTCTGGCACGGGAAAGAGAGGAGTGAGACGGCGTTATTCGTCCGCTTCTTCGTCGTCGCCCTCGCCGAAGGCGGCGGCGACGTCGCCCTCACCGGAGACGACCTTCGCGTTGATCTGGACGGTCTCGCCGGAGACCTCGCGGCCACGGACGGTGACGCGCTTGCGCTCGCCGTCGCGGGACGGCTTGTAGCCGATGCCGTCTTTGGCGAGGATTTCCTTGAGCGCGCCGCCGGGCACGTCGGGGTGCATCGGTCGGCCGGCCTTGTCCGAACCGCCCGTCAGTTCGAGCGTGAAGCCGTCGAGACCGACGGCCGCGCCGTCGACCTCGTCACCGAGGTCGCGGCCGAGGAATCGGTTTGCGTCCTGTCCTTCGACGTCGACTTGGTAGGTCGCACCGGTGTCGGGGTCGGCGACGACGACCATGAATTCTGCCATGCGCGGATGAAAACGGTCGCGGATAAAAAGTACGTCGAAAGCGCGTCTCGGGACCGTACCCGCCGAATCGGGGCGAAACGGCCGAATTCGGCGGCGTCAGGGAGGAACGACAGGTGCTGGCAAGAGTTAACATCCGACACTGCGTATATCGTCTCATGAGCAACGATATCACCACTCGTGAGCCTGCAGACCTCGTCAAAGCCAAATCCAGGGCGCTGGTCGGCCCCGAGCCGACAGACCTCGTCGAACGGCCCCCGACGGAGTTGGTCGAGCGCCGGACCGATGCGCTCGTCGAACGCCGGACGGAGATGTTAGTCGAGGCGGAGCCGACGACGCTCGTCGAGCGCTCGTGGTACGAGTGTACCGCCTGCGGCCACCGCTCGGGACACGGCGTCTACGAGCAGGTCTGTCCGCGGTGCGGCGGGTCGCTGAAGAACATCGGCGTGGCTCAGGAGTGAGCCTCACGCGACGGATGCGGTCTCGTCTCCGCCCGTCTCGCCTTCGGCTTCCTCGATAGACTCCCAGAGCGAACACCAGTCTGCGGGGTCGACGTAGCCCTCGACTTTCGCGCAGGCACCGAAGCCGTCGCCGTTCTTGTCGGGGATGTACTCGGCGCAGTTGCCGCAGTCTCGTCCGGCCTCGGTGAGGCCCGCCTCGACGGCGTCGTCCGCCTCCTGGAACTTGACCGCCTCCTTCGTGAACAGGTTCTCAGGGTCCCGCTGCTCGTTCGCCTGCGAGAGCGCCGTCCGGTAGGCCTCCGGAACCGGGCCGTGTTCGAACTCCTCCGCGGAGACGCCCTCGGGACGTTCCTCGTCGTGGTCGTCGTCCGTCTCCTCTGCTGTCGTTGTCGTCTCCGTCTCCTGTTCGCCGCCACCACCGAGGCAGCCAGCGACACCCACTACCGCACCACTCCCCACCAGTTCGAGGAACCGCCGCCTCGTTCGGCCGAATCGCGCCATAGCCGACAGCTACGTCCTCAGACGGTTTTAGTAAGCGCAAAGTTACCGTTGAACATGGTATCTTAACCGTCTCAACCCCGGCGGACGGCGGGTTCAGAATCCGTCGGTGTGACGGCTCAGAACCCGTCTTCCCAGCGGAACGTGCCGTTTCGTTGGACGACCTCGCCGTCGACCTCGATGCGCGAGTCCTCACTCATGTCGGTTATCATGTCCACGTGGACTGCGGACTGGTTGCCGTCTTCGCCCTCGGGGAGGCACGCGCCGTACGCCCGCCCGACCGCGAGGTGGATGGTGTCGCCCATCTTCTCGTCGAAGAGGATGCTGTCGGTAAAGCGGTCGATACCGCGGTTCATCCCGATGCCGAGTTCGCCGAGGCGGCGCGCGCCCTCGTCTGTGTCGAGGATGCCGGCGAGCGCGTCCTCGCCCGCGCCCGCGGAGAAGTCGACCACTTCGCCGCCCTCGAACGTCAGGTGGACGTTCTCGACGCGCTGGCCCTCCAGCGTCATCGGCACGTCGAAGAACACCTCGCCCTCGACCGCGTCCTCGACGGGTGCGGTGAACACCTCGCCCGACGGGAGGTTGTGGGAGTCGTAGGCGACGGAGGCCGCGGAGTTGACCGCGGTGCGGCCCTCGATTGACATCGTGAGGTCGGTGTCCGCCTTGACGATGCGCACCTCCGAGCCGGCGTCGAGCACGTCTTTCATGTTCGCCATCTCGTCGGCGAGTTCCGACCAGTCGCGGAGAATCGCGTCGTAGACGAAGTCGGCGTACTCCTCGAACGGCATGCCCGCCTGCTGGGCCGCCGCGCGGGTGGGGTGGACCGTCGAGACCCAGTCGGTGTCCATGCGCGCCTCTTTGACCTCGCTCGTGGCGCGGCCGTAGGCCTGCCGCGTCTCGGTCGGCACGTCGGCGGTCGCCGCCGTGTTGCGAGTGCCGCCGAGGAAGAGCACCGAGTCGGCGGTCTCGTAGAGGGCGAGTTCGTGTTCGGGGAGGTCGAAGTCGCCGTCGTGCGCGCGGAGGTACGCCCGCTGGACCTCCTCGGAGGCGTAGGTCGTGACGACGCTCGCGCCGCGCTCGCCGAGGGCGTCGGCGACGGCGACCGCGAGGTCGTGAGCTCCCTCACCGACGGAGACGACCACGTCGTCGCCGGCCTCGATTCGCGCGCTCCAGTCGACGAGCACCGCGGCGTGCTCGTGGATGCGTTCGTCCATACCCGAGCCTCGCACGGGACGGTAAAAACGTCGGCGTCTGCGGCCGCGAAGCCGCCCGACCGCGGTCCCGAAAGCGGTGATTGCGGCGAACGGACCGAGCGTTACAGAACGCTTATCGCCCGATGTCTGCCATCCACCCCCGTGACTTCCATCGCACTTGCCACCTCCGAGGACCTCCCCGGACTCGTCGACGACGACGCCTCGTTCCTCGCGGCGCTCCGGGAGCGTGACGTGGCGGCGGAGCCGGTCGTCTGGTCCGACGAGTCGGTCGACTGGGACGGCTTCGACGCCGTGGTCGTCCGGTCGATTTGGGACTACTACCGGCATCCGAGGGCCTACGCCGCGTGGGTCGACCGCCTCTCCGACGCCGACTGCGCGGTGTGGAACCCGCCGACGACGCTCGACTGGAACAGCCACAAGTTCTACCTGCGGGACCTCGCCGACGCCGGCGTCTCGACGCTGCCGACCGAGTACGTCGAGCGCGGCGGCGACGTGTCCCTCGAAGCCGTCTTCGAGACGCGAGGGTGGGACGAGCTCGTCGTCAAGCCCGCCGTGAGCGCGGGCGCGTTCGAGACGAGACAGTTGAGCCGCGCGGAGGCCGCCGACGCCCAGCCGTGGGTGGACGACCTCGTCGCCGAAAAGGACGTGTTGGTTCAGGAGTTCGCGCCGGACATCGAAGATGGCGAGTGGTCGCTCGTCTTCTTCGGCGACGAGTTCAGCCACGCGGTGGTCAAGCGCCCCGAACCCGGCGACTACCGCGTCCAAGAGAAACACGGCGGGAGCGTCCACGTCGAGGAGCCGAGCGAGACGCTGCTCGACAACGCCCGGCGCGTCGTCGACGCCGTCTCGGCCCACCTCGGGGGCGACCCGCCGCTGTACGCCCGCGTCGACGGCGTGGAGCGCGGCGACGATTTCCTCCTCCTCGAAGTCGAACTCATCGAGCCCGAACTGTTCTTCCGAACCGACGACGACGCCGGCGACCGATTGGCCGAGGCGCTGTTGGCGCGGCTCTGAGCGGTCGGTCTCGACGGCGACCGCGCACGCGCCAAACCACAACCACTACCACCCCCCGCGGACGATGCCGACGCATGCAACTAGGCGTCATCGGCCTCGGCCGGATGGGGCGCATCGTAGTCGACCGAGTGCTCGATGCCGGGCACGAGGTCGTGGCCTTCGACCTCTCGGCGGAAGCCGTCGCGGCGGCCGCCGACGCGGGTGCCGAACCCGCGGACAGCGTCGCCGACCTCGCCGACCGGCTCGGCGACAACAAGCGAATCTGGCTCATGGTCCCCGCGGGCGACGCGGTGGACGCGACCCTCGACGACCTCGACCCGCATCTCGACGGGGACGACGTAGTCGTCGACGGCGGCAACTCCCACTTCGAGGAGTCCGTGCGACGCGCCGAGGCGTGCTCGGCGGCCTACCTCGACTGCGGCACCTCCGGCGGCCCCGCCGGTGCCGAACTCGGCTTTTCGCTCATGGTCGGCGGCCCGCAGTGGGCCTACGACGAGTTGTCTCCCGTCTTCGACGCAGTGGCGACCGGCCCCGCCGGCCACGGCCACATGGGCGAGTCGGGCTCCGGCCACTACGTGAAGATGGTCCACAACGGCGTCGAGTACGCGCTGATGCAGGCGTACGGCGAGGGCTTCGAACTGCTCGCCGAGGGCCGGTACGACCTCGACCTCGAATCGGTCGCGCAGACGTGGAACAACGGCGCGGTCATCCGCTCGTGGCTCCTCGAACTCTGCGAGGAGGCGTTCCGCGAGGAGGGAAGCGACCTCGGCGACGTGGACGACCACGTCGCGGGCGGCTCGACGGGCACGTGGACGGTCCAAGAGGCGCTCGAACAGGAGGTCCCGGTCCCGCTCATCTACCAGTCGCTCGCCGAGCGGTTCGGCTCCCGCGCCGACGACCGCTTCTCCCGTCGCCTCGCCAACCGGCTCCGGTACGGCTTCGGCCGCCACGAGGTCGCGCGGAAGGACGACTGACGGGGTCTGACGCCGGCCCCCGTCGGCGCGACCGCGATACCGGGGGCGGCCTCGATATTGTAGGAATCCGCGTGAGACCCGCGTCTCGGCGGTGAAATCGACCGCCCGCGGGTGCCGCCACAATCACAATTTCCTTAACCCCTCCCTCCATATCCGCCGGTATGGCAGTCATCAGTCTGGTGGGTGTCGGGGCCGGATTGGTCCTGGTACTCCTCGCCGTCGCCCTGCACTACTCGAAGGGCACCGGCTGGGAGCCGACCGCCGACATCACACAGGAAGTCCTCGAACGCCGCGCGGCGACCGTCGCAGAGACCGACTTCCCCGAGCCGATGAACCGTTCCATCGGCGGGGGCGGCGGCGTCGCCGCGGTCGCGGGCGGCGAAGAGGGCGCCGAACTCGAAGGCGAGGAGGCGGAAGAAGAGCCGAGCCCCGCCGACATGCCCGAAGACGAAGTCGAGTACTTCGAAGTCGAGTTCGTCAAGCAGGGCGAGACCATCGAACTGGCGAGCAACGAGACGGTGCTCGACCAGGGTGAAGACGCCGGAATGGACCTCCCCTATGCGTGCCGGCAGGGTTCCTGTGTCTCCTGTGCCGCGAAGATTACCGACGGCCCGGCAGAGGAGTACATCACGCACCACACGCAGGAGACCCTCTCCGACGAGGAGATGGACAACGGCTACACGCTCACCTGCGTCGCCTACCCGAAGGCCGACTTCGCCATCGAGACCGGCGAAGCGCCGTAACGCGACGAACCGCAACCACCCACCGTTTCTCTCGACGCCACCCGTTTCGGTGAGCCGCGCCCGTCCCGTTCGGCACCGAGGGTCGCGGTTCGCGGTTCACGGTTCGCGGCTGTCGCTCCCGGTCGCTCCCGCTTGTCGGCGAGGTGAATCCGAGGGGTGAAGACGCCTATCGACGCTTTCAAACGGTCTCCGCGTGTCTCACCTGTTCAGTGTCCCTCCCCGAAGGAGGTTCCCTCACCGAAGGCGACCTCAAACGGCCGATGTTCGAACTGGCGTGGCCCATTATCGTCACCGAACTCCTCCAGGTGGCGTACAACCTCGCCGACACCGTCTGGCTCGGTCGGCTCTCGACCGACGCCGTCGCCGCCATCAGCCTCGCATTTCCCCTCATCTTCCTGCTCATCTCCGTCGGTGGCGGCTTCACCGTCGCCGGGAGCACGCTCGTCGCGCAGTACACCGGCGCGAAAAGCGAGGGCTCCGCCGGGACCGTCGCCGGGCAGACGCTCACGTTCATCACCGTCATCGCCGTCGTCGTCGGCGTCATCGGCTTTTTCGCCACCGACGCGATGCTCGGCGTCCTCCCGAGCTCGGAGGCGACCGCCGGGCAGGTCATCCCCCTCGCCGGCGACTACATGCGCGTGTTCTTCCTCGGCCTGCCGTTCCTCTTCGGCTTCTTCGTCTTCTCCGCGCTCATGCGCGGCTACGGCAACACCCGCGCCCCGATGGTCGTGATGTTCATCAGCGTCGTCATCAACATCGTCATCGACCCCGTGTTCATCTTCGGCTTCGACGCCAATCCGCTGTTTTCGATGCTCGGATTAGAGGGTCTTCAGGCGAGCCTCTTCACCGCCACGGGCTTTGATGGGTTCAAAGTCGCCGGCGCGGCGTACGCGACGGTTCTCTCGCGCGCCGTCGCCACCATCATCGGCATCTACGTCATCTTCGGGACGAGCGCCGGCCCCGACGTGCAGCTCGGCGACTTCCGCCCGCAGTTCGAGTACATCAAGAAAATCGTCGATATCGGCGTCCCGAGCGCCATCGAGCAGTCCGCCACCGCCCTCGGCTTCATCACACTCACCGCGATGGTCGTCACGTTCAACCCCGAAGTCGTCGCCGCGTTCGGCCTCGGCAACCGCCTCACGTCGCTGGTGTTCCTCCCGGCGCTCGGCCTCGGACGAGCGACGAACACCATCGTCGGCCAGAACCTCGGCGCACAGAAACCCGACCGCGCCGAGAGCGCCGTCTGGCTCGCCGCCAAGGTCGGCGCGAGCGTCATGCTCGTCACCGGCGTGCTCGCCTACGTCTTCGCCGAACCCGTCGTCGCGTTCTTCCTCCAAACCGGGACCGCGTCGGCCGCCCAGACCATCGACCTCGGCGTCGAGTACATCCGCATCCGGGCGTTCGAATTCGGGTTCATCGGCGTCCTCCAAGTCGTCCTCGGCGCGTACCGCGGCGCGGGGAACACGAAGACCGCCCTCGGCTTCTCGCTGTTCGCGCTCTGGTTGGGCCGCGTGCCAATCGTCTACCTGCTTTCGTTCCAGTTCGGGTTCGCCGAGACGGGCATCTGGCTCGGGATGGCCGTGGGACAGATTCTCGGCGCGATTGCGGCCACGGCGTGGTTCACCCGCGGCACGTGGAAACACAGCGTCGTCGACGCCGACGCGACCGGAACGTAATCGGCCGCCGGCGTGGGTTCCACAACGGTTTTACGTCGGTGCCGTGTAGCTCTCTCCGCTGAGGGCCCGTAGCTCAGTGGACAGAGTGCTTGGTTCCGGACCAAGATGTCGCGGGTTCAAATCCCGTCGGGTCCGTCCAAATTTTTGGCGTTTTCTATATGTAGAAAACGTCCGACTCACGTCTTCTACCGGCAGGTCTCATCGCGGGTATATATACTCGCGAGCAGGGGCGGAAAAAGAGTCCACCACGAAACGGAACGCAGGTCGCCGCTGTCTTGCGGTCGGGCCGCGCCAACGGGGTGGTCGGCATGATGTTGCTCGACTCGGAGAGCCGAAAGAGCAGCTGTCTCAACTGCGGGTCACACGTCACCCGCGACTTCCGCCGCGTCTACGGTGATCGCGAGGACCGCGCACACCGCTGTCACGAGTGCGATACGCTGGTTCGTCTACAGCGCGGTTCCGCGGGCGGTCTCGACGTTCCGATTCCGGACCCGTGGAACGGTGCGTCCGGTCGGCACGGTGGTAACCCGGAGCGGTGGCAATGACGGTTCGCTGTCCGTCCTGCAGCCGCGATAGCGACTGCATCTTCCGCTGTGAGTACTGCGGCCGCGATCTCGCGGAGGAGGACCGGCGGTGAGTTCCGTCGCGAGCGCGCCCCACGAGACGCGCGGTAATCTCCTCTATGGTGAGTACGGGTCATCGCCGTACTGGGCAGTCCGCCAGCTGTACAACCACATCGACGGCGGTGTCTCGAAGATCGAGATAGAAGTGCCCCGCCTCGAGGAAGACGGAACCGAGACGTGGGAGGTGTCGATGGGCTTCCACCAGTCGGGTCTGTCTCCGCGCGAGGCAGACACGGTAAACTCGCTTCTCGAGTACGACATCAACGCCTACGGCGAGGGTGAGCGGAAGCTTCCGGTCTGTGTACAGCCGCGACTCGCGTGGTCCGACGAGAACCGTCCTGACAGCGTCCCTGCGACGTTGGGACCCGCGACAAACGTCAAACTACAGAACGTGGTCAACCTCGAGTTAGACGAGATACCGCACGTGTTCAAGTGGGTGATGCGCCGAGTCTGCGAGAAAGTCGGCTTCGACTGGTCGCGCAAGTACTTCGCTGAAGAGCCACACAAGTTCTCGACGATAACCCAGCACGAGCGGTATCTGAGAATCGACCGCGATCAGGCGAAGAAACTCGTCAGGCGCGACGGCGTCTTCATGCGGTTGTTCATGCTCTCGGCCGACATCGAGGGTTCGCACGTCGTCTACGATTCGAACAACGAGGACGTGGTCGGCTACAACCACCAGCTCCGGCTCGATCGGTCGGCGATCACCGATCTGTTCCCGAACAGCCAGCACCGTCCTCGAGGGCTTCAACTGAAGCACTATCACCCGCAGTACGTCCGAGAAAGTTCGGACGGTGACCCGCTGTACCACCCGAAACTCGGCGCGCTGTACAAGAAGAATCTGAACCGCGATCAGGCGGTCGCGTGGGACGACCGGCACGATCTGGTTGGTGACCTGGAAGAGAAATTGCTGAACGTCCTTTCGTGGGCGGACATCCCGACTCGGCCGGGCATGTGGTTCATCGCTGACGACCACTTCAGCGCGGTCGCGTCCGACCGGACGATTGCGCTGTGGGATGACCCGACCCCACAGATCGAAGCGTCTCAGGACTCGGTCATCATGCGGACGCTCTCGCGGCTCACCGACGCTGACCACGACGTGCTCGAGCACTTGGCACTCACCGACGGTGGAACGAGAGTCGGTGAGTTGGAGGACGGAACCGGCTGGTCCTCCACGACGATCTACCGCGTTCTCCAACGTCTCTCGGGACTCCTCGAGAACGACGGCGGTGTCGTGAAGTGGGTTTCTTCGAAGATCGCGCAGGAAGTGCGCGAGCTGGTGAGCATCGCAGACGACGTGGTAGACTCGGTCGCCGGTCGAATCGAGAACGTGCTGAACGTCGATCCGCGCGACCTGGAGCGATCCGGTCGGGCGCTGCAGAACTGGCTGAACCGCTACGGCGCTGAGGTTGTCGCCGGGATGGATGACCGTGACGACCGCGTTCGGATTCGTATCCGGACAGTGCTCACTCAGTCGAAGAACTCCGCGGCAACCGGCGAGTACCTTCCCGACGTGCTCGAGGAAGGATACAGCGCGTGGTGTGACGCCGGGCTCGACTCACGACGGTTCCTCAACGCGATTGTGACCTATGACCGGGCGTACGGTCCCGTGCAGAACACGGTCGCTCGGAAACACCTGTAGCCGGTGGCCTCCTGAGTGGCAACACTCTCGGTCGGTTGCTTCTTTTATATACTACTCTCCGATTTTAGGCTGAACCCTGTTTTCGGGTGGAGTCTCGATTCCCCGTGAGCGGTCGTGCTCGAGGAGATCGATCGGGTGCTCTCCCGCTGGATGGGAAAGCCCCCTTAGGGAGTGTGACTAACGTCACAACTTTCAAAAAATAACCCTCCGCCCCCGCAACTCCAGTTGATCCACGCGAAGGGGGGCTCGGAACGTCGCGCCTATTCGGGCGACGCGGAGCGCCCCATTTATGTTCAATTGCTGTGGACTCGGAGTAGTGAGCGACGAACTCCCCACCGCCAAAGAGATCTTAGCGACTCACGAGCTTGTGGAAGAGCATTGGGATCTCAAGTATCGTGGGACGCGCGTCGCTGCCCCGAGGTTGAAATTCAAACGGCTACTCAGAAGAGTCTCAGAGTCCGAACCGGTGTACCCACGCGCCGCTGCACTTCTGCGCGAAATCGCAACGGAACACTACTTCGAAGACGGAAACAAGCGGACTGCATGGCTGACGATGCGCGACTACTTGGACCGCCACGGGGAGAAGCCAGCAGACACAGGAGAGACTGCGGTACAGGTGATGAAGCGAATTCGCCGTTTCGACACCGAAGAACTCGCTATCTGGCTGGAATCAGGAAATCTCGATCACGATAAACTCGAACCGTGACCACGGAAAGACTCAAGCCGATCTACTTCATTGATTTATTCAACCAATGAGTCTCTCTCACTCTGACGAGGAATCCGACGACCACGAAGAGCGGATTGCTCGGTTCATCGAAGAGGACTTCGAGCTGCTCGACGCGCTTCACGAGTAACCCCGAACGTATTTTCTCACCTGTTCTGAACGGCAGTAGAAGACTGAGCGACAGCTGTTTCCAGAACCAGTCGCGTCTCTCAGAGTGACCTTTGACCCACGTCGATCTCGAAGCTCCTCGAGCAACCCCACACCCGAAATTGAGTCACTACCGGGGACCGGCCACCACCGGAACCCGCCAAATCGGACCATACTGTAAGTAATTATACGCCGCCAAGGGGGTGTGTGGTGGTGGCCGTTCATCGAAGTGTACGCTGTCTAGTAATTTCACGTTCGACACCGACCACGGCCTGTATTCGTGATTGGTGACTTAGGAGATAGAACTAAGTAGGATTGGGTGGCCGGTGAGGTGTCAGCAATGGTATTCCGAAAGCTCCGAAACCACGACGGCACCCCGCTTGTTGCACTCGACCGTGACGATCTCGTCCTCGACGGCGTCATCGTTGCCGATGAAGACGAACGTGAAGAACAGAGCATGCACGTCCAGCGACTCGGCAAAGGCGTCTACGTCGTTCGGCCGGTGCCGGAGGACGGCCCGATCCAGCCGCTCCACGAGACTGAGCTGCTTCAGGGTCTCGTTAAGTAGTTATTACCGAGATGTGATTTTTTGACTCACCGGTATTGGTTTCTGCGAAGTTTAATATCCGATGACATATTTTCCAGAGACATGGCAGATGAGGGGCAGGAACAAACGCAGGAAGAGACAGATCAAGAACAAACTACGTCATCACGACGACCACCGTGGATGCAGAGCAGGTTTGGTATGATGCCTGGAGGATCCCAACCACTTGCAGCTGAGCAAGTTCCCGATTGGGCGTGGGAAAGTCCAGAATACTGGTACGCCCGGTACACAGAACTGGAGAAGGCGTATCGCGATATTGGCCAACAGATCCATCAACAAAATATGCAACAGGGGAATGCGGCTATGATGTTCGCGCGTGGTGGTGAAGAGAATGAGGACACACTCAACGAAATTCTTGGTTTAGCTAGTATTGCTGTGTCAATCGGAACACTTCTGTTCGCTCTTCGTGGTGTTGGTTATCATTCACTCTCGACAGGCGTTATTTTAGGTATTTCTTTTGTTGGAATGGTCATCGCACAGCGTATCGAGTTACCCCATGCTCTTTCGCGAGTGAAGTCTATACTGGCATCTTTGTATCCACAGAATGAGACGGACTCAAATGAACGCCCTTAGGCACTAAGAGGGCAATTTCACAGCCGTCCCCCCGGGGTCAGGCGTGAATGTATACGGCATCCTCGATGTATGCACCTTTGTTGACGTTGACGGCAGTCATCGTGCATAGATTCGAGTCAATTCCACCGGAAGGCCGACGCAGTCGCGGTCATAGGTCACCCGAAGTATAAGAAGGATAGACACTCGTTCACTCAAGATTCACGTAAACCGACCCCCAGTGCATACGTTGATGTATAAATGGCCAAGCGAACCAGCCTGAAGCTTACCAAAGAACGCCAGCTGTTGTTCGACATAGCTAGGAGTTCGTGGCTCAAGGTGTGTCGGACGATCAACCACGTGTCAATTTGATTGACGCATTTCTCACCCACTTGCTCAAGAGATACGAGAGCCCCAGGGTAGAGATGAAATTTAGTCTAGAACTTCGAATTAATTTGCCCCAATATCGGTGTGAAGTTCTCTACATCACTTTCTGATACGTTCGACCCTGAGTCAAGGCGTCTACTGATGACGTTTGCCACTTGCACTTTATCCAAATCACCAATTCCTCGATTGTTGAACACTTTCTGGATCTTTGAGGTTAATTTCATTCCTTTATATTCGATATCGTCTTCGATCACCCACTCACCCTCTTGTTTATCAATTTTTATGCCTTCGAAATCGTCAAAAACCTCTTTGTACTTTTCATTGACACAGTCGATGTAGAATGTTGGAGAAAACATATCTTCAATTTCTATATGATAATTTTGTTCAACATCGTCTTTATTCAACAAAAGGACTTGATCATCCCCAATCTCTGGGTGTGACGCACTAATAGTATCTCGGACATTCACTCCTTTCTTGTCGTTATCGAGTAAGATAACATATGCAAATTCTTCAGAGGTGACCCATTTTGCAGCCTGTATCATATTATTTCCGCCGTCAACCGCCATAATCGTTACATCATCACGCCTGATGATGTCCTTATCAAGGTAGTTTTTGTAATAATTCAATAGTGAGTTTAAGATAAAGTAATCTGATGCCCCCTCAACTAATATCTTCTTTTTTGATACAAACGGTGAGTCTCCTAACCCGATACCAAGTGCATTCCTAAGGGGTTCGAGCGTTGATGTGTCTGATTTTAAAAAGTCAGATGAAATCTGGGTTCCTTCATTATTTCGGTCTTCAACTAATCTGATTCGAGACGGGTACTCTTTCCTGATTAAGAATGGAGAGTGTGAGGTATATATTATCTGAGTGTCATCTGCCATCTCCTCGATTGCGTTAAGCCAATTCCGCTTTCCTTCTGGATGTAAAAATACAGCAGGGTCGTCCAATAATACAAAGTCAGCAGTTTCTTCGCCATCCCCCGTTGCTGCCGTCAAATTGATATAAAACGACAGAAACCACTGGAATCCTTTACTTCTGTCTGATGGACGTAGCAGGCTTCTCGTCACAGGGGTTCTTTCTGAGCTACCGTTGTCGTTATTTTTGCTTGATAATTCTTTGTCTTTCAAGAGAACAGTAAATTCATTTTCCGAGAAATCCAAATCGATCTCCACCGACTTTTGCTCCCAAATCTCATTGACACTCCCTTTTATCGTTGTTTCTGCTGCATCTAACTTTCTCAGTCTGTCAACTTTGTCTAAGTTATTGAACTCACTGTAGTCAATGTCCAAGATTGTTAACAGATTTTTGAAAGTTAAATTTCGCCCGTTATTCAATTCCCTTATACTTACTGAGTCAGAGATATTATCGATTTCACTATGGTATACAATTGATGGGAGTAAGTCATCTATTTCCAGGTCGTTATCTTCTGCATTTTTTATCTCCTCCCGAGTAGTTCGTATTTTCTTCAAAGCCCATTCTTTGGCTTCTCCTATCTCAGAGATCTCCTCCGGTGAGTTCTCAACTGCTTGTTCTAATTGTGATAGCCAGTTCAGGCAATTCTGTGCATTTGGATTCTCCTTGTTACGAAGATTGTTCAATAATCCCTTAATATTCTTATTGAAGTGGTTTGGAAATTGATTATTTGTCCGGTCCCTTAATTCAATAAATCTTGTATAGATATTCTCAGCTGCCGATTGTGCTGATTCGATTGCAGATGAGAGTAATAACGTCGGGTCTACATTATCTCCAGAAAACACCTTTCTCTGCCCATCTGGATATTTGTCGATCCTGATTTCATCACCTACTCCTTCGATTGAAGTAATCGACTTATCCGTGATGGTAACTTCAAGCGATACAATAGGTTCGCTTTCAGTTACCTCGGAATTGTAATTGAGTTCTTTATCCGAGTAACTTGCTTCGTCCTTGATTGACGAAATAGCCCTCAGGAAGGAAGACTTCCCGCTCTCGTTTTTTCCTATCAGTGTCGTAATATCTTCTTCGATGTTGACCCAATCACTATCGATTATTGAACGATAGTTACGAATCCGAACCCGGTTGATAATCATGACCTTTCAACGACACTGGTCCCTAATAAATTCTGGTTTGTGAAATAACAGGACGTGTGCCACTGAGATCCTTTGTGACGACCTACGACTTATGGTTTCAACTAAGTCAAAAGTAGTATTCGTCTTTTCATGGCGAATCATCGTCTCTAAGCTCTGCTCGGCGTCGGTGCATCGCATCATCAACGGCCATTCTGATAGCTTCTGTAACGTCAAGTGCCCCCGGATAGAGTTCTTCTAACTCGTCGATGGTCTCCTGTTTCAACGTCACATTGTAGGTGTCCGACTGGGGCATCTCTATATCATTAATGGAAGCGAACTGGCACCACATGAATACACCGAATATTCAATTTTTAATTCCAGCTTGACCAAATGGAGATTTGAAATTAGATTGAATTGGGATTGAAATTGTACTCATTTAGGTTTCAGTCAAGATAGATTTATATCCGTGCCCTCATTTTGGGTACCTAACGGAAGCACTTCGCAAACCTATCGCTCTCCGATAGGTTCCGCAGAAGCGGACCTCGCTGCTAGAGACAGCAGGCCCGCACGGGCTTCCGTGCCTAAACCACGAAAGCCATGTTCGATTCAAACACGCGGGATATTGAACCCCGCGCACGAGCGCACGCACAGCCCACCAAGAACCGTTTAGTTTCACTCGCAGAAACCCCCGATTTCGGGGGTACGTCCGGCCAATTCGTTCACTTTCACTTTCAGCCTGCGTACGAGCAAGCGTATTATTACAAAGCGGGTGGCCGCCCAATTGTGATGACGACTACGCAGGTCATTTGCGATGAGAACCGGACGGACCGCTGGCAGTTCACGTGTCCTCGAGGACACCGTACGTGGGAAGCGGCGCAGAACCACTTCTGGTGCCAGCGGTGCGCGTCCACCAAGGACGTTGACGGCCGGTTCCATCAACTCCGGGATAAGGTGAGCGGTGAGCGACTTTCTCGCGAGGAAGTCGTACTCCAGAGTAACTGCGACGACGGCCTCGAGCTGGAGGCCGACGCATGAGCGACGATCTGCAACCACTCTCCCCCGAGGAGGGCGTGGAGATGTACCTCGATCTCCGCGAGGGCGACGTGTCCGAAACGACGCTCATGAACCACGGCTACCGGCTGAACCCGTTCCTCGATTTCTGCGAGGAGCACGATATCGACAATCTGAACGACGTGACCGGCCGGACGCTGTACAAGTACTACAGCTACAAGAAGGGCGCAATCAAGCCGGTCACGCTGGACAACTACCTCACAACACTCCGGGTGGCCCTCGATCTGTGGGCCGATATCGACGCCGTCGAAGAGGGACTTCGCGAGAAGGTGCCGCTTCCGAACCTGAAACCGCAGGACGACGTGCGCGACCGCGTGCTCCGCGGCGACCGCGCGAAGGATATCCTGAACGGGCTGGACACGTTCAACTACGCCTCTCGGGACCACGTTATCATGCTCATCCTGTGGCACACCGGGATGCGCACCGGCTCGATCTACTCGCTCGACGTGGACGACTACGACCCCGAAGAACCGTGCCTGAAACTCCGGCACCGTCCCGAGGAGGGAACGCCGCTGAAGAACGAGGAGAACGGGGAGCGCGACGTATCTCTCAGCCCACCCGTGGCCGCGGTCATCGACGATTATCTCCTGAAGAACCACTACGACGTGACCGACGAGTACGGACGCGAGCCGCTTATCTCGTCGTCACAAGGTCGGCTCTCGAAGGGCGCGTACAGAACGAGTATCTACGCCGTGACGCGCCCGTGCGAGTGGGGGACGTGTCCGCACGCGGAAGTGGACCCGGACGACTGCAGACCTGCTGCTAGGCGCGATAAGGCGTCTCGCTGTCCTTCGACGGTCTCGCCGCACGACATTCGGCGCGGTGCGATCACCGAGTCGCTGAACGACGGCGTCCCGGTCGAGATCGTGAGCGAGCGGATGAACGTGTCCGTGGACGTGCTCGACAAGCACTACGACAAGCGCACGCACCGTGAGCGGATGGAGGTTCGTCGCCGTGTTCTTCGGGAGGTTCGGCAGTAGAATGTCTCCGGAATGTGGTATGCTGTCGGTATATGCCAATAACATCCCGTCGGGTCCGTTCGCTTCGCTCACTCCCCCGACGTAGTCACGTTCGCTGACGCTCACGTGACTCCCGTCGGGCCCAGTTTGTCGCGGTTTCGTCTGGACGAGCGGTGCATCGTCTCGTACCGAATCCCCCATCGAACCCACTCAACTTCGTTCGTTACTAACTTGCTGTCCCCTCCGGGCCGAGAGACATCCAACGACGAGACTCGTCAACCACACGAAGACCCGTCGCCAATCGAATATTCGGATGTCAAAACCCCACAAAATTCCACAATACATGGATTTTAGTGGCAACATCTCCCGTTTCGAGAACCAACCCTAATAAACGGGTGGCAATTCATTTCACAGCGAAGTCGAAAGAGGGGGTATGGGAACGTCGACAGCAGGCGGGCAGAACCGTCACCGCAGTGTGGGGCGGTGGCGGCGAAGGCTCCGAGATGGACTGAGGGACATCCCACAGGGGGACTCGAATCCGATGGGGTGGGGGCTCGTCCACGCGGTGTTCATCCTCATGCTCGCGTCGGCGTTAGTCACGAACTGGTTCTCCGTCGAGCGCTCTCGGGAGGAGACCAGACAGAAGATGCAGAGCCTCGAAGACAGCGAGGAGGCGAAGGCCGAAGTCGAGCGCCTGAACGAGCAGTTGGTGGTGCAGGCCGACGAACTCGCCGCGGCCATGGACGCGGTCTCGGAGGGGGATTTCACCGCGAACCCGCCCGAGAACACCGATATCGAGGCTATCGAAGCCATCAGCGACGCGTTCGTGGCGATGAAGCGCGACCTCTCGTCGACCATCGTCGACCTCCGGGCGTTCGCGGCGACCGTCGAGCGGACGACGCGGTCGGCCCACGACGACGCGGAGACGCTCGAACGGACGCAACGACAGCTCGCGGCCGACGTGCGGGCGTTCGCCACGGACGTGCGCGAGCAGGCGCAGAACCTCGAATCCACAACCGACGAACTGAGCAGTCTCTCGGCGACAATCGAGGAAATCGCCGCGAACGCCGACCAGGTCTCTGACGAGGCCAGTAACGCGGCGACGGCCGCCGACGAGGGCACGGGCACCGCGGCGGCGGCCATCGAGGCGATAGAGAACGTCGAACAGAGCGTCGGCGAGCTCGCGTCGCTCGTCGAGTCGCTCGACGACCGCATGGACGACGTCTCCAAGAGCACCGACCTCATCGAGTCAATCGCCGAGCAGACGAACACGCTCGCGCTCAACGCGAACATCGAGGCCGCCCGCGCCTCGGACGGCAGCGAGGGGTTCGCCGTCGTCGCGAACGAGGTGAAGTCCCTCGCCGACGAGACGCAGAACCACTCGGCGGCCATCGAGCGGACGATAACCGAGACGGTCGAGGACGTGGCGCGCGTGCAGGCGGAGATGAAACGGACGAAGACGCAACTCGAAACCGGACGGTCGACGACGACCGACGCCGCCGAGGCGTTCGCGGCGGTCTCGGAAATCGTCGAGAGCGTCGAGATGTCGGTCAACGAGGTCGCCACGGCGACCGACGACGGCGCACGGACGACCGAAGAAGTGGTCGACGCGATTATCGGCATCGCCGACCACTCGCGGGACATCGCAGAACAGAGCGACGCGCTGGCGAGCCAAGCCGAGTCCAGAGCGGCGACGATTTCGGAGATTCGAGCGCAACTCGATGACCTCAGGGGCCAGACCGGCGGCCTGCAAGAGCAGCTCGAAACGTTCGACTGCGAGGTTCCGGCCGACGACTGAACCGGGTCACGCCCGACGGCGTCCGGTCGAGTCGGGTCGAGTCGAGACCGACGAACGACCGCCGACTCGCGTCTGCAGTCGCTCGAGGACGAGTCAGAGAACGCGAGCGAAAAAGTCAGCCCGCGGCGACCGCGACCGCAGACGCCGCCGCGGAAACCGACTTCGCGCGCCTCAACCGCGACCGAAAGCGGCGGGGAGCGCGGTTATTCGAGGTCGAAGCGGTCGTGGCTCATGATCTTGTGCCACGTCTCGACGAAGTCCTCGACGAACTCTTCCTCGCCGTCGTCGCCGCCGTACACTTCCGCGATGGCGCGCAGACGGGAGTTCGAGCCGAAGACGAGGTCGAAGCGAGTGGCCTCCCACTCGACGTCACCCGTCTCGCGGTCGCGCACTTCGTACAGGTACTGGTCGTCCGAGACCGGCTCCCACTCGTAGTCCATGTCGAGCAGGTTCACGAAGAAGTCGTTCGTGAGCGTCTCGGGCTCGTCGGTGAGGACGCCGCGGTCGGAGTCCTGGTAGTTCGCGCCCAGCGCGCGCATGCCGCCGACGAGGACGGTCATCTCGTGCGCCGAGAGGTCGAGGAGGTCCGCCTTGTCGACGAGCAGGTCTTCGGGGCGCTCGTCGACGTCGTCCGCGATGTAGTTCCGGAAGCCGTCGGCGTCGGGCTTGAGCATCTCGAACGACTCGACGTCGGTCTGTTCCTGCGACGCATCGGTCCGACCGGGCTCGAACGGTACTTCGACGTCGTAGCCGGCGTCGGCCGCCGCCTGCTCGATGGCCGCAGCGCCGCCCAGCACGATGAGGTCCGCGAGCGAGACGCGGGTGTCGTCGGACTGCGCGGCGTTGAACGACTCCTGAATCCCTTCGAGGGTACCGAGCACGTCATCGAGCTGGGCGGGCTCGTTGAGGTCCCAGCTACGCTGGGGTTCGAGCCGGATGCGCGCGCCGTTCGCGCCGCCGCGCTTGTCGCTGTCGCGGTACGTGGACGCCGAGGCCCACGCCGTCTTGACCAGCTGAGAGACAGAGAGGCCCGAGTCGAGAAGCTCGGCTTTGAGTTCCTCGACGTCGTCCTCGTCGATGAGGTCGTAGTCGGCGTCGGGGATGGGGTCCTGCCACAGCATCGCTTCGTCCGGGACCTCGGGACCGTAGAGTCGGGACGGCGGGCCCATGTCGCGGTGGAGGAGCTTGTACCACGCCTTGGCGAACGACTCCTGGAACTCCGCAGGGTCCTCTCGGAACTCCTCGAGCACCGCGCGGAAGTCGGGGTCCTTCTTCAGCGCGATGTCGGTGGTGAGCATCATCGGATCGACGAACTGGTCGGGGAGGTGTGCGTCCGGAGCCGCGTCCGGAATCTTGTCTGCCGGCGACTCGTCGGCCGGCCGCCACTGCCACGCGCCGCCGGGGCCCTTGTGTGCTTCCCACTCGTAGTCGAGCAGGTTGGCGACGTAGCCCATGTCCCACTGGGTCGGCGCGCTGGTCCACGGCCCTTCGATGCCGCTGGTGATGGTGTCGGGGCCCTTTCCGGAGCCGAACTCGTTCTCCCAGCCGAGACCCTGTTCCTCGATGGGAGCCGCCTCGGGCTCGGCTTCGAGGTTGTCGCCGGAGTCCGCGCCGTGGACCTTCCCGAAGGTGTGGCCGCCGGCGATGAGCGCGACGGTCTCCTTGTCGTTCATCGCCATGCCGCTGAACGTCTGGCGGATGTTCTTCGCGGAGCCTTCGAGGTCGGGTTCGCCGTTGGGACCCTCGGGGTTGACGTAGATGAGGCCCATCACGGTGTTTCCGAGCGGCTCTTTGAGGTTACCCTCCTCGTCGAAGCGGTCGGGGGAGGTCGTCTCCCACTCCTCTTCGGGACCCCAACTGGGTGCCTTGTCGCCGACGTAGTCGTCGGCGCGGCCGCCCGCGAAGCCGAACGTCTCGAAGCCCATGGACTCCAGGGCGACGTTTCCGGCGAGGACGATGAGGTCGCCCCACGAGAGCTGGTTCCCGTACTTCTTTTTGACGGGCCAAAGGAGTCGGCGCGCCTTGTCGAGGTTCACGTTGTCCGGCCAACTGCTGATAGGAGGGAGGCGCTGGTGCCCGCCGGAGGCGCCGCCGCGGCCGTCGTGGGCGCGGTACGTGCCGGCGCTGTGCCACGCCATCCGGATGAAAAGCGGCCCGTAGTGACCGTAGTCGGCCGGCCACCAGTCCTGCGAGTCGGTCATCAGCTCTTCGAGGTCGGCTTTCACCTGCTCGTAGTCGAGCTTCTGGAACTCCTCTGCGTAGTCGAACTCCTCGCCCACCGGGTCGGTCTGTTGTGCGTTCTGGTCGAGGATTTCGAGTTTCAACTGGTTCGGCCACCAGTCATGGTCGGAGCCATTCATACACAACCGGTTACCGCTTTTGGGTGATAAAATTGACTGATTTTGAATTAAGTCTTGGTTATAGCCAAAGCAATCTTTTTACTTTATGAATAATTCTCGATGGAGGCGCTCACGAGGCGAGTATTCTATTTCGAATTCGAGTATCTAACTGGGGCCGGCGTGCGATGTATCGCTCGTCCGTGTACGTCCACTGTTAACACTACATGGATACGTCGCAAGCGGGGTCGTTCAACGTCGGACCGAACCGGCCTGTACCGAAGAGCGCCCAGAGGATCACTCAGATAATCAAAAAGATTGTAGACATGAATTTGTCTACCATTGAGGCCCGCGCCGGTTGTACTGTCGTGCACGATGAGCGACGAAGCTCCCGGCCTCTCGTTTGATTCACAGCTTTCGGCGATACAGCACGTCGAGCGACGCCAACTACTTCTCGCGCTTCTCACGGCGACTTCTAACGACGCCGCGTTCGGCAACAGCCGCGCCACACCCGAAACCGACATTCGGGAACTGAAACTGCAGATGTATCACGTACACCTCCCGAAACTCGAACGGATGGGCCTCATCGAGCCGAACGGAAACTGGTACAATATCCGCAGGGGTCCGCGCTTCAACGACATCGTACCGCTGTTGCGCGTCATCGACGACCACCGAAACGAACTGCCGGGCGACGTACTGTAGCGCCGTCGAGGGACCCGGCGTGCGAACGAACGGCAGCGTCGTTAGCGGATTAATCCGAGTCGCGGCCGAGCAATCCCTGAGACAGCAACCGACGCGAGATGACGATGAGGCCGTTCTGGAATCCACTGCCGAAAATTGCGTGTTCTTCGCCGGTGTCTGGAACGATGGTGCTGACGAGAATCGACGAGCGGTCGACGAGTAAGAGCCGGCCGATAGCGAGGTTCTCGTCGGCGCTCTCGCCGCGGAGCCATTCGAGACCGGAAACGAACGTCGTCGCGCTCGGGACGGCCGCCCGCACCTGCTGTCGCAGGGATTCGGTCGCCGCCCCGATGATCACGTCCACATCCTCGGCTCGGACGTTCAGGTCATCGGCGAACCGGTCGGTCAGAAGCGAGTCGTCGCCGAGGACGAGTACGATTTCGTCGTCCGCGTCGTCGATGAGCTTGTGCGTCCGGTTCGCGATGGCCTCGGCCCCGGACATCGCCCAGATTTCCTGAACCGAGCCCTGTTCGCCCGAGTCGATTCTGTCGGTCCGCTCCAGCGCGTTCGTGAGCCGGTCGATTCGGTTTTGATACTGCGCACGGAGCGTCTCGGTCGCCTCCGCGAGCGGAACGGCCCGGAACCGCTGCGGACTCGAGTGCTGGACTTCGACGAGCCCCTGTGCCTCCAGCACGCGAACGGCGTCGTACACGCGAGTCCGCGGTACGTCGGTAATCTCGCTGAGTTGCTTCGCCGTGCCCGTCGAGACCCGAGTGAGACCGACGAAACACTTTGCCTCGTACTCTTTGAGTCCGAGTTGCTGAAGTACGTCGATAGCGTCCTCTTGTGAATCTCCCGTGCTCATATGTCTCAACCGAACTCCGAGGCGTCCCGTCTCCTCACGAACGCTTGTATCGGCGAACGGATAACAATTGTTACTTTTCGAGTGAATACGTTTCGACAGGATTAGCCAACTGAGTTAATTCGGGGTTAAAACCGTGTTTTCACGGTGGGTCTGAACACGGTGTTGTTATGTTCTTAGTGACAGGGTAACTTTCCATAGTTTTCGTACGTTACGCGCGGATAATCGACACGTAATGAATTCACTCAGATAATCACAAACAACTATACGGCGCCGGGACGAATCGCGACTGCGGCACACAGTGGAGTACTGTGTCCCAACCACAACTGACACGTGCCGCCTCAGCCACTCGTCGTGGCTGAGTTTCGCAGACATCGAGGCACCCATTATGAGTACTGATTCGGGCGACGACTTCCGTTCTGTCGCAATCGAACAATTGAAACAACTCGGCCTCAGCACGTACGCCGCACGGACCTTCGTCGCACTCACCAGCCTCGGTACCGGCACGGCAACGGAGATTAGCAAGGTCTCCGAAGTCCCACGAACTCGGGTGTACGACGCGGTCGACGAGTTACGCGAGCGGGGACTCGTCGACATCCAACAGTCCTCACCGAAGAAGTTCTGGGTGGTATCCGCGGAGACGACGTGCCAGAAGTTCGAACAGGAGATGAGACAGCGGACCTCCCTTCTGACGACGGCGCTTCAGGAACTCGGAACTACCCAGCGCAAGCAGGAACAGCGTGGCGTCTGGACGGTTGAAGGCCAGCCTGCCGTCACGGACCGTGTCCTCGAATTTATCGGCGGCGCGGAGGACGAAATCGTCTACATGACCGTCGAGGGACTGCTTACCGAGGACATCGTCGAGGCGCTGGGGGAGGCGGCACGCCGGGGCGTCTCGATTCGGGTGGCGGGAATCTCGCCGGACGTTCAGGGGATGATTCGCGACGAAATCCCCGACGCGGAGCTGTTCGACACGCTCTGGATGTGGTCGGACACGCCCGCGGGACGCCTCATGATGGTCGACGGGAATCAAACGCTCGCGAGCGTGCTCGTCAACGGCAGGGACGCGACTCCGTCCGACCCTCGCTCGGAGACGGCGATTTGGGGTGTGGGCGAGACGAACAGCCTCGTCGCGGTGCTCCGTGCGATATTCACGTGGCGGCTCGAAAACGCTGACCCCGCCGACTGAGGCGGACGGCTCCGGAGCCGTGGGCGACTCGAAACACGGGGATAGAAGCCTTCGAAGCCTGGGACTCCTTACTGCGACCCGTTACAATCGGCCGACGACTGTCGAGAAAAACGCTCGCGCGAGTCGCCCCGAGCGCGGCGCGAGCGGCGCGGAATGCCATCGGGGCGGGTCCGGCAACCTACTGCCGTAGTGGACGCGGCGGCGCGACCGCGGTCGTCGCCACCGCGCCCATCGCCACGACAGGGTCGACGATGGGTATCGGAACGTCGGCCCGCACGTCGGGAATCGCGCCCGAAGAGGAGATGCCGGTACAGCTCGGCGCGACGACGTCGCAGCCGGCGTCGACGAGGCGGTCGACCGCCGCACGAATCGCCGCCCGACCCTCGTCGGTCGTGAGGTAGTTCGTCGTCGCCGCGCCCTCGACGACCTCCTCGGCCGCGAGCCGGTCGCCGAGCAGATGTCGGATGCTCGACCCGGCCCCGTTTTCGAGGCCGAGCGTCCCGACGCGCTCGCCGCGGGCGGACGCGACGGCGGCCACGCTCGCGCCCGCGCCGACGACCGGGACGTCGAGCGCGTCGCCGAGCGCCTCCACGCCGGGGTCGAGCGCGCAGCTGACGCAGAGCGCGTCGACCTCGGTCGCCATCTCGCGGCCGAGCGCCTCGATGTGCGGGAGGGCGTCGGCCTCGGCGGCCGCGTTCGGAATCCCGTCGGGGTGGGCGGGGATACACCGCGACAGCGTCGAGACGTGCGGGTAGTGCCGTTCGATGAGCCGTCCGTGGAGGGCGACTTCCTCGGGGTCGTCGAGCGTGAGCACGCGGAGGACGCCGAGTTCGACCATCAGGCGGTTCCTCCGGTGTTCCGGTCGGCGTCCCGGCGGGGGTCTGTATCCGCCGGTTCGTCGATACCGCGGGCCTCGAAGAACCCCTGCTGGCGGAGCGCGTCGAGCAGTTCGCCCTCGCGGCGGTTCATGAAGCCGGTCGGTCCCCAGTAGCGTTCGAGCGTCTCCTGCCACTCGCGGCGGTCGTCGCCGTAGACGCTGTCGCCGTACATCTCGTTCATCGCGTCGTAGCAGGCGTCGAGTTGGTCGTCGGTGGCGTCGCGGTAGCCGCCCTCGTGGAGGACCGCGTCGAGCGGGACCCGCGGGGCGTGCTCGGTCGCCTCGCCGTGGCGCGGGACGCCGAGACAGAGCCCGAAAATTGGCAGGACGCCCGCGGGGAGGCCGGTCGTCGCGGCGACCTCGGTGAGGTTGTTCAGGATGTTGCCGATGGGACAGACGCCGTAACCGCGGCTTTCTGCGGCCAGCATCACGCCCATCGCGGCCAGCGAGGCGTCTATCGCTCCCTCCAGCAGCCCCATCGCGGGCGCCGTCCGGAACTCGCGGTCGCGGTGCTCCAACAGCAGTCGAATCCGGCGGAGGTCGATGCAGACGAGGAGGAAGTGGCTCGCCTCCTCGACCTGCACGGTGCCGCGGCTACACAGCTCGTGAATCCGCTCGCGGCGGTCGGGGTCGCGTATCCAGACGAAGCTGTACATCTGGGTCGTTCCGCTGGTCGGGGCCTTCCGCCCGGCGTCGACCATCGCGCGGACCTCGTCGTCGGGGATTTCGGCGTCGGTGTCGAACTGGCGGACCGTCGCGCGACGCGCCAGCCACGGGGCGAGGTCCGGCACGTCGGCGACCGCCGCGGCGAGCGCGGGCCGGTCTGTGCGATTCGTGCGGTCCGTGCCGGCGCGGTCACCGCCTGCGGGCGTGCGGTCGCTCACACGAGCACCTCGCCGTCGGCGACGACGACCTCGCCGTCGAGCGAGACCGTCGGTTCGAGGATGACGCCGTCGAGGTGCGAGTCGCAGTCGATGGTCCCGCCGAAGCCGAGGTTGTCGCCGAAGGCGACGTGGCAGGTTCCGTACACCTTCTCGTCTTCGAGGACGGTCCCGATGATGCTCGCCGCCGGGTTCGTCCCGAGGCCGAGTTCGCACACTCGCCGGGCGCAGTCGTCGCCGCTCGTCGCGTCGAGGAACTCGTCGGCGGCCGCGCCCTCGACGGCCGTGATGCGCCCCTCGTCGAGTTCGACCGTCAGCGGCTCGTCGAGGACGCCGACGCCCGCGAGGCCGCCGTCGAAGACGAGCGTGCCGGTCGCCGTTCCCTCGACCGGCGCGATGTAGCTCTCGCCGGACGGGAGGTTGCCGGAGTCGCCGGGTTCGGCGATGATGCCGTCGCTCGGGATGCCGTCGCGGCCCGAAAGCGACATCGTCGCCGACGCGCCGTCGGCCTCGATGCGGGCCTCGTCGGCCGCGGTGAGCTTCTCCGTGAGCGCCGCCGTCAGGCGCTCGACCTCCTCGTAGTCGGCCGTAATCGCGCCCTCTCCGAACATCTGGTCCGTGATGCCGGGCATCGTGGCGACGCGAGCGCCGGCCTCGGTCGCGGCCTCCCGCGCCCGCGTGTGCGTCAGCGACGCGCTGGTCGGACAGACCACGATGTCGGCCGACTCCATCGCGCGGGCGACCGACCCGGGCGGCTCCATCCCGTTTCGCTCCATCGGCGGAATCTCGAACAGGCCGGACTCCAGCCCGAGTTCGACCCCCGCATCGAACAGCGCCCGCCCGATGTGGTTCGTGTCGGTGTCGGTCACGACGAGGAGCGTCTCCCCGGGATGGGCGTTCATATTCTCGGCGAGGAGTCGCTTCGCCACGGCGCGGTGGTCGGCCACGTCAGAGCACCTCCTCGGCGGTCTTCGCCAGCACCGACCGCCCGAGCAGGACGCTCGTGTCCGTAATCTCGCGGACGGTCGCTTTCATTTCGGGCGTGTAGCCCATGCAGTCCATCACGATGAGGTCGGCGTCGGTGCCGATTTCGGCGGCGGCCGCGGACACCTCGTCCTCGTCGGCGTACGGCGACCCCGCGGCGGTGACGAGGTCGTAGTCGGCCCACTTCTCGAACGTCATGGCCTCCTGTTCCTCCTTGGGCATGATGACGCCGAGGGTCCCGCCGTCGAGGATGGTCGAGACCCACGCAGAAAGCAGGTCGCTCGGCTCGAAGACGGGCACGCCGGCGTCGAACGGCGGGAAGTGGCCCGTACAGAGGACGCCGATGGCCGTGACCTCCGATTCGAGGGCGCGGATACGTTCGCGGAGGAGTTCGACGACCGACTCGCGGTCGACGGTGACGGGCGTCCCGTCGGCGAGCCGGGAGACGTACACCGGCTCTCCCTCTTGCGGGCCGACCGCCGCTTCGACCTCGGCCGCCGAGTCGAATTGGTCGAGCGCGCCGACCTCGACGATGTCCACCTCGGGCGGGAGAGCCGCCGCGATGTCGGGCGTCACGTCGCTCCGGGGTGCCTGTCCGATGGTCACGAGTCCGAGCGTCGACATCTCAGACGCCCTCGCCGAGCGTCTGGAGGCGGCCCATCGAGCCGTACAGCGACGTGAGTCGGTCGTACTCGGTCTCGTCGTAGAACGACGCGCGGCCGCGGGTGAAGTCCTTGGCCGTCTCGACGACGAACCCGGTCGCGTCGAGCAGGTCGGTGAGGTAGTTCGCGCCGGTCCCGCAGCCGGGGACGGGCGAGACGCTCGTCGTCGCCACGCCCACGACGGGCGCGTCGGTCGCCGTCGCCGGCTGGAGGATGCTGTTGATGTGGTGCACGTCGTTGCCGTAGGGGGTGATGTCCTGCATCGTGAGCGTGAGCGTGCTCGGTGGGCGGCCGGTCGACCGCTCTTGGATGTCGAGGAGGCTGTCGCTCACCTTCAGCACCCACCCCTCCTTGACGGTCGGCGTGATGGCGAAGCCGCGCTCGCAGTGGACGCGGTTGCCCTTCGTGGCGTCGACGGAGACGACGGCGTCCATCTCCTCGTCCACCTCGTGTTCGTTCATGGTGCTCGTATCGACCGGACTGCCCATGAACGGCACCGGGTCGTGGGGGGAGGTCGGCGCGTCGGGACAGACGTGCGTGGCGATGCGAACGTCACCGGCGAGCACGTCGCCGCGGGCGCGCATCTCGCCGAGGTGGAGCGCGACCGCGAGGGCCACGATGGCCCCGTCGGCGTCGGAGACCGGGCCGAGTTCGGCCGGCCGGGCGGCGACCCCGCCGAGGCGACCGATGACGCCGAGCGTCGGCGCGTCCCGGTCGGCCCCGGGGACGACCGTCTTGACGAAGTCGGTCGACCCCTCGTCGGTCGAGATGGTCGTCACTTCCGTGTCGAGACCGTACGTTTCGAGTGCGTCGCGTACCAGTTCGCCGTCCGCGTCGGGACGGCTGAGGATGTCGTAGGCTTGCTGAATCTTGTCGAACATGAGTTGGGTTAGTTGAATACGTGTGATTTGACCGCTTTTCCGACCGCCTGTTCCACCGGGTCGAAGAGCGCCGGGTCGGCCATCCCCGCGCCCAAAGAGAGGTTCGCCGCGGGCGCGACGACGACCGCAACCGACCGGCCCTCCGCGAGTTCCGCCGTCGAGACGGGCATCCCCGACTCGGCATCGAGCGTCGTGATGAGGTCCGGAAACGTCGCGAGGCGCTCGCCGTCGAGTTCGAGCGTCATGTACTCGTTCCAGAAGGTGAGTTCGCGCCCCTCGATTTCGACCTCGCCCACGTCGAAGCCGCCGGTCGTTTCGAGTGCGAACGACTCGACGGGACCGACGAGCGAGACCTCGCCGCCGACGGCGTCGGCGACGCGTTCGGCGGCGTCGCGGCCGTCGTCAGCGAGCCTGACCGCGCGACCGACCGCTTCGGCCTGGTCGTACGTGTCGAGCGCCGCGTTCGCCTCGGCGTAGCTCGCGGGAACCGGGTTGCGGGCGACCGCAACGAGGCCCCCGGCGTCTTCGGCCGCGTGCCGGACGAGCGACGCCGCCGTGCCGAGTTCGGCCTCGACGACCGTCTCCAGTCGGGCCGCGGTGCCCGGCACGCCGCCGACCGCCGCCTGCACCGACTCGGAGTCCTGCGACAGCCCGATAGAGCCCATCGGCCCGGTCGGATGCGCCCGCCCGTTGCAGGCGGCATCGACGAGCGGGAGGCCCGTCACGGCGGACTGGAGCAGCCCGTTCACCGTGGCGAACCCGCCCATCTCGTTCGTCATCAGCGCGCCGACGGTCGTCCCGTCGGCCGCGAGTCTGTCCACCAACAGTTCCACCGCGCGCACGTAGTCCGCGGGGTCGACGTGGCTGTCGGTCGCGGCGGGCGCGCCCACGCCGCTGACGGTCAACACCACGTCCGTCGGGTCGAGGTCGGCGACCGAGACGATTGTCGGCCGCCCGTACTCCACGGCGAGTTCGCCGAACTCGATACCTTTGGCCAGCGAGCCGCCGCCCCCGCCGCCGAGGACCGCGCCGCCGACCGCGACGTCTTCGACCCATTCCGCCGTTATCGTCCGCTCGCCGTCCGTCGGCGCGGGCCCGTCCGTCGGCGCGGGCTGTGCGTCGTCTCTTGGCGCGCTCTGCGTTCCGTCCGTCTGTGTCCGCGTGTCGTCTGTCGTCATTGGGGTTCCTCGGGGGCGTCTGCGTCGTCGGCCGTCACGCTGAGGAAGGCGTTCGGCCGCTGTTTGTCGGCGTTGCGAAGCGTCGCGGTCCCCCGCGCCCGGAGCCGCTTCATGCCCGCCGCGAGCAGGTGATACGTCTGGTCGCGACCCATCGATTCGAACAGCCCGTCGGACTTCGCCACCGCCGTGGCGCAGACCTCGTCGTCGCGGCACGGCCGGTCGCAGGCCGAACACGCCGGCTGGGCGGCCTTGAACGCCGCCGGGTCCGACGCGCACGATCGGAGGAGTTCATCGGTCCACGGGCGGTTCCGTCGCGCCCGCCGGAGGGCGGCGAGGCGCGCCGCGCGCTCTGCGGTCATTCCCACTCCGCGCCCTCCTCGAACCGGTCGTCGTGGAGGAAACACCGGGCGACCTGGTCCGGGCCGCGCTCGTACAGTTCGGGCTCCTCGACCGCGCAGGCGTCGAACTCGTGGGCGCAGCGCGAGCGGAAGGCACAGCCGCTCGGCTTCTCCCGCGGGTCCGGCACCTCGCCGTCGAGCGTGATTCGGTCGGGCTTCGCCAGTTCGTCCTCCTCGCTGATGGTCGAGATGGCGGAGAGGAGCGCCCGGCTGTAGGGGTGTTGCGGCGACCCGAACACCGAGTCCACGTCGCCGACCTCGACGAGCCGACCGAGGTACATGACGCCGATGCGGTCGGCGACGTTCTTCAGGAGCGAGAGGTCGTGGGTGATGAACAGGTAGGTGATGCCGAACTCCTCCTGTATCTCCTCGAGGATGTTGATGATTCGGGCCTGCACGCTCACGTCGAGGGCGCTCGTCGGCTCGTCGAGGACGACGAACTTCGGGTTGAGCGCCACGGCGCGGGCGATGCCGACGCGCTGTTTCTGGCCGCCCGAGAGCTGTCCGGGGTAGCGGTACATGAACTCCCGCGGGAGGTCCACCATGTCCAGCAGTTCCTCGACCCGTTCGAGTCGGGCCTCGGAGTCGCCGTAGTCGTGAATCTTCAGGGGGGCCTCGATAATCGACTTGACGCGGTGTCGCGGGTTGAGGCTCGACGCCGGGTCCTGGTGGACGATTTGCATGTTCCGGCGGAACCGCTTGAGCTCGCCGTCGGAGAGGTCGACGACGTTCTGGCCGTCGATTTCGACCCGCCCGCTGGTCGGCTCCGTCAGGCGGAGCATCGACCGGCCGGTCGTCGTCTTGCCGGAGCCCGATTCGCCGACGAGGCCGAACGTCTCGCCCTCCGCGATGGAGAAACTCACGCCGTCGACGGCGCGGACTTCCCCCGCCTTCTTCTGGAAGATGCCCTCGAACAGCGGGAAGTGTTTCTTGAGGTTCTCGACCGAGACCATCGGGTCGTCGAGGTCCCGGTCGGGCTGTGCCGCCGCCGTCGGTTCGGTCGTGTACGCTGAGTCGTTCATTGGTCCGTCCCCCCGTCGGCGGAGATGTCGCCGGGAGCGTCGCCGCCGGTCAGCCACGGCGCAGTGCCGATGTTGACCGGGTCGGTGGCGAGCGATTCGTGACGCTCGCGGGCCGGGAGCCCGTCGAACAGGTGACACGCGGTCGCGTGGTCGGGACCGGTCTGCCGCGGGTACGGGTACGCCTCGTGGCAGGCCGCCTCCGCGTGCGGACAGCGGTCGGCGAACCGACAGCCGGCCGGCGGGTTCGTGTAGTCGGGCAGGTGCCCCTCGATGCCGTCGCCGATGCCGGTCGAGAGCGTCGGGATGCTCTCCAACAGCCCGCGGGTGTAGGGGTGCTGGGGGTTCGCAAACAGGTCGGCGGTCGGCGCTTGCTCGACGATTTCGCCCGCGTACATCACGTTGATTCGGTCGCTGACCTCGCGGGCGACCCCGAGGTCGTGGGTGATGTAGAGGACGCTCGTGTCGCGTTCCTCGACGAGTTCGTCGAGGAGGTCGAGCACCTTCGCCTCGGTCGTCACGTCGAGGGCGGTGCCCGGTTCGTCGGCGATGAGCAGGTCCGGCTCCGACAGGAGCGCGATGGCGATGAGGACGCGCTGGCGCATCCCCCCGGAGAGTTCGACCGGGTAGCTCTCGAAGACGCGCTCGGGGGCCGAAATTTCGACCTCGCCGAGCATCTCGATGGCCCGCGTTCTGTGTTCGGCCTTCGCGCCGGTCGACAGCGTGTCGCGGACGAGCTTCGACAACGACAGGCGCGGTCGCCCCTGCCACTTCAGCACGTCCATCATCTGCTCGCCGACCGTCAAGACGGGGTTGAGACTCGTCATCGGGTCCTGCATTATCATGCTCATCTCCTTGCCGCGCCGCGAGTGGCGCTCGGCGTCGGAGAGGGAAAGCACGTCTTCGCCCTTGTAGCGAATCTCGCCTTCGGGGATGGTCGCCGAGGGGAGCAGTCCCATGATGGATTTCACGGTGACGCTCTTGCCGCAGCCCGTCTCGCCGACGAGCGCCGCGGTCTCGCCGCGGTCGATGCTGAAGTCGATGCCGTTTATCACTTCGGCCGTCCCGTCGTGGGTCTCGAAGTGGACGTGGAGGTTCTTGACCTCCAAGATGGGGTCGGCCATCTCAGTCCACCTCCACGTCGAGCACGTCGCGCAGGCCGTCGCCGATGAAGTTGAACCCGAGGACGGCGAACGAAATCGCCAGCCCGGGGAACACGGCTATCCACCAGAAGCTCGTGACGTAGTTGCGGCCCTGTGCAATCATCGCGCCCCACGTCGGCGTCGGCGGCTGCGCGCCGAGGCCGAGGAACGACAGGCCCGCGCCGACGAGGATGACGAAGCCCATGTCGAGGGTCGCCTTGACCGTGATGGGGCTGACGACGTTCGGGAGAATCTCTTTGAACGTCGTCCGCACCCACCCCGACCCGAGCGCCCGACTCGACTCGATGAACTCGTCTTCCTTTATCGAGAGCACCTCGCCCTGCACCAGGCGGGCGTACCACGACCACCACGAGAAGGCGATGGCGACCATGACGTTGAACAGCGACGCGCCGGTCGCGGCGACCACCGCCATGGCGAGGAGCGTGGGCGGAATGGCGAGGAAGATGTCCGTCACTCGCATGATGACGGTGTTCGTCGTCCCGCCGAGGTAGCCCGCGATGAGCCCGAGCGTCACGCCGATGGAGATGGCGATCGAGAGGACGATGCCGCTCATCAGGAGCGACAAGCGCGCCCCGAACAGGACGCGGCTGAAGATGTCGCGGCCGGTCGTGTCGGTGCCCATCAGGTGCGTCGCGCTCGGTGGCTCGCTCGCCTGGTCGAAGTAGACGCCCGCACCGGCGTGTTCGGGGAACGGCGCGATGTACGGCGCGAGGAGCGCCGCGACGACGAGCGTCAGAATCATCGCCAGTCCGACGAGCGAGAGCTTGTTGCCCGCGAAGGTCCGAAAGCCGCGTTTGAGCTGTCGAATCCGCTCTTTTCGGGCGGCGCTCTCGGTATCGAAAAACGGGAGCGAGGTCTTCGTAGACACGGCTATCCCTCCTCCAGCCGCACCCGCGGGTCGAGGTAGCCGTACAGCAGGTCGACCACGAAGTTGGCGGTCACGAAGCCGATACCGACCACGATGGTGACGCCGACGATGGCGTTGAAGTCCTGATAGAGGATGGCCTGGACGCCGTAGCGCGCCATCCCCGGCCACGCGAAGACGATTTCCACGAGGAACGCGTTCCCGAGGAGGAAGCCGAACGCGAGGCCGACCACCGTGAGTGAACTCGTAAAGGCGTTTTGTAGCATGTACTTGTATTCGATGAGGGCGTTCGGAAGGCCGTAGGCCCGGGCGGCGAGGACGTAGTCCTTGCGCTGCTCGTCGATCATGTCCGAGCGGATGAGCCGCATCACCTGTGCCAGCGTGGCGAGGCCGAGCGCGACGGTCGGCAACAGGAGGTGCGTGGCCGCGTCGAGGAACGTCCCGAACTGGCCGGCGATGAGGCTGTCGACCAGATACAGGTGCGTGACCGCCGGCGGGGGAGCGACGCCGTCGCTGAGCCGCCCCGAGAGGGGCAACAGTCCGAGGCTGACGACGAAGACGATTTGCAGGACGATTGCGACCCAAAACCGCGGCATCGACACGCCGAACAGGGCGGTGATACGCGAGAGGTGGTCCTGCCAGCGGTCCTTGTTGGTTCCGGCGACGACGCCGAACGGAATCGCCAGTAGCACGGCGAAAAACAGCGTGACGACGGTCAGTTCGAGCGTCGCGGGCAGGCGGGCGACGATGTCCGAAAAGACGTTGTTGTTCGTCCGAAGCGACATTCCCCAGTCGCCCTGCACGACGCCGAACAGCCAGTCAGCGTACTGCATCGGCAGCGGCTGGTCGAGGCCCATCTCGGCCCGCAGCGCCGCGACTTGCTGTTGCGTTGCTTCCGGTCCGAGCGCCAACCGAACGGGGTCGCCCGGAATCACACGGGATATCAGGAAGATGAGCACTGACAGCCCGAAGATGACGGGGACCGAGTGGATTGCGCGCCGAACGAGGTAATCTACGTATGACATTGGTGAGTTGGAAAGACGGCCCGAATCGGGGCGTCGAAAGTCGTCGGGTGACTACTTCGCCCGGCCCTCGCCGCTGCGAGTCATGGAGTGGACGTCCCAGTCGAACGACATCACGCCGCGGTACTGCCAGCCCTCGACGTTCTCGTTGATGCCGATGCGGTACGGCGGGTTGGCGATGTAGACGCTCGGCATGCCCTCGACGATGAGCGCCTGCGCCTCCTCGTATGTCTCCAGTCGCGACTGGAGGTCGGAGGTCTGGCGCGCCTCTTCGAGGGTGGCCGCGATTTCGTCGGTGGAGTACCACGACTGGGAGATGTACGACCCGAACGAGGAGGGGTGGTACATCAGGTAGGTGTGGCTGTCCGGCGACGGCATCTTCGCCGTGTGGAAGATGTTCGTCATGTGGGCGGTCGACTCGGCGCTCGTCGCGCGGTCGGTGAGGCGGGCCCACTGCAGCGGGTTGATTTCGAGGTCGATTCCGAGTTCGCTCAGCCCGGCCTGGTTGAGAAGCCCCATCTGGCGCTGGAGTTCGGTCCCGGCGACGACGACGTGTTCGAGGCCGATTTCGTTGATTTCGTCGACGGAGTAGTCCGCCTTGTCGAGGAACTCCTTGGCCTTGTCGAGGTCCTGTTCCATCGGGACGAGGTCGCCGTTGTGGCCCGCCATCTCCCGGGGGACCGGCCCGGCCGCGACGCCGCCGCCGCCGATGATGTCGTTGACGGCGCTGTCATAGTCGAACGCGTAGGCGATGGCCTTCCGGACGTTGATGTCGTCGGTCGGTGCCTTCTGGCAGTTCAGCGGGAAGTGGAACAACTGCAGCTGCGGCACCTCGGGGACGCGGACGTTGGAGTACGAGTCCATCTCGGCGTACGCCTGCGTGCCCATGTACTGGTCGGTCATGTCGCCTTCGCCCTGCTGCATCGTCGTCTTGATGGTGGACTCCTCGGTGATGACCGTCGAGCGGAACGTGTCGAAACTGTCCTCGCTCCAGCCCTTCCAGTAGTCCTCGTAGGCCGACGCCTCGATGGAGTTGCCCTGCTCCCAGTTGTCGAGGACGTACGCGCCGGAGCCGGCGGAGTTGTTCTGGAGGTAGGCGTTGCCGTAGTCGCCGTCGGTCTCGTTTTCCTGGACGACGGTACTGTTGACGATGTAGAACTGGACGAACGTCGCCAGCGCCGGGCCGTACGCCTGATTGAACTCGAAGGCGACCGTCTGCTCGTCGCGGACGGTGATGTTCGAGGGGTCGAGGTAGTCGAGCCAGAACGACGAGTACCCGCGCTGGAGCTCCAGCATCCGGGTGAGCGAGTACGCCACGTCGTCGGCGGTCAGCGGCGTGCCGTCGGAGAACGTCACGTCGTCGCGGACGGTGAACACCCACGTCTTCCCCTCGTCTTCGGTGTCCCAGCTCTCGGCGATGTGCGCCGTCGGCTGGAGCGTCTCGGCGTCGACCGTGATGAGTTCGTCGTAGAGGTTCTGCGCCGCGAGCCCCTGCGTGTAGTCGACCTGCTCTGCGGGGTCGAGCGTCCCGAAGACCTGCCCGGCGACGAAGTGGAAGTCGTTACCGCCGCTCGCGCCGCTTCCGCCGTCGCTCGTCTGTTCGGTCGTCGTCGAGTCGCCACCCGAACTGCCCTCGGTGGTCTCGGTCTGCTGGGTCCCCTGACAACCCGCGAGTGCGACGCTCGTCGCTCCCGCACCCATGAGTTTCAGGAGTTTTCTGCGTTCTATGTTGCCGGTTGGCATGGAGAGTTGTGGATACCCTATTCGTATAAAGCTTTCCTAGTGATTAAACATATCGTCGATAAAAGAAGTTGATTCATCTAATCATGACTTTGTAATAATTATAGAGAGGGCCGAGAACACACAGATATGGACGAATACGCACCATAGAAAGAAATAGAAGCTGATTCTCTTCTACTTCAGTTATCTAAGAACAGATATGCACAGTCAAAAGTGGTAGTAGTGGACAGTAGTCGGCGCGACAATCACGGGACGTCGCGGCGAGCGCGGCCGAGGACGAGACGGAATCGACGCCGCCGCGAACAGTTATTCCGGGAGAAACAAGGCGGGTTCGGTGTGTCGGAACGAGCAACGACGGGTGTCCCCCAGGTCGCTCACCGTCGTCCGAATCTCGGGTTCGGTCCGAAGCGTTTCGACGAACGAGCGGTCGGTTCCAGGGTCGTAAAACACGGGGTAGAGGACCGCTTGCATCGTTTCTTCCGATTTCACGACGACGACGAAGATTCGAACGTTCGTGTCGCGGGCGCGGTAGACCTCGAACTGGTCGAACGCCGTGTCAGGTGCTGAAACGGTCGAGGAGAGCGTTTTGAGCTCCGAATCCGGGACGAGGAGCCGAAACCCGGCGTCGGCGGCCGCCGCCGCGTCCGTCGTGGCGACGTCTCCCGGATGAAGAACGAGCGTCTCCCAGCCCGAATCTTCGAGTTCCGCCGAAACCTCGTCGATCTCGGTGAGGATATCAGCCCAATCGGCGAGGGCCTTGTTCGTTCGGTTGATTTTTCCGCGTACCATGCCGACACCCTCCGTGAACGCGGAGTAAAAGTGTTTGGGGACAGAGATCCGCGTTCCACCGACGGCCTGCGATTCCGGTCGTCGGCCGCGCCGTTGAGAGTAAACGATTCGTTCACACATTGTATCCGATTCGGAGATTTTGAAGAAACATTCATATATATGAAGCTAAGCGGTATAACCGTGAGAATAGCAATGCCCGATTCGCAGGAGTGGATAGAGGACCCGCGCGTTGTCGAACTTCTCGAAGACCGGATGGACAAGAAGGACTATCTCATCTTCCGCGAACTGAACAAGGACGGGCGAATCTCGGACACGGAGCTCGCCGACCGCGTCGGACTCTCTCGGACGGCCGCGCGGCGGCGCCGCAAGATGCTCCAAGAGGACGGCATTCTGGAAATCTTCGCGCTGTTGGTCTTTCGGGCGGCCGACTACCCCTACGCCGAGGTCCACATCTCGTACGACAAGGGCTCCACGAACGACGAAATTACGGCGTTCATCGAACGGCTCCTCGACGAGGGGCTGGTCTACGAGGTCGCGGAGTGCATCGGCGAGTACGACCTGCTGATTCGCGTCTGGCAGTCCTCTTTGAGCAGTATCAACAGCTACGTCCGCGAACTCCTGCAGGACAGCGACGTGGTCGACAGCTACACCATCGTCCCCATCACCGACTCGTACAAGATGTTCCACCGGACGTTCTACAGGCCGGGCGAAGAGGCACCCGACGCGTCGTAACCGGGTCGGGGTCGCCGCGAGCGAGCGTCGGGTCGAGCGTACAGTCGAGAGCCGCCGGTCCTCGTGGGGCCTCCGACCGGCCGAACCAACACGTTTTAGGTTAGCCTAAACAATCTGTCGAGCGAACGACGAACGGACCGCGGCGTCGGCGACGGCCCGCGAACCAACACACAGAGACACTATGGTCGGCACGACACTCACCCAGATTCGGACTCACATCGAATCGCTCGCGAGCGACGACGGGACGTACGAACTCGTCTGCGGACGGACCGGAGAGCGGCCGGTCCCGGTGGACGGGCTCCGGTTCGAGGACCGTTCGACTGCGGAGGCCGCCGCCCGCGCGGCGAGACAGTACCGCTCCGCGCTCCGGCGGTACGACCCGAACGTCCCGTACTACGACCTCATCGTCTCGGAACACGACGACGTTCCGGGCTTCGGCGGCGCGGACGCGACCGCAAAGGGATGGGCGACCGCCGGTGCGACGCCCGGTCTTCCCGAACCGCCCTGCGACCTCGGAACCGACGCGGACGGCCGACCCGAGTGCGCCGGCGTCGGGCGCTCCGAGCGGGTCGAGTTCTGCCACCGGGTCGCGGCGGCGGTGTTCGAGGCGCTCGTGGACGCCGACCATCGGACTGTCGAGACGGCGGTGATGGACGCGTACTTCGACCTCGCGGAGACGATGTCCAGCGCGGACGACCTCTGTCTGCGCCTGTTGGAGAGCATGGCGACGGCGCTCCACGTCCACCTCACGTCGACCGAGCAGGCGGACGTGCTCGAACGCGCCGCCTCGAACCTCTCGTCGCGGCCCGAGTCGGCCGGGGCGCTGGAGGCGACGCTGGCGGAGATGGAGCGACTCGACCTCGTCGGGTCGTACACCTGCTCGTCGTGGCGGCCCGGTCCTGACTCCGGGACGAGGTCCGCGGAATTGACCCTCGAACGGTACGCACTCTCGGCGCGCGAGGGACGGCTTCCGGTGTTACCGGTCGTCCTCGACCTCTACCGCCGGGCGGAGTCGTGGAAGCCGGTCTCCCTGCACGTCACGCCGGCCGATGAAGGCTGGCACGCGACGCTTTCGGTCTCCTCGAAATCGAACGCGGTCGGACTGGCGAGCGTCCCGATTCACGAGCGCGCGGCCGACTGACTCGTTTTTCGTCTCGTCCCCTCGCGCCGACGCGACGGGCGCTCTTTCGACTCCGTCTCAGGCCCGAAAGCCGCGCAGGAACCCGGTGGCGACCCCGCCGCACCCGAGCGACACGAGGAGTTCGAACGTCCGCACAACGAGCACCGCCGCGGCCGCCCCCGCGGCCGGAGCGCCCGTCGTGAGACTAAGCGCGCCAGCGAGGAGCACGTCGTACGCCCCAAGACTTCCCGGGACGGGGACGACGCTCGCCGCCTGCGGGAGCGGGATGACGGCGACAATGGGGAGGAACGCAACGCTCGTGCCGGTCCCGGCGAGCGCGGCCCAGAGCGCGAGCGACGTGAGCAGTTGCTCGAAGACGCCGCTGAGCGCGATAACGCCGAGGAGTTCCGGCGCGTCGCGGAAGTGGACGATGCGCTCCCAAAACCGCTCGACTGCGGCGGCGACGGCGTCGCGGCCGAGCGGCGTCTCACGGGTGAGTCCAGAGACAGCGCGGACGACCGGGGTCAGGACCGCGACGACGACCGCCGAGAGCGCGTCTCGCGCCCAGACGAGCGCGACACCGACGACGAACAGCGCGACGACCGCGCCGGCCAGCGTCACGAGGACGAACCGCGGGGTCGGTGCGTCGAGAAAGAGGACGCCGACGACGGCGACCGAGAGAAGGAGCTGTGCGGCGGATTTGACGTACTTGGCGACGCCGCGGACCCCGAGGGCCTCGCTGTAGCTCGTCTCGGTCGCGACGCCGAAGAACTGCGCCATGATCGGCTCCGAACTCACCGGGCCGGCGGGGCTGAGCACGTCGAAGAAGTCGCCGGCGAACGCGAACTGGACGCTCGCCCGCGGCGAGAGCCCGCCGCGAAGGGGCCGAACCGACGCCCAGACGCCGAGGCCGTCGACGGTCGCCTCGGCGAGCATCAGAACGCAGACGACGCCGACGGCCCACGGGGCGACGGCCGCGACGCGCGAACCGACCTCCTCCGGGCCGACGTACCAGAGGTACGCCGCGAGCGCTCCGATACCGAGCCCCGCGCCGACGGCGAACCGAATCCCGCGTCTCACACCCGAAGGAAGCGAAGCCCGCTACAAAACCGCCGCGACTCGCGGCCGCGTCGGTCGTCGGGGCCTTGCCTCGATTCGAGGACTAAACCACGACGAGACGGCCGGCGGCCGTGGATTTATGCTCGCGAGTTCCTACTAGCCCCGATGTGGACTCCCCGTTCGAGACGCTCGGCATCGACCCGGACGCAGACGAGGACGAACTCGTCGACGCGTACCGTCGGCGGGTGAAATCGGCCCACCCCGACCACGGCGGGTCGGCCGAGGAATTTCAGGCGGTTCGGACGGCCTACGAGGCGATTCGAGCCGGCTATGAACCCGGCGACGAACTCGAACCCGTCGAGACGGACGGCCGTCGCCCGGCCGACGAGGGGGCGAGCCGAAACGGACAGCACGACGTCGGCACCGCCCGAAACGGCGAGACGGGCGACGGGACCGGCGGCGCGGGTTCCGATACCGGGCCCGACCCGGAACCCGAACCCGAACGACGCGGGGCGCGGGTCGAGTTCCTCGACTACGACGTGCTCACCGACCGCGGCTGGTCGCTCGCCGACGATGACCTCTTCGAGAAGGCCGCCGAAAGCGGCCTCGACGGCGACGCCTACGGCGAGGTGTTCGTCGAGCCGCGGACCAACCTCCTGAAGGCCGCCGAGGACGCGGGCCACAGTTGGCCCTTCGCCTGTCGCGGCGGTGCCTGCGCGAACTGCGCGGTGGCGGTCGTCGAAGGCGACGTGAAGATGCCCTCGAACCACATCCTCTCGGAGGAGATGCTGGAACAGGGCGTCCGGCTGTCGTGTATCAGCCTCCCGGTGACCGACGACCTACAGGTCGTCTACAACATCGAACACCTCCCCGGCCTCGACGAACTTCGGCTCCCCCCGCAGCACGCCCGGAAGATGAGCGCGGGCGACTGACCGGAGACCGGCGGCTGGCCCGTCCGACGTGCGCCCCGGCGCGACCTCGGGGTTGTGCGTCACCCGCGCCCCAACGCGGCCGAATTAAGCTCCGATAGCGACCCTACAACGATATGAAAGGAACGCCGACGCGGAGAGACGTCCTTCGGCTCGCGGGCGCGGGCGCCGTGGCGGGAACGGTCGGGCTGGCTGGTTGCCTCGGCGGAAGCGGCGGCGGAACTGTCGACGCCGGGGGTGACGCGACGACGACGGGGGACGGGTCGACCGGAGCGTCGACCGACGAGGGCGCGTGGCGGACGACCGAACTCACTGACGTTCGCACCGGCGAGACGTTCACTATCGAGGGACTCCTCGACCGACCGATTCTCCTGGAGACGTTCGCGGTGTGGTGTTCGAACTGCCTGCGCCAACAGCGCGAGTTGGTCGAGTTTCACGAGGCCGTCGGCGACGACGTGCTGACGGTCGCGCTCGACATCGACCCCAACGAGGACGCCGAGAAGGTCAGGAAACACGCGGAGGACCACGGCTTCGACTGGCGCTACGCCGTCTCGCCCGAACCGGTCACGAAGACCCTCACCGCCGAGTTCGGCTCGTCGATGGCGAGCGCCCCGGTTGTGCCGATGGTCCGGCTCTGTCCCGACGGGAGCGCGACGCGGCTCAAGGACGGTCACAAGACGACCGCGTTCCTCCGCGAGCGGGTCGACGAGTGCTGACCGACCTCGCGCCACGGCTGTTCGAACTGTTCGTCCTCGGCGTCGGCACCCCGCTCACCGCGGCCTGCGCCCTCCCGCTGTATCCCGGCTTCCTCGCGTACCTCGCGCGGCAGAGTTCGCGGGCGAACGCGGAGTCGCCGTCACCAGCCGGCGGGACCGCCGACGGACGCGGTTCGAGAGGCCGCGGCGACGGGAACGGAGGCGAGGGTGAGGACGGAGACAGAGACGGAGACGGTGGCCTCCCGATAGCCGTCCTCGGCGGCCTCGTCACCGCCGGCGCGGTATCGTTCATGCTCGTCGTCGGCGTCGTGTTCTCGTTCCTCCTCGAACTGTCGCTCACGGCGGTCGTCGAGGTCGTCTCGCCGGCGGCCTTCGGCGTCCTCTTCGTCGTGAGCCTCGCGCTCCTCTTCGACGCGAAGGTGTTCGCGCGGCTCCCCACGGTCGAGCCGCCGGAGACGCGCCACCCGGCGCTGTCGGCGTTCGCCTACGGCTTTTTCTTCGGCGCAATCGTCCTGCCCTGCAACCCCGGCTTCATCGCCCTGTTCTTCGCGCGCGTCCCCGTGCTGTTCGACACCGCCGCCGAGAGCCTCCTCGGGTTCCTCGCGTTCGGCCTCGGCATCGGCGCGCCGCTTCTCGCCTTCGCCCTCGTCTCGGAGCGGTACAGCCGACGGGCGACCCGGTGGTTCGCCCGACACACCACCGCCATCAACCGCGTCACCGGCGCGGTCATGCTCGTCGTCAGCGCCTACTACCTGCTCGTCGTCTTCGACGTGCTCGGCGTCGCGCCCGTCCTCGAATCGCTCCTCGACGGGGTCGTCTGAGCCGGGAACTCGACCGGCGGAGACCGTCGCGAACCCCGGACCCGCAGAAGTGCCTATCACCGTCGGCCCCCTCTATCTAGAGAAGCACCAGATGAACGCCGACCAGCGAGCAGACCGGTACCGGACGGTCGTCGCCCGCCTCGAACGCCTCCCGACACGGGCGCGACTGGCCTTCGTTTCCGACCTCTGGGCCGCCCGCGGCTTCGAGACGCGCGTCGAGGCGGGGGTCGTCCGCGCCGAGCGCCGCGGCCGGTCGGTTCGGATTCGACCCGTCTTCGGCCGTCGGTCGAGAGCGTCGGCGGCGGCCGAGCGAGACACGGTCGGCGTGAGACACCTCGACGCCGGTGACATCGCCGAGGCACTCCTGTACGCCATCGACCGGCAGGACGCCGATGCGGTCTGTCGCCGCCAGTTCGGCGCGTCGCTCGACGACCTCCGGCCGCCGCTCCGGATGCGCGCCCGGCGGAGGGTCCGACGGCTCGGGGACCGAACCGCCGCGGTCGGCCGCGACGCCGCCCGGGGAATCACTGCGCTCTTCGTCGTCGTCGCCGTCGTGAGCGGGGCGGCTGTCGCCCTCGACCTCGTTCCCTCGCCGCTCGATGGGTCGATGCAGTCCGCCGGAGTCGGGACGGGCGGGGCCGGTGAGTCGGGACCGCCGACGGCCACGCCCGAGCGCGACGACGCGGCGGCGGAGGAACCGTCGGAAACCGCGGCGACCGAGACCGCCTCCGGGTCGGAACCGCGGAACGCCGGCGCGCCGGGACTCGGGAGCGGCCAGCGCCCCGGGCCGGTCGAACCCATCGAACCCGGCGAGTTGGAGCGCGTACCGGGTGTCGGGCCGGACGGCATCGAGAACCTGACCGCTCTCAGCGCGGCCCACGAGCGCGCGCTGGCCGACGAGTCCTACACGCTGTGGGTCGACATCTACCGACCCGAGGGCGCGGGCCCGAACTCGACGCGGAGACAGTACGACACCGACATCGCCGTCGCCGGAGAGCGGTACGTTATCGCCGAAACCGTCGAGTCGGGCCGCGAGCGGACCCGACTGGAGACGGTCTACTACGACGGGGACGCGTGGTACGTCGCCGAGACCGAAGACGGGGTCGAGCGGACCCGGCGGGTCGACGGCAACACCACCGCGCCGCCGGTGCAGTTCGAGCCACGGGGGTTGAACCGCGGGCTCGTCCGCCAGTACCTCGACACGCGGGCGACGAACGTGACCGGGAAAGTGACCGACGAGAACGTCACGTACTACCGAATCGAGGGGAGTCAACGTCCGGCCATCGGCGGCGTCGAACCGGTCCAGGACTACCAGTTCGTCGCTCACGTGGACGAGCAGGGGTTCGTCGCCGACGCGACGGCGACCTACGCGCTCGTCTCCGACGAGGGGTTCTACTGGGTGCGCTTCGAGTGGACCTACGGCCGCGTCGGCGAGACGACTGTGACGCCCCCGGCGTGGGTCGAGGGCGTCGAAAACGGGACCGTAGCTGGGATGGCGACGACAGCCGACAGCAACAGGCCGCCGGCGCTTCGGACGCACGCCTCGCAGTAAACCCCCGGCGGGATGCCTCGATGACGACTTTTATGCGCGTCCTCCGCCGAGCCCCGCTATGGCAATCGAGTCGGGAGACCGAGTCGCGCTCGCGTACGTCGGACGCTTCGAAGACGGGACCGTCTTCAACACCTCGCGGTACGAGGTCGCGGTCGAACACGGCCTGTACGAGGCCCAGGAGAAGGACCGCGACGACTACGCCCCCCAGACGTTCGTCGTCGGCGCGGGGCAGATTATTCCGGGGCTCGACGAGGCCGTCGTCGGGATGTCGGCCGGCGAGGAGGCCTCCGTGACGGTCCCGCCGGAAGACGCCTACGGCGAGTTCGATCCCGACCGGATTCGGACCTACGACCCCGAGACGTTCGAGGGGATGGTCGGCGAGACGCCCGAGGTCGGCCTGCACGTCCACGCCGAAAACGGGCTCCACGGCGACGTCACCGCCGTCCGCGACGACGCCGTCGAGGTTGACTTCAACCACGAACTCGCGGGGAAGACGCTCGTCTTCGACATCGAAATCGTCGCCGTCCAGTAGACGGTCGCGGCCGGTCGGAGCAGCTGTGACGGGGCGATAGAACGGAACGGGAACGGAAGTGAGCGTCGAGAAGGAGCGCCGAGCCGCTACAGCGAGTGCTTGGGGACGATTTCCGGGTCGGGCGTGTAGTTGACCGCGGCCTCGACGCGGAACACGTCGGCGAGGAGTTCCTCGGTGACGACCTCGCGCGGCGGGCCCCAGTCGTACAGTTCGCCGTCCTGCATGGCGACGAGGTAGTCGGCGAAGCGCGCCGCCTGCGCGATGTCGTGGAGGACGACCGCGACCGTGACGCCGCGTTCCTCGTTGAGTTGGCGGACCGTCTCCAGCACGCGGAGCTGGTGGTGCAAGTCGAGGTACGTCGTCGGCTCGTCGAGGAGGAGCACGTCGGTGTCCTGTGCGAGCACCATCGCAATCCACGCCAGTTGACTCTGTCCGCCCGAGAGGTTGCCGATTTGCTTGTCGCGGATGTGCTCGACGCCCGCGAGGTCGATGGCGCGTTCGACCGCGTCGTGGTCGTCGTCGCTGACCTGCTCGAAGAAGCTCCGGTGGGGGTACCGGCCGTGGTAGACGAGGTCCTCGACGGTGAGCGACGTGGGCGAGTCGTGTTGCTGAGAGAGCAGTCCCAGCTCGCGCGCGAACGCCTTGTCGTCGTACTCGGTGATGGACTTCCCGTCGAGATAGACGTTCCCGGTGTCGGGCGAGAGCTGTTTGGCGAGCGACTTCAGGAGCGTGCTCTTGCCGGAGCCGTTCGGTCCGACGAGCGCCGTGATTTCGCCGCGCGGGATGTCGATTCGGTCACACTCGACGACCGGCTCCTCGCTCGTCGGATACGACAGTTCGAGTGCGTCACCGGTGAGCGCGCTCTCGCGTGTCGAGCCGTCTTCGACGCTCGCGCGTCCGTCCGTGGTCGCGTCCGTTTCGCCGTGTTGTACCATCTGTTGGGAGTCTCCTGATTGCTGTTCGGACATCACACTTCACCGATGTTCTGCTGTTTGCGCATGAGGTAGAGGAAGTACGGCCCGCCGACGAGGCCCGTGACGACCCCGACCGGGAGCTGAATCGGGTTGAGCGCGAGGCGCGCGCCCACGTCGGCGGCGACCATCAGTGCCGGGCCGGCGAACAGACAGCCGACGACGAGGCGCTTGTAGTCGCTGCCGACCACGTTCCGGACCAAGTGCGGGACGACGAGTCCGACGAAGCCGACGATGCCGGCGACGGCGATGCTCGCCGCGGCCGCGAGGACCGCGACGCCCGAGAGGGCGAATCGGACCTTCTCGATGGACATCCCGAGCGAGCGGGCGGTCTGTTCGCCCAGAAGCAGGACGTTGAGCTGTCGGGAGCTCCCGAGCGCGAGGCCGATAGCGATAATCGACCACGGGAGGGCCATGCGAACCTGCTCCCAGTCGGTTCCGGTGAGCGAGCCGGTCGTCCACGCGATGGCGGACTGGACGACGCCGATGTCGTCGACGAAGAAGAACAGCCCCGTCTGGAGGCTCTGGAAGACGGTGCCGACGATGACGCCCGCGAGGACGAGCCTGACCGGCGAGGTGCCGTTCTTCCACGCGATGAGGTAGACGAGGACGAACGCGAACATCCCGCCGAGCGCCGCCAGAAGCGGGAGGTACGCCGCGAGCCCCGAGAAGACGACGAGCGTGAGGAGGATGAGCAGTCCGGCCCCCGACGAGACGCCGAGGATGAACGGGCTGGCCAGTTCGTTCCGGGTGACCGCCTGGAAAATCGCGCCCGAGATTGCGAGGTTCGCGCCGACGAGAGCGGCGACGAACACCCGCGGGAGCCGGATGTTCCAGACGATGAGCGTCCGCCGACTGAGGTCTGGGAGTTCGCCGCCGAGGAGGAACACCTGCCAGACCTGCGGGTCGAAGATGACCGCGGGGTCGAAGACGGCGCGCCACGCCTCGCCGATGGTCATCGAGAACGCGCCGAAGCTGACCTGCACGAGGCCGCCGGCCACGACGACCACGAGGCTGGCGAGACAAAGCGACACGAGCGAGCCGTCTATCCAGCCGAACAGCCGGTTCAGCACCGACCCCGAGGACTGTTCTGTCGACGTCGTCCCGCTCACTGCTCGGCACCTCCGAGTTCGCGTCCGTCGAGGGAGTCCGCGAGCGCCTCGTCAGGGAGCGCGTCGAGGACGCGTTCGGTGCCGATCGCCTCGACGAGTCGACGGATGCCGCGGGGTTCGGCGGTCTCGACCTCGTGGTCGGTCCGGCGGGTGTCGAACGCCCGGTCGATGTAGGACTCGCGGAGTTCCGCGAGGCGCTCGTCGTCGAGGTCGGCGTCGTCCGGGACCTCGCTTTCGAACCACTCGCGCCAGCGGTCGCGGTCGCCCCACTCGCCCTGGAACTCGGTGTCGGCGCGGAGCCAGTCGTAGTGGGCCGCGAGGTCGCCGGGGAAGCCGCGTTCGCGCCGGCGGTCCTCGATGAGACACCGGGCGACGTGGCCGCCCTGTCCGGCGGCGATACCGACCTGCGCGTTCCGCTCGCCCGACGGGGCGGCGACGTACAGCCCCTCGACCGGGGTCCGCCCGTCGTCGTCGGCGTAGTCGGAATCGAAGTGCTCGTGGACCTCGCCGTGGTGGTCGTGTTCCTCGAACATCGCGTCCTCGTCGTCGAGGCCGCGGAGGTAGTCGCCGTCGTACCACGCGGCGGCGACGACGTAGTCGGCTTCGACCCGGCGGCCGTCCTGCGTACGGACGACGAAGCGCCGGGCGTCGGCGTCGAACACGCTCGACTTGGTCTCGCTCGCGTCCGCGTTCTCGTCGGCGTCACTCGCGTTTCCACCCGCATCGTCGCCCGGTCGCTCGACCGAGACGACCATGTCCGCGACGTAGTCCGCGCCGACCTCCGCGACGTGTTCGTGCATGAGCGCGGTGAAGGTGTCGACGCCGATACCAGCGGGGAAGCCGAGGTAGTTTTCGAGGTACGCACACCGGCGGAAGGCGGCGTTGCCCCGGTCGAAAACGACGGTATCGAGGCCGTATCGCGCGGTGAAGACGGCCGCGGCGCACCCCGAGGGACCGCCGCCGACGACGACCACGTCCGTCGAGTCGGGTTCGGTGCCTTGGTCGGTCACGGCTCAGACCGCCCCCGTGAGAACAGCCCGTCGAAACGCGTGGTCGAAGCCGGCTCCGTCTTCGTTCATACGTTTTAGGCGTCCCTAATACAATAAACCACTTTCGGATTTTAGGGACTCCTAAATCCACCGACACGCGGAGAACGGCCCGCAAAGCGGCTGGCGCACGCGAATCAGCGGTAACGACGTCCGAGAGAAAGGCCGGCAGACTGCCGGACGAACGCGGCCCAGCGTGGCCGAAATCCCCTCAGCCGAGGAGGTACCGGAGCTTCGGTCGCTGCCGGACGAACTCTATCTCCTCGAGGTACGCGTCGAGGCCGAGGATGCGGCCCGCCGCGAGCGCGCCGACGACGAGGAACAGCACGAGCCCCAGCAGGTCGCCGTTGACCAGCCCGTGTCCCCAGTCGGCGTTGCCGAGGTAGAAGAACGTCATGAGGAACGTCCCCCCGGCGGCGGCGAGTCGGACGGCAGCCCCGGTGATGAGCGCGAACCCGATGAGCGTCTCGCCCAGCGGGACCATGAAGTTCGTGAACTCGAGCATCCACGGCGTCTGGCCGACCCACGCGAGGAACGCGTGGACCGGGCCGGGCGCGCCGGTGGTGCCGTTCACGAGCCAGCCGCCCGCGTTAAACGGCTCGGCGGCGAGGTACTTCGTCACCCCCGCGTGGAGGAACCAATACCCCGTGACCAGTCGGGCGAACACGAGGACGTAGCCGGTGACGCCCTCGGCGTAGTCGAACTCCATCCGGTTCCCCAGCATCTCGATTTCGCCGGTTGCGGCCATCGTCTGTCACCTCACATGTGAAGCGTGGGCCGCCGGGAGATTATAAACCCGGACCGATTTTCGAATCCTCGGAAACTGGGAATCGGCGGGCCGTCCACGTCGATTCGAACCGGTACCCTCGGCGGGCGCGGACGCGAAGATACGTCTCGACGCGGTGTCGTGGGTTCCACCGGTCACGCGGCCGACGGCCGCCGTCGTCGGGCGAGACTGACCCGGCCCCCCGACTCACTCGGGCGTGATGACGACCCCGTCGTCGTCGGCGTGGTCCATCGCCACCTCGTGTCGCGTGTGGCGGGCGTGGGTGCGGGCCCATCGACGGGCGCTGGCCTCGGAGAGGAACTGCTCGCCGTCGGGACACTGTCGGCAGCTAACGACCCACGGCGAGACGTCGTCCGGGAAGTGTCCGGTGTGGCGACGGTGGTCGAGCGCGAACTGCTCGACCGACTGGTTGCCGAGCTGTAGCTCGTCCAGTTCGTACGAGAGGTCCCACTCCTCGCCGCACCGCGAACACGAGACGGTCGGCGTATCGTCTATCGGGGCCGTCGGAGAGTGCGTGCGAAAGTCGTCGTCGCTCGGTGGAGACACAGGCGGGATTGGGACCGCGGCCTCTTGTAACCGCCTGCCCCCGAAGTGAAAGACAATCTGTTGATAAATTCCCGTGGAATCGGCCGGGCGAGGCTCCCGGTCGCCGACCCTCACTCCGCGTTCGACGCCCAGTCTCTGACCAGCGCGACGGCGAAAACCGTCAGAAGGGCGGCGATGCCGGCGTTCCGCGCGAAGTCGCCGGTGTCGCCGGCGGCGAGTCGGACGACGCCGAGCGCGAGGAGGAGTCCGATGACGAGCGCGAACAGGACGGCCGCCCACGACCGCGCGTGCATGGTCGGGGGTAGCGGGTCGCCGGTGAAAACCGTTCAGGTCGGCGCATCGAACCGGTACCCCCAGTCGTGACACCCAGTTCTCCCCGCCGTCCGGGTCGGGCGCGTCTCGGATTCAGGCGCTCGCGTCGTAGCCCGCCTCTTCGACGGCCGCGACGAGGGCGTCGGTGTCGGCGTCGCCCTCGACGGTCGCCCGCTCCGCCTCGCGGTCGGCGGTCGCGTCCTCGACGCCGTCGACGCCGGCGAGGGCGTCGGCGACGCGCTGTTCGCAGTGTTCGCAGGTCATCCCGGTGACGGTGAGCGTGGTCGACATGCGGTTCGAGATAGGAGCTTCCCGATTTAGTGGATTTCCCTTTCGTCGGGTCGACAAACTCCCGACGTTAACTTTCGATTCGAAAGCCAAACGCGAGGAACACCTATGACATCGTGGTACCAACTGAGTCGCATGCGCGCGCTCGACGAAACAGACCTCCACATCCTCGAACTCCTCGCCGAAGACGCCCGCCGACCCTTCAGCGACATCTCCGCCGAAGTCGGCCTCTCCGCGCCGGCGGTCTCCGACCGTATCGACCGCCTCCGCGAGGAGGGCATCATTCGCCGATTCACCGTCGACCTCGACCAGTCGACGCTCTCGGGGGGGACGCCCGTACTCGTCAGACTCACCGTCCGCCCGGAGTTCGTCGACGAGGTCCGCGACGCCCTCCGAGCGGCAGACCCGGTCCACCACCTGTTCGTCGCGGCGGACGGCGAAGTGACCGTCCACGCCCGGCTCGACGGGGACTCCGTCCGCGCCCAGTTGGACGAGCTCGTGGACCTCTCGCGGGTCCGCGACTACGAGGTGAGCCTCGTGGAATCCGCCGAGTGGACGCCGACGGTCAACGGAACCGGCTTCGCCCTCGAGTGCGCCGAGTGCGGCAACACGGTGACGAGCGAGGGCGAGAGCGCCCGCATCGGCGGGACGCTCTACCACTTCTGCTGTTCGTCCTGTCTCGGCCGGTTCGAAGACCGGTACGACCGCCTCGAAGCCGGCGCGAACGATGATTGACCGGGCGGGCGACGAGTGGGTGGCGTGAGCGGCGACTGAGCCTCGAAGCCAGCGGTTTCGAATCCAAAGTTCGGCCCCTCGATGACGCTCGGTTCTGAAGGGACAATCGAGGTAAGAGAGGGGCACGTACGTATAGATGAGATGAGTAGCCGAACGGCCCACTTAGACATCCGCGGAATGAGTTGCGCGAACTGCTCGCGCACCGTCGGCGAGGCGTTGGAGTCGCTCGACGGCGTGGCGAGCGCCAGCGTCAACTTCGCCACCGACGAGGGTTCCGTGGAGTACGACCCCGAGGAGGTATCGCTCGGCGAGATATACGACGCCGTCGAGGACGCCGGCTACGAGGCGCTCTCGGAGACCCGGACCATCGGCATCACCGGGATGAGCTGTGCGAACTGCGCCGACGCGAACCGGAAGTCGCTGGAGTCGGTTCCGGGCGTCGTCGCCGCCGAGGTCAACTTCGCCACCGACGAGGCGCACGTCACCTACAACCCCGCCGACGCGAGCCTCGACGACATGTACCGGGCGGTCGAAGCGGCCGGCTACACGCCCGTCCGCGAAGACGCCGGCGACGAGGAGGGTGCGGAAGACGCCCGCGACGCCGCCCGCAACGAGGAGATTCGCCGACAGAAGCGCCTGACGTTGTTCGGCGCGGCGCTGTCGCTGCCGCTCCTCGGGATGCTCGCGGTCGAACTGTTCGGCGGCGGCCTCCCCGAGACGATTCCCGGCACGGGCGTCCCCATGGGCTGGGTCGGCTTCGCGTTCGCCACGCCGGTGCAGGTCTACCTCGGCCGCGAGTTCTACGAGAACTCCTACACGGCGCTCGTCCGGAACCGCACCGCCAACATGGACGTGCTCATCGCCATGGGGTCTTCGACGGCGTACCTCTACTCCGTCGCCGTCCTCGTCGGCCTCCTCGCCGGCAGCCTCTACTTCGACACCGCCGCGCTCATCTTGGTGTTCATCACGCTCGGGAACTATCTCGAAGCCCGCTCGAAGGGACAGGCGTCGGAGGCGCTCCGAACGCTCCTCGAACTCGAAGCCGACACCGCGACGCTCGTCGACGACGACGGGACCGAACGCGAGGTCCCCCTCGACGAGGTCGAGGTCGGTGACCGCATGAAGGTCCGTCCCGGCGAGAAGATTCCGACCGACGGCGTCGTCGTCGACGGCGACTCCGCGGTCGACGAGTCCATGGTCACCGGCGAGTCCGTCCCCGTCTCGAAGGCCGAAGGCGACGAGGTCGTCGGCTCGACGGTGAACCAAAACGGCGTCCTCGTGGTCGAGGCGACCAAGGTCGGTTCCGAGACCGCAATCCAGCAGATCGTCTCGCTCGTCAAGGAGGCGCAGGGCCGCCAACCCGAGATTCAGAACCTCGCCGACCGCATCTCGGCGTACTTCGTGCCCGCGGTCATCGCCAACGCCCTCCTGTGGGGCGTCGTCTGGTTCCTCTTCCCCGAGGCGCTCGCGGGCTTCATCCGGTCGCTCCCGGTCTGGGGGCTCGTCGCGGGCGGCCCCGTCGCCGCGGGCGGCGCGGTCTCGACGTTCGAGTTCGCCGTCGTCGTCTTCGCGTCGGCCGTGCTCATCGCCTGCCCCTGCGCGCTCGGCCTCGCCACCCCGGCCGCGACGATGGTCGGGACGGCAATCGGCGCGCGAAACGGCGTCCTGTTCAAGGGCGGCGACGTGCTCGAACGCGTCAAAGACGTGGAGACGGTCGTCTTCGACAAGACCGGCACGCTCACCAAAGGCGAGATGACGCTGACCGACGTGGTCGCCGTCGGCCCCGCCGCCGACGGCTCCGGCGTCGTCACCGCCGACGACGAGACGCTCGACGAGGACGCGGTGCTCCGGTACGCCGCCTCGGCCGAGCGCAACAGCGAACACCCGCTGGCCCGCGCCATCGTCGCCGGCGCGGAAGGCCGCGGCCTCGACCTCGCCGACCCGGAGGACTTCGAGAACGTCCCCGGTCACGGGATTCGCGCGACCGTCGACGGGAAAACCGTCCTCGTCGGTAACCGCAAATTCCTCTCGGACGCGGGTGTCGACCCCGCCCCCGCCGAGGACGCGCTCCAGGACCTCGAACGCGAGGGGAAGACCGCGATGCTCGTCGCGGTCGACGGCGACCTCGCGGGCGTCGTCGCCGACGCGGACGAAATCAAGGAGTCGGCCGCGGAGGCCGTCGCCGCGCTCCGCGACCGTGGCGCGACCGTCCACATGATTACCGGCGACAACGAGCGGACCGCCCGCGCCGTCGCCGAACAGGTCGGCATCGACCCCGAGAACGTCAGCGCCGGCGTCCTCCCCGAGGACAAGGCCGACGCCGTCGAGTCCCTGCAGGCCGACGGAACGAGAGTCATGATGGTCGGCGACGGCGTCAACGACGCGCCCGCGCTCGCCGCCGCGTACGTCGGCACGGCGCTCGGCTCGGGAACCGACGTCGCCATCGAGGCGGCCGACGTGACGCTCATGCGCGACGACCCGCTCGACGTGGTGAAGGCCATCCGCATCTCCGCCGGGACGCTCGCGAAAATCAAACAGAACCTGTTCTGGGCGCTCGGCTACAACACCGCGATGATTCCGCTCGCGTCGCTCGGCCTCCTCCAGCCAGTGTTCGCCGCGGGCGCGATGGCGCTGTCGTCAGTGTCCGTCCTCACGAACAGTCTCCTATTCCGGGCCTACACGCCGGACCACGACTACCGCTTCCTCGACTTCCTCCGGCGGTAGTCCGTTTCGCCGTCTCGCTTTTGTCCTCGCGCGGCGATTCTCTCAGGGTATGTCCACTCGAACCCCCGCGCGGACGGAGCCGTGGCTCTTGGTCGCCGTCGGCGCGTTCCTCGTTCTCGTCGGCCTCGGAACGCTCGCGAGCGCCCCGTGGCGCTACGCGGCCGGCGGGTCGGTCGTCGCGGTCGCCGCGCTCCAGATAGTCGGGTCGCTGTCGGCGGTCGTCATCGGTGCCGGAGCCGCGTGGCTCGGGGCGGTCGGAGCGCGCGAAAAACGGTGACGGACGGGGCGTTCAGTACCGCGACGGGAGGAACGCCATGCCGATGAGGAGAATGACCGTGGTGAACGAGACGATGGCGATGCCCCAGAGGCCGTTTTCGGTCTCGTGGAAGCTGTCGATTTCGGACAGTTGTGCCTGGTAGCTGTCGTAGTTCTGCGTCAGGACGAGCGTCTCGCCGTCCGGGAAGTACGCGAGGTACTGCTGTCCCGAGAGGGTCAGATTCGCCTCGTTTTCGACGGTGACGGTGTTCTCCTCGGACGCGAACCACTCGAGGGTCACGCCGGAGGTCTCGACCGCGTCGACGGTGACGGACTGGTTGTTGTAGTCGAAGGAGTCACCTTCGGCGACGGTGCGCGTCTCGTTCGCCGGGAAGTACTCGTCGACCGAGACGAGCGTCGAATCGTTGACGACGACGTAGCGCTCGCCGTCACGGGTGACGGTCTCGTTGTCGGCGTTCGAGTCGGCTTGGAGGATTGCGGTCTCGTTGTACAGTTCGACCAGCGTCGCCTCGGTGGGGTCGGAGACGTTGGCGATTTCGACACGGTAGTCCGTGCCGTCGAGCGTGACGGTGCTCTCGTTGTCCCACGTCTCGGTGAAGCGAGCGGAGTCGTTCACGTAGGTGAGTTCACCAGAGCGGACCAGCGTGGTGCCACCACCGTGACCGCCCGACTCCTCCTCTTCGGTTATCGACGACACTGTGTACGCCTGGTCGCTATCGGGGATGGAGAACTCGTCCCCCTGTGCCAGCGAGTACTCGGGGTTCTCGAAACTGACCGACGGCGTCGATGCAGTCGCGATAAGTGAGTATGCACCGGCACCGATGACCAGGAAGAACACGACGGAGATGACCGCGGCGCGTCGTTGCATGGTTTCGGCATGGGCCACGCGGCGTATAACGATTACTTTTCCTCGGAGCGTGTCACCGCGTCGCGCGACTGCCGGCGGCGACTCCCGCCCCCAATACGACGGTGCAGACGAACAGTCGAAGCTGTGGATTGACAAGGGTTTTTGAAACTATTGGCCGAACCTCCCGCCAATGAGATACCGACCAGTCGTTCGACGGAGCCGAACCGGGAGTTGGTCGTGACGCGCGACGACGACCTCGTCACAGAACAGTTGGAACTCGCCGCCGATCGGTTCGACTTCCTCAACGCGCTGGACGGTACGCGCCTCGACAAGCGAGACTTGACCGAGGCGCTGCCGTACTCCCGCTCGACGGTCGACCGCGCGATACGCGACCTGACCGCCGCGGGGTTCGTCGTCGACGACGGCGACTACACCACGTCGCTGAAGGGCGGACAGTTCATCTCCCTGTTTCGTTCCACCCGCGACGCCGCCGCCGACGTGCTCGAACTCGACTCGTTCGTCGCCGGAGCGGCCGCCGACTACCCGCTTCCGGTCGAGGCCGTCGTCGGGGCCGACGAACTGCGGACCGACCCGCGCGTCTCACACCCGTTCGATGCGCTCGGAAACAGGCTCAAAGCGACGACCAACGGGACGTTCGTCCTCCCGTACCTGCCGAGTCAGACGTTCGTCGACCGGTGTACGACCTGGCTCGTCGACGGGCACTCCTGTCGGTTCGTCGCGCCCGACTCCGTCGTCACCGCTATCTGGCGGGCGTACCCGGCGTTTCTCGAAACCGTACAGACCGTCCCGGACTGCGAGCTTCGGGTCGGCGAGGTTCCCCCGTTCGCCATCGCGCAGACGACGCTCGACGGGACGCCCCACGCGATGGTGGTCGCCTACGACGACGACGCGCGCGCCCGCTGCGTCATCGAGAATACGAGCGAGCGCGCCGTGGCGTGGGCCCGGAGCCGCGTGCAGTCGATTTGGGAAGCCGCGAGCCCGTTCGACCTCAACGGAAACGCCGACGGCGATGCTCCCGAAACCGAAGCCGACATCGCGGACGCCAAAGCGGGCGATGCGGACGGTAAAGCGACGACGGCTGGTCCCCGGAGCGTAACTGACGACCGCGGTGGGAGTGCAGCGATTCGCGGCCCGGCGCTCTCCACGGTGCTGCGGTCGCAAGGGTTCGCCCGACTCGCTCCGGCGTACTTCGACCGCGTCGGCGTCTCGCCGCCGCTGGCGTGTTGGCGCGCCGGTTTCGACCTCGGCGAGGTCCGCGCCGGTTACGCGCTCGACCGCGAACGCCCGACCGAAGACGGACGCGAGAACGTGACTGACGACCTGTTCTCCCGTCTCCGCTCGGGTACCGACCACGTCGTGACGGGTCCGCCCGGCGCGGGAAAGAGCACGGTCTGTATGTCCGTCGCGTGCCGGTGGTACGACCACGAGCAGGGTACCGTCCTCTACCGGAAGTCCGGCCAGCACGACCCGTTTACCTCCGCGGCGCACCTCGGGTCGTACCTCGCCGAAGCCAGCGGGCACGTCCTCGTCGTCGTCGAGGACGCGACCCGGACCGAGGCGAACAGCATCTTCGAACTCGTCCGCGAGTTCGACGACGACGACCGCGTGACGTTCCTCCTCGACAGTCGGGAAAGCGAGTGGCGCGACGACTCGCTCCGCGGCACCGCTCGCCTCGAATTCCACCGGAGACAATCGATAGACGTGGTCCCCGTTCCCGTCGTCGACGCCCGCGAGCGGGCCAGACTTGTCGAGCACTTCGAGGCGACCGTCGGAACGAACGTCGATATCGACCCCGAGGAACTCACCCCGAACGAGGGCGGAGACCTCGAACCAGGAGAGATGTATCTCTTTTTGCATCGACTCGCCCGGCACGCCGAGCCGGCAGCCGGAGGGAACGCCGCCCCGACGAGCCTCCTCGACGACATCGATTCCGTCTACGCCGACCTCGAACGCGTCGACGAGCGACTCGGCATCGACGTCGGCGTTCTCGTGAATCTCCTGAACGCCTCGGGCATCGGCGTCTCGCCGCCGCTCGCGTACGCGCTCACCGAGTCGAAGCGCGACGAATCGGTCGTCGAAGAAGCGCTCGACGCGCTCGAACGGACCGTCCTCTACTCCGCGTTCGGCGACGACGAGTCCGACGGCGAGCGGGTTCGCGCGGTCCACGAGACGTGGTCCGCTCGTTTCCTCCAGCGGCTGCTCGACCTCGAATCCGAGCGTCGCGCCCGCCGCCGGTTCGAGCGATGTCTCGACGCGCTCTGCTCGCTCGTCGACGACGGCGACGCGCGCCGGACCGTCCAATCGGTGTTCGGCGGCACCGCCGATATCGTTCGCACTATCGAGAGCGACCCCGCGACGTGGGGAGAACGACTCGTCCGTAGCGTGTTCGAACTCGGCGTCAACACGCCGACGCTCTCCGAGCTGTACGCCGAGACCGACTACTCTGACGTCGACGTGCCGCGGGCCTGCGACGGCACGCTCCGACTCGACGTTCGTCGGTGGCGCGCCCGCATGTTCGTCAACGGGGGCGAACTTGAACGCGCCAAACGAGAGTTCGAGTCGCTCGCGTCGCTCGACGACGAGCGCCTCGACGAGACGGCACTGGTCCGCGCGCGCGCCGACGGCTTTGCCGGACTCTCCGAGGTCGGACGCTACCGCGGTTCGTTCGAGCCCGCCCGCGAATACGCACAGGAGGCCCTCGAACGATTCAGTCGAATCGACGACGAGGTGGGCCGCAGCGACGTGTTGAACGCACTAGGTGGTATCGAGGCACAGACCGACAATCCGGAGGCCGCGAAAGTCTACTACCAGCGAGCGCTCGGACTCCGCCGCGACCTCGAAGACGATACGAAAGTTGCGAGCACGCTCGCGAACCTCGGACTCGTCGAGATAACGCTCCGAGAGTTCGAGTCAGCCGCAGCGCACGCCCGTACGAGTCTCCAGATTCGCCGCGAGATTCAGTATCCGTGGGGGGAAGCGCTGAGCCTCGCCGTTCTCAGCCGTATCGAACTCGAAAACGGGACGCTCGACGAAGCGGAGCGATACGCCCGACTCGCGCTCGACATCCGCGTCGAAATCGGCGACTCCATCGGCATCGCGTCGACATCGAACAACCTCGGAAAGATAGCGTTCGACCGCGGCGCGCTCGAGGACGCGCGCGAGCGCTACGAATCGCTTCTCGACGACGTCGAGGACCCGGAGTTCGATTGGATTCGAAGGGACGTGTACTACGGTCTCGCCCAAACGCTCTCTGAACTCGGTGAACCGGAGACCGCCATCGAATACGCCGAACGCGCCATCGACCTCCTCGAAGAAAACGAGTCGAAGCGGACCGAACTCCAGACAGTCCGCGCTCGAACCCTCCTGGACAGCGGCGATCTCGACGACGCGCGAACGGTCGCAGAACGCGCCCACGAACGAGCGTCCGGACTCGGCGACGAGCCGAGGACGCTCGCGAGCGTGACGCTCGGAGAGGTGTACGTGCGGTCGGGAGAGACTGACGACGGGATTTCCCTGCTCAGAACTGCAATCGAATCCGCCCCGACGGCAGCCCTCGAAGGCCGGTGTCGCCGACAGTACGCTACGGCGCTCTGTGAGACCGGAGACGTTTCCGATTCACTCGCCGAATTACGACGCGCTGCAGCGTGCTTTTCCTCTGTCGAAGCCGGGGTTCGAGCGCGGAAGACTGCACTTGACGCCCTCGAACTCGCACACGAACTGGGCGACGCCGACGCGGTCAGCGCGCTCGAACAGCGGCTCGTACGATAGCGTCGTCAGTCGCTGCTTCGATACCGAGACGCGTCGCTCGCGAGAGTTGCGTTCGAAGAGAAAAGCCAAGGGCCGGATTTGAACCGGCGGGGGTTCCGCTCTGCAGGCGGATGCGTTGGGCCGAACTCTGCCACCTTGGCGCAGTTACTGGTATCCCTGTCTTGTGCTTAAGCCTGACGGTGTGCGACCTGAGTCGGGCGTTTTCGCTGTCTCGACCGAGAGAGCAGTCGCTGTCTGTGCGGTGTGCGAGCGAGCGATTGCCGCTCGCTATAAATGAAAAAAGCCCACTGGACCGAAGTCCAGTGGGCTCTGTATGAGTGGGGGCGGCGAACTGGATTTCCCAGAGGATCGCTCACTCCAGTACTGACCAGAACGCAGGTGAGCTTAACTGCCGTGTTCGGGATGGGTACGGGTGGAACCTCACCGCTCTGGCCGCCTTAATGCCGACCAACGGAATCGAACCGTTGTCATACCAATATCGGACGGGCCGTCTTACCAATGTGTTCGTGCAATCCAGTTTGCGCCTGGACCCGTTCTCGGGTCTCAGTGCGTATGAATGTGGCTTGGTCTGTTAGTGCTCGCGGGCTTAACAACTCGTTGCCTCGTTGCGTACACCCCGAGTCTATCGAACTCGTCTTCTACGAGTGACCTCAGTGGAACTTCTTTTCCGTGTAGGTTTCGAGCTTAGATGCGTTCAGCTCTTACCCCGTGGTGCGTAGCTGCCCGGCATCTGCCCTCTCGGACAACCGGTACACCAGTGGCACCCATTCGTAGTTCCTCTCGTACTATACGAACGTTCACGTCAAGTTCCTTAACACCCCCAATAGATAGCAGCCGACCTGTCTCACGACGGTCTAAACCCAGCTCACGACCTCCTTTAATAGGCGAACAACCTCACCCTTGCCTGCTTCTGCACAGGCAGGATGGAGGGAACCGACATCGAGGTAGCAAGCCACCCGGTCGATATGTGCTCTTGCGGGTGACGACTCTGTTATCCCTAAGGTAGCTTTTCTGTCATCTACGGGTCCCATGAATGAACCTCGTAGGTTCGCTAGACCACGCTTTCGCGTCAGCGACACTCGTTGGGAATGTCACTGTCAGACTTCCGTTTGCTCTTGCGCTCTTCCACGAGTTTCCGACTCGCGTGAGGAAATCTTTGGGCGCGCTCGATATCTTTTCGAGCGCGTACCGCCCCAGTCAAACTGCCCGGCTACCGGTGTCCTCCGCCAGGAGTGAGAGTCGCAGTCACTAACGGGTAGTATTTCAATGTTGCCTCGGTGGCCCGCTGGCGCGGGTACCTGTGTAACGGCTCCTACCTATGCTGCACATTAGCGACCACGTCTCAGCGACAGCCTGCAGTAAAGCTCTATAGGGTCTTCGCTTCCCCTTGGGGGTCTCCAGACTCCGCACTGGAACGTACTGTTCACCGGGCCCAACGTTGGGACAGTGACGCTCTCGTTGATCCATTCATGCAAGCCGCTACTGAAGCGGCAAGGTACTACGCTACCTTAAGAGGGTCATAGTTACCCCCGCCGTTGACGGGTCCTTCGTCCTATTGTACTAGGTGTTCAGATACCCGCACTGGGCAGGATTCAGTGACCGTACGAGTCCTTGCGGATTTGCGGTCACCTATGTTGTTACTAGACAGTCGGAGCGTCCGAGTCACTGCGACCTGCTCGGTCAAGAGCAGGCATCCCTTATCGCGAACTTACGGGACTAACTTGCCGAATTCCCTAACGTCGGTTGATCCCGACAGGCCTTGGCTTGCTCTGCCAGCGCACCTGTGTCGGATCTCGGTACGAGCTTCTTGCTTGTCTTTTCACGGGCTCTAGGTACCGCCGAATTTCTCTATCTCACCATTCGTTCGCTTCGTGCCGTTACGGCTTCCACGAATTTCGGTGATTCGACGGGGCGAAGGCCCCGCTCGGTGTTTCCTAAAGCGTCGACGTTTGTTGCAAGAAGGTACTGGAATATTAACCAGTTTCCCTTTCATCTAATTCGAATTACGGTTAGACTTAGGATCGACTAACCCTCGGCTGATTGACAGTGCCGAGGAACCCTTGCGCGTAAGGCCGTCGGGGTTCACACCCGACTCTCGCTGCTACTGAGACCATGATTTTCGTTGCTGCACGGTCCACACGAGTTCTCACCCGTGCTTCCACCCATGCAGTATGCCAACCTACGGAATCGTGTCATAAGACACGCCGCCAGGTCTCGGAGGTGGATTTGAGTCCCGATCATTTTCGACGCCTCGAACCTCGGCCGGTAAGCTGTTACGCTATTCTTAGAGGGTAGCTGCTTCTAAGCTCACCTCCCGGCTGTTTAGGGCTCGAGACAATCTTCAATCACACTTAATCCACACTTTGGGTCCTTAACCTGGCTCTGGGTTGTCTCCCTCACGGTGCACAAGCTTACCCCGCACACCGGACTCCCTGAGTCTACGACGTTCGTAAGTTCGGAGTTTGACAGGGAAGCGAACTCCTCTCGGAGTCCGGATTCCCAATCGGTCGCTCTACCTCACGAACTATCTCATCAGAGGTCATGCTTCGACATGTTTCGGTTGGAACCAGCTGTTGCCAAGTTCGATGGGCCTTTCACCCCTACACCAGAGTCACGAGAGGGTATTGTAGGACACCAACTCTAACGGGCCTCCACGCAGCTTTCGCCACGCTTCGCCCTGCTCCGGCGTAGATCACTTGGTTTCGGGTCGCATCCGGTTGGCTCCCCGCCCTTGAAGACGGTGGCCCTGGTCAAAGACTGCGGCCGTATCGGTTTCCCTATGCCTCCGGGGGTTCACCCCTTAGACTCGCCAGTCAGATGCACTCCATGGTTCGTTTTTCAAAACGCACGACGTAACATCGGCTTCACTCAAGTCATACTACGGGATCGCTCCCAGTTCTTTCGTCGAGTGACCTTGTATGCCACGTCGCTCTATCGCCAACTGATTTCAAGCCCTATTGCACCGCCCTTTTCGGGGTGCTTTTCAGCGTTCGCTCACGCTACTTGTTCGCTATCGGTCTCGAGGAGTGTTTAGTCTTCGCAGTTGATGCCTGCGAAATTCACGAGGGATATCCAACCCCCGCTATTCTGGAACAACCCCGGGATCTGGTTCTTATGTTACGGGGTTTTCACCCTGTATCACGCTCCGTTCCAGGAGACTTCACATAAGATCCAGGTCCGTTATGGGTAGTCCGTACACCACATTGCCCGAAGGCTTCGGTTTGGACTGTATCGCGTTTACTCGCCGTTACTAACGACATCGCGGATTGCTTTCTTTTCCTGTTCCTACTAAGATGTTTCAATTCGGAACGTTCCCCATTGCGCAAGGCAATTGCGTGGGGATTCCCATTCGGAGATCCTCAGTTCTTTCCCTCCATGCGGGTCCCTGAGGCTTATCGCAGCTTGGCACGTCCGTCATCGGCTCTCGAGCCGAGCTATCCACCAGCTGGCACAGTAGCCAGTTGATATAGTCACTGTGACCCGGAGAACGGGTCCAGTGGACGCCTGGATTGCACGTACACACGGTTTCATCAAATCCCCTCGGTGACGACCCGAGGCGAATTTTCGACCCTTCCCAACCTCGCTTGCGCGGGATGGTGCATCTGTCGTCAGTATCCATTCATTCGAAACGTCTTGCCACACTTAAGGGGCACGATCGTTTCGGAGTGGAGTACTGCTTACCATGGACCCACAGGGATTCGAACCCTGGGCATCCTCCTTGCAAAGGAGGCACTCTACCACTGAGCTATGGGCCCGTGTTAGCCCTAGTAGTTCTAAGGTGTCCGAACGGGTGTCATTAGTGAACTCGGAAGATCGCGTGTGAGCCACCCCGTCGGGGTGGTCTCGGTCGTTAGGAGGTGATCCAGCCGCAGATTCCCCTACGGCTACCTTGTTACGACTTAAGCCCCCTTGCGAAGCCCAGATTCGACCACCGTGTGGTGGCCTCATCCGGACCTCACTCGGGTGCTTTGACGGGCGGTGTGTGCAAGGAGCAGGGACGTATTCACCGCACTCTATTGAAATGCGATTACTACCGAATCCAGCTTCATGAGGGCGAGTTTCAGCCCTCAATCCGAACTACGATCGAGTTTAGGAGATTAGCGTTCTCTTTCGAGATAGCAACCCATTGTCTCGACCATTGTAGCCCGCGTGTAGCCCAGCTCATTCGGGGCATACTGACCTACCGTTGCCCGTTCCTTCCTCCGCTTTAGCAGCGGCAGTCCTTCTAATGTACCCAGCCAGTCGAAACTGCTGCTGGCAATTAGAAGTGCGGGTCTCGCTCGTTGCCTGACTTAACAGGACGCCTCACGGTACGAGCTGACGGCGGCCATGCACCTCCTCTCTATAGCGTCGTGATAAGGTCATCAACCTGATCGTCATCACTATAGTCGGAGCTGGTGAGATGTCCGGCGTTGAGTCCAATTAAACCGCAGGCTCCTCCGGTTGTAGTGCTCCCCCGCCAATTCCTTTAAGTTTCATCCTTGCGGACGTACTTCCCAGGCGGCTCGCTTCTCGGCTTCCCTACGGCACAACACAGGCTCGTAGCCTGTGTCACACCTAGCGAGCATCGTTTACAGCTAGGACTACCCGGGTATCTAATCCGGTTCGAGACCCTAGCTTTCGTCCCTCACCGTCGGATCCGTCTTCTCGAGGTGCTTTCGCCATCGGTGGTCCGTCCAGGATTACGGGATTTCACTCCTACCCCGGACGTACCCCTCGAGCCTTCCGGTCCCAAGCCACGTGGTTTTCACCGGACGCCCGCCAGTTGAGCTGGCGGATTTCCCGATGAACCTTCGTGGCCGGCTACGGACGCTTTAGGCCCAATAATATCGGTCATCACTTGAGCTGCCGGTATTACCGCGGCGGCTGGCACCGGTCTTGCCCAGCTCTTATTCCTCGACCGCCTTACAGTCGAGAAAAGCGAGGACTATATGCCCTCGCACTTGGGGTCCCCTTATCGCACTTGCGTGCAGTGTAAAGGTTTCGCGCCTGCTGCGCCCCGTAGGGCCCGGAATCTTGTCTCAGATTCCGTCTCCGGGCTCTTGCTCTCACAACCCGTACCGATTATCGGCACGGTGGGCCGTTACCCCACCGTCTACCTAATCGGCCGCAGCCACATCCTACAGCGCCTGAGCGTTTCGGGGAGTCGGCATTCCAGCATGACTCCCGTATGAACTATTAGCCTCAGTTTCCCGAGGTTATCGTTCTCTGTAGGGTAGTTTGGCCACGTGTTACTGAGCTTTTCGCCACGAGTATGAACTCGTGCAACTAGCATGGCTAAATCGGACCCCAATAGCAATGACCTCCGGCAGGATCAACCGGAATGGGTCGCGACCATTTAAACCTGGTCGCGGGGTTTTGGCGGGTGAATGGCAGCGATATGCTGTCAAATCACCGTTCAAAGGTCCGAGTTCGTATGACATCCGTTCGGATGTCACCGAACTACTAGGGCTAACATCAGATACCGTCTTGCGGCGTACCGCAGGGGCGGAATCCTCATTTCCTTCGGACCTGAACCGAGGCGATTCGTGGGTATAAACCCTTCGAACCTCCGTGGGTTCTGGTCCGGTGAGGCAGGACGCGTTGAATCGCCCTGCAATCGCGGTGTGTCGTTCGCATTCATCCGAAATGCCTTGGACCACTTAAGGCCGTCGTATCGTGGCGGCCCCCGGGAAGGTGTGTCATCCCGGTGAGCGCCTGACGACCTTGGGGTCGGGGCGTTCGGTGGAAGCTTTCGGGGGGAGTACCCCCGTGCGCTTCTTCGCATTAATCCGAATGCCGGGGATACATTTAACCCCGTTGATTTAGTGGCTC